>JBATLL010000076.1:0-1627 GCA_049289295.1 Rhizobiaceae bacterium
CGCCAAGGCGATCCTCGACGACTGGGCGCACTACCGGCCGAAGTTCCGCAAGGTGATGCCCGTCGAGTACCGCCGGGCGCTCATCGAGATGGAGCGCAGCCGGATGGGCGTCGCGGCGGAATAGCAGTCTTGGTTCGGCGGGGTTCCGGGATTATCCTGTCGGCGCCGAAGGGATCTTCGGCGGTGCGCGGGCGCACGCGGTGAATCGAGGTGAAGGTATTTCAACCCGTTTCGGGATTGGAAGGACGATGAAGAGGAATAAGGGTTCCGAGATTGTGACCGATCCTGCCATCAGGTTCGGCAAGCCGACCATTCGGGGGACACGGATTACCGTCGAGGACGTTCTGCGACTTGCGTCGCGAGGGCTTTCGAGCAGCGAGATACAGAGAGAATATCCTCATCTGACGGAGACGGATATCCGCGCCGCGCACCAGTTCGCCGCCGACCATCTGCGCGACGCATTCGCGTCCAGTCCCGAGGCGGCGGAGTAGGTGTGCGGTATCTTGTTGACGAGTGCCTCGGGCTTCTGTTCGTGACGAAGCTGAGGGATCTCGGTCATGACGTGGAATGGGTCAGAGATACGTCTCAGGGGATTCCGGACGAGATGGTTCTCGATCGCTCGGTGCGGGACAATCGGGTGCTGCTGACCGAGGATTTTGACTATGGCGACCTGATCTTCGCGAGAGGTCACAAGGCAATCGGCGTGGTGATATTGCAACTCTCGGATTTTCCGGGGTCTTGGGAGGATGTCGCCTCCGAAGCCGTGGGACGCGTGGTCGAAAAGCAGAGCAGTTTTCTCGGGAATCTTACGATCCTCGGTCGAACGCGCATGAAGTGCCGGATACTTCCTGCGTGACAGGTTTGGAAGGTTATTCAGTCGGAGTGGAAATGGGCAAGGTTACAGGCTTCCTCGAGATCGACCGTCAGGTGCACAAGTACCAGCCGGCTTCCGACCGCATTCGGCATTTCCGCGAATTCACGCTACCGATGTCCGACAAGGAGGTCGAGAAACAGGCCGCGCGCTGCATGGATTGCGGCGTGCCGTACTGCCATGGCCCGACGGGATGCCCGGTACACAACCAGATCCCCGACTGGAACGACCTCGTCTACGGCGGCGACTGGGAGGGTGCTATCCGCAACCTCCATTCGACCAACAACTTCCCCGAATTCACCGGGCGCATCTGCCCCGCCCCTTGCGAGGAGGCGTGCACGCTGAATCTCGAGGACATCCCCGTCGCCATCAAGACGATCGAGCAGGCGATCGCGGACAAGGCCTATGAGACGGGCTACATCAGGCCGTTCCCGCCGGAGAAGAAGACCGGCAAGCGGGTGGCCATCATCGGCTCCGGCCCTGCGGGCATGGCCGCGGCACAGCAACTCGGCCGGGTCGGTCACGACGTCCACGTCTACGAGCGCGAGAGCCGTCCGGGCGGGCTGATGCGCTTCGGCATCCCCGACTTCAAGATGGAGAAGCACCACATCGATCGTCGCGTCGAGCAGATGCGGGGCGAGGGAGTGACGTTCCACTGCGGCGTCAATGTCGGCGTCGACAAGAAGGTCGCCGACCTGCTCGCCGAATTCGACGCCGTGCTCTACTGCGGCGGATCGGAAGCACCCCGGCCGGCCG
>JBATLL010000077.1:0-59180 GCA_049289295.1 Rhizobiaceae bacterium
AAGGGTCTTGCGGATCATGGTTTCAACTCCTCTGTGTTTCGCCGGAGGCATCAGCGCCTTCCGATGACCATGAGATAGCAAGCCACGAAACCCGACGATGTGCATTAAGGCACATGGCGATACACATGCAAGAATTGCTGGCACCGTCGGCCCGGGGTAACAGCCCTAGAGCCATTCATCCTGGATCGAATAGCCAATATAGGCAGCGCGAAGCATGGCCTTGCGCGCATAAGCGAATGGAAAGGCTTTCAACGGCGCGGTCATTACAGATGGGAGAGCCTCGCCAAGTGCCTGACCACCAGCCATGACGGTAGCAATCCTGTTGCCCGCGTAGCTGCCCATGGCCACGCCGTTCCCATGCCAGCCGAAAGCTGCCCAGGCTCCATCAACGCCTGGAACAGGCCCTGCGAAGGGAACCAGGGGCCAGGTCAGGCACACAAGGCCCGACCAGGAATATTCTGTTTCCACATCAGCCCAGGCCGGGAACATGGCTTCAAATGTCCGCCTCAATTGACCAATGCCCCGGTCGACACCAGCGGGCGAAGCGTCAAGACCTCCCCTGCCGCCAAACAGGAACCGGTTGTCGGGAAGCAGGCGAAAATAGTGCAGCAACCGGCGAGTGTCGGCAGCGGGAACCGTTGTGCTCCAGGCCTGTGCGGCGATTTCGCTCTGGCCAAGTTGTCGCGTGACGAGAATGCGCGAAAGAGCAGGAAGAGCGGTCCCTGCAAGCTGGCCCAAAAGATTGTCCTGCGTATAGCCGTTTGTGGCCACAAGCACCTTGCCGGCTGTCACCTCGCCCTGTGCGGTACGCAACAGATGGGCATCGCCGCGCCTGGTCCATGCCTGGACAGGCGAGAAAGGCACGAGATGAACCCCGGTTCCATGCGCGAGGCGCGCCAGTCCTCGCAGATATTTGAGCGGATGAAGGCCGAATGTGGTGCGCCCAAGAAGGCCTGCATGGAACAACGGGCCGCCAAAACCGCGTTCAATCAACGCCTCCCGTTGCAGGAACTCTGTTTCTTCGCCGAAAAACGACCTGGCGAACGCCTGTTCCTCACGCAGATCATCCACCCGGTTGGGCTTGTGGGCCAGCGACAGGTCCGCCCGTTCAACTGCATCAGCATCGATGGCGGCAGCTTCGAGCAACTGCGCAACATGGTCTACAGCCAGACGCTGGGCGCGATGAAAGCGCCTTGTCTCGGTTTCACCATAGCGCGCGATCATTGTCGATACTGGCAGTTTGGCGGAACCGGGGCAGCAAAAACCGCCATTCCTGCCAGATGCACCCCAGCCGAAGGGACCCGCTTCCAATACGGTTACCGAAAGCCCGAAATCACGCATGAGGACAAGTGCCGCATTCAGGCCGGTGAAGCCACCACCAATGATTGCGACATCACATTGATGTGCACCCTCAAGTGGCGAAAGCTGCAGGTCGAGTGGCGGTGCTGACGCTTCCCACCAGGATGGTTGCAGTTTCGAGCGGTCGTAGGCGGAGGCATGATAGAGCTGCATGCATCCTGATTGCTGCTCTTTTCAACCAGCGTCAAGCGCCGCGGAATGGTTGCATCGACAGCAAAACTCGGCCAAACAGCGGAAACGGAATCTTGACTGGTCATCTGCATTATCAACCGGTCAAACAGCCAGCGGGACAAGGCAGCCATGACGATAAGATTTCACAAGGGCGATCTTGACGATCTGTCGCGCTATCGCAAGAGCGCCGCGATTGATTCAGAAACGCTGGGACTGGTTCCGGCCCGCGACAGGCTGTGTGTCGTTCAGCTTTCGCCTGGGGACGGCACAGCCGACGTGGTTCAGATCTCCAAGGGTCAGAAAAGCGCTCCCAATCTCGAAAAGCTTCTGGCTGACCCGGAAGTCGAGAAGATCTTCCATTTCGCCCGCTTCGATGTCGCCGTCCTCTTCCATGCTTTCGGGGTCATGACGCAACCGGTCTACTGCACGAAGATTGCGTCCAGGCTAACCCGCACCTACACGGACCGGCACGGACTGAAGGATATCTGCAAGGAACTGCTTGGCGTCGATCTTTCAAAACTGCAACAAAGTTCTGACTGGGCAGCGGAAGAACTCAGCCAGGCACAGCTTGAATATGCTGCCTCCGATGTCTTGTACCTTCACCAGCTGAAGGATCGTCTTGACGCGATGCTTGCACGCGAAGGGCGCACCGAATTTGCACAGGCGGCATTCCGGTTTCTGCCGTGGCGCGCTCGCCTTGACCTTGCTGGATGGCCGGAAGACGACATTTTCGCCCATAGCTGATCTAGAGGTAGCGCTGAAACCTTACCAGCGCGCAGGCTGGTCTAACCGTCGGTTTCGCCGTAAAAAGGACAAGAAACTTTCGTTGCTGCATGGGACTTTCTGCAGCTTCGACAAATCCGGACAGGACCTTGGCGTATCCAGACTCTTCCAGCAACCGGGGACAGGGCGGCTATCCGCATTCGGATGGCAGGGCGCACATGCGTCGGGAAGTCGGCAATTTCTCCTCATCAGGCCGCGGGTTGGCGGAATTCGAGCGCGCAAGGCGTCACAGTCTTTTTGTGCGTTATCTCAAGATCGGTTTGCCGCTGGGCGGAGTGCTGGTTATCGCCGGAATTGCACTGACACTTTTCCTGAAGACATCCGGCACGCCATCCATCACGCTGGATGAAGTGAAGGTAGAGGATGGCAAACTTGTCATGGACAATCCGGAAGTAACCGGATCGGACCCGCAAAACCGCCCCTACAGCTTCACGGCCACGCGCGCCACGCAGGATGCAGCCAAACCGACCCAGATTTCTCTCGATGACATTCGCGCGCACCTTCCCATGGGAGGGACGCAGCAGGCACATGTCGATGCGGGCACGGGCCTTTACGACGCGGATGCCAAGACGCTCGAACTGGGCAATGATGTTGTCCTGCGAACCGATGACGGCATGACTGTCCAGCTTCAACAGGCCCATGTCGACATCAATTCCAGCACAATGAGTTCCACCTTGCCCGTTATCGTGGATACGGCCAGGGCCCGCGTCACGGCGGGAGCCATGGAGGTCCGCGACAAGGGAAAAACCGTGGCGTTTACAGGGAATGTGCGCGTCGTGCTGCAGCCTGCTGAAGGCGGAGCTCTCAAGGAAAGCCCCCTTCGCGGTCAGGCTGGCCAGACGCAAGCGCAGTGAACATGATTGCCAGGAACACAGCCCTGCTCTGCTTATTCCTGCTGGTTGGAATTGCCCCCGCGCGCGCAACCGACGCGACAGCAGGCATTGATGCGGGCAATGTCCCGGTTGAAATAACTGCCCAGTCCCTGGTGATATCGCAGGATGAGCAAACAGCCGTTTTTAGCGGCGATGTTGTCGCGACCCAGGGCGAGACGCGGCTGAAAAGCCGCACGATGAGTGTTCGCTACACCAACAATGGGCAGGCGGAAAATACGCTGGGTGGCAACCTGGAGAAGGTGGTTGCACAAGGTGACGTGGTCATCGAGACAGCAGGCCAGACCGCGAGCGCCGACATGGCGGTAGTCGAACCGGCCAGATCCGTTGCCGAATTGTCCGGGAATGTGGCGCTCGTTCAGGGCGAGACCCGGTTCGAGACGGACCGCATGACCATCGAACTTCTGCCCGGCAATGGTCAGAACGGATCGACCAGTGCGATCGGCAAGGTCATTGCACCTGGTCCCGTCACAATCATTTCGCCCGGCCAGAGCGCCACGGCACAAAGTGCGATCATCGACATGCAGGCAAGAATTGCCACTTTGACCGGGGATGTGACCGTCAACTCGGGCGACGGCAAACTCACTGCCGAAAGCATGGAAGTGGCCTTTTCATCCAATGGCCAGAATGGCGGGCAGGTCGCGCAGGATGGCGTGCGCAATATCGTTGCGCGAACGAATGTACGCCTGCAGTCGGGCAAACAGCTCGTTCGGGCAGACACGCTGGATATTCGTACCCAGGAAAGGGTCGCCCATCTTTCCGGCAATGTGAGCGTCAGTGACGGCCCGTCTTCCCTTTCGACTGCCAAGCTTCGCATTGAATATGCTGCTTCCCAGGCGGGAACATCGGCAATTGGCGGCAATGTCCGACGCGTGATCGCACCCGGTGCCATCACACTGCGCTCGAAGGACCAGACGGTGACCGCCGCCAGCGCCAACATCGACGTTCCAGGCCAGCTTGCCACCCTGGCCGGCAATGTCGAGGTCAAGCAGGGCGGGAGCCGCATGCGGACACAGAAGCTGCTGGTGCGCTTCAATTCCGGCGGTGGTTCATCAAGCCTGGGTGGCGGCATTCGGCAGATCGATGCCCCCGGCAAGGTTCGCCTGACATCCAGCGACCAGGTGGTGACCGCCGACAGGGCTGTCGTGCGGATGAAGGAAGATCGCGCAGTCCTTTCTGGCAATGTGGTGCTCAGTCAGGGTAAGAATGTCGTGAAAGGCTGCGAACTCGATTTCAATCTTGCAACTCAGTTCGCGAGCGTTAAGAAATGTCCGGACCAATCTGGCGGACGCGTGAAAATGTTGCTGACGCCGGGAAAAACCGGCGCGCAACAACAATGAGGCTGGGGATTTCTTGAGCAAGGCCGGAACGGACCGATCCAACAAGCCACGGAAGAAGAAACCGGGTAACGCCATTCTTGGCCAGTTGCAGCAGACTGGCTCGGCGCTGCGCACGGTGGCGGGCGCTGTTGTTGATTCACTGCTTGGCCGCAGCAAACCATCGGGCCCGGCCCGTGCACGCAGGGCACCAGCCCAGCCAAACGCGCCTTCAAACCAGCCCGCAGGCAGGCAAGGTGCTGCACCCAGGCAGGAAGCAGCAAACCGACCCTTGCGGCCAGGACAGCAATCCCCAGCACGAAAGAAGCAACCAGCGCCTGCTTCACTTGGCATTGCCACTTCAGTACAGCGGGCAGCCAGGCAGGGTGTGCTTGCGGTAACCGGCCTGCAGAAGAGCTACAAGGGTCGCCAGGTCGTGAAAGGCGTAACCCTTGGGGTACGCCGCGGCGAAGCGGTAGGCCTGCTCGGACCCAATGGTGCGGGCAAGACGACGTGCTTTTACATGATCACCGGACTTGTGCAGCCGGATGCCGGGCGCATCGAACTTGATGGGCATGAGATAACCCAGACGCCAATGTATCGGCGAGCCCGCCTTGGTATCGGCTATCTCCCGCAGGAAGCCTCGATCTTCCGGGGACTGTCGGTGGAAAACAATATCCGCGCCGTGCTCGAGGTTGTTGAAAAGGATCGGGCTACGCGGGAACGCCAGCTTGATGCGCTGCTGGAAGAATTTTCAATTACCCATCTGCGCAAGCTGCCTTCCATTGCCCTTTCGGGTGGCGAGCGGCGGCGTTGCGAAATAGCAAGGGCCCTGGCAACACGACCCTCCTTCATGCTGCTCGATGAGCCCTTTGCAGGCATCGACCCGATCGCGGTTGGCGATATTCAGGAACTGGTTCGCCACCTCACCCGACGCGGAATCGGTGTTCTGATCACGGACCATAATGTGCGGGAAACGCTCGGCCTGATCGACCGGGCCTATATCATCGCCAGCGGCCAGGTTCTGACGCATGGTCGGCCGGATGAAATTGTGCGCAACCCTGATGTGCGGCGCACATATCTCGGTGAACAGTTTACACTTTGAACACCCGGTGCTGTTATGGTTCCAAGCAAGAAACGGGCCAGTTTCCGACCTGATTGCGGAAACTGAATCGAATTCGGCAGCGCTTCAGCAGCTGCCACAGGGATACAGGCATGGCACTATCCGCCAAACTTCAGGTCCGCCAGTCGCAATCGCTGGTGATGACGCCGCAGTTGATGCAGTCGATCCGCATCCTGCAGTTTTCCCATGCCGAGCTTCAGCAATTCGTCGAGCAGGAAGTGGAGCGAAATCCGCTGCTTGAGCTCATTCCATCGGGTATCGAAACCGACCCGATGCGCCGAACCGGTGACCAGCAGGAAGCTGCAGGCGACACTGGCCGCGAGCGTGAGCGCGAAATCAGCGACGAACTCGAGACCAGCGGTGCCGTGCTCGAGGACAATCTGGGCACCGCGCTGGACAATGTCTATGACCGCGAGCCGGGTGAGATGGCGGGCCCCTTGTCCGGCGGTGGGTTCGACAGCCTGCGAGGCGGCTCAGCCGGTTCAAGCGAGGATTTCGACCGCGTTGCGCAGATCGCATCACAACTGCCTACCTTGAGAGAGCATCTTTCGGCGCAGATAGGCACAGAGCATTGCACCGCGGCCCAGAAACTTCTGGCGGAGGAAATCGCAGGCTCGCTCGACAATGACGGCTATCTGCGGCGACCGCTTGGCGATATCGCCGCTTCCCTCGGGGCAAGTGAAACGCAAGTGCAGGACGCGTTGAAGATCGTGCAGGGTCTTGATCCCAGTGGCGTTGGCGCCCGGGATCTGGCCGAATGCCTTGCGATCCAGTTGAAGGAAGCAGACCGTTTCGATCCGGCTATGGAAGCGCTGGTCGCCAATCTCGATCTGCTTGCCCGGCGTGATTTTCAGGCACTGACCCGCTTGTGCGGTGTGGATGGCGAAGATCTTGGCGAGATGGTCCAGGAACTGCGCTCGCTCAATCCGCGGCCAGGCAGCGCCTTCGAGACCGAAGCGGTGCGGGCAGTGGCTCCCGATGTACTGGTCTCGGCGCGGCCAGATGGCAGCTGGGCGATAGAACTCAATAGCGAGACGCTGCCGAAGGTCCTGGTCAACCGGACCTATTTCGCGACGGTCAAAGGTTCCTGCCGCAATGACACCGAGAAGGAATTCCTCGTCGATTGCCTGCAGACTGCCAACTGGCTGACAAAGAGCCTCGACCAGCGCGCCCAGACCATCCTGAAGGTTGCAGGCGAGATTGTTCGCCAGCAGGACCTGTTCCTGGCGCATGGTATCGCCCATCTGCGACCGCTCAACCTGCGCACGGTCGCCGATGCGATCAAGATGCATGAATCGACGGTCAGCCGCGTCACCAGCAACAAATACATGATGACGCCTCGCGGGCTGTTCGAGATGAAGTATTTCTTCACCTCGGGCGTTTCTTCCGTCGAAGGCGATGAAGGCCATTCCGCCGAAGCGGTCAAACATCGCATACGCCAGCTGGTGGCGGAGGAGGCACCGGACGCCATTCTCTCCGACGACACACTGGTCGACATGCTGAAGAGCGAGGGCATCGACATTGCACGGCGCACTGTCGCCAAGTACCGGGAGGCCCTCAAGATTGCCTCATCCGTGCAGCGCAGACGGGAAAAACGGATGATGAGGGTCCGTTGACCGGGCAAATCCATTCCCAGCGGCGACCGCGTATCTGATCGCGATATCTTGACAAGCACCATTGCTGGCAATAGAAGCGCGCCGTCACGCAAGGCAGCCGCGATCAGTAGCCAGGTGAAACCGCAAAGGCGGTTGTTACCGCAAGCGCATCTCCAGCATGACGAAAATATGCTGGAGAGATTTTACCACGCGCGCCGGAAGGACTATGCTCCGGGTGAGTCGCATCAGTTCATCGTGGCTATGCACGTTCAGCACCAACAGGAGTATACATTTCCATGAGCCTTCGCATTTCCGGCAAGCACATGAATGTTGGCGAAGCCTTGAGCCAGCGCATCAATGACCGGATCGAAGAGGCGGTGCGCAAATATTTTGAAGGCGGATACGAGGGTCAGGTGACACTGGAGAAATCCGGTGGTGCCTATGACTGCGACTGCTCAGTGCACCTTGATACAGGCGTTGCCTTGCAGGCTACTGCACGCGGCCACGATGCGACCGCGTGTTTTGACGATGCCGCCGAGAGAATTGAAAAGCGCCTGCGTCGCTACAAGCGCAGGCTGAAGGATCATCACGGTGCAAATGCCGGCCGGAAGATGGCTGAAGCGAGCTATTCGGTTGTTGCTGCGCCGGAAGAGGACGAAGAAATCCCCGAGGATTTCAATCCGCTGATCATTGCAGAATCTTTCACTCGCCTGGACACCCAGTCCGTAGCCCAGGCGGTCATGCAACTGGACCTGACTGACAGTCCTGTCGTTGTGTTCTCGAATGCGGCAAGTGGCGAGATTAACGTCGTCTACCGCCGGTCCGACGGCAATATCGGCTGGGTCGATCCGTCCCGATCCAGACCGAAGGCCTAATTTGGGCAATCATATTCCGAGGCAGCGCAGCAAGGCTGCCTTCGAAAGGAAACAAAATGGATCTCAGTGACCTGTTGGGTCCCGGTGATATCATCGCTGCGCTGAAGTCTAGTTCCAAACGGCAGCTCCTGCAGGATCTGTCGGAAAAGGCGGAAGCAAAGACAGGCATTCCAGCGCGCCAGATCTTCGATACGCTGCTGCAGCGCGAAAGGCTGGGCTCGACTGGCGTTGGCAACGGCATCGCCATTCCTCATGGCAAGTTGCCCGGTCTGACCAAGATCAGCGCCATTTTCGCACGTCTTGACAAGGCAATCGACTATGAAGCGCTGGATGACCAGCCTGTCGATATCATCTTCCTGCTGCTCGCACCTGAAGGGGCTGGTGCTGATCACCTCAAGGCGCTTGCACGCATCGCCAGGGTGATGCGCGAGCCGGACATGGTGAGCAAACTGCGCCACACGTCCGAGGCAAATGCGCTTTATGCCCTGCTCACGGATACGCCGGCTTCAAACGCAGCATAATCCCACACGAGACCAGGGTCAGGACCCTGGCCCGTGCCTTCACGGCGTCAATGCACCGCTACCGGTATCAGGTCGTTGTCGAACGCTGTCGACCATGCGCCGCCAGCATCGCCAGCAACCGCGATTGGCGTGCCATCGGCGGAAAACAGCACCCATACGAGCACGTCATCGGGCACGTCCATGGCGTCGGGGAAAGCCTTCGCCAGTTCTCTTCCGCTGATCCGGCGCATATAGGCGATGTGCCCATTGCCGATGCCGGCCAATTCCTCGGCGCTGATCGGTGTAAATCCAGATTCATGTCGCATTGTCTTGCTCCTTTCAGGCAGCAGATGGCAGCATCAGCCCTTGGCGCTGATGTTGATCTTGCGGACAATCTTTTCAGGCGTGTGGCGCGCCAGGTTTATGGACAGAAGTCCATTTTCCAGTTCAGCGCCACTAATCTCTATGCCTTCGGCCAGAACGAAAGAGCGCTGGAACTGGCGTGCGGCAATGCCGCGATGGAGGAATTCCCGTCCGGGCTCTTCTTCCTGTTTGCCGCGCACGGAAAGCTGATTGCGCTCCAGCGTGATTTCCAGTTCTTCCTGTCTGAACCCGGCTACTGCAAGCGTGATGCGCAGCATTTCGGGCCCATCCTGCGATGGTCTGATGCGCTCGATATTGTATGGGGGATAGCCATCGCCGGTCGACTTCGAAACGCGGTCGAGCATACGCTCCAGTTCATCGAAGCCCAGCAGCAAAGGGCTGGAAAACCCTGCCAAACGCGTCATGTTCATACCTTCCCGGTTCCAAGGGCCAAAGACCCAGAGATGGCTTGGTGTCGTTCGCCATCTCGCGGCAACTCTCAACGAAGCCTGTTCAAAGCACTTCGCCTGATGAATATGGTATGGGAAGCAATCGGGTTCAACCGTGATCGCCTGAAGCGAACAGGTTCAGCGTGCGCAGTAAAGACCATAGAGGGTGGACAATATGCCCCTGACCTCTTCGCTGGCCAGACTGTAGTAGATCGTCTGAGCGTCCCGGCGGGTGGTGACGATTTCCTTTTCCCGCAGCTTGGCGAGGTGTTGTGACAGCGCCGACTGGCTGAGACCCACGCTCTCGGCCAACGTGTTGACACTCTTCTCGCCTTCCAGAAGCTTGCACAGAACCATCAGGCGCCGCGAATTGGCCATGGCGCCAAGCAGTTCCGAAGCGCGCTCGGCATTGTCTTCCAGCTGTGAGATGTCCATTTCGAGGGTAGCCATTCCTATATATTAGCTAGTACTAATTGAAATGCAATCGCCAATCGCGCGCGACACGAAAGACATTTCGCCCGCCTTCGTCTGGCTAAGCCACAGGTGGAATTGACACACGCCAGCAATTCATTAGGTGTTGCGGCAGCTTGGCACGCGAGCGCAACGGGACAGAACAAGGAACGAGGACGCCAACGCATGGCAAAGAGAATTGAAGTAGCCGATCTGAAAGTCGACCAGCTCCTGTATGATTTCATGGAACAGGAAGCGCTTCCTGGTTCCGGTGTGAAACCGGATGCTTTCTGGAAAGGCCTCTCGACCGTGGCAAACGGGCTGGCACCAAAGAACCGCGCATTGCTGGCGAAGCGGCAGGAACTGCAGGAGCGCATCGACGAATGGCATCGCGGGCGCAACCGCCAGCCGCACGATCATGAGGCTTACAAGGCATTCCTGCAGGAAATCGGTTACCTCCTGCCGGAAGGACCGGACTTCACCATTGATACAGACAATGTCGATCCCGAGATTGCCTCCATTCCCGGGCCGCAGCTTGTCGTGCCGGTGACCAATGCGCGCTATGCGCTCAATGCTGCCAATGCGCGCTGGGGAAGCCTTTATGACTGTCTGTATGGCACCGACGCCATGGGGTCTCCACCGCAGCCTGGCGGTTATGAACGCGGCAGAGGTGCGCGCGTCGTCGCCCGCGCCAGGGTCTTCCTGGATGATGCCTTCCCGATCCAGGGCACGAGCCACAGCGATGTTCACCGCTACCAGGTGAAGGACGGCGCGCTGCTAGTGGACGATCTGCCACTCGTTCAGCCGGAGAAATTTGCCGGTTATCGCGGCAACCCGAGGGCACCCGATGCCGTCCTGCTCCGCAACAACGGGCTACATGTCGAACTGGTCTTCGACAGGGCGCATCCGATCGGCAGCAGGGATCAGGCCTGTCTTGCCGATGTGGTGATGGAAAGTGCGATTTCGGCGATCATGGACTGCGAGGACTCCGTCGCCTGCGTCGATGCTGAAGACAAGGTCCAGGCCTATCGCAACTGGCTTGGCCTCATGAAGGGCGACCTACAAGACACGTTCGAGAAGGGTGGGCGCAAGGTTACCCGTACGCTGAACGAAGATCGGGTCTGCACAGCGCCAGACGGATCGCAGCTCGTGCTCAAGGGTCGTGCGCTTCTGTGGGTGCGCAATGTCGGCCATCTGATGACCAATCCCGCCATCCTGGACATGGAGGGCAACGAAATCTTCGAAGGCCTCATGGATGCCTGCATCACCACGCTGATTGCGAAGCATGACCTGAACAAGAGCGCGGGCATTCGCAATTCAACCTGCGGCTCCGTCTATGTGGTCAAGCCGAAGATGCACGGGCCGCAGGAAGTGGCGTTCGCCGACGAGATTTTCAGCGCCGTGGAGAAGGCCTTCGGCCTGCCGCAATACACGGTGAAGCTCGGCATCATGGATGAAGAGCGCCGCACGTCGGTCAATCTGAAAGAGTGCATTCGTGCTGCCCAGCACCGTGTCGCATTTATCAATACCGGCTTCCTCGACCGCACGGGCGACGAAATCCACACTTCAATGGAAGCAGGCCCGTTCAGCCGAAAGGACTTCATCAAACGCAAGTCCTGGATCGTCGGCTATGAAAACCAGAATGTCGATATCGGCCTGGAGTGCGGGCTGTCTGGCAAGGCGCAGATCGGCAAGGGCATGTGGGCCATGCCTGACCTGATGGCAGCCATGCTGGAACAGAAGCTCGATCACCCGAAATCCGGTGCCAATTGCGCCTGGGTGCCCTCTCCGACTGCCGCAACGCTCCATGCGCTGCATTACCACAAGATCGATGTGTTCGCTGTCCAGAAGAAGCTGGCCGCTGGTGGGCGTCGCGCCTATGTCGATACGCTGCTGGACATTCCGCTGGCTGCCTACCGCAAATGGAACGAGCAGCAGATCATGCGTGAGGTCGAAAACAACTGCCAGGGCATTCTGGGCTATGTCGTGCGCTGGATCGATCACGGCGTTGGATGCTCGAAAGTGCCTGACATCAACGATGTCGGGCTCATGGAAGATCGCGCAACCTGCCGGATTTCCGCACAGCATGTGGCAAACTGGCTGCACCATGGAATGGTCAGCAAGCGGCAGGTAGAAGATGCCCTGAAGAAAATGGCTACGGTTGTCGACCGGCAGAATGCGGGGGACCCCACCTATCGCAGCATGGCGCCGGACTTCGACAAGTCCATCGCATTTCAGGCAGCCAGCGACCTTGTCTTCAAGGGCACGCAACAGCCCTCGGGCTATACCGAACCGATCCTGCATGCGCGTCGCCTGCAATTGAAAGCGAGCCTGTAGGGCGTAACAGCAGAATTGCCATGGCCGCATGCGCTGTGGCACTGTCGCTGACATGCCGATCATCAGGATCAATCACGACAATCCGTTGACGGATGGACGCCAGTCCGTCCGGGCTATGGAGATACGTCGTGGCGTCGTGCGTCATTTCCAGCATCGTGGCCATGCACTCGTGGCCGAGCTTCCGCTGGCATCGGGGCGGCGGGCTGATCTCATAGCCATGGACCGCAAGGGATCGTTCGCCATCGTCGAGATCAAGTCCTCCATCGAGGATTTCCGCGTCGACAACAAGTGGCCCGAATATCTCGTGAATTGCGACCACTTCTACTTCGCGACACTGCCAGATGTGCCGCAGGACATTTTTCCTGAAGCGCACGGACTGATCATTGCCGACAATTATGGTGCGGAAATCATTCGCGAGGCCGAGAATCTGCCCATGCCAGCGGCAACCCGCAAGGCATTGATGCTGCGTTTCGCCAGGGCTGCGGCGGGCAGGCTCGAGCGTGTGCTGCGCCATCACGACGAGTTCGGCCTGGACTTGCCGGCAGGTCTAGATTCAATTTCCGGCGATTGAGGCCCTACTTCGGTGCGCGCTTGGCCAGAATTCTCTGCAGGGTGCGACGGTGCATGTTCAGCCTGCGTGCCGTTTCGGACACGTTGCGATCGCACATTTCATAGACCCTCTGGATATGCTCCCAGCGCACACGGTCAGCCGACATCGGGTTTTCTGGCGGCTCGGCGCGATCACCGGGACTGCGCACCAGCGCGGCAAACACTTCATCGGCATCCGCAGGCTTTGACAGATAGTCGATGGCACCAAGCTTGACGGCAGTGACGGCCGTGGCGATGTTGCCATAGCCGGTCAGGATGATTGCCTTGCAATCGGGCCGACGTACGCGGATCGCTTCAATCACGTCCAGCCCATTGCCGTCATTGAGGCGCATGTCCACAACCGCATAGTCGGGCGGCGTGGCACGAACCCTTGCCAGGCCTTCCGCTACGGTTTCGGCTGTCTCCACCGCAAACCCGCGTCCCTCCATCGCCCTGGCAAGCCTGGTGAGGAATGGCCGGTCGTCATCCACAATCAGCAATGTTTTTCCGTCCACCTGGCCCTGGGCGGTGTGGGCGGTGTCTGCATCTCCGGACATTTTACCTTCCTTGTGAACCCGTCCGTTTTCTTTTGTGCCAGATGACCGCTTTTGTCAAAAGGCTTGCCTGTGAATTACCGAGAGGCGGGTGCAACCCTGGAAACAGTCGACGTGTCCGTGTCTGCTGCAATCATCGCCAGATCGACCTGGGAACGGGCCCATGAAATCTCGATTGTCGCGCCCGCGCCATCGCCCTGGCCATTGGCAAAGTCGATCTGTGCGCCGGTTCGCTCAAGCAGGGTCTTGGCGATGAACAGGCCGAGGCCAAGTCCGCCGCCAGTCGAATCGGGGTCGGTGCGCCGCGTCGTCATGTAGGGCTCGCCAATGCGGTCGAGCAGTTCGGCGGGGAACCCCGGTCCATCGTCACTGATCGTGATGTTGATATTCTCGCTGTCCCAGCGTGCCGAGAACTCCACCGCACCCTGGGCAAAATCCACGGCGTTTTCCACGAGGTTGCCGAGGCCATACAGAATGCCTGCATTTCTGGCGAATATCGGCTCGGATGGCTGGGCACCAGGCGACAGGTTGATATCGACACCAAAATCACGGTGCGGCGCGGCAACTTCCTCCATCAGGGAGGACAGGGTCAAGCGGCCGATATGCTGTTCACCTTCATTGGAAAGCGATGAAAGCTTCTTGAGAATGTCCCGGCACCGGTCCGCCTGGCCACGCAGCAGTCTTGCATCATCCAGGAGCGGCGACCCTTCGGGCAATTCGCGGATCATTTCCTTCGAAACGAGCGCGATGGTGGCCAGCGGTGTGCCCAGTTCATGGGCTGCCGCAGCGGCCAGACCATCAAGGGTGGAGAGATGAATTTCGCGCTGCAGGACCAGCTCTGTCGCTGCAAGCGCATTGGACAGGTTACGTGCTTCACCCGCCACGCGATAGGTATAGAAGGCGGTGAACACAAGCATCGAGGCGATGGCTACCCACATGCCGCCGACATAGACAAGTGGCACTTCGAATGAAGAGCCCGGCTCCCAGGGCAAAGGCAGGTGGTAGAACACAAGCACCGTGGCGGCGGCCATGGAAAGGAGGCCAAGGGGAAACATCTGGCGAAAAGTCTGTGTGGCAGCCGATACGATGACAGGCACGACGAGGAGGATGGCAAAGGGATTCTGCAAACCACCTGTAAGAAAAAGCAGCAAGGCCAGTTGGAGAATGTCATAGCCCAGCAACGCCATGGCTGCTGCATTCTCCAGCCGGTAGGTCGCGCTGTAACGCAGGCGAAGAAGGACGTTGAGCCAGGCCGAACAGGCAATCAGCGCAAGGCAAAGTGAGAGATGGAATTCATATTGCAGGCCATAGGCGACGAAGAACACTGCCACTGTCTGGCCAAAAACTGCCAGCCAGCGGATGCGGATGAGGGTTTCCAGGCGAAGGCCTGGCCCTCCTTCAGGGCGCTTGTATGCGGTGACGGCCATGAACATCCATCGTCCAATCTCCAAGACAGAGACTGAACTATACCTGCGGGCAGGCCAATTCAAACAGCTTTCAATGGGAGCGGGGCCTGGCCCGCGTCGTCGGGCTGGCGTTTGCCGGATCTTCCGGCCAGACATGTTTGGGATAACGCCCCCGCATTTCCGTGCGAACCGAGGCCCAACTGCCTTTCCAGAAACCGGGAAGATCCCGTGTGACCTGGATCGGACGCATGGCAGGCGAAAGCAGTTCCAGTGTCAGTGGCACCTTGCCCGCTGCAATGGATGGATGCGCCGTCAGCCCATAAAGCTCCTGAACCTTCACCGGAAGGACGACCTGCTCTTCCTCGTAGCGCAAGGCAATGCGCGAACCGGCGGGCGTGGTAAAATGGCCGGGTGCCTGGCGCTCGATCTCACCTTCAGGAAGGCCGTTTGCGATAACCAGATAGCGCAAACCCTGCACCAGTGCGGAAGAAGGGATTTGGGTCAGTGACCCCGGGTCAGGCACAAAGGGGAAAAGCCATTCTTCCACCGTGCGCGACAATCTTTCTTCAGAAACATCCGGCCACAGTTGCGGGAGGCGTCTGGACAGAAAGGCAAGGCGATGACGCAGCCGTTCGGCTTCACCACTCCAGGTCAGTGATGCGATGCCCTCGCGCGCAAGGACAGCTGACAGGCAGGCAATCACGTCATCGCGCGATGGCTGACTGATGGTTTCGTTCAGCGCGATTGCGCCCAGTCTGGAAGCCTCGCGCAACCGTGCGCTTTTCCTCTGCGTATCAAAGAACACCTCGCTTATCGCTGTAATGCCATCTTCATGGAGGAGGCGGATTTCATCTTCGCTGATCGGCGCGGCACTGATTATCCGGGCGGCCTGTGCGCTGCCCTGCAATTCTGCAACGGCAAGCCATTTTTCACGCGCCAGCGACTGCGTCTCGTCGAGAACTGCGCCTCGTCCGTTCGCCAGCAGGAACTGCCCGGCCTGGGAGCGATTACGGGCAATTCTCTGCGGCCAGGCCAGCGAAAGAAGTGCGCCGTGGCTCAGACGCCGGACCGTCTCCGCAGGCTTGTTGCCTTTGGCTGTCGACGCTATGGACTGCGCCAGCGAGCGCAACGCCTTTGCCTGCTTGCCACGATCGGCGTGGAGTTGATCCATTCTGTGGGAGAGGTCAGGCGAGCGTCCGCCAACATTGCGTTCCGAAACCAGCAGGGCCAATTCGGCCGCCTCCAATGTCTGGTCGAAGGATGCTGCCCGCACAACCATGGCAGCATAGCGCGGCGGCAAGGCAATATCCGACATGTTGCGCCCAGTCGGTGTAAGTGCCAGCGAGGTGTCGAGGGCTCCAATCGATTGCAGCAGGCCAACCGCTTCCTTCCATGCGGCCTTGTGGGGCGCGTCGAGAAACCGGAGCTTGCCCGGATCGTGCACGCCCCATTGAGCCAGTGCGATCACAAGGCCCGAAAGGTCGGCCTCGAGGATTTCCGGCCGGTGGCTGAGCGGCAGGCTTGCCGTGCGCGGCTCGCTCCACAGACGGATTGCCTTGCCGGGACCGGTTCGGCCGGCCCTGCCCGCCCGCTGATTGATCGAAAAGACTGGCGCGCGAACCGTTTCCAGTCTGGTCAGCCCGGTGCGCGGTTCGTAGCGCGGCACTCTTGCCAGCCCGCTGTCGATCACGGTGTTCACGCCGTCAATGGTTATGGAGGTTTCGGCAACGGGCGAAGCGAGTACCACCTTGTGCAAATCACCAGCTGCAGGGCGAATGGCCCTGTCCTGTTCCTCGGGTGGCATGGAGCCATGCAACAGATGGACGGATATATTTGCCGCAGTGCGATGATCGAGCAATGACGCTACGCGTGAAATGGCGGCTAGCCCTGGAAGAAAGGCCAGCACCGACCCTTTTCCTGCACCGAGTTCGCTGAGGATGACCCTTGCCATGGCGTTTTCCATGGCCTCGCCCGGCGATGGTTCCTGATATCGGATTTCAACCGGATATGGACGGCCTTCGCTCTCGATCACCGGCGCATTTTCCATGAATGCCGACAGGCGCGCCAGATCAAGTGTCGCGGACATGACAAGTATCCGCAAGTCCGGCCGCAGTGCAGACTGGACATCCAGTGCCAATGCCAGACCCAGATCAGCGTCTAGGCTTCTTTCGTGGAACTCATCGAATATGACCGCGGACACGCCGCTGAGTTCTGGGTCGGCCAGAATCTGACGGGTGAATATTCCTTCCGTCACATATTCCACCCGCGTCTGGCGCGATGTTCGGCTCTCCATGCGAACACGATAGCCGACTGTTGCGCCTGGCGTTTCGCCGAGTTCACGGGAAACGAACGAGGCAGCGGAACGCGCTGCTATGCGCCTGGGTTCCAGGACCAGCACCTTGCCGCTGCACCATTGCTGGTCAAGCAGCGCCAACGGCACCCGGGTCGTCTTGCCTGCGCCGGGTGGCGCGCCCAGAATCGCTCGATTTGCCGAAGCTAGTGCCTTGCACAGTTCTGGCAGGCATTCTTCAACCGGCAGATGCTGCCCGATCCTGTCCTTCACCGCGTGACCGCCCCCAGCCTGATGACCCGGCCGCCAGCAGCCTGGGCATCCGCTTCGTCGTGGGTCACCAGCAGGACAGGCAGTTCCCGACGCCTGGCCTGCGCGAAGACGAACTCCCGCATCTGGCTGCGCAGATCGGCGTCCAGTCTGGAAAATGGTTCATCCAGCAACAAGGCGCTGGGCTGTGACAGGAGCACCCGCAGCAGGGCGACCCGCGCCTTCTGACCGCCGGACAGGGTCTCGGGATCTCGATCAAAGCTGCCTTCCATCGCCGCATCGGCCAAGGCCTGACGGACCAATACTTCGCGTTGCGAACGGCTGACCGCATGATTGCCCGCGCGCATGGCAAAGAGCAGGTTCTCGCCAACCCGCATATGGGGAAACAGAAGCGGATCCTGAAACAGAAGTCCGACATGGCGCTTTTCGGGAGGCAGGGCGTCGATGCGTTTTCCTCCAACCGCAACATGGCCGGAAGCCGAAAAAGCGGGATCAAGAAAACCGGCGACAAAATCAAGCAGCGATGACTTGCCTGACCCGCTCGGACCCATCACCGTGAGAACCTCGCCTGGCTGGATTGTCGCGGTGATACGCAGCAGTTCAACGTCGGCAAGACGGATCGCGACGTTGTCGAGATGCAGGGAACGATCTTCAGCCGTCATGAAGCCGCCCGCATGCCACGCAGTCCGGAATGCACCATTGCCGGGACCGAAGTGGCCAGGGCAAAGCCGATAAGCGGAAGCAGCATCTGGACAAAGGCATAGACGCCTATTAGCCGCCTGTCGCCACCCGAGGCAAGGGCCACGGCTTCAGTTGTCACGGTAGGCCAGCGCCCTGCACCAATGAGAACGGTCGGCAGGTATTGCCCCACCGACACTGCAAAGCCGATTGCGCAGGCGATGAGGACCGGGCGCAGAAGCATGGGCAACCTGACCCGCCAGAATACCGCTACCGGGCTTGCCCCAAGGCTGCGGGCAATTTCGACATAGCGCCGATCATAGGCCCGCCAGGGGTCGGACAGCGAAAGAAACACATAGGGCAGGACGAACACCAGATGGACCAGCACCAGAGATGGAAAGGCGGCTGTCATACCCGCTGCCAGAAAGAAGAGCTGGAGCCCGAAAACGAACGAAACCTGCGGCACGATCAATGGCAGGTAGAGGATTGCCACTGCCCTGGTTCCCCCTGTGCGCCCGGTCTGGGCTTCGCGTTCCAGGCAACCGATCACGAGAGCGATCGCGATGGCAGTTGATGCAAGACCGGCCGCCATGGTGACGGCAAGAGGCCTTGCAAGAAAGGGAAGCTGTCGCTCCCAGATGGCAAGGGAAAGGGAGCGCGGTAGCGCATCGGGAAAGGTCCAGTAACCCGAAATGGACCACAGGGCGAGCAGGAAGAGGCCGGCAAACACCAGCAAGGCTGCGAGCAGGACGAACACAGCTGACGTGTAGCGCACTGGAGTTTCGCTAACCACGCAGGAACCGAGGAAGCGCAGCGCTCGGCTCGCGCGTGCGAAGATGCGTTCGCCAGCAATCCACGAGGCCAGTGCCGCAAGCACGATAGCCAGTTGCAGGATTGCTCCGGCAGAAGCACGAAAGCGCATGGTGAGATCAGGATCGTTCATCCATGACACCAGCCTGACTGCCAGCGGTGCCGGATTTGTCGGACCGAGAATCAGCGCGACATCGACGACGGAGCAGGCATAGGCAATGACTGCAAAGACGGCCAGGCGGATTTGCGGGTAGATCAGAGGCCAAACTGCCATCAGGAATGCACAGACCCTGCCATAACCGAGATTGACAGCAATGCGAGCATGCTCACGCGCCCGCGCCTGCGGAAGGGCTGCAAGGGTCACCAGGAAAAGAAAGGGTATTTCCTTGGCAACCAGCCCACTGATCATGGCGATGCCGAACGTATCGTGGATGATCAGCCAATCCGGCGGGCGAACAAATCCTGTCAGTTCGGGGGATGCCAGACGAAGCAGCCATCCTGAGGGCGCAAACAGGAATGCAAGCCCGAAGGCTGCGGCTGCATGAGGTACCGACAGCAGGGGGGACAAAAGAAGCTGCATGCGCCTGAAGGCGGAAGTGTGCGACCAGGCGGCAAAGAATGTCGCAACCGCTGCCAGGGATATGAAGGCCGTGATGAGGCCGGTCAGGAAGCTCATTGAAGCCGAACGAAACAGGCCGGGTTGAGCCAGGAGATCAGACCAGGGCGCAAGTGTCAGGTCGCTGCCGCCAAGTGCCGGGAAAAAGCCGAAAGCTGGAAGCAAGGTCGCAAGCAGTCCAAACAGGACTGGTCCTGCAAGAACCAGAACTGTCAGGCGCGGAATAGCTGCCAGCATCGGTCCTCCGTGCGACAGGCGCCGACGATCAGTTGGCTACGCCGTAGCGCCTTGTCCATTCTTCCTCGATGCGATTCATCCAGCTGGCATGCGGCTCGTCAAGTGCTGGTCCCAACTGCGATGGCTTGAGTGTCGCGATGCCGAGATCAAGACTGTCAAACCCGCTGCGGAATTCATCCGGTATCCTGTCCGTGTCGAGAACGGTCGGATCACCCCAGATTTTCGGGTCCTGCTTGCGCAATTGCGCTTCAGGTGAAATCAGGAAATTGGCCAACAGGAGCGCTCCTTCCCTGGCGCTCGCATTGTAGGGGATCGCCACGAAATGTGTGTTGGCGAGCGTCCCGCCTGAAAAGACGAAGGAACGCACCGTGTCGGGCAATTCGCCGCTGGCAATCGCGTTGGAGGCTTCTGCCGGGGAAAAGGCAAAGGCGATATCGATTTCATTGTCCGCAAGAAGCTGGCGAAGCGCTTCCTTGTTCTTGGGAAAGGTCTTTGCCGAGCGCCACATGTTTGGGTGCATGGCATCAAGCTTTTCGAACAGCGGCGCGACGACCGCGTCAAAATCGGCTTCCACGACCGGTTTCAGCAGCACGGATGGATCAGCAACGGATTCAGTCAGGGCCTGCTTCAGGAAAGACGAACCGATGAAGTCGGGTGGAGCGGGGTAGCTGAACCGGCCGGAATGTTTTGCGGTCCAGGCGACAAGATCATCAAAGGAATCCGGCATTTCGAGGCCACGCGCGGTGTCGTGAAAGAAGACCACCTTTGCCATGCCCCAGGGCGATTCCAGCCCTTCGACAGGAACCGTGAAATCCGTCAGGATCGTAGGCTTGCCGGCATGGTCCACATATTGCCAGTTCGGCAGCTTGTCCGCCCAACCGGGCGAAAAAAGCAGACCCTGCTTTTTCATGGATGCGAAATTTTCGCCATTGATCCAGATGAGATCGATGGAGCCGCCTTCATCCTTGCCTGCCGCTTTTTCCGCAACAACCTTGGCAACCGCATGGGCAGTGTCGTCGAGCTTCACATGTACGAGCGTAACGCCAAACCGCTCCTTGAGGATATCGCCTGCCCAGGCAATGTAATCGTTGATGTTCTGCGCACCGCCCCAGGCATTGAAGTAGACCGTCTGGCCGCGCGCGTCTTCCTCGATCTTCTGCCAGTTGCCGGGATCGGTGGCATGGCCGGAAGCGAAACTGGCCGAAAGCGCGATGGCGGTCAGAAGGGGAAGCAGAATCCTGCGCATCAATCAAATACCTCTCGAAATTGCTCTACTATCTGGCCAAGCCTGAAAATCCATGCCGGGCGGTCTGGCTACGGCGGACAGCATTCACGGTCAAAACACGTCTGTGTGACAAACCCTCTACCCGTTTCAATCCCAACGGATTGCATCAACCCTGGGGGTCCGCGTCTCCCCGCCTGCCTCGATACCAGTGCAGGAACTCATCCAGAAGGATCAGCCCGGCACCGACGGTGACGAAGGCATCGGCAAGGTTGAATACCGCAAAAGACCAGTTTCCGGCGTGAACCAGAACGAAGTCGACAACATGACCCAGACGCAGCCGGTCGATCAGGTTGCCGATCGCCCCACCCATCACAAGGGTAAAGCCGACATGTGCACCAAGGCGCAAATGGTCAAGAGACCGCCAGACCGCCAGCAGAATGAAGGACACGGCAATGGAGAGGATGGCAAGGACAGTATCGTCCAGGAAGGCCAGCATCGAGAAGGCAATGCCCTCGTTCCAGGTCCGGTAAAGGGCAAGGAAGGGGATGACATCGACGGCGCGCTGAAAAGGCAGGGTTGTTTCAACCCACCATTTGGAAAGCTGATCGATGGCAACGAGCGCGCCTACCGCACCAGAGGCTGCCACAAACACCCGCATGGTCACCTGCCCCCTGTACCAATGCCAAGCGCATGTCGGCGCATTTCAAACAGCATGATGCCGGTCGCAACAGCAAGATTGAGGGAATCTGCCTGCCCGGCCATCGGAATCAGCACCAGCCTGTCACAGATATCCGCTAGGTTGTCGGGCAATCCCTGCTGTTCATTGCCCATCAAGAGCAAGGCAGGCTTGCCGCGGTAATCGGGTTCACGATAGTCAACGGCACCAGACAGATGGGTGCCAACAACCATGCCGGTCCATTTCTTGCGCCAGGCGAGGAATTCCTGTTCGCTCATGCGCGCAATGGGAACATGGAAAAGCGAACCCATCGTTGCGCGCACCGCTTCCAGCGAAAACGGGTCGGTGGTTTCGCCTATCAGGATCAGCCCGGCTGCGCCTGCGCAATCTGCAGTGCGGATGATCGTGCCAAGATTGCCGGGGTCACGAACACGATCGAGTGCAACCCACAGATCGCTGCCAACTGGCTTGATCCGATCCACGGCGTAAAATTTCTGCGATATGATACCGATGACCATTTGCGGGTTGTCGCGACGTGCGATCGCCGCCAGGACCTTGTCGGTCGCTTCGATAACCAGCGCACCTTTGGCGCGGGCGCGTGCTGCCGCGGCCATGACAGCCTGGTTTGTGGCCATCCGCTTGCCATAGACCAGGATGTGAACCTGCCAGCCGCCAGCCAGCGCATCGTTCACGAGCTTCAGACCTTCAGCCATGAACCGCCCGGTCTGGTCGCGGTACTTCTTCATGGCGAGCGCACGGATTTCCTTAACAACGGGATTGGAAACCGCGCTGATTTCACGGACCTGGCCCTGACGTTCGTCCTGTGGTTCGCTGGTCATCTGTCGGCTTCCCAACGGCTGAACATCGAGGTCGAAAGACGCCGATCGCCACCTTTAGTCCTGATGACGAGTTCGCCCGATTCCAGGCTGCCGCCAAGGTCTGCGAAGACTTCCTGCATCAGTTCGTGCATGGCGAAGAAAGAGGAGCGGATCGCATAGGCTGTCAGGATGACAAAGAGTGGCTTTGGCGAAATCAGTTCGCGGACAAGATCCACCATATGCGGCAGATTTTCGAACAATTGCCAGACTTCACCCTTGGGACCCCGTCCATACTGGGGAGGGTCGAGAATGATTGCATCATAGGTATTGCCGCGCCGGACTTCGCGCTCGCAGAATTTCACCGCGTCCTCACAGATCCAGCGCACGGGTCTATCTGAAAGGCCGGCCAGTTCCTGGTTCTCCCGCGCCCAACCGATCGCCTTGCGTGATGCGTCAACGTGGGTGACCTGGGCGCCGGCATGGGCAGCTACCAGTGAAGCAACGCCGGTATAGCCGAACAGGTTCAACACCTTCACTTCGCGACCCCTGACCTTCCTGGCGTCGCTTATCCGGCTGTGGGCATATTCCCAGTGGGCAGCCTGTTCGGGGAAAACGCCAACATGGCGAAACGAGGTGAAGCGGCCGAGGAACGAGATGCCGTCCCATTCGAGCGGCCATGTTTCTCCGAGCGGTGCCTTTGGAAAACGCCAGCGCCCCATGCCTTCTTCGTCAGTGTCGCCGGTAAAGACTGCGTCAGCATCCCGCCAGGCCTGCGGTGGCAGGCTTCTTTGCCAGATGGCCTGACCTTCGGGCCTGACTATCGTGAGAGGGCCATACTGTTCCAGTTTCTGGCCATCGCCGCTGTCGAGCAGGGCGTAGAAGGGACTTGCCCCGGTTTCAAGGATAACCGGCACCGTTTCAGGCAAGCGCAATTGCGAAGCAGGCCGACGCGCAGGTGCCGCGCCTTGTTGCACGGGCCTTGATTGAGGGGCATGCTGGGGTTGGGAACGGTTTTTTTCGTGGGCCATGATCTTGCGCCAATCAGTCAGGCGAGACCTAAAGAAAATCCTGGCGAACCGCAAACAGCAATTTTGCCTACTTTTCTTGAACTGGCCGAAGGAAAGTGCGAACCATTGGCGAAACAGTTCACCCAAGCCTTGTGAGAACGTCAATGGATCTGAACGGCGAATATATCATTCCGGCCCCGCGGCAGAAGGTCTGGGAAGCGCTCAATGATCCAGAAGTGCTGCGCGCCTGCATTCCAGGTTGCGAGAATCTGGAAATGGAATCGCCAACCAGGATGAGCGCAACCGTGGTCACGAAGATCGGGCCGGTGAAGGCCAAGTTCTCAGGCAACGTGACACTCAAGAACATCAAGGCTCCGGAAAGCTACACGATTTCCGGTGAAGGCAAGGGCGGCATTGCGGGATTTGCCAAGGGTGGCGCCGATGTCTCACTCGATGAGGTCGAAGGCGGCACGCGCCTTTCCTATGCCGTCAAGGCGCAGGTTGGCGGCAAGATCGCCCAGCTTGGATCGCGCCTGATCGATTCCACTGCCAAGAAGCTGGCAGATCAGTTCTTCAAGTCATTCGCAAAGAAGCTTGGCGGCTGATATCAGGCCGCCTGACGTCCAGGATTGACCGGCACAAGGCTTGAGCCAGTGGCCGCTGCGGCAAGATCGTCTGCGCGTTTTTTCTGGCGTTCCGCCTCGGCCTGCCAGTTCTGCGCTTCTTTTGCGAGGCGCGCGGCACGGCGGCGATGAACGCCTTGCGAGAACCAGGTTGCTATCCCACCGATGACGAGACCTGTGAGAACTGCACTGAAAATGAAGACGAAGAACGGCATGTCGATGGAAATGGCCGGACCTACTTCACTGAACGGGTCCAGCCGCAGGCTCACCATCTGGCGATTGGCGACGGAAAGAACTACCAGAAGAATTCCGACTGGCACCAGCACCAGAGCGGTCAGTATCTTTCTAAGCATCAAACTTTCCCGAGTTGCAACAGGACCGGCAAACCGTCCTAATTGTCGTTGAGCCGCTCACGCAGCTCCTTGCCTGTCTTGAAGAACGGCACCCATTTCTCCTCGACGGAGACCTTGTCGCCCGTGCGCGGGTTGCGACCCACGCGTGCCGGCCTGTTCTTGACGGAGAAGGCACCGAAGCCCCTGAGTTCCACACGATCACCGTTCGCAAGGGCTGCGGTTATCTCATCCAGGATAGCGTTGACGATGTTCTCGACGTCACGCTGGAAAAGATGCGGATTACGATCTGCTATGGCCTGGACAAGTTCTGACTTGATCATTGGCTATTTTCCGGAAAACCGCTTTTCGATGTTTCAATTTGCATGACAGAGACCAACCCGTCAAGAAACAGGCGCCTGGACAGTTGATCCTGAAGGGTCTGTGAAAGGCTTTCCTGCGCTGGCAGCCCAAGCAGGTTCAGCAGTGTGGCAAAGCGTTGCGACGAGGCGGGGTTGGCAAACAGTCCCTGTTCGGCTTCGGGTTTCCATTCGACAATCTTGATATTCTTGTCGAGTGCCTTGTTTGCAACAAGCCACTTCCTGGCCGTTTCTTCATCGCCAATCTCGTCCACGAGGCCATTGGCCAGGCCCTGGGAACCGGTAAATATGCTGCCATCGGCGAGTGACTTCGCCTTTTCGGCCGTGAAATTGCGGCGCTCGGCTACAAGACCGACAAACCAGGCATAGGTATCGTCGACGACCTTGGCGATCATTGCCTTGGCTTCGTCGCTGGCTGGGTGGAAGGGCGACGGCTCTGCCTTGAGCGGGGCAGACTTGATCGCATCGACTTTTACCCCGATTTTTTCAAACAGGGTGGAAACATCGCCATACTGGAACAGGACGCCAATCGAGCCGACAATCGAGGATCTGCGCGCGATGATGCGCTCGCTGCCACAGGCAATCATGTAACCGGCTGATGCAGCCAGTGTGCCAACGGATGTGACCACCGGTTTCTTTTCGGAAAGCATGCGAACCGCCTCATAAATCGCTTCACCACCGACTGTCGAGCCACCTGGCGACGATACGTCGAGGATGACAGCCTTGACCTGATCCTTGCGGCCAAGCTTTTCCAGAAGTTCGATCATCTTGGCATCATTGGTAATGACACCCTTTATCTCGACGCGCGCCACGTGGTCGGCACCACGTTTGGAAAAACGATCGGAAAGGCCCGAGACGGAGAACAGGGCGAGGGCGAGGGCGCCGAGCATGACAAGCGTTACAAGACGCCAGAAGCCCAGTTTGCGGCGCAGCCGCCTGCGGTCGATCATCTCGTCAGGTGTCATGGAGATCGCTGCCCCTTCCTCAGCCGTGCCTGTTCCGTGTGTTTCAAGGCTTCATGCTCCTGACCGCAAATTGGGGTAGCAGCATGGCAAGCAATGCAATGATAATCCAGGAAGGCAACAAAAAGCCCGCGCGAATTGACGCGCGGGCTTACTGTTCGATTCAGAACGGATTATTCGCCGTCCTTGCGGTTCTTCAGTGCTGCGCCGAGAATGTCGCCCAGCGAAGCGCCGGAGTCGGTTGAACCGTACTGTGCGACAGCTTCCTTCTCTTCCGCGATCTCCAGAGCCTTGATCGACACGGCGACCTTGCGGGTCTTTTTGTCGAACTGGGTGATGCGGGCATCAACCTTCTGGCCAACGGAGAAGCGCTCGGGACGCTGTTCGTCGCGATCACGCGACAGGTCGGAACGCTTGATGAAGGAATGAATGTCGCTGTCAGCCAGACGGACCTCCAGACCATTGTCCTTCACTTCAAGAACCTCACAGGTAACGACTGCGCCCTTGCGGAGGGTGCCGGCATCGGCTGCGTCGGCGATCGGATCGCCTCCCAGCTGCTTGATGCCAAGCGAGATGCGCTCCTTCTCGACGTCCACATCAAGCACGACTGCCTTGACGACATCGCCCTTGTTGTAGTCCTCGATCGCTTCCTCGCCGGAGCGGTTCCAGTCGAGGTCCGACAGGTGCACCATGCCGTCAACATCGCCTTCAAGGCCGATAAACAGGCCGAACTCGGTCTTGTTCTTGACCTCGCCCTCGACGTGGGTTCCGGCCGGATGGCTGGCAGCAAAGCTTTCCCATGGATTGTCCAGGGTCTGCTTGAGGCCGAGCGAGATGCGGCGCTTGGCCGGATCAACCTCGAGCACTGCAACATCGACTTCCTGGCTGGTCGAAACGATCTTGCCGGGATGCACGTTCTTCTTTGTCCAGGACATTTCCGAAACGTGGATGAGGCCTTCGATGCCCGGCTCGATCTCGACGAACGCACCATAGTCGGTGATGTTCGTGACGCGTCCGGTGATCTTGGCGCCGACCGGATACTTCGCTTCGATCGAATCCCATGGATCGCTCTCGAGCTGCTTCATGCCGAGCGAGATACGGTGTGTTTCCTGATTGACGCGAATGATCTGGACCTTGACGGTCTGGCCAATAGACAGGATTTCCGATGGGTGATTGACGCGACGCCATGCCATGTCGGTGACATGCAGGAGACCGTCGATGCCGCCGAGATCGACGAATGCACCATAGTCGGTGACATTCTTGACCACGCCTTCGACGACCTGACCCTCTTCGAGGTTCTGGACGATTTCGGAGCGCTGTTCAGCACGGCTCTCTTCGAGGATGGTACGACGCGATACAACGATGTTGCCGCGGCGACGATCCATCTTGAGGATCTGGAAGGGCTGCGGATTGTTCATCAGCGGGGTCACGTCGCGGATCGGACGAATATCCACCTGCGAACGCGGCAGGAAGGCAACCGCACCATCAAGATCGACCGTGAAGCCGCCCTTGACCTGGTTGAAGATGACGCCTTCGACCTTTTCACCTGCTTCAAACAGTTTCTCGAGGCGGACCCAGCTTTCCTCGCGGCGAGCCTTCTCGCGCGACAGAACCGCTTCGCCCATCGCGTTCTCGACGCGCTCGACATAGACTTCGACTTCATCGCCCGGCTTGAGCGTGCCGTCTTTTGCCTTGGCGCCAAATTCCTTCAGCGGCACCCGGCCTTCGACCTTCAGGCCGACGTCGATGACGGCGAGGTCTTTCTCAATTGCCGTCACGATGCCTTTTACGACCGCGCCTTCGACGACGTCGTGGGTGATATAGGATTCCTCGAGAAGCGCTGCAAAGTCTTCCCGGCTTGGATTCATAGATGTCATGTATACTCCTGGGGGAATGGCTCGACTGTCTGCCTTTTCCCTTTGCGCCGTGGTTCGTGTTTCAAGGGACCCGTCACTCACACTGCCTTGCGGCGTTCCGGTCTGGCCGGGTGGCGCTGATGCGAAATGACTGGCCTGTTCAAATGCAATGGGCCGCCGCTGCAGGGATTCCCCGCCGGGGCAGCCATTCCTTCATGCTGTTTCAGGAGATGCGGGACCTTTCAATCAGGTCCAGTGCGCTCTCCAGTGCGGTCTCTATATCCATAGTGGACGTATCGATCAAGTGCGCATCATGCGCCGGCCTGAGTGGCGAATCAGCGCGGGACATGTCGCGCGCGTCGCGTCGCATGATATCTTCCAGTATCAGTTCATACTCTGCCTGCCCGCCTTTCGAGACAATCTCTTCGCAGCGGCGGCGCGCGCGCACCTGTGGCGAGGCCGTCACGAACAGTTTCACGGTGGCTTGCGGCAGGACGACGGTGCCGATATCGCGGCCATCAAGAACCGCACCCGTTCCTGAATTGGCAAATCTGCGCTGCGCATCGACCAGTGCGACCCTTACGCGTGGCATGACTGCGACCTTCGAGGCGGCTTCGCCGACATCATGGGCGGAAAGCACATCGCGGTCGAGCCTGCCCAGGTCGATGTTCCTGGCCATTTCCTCGGCAAGGTCCTCATCATCGAGCGGCAATCCGGCCTGCATGAGCGCATGGGCGACGGCCCGATATGTCAGGCCGGTATCGAGATGCGGGATGTTGAAATGGGCGGCGAGCCTTCGCGCAAGTGTGCCCTTGCCCGAAGCAGCGGGACCATCGATTGCGATCATCAGCGGATTGTTTTCAGTCAGTGATCCCGGCCCCCAGACCTTTCATCAGCGAAACAAATTGCGGGAAACTCGTGGCAATCGGGGAACCGTCATCCACGGTGACCGGCTTTTCGCTGGCCATGCCCGTGACGAGAAAGCTCATGGCGATGCGGTGATCGAGATGGGTTTCGACCACGCCGCCGCCAATGCCCTTGCCATCCGGCCGGCCTCGAACCTTCAGCCAGTCCGTTCCTTCCTCGCAATTCACGCCATTGACGATCAGGCCACGCGCCACGGCCGCAAGGCGATCCGATTCCTTGACCCGTAATTCCGCAAGATCCTCCATGTGGGTTTCGCCTTCGGCAAAGGAGGCCGCAACCGCGAGGATCGGATATTCGTCGATCATGGAGGCAGCCCGATTGCCTGGAACATGGACGCCCTTGAGTTGCGAGTGGCGCACACGAAGGTCGGCCACTTCCTCGCCACCGGACTGGCGGCGATTTGAAACCGTGAGGTCGGCTCCCATTTCCAGCAATGTCTCGATGAGGCCAATGCGGGCAGGATTCATGAGGATGTCGGTGAGGGTAACGTCGCTATCAGGCACGATCAGTGCGGCGACGATCGGAAAGGCTGCAGAAGAAGGATCGGCCGGAACGACGATGGGCTGACCGCGCAGAGGTCCCTGGCCCGTAACGCGAATGTGGCGGGTGCCATCATTCTGTGTTTCCACATCAAGTTCGGCTCCGAATCCCTTCAGCATCTTTTCGGTATGGTCCCGGGTCATGACCTTTTCGGTGACAGTGGTGACGCCCGGTGTGTTCAGGCCAGCCAGCAGCACGGCCGACTTCACCTGGGCGGACGGCATCGGCACCGTGTAGCGAACCGGATTGGCGACACGTGCGCCGCGAATGGTCACCGGAAGGCGTCCACCATCCATCTGCGATACAATCTGGCACCCCATCATTCGCAGGGGATCGAGCACCCTGCCCATCGGCCGCTTCGATAGCGAAGGGTCACCAATGAAGGTCGAATTGAAGTCGTAGCTGCCAAGCAGACCCATGAACAGGCGGCAGCCCGTGCCTGAATTGCCGAAATCAAGCGGGCCTGTCGGTTCCAGCAAGGCACCATTGCCGGTTCCCTCGATGATCCAGCGATCGCCTTCGCGCGTTACCCTTGCTCCCAGAGCGGCCACGGCCCTGGCGGAATTGATGACGTCTTCCCCTTCGAGCAGACCGCTTATCTCGGTCTTTCCGCTGGCAATACCGCCAAAAATGACCGCACGATGTGAAATGGACTTGTCGCCGGGTATCGCAACGGTTCCGGTCAGAGAGCCCGAACGCCTCGCGGAAAGCGGTTTTTTCACAGTATCGAGAGAATGAGCCATTGTGCTGCTTTGCACCCAGAACGCCTGTTTGCCCGGAAATCGAGCCCTGAAACACCTCGCTGAGCGAAGCCCGCGCCTGTTACCACAGCCACAAGCGTTCGTCATCCCGAAGCTTGCTGTCGCGGCGTGCTGAAATTGGGTTTTGACACTTGCCCTCAGTGCGTTTATGGGAAGCGCGATTTTCCAAATGCGAGGGACGAGCGGTGGCTAAAGACGAGCTGGGCACCAAGCGTGTCTGCCCCGAGACGGGCAAGAAGTTCTACGATCTCAACAAGGATCCCGTGGTATCGCCATATACCGGCAAGTCCTATCCGATTTCCTTCTTCGAGGAAGTTGCGGTAGTGAAGGTGAAAAAAGAACCCAAACCAGTCAAGGAAGCGCCTGAAGCCGAGAGCGAGGACGAGCTCGAGGATGATGACGCGCCGGAGTTTGTCAGCCTTGAAGAGGCCGACGATGATTCCGAAGACACGGTTGACGATGATGAAGACATTCCGGAAATTCCGGACGTCGATATCGAAGTCGATGACGAAGATGACGATGCGGATGACACCTTCCTCGAGGAAGAAGAGGAAGACGACGACCTGTCGGACGTGATTGGCGGCGTGGACGGCGAAGAGGAAGTGTAGGCCAGACCCCAGGGTGATTCTTTGCCCTTGATTTGGCTGGCGCGCGCCGCTAGAAGCACGCCACAGGCGACGGAGGCTGATCCCTCCTTCGCACATCTGGCAGTTTCCCAATACTGCCAACGGATGGGGCTATAGCTCAGTTGGGAGAGCGCTTGAATGGCATTCAAGAGGTCGGCGGTTCGATTCCGCCTAGCTCCACCAGATTTCTCCAAGCCCTTGCACCAGACAGGTTCCCGCTAGCGTGCGAGCGCCTCCTTCAGTGCGTGCCAGCTGGCCTTCGGTGTTCGTTCGAGCGTTGCAAAATCGATGTGAACAAGGCCAAAGCGTTGCCCGTATCCCGATGACCATTCGAAGTTGTCCAGCAGTGACCAGACGAAATAGCTTTGGATGGGGAAACCTGACCGGATCAGGTCGCCCACGACGGCCACATGTCCATCGATATAGTCGATCCGCATCGCATCATTCACCTGCCCCTGGTCCAGCAAGTCCGGCGAAGCCATGCCGTTTTCGGTAATGTGGATCGGCAGGCCATTGGTGTATTGCGAATCAATGCGGGCAATCAAGTCGCCCAACCCCTGAGGGTAGATTTCCCAGCCTGAGCCCGTCTTGGGAAGCGGGCCGTCAACATCGCGCCAGGCGGGCCACAAGGCGCCCGGCTCTGCTGCTGCCAGGCGTCTGGAATAGTAATTGACGCCAAGCCATTCCACCGGCTGCGAGATCACCGCCATGTCATCAAGGTAACCGGCCGGCATGTGTGGCCCGAGCCCTTCCAGCGCTTCCTGTGGGTAATGACCCTTGAAAACCGCTTCGAGGAACCACCGATTGTAGAGGGCATCGAAGCGGGCTGCGGCCATCACGTCGGCAGGATTGTCGCTGGCCGGCAGCACCGGTTCCAGGTTCATCACGACGCCGACATTCTGCTGGCCGATTGCGCGCATGGCCGATACTGCATTGCCATGCGCCAGCAACACATGGTGCATTGCGTGGGCCGCGGCGCGAATATCGCGGAGCCCCGGCGCATGACGCCCCATGAAATGTCCGAGCCAGGCAATACACCAGGGCTCGTTGAATGTTGCAGCGGCATGAACGCGGTCACCGATCCGACGCATGACGAGGTCGGCATAGTCTGCGAACAGGCTGGCCACATCGCGGTTTCGCCAGCCGCCTATATCGGCCAGGGGCTGCGGCAGGTCCCAGTGATACAAGGTCGAGAATGGCTTGATGGCGTTTGTGCAAAGCTCGTCGACCAGGCGGTCATAAAAGTCGAGGCCAGCCTCGTTAGCCTTGCCGCGCCCTTCCGGCAGCACCCTTGGCCAGGCGATCGAGAAGCGATAGGCATCCAGGCCGCACTCGGCCATCAAGGCAATGTCGTGGGGAAAGCGGTGATAGTGATCACAGGCGACAGCGCCATTCTCGCCGCGCGCCACGTTGCCGGGGGTGGCCGCATAGCTGTCCCAATGGCACGGACCGCAGCCACCAGCGGCGTTGCCTTCGATCTGGTAACTGGAAGTGGCTGCTCCAAAAAGGAAGCCTTTTGGGAAATCCGCGCGGGAAAAGCCCATTTTGCTCATGACAGTGATCTCGATGAAAAGGGTGCTGAAAGTATCGCCTTGCAGTTCATGGCGCTCACTGAGGCTTTTCCTCGGACCAATCGTCGTCGGTGTAAACCGATTCCTGGACTTCCGAACGAGGATCGAGAACACCTGACTCCGGCGTAGACAGACGTGCTGCGGGAATGCCCACGAAGTCCGTCTTGTCTTCTGCAGACACTGCCGTGCGCTGGGTGATGCGGTAGGCACCATAGGCAACCAGCGTGACATGGGCAGCCAGGGTAGCGCTGAACAGGGCCGAGGGGTGCCATTCCATGGCCACGCCACCGGCAAGCGGTCCGGCTATCGCGCCGATGCCGTAAACCAGAAGGAGGCCACCGCTGATCTTGATATAGTTCTCCGGCGCGGCGTGATCGTAGGCATGAGCGATGATCACCGGATACATGGAATAGATGACGCCACCAAACAGGCAGGACGCCACCAGTATCTGAGCCGGGTCGGTAGGGCGGGCTATCAGAAAGAACAGGTCCACGCTGGCGGCGAGCAAACTCAGGCCGATGAGGACATAGCGGCGATCCAGCTTGTCGGACAACAGGCCGACCGGCACCTGAAACGCGGAGCCTGCAAGAAGCGACAGGCTCATCATCAGGGCAATCGTCCCGACACCCAAACCGATTTCCCCTCCATAGACGACGCCAAGCGTGCCAAAGGCACTGTTTGAAATGCCGATGAGAAACACGCCAGCGACCGCAATCGGCGAATTGCGCACCAGCACCGTGAGATCGAGGCTCGTCTCGACCAGCGGTTTGGGCTGGGCTGTCTTGGTGAGCGCAGTGGGAACAAGCGAGAGGGTGTAGAAGATCGCGGCGGCAACGAAGAATACGTAACCTTTCGCGTCTCCCAGCGTGATCAGCATCTGGCCGGCAGTCGTCGCCAGAAGGTTCACCATCGTGTAGATGCCGAAAACACGTCCGCGGTAGCGCGTCTCGGTGCGCTCATTGAGCCAGCTCTCCACGATCATGGCGGAGCCGGCAAACGCAAAACCTGCAATCGCCCGCAAGGGTATCCAGGCACCGGGATGAATCAGCAGAAGCGAGGCGAGAACCGAGATGACGGCAAATGCGGCCATCACCGCAAAGCTCCGGATGTGGCCAGCCCTGCGCACGATCCTCGGCGTCCAGATGCAGCCTGCAATGTAGCCGATGGCCCATCCGGTACCGAGGAGGCCGAGGCTGAAATTGGAAAATCCTTCGACACTGCCACGCAGAGGCAGAATCAGGCCATTTAGACCACCGGCCACCATCAGGAAAGCAGAACCCAGAATCAACGCAAGGGTCGGTATGAGGATCTTGGTCAATCTGGCACCAGGTGGTTCTTGATCCGGGACAAATTGCCTGTCCCTTGAAGCGCGGTATTAATTGAGATGCCGCGCTGGTTTCTAACCACAATAGAGCAAATTGATGGCCTGGCACCACCCCGAGCGGCACTCGTAGTCCCGCCTGCGTCAGGCGAGCGACGCCGCGTCGGCCATGGTCGAGCCCGTCTCCTTTGATGCATCGTTTATGCGGGTGGACATCGCTTCTGCAGTACGCTGGAACGCCATGTCCAGTTCACCCAGCAAGGCTTCGCCTTTCGAAGGCTCGCCTTTCTTCGCGTAATCCTCGATCCGCTGCAGGATGCCAGCCATGACTGACGCACCCGCGCTGAGCGACATCGACTTCAGCGCATGGGCGTCCTTGGCCGCGCTCTTCTCCGGCTCGTTGCGCAGCAGGTTCTTCAGATCAACAATCGCCGGTTCTGCATGCAGCAGGAAGAGGCCGAAGATCTTCGAAGCCATGTTTACGCCGCCCGAAGCCGAAAGGCTGTCGAGAAGCGTCAGTGTCTGTTCACTGATAAGTTCCGATTCACGCCATTCGCCCCGCACGAATTCAGGTGCTGCGTCAGGCGCTGCTTCGAGCTCCAATTCTGGTGCCATTTCTGGCGCGACTTCTGGCGTGGCTTCTGGCGTGAATTCGGGGGATGTATCCAGCCGCCGGTCAGCCTCGATCAGGTCGACGACTGGTGTATTTCCCGTTTCAGCCAGACTGATCTCATCGCCATCGCTCGCAATCTCAAGAGTGTTCTGTTCTTCCATATGTTCCGGGTGCGAAACATATTGATCGTGATGGAACTGTTCGCCCGCACTTTCTTCACGGGTTTCATCCAGTGGCTCTGCTTCCTCGAAGTCGCCAGTGGAGAGCCAAACGGATTCGTCGCGGTCAAGGGCAACTTCCTCGCGCACGTCGCTATGCTCGACTGGTTCCTGAACCATGGCGGCAGGTGCTTGTGACTGGCCTGCATGGTCACGGATCGCCTGAACGATCTGCTCGATCGTGAATGGCTTGGTGAGATAGCCGTTCATGCCGGATTCGCGCCACTTGAGCGTTTCCTCGCCGGAAACGTGGGCGGTCAGCGCTACAACAGGCAATTCGGAGCGACCCTCATCTGCCTCCATGCGACGGATGATACGCGTTGTCTCGAAACCATCCATGCCTGGCATCGAGCAATCCATGAAGACCATATCGAACTGTTTTATGGCTATTAGATCGATCGCCATCTCACCCGACTCGGCAAGCGTTACATCTGCTTTCAGTGTGTTCAGCGTATCGCGCAGGACCTCGCGGTTGATAAGGTTGTCGTCAACTGCGAGCACGCGAACGCCAGTGAATTCTGCATGCTGGGGCGCGCTTTGTTCGCTGCGACCAAGCGCAGCCGTTCCACGATACTCGTTGACGCGGATTCGCTCGGACATCTGGCGAAGATCGCTGCGAACGAACGGCAGATGCAGGACGTCCTGGAGCCAGCCTTCCCTCAGGCCAGTCTCAATCGACTGGTCTGCCAGTCCGGCCAGGCCAATCGCAGGCACTGCGTCGTAGCCTAGCGGCAATCCGTGCAACATGGTCGGATCACACAGCAGCGCGTCAACCGTACGGGGATCGGGAAGGGCGCCATTGGCATTGGTGGCAACTTCGAAGCCGTTTTCTTCCAGGGCGTTGGCAAGGCAGCCCGCCGTCAGCACGCCACGTGTGGCGACGGCAACCTTGCGTTTCTGGACAAGCGCATTGTGCATCCTTCTGGCTTCCTGGACGACCGGCAAGTTGACCTCGAACCAGAATGTCGAACCCTTGCGCAACTTGCTGGACACGCCGATCTGACCGTCCATTGCTTCAATCAGACGCTGGCTGATCGAAAGGCCAAGACCGGTGCCACCATATTTGCGTGTGGTCGACTGATCTGCCTGGGTAAAGCGTTCGAACACGGAGGCAAGCTTTTCCTCGGGAATGCCCACGCCTGTGTCCCGCACGGCACAACGCAGGCGGCAATGGCCAGCAACTGCACCTTCCACGACCGACATCTGGATGATGACCCCGCCCGTCTCGGTGAATTTCAGCGCATTGTTGACGAGGTTCGTGATCACCTGTGTGACACGGGTCTGATCACCCTCGACTGACCGGGGAACATCGGCGGCAACATGGAACGCCAGATCGAGTTCCTTCTCGCGCGCGCGTTCCCAGAACAGGCTTACGACACCACTTACGACTTCATCCGGCGAGAAGGAGATTTTCTCAAGTTCAAGCTTTCCAGCCTCGATCTTCGAGATATCCAGAATATCGTTGATGATGGTCAGGAGGCCCTGACCGGAACGCGAAATGACGTTGGCATATCTGCGGTACTGATCGGGAAGCGGTGCTGAGCTCAGCAACTGCGCCATGACAAGCATGCCGTTCATCGGGGTGCGAATTTCATGGCTCATTGTCGCCAGGAAGTCCGACTTGGCCTTGTTGGCAGCCTCTGCCTCATCCTTGGCAGCCTGGAGCTGGTGCGTTCGCGTTTCGACCTTCTGTTCCAGATTGTATCTGTAATCCCGCAACTGCTGGTCGCGGTTTTCAATGCGCGAAATCATCGTGTTGAACGAGTGGGCAAGCAGTCCGATCTCGCCCTTGACCGATTCATCGGCGCGAACCGAAAAATGGGCGTTCTTGCTGAGGCTGCGCATGAGGTATGAAAGCTTGCTCAAGGGGCGCGTCATGCGCACCACAACACGCGAAGCAGCAAAGAAGGCGATCAGGGTTGCGACAAGCGCGATGCCCGAGTTGATGGCAAGGCCGACCATTGCTGCCACGCGGATATGGGTGATGTCCGACAGGAGATAGATCCAGCCCAGCCGCTCACCGCTCTTGCGAATTTCGGCCTGGACCCAGATGGAGTTCCTGGTCAGGAGATCGAGCGCGCTGGCGCGTGATATTTCCTGCCTTTCGGTCGACAGGAAGGTAGCTGTGCCGATATCGGCGAAGCGGCGGCCATCATTGTCCTCGATTGCGACAAAGGCGATCTCGTTCAGTTCCCGGATTGCTGTCAGGGACTGGGTCACGCCTTGGCGATCACGCGCGGCAAAATCATTGGCAACGGTGGCAGCAAGGATCGAGGCAATACCGCGCAACCTCTCACTGGAAGCCTGCACGTCGCTGAGGTAACTGCGAACCGAAAGAACGCCAGCAGCAAGAATGAAGGCCATGATCATGATCAGGCCGAATGCCGTGGAAATTCGATAGCGGATTGAATCACGAACGGGCACGCGCTCGTTCGCATGCTCGCCGTCTTTTGTGGAAACTTCGTCCATCGTCGTCGCGGCGTCAGCCACCTTGTGCCCTCCAGACCCTTCGAGGTCATATGTCCTGCGCCGTTGTTGCACAGAGAAACGGAAAATCCGTTAACACCGCCGTCTCTGCAGCGATGCCGCATCGTTGCGGATCAAACCTTGCTGTCGATGGTTAACGGGAATCGACCGGCAGATCCGTTTCGGGGCATGCTGGTTTGCCATTTGTTATTGGTTTGCGGCTATCCTGTCGGGACATGTGGCAGTGCCCGTTCAGCCTGCGAAAACCAGGAACCCACAATGAATTCCGCAGAAAATTCCGAACAGACCCTCAACCCCCAATATGCCCCCACTGTGATGGTGATCGATGACGACCCGGTCTTTCGCGCGCTGATGGAACATATCCTTGTCTCGCGCGGGGCCGGACGCGTTGTGCTCGCCAGCGATGGCGCGAAGGCACACCAGCTGCTGGCGGAAGAAACGCACTCGATTGATTTCATCACACTCGATTTGTCGATGCCCAACCAGGACGGTGTCGGATTCCTGCGCCTGGCCAGCGAACTGGGTTTCAAGGGAAGGCTTCTCCTGATTTCAGGCGAGCATCAGTCTGTTCGCAACAGCGCGGGCAAACTGGCAGCGATGCTGAAGCTCGACTGTGCCGGCGTGCTGGCAAAGCCCGCCGATTACAACCAGGTTGCGCAGATCGTGCTGTCACCCAGGGATAGTCGGCAAAAGCCGCGCGAGCGGGTTCACGTGGACGCCGACGAGATCAACTCCGCGCTACGCAATTCGCGGCTTTTTGCCTACTACCAGCCACGCATCGACATTGCGACGGGCAGGATAGCCGGTGCCGAGGCGCTGGCACGCATGCGCAATCAGGAAGGTCAGTTGCTCGACGCCGGGCAGATGATCAATCTCGCCGAGGAAAATGGCCGCATCGCCGACATAACCTGGCGCATGATCGAGATTGTCGCTGAAGAGGCCGCAATTCTTGTCAATGAACATGACGAGACGTTCAAGATATCGTTCAACGTTTCAGGCTCGATCCTGTCCAATCCGCAGTTCCCGCAACAGTTTGTCGATATCATCCGCCTGTCGGGAATGCGGCCTGAAAACTTCATCCTGGAGCTCACGGAAACCCGTCTGCCGCAGGACACACCGCAGTCTCTGGAACTGATGACGCGCCTTCGCATGCAAGGCTTCGGTCTTGCGATCGACGATTTCGGTACAGGCTATTCCAACATCGAACAGCTACGCCTGTTTCCATTCACCGAGCTCAAGATCGACCGCAGCTTCATGTCTGGCGCGCTGAACGACAAGTTCGCGCTGGCATGCGCCGAGGCTAGCGTTTCGCTGGCCCGCGAACTGGACCTGCTCGTCGTTGGCGAGGGCATCGAGACAGTGGATGAACTGGAAATGGCAAGATCGATCGGCGTCGACGAGGCGCAGGGCTACCTGTTCTCGAAGCCGCTCCCATTCCAGGAGTTCTGTGACTATGTACGCAGTGCCACGGTCCAAGCGCCCATGCTCGGCAATGTTGCGCTGCGCCAGGCCGGCTGAAAGATCCCGTCCATCCATCCAGGGCTAAGCAACCCGAGGCAAATGCCGTCAGGCTGATCAACGGCCGCAAGGCGTGCATCCTGCTGCTGATGGACGTGGAAACCTTGACCAGCGTTTGAATTTTGCAATGCCTGCGTGTCCGATAATCGTGCGGACTGGCCGACTAACGCCCTTGCCTGCTCTTCGCTCAGTCCGTCAGGTACGCGTTGCGAATGCCGCCAGAGATACCTTCGGGAACAGGGACGGTGGATCCGGCATAGTCGGAGTTCAGTCTGAGCACCGAATCCTTGTCGACAACGATCTTGCGCGCAATGATCGCCGTCCAGTCGGAAGCGGTGCCAATATCGCCTGCGTTCCGGATGGCCAGGGTTCCCTTCGGCAAATAGACCGTGCCGACAATCGTCTTTGCATCCTTGCTCGAGATCAGGAATTCGCGCCCGGTTGTGGAGTTGCGGTCTTCGAAGATCAGAATGCCCGCCAATGGGCCGGTCTTGGGGGCCGTCAGGTCTATGGTCGTCGCGGTACCAAACACTGTCCTGGCTTCCGTTCCAGTCAGGTAAAAACCGACATGGGTGCCCTTCAATACTGTGCTCCCGCCGATTTCGAATACGCCATCCTTGATGACATAAACGCCCGGGCTTGCGGTAACCGTACCACCCGTCAACTTGATACCACCGCAATAGACGCCAGGGAAAATGGTGGTCGTGAAATCCGCCGCAAAATCCGTGTGGTCGCAGCTACCCACCGCTGGCGCTGGTCTGGATGCAAGCGGATCGGGTACGGCGGGACAATCCGTGATGGGGTTCGGTGTGTAGTCAGCAGCAACGCCCTTTGCGCCACCTGAACTGCAAATGTCCAGAGCGGTAAGGTTGCTGGCCGACATTACTGTCATTCCGGCGTTGCTGGTGGAATTGGAATAGATCGAGCAATTGTCTCCGGTGACCTTGGACTTGCCGTCCACCAGTAAGGTCTCGGGTTCTGTCTCGTCGAGACCGACGATGCAGATGTTGGTCGAGCTGACGATGGCAGCATTCGATGAAACCGCTATCTGCGGATTGCTCTTGAAAAGACCGAGCAGGAAATAGCCGTGGCCATCCTGGCGGATCGCAACCTTCACGGTCCCCATGGCCTCATCGACGGCTACGTCACTGGTATAGACTGCTGCCGAAATGCCGGAGCTTGTCAGGGTTTCCTCGACAAATTCCTCAGCCACGGATTTTGCAATACTGGCGCCCCAGCCCTGAAGCGCTGCTTCGCGAACAGCCGCCAGGGCGGCGTTGTCCGCAGCTTCCTGCATCTGTGATTTTTGCGAGAAGAAGATTGAATAGTCGATCGAAAGACCGATAAGGCCAAACAGGACCGGTGCCATGACGCCAAACGTCACCGCGAAATTACCTCGCCGATTTCCAGCAAATCTCTTCAGCAGTTCAATCATCTCAAATTCCCTTGATCCGCTGATCTTAACGATTGGTAGTTAAGAAAAGCGTTTACCGGGCATCGCGAGTTGCGCTTTGACAAACCAGGGTTACCCAGGGATTAACCGGAAAAAGCCTGCGCGGAAGCCTAAAGTCTGTCCCGCATGGAGAACCAGGTCATGGCCAGGACAAGCAACGGCCAGCGAAGTGCACTGCCGCCCGGAAAGGCCATGCCGGGCAGGCCTGCCATCAGATCAAACCGTTCGGCCTGGCCTCTCACGGCCTCTGCGGCGATCTTGCCGGCAAGCGTTGCTATGGTCACTCCATGGCCAGAATAGCCGGAAATTGAAATGAGGTTGGGTGCCAGTCGCTGGAAGGAAGGAAGGCGGTTGGTCGTAATCGCAAGGGTTCCACCCCAGCCATATTCGATGGCCACGTCCTTCAATTGCGGGAAGACCTCCAGCATGGGCTTGCGCACGAAAGCCTTGATGTCTGGCGGGAACCGATAACCGTAGTTTTCGCCGCCGCCAAAAAGCAGTCGGCCATCAGCACTCAGCCTGAAATAATTGATGACGAAGCGGCTGTCGGCCACAGCGGCATTGTTGGCAATCAGGGCTTTCGCTCCCTCGTCGCCCAACGGTTCGGTGGCAATGACGAAATTGTTGATCGGCATCACACGCCGCGCGACATTCTTTTCGAGAGTCCCCAGATAGCCATTGCACGCGAGGACACAATGGGCCGCCTCGATCGTTCCTTCAGCCGAATGCGCCTTGATTGCTGCGCCCTTGCTGATGTGAGTGATCTGGGTTCCTTCATAGATTGTCACGCCCGCGCCAAGCGCAGCCTCTGCCAGGCCGAGAACATAGTTCAACGGGTGAAGGTGAAAGGAACCAGTGTCGAGAGTACCACCGTGATAGTCCTCGCTCGCCACCAGCGAACGCATTTCCTCGCGGTCGATGAAGCGGATATCCCCGTAACCGTATTTCTCATTCAGCTTGCGGGCATAGTCGTGGCTGTGTGCGACATAGCGAGGCTTGTGATCGGCGTGGATGATGCCCGGAACGGGGGCGCAGTCGATGCCGTGCCTTGCAATGAGGTCGCGCACGAGCTGCTTTGCTTCCTCGCCAAGCTGCCACAGCTTTGCGGCATCAGCGTCGCCGACCATGGATTCCAGATGGTCCTGGTCGACACGCTGGCCGCTACCTGCCTGCCCACCATTGCGGCCAGAGGCTCCCCATCCAACGCGATGCGCATCGACCAGCGCCACATCCATGCCGGTGGAGGCCAGGTGCAAAGCGGCCGACAGGCCCGAATAACCGCCGCCCACGACAAGCACATCGTGCTTCCTGACCCCGGCAAGGCGGGGCTGTTCGGGAAGCAGATGTGCCGTCGCGTGATACCATGAGGGCGGATAAGTGCCCTTGCGGTCATTGGCGTGCAGAATATCAAGTGCCATCGTTCAGACGTTCAACAGCAGGTGTTCGCGTTCCCATGGGCTGATGACACGCAGATAGTCTTCGAACTCCCGCATCTTGATGCTTTCGTACATCCGGCAGAATTCCTCGCCCAGCAGCGAGCGCAGCTTGGGGAACTTGCGCAGTTGCTTCAGTCCCTCATGCAGTTCACGCGGCAGGGCATGCGGCAGTTCATAGGCATTGCCGCTGACCTTTGTGCGCGGCGCAAGCTTTTCGGTCATGCCGAGATAGCCGCAGGCAAGGCAGGCAGCCATTGCGAGATAGGGGTTCGTATCCATTCCCACGACCCTGTTCTCGATGCGTCTGGCTGCCGGGCCGGAAGTCGGCACGCGCAGGCCTGTAGAGCGGTTGTCCTCACCCCATTCGAGGTTGATGGGCGCGGAGATGCCCGGCACCAGCCTGCGATAGGAATTCACATATGGCGCAAGCAGGGAGATGACCGCGGTCAGATAGTGCTGCTGGCCGCCGACAAAGTGGTAGAACAGATCGCTGGCCGAGCCATCGGCGTTGGAGAAGATATTCTCGTTGGTCTTGGTGTTGACCACGCTCATGTGAAGATGCATCGCGCTGCCGGGTTCATCCTCCATCGGCTTGGCCATGAAGGTGGCATAGCAATTGTGCTTGAGCGCGGCTTCACGAATGGTCCGCTTGAAGGTGAACACCTGATCGGCAAGCAGCAGCGGATCACCATGATTGAGATTGATCTCGATCTGGCCTGCGCCGCCTTCCTGGATGATGGTGTCGATCTCCAGGCCCTGGGCATCGGCGAAGTCATAGATCGTGTCGATGACAGCCGTGTATTCATCGATTGCAGCAATCGAATAAGCTTGGCGTCCGGCACCCTGGCGGCCCGAGCGACCCACGGGTGGTTCGAGCGGAATGTCGGGATCCGTATTGGGCCTGGTGAGGTAGAATTCCAGTTCAGGGGCGATGACGGGTCGCCATCCCTTGCGCTTGTAGGCCGCAAGCACCTTTTTCAGCACATAGCGCGGCGCGATCGTGACCGGTTCACCGGTCAGGGTTTCCATGTCGTGGATCACCTGGATCGTGACGTCCTCGGCCCAGGGCGAAGCGACTGCTGTGTCGAGGTCCGGCTTGAGTACCATGTCGGTTTCAGTCCATGCTTCTTCGGTACTGTAATCCGAATATTCACCGGTGATGGACTGATAGAAGATGGAGATAGGCAGAAAGGACCGTTCCGTTTCGACGAACTTGCGGGCGGGCATGACCTTGCCGCGCGCAATGCCGGCAAAATCGGAAATGATGCATTCGACTTCGTCAACGGCGCGCCCGTCCAGCCAGATACGGGCGGATTCGGGCAAATTCTCTGACCAGTTCAATATAGCCTGGCGGCTCATGTCGTGTTCCAGTTTGAAAAATTGATGGTGTATCCAACCTCCCCAGCAGGCTGTCGGACGGCGCGACTGTCCTCTTTTTGGCGCAAACTGGCAAGCCGGGAAAGTGGGGCAAGCACAACAGCAGGTCGAAAAAATCGCTTGGAAAACCAGTAAGCCATCTTCTATTGTCTGCCATCGCTATAAACAAAAGAGGGGTATCAGCGTAAAATGAGGAGCTCAAAAGCAATCCTGGCAGCAGTGTCGCTGACCGTGTCGGCCACCTTTGCCAACGCCGCGGAAGTACGGATCTACAACTGGTCCGACTATATTGACGATTCCATTCTGGAAGACTTCACCAAGGAAACCGGCATCGACGTCGTCTATGACGTGTTCGACTCCAACGAAGTGCTCGAAACCAAGCTGCTGGCTGGGTCCACTGGCTACGACGTGGTTATTCCGTCCGGCGCGTTCCTCGGTCGCCAGATCGAAGCCGGCGTCTTCCAGAAGCTCGACATGTCAAAGCTGACAAACATCGGCAACATGTGGGACGACATTGCAAAGCAGACCTCACGCTATGATCCGGGCAACGAATATTCGGTCAATTACATGTGGGGCACCACCGGCATCGGCTACAATGTCGGCAAGGTGAAGGAAATCCTCGGCACCGATACGATCGACAGCTGGGAAGTGCTCTTCAACCCCGAAACCATTGCCAAGTTCAAGGATTGCGGCATTCACGTGCTTGACGCGCCGCAGGAAATCATCCCGACAGCGCTGCAGTATCTGGGTCTTAATCCAGACACACGTGACGCGGATGATTTTGCCAAGGCAGAGGAAGTGCTGCTGAAGATCCGTCCAAGCATCCTCAAGTTCCATTCCTCCGAATACATCAATGCGCTCGCCAATGGCGATATCTGCCTTGCGATCGGATGGTCGGGTGACGTGATCCAGGCTGCTGACCGCGCAAGCGAAGCGGACAATGGCAACGAGATTGCCTATTCGATCCCCAAGGAAGGCGCCAATCTCTGGTTTGACCAGATGGCAATTCCCGCCGATGCGAAGAATGTCGCAGAAGCCCATGCTTTCATCGACTACATGATGCGGGCAGAAGTGATCGCCAAGGCATCAAACTATGTCTACTACGCCAACGGCAACAAGGCGTCCCAGCCACTGCTCGAGGCTGACCTGATCGGCGACAACACCATCTATCCCGATGAGGAAACCACCAAGAAGCTGTTTGTGACAACACCCTACGATCCAAAGACCACACGGCTTGTTACCCGGATGTGGACCAAGATCACAACCGGTCAATAAGAAGCAGAGCGGTCCCCACTGGGGGCCGCTTTCTTGTCATGGGGAACAATTCAGATGGCAGTTGAGGCAGCAAGCAAGTCTGCGCGCAATGCAGGCAAGCAGGTTTTTGCACCCTGGTTGGACGACAGTGCAAAGCCGCTGGTGGAGTTTGAAAATGTCCGCAAGAAGTTTGGCGACTTCACAGCGGTCGACGGCGTATCTTTGAAAATCTATCCGCGCGAGTTCTTCGCGCTTCTTGGTCCATCGGGCTGCGGCAAGACCACGCTCTTGCGCATGCTGGCTGGCTTCGAGTCACTCACTTCGGGCCGAATCCTGCTCGACGGGCAGGACATTTCGCCAATTCCCGCGAACAAACGCCCTGTGAACATGATGTTCCAGTCCTACGCGCTGTTTCCTCATCTCACAGTCGAGCAGAACATTGCGTTCGGCCTGAAGCGTTCCGACATGCCGCGCAGCGAAATCGCCGGGCGGGTGGAGGAAATGCTCCAGCTCGTGCAGCTCAAGCCATTTGCCAAGCGCAAGCCACACCAGATGTCGGGCGGCCAGCGCCAGCGCGTTGCCCTTGCCCGTTCCCTGGCGAAGAATCCGAAACTGCTACTGCTCGATGAACCGCTTGGCGCGCTCGACGCGAAGCTGCGCGAGCAGACCCAGTTCGAACTGATGAACATCCAGGAAAAGCTTGGAACCACCTTCATCATCGTTACGCATGACCAGGAGGAGGCCATGACCGTTGCCTCGCGCATCGGTCTCATGAACCATGGCGTTCTGGCTCAGGTCGCCACGCCAGTGGACATTTATGAAAATCCGGTCTCGCGATTTGTCGCTGACTTCATCGGCGATGTGAACCTGCTGGAGGGAGTTTCTGCAGGAAAGGTGGCCAAGTCAGCGGAACCGATGGTGCGCTTCACCCGCGAGAAGGATGGCGCATCGTTTGTCGGACAGCCTGGCCCGGCTTCGGCTGCTCTCGACAAGGGCCAGAAATGCTGGCTTGCCATCAGGCCTGCCAAGATTGCCATTTCGCTCAAGAAGCCGGCCGGCGGCGACAATGCAATCAAGGGCGTGGTGGAAGATATCGGCTATTACGGAAATTTGTCGACCTACCATGTGCGCCTTCCAGATGGCGCGGTGATCAAGGCACAGGAAGCAAATCGCAGGCGGAATGCCAACCGGGAAATCAGCTGGGACGATGAAGTCTGGCTTTCCTGGACACCCGGCTCCAGCGTCCTTCTGACAGATTGAGGCTGACATGAGCAATTCAAGCCCGCGCCGCTGGTTCCTGATCGCAATACCCTATCTGTGGCTGCTGCTGTTCTTTCTGGCGCCGTTCCTGATCGTTCTGAAGATATCCTTTTCAGACACTGTGATAGCCCAGCCGCCCTATTCGCCCCTGCTCGACCTTTCGAAGGGGCTGGCTGGCATTTCGGAATTCCTGTCAGGCATCGATCTGGAGAGTTACCAGTGGCTGATTGACGATTCGCTTTATGTCAACGCGTTCCTGTCGAGCCTGAAGATTGCACTGTTTTCAACATTCATGGCTTTGCTCGTGGCCTTTCCACTTGCCTATGCCATGGCGCGCACTTCGGAAAAATGGCGCTCCATCTTCGTGATGCTGGTCATCCTGCCGTTCTGGACCAGCTTCCTGATCCGGGTCTATGCCTGGATCGGAATTCTTCGCAGTGAGGGCTTCCTGAACCAGTTCCTGATCTGGACGGGGCTCATTTCAGAACCGCTGCAGATCATGAACACGCCAACGGCGGTCTATATCGGCATCGTCTATTCCTACCTTCCGTTCATGGTTCTGCCGATCTACTCGACCCTGGAGAAGATGGACGAGTCGTTGCTGGAGGCTGCCATCGATCTGGGCTGCACCCGATTCAGCGCCTTCTGGCTGGTCACGCTGCCACTTGCAGTGCCCGGCATCATCGCCGGATGTTTCCTCGTCTTCATTCCGGCAATGGGTGAATTCGTCATTCCCGACCTGCTTGGCGGTTCGTCAACACTGATGATGGGCAAGACCTTGTGGAACGAATTCTTCTCCAACCGCGACTGGCCGGTAGCTTCGGCTGTGGCAATCACACTCCTTCTGTTCCTTGTGGTGCCGATCGTGATTTTCCAACGCCAGCTGGAGCGCCAGCAGGACGCGGGGAGGTAGGCCATGACACGCAAGTTTACCTGGTTCAACGCAACATCCCTCACGCTGGGCTTCGCGTTCCTCTACCTGCCGATCCTCATTCTGGTCGTGTACAGTTTCAATGAATCGAAACTCGTCACTGTATGGGCTGGCTTCTCGACCAAATGGTACGGGGAACTGATGCAGAACCAGGCGATGCTCGATGCCGCCTGGGTCACTCTCAGGGTAGCGCTTCTGACTGCAACCTTTTCAACCATCCTGGGCACAGCTGCAGCCTACGTGCTGGTGAGGGCTGGGCGCTTTCGTGGCCGGACCCTGTTTTCCGGCATGGTCTATGCGCCACTTGTGATGCCGGAGGTCATAACCGGCCTGTCGCTCCTGCTGCTGTTCATCGCCCTCAACATCGACCGCGGGCTGTTCACGGTCGTGCTGGCGCACACGACTTTTGCCATGTGCTATGTCGCGGTGGTAGTCTCCTCACGTCTCGTGAGCTTTGATCAGTCACTGGAGGAAGCGGCGCTTGACCTTGGCTGTTCGCCGCTCGACGCCTTTTTCTCGGTGACGCTGCCGATCATCGCGCCTTCCGTGATTGCAGGCTGGCTGCTTGCCTTCACGCTGTCGCTCGATGACCTGGTGATTGCATCCTTCACGACCGGGCCAGGTGCAACCACCCTGCCGATCAAGATCTATTCGGCTGTGCGCCTTGGCGTCTCGCCTGAGATCAACGCATTGTCGACGATCCTGATCTGTATCGTGGCAACCGGAGTCGTCGCAGCCTCACTGCTTGAGAAACGCCGTGTTTCCAAGCGAGGGGACACGGACTGAGCGCTCGTGTGATCAACGCTTGAACGACAAACGGGCGCCTAGGCGCCCGCTTTTTCGAGTGCTGCTGCAAGATCGGCAATGATGTCTGCTGCATCCTCGATTCCAATCGACAGTCTCACCACATCCGGTCCAGCGCCTGCAGATTTTTTCTGCTCGTCGGAAAGCTGGCGATGCGTGGTGGAGGCCGGGTGGATGATCAGGCTGCGAGTGTCGCCGATATTGGCGACGTGCGACAGGAGCTCAACCGCGCCCACCAGTCCCACGCCAGCATCATATCCACCCTTCAGACCGAAGGTGAACACGGCGCCTGCACCCTTTGGCATGTACTTCCTGTGCAAGCCGTGACCTGGATCTGCGGGCAAACCGGCATAGCGAACCCAGGCAACGGCTGGATGGGCTTCGAGGTATCTGGCAACCTCAAGGGCGTTGGCACAGTGTTTTTCCATTCTCAGCGGCAGTGTCTCGATACCGGTCAGAATGAGGAAGGAGTTGAAAGGCGAGATGGCCGCGCCCAGATCGCGCAGACCAAGCACGCGGCAGGCGATGGCAAATCCGAAATTGCCGAAAGTCTCGTGAATGGTCAGACCCTGATATTCAGGACGCGGTTCCGACAGGAGCGGGTAACGGCCAGAAGCTGTCCAGTCAAATGTGCCGCCATCGACGATGATACCACCCATCGAGTTGCCGTGGCCGCCCATGAACTTGGTCAGGGAATGCACGACAATATCCGCGCCATGTTCAATCGGGCGGCACAGATATGGTGTTGCGAGCGTGTTGTCGACGATCAGCGGAACACCCGCCTTTTTCGCGACCGCGGCTATGGCTGCAATGTCGGTGACGACGCCGCCCGGATTGGCAAGGCTTTCGATGAAGATTGCGCGCGTTCGTGGTGTGACTGCCTTTTCAAACGCCGAAAGATCATCAGGGTCTGCCCATACGACATTCCAGCCGAAGCTCTTGAATGAGTGATTGAACTGGTTGATCGAACCACCATAGAGCTTGGTGGAGGCAATGAATTCATCACCCGGCCTGAGAAGCGTATGGAACACGCCAAGTTGGGCGGCATGGCCCGAAGCGACAGCAAGGGCTGCCGTACCACCCTCGAGCGCGGCGACCCGGCTTTCAAGAACGGCAGTCGTCGGATTGGTGATGCGGGTGTAGATATTGCCGAAGGCCTGCAGGCCGAACAGGGCTGCGGCCTGGTCGACATCATCGAATACGAAGCTGGTTGTCTGGTAGATCGGGGTGGCCCTGGCACCGGTGGCTGGGTCCGGTTGCGACCCGGCGTGAACGGCCAGTGTGGAAAAGCCGGGTTGGTTGTCGGACATGTCTCACTCCTTGCAATGCAACAATGGTCAAGGATTCCACAAACCTCGCCAGCGGGACAGCATGTGTTTGGCGCGGATTCCCGCTCGGCGGGAAATTTTGTTCTCCAGGCGGCAAGGCGTCAGAATTTCATGACATCTTCCAGTCATGGCCCAAGTCATCGCCCAGGTTATGGCTTGATCACAGCCAGTGCCCTGGCTGTTACCGGCTGCAAGGCTCCGCCTAGCTGTCCTTGATGGCGAAGCGCTGGAAACCCGATTGAAGCTTCGGTTTTTTCGACGAAATCTTGCCGGAGGAAACACCCGCCCATCCGATTTCGCCGCACAGTCTTGCATACTCGATCTTTGGGCAACGGTTCATGATGACCGAGACACCCTTTGCTTCGGCAAGTGCGGCCGCCTTGTCGTTTCGCACGCCCAGCTGCATCCAGATCGCCTTTGGCAGCGGATCTAGTCCGAGTGCCTCTTCGACCACGCCCAATGCGGCGTCGCTGTTCCTGAAAATGTCCACCATGTCGACAGGAGCCGGAATATCCGCCAGGGATGCATATGTCATCAGGCCGGCAATCTCACGCCCTGCATGGCCGGGATTGACCGGAAACACCTGATAGGCTTTTGACGCAAGATATCTTGTCACGAAAAACGAGGGCCTGACGGTGTTCGCCGAGGCGCCAACAATCGCCACGGATTTGACTGCGCGCAGAACTCCCAAGATGTAGGCGTCGTCGTAGGCGTCGTGATTCATGGCCTTAACCGACCAGTTTTTTCGCCTGCTCTCGCAGGACGAATTTCTGGATCTTTCCTGTCGAGGTCTTTGGAATCTCCGTGAAGATAACCTGCCTGGGACACTTGAATCGCGCCAGCAGCGAGCGGCAATGTTCGATGATCTCCGCTTCGCTTGCGATCTTTCCAGGCTTCAGCTCGACATAGGCCACTGGTGTTTCGCCCCACTTCTCGTCAGGTTTCGCCACAACGCCGCACGATGACACGGCAGGGTGCTTGTAAAGCGCATCTTCAACCTCGATGGACGAGATGTTCTCGCCGCCCGAAATGATGATGTCCTTCGAGCGGTCCTTCAACTGGATGTAACCATCGGAATGCATCACGCCCAGATCACCTGAATGGAACCAGCCACCGGCGAAGGCTTCGTGCGAGGCAGACCTGTTTTTCAGATACCCCTTCATGACGATGTTGCCACGGAACATCACCTCGCCGATCGTCTCGCCATCATGCGGTGTTTCCTGCATGGTTTCGGGATCACGCACGCTCAGACCTTCAAGGCCGGCATAACGTACGCCCTGGCGCGCCTTCCTGGCCGTGCGTGCCCTGGAATCAAGGCTGTTCCAGTCGCTGTGCCATTCGTTGACGACTGCAGGGCCATAGGTCTCCGTGAGACCGTAAAGATGCGTTACCTGGAAGCCGGCATCGGCCATGCCGGAAAGGACCGCTTCGGGAGGTGGTGCAGCTGCCGTGTTGAATGTGACTGTCTGCGGAAATTCCCGCTTTTCACTTTCCTGCGCGTTCAGGAGCGTGGACATGACAACGGGCGCGCCGCAAAGATGCGTAACGCCCTCATCGGCAATGGCATCATACATTGCCCTGGAGCGAACCCACCGCAGGCAGACATGGGTAGAAGCGGTCACAGCGAGGGTCCAAGGGAAACACCAGCCATTGCAATGGAACATCGGCAGCGTCCAGAGGTAGACGGAATGCTGCGTCAGTCCAGCATGGATCGTATTGTTGTATGCCATGAGCGCTGCACCGCGATAATGGTACACAACGCCCTTTGGATTGCCCGTTGTTCCGGAAGTGTAATTGAGCGAGATCGAGTCCCATTCGTCATCGGGCATTTCCCACTGGAATCCCTCAGCACCGCTTGACAGAAACGCTTCATAGTCAGCCGAGCCAATGCGCTCGCCCTTCGGGTATGGGGCATCCTCGCCATATTGCGGGTCATCATAGTCGATGACAAACGGCTTCACCCTGGCGATCTTGAGTGCTTCAGCCATCACACCAGAAAATTCGCGATCGACAATCACCAACCGGCTTTCAGCGTGATCCAGCTGAAAGGCAATGATCGCTGCGTCCAGCCGTGTATTGATCGAGTGCAGGACTGCCTTCACCATCGGTACCGCGAAGTGGCATTCCAGCATTGCCGGCGTGTTGGAAAGCATGACGGAAACCGTGTCGCCCTTGCCCATGCCATGGCGCTTCAGGGCATCGGCCAGTTTGAGCGACCTTTCCCAGAACTGCTGGTAGCTCACACGCAGGCTGCCGTGAACGATTGCACAATGGTCAGGGAACGTCCTGGCCGCGCGCTCCAGAAATGTTACAGGCGAAAGGGGCTGAAAATTCGCCGGATTTCGGTCGAGATCGGTCTCATACGGGTTTGCCACGTTATTTGCCTTCATCTAACCGGTTTCACTCATCGCGCCATTCGGGCTGGCGCTTTTCAAGAAAGGCCTGAACGCCCTCTCGGGCATCGTACTTGAGCATGTTGGAGATCATGACATCGGCGGTATAGTCATACGCCTCGGCCAGCGGCATGTCTGCCTGAACATAGAACGCCTGTTTGCCGGTCTTGAGCGTCATCAGGGATTTTGACGCAATGGTCTGGGCAAGTGCATTAACCGCTTCATCCTGCTCCTGCTCCGCGACCACGCGGGTGACAAGTCCGATTTCCGCGGCTCTGGTGGCATCGATGAATTCACCGGTCAGGAGCATTTCCATCGCATGGTTCTGACCTACCTTGCGCGACAGGGCGACCATGGGCGTCGAGCAGAACAGGCCGATATTGACGCCAGGTGTGGCAAAACGTGACTGCTCGCTGGCAATCACCAGGTCACAACTCGCCACCAGCTGGCAACCAGCAGCAGTGGCAATGCCACGAATGTCGGCAATGACTGGCCGTGGATGATTGACCACAGTCTGCATCAAGGTCGCGCAACGGCGCATGATATCGGTGAAATAGGCCCGCCCGGCATCTGGTGCCTTTCGCCCGGCGTCCAGTTCCCGCAGGTCGTGCCCGGCGGAAAAGGCAGGCCCGTTGTGGCCAATGACGATGACACGGGTCTGCGGATCGTCTGCCGCATCATCAAGCGCCGACTGCAGCGCGGCCATCATGCCTTCCGACAGGCTGTTACGCCTCGCGGGATTGTTGAGTGTCAGACGCCGAATGCCATTGCGATTCTCATCCGTCAAAATGGCATTGTCTTGCGCGGCGTTCAGGGACGGCTTTCCCATGTCACCCTCCAGATATCACGGTTTGTGCGGTGCATTCTATTCAAAGGCACCCCTATTTCCTATGGGAAAATCGGCGTATCCGACCGCCAATGGACAGGATTCAGGCGGCCTTGCGGACGCTGCGCTTGAAGAACTCCGCGATCTCGACGGCAATCTTGCCTGAATCGAGTTCACTGCCCAGGTCCTTGAGTGCTGCATCGGCCAGATCAACTGGCAAGACCTGGCCTTTGCGGACCTCGATGAGATCGTGCATGAACTGCGCCGTGAACTCGGGATGCGGCTGGTAGCTGATGGCATTGCCTCGGTACGCGAAGGCGGCATTCTCGCAGAAGGGGCTTGATGCCGTGACGACGGCATCGGGTGGGCATTCCACCACCTGATCCTGATGCAAGGCGTGCAATTCGAATTCCTTGCCATCCTTGTTCACATAGCGGTTGCGTCCCAGGCCCCATCCGCCATCGAACTTGACGACCTTGCCGCCCAGCGCCTGCGCCATGATCTGGTGGCCGAAGCAGATGCCAACCAGCGGTATGCCCGCCTTGTACACCTTGCGAATGAATTCCTCGAGTGGCGGGATCCAGTCATGGCCTTCATAGGCGCCGTGACGCGAACCGGTAATCAGCCATCCGTCGCAGGCATGGACGGAATCGGGAAACTTGCCGTCCAGGACGGGCCAGCTCCTGAATTTGAACCCCTGTCCGTCGAGAAGGCGTGCAAACATCGCCGGATAGTCGCCATGCTTCCTTGCGAGCTCTTCGGGAAGGCGGCCTGTTTCAAGAATACCGATCTTCATCGCAATCTGCCTTGCGTGGGGGAGGTGTGTTTGACCCTATTTGCTCCTTCGAAGGGTACCTTTTCAAGTGGAAAACGCTTAGGTGTGAGCGCGGAACAACAGAAATGCATAAGGACTGTTGTTCGAAGGCTATCCGCGGCTCACCGATTGCAGCCTGACAAGCCGACAAGTTGACTCCTGCCGTGCCAGAGGGAAACGGCATCCGCCAAAGCGGGCAATCGGGAATCGTTTACTGGTCAGGCTTTATGAGCCCGGGACCCCGCTACACTCACACAGCAACCGGATCGGCCTTGTTTCGCCAGACCGTGTAGGCAAAAACGAGCATGGATGCCAGCGTGAACAGCGATCCGGCCTTTGCGAACATCTGTGTTCTGCCGTCCAGGACCATCACGATCCCCGGAACCATCATCACCACGCCGATGAGTGCAAGCGCGTAGTGAATACGCGACAGCTGCGTCGATGCGGCGGCAGGCACAAGATGATAGTAGACGCCGAACAAGGCCATTGTGACCCAGCCTACCAGATTCAGGTGAGCATGGGCCGGTGCAAAGGTGTGGTCATCCGATATTCCCATCCAGATGCCCCAGCACATGCCGATGCATACACAAGCAACACCGGTTGCAAAGAATACGAGCGAAATCCCGCGCATGTCAGTTGATTCTCCCCGTCACAAGCCCCGGTTCACCCTACATACTCATAAGGTTTCTTACAAATGATAATGGGATGCCACAGCGCGCCGCTGTCGTCACCACACGGTTGGCAGCAGCCGGATCCAGCCTTTTCGCCGGGAAGGATTGCGTGATAGGAATTGCAACCGCCTTTTGGCAGCGCAACGGGTGAAATGTCGGGGTAAGATGATGATTGCTGGCGGGGACAGGATCGAGATTGGCGAAGGACAGTTCGAGCGTCTTGCCGATTTTATTCTCGGCAAAAGGCCCAAGATCCCACCTGCAACGATGGCCATGGCTGCGCGCCTGCTCGTGGACACGCTTTCGGTAACCGCGGGTGCTTCCATGCTTGAAGTTTCGCGGATCGCGCGGAGCCACGCGGTGCGCTTCCTGGCGACAGGTGATGAGCAAAGCGAGGCGCCCATCCTTTTTGACGGTCGCAAGGTCTCGATGGCAGGCGCAGCTTTCGCCGCAGCCACGCAAACAGACAATCTGGACGCACATGACGGCTATTACCCAACCAAGGGACATATAGGCTGCGCGGTGATACCGGCACTATTTGCCTTCGCCGAGCGCTGCCCGGATTTGAGCGGGAGAGGGGCGCTGGAAGCAATCGTGGTTGCCTATGAAGTTGCTGCCAGGGCCGGGACGGCACTTCATGCCAGCGTCAGCGACTACCACACTTCCGGAGCCTGGAACGGGCTGGGTGTCGCAGCACTGGGCTGCAGGTTGCTGGGGCTGGGCCCGCAAGCGTTGCGAAACGCATTGGGCATCGCCGAATATCACGGGCCACGAAGCCAGATGATGCGCGAGATCGATCATCCAACCATGCTGCACGATGGGTCAGGCATGGGCGCACTGGTTGGAGTGCAGGCTGTCATGCTGGCAGCGGACGGGTTCCAGGGCGCACCGGCGATAACAGCCGAAGCGAAGGATGCTGCTGCGATATGGTCCGATCTGGGGAAGCGATGGACCGTCGATGCCAACTATATCAAGCCCTACCCGATATGCAGGTGGGCGCACGCGGCGATTGATGCGCTGCGTTCTGTCATGGTCACGCATGGGGTCGGCGAAGCGGATGTGAAAAACATCCATATCAACACCTTCCATGAGGCCTCGAGGCTGTTTGACGGCATGCCCACAACGACATCTCAGGCGCAGTACAGCCTGAAGTTTGCGGTTGCTACCATGCTTCATCATCGCAGGGTCGGGCCGGAGCATATCGAAGGGGCGGCACTGCAGGATCCAGCAATTGCTGCACTTCTGCCGCGGATAAGCATCACGGAGGCTGAGCGGCACAATGTCCGTTTTCCTGCCGGGCGCTGGTCCGACATCATCGTGACCACGCATGACGGACGCCAGATCGAATCCGGCGATACACCGGCGCGTGGCGGCCTCGAAGCACCGCTTGGAGAAGCCGAGTTCATTGAAAAATTCGAAGCGATGACACTGCCGGTAATGGATGCAGCCAGGTCACGTTCAATCCTTTCGGCGGGATTGAACCTGGTGAACGGCAATAGCCTTTTCAGCGACCTTGCGGCCCTGTGTTATCCACCAGCAGGCAATTGAGCCGAAAAGCAGGGCAATCCGGCCAGACTGGCGACAACATAGACCATACTCATCACGCCGCGCTTTCCATCTTTTGATCTGGAAACGGGCATAGCCATGCTATGATGCGCTACCGGTGAAACATGCCGGAATGCGGATCATACAATGAATTTCAAGGCCGATATCCTCAGCAGTTTCCTCTCCCGTCCAAAGATCGAGCAACTGCCGTCCAGAGTGCGCGAGGCAATTCGCCAACGCGAATGGTCGAACGAGGTGCTGCTTCGCATCATCCAGCTGCTGATCGTATGCATGTTCTGCTTCATCTATGCGATTTCACCCAAGACTAGCCCTTCCGGTGCTTTCTCCCCGGTGCCTTACGTGCTGATTGCCTATCTTGCATTGTCCTTGTTCGGCCTGGCGTGGGGACTGCGGCGTGAACCACCCGACTGGGCCTCCTTCATATCAATCCTGTTCGATTTCGCCTTGTTGTATGGCCTGATGATTTCGTTCCACATCCAGTACATGCAGCCGGCATCCTTCATCATGAAGGCGCCTGCGCTGCTTTATGTTTTCATTTTCATCTCGATCCGTGCGCTGCGTTTCCATCCGAAGTTCGTTCTCGCAGCCGGGCTGACCGCAGCGACAGGCTGGGTGGTGATGATACTATACGTCACCCGAATAGACCCGGGCGACAACATGCTCACCCGCTCCTACGTGCAATATCTCACTTCAAACAGTATCCTGATCGGCGCGGAGTTCGACAAGATCATCTCGATCCTGATGGTGACGGGCGTGCTGGCCCTGGCGGTGAATGGTTCGAACAACATGCTCGTGACAGCGATTTCCGAACAGACTGCCGCGCAGGATCTTTCGCGCTTCTTCGATCATTCGGTGGCAGGGACGATCCGCTCAGGCACAGGTCCGCTTGCAGCAGGCACTGGCGAGAAACAGGAAGCGACAATCGTCAATATCGACATTCGCGGATTCACGCTTCTGGCCGCAAGAATGGACGCCAGCGAAGTGGTTGCGCTGCTTTCCAGCTATCAGGAACGCATCATCCCCATTCTCCAGAGCCATGGCGGTGTCATCGACAAGTTCATGGGTGACGGGATCATGGCGAATTTCGGTATCGGGTCCCATCGCGAAAGCCACGCTGCAAATGCGCTTGCGGCAGCGGAAGCCATTCTTGCAGAGGCAGACCGCTGGGCTGTCGATCCGTCCTCCAGTCACCTGCGGGACATCCGGATCGGCATTGGTATTGCCTCCGGTACGGTGGTCTGGGGCGCTGTTGGCGGGAATGGCCGCCTTGAAATGACGGTGATCGGCTCAGCGGTGAACCTTTCCGCCAAGCTTGAAAAGCAGAACAAGATATTGGACACCCGGCTGATCGCCCAACGCGATTGCTGGCAACTGGCCTGTGACCAGGGCTATCACGGGGAACTTCAGCCGCGCCATGTTGCTGGCCGCATCGAAGGCGTCGGCGAGCCACTGGAAATCGTGATCCTCGATGTGGCCCGCCGGGCTGTTTCCGACAAGGTGCCTGCCGACTATCCGATGCCTTCAAACAGTGCCGAGGAAAGGTAACGCTCGGCAAAGCTTGGAATGATGACAACAATGTTCTTGCCCGCTGCTTCCTTGCGCTTTGCAATGCGCACTGCAGCCGTCAAGGCAGCACCTGAAGAGATGCCAACCGGCACACCTTCCAGCCTTGCCACCTTTCGCGCCATCTCGAATGCCTCATCATTCGTAACCTGCTCGACCGCGTCATAGATGGTGGTGTCGAGGACGCCCGGCACGAAACCTGCACCAATGCCCTGGATCTTGTGCGGGCCTGGCTGCCCGCCGGAAAGGACCGGTGAATCGGCTGGCTCAACTGCGATGACGCGAATGTCCTTGTTCTTCTTGCGCAGCACTTGGCCAACACCGGTGATGGTGCCGCCAGTTCCGATGCCTGAAACGAAGTAATCCACATTGCCGCCGGTATCGTTCCAGATTTCTAGCGCAGTGGTACGTCTGTGAATTTCAGGATTGGCCGGATTCTGAAACTGCTGCGGTATCACCGCTCCCTTTGTTGAAGCGGCGATTTCCTCAGCCTTGGCGATAGCGCCCTTCATTCCCTTTGGGCCTTCCGTCAACACCAGTTCTGCGCCAAGGAAGGCGAGCATCTTGCGCCTTTCAAGCGACATGGTTTCAGGCATTGTCAAAATGAGGCGATAGCCCTTTGCGGCTGCGGCGAAGGCAAGGGCAATGCCCGTGTTGCCGGAGGTTGGTTCGACAAGAACCGATTTTCCAGGCGCAATCTGTCCGGCCTCTTCCATTGCTTCGATCATCGCGACGCCGATACGATCCTTGACCGAGGCAATCGGATTGAAGAATTCCAGCTTTGCCAGGATGTTGCCTTTTGCCTTTTCGGCACTGGCTAGCTTCGAGAGCTGCACAATGGGTGTGTCGCCGATGGTCTGGATGATGGAATCATAGATACGGCCTCGGCCGGGCTTTCTTGGCATGGATCTGCTCCGCTCACTGGGCGCCTCGAACGCGGGGCGCACCGATACTCTAGGTCGCGCGGAGACTAGCAGCAATGGCGTCGGCTAGCCAAAACCAGCCGTTCAAAATCCGCGCCTGACAGGGAAGAACTTTCGCTTCGGGGCGCAAATCGCGCACAAATCAACCAGGACAAGCGGTGGCGGGACAGCAAGCCATTTCGAAGAAGACGATAGGGGACGTTAGGTTCAGGCTCCCTGAAATTCGTGATCAGGACGCCGAACCAACCCAGTTTGTTTGATCACAGGCCTGTCGATCCAAACCCCCCGGAACCGCGCTTCGTGGTTCCTGCGAGTTGCTTTTCAACAAGTGCCGCCTGGGTGACTGGCGCGACGACAGCCTGGGCGATGCGCATACCGCGGGTGATCTCGAATCGCTCGCCCCCCAGATTGACAAGAAGAACACCCACTTCACCGCGATAGTCGCTGTCAATCGTGCCAGGGGTGTTGAGACAGGTGACGCCATGCTTGAGGGCAAGGCCGGAACGCGGCCGTATCTGGGCCTCGAATCCGCCTGGCAATTCGAGAATCAGGCCAGTTGGCACGAGCGAGCGCGCACCTGGTTCGAGCCACATGGTATCTTCGATGGCTGCCCGCAAATCCATGCCAGCACTGCCGGACGTCTCGTAAGCTGGCAATTCGAGCCCCTGCGCGTGAGGAAGGCAAACCACTCCCACTTCGATGCTGCGAGTCATTTCACCCGTTCTCCCTACTCTCCCGTGGCCGTCACCGGCAGTTCCGTTGTTTCCTTGATTTCCTCCATGACGAAGGATGCCGAGACATCAGCAAGCGGCACCTTGGAAATCAGTCTCTGATAGAGCCGGTCATAGCCCTTCATGTCGCGGACGCGCGCGCGCAGCACATAGTCAAGATCGCCGCTCATGCGCCACACGGAAATGATTTCCGGCATGGACAGGGTAGCCAGGCGAAACCGCTCGAGCCAGTCCGGGTCGTGCGACCCTGTGCGTACCAGAATGACGACCGCAAGCCCAAGCCCGAGCTTTTCGGGATCGGCGAGCGCAACGCGCGCCTTCAGGTATCCTTCATCTTCAAGCCGGCGCATTCTGCGCCAGGCGGCATTGCGTGACAGGTTGACCTTTTCCGCCAGCGATTCGGCAGAAAGCGAGCCATCGCGTTGCAGCTCGCGCAGAATCTTGAGATCAAATTCATCTATCGCACCCATTATTGGGATATTTATCCCATTTTATCTTCGAGGCAACAGAATTTTGGGATTGGTTCCCATGGGAATTGGGGCATTTTCCCCCTTGCGCAGTGACGGCGCGACCATTTTTGCGGAGGAGAAAACATGACCCGGATCATCAATCGTCTTTTCATCGAACACCCCCAATCCGTCGATGAGAGCTATGGCGAACATTTCCTCTTCGCACTGCGTTTTGCCGGAACGCTGCTTGTTGCCGGTCTCGCCGCACTCGTACACGCTCTGATCCCCTGCCTGTTCGAGAAAACCGCGAGCAACATTGTCAAACGCCTGCATGTGCGCATTGCAAATCGCGGAAACTGACGCGTTTGTGCCGCTGGGTAGCCTACCGGGGTGAACCGGTTTTCATTTCCGATCTTGTAACAGCGCCTTCCAACTCGCTGATCGTGCAGTCGCATGCGGCGCAGGAGTGCAAGACGCGGATCAATGGCGATGGCTTCGGACTGGCCTGGTACGGGGAACGCGAAGAGCCGGGCCTTTACCGCGATGTCCTGCCAGCCTGGTCCGATTGCAATCTGAAGAGCCTGACAAGCCAGATTCGCTCACCGCTCTTCATGGCCCATATTCGCGCCTCGACCGGGTCAGCGACAAGCCGCCAGAACTGCCATCCTTTCGCCTGCGGGAAATGGAGTTTCATGCATAACGGCCAGATCGGTAATTTCGAACGCGTGCGCCGCTGTCTGGAAACACAGCTTGATGACGCATTCTACGCCCAGCGCGCAGGCTCGACAGATTCGGAGTTTCTCTTTTTGCTGATGATGCAACTGGCCGGGGAACAGAGAGGGGAACAGGTAGGGGAACCGGATGTTGCGCAGGCAATGGGCAAGGCGGTCGACATTGTGATTTCCGCCTGCCGGCAGACCGGCATCGATCCCCTTGTTCGCCTTACCGCCGCGCTCAGCGATGGGCGGAGTGTCTACGGCTTCAGATATTCAAGCGACGCAATTTGCCCGACACTTTATCTGGGACAAACCGGTGACAATGGTGTGTGTCTCGTTTCCGAACCGCTTGATGGCGAGAGCGCACGCTGGCAATCCATACCACCGGGCAGCATCGTGGAAATCACGCCTGATGGCCTGAGCCAAATCAGGGATTTTCCAGCCTCGGCGTGAACTTTCCTGTGTTCTAGCCTGCGATTGCGCGGGTTGCGGCTGGTTCGAGCCATTGTGCGATCTTGGCCTCGAGGCGTTCTGGCGAGACCGGCTTGGTGAGATAATCATCCATGC
>JBATLL010000078.1:0-3628 GCA_049289295.1 Rhizobiaceae bacterium
CTACGGCGGCGGCTACTCGAACTACTATTACCAGCCCGTCTGCCACTGGAAGAAGATCAAGGTGTGGGGCTACTATGGCTACCACTGGAAGAAGGTACGCGTCTGCCACTAAGCAGACAGCTACCACTCTCCTCCGAAGGGCTCCGGGAAACCGGAGCCTTTTGGCGTTTCAGCGCCTGAGAAAAGAAAAAGGGGTGGTGGTTTGCCGTTCGCAAATGATTGAAGGAGACATAGCGAACAATCTGGCGGATCAGATTGGCAGATCAGGCTGCGAGTTCGAGGCCTGCATTCGCGCTGACAAGCGTGTGCACCGTTTCACGATCATGGCCAGCCTGTTCAGCGGCTGAAACGACAGTGTCGATGCCAAGGCGTCCAGCGGAAGCCTGCGCCCATAGAAGCGTGCTGCGCCGGCCAGAGCGGCAGTAGAAGAGTACCGGCCCTTTGATGCTGTCCAGGAGTTCGCGGAACGCCGTGACATTGACCTCGTCGGCCACATCGAAGTTCCAGACCGGCAGATAGTGAAAGGCAAGACCGTGGCGGGCGGCAAGCGAGCGTGCCTGCACACTTTTCATTTCGCCTTCCAGTTCCTCATCGGGCCGGTTGCAAACGATGGTGCCAAAACCCGAACGCGCGAGGAAAGCAACGTCCTGCGGCCCGATATGGGCTGCGGTAAAGACGTTCTTTTCAAGTTCAGCAATCCGGTTCATCGCAATTTTTCATCCATCGTTTGGCGATGCATGAAAGATAGGAAGCCAGGAGCGGAAACTGAAAACAGCCAGATGCGATCTTTTCGGACTTTGGAGAAATTTTCTCCCTGTAGAGCCATGCAAGCAGAAAAATGTTCTGCACCTGGGAATAAATCGACCCGAAGGGCAAAACTTCGTGCGCTGGAAGGTTATCTGCTTCCCTCGGCGCGCAGTCGGGAATAGGGTCGAAATTCTCGTATCGCAAAAAGCGTGGGTCCAGTTTGAATTCTCCCGGCAATTCCTCGTTCCTGCGCGCGGTCCTGATCCTGCTCTTCGCCGTGTTCCTGTTCGACGTGATGGGCATTATCATCAAGCAGATGAGCAGCGGTTATCCGGTGCAGCAACTGTCCATGCTGCGCAATCTGTTCGGCCTGATACCGAGCATCATCATGCTGACGCGCAGCCGCACATGGCAGGCAGCAGGACGTCCCTGGAAGCTCGAAAGGTGGAAACTTGCCCTCCTGCGTGGGGCAATGATCGTGGGCGCGCAATTCTGCTTCTACCTGTCCCTGACGCGGCTTGAATTCGCCACCGCGTCCACAATTGGATTTGCAGGGCCGCTGTTCGTCACCGCTCTTTCGGTTCCGCTACTGGGCAACAGGGTCGGCTTCTGGCGATGGATGGCTGTTATGGGCGGATTTTCCGGCATCGTTCTGGTGATGAAGCCAGGCAGTGACATTTTCGACTGGTATGCCCTGCTGCCGCTTCTGGCGGCACTCGGCTATGCAAGTTCCAGCGTGACGACACGCCTGTTTGCCGCCGAGGTGGAAACGCCGCTCATCAACATCTATTCCGTGGTCAGTGCATTCGTCCTGTCCACAATTCTGACGGCGACGACAAGCGGCTTCGTGCCGATCATCGGCAGCGACCTGCCACTGTTGCTGTGCATGGGCATGGCTGGCGGCACTGCGGCACTCCTGCTGGTCACCGCCTATCGGATGAACGATCCCGGCAACCTGTCGCCGTTCGAATATTTCGGCATCCCCTTTTCCTTTGTTCTGGGCTGGATCGTCTTTTCCGAAGCGCCATTCGACAGGCTGTTTCCCGGGTCTATCCTCATCGTTGCGGGCGGCCTTATCATTGTCTGGCGCGAGAGAGTGCGGACCAGATCGCCCTCCATCGCGTGACTGTCGGGTGCAGGCGAAGCAGGCCAGCCGTTCAGGCGTTTGCAGTTTTTTTATAATTCATTAACCCGGCGTTAACCCTCGGTACCCTAGCGTTACCTTACGTCAATCCGGATCAACGCCATGAAAACCATCTCCGGGAATGCCCTGAATGAACCGCAAAGCCCTATAAATGAAAGGGAATTGCTGGCTCTGCACAAGCTTCCATTCGACGCTGTCGTGCGAATCGCCCAACAATTGTCATCGGCGCAGCGCTGGCGTACGGCAGCTTTCTGCTACGGGAAAAGCCATCTTCACCAGTTGGGACTGGCTTTTGCGGCATCCTGCAGTGCGGCCGAGCTGTTTTCCGCTTTTGGTCGAAACGCCAGAATAGTCGAGGCCCAGGCAAAGGCGGTTTACACTGCCCAGAATTCGACCATTGGAAAGAACCGGACTGGCACGAGAAGCCTGTCCCATGGACAGATACTGGTTCCCACCAGCCGGCTGGCCTGAATCAACCATGCCAAATCGCCTGATCGTTCTACTAGTCGCTGCGGCCAGTCTGTCGGGATGCGTTTCGGAGCGTGTTGGCACCTTTTTCGCGCCACCGGGTGTCGACATGACGGCTACCGGATCCGTCAATCAAGCCAACCGCACGGCCTTTTCGACGCCGATGGCCAGCCTGACTCCCCAGATCAGCGTTGATGCGGGGATCACGAATTCCAAGGACATGTATGACGCAGTCGTGGATGGAGGTATCTCGCTGCCTGCAATCCCATACAAGGAAATGGACCAGCGCTTCGTGCGCCGCATCGTGCCCAACATTACCGGCGAAGCGCCTGGCACCGTCGTCGTGGATACGAAGAACCGTTACCTGTATCTGGTGCAGCCCGGCAATGAAGCCATTCGCTACGGCGTGGGCATTGGCAAGGAAGGCTTTGCCTGGTCTGGCCGCGCGATCATCCAGTACAAGAAAGAATGGCCAATCTGGACGCCGCCTGCCGAAATGGTGGCGCGCAAGCCCGAGCTTGAGCAGTACCGCAATGGCATGGCACCTGGCCCGATGAACCCGCTTGGCGCGCGCGCCATGTACATTTTCAAGGACGGACAGGACACGCTGTTCCGCCTGCACGGTTCGCCGGAGTGGAAGTCGATCGGGACGCAGGCATCTTCGGGCTGCATCCGCCTCATCAATCAGGATGTCATCGACCTGTTCAACCGCGTCCAGCCGGGCAGCCCCATCGTCGTGCTATAGGCCGAGCAGCGGTAACCTGAGCAGCAGGAAGTAGGCTGCGCCAATCACCAGACAGAGTGGCGAATAGAAGCGCTTGTCGAGCGTTGCGAAGGGCTGTGCGCTGAACCTTGCGCGAAAGGGTGGCATGTAGCCGATCACGCCGCGCAGAAGGAAAACCGCGCCCAGAGCAATCATGCCGAGCCAGACCAGTCCCTGCGGCAGGGTGTAGGGAATCAGCGCCAGCCACATCAAAGCCAGCAGGCAGCCGCCAGCAGGGCAATCCCCACAAATGCGGAGGCGGAACGAGGCGGCATTGCCTGTGCATTGCGCAGGCCGAAGGCCGTGCGGGCCAAACTTTCTTCACTGGCGGCAGGCCAGAAGCTGCCGAATGCCCAGGAAAGATGAAACAGGGCGATGACCGTCAGCGGCACGGCAATGAAAAAGGCCAGCACTGTCATGAGCGGCTTCTTCCTCCCCTACCCCAAGGTGTTGCCCGGATCTGCAAACAGGTGAACCGGGACACAAAAGATTCCGGCCGCCTGTTG
>JBATLL010000079.1:0-10667 GCA_049289295.1 Rhizobiaceae bacterium
GGTTCAACTGGCGCTGACGCAGGTGCTGGGGATTGCGGCAACGATGTCGCAGCTGCTGCGGCGGTGGCGGTTGCAGCAGCCGATTCAACCGGTTTTGCCGCAAACAGGCGATGAAGCAGGCACCCCAGGACACATCCCAGAATGAATGCGATGGCCAGCAGAAGGGCTGACTGGATAATGAACATGGTCATGTCGGTTTCTCCTGTTCAGCGACCGTCAGGCTTCCGTCTGGCCGGATGTGATCCAGCCAACGAAAATGCCGACAAGAAATGCCACGATCAGGAGCCAGATAATCTGTTCAGCCAGATACCACATCATTTTTCCCTTACTTGATGACCTGGAAGGATATTCGGCGATTCCTCGCCTTGCCTTGCGCACTGGAATTGTTGGCGACAGGTTGGGTCTCGCCATAACCGCGCGCCAGCAGCCGGCTGAAGAAGACCCCGGAGCGAACGAGATAATCGCGCACGGCGTTCGCCCTATCCTGGCTCAGCACCATGTTCGAATCATCCGATCCGTCCGAATCGGTGTGCCCGCCAATCTCGATACGATCCTTCGGGCAACGCTGTGCTGCAAAGGCGAGCTGGTCGAGCAAGCCGAAAGAATCGGTCTTGATGGCGGATTTCCCTGACTCGAAATGGATGACATCGTCCCTGATGAGACGGTCAAGCTCGTTCTGGCAGGCTTCCGGGGTCACGAATTGCGCGACTGAACGAAGGCTGACATCGGCAAGCCCATTGAAGCCTTTCGGCAAGGCATTTCGTGCCTGAGCACGGATTTCGTTCGCCGAAGCACCGCTCAGCGCCTCACCGGACAGGGACAGATCATTGCCGCGCAGTTCCGCCTTGCCATGGGCAAGCCTGCCCAGCAACTGAACGGCCACTGACATGGCGCCCGACACGTTTGGCGGAGCGCCTTCACCAACCTTCTGGCGGTCATCGATTGCAGTGCCTGACGGAAAATGCGCGCGAACCGTGTCCAGCGTGGCAGATGCGGTGTCGGCATCGGGCACATAGCCGTCGACAATGACCGACTTGCCATCGCTTTCGGCAGACCAGACCCAGGGGTCGATCACGGGGCCGGAAATGTCGGCGGAAGCCAGGGTGATGCCGCCGGGCAGGTCACCCGAAAGCGCCTTGCCTATCGCGGTGTAATCTTCCTGCGTTGCTGCCCTGCCCTCGATGCGCAATTCATGGTCCGACAGGGAGGCGGAACCCCTGGCGAGGCGCTTCATCTGGTTTGCCATGAAGTCGGCCGCTGTCGCGGGATCCACACCCTGTGGCACGCCCCCAGCAACGGCCAGCCGATTGACAACCCGGTCATCGGGGAATGTCGCGGTTGCCATCTCTTCCATGGCGGATCGGGCAAAAGGGTCCGGCGCATAACCATTGAGCACGACGACCTGCGAATCGCGGCTGATCGACCATGTGTAGGGCGAGACGGCGGCTGGCGTGATGTCCTCCACGGCAATCTTCGCGCCCTGCGGCATGGCAGAAGCAAGACTGGAGCGCATTTCATCATAGGCTTCGCTCGATGATGCGGTGCCGCGAATGGCCATGTCCGAACCTTTCAGGCTCGCAGTACCGGTGCTGAAATGTTTGAGGAGACCCGTGGCATAGGCGGCCGTGGCATCGAAACCATCCGGCTGACCGAGTGCCAGACGCAGATTGTCGGAAATGGCGGCACCTGGAACTGCGGCGGCCACGGCATCCAGGACCGATTTCCTTGTGCCGTCATCTGGTACAAATCCTTCCAGCACGACGTTCGCGCCATCGCGCGTGGCACTGAAAACATATTCATCCAGGGTCGGTGGACGGATGTCGAGGGTAGCAAGCCTGCCACCGGCTGGAAGGGTTCCACTGAGCGCGGAAAGGACCTGTTGATGGGCTAGTGGTGAACCCGCATCGCCTGTCACGGAAAGATCGAGATCGGAAAGCGACACCTTGCCGGCGGACAGTCCCGCCAGTTGCGCCATGCCGAATCCTGCAAGCTTGTCAAAGTCTTGCGGGTTTCCCCGGGCAAGCACGAGCCGGTTGTCGACAGTGGTGCCCGGTACGGCGGCAGCGGCCATTGCCGCCATCGATTCGCGTGTTGCAGCGTCTGGTGCGTACCCTTCCAGGATGATGGAACCGCCGTCGCGGGTGGCAGAAATGGCATAGGGTGCCTGGAGTGGGAGCAGTTTGACGCCGGAAGCATCGACCACACGCACGCCATAGGTTGCCGAAGCTTTTGAAGCCGCTTCGTCCATGGCTTCCTGCGATGGCGCCAATCCACCCAGCGCAAGATCGCGACCATCCAGTGCGATCTCTGCCCAGTCATGCCCGGCCGACAGCGCATCGCCTGCCCTTGCGGACAGATCCTTCTCGACCGGATCGGAACGCAGCAGTCCGGCAAGTGTCGTCAACAGCGCGACCGACAGCAAACCCGGCAAGATCCAGTTTTTCCAGTTACACATTGCTGATCTCCTCAGCGCCGCCTGTTTGCAGGCACACGCTCTTCGCCAGATTTCCACTGCGCCCGGGCACAACTGGCTCCGGACTCATGCGGGCGATGCTATCAAGCCGCCGTGACAGCGACAACCGATGGTGGAAAGTATCAACAAATTTCTTACGTAAGGGAAGATATGGGCTGCGCGGGAAATTGCAGCGCAAGGGACGTATCGCTGAAGCGGAAATCGCGGAGCAGGCTCCAAAATGAAAAGGCCCGGGGTTTCCCCCGGGCCAATCCTGTTTCTCTTTCAGATCGTGAGATCAGAAGGAGCGAACGATACGCAGGTTGAAGCGACCGAAGTTCTTGATGACAGGAACATTGCCAGCAGCAACAAGTGCGTTTTCGTTTTCAAACCAAGTCGCGGTGTATTCTGGCGTGATGGTCAGGCCAGGTACGACGCTCCAGTTCACACCAACGGTCCAGTTGGTCTGGGACAGGTTGGCTGCACCGACGCGTGCCTGGTCGGCATAGTCGGAATAACCAGCGAACAGCTGCATGTTGTCGGTCAGGTTCATGCGGGCGGTTACGCCCCATGTGTGACCCTTGACCCAGTCGGTGTCGCCATGGTCAGCCATGTACCAGCCGCCGATGGAACCACCTGGCAGGAACGACGAGATGTCGTAGTCTGCGCGGATCTTGTAGGCGCCGGCAGATGCGGACGAGTCGTAGTAGTAGATACCTGCGAGGTACCAGCCGGAACCGGAGTAGGTCAGACCGGCATAAACGTCAGGCTGGCCAGCCGTACCGGAAGAACCGTACGGAGCATAGCCGAAGCCACCGTCTTCGATACCGATTGTTGCGGTCCAGCCGTTGGACGCCCAGGTGTAATCAAGGAAGAGGCCCTGGGTGTAGCCATACAGGCCGTCGAAACGGTTGCCGTAGTAGCCGTAGCCGCCTGCCGTGGTCCAGTAGTTGTCAGCAAAACCGACGCGGAAGCCGGCGAGGCTGATGACTGCCCAGTCAAGTGCTACCGGTGCAGAGCTTATGCCTTCAGCTGCGGACAGCGTGTCGGTGTGCGTACCGCTGATCTGGCCATAGAAACGGATACGGGAAGAAAGTGTGCCGTATTCGGTTTCGTTGTTGGCGCGGATGTTGAAACGACCGCGGTAACGTGCGTCATGCGATGACGTTTCCGAGTCGAAAGCAGCAATTGCCGCAGCACCTGTGGTTGAGTTGAAAGGTACCGCAGTGCGTTCCCAGTTGTCGTGCCAATGAATGCTCGAATAATCAACGCGGACGTCGCCATCGATCTTCAGGCAGGTTTCGGTGCCCGGAATATAGAACCAGCCTGCGCCATAGGCGTCGCAGACGCGAACATATTCCACCGGCTCCGGCTCGACGACGATTGCGTCAGCAGCGCGGGCACCGGACACGGCTACGAGAGCCGCTGCAGAACCAAGAAGAAGGCTCTTGATTTTCATAGTCCTGACCTCCAGTCAAAAACATTATCATTTTGGGCGGGTCATCAGACCACTAGTGAATTCGGAAAACCAGCCCTTGAACCAAAGGCGCGGGTTTGATGCCCTTGCCTGAAGCGAACATACAAATTGCTTTGCCCGGCGCAACGTCAAATCCCGCGTTCCAGCCCGCCACTGTTCGCTTCTGGATGCGTTGTTGCGCAAAAGACACAAAAACACGGTCTGCTTCGACGCAATCATGGATAACACCGGGTAAAGCCCCCTCAAACGCCGTCAATTGTGCCGCTCTGGGCCTTGCAACCGTGGAGAATCACCCGGTATCGCCAGATTGTCAGGCGAATCGGGTCGGCATGGGCAGACGGACTTGTTGTCAGGTCCAGATCAGCGTCCTATTAAATGCGCCAGACGACTGTCCCAATGCAAAAGATCATGGAAATCCAGCAATGCAGCCCGGTGAGTACTCAGCCTCCTCCCTCAATACAATGCAGCGCATGACACTGATGCGCCGGGCACGCGAAGCCCTGCAGAGGAATCCAAAGAATGTTGACGCGCTGACGACATTGGCCAGCCTGCATGCCGCCGACGGCGCCTTGCTGGAAGCACTGGACTGCCTGGTAAGGGCCCTGGCATTGCGAAAGAAGGATCCGGATATCCTCAACCGGCTGGTTTCGTGTGCCAGCGATGCGAAACTGCATGCCAAGGCAAAGATGTATGCGCGCAAGCTCTGCGATGTGCAGCCGCGCAACCCCGACAACTGGGTCAAGTATGGCCAGATATTGCAGAGCAGCGGCAATCCGCAACAGGCAATCAAGGCGTTCGAGATGGTACACAGGCTCGATCCAGCTGATCCGGACTGCCTTGAAAACATCGGGCGCTGCCACGCCAATATGGGTGATCATGACGAGGCGGCCAGATGGTATGAAAAGGCACTGGAAAAGGATCCCAACCATACAATGGCGCTGTACGGGCTGGGAAATGACCGCAAGTTCCAGCCTGAACTGGTCGATCCCTATCTGGAGCGCCTTCTGCCGGCGATAGAAGCCGAGGCGGACAAGGCAGCCAGGGCCATCCTGTGCTACAGCGCGGGAAAGGTGCTTGACGATACACGCCGCCATGACGAGGCATTTCCCTGGTATCGCCAGGCCAACGACCTGCGCCTTCCTGCCGAACCCAAGGATTTCCGGCACACATTCGACAACCTTGTCGGTTCGGTAACGCGGGAGTTCCTGTCGTCGCGCAAGGATTGGGGCGTTGCGACCAGCCAGCCTGTCTTCATCTTCGGCATGCCGCGGTCGGGTACGACACTCACCGAGAGTATCTGCGCTGCCCATTCCAGTGTCACGGCCGCCGATGAACTGGAATACATGACGGTGCTTTGGCAGTCTTTCGGGCGCGATTCCGACCAGGCGGGCGGGTTTCGCGCCTCCCTGGAGCGCATGACGCAAAAGGAAGTGCATGGGGTTGGTGAAGCCTATCTCAACCTCAGCAAGCAGGTTTCCGGGGAAACGCCACATTTCACCGACAAGATGCCGCACAATTTCATCAATGCAGGTCTCATCCGGCTGGCATTTCCCAATGCCAGGCTGATCCATGTGCGCCGCCATCCGCTCGACAATTGCCTGTCGCTCTATTTCAACTCGATGCGGGCCTATCACAATGACTACAAGACCGACCTGACGCGGCTCGGCCTGTATTATCGGCAGTATCTGAGGCTGATGGAGCATTGGCGCGCGGTAATGCCCGGCCAGATGCTGGAGATCTGCTACGAGGATCTGGTGGCGAACACGGAACTCAATGCGCGCGCCATCATCAGCCACCTCGGTCTCCAATGGGAAGACACGGTCATGGACCGGAACCGCTCGCAGGGCTCGGTCAAGACCCTGTCTGGCTGGCAGGTGCGCCAGCCGGTCTATCAGAGTTCCAAGGGCAAATGGCGCAACTATGAAAAGCACCTTGGCCCGCTGATCGACGCGCTGGGCTCCCATGTGGAAGCCTATGAGCGTGAGCTGGAACAGATGAGCGCCAGCAATTCCGATGCAGCAAGGGCAGGCGCGGCTCAATGATCGATCAAGGCACAATGGGTGTATGCCGGTCCGGCCTCGCCACGGTGGGCAAACCCCTGGCCATCTGGTTCACCGCCCTGTTCTTCACGCTGTGCCCGGTTGCTTGCGATGCCCTGGCGCAGAAAAGTCAGGGTCCCGATCTCGACTATGCCTATGCCAATGCCAGCCCGGCCTGGCCGCAAGGGACCGGCCCGCGCATCGTTTTCAGCGGCAAGAACAGCATTTTCGTACGCAACGGGTCGCACAAGCCTTTTGCCCGCCTTGCACGCGAAGACGGCTACCAGGTGCTGACGCGCGATTCCGACATAGACGGGGAAATGCTAGAAAAGGCCGACATACTCATCATCATCAATGCCTATCAGCAGAATTTCCGGGATTTTCCGGCCATGCTGCCGCCTTCGGCATTCCAGGATAGCGAAATCGACGCGATTCATGCCTGGGTAGAGCGCGGCGGCAGCCTCCTGATCCTAGCCGACCACGCCCCGCTTGGCGGCGGCACATCGAAACTGGCGAGCACTTTCGGCTTCGACTTCCTCAATGGCCATACAGTGGAGGATGCGGCTGCCAGGTCGGGCCATGTCCATGTGAACAACGAATTCACGCTTGCGGCAGGTCTCAACGCGAACACACCGGTGACCGATGGCAGCACCGGGCGCGAAAAGATCAGCCATTTCCAGGCCTTTGGCGGGCAGGCCTTCATTCCGGCACCCGGTGCCATTGCGCTGCTCACGCTGCCGCAGGGCTGGTCGGCCGTCTTCACCTACCGTATCGAGCCTGATCTCAATTCCGCGCCGCGGATCGACGCCAGCGGCATGTCGCAGGGCGCGATCCTCGACTATGGCAAGGGGCGGGTCGGGGTCTTCGCGGAGGCAGGCGGCTTTACCGCGCAGATCATCAGCGACGGGCGGCGCTTCGGATTCAACACGCCGGAAGGCCGCGACAATCCGGAATTCGTGCTGAGCCTGCTTCGCTGGCTGGCGCGCTTCGAGGCTGCACGCTGAAACAGAAGCGGTGTTTTTCGGCATCGCGTCATTTAGGACTTGAACACCGGTGCGCTTCAAGGCTATTCCCGGCCTCGGAGAGGTGGCCGAGTGGTCGAAGGCGCGCCCCTGCTAAGGGCGTAGGCGGGTAACCGTCTCGAGGGTTCGAATCCCTTCCTCTCCGCCACTTGCCCCCGCGAAAGCGTTCTCCCGATCTGGCTACGGTCGGAATTTCTTGTTGTTATCGAGGGTTATGCGGGTGGGGCTGTTAACCCGCCCCGGTGCCAGGAGGGACAATAGCGTTCTCTCCGGGCCGATATTCTCCAGACCTGTTAACCGCGTACAGTCCGGTTCAGAGCCCATGCTATTGAAATCAGGAGATTTAAATTGGATGCGCCCTGCGCGCGGTTTGCAGTTCCGTTTGGCAAGCTGCTGGAACCCAGATCGAACGATCAGCGAACGGCCCTATGCCGCCTGCGCGAAGCCACCATTCACGGCCTGTTGCCACACGTGGGCGTAGACGCTTGCGGCAAGTGCTTTCTTTTCATCGGGCGTGAACGGGGGTGACGGTAGACTTGCGAAGACCTCGTCCAAGATGAAGACCTCGACATCTGCCTTGGTCTGCTCCTTCTCCCAGAAGCGATCGAGTTCGGCCAAGCGCGTCTTTATGGAGGCCAGGAGGTCGCGGCTCGCCTGCTTCACCCGCTCACGAGACGTCTTGTCCAGGTTATCCTTGAGCAGCAGGTCGAAGAGCGCGAGTTCATCCTCGCCAAGCCCCTCCTTCGTTGCGCGCTTCTGTTCCTCGTCCAGACTGTTCACGAGCTCGACCAGTCGACGGAAGGTCTCCTCGATGGTGGTTCGGTCTTTCTCCCGATTGTAGTCGGCGATGATCGCCTCGTACTTCACCTGATAGTCCATCCTTGCGGGATTGCGCGCCAGCATCTCGGCGAGTTTCTGTTCGACGATGTCTCGGATGTCCTGAAGTGCGGTCGCTTTGCGTCTGACCTTCTTTGCGAATTCATCGCGCAGCTTCTCAAGATCGATCTGACTGAGGTCGAAGGTCAGTCCCTCGGCTTGGTCGTCTCCTGGTGCCTGCGTCCGGATGGCCTCGTTGACGATCCGGTGCAACTCCTTCAACAGCTCTGTCACGTCAGCCGTGTCGCGCCGCTCGGTCAGCTTCTTGTAGATTGCTTCGATGTTGTCGTGTCGTTCGGCGTATGCCCAGGCGCTGGGCTCCATCAGCAGCGCCTTGAAGCGGATGAACACCTGCCGTGCGAGAATCTCGAAGCGCCGCTTGGCCTCGTCCGTCGAATAGACGGCTTCCACGGCGTCCTTCAAACCCTTGATGCGCACAAAGCCCTTCGAACCGAGCAGCACGCTTGGATCGAAACCGATGCCGCGCAAATGCGCCTCGGTCGCCTCGATAGCTTCGAGCAGGGCCTGCACCCTCTCCTCGATGGGGGCGATGATCTCTTCTCCGCCTGTGCCATCATCGCCCAGCGCGTACTGAGCCAGCGCGGCTCGCAGGCTGGCCAGCATCCCATTGTAGTCGACAATCAGGCCGAAGTCCTTGCCAGGATACACCCTGTTCGCGCGCGCTATGGCCTGCATCAGCGTGTGCGCCTTCATCGGCTTGTCGATATAGAGCGTCGACAGACATTCCACGTCGAAGCCGGTCAGCCACATCGCACAGACGATTGCGACGCGGAATGGGTGCTTGGGGTTCTTGAAGGCCGTCTCGACATCGATGCGCTCGCCATTCCCGGTATCGAAGCCCTGCTTCATCAGGGCACGGTGCGGGATGATGCCGAACCCCCATTTCTTGAAGTCCGCGACCTCGTTCTGCGCTTCGCTGATAATGATCTCGACGATGGTTTCCTCGAGCCACGTTGCCTGCGCATCCAATTCTTGCGCCTCCTCCGCGAGTACAGCGCGCAAGGATTCATCGGCCGTGGTATCCGCTTGGGTTTGCTTGGCATCCGTCGCCGCCCTGACTTCTGCGGCTTTCGCCCGCCATCGCGGGACGATCATCTGGTGCATCCGGGCGCAGGTGATCTTATCCATGCAAACAAACAGGGATTTTCCGGATTCCCACCTCGTTGCGCAGTGATCCACGAAATCGGCTGCGATCTTGTCGAGCCGCTCATCGGCGGTGATGACCTCGTAGTCCTTCCCGAGCAGCTTATCGAGCAGCGCCGCCTGATCGGGGTCGAGTTCCGCCTCCTCGATCTTCTCGGCAATACGTTCGTTCAGATCCGTCTTGGCGACACCCAGCTTCTCGCCCCGGTTCTCGTAGACCAGCTTGACGGTGGCCCCGTCCTCCTCGGACCGCTTGAAGTCGTAGCGCGAGACATATTCGCCGAAGATGCGCTTGGTAATCTCGTCCTGCTTGAACAGCGGCGTGCCGGTGAAGCCGATGAAGGCGGCATTGGGCAGCGCAAGGCGCATGTTGCGGGCCAGCCGCCCTGCCTGCGTGCGGTGCGCCTCGTCCGAGATCACGATGATGTCGTCACGCTCGCTGTAGGGCCTCTTCGGGTCCACGTCCTTGTTGAACTTGTGGATCAGGCTGAAGACGTACTGGTTGTTCTCCTTCAGGATCCGTTCCAGATCCTCGCCGGAGGCCGCGCGCGGGGTATCGTTCCCGGCAATGCCGCAGCCCACGAAGGTCTTGTAGATCTGGCTGTCGAGATCGTTACGGTCGGTCATCAGCAGGAAGGTGAAATTGCCCTGCACCTTGCGCCGCACCTTCTCGGCGAAGAAGGCCATGGAATAGGACTTACCGCTGCCCTGCGTGTGCCAGAACACGCCCAACCGGCCGAGATCGGGGTGCGCCCGCTCGATTATGTCGACCGGACCTTCGGGGATGAACGACGGCAGCGCCGTTTCCGCCGTCACAAGCGCCTGCTCGCCTTTGCTGCGCTTCGCCGGCGCTTTTCGCACCAGCGGCAACTCGACAACGCGGTGCCGCAGGCGTTCTCCGGGCGGGATGTCGGCCTTGATCGCCTCCTGCCGTGCGACCGAGGCCACTGCGCGGTTCACGCCCAGCACCTGATGGTTTCTCGCCACCACCTTGCGCGCGGCGCCCGCCTTGCTCTCGTCGAACAGGATGAAATTCTCGACCAGATCGAGCAGCCGGTCATGCGCCAGCATGCCATTCAGCAGACGCTCCGCATCGACGCTGCCTTCATCCGCCTCCTCGAGCCGCTTCCATTCGTTGAAATGCTCCCACGCGCTGGTGATCGAGCCGTAGCGGGCGCGGTCGCCGTTTGACACGATCAGGAAGGCGTTGTGATGGAACGCATGGGCGATGACGTTTTCGTCCATGTAGTCGCGCAGGTTGCCGTCGAACCCTGCCCGGATGTTCTTGTAGACGGCCTTCAGCTCGATGAAGACCAGCGGCAGGCCGTTCACGAAGCAGACCAGATCGGCGCGGCGGTTGTAGTTGGGCGTCCGGATCCCGGTCAGCTTCAACTCGCGCACGGCGAGGAAGCGGTTGGCCCCGGGGGCGTTGTCGAAGTCGATCACCCTGGCGCGGGCGGATTTCTGCCGTCCTTGCGCGTCGCGATAGGTGACGGGCACGCCGCCGCGCAGCATGCGGTAGAAGTCGCGATTATGCTGCACCATGGAGCGGCTGACGTCATAGACGGTCAGTGCGCGGATCGCGTCCTCGACGGCCGGGGCGGGCAAGTCGGGGTTCAGGCGATGAAGGGCCGCGC
>JBATLL010000080.1:0-1624 GCA_049289295.1 Rhizobiaceae bacterium
GTAGAGGGTCTCCAAATAGCGATCTCCGCGGTCAGGACCCATCAGACAGATCCGGCTGCCGGCTGGCATTCTATGCGCAAAATGCACACCCGCCGCCACGATAGCACCGGTAGAAGCCCCCATCAACAGACCTTCCTTACGCGCAATGGCGTGGCAGGTGGAGTAAGCGAGACGCTCCGGCATCACATAACCGCAATCAATGGAACGATAGTCCAGGTTCGGTGGCCGAAAAGACAGACCCAATCCGGTCATTTGATAGTTACCGGGAGAATTAGCTAGAACCACCGATCCTTCTACATCGACAGCCACGATCTTCAGATTAGGAAAGCGCGGTAGCAGTTGTCGGGCCAGTCCACTCAGTTGGCCGCCGGTGCTCACCCCTACGACCAGGGCATCCAGGCCACCCGGAAAAGCGGCCGAGATCTCTCTGGCGGTGAAATCGGAGTGAGCGCAAGGATTCAGGGGATTGTGATGCTGACAGGGATACCACGCGCCCGGTGTGTTCTGGCTCAACTCGCGGGCTGTGGCGATACGCGCCTTATGCCGGGTGCCGTGTTTCTCAATTAACTCCGGCGTCACCTCAACTAGCTCCGCGCCGTGGGCCAACAACATCTTACGGGCCGGTCCGGTCGCCTTGGCGTCCACAACAATCTTCACACGATAGCCGCGCAAGGCTCCCATCATGGCAAGCGCCAGGCCGAAGTTACCGGAACTGGACTCCACAATGGTCCCGCCTGGTCGCAAGGCGCCGCTTCGCTCCGCCTCATCCACCATCCAAACGGCATTCTTCTCCTTGATAGATCCACCGGGATTACAACTCTCCAGTTTCAAGTAACAATGGCGAGTCTGAAAAATGTCGGCCAGGCGATTCAATTTCACGATGGGAACCTGACCCACTGCCTCGGTCCAGTCCTTGCAAAGCGCCTTGCGCGTCAGACGCGTCGGGGAGCTTGTCGGAGAATAAGCTGCCGGAAATGCGGACGGCTGCATCCTACGTATCGGACTGGATGTTTTGTATTGGGGTACCATCTTCACGCAACCGCATTCCTTTCGCTCGGGACCTGACTCAATGGTAAACGAACTGCCGAACGAGATATGTTACATCCAAATGAACGTCTGTCTTTAGAAGAGATCCATTTGGCGAGATAGCAACATTTTGTCTATAATCTAAAGTTCCACTTTAGACTTTGCTTCAAAGTCGGCTCACCGGCTCAAGCTCACTTGAGTTGCCTGGATATGTGATGGAACGTATGGCAGGACCCAGTGGCTCCTTCGAGAATTGACTCGACCATGGAATTTCCGACTCTCGCCTATGAAAAAGAAATCAGCGCCTTCCTGGGCGTCTCAGCTCGTCCAGCTACAGCTGAGGAAGTGACATCAACAAGTCAACCACTTGCGCCTCCTCAGCCTCCGAGAGGGCCTGCGTGGGCCTGGCTCGCGGTTGTGGGGGCTTAGGCCCCGGGGGCTCAGGGCTCACCTCACGTCGTCGCTTGAAGCGCACGAACTGATATCGATGCAGTCCCAGAGCCCGGCAGGCCCACCGCTCCGAGATCGAGCCACAGTGGTTGGCCAAGACCTCAAGCAGTGCCGCTGTAGTAATCAGGGCTCCCGCAAGGTGTCGAGC
>JBATLL010000081.1:0-1931 GCA_049289295.1 Rhizobiaceae bacterium
AGGACCTGTTAGCTTCCGGATAAGAAAATCAGCGAAATATCACAATGGGATACAGATTGCCCGATTTGCCACTTCAGGCGCTGCTTCCGTACATTGGCCGGGCAGAGGATCAGCTCGCCCGGCTTGACGAGCGGACGCGGCGCAGTCCGGTTGGCGCCGGCTTTGTCGAGCGGGGGCATTTCTTCGACTCGGCCGCCAGCATGTGGGTTTCCGGTGAGCTCGTCCATGTCGAGGACCTCGTTCTCCACGACGCACATATGGACGTGCGAGCTCCGACCCACGAACTTGTCATCGCACACTCCATCCTGCGAGCGCGTCGCCGGATCGCGGCTTCCGATCCAGGCTGGGCGCTGAGCGATGCGGGCATCTCCGCGCTACGTGGCCGACCGGTCGATGCGGTTGCGGATGGGGAAGGGGAGGGGACCGTCGACGACGACGCTGGCGGAGCGCTGGATCTCGGCACCGAGTCTGCCGATGACGAGTTTGCGCAGCATTTTGCGGACATAGATGCCGTTCTCGCTCGCTCGGAACGCCTGTTGACGCAGCATAAGGCAAAGACGACGCCCGAACCGCCGGCCAAGGTAGACGTCAACCGACGAGACACGCTCATCTACGATCAGGACTGGGACGAGGCGGAGCGGCTTTCCCGCTGGCGAGATACCGTCTCCGAAGCCGACGCTCTGCCGCCATCTTTAGGCGCAGCGGTTCTGTGGGACGCATGGGAAACTCTTGAACCCCTTCAGCGCCAGCACTGGTTAGGTTCCATTCTGATCGGTTCATATCTCCGATCAAGTGGCAAGATCGCCACCCATCTCCTCGCATTCAATGTTGGTTTGAAAGCGATAACCCGAGAACGTCGACGTTCTCCCGTCCACACGACCAGGCTCATTGCATTTCTCGATGCGCTGTCGAGTGGGGCGGAAGCCGGAATGAAGGAGCTCGATCGACTGGGCCAGGCAAAGGATCAGATGGAGCGTCGGCTTCGAAACCGGCGGTCATCAAGCAGTCTCCCACTGATCATTGACTTGGTGCTGTCGAAGCCGATCGTGTCAGCCGCGATGGTCGCCAAAGCAGCGAAAGTGACGCCCCGAGGTGCATTGAACCTCATCGGTGAGCTCAGCGTTAGGGAGATGACCGGTCGCGGCCGCTACCGTGGTTGGGGCGTCCTGTAAACAAAGCCGCCATTCGATGTCAGGATGGGCAGGCGCATCGGATGATTTGGGGAACGCTACGACGTAAATGTTGGGAACTATGACAATGTCGAAATTGATTCGGTCGGTGCAATCCAATAGACAAGGCTTTAACCTGATCTTGGGAACAGGCGTCTATCTCTCGATGTTGTTGATGAGAGTTCGCGAGGGGATCGCTGTGACGCCAACATGGCTATTTTCGACGACATGGCAGCGGCTGCATCGCCGTCTGGTGATGGCGTGACCACCGCTCAGCAACTCATTGCGCTTTTAAAGAGCCACGTCGAAGGGGACGACGAACAGTTCCTCACGATCGCGCTCCAGGCCGCCGCGAACGAAGCCCGGCGAGGTCACGGGAACGTTGCAGTGCAATTGCGTGAACTCGTTGACGAGGCCCGAGCGGGCAAAAATCGTGATCGCGCGCGCAAGAATGTACCCGTGCCAATGGCTCAGCCGCGGGGCGACCTCGCGGGCTTGGTAGCCGTTCGCTACACGGACATTCGAATTTCAAGCATGGTGTTGCCCTCAGGGCTTGAAGGCCGACTGAAGAGGGTCATTCGGGAGCAGAGGCAGCAGCACAAGCTTCGTGGGCATGGTTTGACGCCGCGAAGGAAGCTTCTCGTGATTGGTCCGCCCGGCTCGGGTAAGACGATGACAGCCGCGGCACTTGCGGGCGAATTGCACATTCCGCTCTTCACCGTTCAACTCGATGGGCTGATGACCAAGTTCATGGGTGAGACC
>JBATLL010000082.1:0-4387 GCA_049289295.1 Rhizobiaceae bacterium
CGCCTACGCTGACGGCGGCATGCACCCATCGTTTAGGAAGCTGCTTGCGCAACGGCGAGAAGGAGCTCGCCAAGAGGACCTCTTTGACATCAGTGCCGATCAGCCGGCCAGAAGCCGCCGCCGCCGACCCGCACAAGGAGGGTGAATGATCGTGTGGCGATTAAGAATTCTCAACGATCTCTGGCAATTCATCTTTGCTTCACTAAAAGTCTGGTTTAATTGAACGCGATGATGCGGATCGTACTCGCCCTATTGCTGACGGTGCTATTGGCCACTCACGTGGCGACGCCTTTGTTTGCGTCGGTAGACGACGCTTCGTTTGAAGTAGCAGATGTGGGCGTGACAGCTCAACCCGGCGACGCTGACAGCAGCGATGACAGCACCGGTCTGGCGCTCAAACATATTCCGCCCTGCCAGGATCATTGCGCTGGATCGCTTGTGAGGGTCGCCGCACAGAACGCCCCGTCTCATGACCGAGGCAAGATCGAACCTTGCCCTGTGCGACTCGCATCCACCTGCCTGGAGGTTTCTGTACCTCCTCCCCAATCCACCTGATCAGCGGCGGAGCTGTACAGCGGTAGCCTAGCGCTCTCGACTGTCGGGCTACGTGGGCAAATTCGCGTTGAACGCAGCGTCATTCAAATGCGCTGCACGCGAGAAATCCGCCACACGCCGCCCTATTCATGATCGCTTCCAAGTGAAGCGACTGTCGTCATCCTAGTTTTAGAGTTCCGCCTTGAGCACGAAACTTCGCCCACAGTTTGCCATACACCGCAGAGACTTATTGGCGATGGCCGCAACCACCGGAGCTTTCGCTCTCGCGGGATGCACCACGGTTAGAACTAATGATCCCGAGCCCGCAGAGCGGGCGCCCGAGCCGTCATTCGTTTCAATGTATGGCGCGATGCCAAATGAGGATTTTCCAATTCCGCCGGTCGATCTGACGAAGGTGGACGAGAAGTTTTACCGCAGGCTCGTCGACGATCCGACGGGTGCTGCGCCGGGTACGATAGTTGTCGATACGAGCAGATATTTCCTCTATCTCGTGCGTCCCGGTGGCAAGGCAATGCGCTATGGCGTGGGTCTTGGCCGCCAAGGTTTCACATGGTCCGGCGATGGTGTGATTGGCTGGAAACAGCGCTGGCCCAAATGGACGCCACCAGCGGAGATGATCGCCCGTCAGCCAGAACTGGCAAAATACAGCGCAGAAAATGGTGGCATGCCACCCGGCCTCGACAATCCGCTAGGCGCCCGGGCGCTTTACATCTTCCAGGACGGTGAGGACACACTTTTTCGCCTGCACGGGACGCCGGAGTACTGGACGATTGGTAAAGCCGTATCCAGTGGATGTGTCCGCTTGATGAATCAAGACATCATCGATCTCTACGATCGCGTGCCAAGCAAAACTCCCATTATCGTCCGCAGGGGAGCTGGTCTGGATGTCTGACCCGAAAATCCCCCTTGTCTCTCTATCCCCTAGAGATCCTATCCTCACCTTTTTGCCAACGGAGCCCCTCATGAGACGCCGATATTTTCTCGCTGGAGCATCGATCTTCGCGCTTACAGGCCTAGGCGGCACTACCGCCATTGCACAATCTAAGGCTGAACAGCTACTGGTGCCTGGCCCCCTACCTGAAAAGACCTTCGGCGCAGCCGATGCGCCCGTCACGATCATCGAGTACGCGTCTCTCACTTGCCCTCACTGCCGAACGTTTCACGTCACGGTGTGGCCGGAACTAAAGAAGAAATACGTCGACACGGGCAAGGTCCGCTTCATCATGCGGGAATTCCCCTTCGACCCTCGGGCGGCCGGTGGCTTCATGCTCGCACGCTGCGCCGGTGATCAGAAATGGTACGCGACCATCGACCTCCTCTACCGCTCGCAGGATGGATGGGCCCGGGTATCAGATGCGACGTCTGCTCTGAAATCGATCATGGGCATGACCGGCATGGATGGCACTCAGGTCGAGAGCTGCCTGCAGGATCAGGCGCTGCTCGAAAAGGTCAATGCCGTTGCTGAAGCAGGCAAATCCTTCGGTGTCGATTCAACCCCCAGCTTCTTCATCAACGGGGAAATGCGGAAGGGAGCGCTGACCCTCGAGCAATTCAGCGAAATCATCGATCCGCTTGTTGCAGCTAAGCAATAAGGACCAGCGACATGATTGGAGCAACCGAAATGCGACGGCTTCCCATATCAACAATCTGCGCGGCATTTTTGCTGTCGGCATCTCTTCTTCCATTCGCCGCCTACGCGCAGGACAGCGATGTCGTGGCCCGCGTCAACGGGCTCGACATCACCGCAGCCGATCTTGCGGTGGCCGAGGAAATGTACTCGCAGCAGCTGGGCTCAATGCCCGAGGACGCCAAGCGTTCGGTGCTCGTCAACGCACTGATAGAGTTGAGGATTATCGCTGATGCCGCCCGCGACGAAGGTGTGGCGGACAACGCTGCGTATAAGAGGCAGATTGCCTTTTTTGAGGCACAGACTCTCCGTTCGGTGTTCATGGATATGGAGGTCGCCGCAGCGGTAACGGATGAGGCGGTTCGTGCGGCCTATGACGAGCAAGCCGCCAAGATCCCGCCGGTCGAGGAGGTCAGGCTACGGCACATCCTATTGGCGACAAAGGAAGCTGCCGACGAAGTCATCAAGGCCCTACAATCCGGGCAGGACTTCGCCGCCATAGCTATCGAACGCTCGCTGGATACAACGTCCAAGGAAAAAGGTGGTGATCTTGGCTTTGTCGTCGCCGGCCAGACGATCGCGGAAGTCGATGCGGCTTCGGCGAGCTTGCAGCCGGGGCAGTTTACAGCAGACGCAGTCCAGAGCCCTTTTGGGTTCCATGTCGTAAAGGTCGAAGCACGACGGCAGCGCCCCGCGCCAGCCTTTGACACCATCTCCGATCAGATACGGCAATCGCTTCAAGCTGCGGAAGAAAAGCGGATCGTTGATACCTTACGCGCGAATGCCAAGGTCGAGAAACTAGTGCCGGACGTGGCGCCGCCTGCAGGCGCCGACGACGGACACGGCCACTGAGATAGTCATGGGGATCAAATTGATCGACCGCCGTTCGTTGCTTCTGTCGTTCGTCGGCTCGCTGGCGGTGACGAGATTGGCTTCCGCTCAGAAGGCAAAGCCCGCCAAAAAGGCTTTCCAGCTCGACCCGCGGTTCCTGCCCCAAATCGTCGCGTTTCCACATGATTATGCTGTGGGTACAGTCGTGGTCGATCCGGCAAACCGCTTCCTCTATCTCGTTGAAGGTGCTGGCTTGGCCCGTCGCTATGGCGTTGGTGTCGGAAAGGCCGGGCTGGCCTTCCGCGGGACCGCGGAAGTCGGGCGCAAGGCAAAGTGGCCAAGCTGGCGTCCGACAGATAACATGATCCGACGCGACCCCAAGAAATATGCCAGGTATGCCGGTGGTGTGCCTGGCGGTCGGAACAACCCTCTCGGCGCTCGGGCACTTTATCTCTATCGGAATGGACAGGATACGCTTTACCGCATTCACGGAACGACCGAGCCATGGACAATCGGAAAAGCGGTCTCTAACGGCTGCGTCCGCATGGTGAACGAGCATGTGACGGACTTGTACGAGCGCGTTCCCGTTGGGGCGCGGGTGGTCGTGATCGGCTGATGACCTTCGTTCTCGTCATCGGTGCCGGTCAGGCGGGACTTGCGACGGGCTATCATCTACGCCGATCCAACCTTGACTTTCTCATCGTTGACGGTGCCTGCCAACTTGGAGACAGCTGGCGCAATCGCTACAAATCTCTGACACTTTTCACGCCACGGCAGTTCAGCGGCCTCCCCGGACTTCCTCTCGTGGGCAACCGCGAGCTATACGCAACTCGGGAAGAGTTTGCGGACTATCTCCGGACATACGCGACACGCTGTGGCCTTCCGGTACAGCTGAATTCACGCGTTGTTCGGCTCACGCGGATAGGCGCCAATGATTTCGAGGCGACACTGCAGAACGGTGATCAGCTCCAGGCTACGCATGTTATTGTCGCGACCGGCGGCTTTCAGAAATCTGCGGTTCCACCCATCTCAACAAAATTCGGTGCAGAGGTGGTTCAGCTATACGCGGAAACGTACCGCAACATTCATCAGATACCGGCAGGGCGTGCGCTTGTGGTCGGCGATGGGGCGAGCGGCCGAGACATCGCGGCCGATCTTTCTTCGCGCGGTCCGACCGCACTTGCCACCGGCAAACCACGACGGCTGTTGCCGGAGCGAGTGCTGGGTAAGAGCGTCTGGTGGTGGCTGACCAAATCTGGTGTGTTGAAGGCGTCGCCGCACTCAACAATCGGGCAGTTCCTCAAGCGCTCCGATGCATTTCCGGATCGTGATCGAAGCATTGGTAGTTTGGCACGTAAAAACATCGCGATCATG
>JBATLL010000083.1:0-1886 GCA_049289295.1 Rhizobiaceae bacterium
GGGATATGCCGGCCGTCATCCGCCTGATCAGGCCATTAGCGGCCCGATGCGGTGGTCGTGCTCAACTCACAGGCTGTCGCCGAAGTCCGCGCGGAACTTCGCCACGAGCTTCTGCTGCCAATCTGACGTCGGGACGAGACGACCGAAGAAGAAGCGCAGCACGGCCGGCTCCTCGTCCCACTTCAGACCGCCGACGAGCTGACGGTTGTCGTACAGCCAGTGCAGGCGGTCGACGGTGTACTTGACCTGCGACATCGTGAAGACACGACGTGGCATGGCCATCCGCAGCAGCTCCATCTTGGAGTAGATCTCGCTGCCGTCGGGCTCGCGCTGCTCGGACAGGGTGCCACGCTCCATGCCCCGCGCGCCGCTGGCGATGTACATGGCCGAGGCCAGCGCGCCGGCCCGGTACTCCTCCACCGGGATGTGGTCGAGGAAAGCCATCGCGTCAACGTGCGCACCGAGGCCACCGGCCGGGGTGATACACGGGATGCCGCGCTTGACCATCTCGTCCACGAAGTACTGGATGAACTGCGGGCCCTGGGCGTACATCTCTTCGTCGTAGGTCTCCTTCAGACCCACGGTGAGGGCAGCGACCTCACGCAGCGACATGCCGCCGTAGCTCATGAAGCCTTCGTACAGCGGGATGAAGTCACGCATCTTCATCATTTCGTCGCGTTCGCGCAAGACGATGGCGCCACCGCGCACGCAGCCGAGCTTACGAGCGGAGAAGTAGACGATGTCCGCTTCGTCGGACAGCGCGCGGATGATCTCGCGGGTGGACATGTTCTTGCACTGTTCCTCGCGCTCCTTGAGGAAGTACAGGTTGTCCGCCATGAGGCTGGCGTCATAGACGAGCTTGATCCCGTTGGCCCGGCAGATCTTGCCGATCTCACGCAGGTTCGCCAGCGAGTGCGGCTGCCCACCGATGAGGTTGGTGCCGGACTCCATCCGGACGAAGGCGACCTTGTCGGCGCCCCAGCGCTTGATCAGGTCTTCCAGCTTGGCCGGATCCATGTCGCCCTTGAACGGCTTGCTGCTGACCGAGTCAAGCGCGTCGTCGTGGTAGATCTCCTCGACCGCGCCACCGTTGAGCGTGACGTGCACTTTGGAGGTAGTGAAGTGGTAGTTCATCGGCACCACGGTGCCCTCGGTGACATAGGTTCGGCCGAGGATGTTCTCCGCCGCGCGGCCCTGGTGCACCGGCAGCACGTACTGCATGCCGAACATGTCCTGGATAGCCGCTTCGCACTCATCCCAAGTGGCGCTACCGGCATAGCTGTCGTCCACGCTGAGCATCGAGCCGACCTGCTGGTCGCTCATCGCGTTCACGCCGGAGTCGGTCAGCATGTCCAGGTAGATGTCTTTGTTCTTCAGCAGGAAGGTGTTGTTACCTGCCTCGGTCGCGGCCTCGAGCCGCCGCTCGATCGGGACCAGGTTCATCTTCTGGATGACGCGAACCTTGTGCATCTCCAGGGGGAACTGCTCGTCTCCGTAGAACTTCAGTGCCATATCGTCGATCTCCATTGCTCAGGGAACGGGCGGCGACAACCCCCTCTCAACGGAGTGACGCCAGAGAGATGGGTTCTCGAGTGCTGGTCGTGCCGGGGGTTGGGCGCCCCATAAGGCGGCGGATGGGCAACAACGCGGCTCGCGAACGGGCCGGCACGTCGCGTGGGCGCCGGAGTTCTCGGTGGGAGAACCGGTGTGGCGTTCGCCCGGCACGACGTTTGCTGCTGCGCACCCGAGGGCACCAGCAGCGAAGGCCGAGGACGACGTTGGCCTTGGCCTGTGAGCAGGTGTATCACAGCCATCTCCCGCGGGGAAGAGAAACTGTGACATCCGACGCCCGGCGGGCATTGTCAAGAGCCTTACGGCCCACATTG
>JBATLL010000084.1:0-43426 GCA_049289295.1 Rhizobiaceae bacterium
GGGCTGGCAATTGCGCAAGCAGGCGCTCGCGCACGCGCTGCATCAGCTCAGGCACCGGGTGACCGTTGCGCGACACATGATCGGGAATGGCAAGCTGCTCCGGCCTCACCGCTTGCGCCCCGTCGGGCCAGGACGTCACCTGCACCGAAGCATGGGCAGCAAGGCTATCCCGGACGAAACTCTGTGCAGCCACCTTCGGCGGCAGCAGGAGTTGAATCACTTTGCCCCGCGCATGTTGCACCAGCAGTTCCAGCCTCGGCAGCGCGTCGGCAAGCCAGTGATAGTAATTGGCCGAAAACCGGTCGGTGATCCAGGCATGCGTTCCAGGCAACATTACCGCATTCCTGGCAGCCTCCTCGCCTCGCCTGGCATATTTGTCCGCGTCGCGAAGCTGTTCGCGTTCTGGCAGCGGAAAATGGATATCCAGCAGGCCATCCGCATCATACGGCTCCCCCCGCGCACTCACCACCAGCCTGTCATGATGACGAAGCCACACCGCCGGACTGCGGAATTCCAGCAGCCCGCAAAAATGATCCAGCTGTGGCTGTGTGGCGTTTTCTGGAAGGTGGCGCTTGATCTCGACACCCTCAAACAGGCATTCGCGCTCGCTCATCAACGCCTCGGTCCGGTTGCTTGTCGGGTCATTTACCAGAATTGGCACCATGTTGGACAGTCGGCAAAATAGCGCTTGCAAAAACGGGCGATTCTGCGAGTGTCGCAATCAGAATATGATTTGCGGCGATCCGTGGCCGCTTTCGCGATTCCGAGGTCCTGGATGAACGTGGCGACAAACCGTTCCGTCGTGTTTTTTCTTGTTCCAAATTTCTCAATGATCGCCTTTACCAGCGCGATCGAACCCTTGCGGTTGGCCAATCGCATGCTTGGTCGCGATTACTACAGCTGGCGACTGGCATCATTGGATGGCGAGGCCGTTACCGCTTCGAATGGCGTTCCGGTGCTTGTCACCTCGTCGCTCGACCGCGAACGCCACAATCTTTCCGGCTCCAAACGCCCTTCGATCATGTTCCTGTGTTCCGGCGTCTTCGTCGAGCGCAACGAGAACAAGTCGCTTTATGCCTATCTGCGCGAGACCCGCAATTCGGGCGTCACGGTCGGCGGCCTGTGCACGGCAGCCTATCTTCTCGCCGCTGCAGGCCTTCTCAACGGCAAGCGCTGCGCCATTCACTGGGAGAACTTGCCCGGCTTTTCGGAAAAGTTCCCCACCGCCGATGTCTATGCCGATCTGTATGAGAAGGACGGCAATATCTGGACCTGCGCCGGCGGCACCGCCGCACTCGACATGATGCTCTCGCTCATCGGCGAGGATCATGACGAGGATGTCGTCAACCGCGTGTGCGAGCAGGCCCTGACCGACCGGGTCCGCAATCCGCATGACCGCCAGAGACTGCCGCTGCGCGCGCGCCTCGGCGTGCAGAATGCCAAGGTGCTCTCGATCATCGAATTCATGGAAGCCAACATCGCCGAGCCACTTCCGCTCGTCGACATTGCCCGCTTTGTCGGCCTGTCGCGCCGCCAGATCGAACGCCTCTTCCATCAGCACATGGGTCGCTCGCCCGCGCGCTACTATCTGGAAGTCCGCCTCGATCGCGCCCGCCACCTGCTCATGCAGTCGACAATCCCTGTTGTCGACGTTGCCATTGCCTGCGGCTTCGTTTCGGCATCGCATTTCTCGAAATGCTATCGCGAAATGTATGGCAAGAGCCCGCTCCAGGAACGCAACTGACCTGGCTTCGGACAACAAAAAAGGCCCGGATCGCTCCGGGCCTTTTTCATGACTGTCAGGCGTTATCAGAAATCGCGTACGATACGGATGTTGAAGGCGCCGAAATTGTGATTGCCGACCGAGCTGGCTGGTGCTTCCGACTCGTACCATGTCGCGGTGTATTCCGGCATGATGTAGAGGCCTGGAACGATCGTCCAGTTTACGCCGACCGTGTAGTTGGTCTGCGAGTCGTCGGTGCCCAGATTGTCCTGGTCAGCATGTTCGCTGTAACCGGCAAAAAGATAGGCTGACTCGGTCAGGTTCATCTTCGCGGTCACGCCCCAGGTGTGGCCCTTGACCCAGTCGGTATTGCCATGGTCGCTCATGTACCAGCCACCGATCGCCATGCCATTGTCCATGGAGTAGTCTGCACGCAACTTCCAGGCGACATCGCTTGCCGAGGAGTCGTAGTAGGCAACTGCTGCCATGTACCAGTTGTCGTTGCTGTAGGTCACGCCTGCATAGACGTCAGGCTGGCCAGCCGTGCCCGATGAACCGTACGGGGCGTAGCCGAAGCCGCCATCTTCGATACCGACCGTTGCGGTCCAGCCGTTTGACGACCATGTATAGTCGAGGAAAAGGCCCTGTGCGTAGCTGTAAAGACCATCGAAGCGGCCATCATAGTAGCCGTAGCCAGCGACCGTGGTCCAGTAGTTGTCAGCGAAACCGACGCGGAAGCCGGCAAGGCTGATGACTGCCCAGTCAAGGTAGACTGCTGCTGAGCCAGGACCTTCAGCCGAGGACAGCGTGTCGGTGTGGGCACCGCTCGTCTCACCGTAGAAACGGATACGCGAAGAAAGCGTGCCATATTCGGTTTCGTTGTTTGCGCGGATATTGAAGCGGCCGCGATAGCGCGCGTCATGCGTGGAGGTTTCGCTGCCAACGCCTTCTGCGGTATCGAACCAGTCGTCATGATAGTGAACCGACAGATACTCGACGCGCACGTCGCCATCGATCTTCAGACAGGTTTCGGTGCCCGGGATATACCACCAGCCTGCGCCGTAGGCATCGCACACCCGGACATATTCAACCGGCTCTGGTTCGACAACGATGGCGTCGGCTGCCTTGGCACCACCGACTGAAACCAGTACCGCTGCGGAAGCCAGCAAGAAACTTCTGATTTTCATGTTCATCCCCTGATGGAAATCGATTCAACGCAAAAAACTCTCTACGCTGAGGAAAGCGCCACAAACCGGCTTTTGGCAAAGGGAAATTCGTCGACTAACTTTTTGCCGACTCACTTTGTCAAATCGAGTTGCAAAATTGCAACAAACCAGCGATTCCGGGCGCTTGGCGAGGCCTGTTTCCTGCGATTGCGGGGCGGTTGAGGGCAGGGTCAGTTCGCGGTGAATCACTCAATTGGCAATGCCACCACCGAACTGATCGATGAACCGCTTCCATATTTTCTCGCCAACCTGACAGTCGAAATCTCCCGTGGATACAGGCATCGACACGGAGAGGAATCGGGGAGTTTCAACAGCGTTTGGCAATTGGCGATTGGTTATTTCCTGCAGCAGCTTGCGCTTCAGCGCCAGTGCAAAGCCCTGCCGTGTGCGGACTGGCAGCACAAAGGATCCGTGGCCGCCAGCAACGCAATTGCGGTAATAGTCGTCCAGATTGTCGATGCCGAAATTCCGCGATCCTTTCTTGTACATCAGCGCTAGCCCGTTGATGACAATTCCCTGATCGACCAGCCAGTTTCGGATGCCGGGCAAGGCGTCTCCCTGATTGTTTGGCCCATCGCCCGAAATGTCGATGACGCGCCGATATCCCTCGAACCCATTGTCTTCGAAGGACTGCCCCGCCGCAAGCAAGGCGCTCGAAATCGACGTCCGGTCAACTCGCGACGGTGGCGACATGGCCAGCCGTTTCAGGAAATGCAGCGCGGCCTCAGGTGAATCGATCAAGGTCCAGGGCACCGCAAAGCGCGAATGGCTTTGCCCAGCCCACTCCATATAGGTGATCGCAATACGCCCTTCGCCATTCTGCAGGATAGCCTCTATCACTTCGCGGGAACCTAGCGCCTCCATATAGCCTTCGCGCTGCAGCGCCACTTCCGATGGGTCCATCGACATGGACACATCCACCGCCAGAACAAGTTCCAGGTCGACGGTGATGGCGTTTGCAGGAAGTGCTGACCAGACAAGCAGCGCTGAAGCAGCGACAAGGCGCAGCATTTTCCTCCCCACCTTCCGCCAGCCTATCGCCATTCCATGTCCCGCATGCGCTCCCGCCAGAGCTTCTCACCGATCAGGCAATCCACTTTTGCACGCTCGAGCGTGGATACCGGGATGGCACGCACCTGATGGCCGGTCGGCTGCAGCCCGGTGATCTCAAGAACCAGCTTGCGGCGCACTGCGGCTGGAAATTCCTCCCAGCTGCGCACCGCCAGCACAAAGGAGCCCGGCCCGCCAATCACGCAATCCTCGTAATATTCGTCGAGATTGGCGATGCCAAAGCCATTGTCCGTTGGCCGTACAATCAGGGGCAGGCCATTGATGGTGATGCCATCGGCAAGGATCTCGTCACGCATCTCGTCAACACGGCGCCACTGATTGTTCGGCCCGTCCCCTGAAATGTCGATCACCTGGCGCATGCTCGAGAGGCTCGAAATGGCAAACAGGTCCCGCGCAGCGCTCATTGCGCCCGAAATCGACGTCCGGGACTGGCGGTCAACATTGGTGCGCGAAAGGATTTCGGCGAAATTCAGCGCATCTTCCCGGCTGGCCAGAACCGTCCATGGCACCAGGACGCGTGTCAGTGCGTTCGCCGCCCATTCGAGATAGGTAACGGCAATTCGCCCGTTCAGGCCGCCCAGTATCGCGTCAATGACGTCTTTCGAGGCGAACGCGGTGGCGTAACCCTTGCGCTGGATGATGAGTTCCTCGAAATCCATCGAGCGCGAAATGTCGACCGCAATGACCAGTTCCAGGTCGACCTGGTCTTCGGCGCGCGCAGCGGATGCGGCAATGACCTGCAGCCAGCCGCAAAGAAAGGCAGCAATCGTCCTGCTGCATCTGCCCATCGCACATTCCCTTTCAGGGGCAGGATGGCACGGCTTGCGCCATTGCCAAAATCACATCCTGGCGAGTTCGCGTTGCAATGTGCGGCAACCGGCAGTCAGCGCGGAATGAGTACCAGTGCGTTTTGCACGGGGGTTTCCCCATCAACAGTCAGGTCAGGATGTCCTTCAACCCACATTTGCGTTGACCCGCCGCCATCCATGGCAAGGGCGGAATCACAGCCGAACAGCCCTCCCGCTTCAGGGGCACGAAGCAGCCAGCCAGCCTCGAAAAGGCTGAGCCCGACACCGGAAATGACCGCGATGAGCGTTTCTGATCCTTGCAACGCGCATACCAGTGTGCGGGGTCTTGGTAGATGGGAATTGGTGTTCATCGCCCACACCCCGCCCGGTTCGATCAGCATCGGCTTGGATTGAAGAACCGTGCTGGCACCCTGCGGTGGCCGCAGCCTGCTGGGCAGGAGTGCGGGAATGTCGGTTTCTGCATCACCTGGTATCAGATAGCCGCCTTCACTCGCCCAGGCCTTTGAACGATCCTTGCCACCGATGCGCAGAAGACCAACGGGAAAAAGACCCTTGCCGGGCTCCCTCTCGCCAAAGAACCCGCCATTGACTGCCAGCACTGCACCTGCCCTCTCGCCAAGCAAATTCACGCGTTCGCCGTCAGGCTCTTCCTGTTGAACAACATCGAGCCTGAACAAGCGCGGCGAGAACCGCCAGACATGCAGACGAACACCGTCGCTTGCCCTTGCAGAGGTGAGTGACAGGCCGGGCAGGATTTCAACCGTCTGCGCGGATGCCAGCGCTTCCACTGCCAGTTTCGTGTGTTCAGGTACGCCTTCCTGGGCCTGCGCCGAAGCCAGAAACGCCAATCCGGCGAACAGGATCGAAATGCCGAGCAGCTTTCCAGTTCTCATGCGCACAGGCTAGCCAGGATTTTGCCACTGGCAAGGGTGAACGGCACAAGGCGCGGCTGTGCCAGTCGCCGCTGCCCAGTCCTGCGCACCGCCCGCCTTCGACAAAACCGGCCGACGCTAGCTTCGCGGTTTGAGGTTTTGCGGATCGTAAAGCGGCTTGTAACCAACCCCGGCAACGCTGACTGGATAAAGCTCGCCGAAATACTCGACCTGCAATTCCCTGCCTTCCTGGCAATAGTCCCAGGGCAGATAGGCAAGCGCTATGTTCTTGCCGATGGTCGGGCCGAAGGCGACAGATGTGGTGAAGGAAAGCCGCCCCATCGCATCCTTGAGTGTCTCTCCGCTTTGCGGATCGAGAACCGGCATGATGCCGACGGGATAACGGGCAACGCCCTTTGAATCGGTGTTCCTGTCCATGACCAGCGTACAAAGCATTGCTGGCTGGTGCGCGCGTGCGCGATGTTCCAGATGGGCTGCCTTGCCGCAGAAATCTGCGTCCTTGACCTTCGGGCGCTGCAGGTCCGATTCCAGCAGGTTATACTCCGTCAGCAAGTCGGCATTCTGCAGCCGCAGGCTTTTTTCCATGCGTCGGCTGTTAGCATAGGTTTCGACACCAAAGGCCATCACGCCGGTCGAGCGAAGCGCATCCCACACCGCAAGCCCGTCTTCATATCGCATGTGGAGTTCCCAGCCCTGCTCCCCGACATAGGACAGGCGGAATGCAGTGACATCCTTGCCGCCAATACGGATCGGCTTGATCGCGGCGAAGGGGAAATTCTCGACCGTCAGGCCGGCCGGATATTCGACGACCTTCTGCAGGGTCGTACGCGCATTCGGGCCCCAGATACCAATCGTTACATAAGCCTGCGTGACGTCGGTGATGGTCACGTCGAAGCCCTTGTCCTGCGCGACGCGCTTCATGTACTGGAAATCGCGCGGGCCAGCATCGGCACCATCGATAACCCGGCAATAGTCCGCCATGCGGATTACGGTCAGGTCCGCTCGCACCATGCCCTCATCGTCGAGGAAATGCGTGTAGATGCCTTTTCCGACATTATTGTCGCCGCCGATCCTTGCCGCGCAAATCCACTCCATGAAGGCCACATGGTCGGGCCCCTTCACGTCATACATGGCAAAATGCGACAGGTTGACGATGCCGCAATTCTCGCTCATTTCCAGGTGCTCGGCATTGGAAACCCGCCAGAAGTGTCTGTTATCCCACTCGTTTTCACGAACCGGCACGCGGTCCTTGTATTTCTCAAGCAGATGTTCGTTCGCTGCATAACCATGCGCGCGCTCCCATCCGCCCAGTTCCATGAAATAGCCGCCCAGTTCCACCTCGCGTGCATGGAATGGCGAGCGGCGCACATTGCGCCCTTTCGAGAATGGTTCGCGCGGATGCACTGCCGGATTGTAGATCTTGAACGCGCTTTCGTAGCAGCGATCCTCGATGAACTGCTCCTCCATCTGATGTGGATAGAAGCGTGAATAGTCGATGCGATTATGGTCGATCACCGTGCGCCCGTCGGTCATCCAGTCGGCAAGCAACTTGGCCATGCCGGGAGCATCCTTCACCCAGATCGCAACGGCATACCACAGACCGCGCACCTTCTGGGATTCACCTATCGAGGGGCCGCCATCCGTGGTGACCTGCAAAAGCCCGTTGAAGGAGCGTTTCTCGTCATAGCCCAGTTCCGCCAGGATGGGCGTCAGTTCCATGGCCCGCTCCAGCGGCTCGATGATCTGCTCCATTTCCAGATCACGCTGCGATGGGGAAAGGCGCGCTTCATGCTTTTCCAGAATGTCGCGCGGATGGCAAAGACGCGGGTCCCTTTCCTCGTAATAGCCCCATTCGATCTGCCCGCCTTCCGGCGTGGTTGGATCGCCTGTATCGCGCATATAGGCTGAATTGCCCTGGTCGCGCAGCAACGGCCAGCCAATATCCTTGCCGGTTCCTGCAAACTCGTTGTACGGCCCGAAAAAGGTCAGCGGGTGGTCGACCGGCATGACAGGAAGATCTTCGCCGGCCATGTTGGCAATCAGGCGTCCCCACAGCCCAGCACAAACGACGACATGATCGGCCATGATCGTTCCACGCGCCGTGACAACGCCCTTGATGCGACCATTCTCGATCACGAGATCGGTTGCAGAAGTGTTGGCAAACGCCTGCAGCTTTCCGCTGGCAACCGCATCATCAACCAGTTCGCCAGCCACCGTCTGTGAACGCGGCGCCACCAGTCCCGCATCGGGATCCCACATGCCACCCTGCACGAGATGCTCTTCGAGAAGCGGGAACTTTTCCTTGATCTCTTTTGGCCCGATCAGCCTTGCGCGTGTGCCGAATGCCTTTGCCGACGCCACCTTGCGCTTGATTTCGTCCATGCGCCCGTCATCGCCGACCCGCGCGATCTCGAGCCCGCCTACCTTGGCATAGCGCCCGCGCTTTTCGAAAAAGTCGATGGAATAAAGCGTCGTCCAGCAGGACAGGAAATCATGGCTCGTCGTGTAGCAGAAATCCGAAGCATGCGAGGTCGAGCCGATATCGGTAGGAATGGCGCTCTTGTCGAGGCCGACAATGTCATCCCAGCCCCGTTCGATCAGGTGATGTGCAAGCGAGGCACCCACAATGCCGCCAACTCCGATGATGACGACACGGGCACGGGAAGGAAACTCTGCCATGGAAAGCCTCTCGAAATGGACCGGCAATTGGGCTCAGACTATTGTCGAAAGGTATCTGATTCACTGTTTCAGGTGCGACAGCGCGGTGTCGGGGGCCGCTGCCGAGACCGCGCCCGGAATATGTGGCGAAGGCTACAGACAAGCGAAGCACACGCTGGCAGGTTTTTACCTGTCGCCCCGGCACCTGCCGACACGCACATTGCCAAGAGGAAGAACCATGGCTGATCCGGTTCCGCCTGCCAGCGCATTCGACAAGTTTCTCGACAGTGCGGTTGTCCAGATTCTCATTGTCGACAATGGACTTTCATATTTGTGCCTGCTGATTGCGGCAGTGCTGCTGTCGATCGTGGTCGTCCAGAAAAAGCTGCCCAACTCGATTGCTGTACTGGTCGGCATGTTCCTCGTCGTATCCCTGTTGACCTCACTCGCCCCAATGGCCCGCGCAATCTGGTGGTCGGATTCGCTGCCGGTGGAAGTTGTGGTTCGGAAAACCAGCCACCAAAAACTGATTCAGAAATTTCCAATATTTCTCGAATATAATAATAATACCAAAGATATTACAGCCGAGGATTTCAAGAAACGTCTTGGCTCTGGAGAGAATTACTTTTTAGTAAATATTTCTGAAGCTGCAGCAATATTGAATGATTCATTCAGAATAATCAACGAAAGTAACAACAAGATCGAGATTTTGCAAAATATAATCTGCAGGAATGGTGTTAACACCGACATTGTCGACTGTGCCAGTGAACGCGGAATCCGGCAGGTTGGAGGCAATCCCGATGAAATCAGCGGCTAGATTCGATCTGATCCTTTCCCTGCCGGTAATCCTGTTGCTGGCAGCATTTCCAGGCAATTCGATCGCCGGACAGGTCCGCACCTTCGGACAGATGATCGACAAGAATCTGAACGATCAGGTTTCAAGGGCGAGGTTGCTGCGGCTCGGTGTCGAGGGACAACCACTCGATGTCGACCAGTCTATCGAGATACTCACCAGCGTGACGAACAGCAATCCCGGATTCTATCGTGCCCAGTACAATCTCGGCCTGGCCCTCTTGAAGAAGCATCCGGATCAGCCGGAGCACTTCCTCCCGGCGCTTGAAAAAGCAGCCGAAATCGAAACGACCGATAGCAATATCAAGGATGGCTCGATCTACAATACGCTGGGCTGGAGTCTTCTGACCAACCTGAAATATGACGAAGCAGAAACCTATCTGCGCAAGGGTCTGGACTATGCAGCCAGCAACTCCGACTGGACGAACTCGGCACTGAATTTCAACATGGGCCGACTGTATTTCGAAACACAGCGTTACGACAAAGCAAAAAAATTCCTGAGCGTTGCGGCTGACAGCTACGGCAATCCTACGGCAATCGAAATGATCGCGACCATCGACAAGCTGAAGCCGCCCGCAAATTGACAGCTCCGCATCCGCGGCAAGCGAATGGGATGCCCGGCGCCTTCGATGGGCATTCGACCGAGCGAACCCTCAATCGAGGGTTCTGTTTCCGCTCTTGGCACCACTTTTGTGGACACCTTGCCGGTCTCATCTCACCCCTCCAACTCCCATTCCGATCTTGAAACCTCCGATGCGCGCGGTAAGACCTTCGAAACCCGGAACATCGCCAAGAAACGGTTCAGTTCCGCGTCCCGCCATGCTGTTGCGCGGCCGCACATTTGCCCATTGCTCGACAATCGATGCGCCTGCCAGGCTAGGCGCAAGTTCAATCGCCTTGCGATGAAACGCCGTGTCGCTTTCATCAAACGCATCCGGGGCGCCGCTCCATGCATGATGGGAGGATGAACCTAGCGCGACACGGTTGTTGGCGTGCGGAATGATATAGGCACTGTCATGATAGAGGATGGGCTGGCTGTCATCGTGGCTATGGTCGAGAAGCAATGCCTGCCCTTTCACACCACGCCCGATCGGATCGCCACCATTCCCCTCTCCCATGAAGGGTTGCAGCAATGGATAGGCCTCGAAACCGGCTGCAACACAGATCTCCTGAGCGCCCAACCGATTGCCATCCTCCATCTCCACGCAACGCGCCAGCGCGTCGATCGAGACCACGCAACTGCCTTCGCGGATTTCGCCCGCGGGATGCATCGTCACGTAAGCTGCTAGGGCGCGAACATAGGCGCGCGGATCAATGCGCGCCGACAGATCATCCCACTGCACGCCGTGGGGTGCACCAGCTGGATCAAGCCAGCTGTCGCCAATGGCTGAAGCATCAAGCAGCTCGAGATGAAAGCCGGGCCAGCGGATCGCCGCGCCTGCGCGCCTGGCTTCAACAGCCGCAAGCGTCCGTTCCGACACAATCGGTATCAGCCGTCCGCAGCGCCGGTATCCGCACTTTATTCCCGTATCGGCCTCTAGTTCCGCCACGAGCTGCGGCAGGGCGCGAAGCGCATCGAACTGCATCTGCTTCTTCGCATTCCACCGATCCGGCACATGCGGCATCAATGCACCCATGAAACCGCCCGAAGCACCCGCTCCCACCTGCCGCTTCTCCAGCACGAGCACGCTGCGTCCGCTCTTCAGCGCATGGCGCGCCGCCCACAGGCCGAAGACGCCTGCGCCAATGACAATCAGATCAGGAGAAGGACGATGTTGAATCATGATATGAACGACTGGAATCTCGATACAAGCAAACCGGGACAAACGATTCAAATCATGAACGATTTCGCCAAGTCCGGCAAACCGGAAGGACCAGACGGGACGCAGTGGATTGACGGAACACACCCGTTTTCCACCCGGTTTCAGGACAACTACTATTCCAGGACGGATGGCCAGTCGGAAACGCGTCACGTCTTTCTGGATGGCAACAAACTGGCTGAGCGCATGGCCGCGTCCCGGCACTTCACCATCGCGGAACTGGGTTTCGGTACCGGCCTCAACTACCTGGAAACCGTCCGGCTCTGGCGCTCGCTGGCCCACCCTGGCATGCGCCTGACCTATGTCTCGTTCGAACTATATCCGCTGTCGCGCGGGGAAATGTCCCTTGCCCTGTCAAGCTGGCCGGATATCGCAGCTTTGGCCGGACCGCTTGTCGATACGTGGCATCCAGACCTCGAAATCCTTGAACTGGAACACGCCCCCGATGTCGCGCTTACGCTCTTCATGAGCGATGCAAACATCCGCCTGCCCCAACTGGAATTCGAAGCCGACGCCTGGTTTCTCGATGGCTTTGCGCCTTCGCGCAATCCGCAAATGTGGAATGAAACACTCATTGGCGAAGTGTTCCGCCACACCCGGCCCGGCGGCACCTTTGCCACCTACACCGCTGCCGGCTGGGTCCGGCGCAATCTTCAGTCAGCCGGTTTTCATGTCACCCGCCAGAAGGGCCACGCGGGAAAACGCGAGATGATGGTGGGAACACGCCCGCTTGAAACATGACCCGGTCGCATCGGCCCGTCATTTCGTCTATAGAACGAAGTTATTGCCGTTGGGAAACCTGACTCCATGAAGCAAATACTCGATCTCGAATATTGGAAGAGCCTCGCGCTTGGCATTGCCGACAAGCTTGTGGAATGGGCCACATCGCCCCAGTTCTATGCGCAGGTCGCAGCCATCCTTGTTGCCGTTGCCATCTCGTGGTTTGCCGCGCGCGAACTGAAGAAGCGTGTTCCCCTGTTCAGTGAGGTTCCTGAACCAGGTGTCCAGTGGCACCGGGTCCGCCAGTTCATACACGCCGCATCCGACCTGCTGTTCGCAGGTCTCGTCTATATCCTGCTGGGTGTCGCGGTCGAGATGGTCAATGCAGCCGTCGGTGCCGACTGGCTGGTCAGGCTGGCGCGCGGCTTTTCGGTCGTCTACCTGCTCTACAGTGCCATCCAGCGTTTCATCAGCAATCCGCTGCTGAAAAAGGCCTCGATCTGGTTCGGCATTCCGGTCGCCACCCTGCAGGTGTTCGGCTGGCTCGACGAAACCATCGCCGTTCTCGACTCGCTTTCGATCGAAGCGGGAAACATCCGCATTTCCCTCTATTTCCTCATCAAGGCATTGATTGCCGGTGGCTTCTTCTTCTGGCTCGGCCGCATTTCGAACAATACCGGGCAAAAGGCCATCCGCAACCAGGACGGCCTCGACAAGCCGACGCAGGAACTGATCGCAAAACTGTTCCAGATAGCCCTGTTCGCAGGCCTGTTCGTCATGCTGCTGCAGGTGCTGGGGCTCGATCTGACCGCACTGGCCATCTTTGGCGGCGCTCTGGGCGTTGGCCTTGGCTTCGGCTTGCAGCAGATCGCCTCGAATTTCATCTCGGGCATGATTCTGCTGATCGAGCGATCGATTGGCGTTGGAGACTATATCGAACTCGAGGACGGACGACGCGGGACACTCAAGGAACTGAACATGCGCTCCGCCACCCTTGCCACTTTCGACGGCAAGGAAATCATGGTTCCCAACGAGAAATTCATCACCAACGTCTTCATCAACTGGACCAGGGATGATCCAAGGCAGCGCTATGAGGTCGAATTCTCGGTCGCATACGAAACGGATCTGCATGCAGTGCCGCCATTGATCGAAAAGGCCGTCGCCAGCCACCCTTCGGTTCTCTCCTCACCTGAAAAGGTGGATTGCGAACTGCGTGGCTTTGGCGAAAATGGCGTGAATTTCGGGGTCGAGTTCTGGGTCAAGGGGGTTGATGACGGCAAGAACAAGTTCTCGTCGGACGTGCTGTTTCTTGTGTGGGATGCGCTGAAGTCCAACGGCATCACCATCCCCTTCCCGCAGCGCGAGATTCGTGTGATGCCGGGTTCGCCCCTGCTCGAAGTGCACAGGAAGGAAACGTCGCGCAGCTAGATCGCGATCTGGTGGGAAAGGCAAAAGAGGCAGCCTGAGCCGCCTCTTTTCAATGTCTCACGCTATTGACCAGGCCCGCTGCCGCGAAGCCTTGGTGCAGCCTAACGGGGCTTCTTGCCAAACACCTTGATGTATTCGGCCTCACCACCCTTGGCGAGCGCCTTGGCCTGCTTGACCCAGTCGTCGCGCTCGATGCGGCCCTTGAACTTGAGGTAATCGTCAACCCAGTCCCGCTCGGCCTTCTTCCAGGCTGCAACCTGGGCAAAGGTGTAGATACCAAGCCCGTTCAGCACCTTTTCAAGCTTTGGCCCGACGCCTGCAATCAGCTTGAGATCGTCAGGGCGCGCCGGCTTCTTCATTGCCGCAGGCTTCCCGCCATTCTGGCTGGCAGATGCTGAACTGGCCTTCGCCGGGCTGGCGGCCCCGGCCTTTGCTGGCGCAGCCTTTGTGGAAGCGGTCCTGGTTGCAGCGGCCTTTTTCGGCCTAGCGGCCTTCTTGCCACCAATGCTGGCCAGGGCTGCCGGTGCAGAGGCTGACTTTGCTGCCAATGAACTGGCCGCACTTGCCTTGCCTGCGGGCTTCTTCTTTGCCCTGGCCGGTTTCGCCTTGCCGTCATCATTGGCATGCATAGTGATGACCGCTTCCATTTCGCTCAGCACTTCGCGCGACAGATGGCACTTGATGTGGTGGTCATCGCTCATCTTGACCTGCGGCGGCACTTCGGTTTCGCACAATCCGCCCGGCACGCGCGATTTCCAGCGGCACCTTGTCTGGAACGGACAACCTGATGGCGGGTTGAGCGCTGACGGAATGTCGCCTTCAAGAACAATGTGCTTTTTCTCGACGGATGTATCGGCAATGGGAATCGCCGATAGCAGCGCCTCGGTATAGGGATGGTAGGGAGCAGCAAAGATCTTGTCCGTCGGACCCTGCTCCACGATATGCCCCAGATACATCACGACGACGCGGTCAGCGATGTAGCGAACGACTGACAGATCGTGCGAGATGAAGAGCATGGTCGTCTTCGACTCGCGCTGAATGTCCATCAGCAGTTCTGTCACTGCCGCCTGTACCGACACATCGAGCGCGGAAACCGGCTCGTCCGCGACAACGACCCTTGGCCGCCCTGCAAAGGCGCGCGCAACGCCAATGCGCTGTTTCTGCCCGCCTGAAAGCTGGCGTGGCATGCGGGTGGCAAAGGCGCGCGGCAGCTTCACCATGTCGAGCAGCTTCAGCATCAGGTCCTGACGTTCCTCATGTGACCCGCCGACCTTGAACATTTCCAGCGTACGGATGATCTGCGAACCGACCGAGTGGCTCGGATTGAGCGTGTCGAACGGATTCTGGAACACCATCTGGATCGATGAAATGGTTCGCGTATCACGATCCTCGATGCCCGTGCCCTGGATTTCCTTTCCATCGAGCTTGATGGTGCCGCCGGTCGCGGTTTCCAGTCCGAGCAGCATCTTGGCGAGCGTGGACTTTCCACAACCCGACTCGCCAACGATCGCCACTGTTTCCGATTCATGCGCATCGAAACTGACGGTCTCGTTCGCCTTGACCGTTTTCGTGTGCGATCCGCCAAAAATCTCGTTTGCCGCGATCGAGTAATATTTCTTCAGATCGTCGATTTCGAGAACCTTCTTGCCGGGCTTGATCGGTTCGTTCTGCTTCAGCCCCTCCGGCAGCGCTTCCCAATCGATCTCGCTGAACCGCTCGCAGCGCGAATTATGCGCTTGATGGCCAACGACTGGCTGCATCGGGATTTCGCGGGCATTGCATACCCCTTCTACAAAGTGAAGGCAGCGCGGACCGAAATTGCAGCCGAACGGCCGCTGGTGCGGCAGTGGCAACTGACCGGGGATGGCAATGAGAGGGCGCGAATTCTTGTCCGCCCCTGGAAGCGGGATCGAACGGAACAGCCCCTGAGTGTAGGGATGGCGCATGCGGTCAAACACGTCATGAACCGTACCGGTCTCGACGGCTTCACCAGAATACATCACCGTGATCTTGTCGCAGGTCTCCAGGATAAGGCCCAGATTGTGCGAGATGAACAGCATCGACGTGCCGAACTTCTTGCCGAGGTCCCGCACCAGTTCGACGATGCCCGCCTCGACCGTCACGTCAAGCGCGGTCGTCGGTTCATCGAGCAACAGCAGCGCCGGCTTTGACAACAGTGCCATCGCAATGACAACGCGCTGCTGCTGGCCACCGGACAGCTGGTGGGGATAGGAACCCATCATGCGCTCGGGATCGGGCAGGCGCACCGCCTGCAGCATTTCCAGAGAGCGCTGGTAGGCTTCGTCCTTGCTGACCTTTTCGTGCAGGATCGGCACTTCCATCAGCTGGCGGCCGACCTTCATGGCCGGATTGAGGCTTGCCATCGGCTCCTGATAGATCATCGCTATCTTGTTGCCGCGAATGTCGCGAAGCTCTTCATCCGACATCTCGCCCATGTCGCGGCCCATGAACTTGATGGTGCCTTTGGTGATCTTGCCGCGATTGCCCATGTCACGCATGATTCCAAGCGCAACCGTGGACTTGCCGCAGCCTGATTCACCAACCAGGCCCATCGATTCACCGGGCATGACCTTGCATGAAAAGTCCATGACGGCAGGTATCTCTCCCGCCTTGGTGAAGAAGGAGATGTGAAGATTGTCAATTTCGAGGATTGGTTCGGCCATGTCTGTTTCCTCCCTCAATCCCGCAGTGATTCTTCACGCAGCGCATCGGCCAGCAGGTTCAGGCCAAGCACCAGACTCATCAGCGCAATTGCAGGTGCTACACCCTGCCAGTAATAGAGCCGCAACTGAGCCACCTGGCTGCCGCCGCGGATTGTTGTTCCCCAGTCGGGACTGTCGGGAGCCAACCCCAGCCCGAAAAAGCCGAGTGTGCCGAGCAGGATCGTCGTGTAGCCGATACGCAGGCAGGCATCCACGATCAGCGGACCGCGGGCGTTGGGCAGCATTTCCCAAAGCATGATGTACCAGGGGCTTTCGCCCCGTGTCTGGGCGGCGGCCACATAGTCGCGCGTCTGGATGTCGAGCACCAGTCCGCGCACGATGCGAAACACGCCCGGCGAGGAGGCAAAGACAACCGCCACGAAAATGTTCAGCTCGTTCGGCTCCACGCCGAACACGTTGAATATCCGCCAGTTCAGGATCGAGGAAAACAGCGTCATCCCTGCTTGGTCGAGCTTCTCGATGAAGGTCGAGGTCGACATCAGGTTCATCCATATCCAGAAGCCGATCAGCAACGTCAGCGAGACATAGGGATAGAGCTTCTCCGTTCGCGTCCTGAAGCGTGAATAGAAAAGTACCGTGAAGAAGATGATCGGCACGATGAACAGGACACCACCCATCACATAGGGCAGCCAGGTCTCCATGATGCCCTTCGTCACGAGGAGGTAGAAAAGCAGGATCACGGGAAAGGCCAGCACGAGGTTGGCCAGGAACGACAGAGCGCTGTCGATCTTGCCGCCGAAATAGCCCGCCGGAAGACCGAGCGTGATGCCGACCAGGAATGCGATCAGCGTTGCTGCCGGCGCAATCGTCAACACGATCGTGGAACCGTGCACAACGCGACTGAAGACGTCTCGCGCCAGGTGATCACCACCCAGAAGGAACGCCACGCCGCCTTCCGGAACGACGGCGCCCGGCAGGGCATTCTTCATGACCGTGATCGAGAATTTCGGCTCATATGGCGCTATCACACCTGCGAAAAGGGCGGTGAACAGCCAGAACAGGCACAGCGTAACGCCTGCAATGCCGACCTTCGTGTTGAACAACTGGCCGAACAGGCCAAGTCGCTTTTTCAGCAGGAAGACCAGCACATAGACGATGCCAAGTGCCAGCCATACCGGCCAGAAGCGCGCGATGATACCCGTCAGGATACCCAGGGATCCGATGTTTTCCATGGTCTCAGGCTCCTTACGAAACGCGGATGCGCGGATTGAGGAAGGCGTAACCCACATCGGAAATGAGCTGGGTCAGGAGAACGAGCGCGACTGAAACGAGTCCGCAGGCCAGTACCGTGTCGATGTCGTTGTTGGATGCGGCGTTCACGAGAAGCCAGCCAAATCCCTTGTAGGAAAAGATGTTTTCCACGACGACAACACCAGTCAGCAACCACGGGAACTGCAGCATGATCACGGTGAATGGCGCAATTAGCGCATTGCGCAGCGCGTGCTTGATCACAACCGAGCCGAAGCTCAGGCCCTTCAGCCTGGCGGTTCGGATATACTGCGCCGTCATGACCTCGGCCATCGAGGCGCGCGTCATGCGGGCAATGTAGCCGATACCGTAGATGGCCATCGTCATCACGGGCAGTGTGAAATTGTACAGGGACACACCCTGGCGCATCGCGCTTGCAGCCGATCCGTTAAGCCAACCGAGATAGGACGCGAACAGGGCGGTGAAGATAACGCCGGAAACATATTCCGGTGTCGCGGTCGATGTGATCGATGCAAAGGAAAGGCCACGATCAAGCCGCGAGCCCTCGCGCATGCCCGCAAGCACACCAATGATGAGTGCGATCGGCACCATCACGATCATCACCCAGAACATCAGGATGCCTGTGGCTCGCAATGATTGCGGCATGACGTCGTTGACCTTGCCGCGAAACGCCGTTGAACAGCCGAAATCGCCTTGCAGGACACCGGAATAGGTCGGTACCGTCGGTTCATCGCAATATCGGAAACGCGGGACGGGCTGCTCAGTGGTTGGGTCGATGACCGGCAGCTTCGGTGCCACGCCAACCCAGCGCGCATACCGCACGAAGATGTTCTCGCGATAACCCTGTCTTTCCAGCCACCTGTCCTTCTCGACATCGGTCGCGCGCATTTCCGTCTGCGACGTCGCGAGTCTTTTCAGGTTGGGTTCCAGATTGACGAAATAGAAAACAACGAAGCTGAGGCAGAGCATCGTCAGGGCCATGACCCCGAGACGCCGCAGAATGAACCGGAGCATCTTTTCCTCCCCTGATGCAGGTCCAGCATCCGTGTATTCACGGTATGCCGCATGGCGGAAGGGGGGGTCCCCCTCCCGCCTTGTTCAAGAAAGCAAAACTTACTTGTCGAGCCAGATGCGGTCCGAATGGATTTCGAACGTCTGGTGCTTGCCGAAGCCCTTCACATAGGCAGCGCTGTGACGATACAGCGAACGCCAGAAGGACTGAACGATGACGCCGGAGTCCTGCAGGATCGCCTCTACATCCTTCATCACTTCACGACGCTTGTCTGCATCGGCAATTGCCAGCGCGGCATTCAGCTTGGCGTCGAAATCCGGGTTTGCATAAGCGGATTCGTTCCATGCTTCGCCTGAACGGTATGCCAGGGCAAGAACCTGTACGCCGAGCGGACGCATGTTCCATTCTGTGGTCGAGAACGGATACTTCGTCCAGTCATTCCAGAATGAAGAACCTGGGATGACGGTGCGCTTGACGTTGACGCCTGCTTCGCGAACCTGTGCCGCAACCACGTCAGCCGGGTTCTGCACATAGTCTGCATCGTAGGAAATCAGTTCGATTTCCGTTCCAGCAATGCCCGCTTCCGCAAACATCGCCTTTGCCTTTTCGACGTCACGGCCGATCTTCGGCAGTTCGGCATACTCTGGATGGATCGGGCAGACGTGGTGGTTTTCCGCCACGGTGCCGGCACCATTGTAGCCGAGCTGGAGAACGGTTGCGTTGTCGACGGCAAGCTGGATCGCGTTACGGACAGCCTTGTTGTCATATGGCTTGTGCGTCACGTTCATGCGCAGGACAACGGTTGCCGATGTGGTCACCGAGCTCCGTTCGAAGCCCATCGAGTCGAGCAGGGCAACGGTTTCACCGGTCGTCTGGTAGTCCGCATCGATTTCACCTGACTCGAGCGCCGACACGACCGCGTTGGTTTCTGCACCATAGTCGATGAACTCGATGCCATCGAGGTATGGATCGCCCTTCCACCAGGTGAAGTTTTCACGACGCTTGACCACCGCGCGCTTGCCGACTTCGTACTCGGTGATTTCGTATGGTCCGGTACCCGGCATCTTCAGGGTGTCCGGGTTGCTGTCGAAATCGCGGTGCACAACGAGTGCAGGATAGTCGGCCATGCCCGGGATAATGGTGATATCAGACTGGTTGCACTTCAGCTTGACGGTATAATCGTCAACCTTTGTGATCGCGCCGTCGGACGCCTTGCCGGTATCGGCATTGATGAGCGAGCCCATGCGGCCGGCCATCGAATTGCCTTCGGCACCCTTGTCGCACCAGCGGTTCAGGTTGAACACGATGTCGTCTGCATTGAAATCGTCGCCGTTCGACCACTTCACGCCCTTGCGCACATGAAGCGTGTACTCGGTTGCGTCTTCGTTGATTTCCCAGCTCTCGATCAGGTGACCTTCGAAGGTGAAATCATAGGTGTAACGCACCATGTAGTCGTTGCACTGGCGGGTGACGTTTGCCATTTCCGACCAGTCATATGAGCGTGGGTCCTTTGGTTCCTTCACGATCATCTGAAGCTTGAGAACGCCACCCTTCTTGCCTTCCTGCGCATTGGCGACGGACGGCACGGAAAGGCCGATCAGGCCATAGGCTGCAGCGGTGGTCGCGCCGAAAGCCGAGGACAGTGCGAGGAATTCGCGGCGGTCCATTGCGCCTTCGCGGGCTTCCTTTGCCCACTTGAAGATCTGCTTGTGAAGGGGTTGCCCCTTCATGTCTTTCCACAATTTGGTCATCAATACCTCCCGATGACGGTTACCTGAAATACCGGGCACGCTTTCTGCTGGAAAAAGCGCAACAAAGTATCCGGAACTTGCATATATTTGCCCGAGTTGCAGCTTTCTGCCGGCAGCGACCGGCATTGCCCGCCCAATCGCACCACATACAACCCCCCGCGTCAACGTCTATGGAGACCTTTGGCGCAAGATGAACATAGCTTGCCGTTTTATACTGGATTTCGGACGTTCCTCTCCCTTGCCTCCGTACATTGACGCAATCGGGACAGTCGCGATTGCACATTCGCGACCTGTAACATCGCGACATCGACGTCGCTACCAAGCATTCTTTTGTGTCTCTGCGTCTGTCATGCTTTGCGCAATCAGGACAGGCCAAGTGCCAGGAAACGGGTATTCAAGATGAACGCTCCCTTCGCAAACATCACACGTCAGCAGCTTCTGAACGCCTCGCAATCCATCGAAAAGGCCAACGGCTTGCCCAACTGGCTCTATGCCGACAAGCGCGCAACGCAGGCCGAAATGGCGGCGGTTTTCCGGCCCAACTGGACAGGCATCGGATTTGCCAAGGACGTCCCAAACAAAGGCGACGTGAAGCCGATCACCTTCATCGGCGAACCACTCCTGCTGGTCCGCGACAAGGATGGCGAGGTTCGTGTCTTCCAGAATTCCTGCCGCCACCGCGGTGTCGTGCTGGTCGAGGAAGCGAAGAATACCACGGGCCTCATTCGCTGCCCCTATCATGCCTGGTGCTACAATCTGAAAGGCGAACTCAAGCAGACGCCGCATGTCGGGGGCCCCGGCATCCACGAACACAAGGACGTACACAAGTCCGAACTGGGCCTCATCGAAATCCGCTCGCACATCTACATGGGAGTCGTGTTCGCGAACTTGTCAGGCGATGCAGCGCCCTTCGAAACCGAATTCTCGGCGATGCTTGAACGGTGGAAGGATTACGACAAGCCGATCTGGCATTCCGGCGAGGATTCATCCTTCAGGCTGGACGTTGCGACAAACTGGAAACTGGCCGTCGAAAATTATTGCGAGAGCTATCATCTGCCGTTCATCCATCCCGGCCTGAATTCCTACAGCCGCCTCGAAGATCACGAGAATATCCTTGGAGATGGCCCCTACTCCGGTCAGTTGACCCGCGTCTACAGCGCGCAGCTTGATAGCGAAGGGCGCAAGTTCTCCGAGTTTGCCAACATGCCCGCGCGCTGGAATTCCAACGCGGAATATCTTTCGCTCTATCCAAACGTCCTGCTGGGCGTTCACAAGGATCACACATTCGCCATCCTTCTCGAGCCGGTCGGCAACGATCGCACGATCGAGCATGTCGAGATTTACTATGCGCAGGAAGAAATGCTCAACGACGACTGGGGCGAAATGCGCCACCGCAACACCGCGCTCTGGAAGACAGTCTTTGCAGAAGACGTGGGCGTGGTCGAAAGCATGCAGAAAGGCCGCAACGCCAGCAATTTCGATGGCGGCCATTTCTCGCCGGTGATGGATGAATCGACCCACCATTTCCATCGCTGGGTCGCGGGCCGCTTCCTCGCAGCCAAGGATTCAGCCAGCGCCTGACACGCGGCAATTGGGCTGGAACAGTTCGGTTTTATCCTGTTGTCCGGCCCGCAGCAGTGCTATGAGCGGCAAGTAGCAGATTGCGGCTGAACCCAATGCCTGACCAATTCGGCACGACCCATATGAGTTTCCTCCTGGTGGAGGATTTCTCCGCGCTTTGCCTCATTGCAGCAATCGAGGGCTTGCGTGCGGCGAACTATGTGCTCAACCGAAAAGTCTATGACTGGCACCTGGTCAGCCACGACGGCAAGCCTGTTCGCGCGTCCAACGGCATCATGATGAATGCCGAATCCGACATCTCTGCCGATCTGAAAACCGACTACTTCTTCGTCGTCTCCAGCTTTCAGAACAACCCGCCCTATCGCTCCAAGCTGCATTCACGCCTCAAGCAGTTCGAACGCCAGGGCATCAGGATCGGGGCCATCTCCGCCGGCACGTTCATTCTCGCGCGCGCCGGCCTGATGAACAATGCGCGCTGCACGCTCCACTGGGAATATCAGCCTGCTTTCCAGGAGGAATTTCCAGACGTCGACATGGTCACCGACATCTATGTGATCGACCGCAACCGCTATACATCATCGGGCGGCATCTCCAGCCTTGAACTGGTACTCCAGATCATCGGCGAGCAGCATGGTGAAGCTGCAGCGCTCAAGGTGGCCAACAATTTCCAGCTGGATCGCATCCGCAACTCTGGCGTCTCGCAGCGCTCAGGCGCGGTCACCCGCCTCGACACCATGCCGCATTCCGTCCAGTCCGCCGTGCGCCTGATGCTGGCCAACATAGAAGTGCCGCTGTCCAACGCCGAAATCGCGGCAAAGATCAATACCAGCGTGCGCAACCTCGAACGCATGTTCAAGCGCAACCTGAAGGCCTCGCCCGCCAAGTATTATCTGTCGCTGCGTCTCGAAAAGGCTCGTGAGCTGCTGCTGCACACCAACATTTCGACACTTGAGGTAGCGCTGCAATGCGGCTTCTCCTCAAGCTCATACTTTGCGCGCTGCTTCCTCAATGCTTTTGGCAGGCGGCCATCCGACATGCGCAAGAACCGCAACTGATGCGCCCTGATCAAGGGTGCGGCTGGGTGTTGCGCAGTGAAGGTCTTGCGTTCACCTGCTCGCTCCAGGCAGTCAGTTTTGGCCGCCCTTCGCGCCAGTTCATCGTGCCGAAACGATAGTCGAGATAGCCCAGTGCTGCGGCGATCGAAATCCCGCCCATGGTCGGCCTGCCGGTCTTGAGCGTGGACGCCTTGGCTTCCAGCATGTCCAGCGAGGAAATGACCTTCGCCATCTGGCCTTCTTCCCATTTGTCCCACCGATTTTCCGGTGGCCGAAGCGCAGCCTCGTAACGGGCCAGCACCGCTGCATCCATCAGCGCATCGCCCAGGGCCTCCATCGTCATGTCCGCGAACTTGCCTGGCCCCTCGACACTCAGCTTCGCTTCACCATGCAGCGTGTCGAGATAGGCGCAGATCACGCGGCTGTCGAAAATCGTGCTGCCATCGTCAAGCACCAGTGCGGGAATCTTGCCGGATGGATTGTCCTTGACGAGGTCAAGGTTGCGATTGACCGCATTCGTGGATGCTTCGAGAATTGTGATGCGATCCTCAAGCCCAGTCTCATGGGCAACAACAAGGACCTTGCGGACGAACGGAGACGCGGGAGAATACCAAAGCTTCATTTTCTTGTTCCGTATGGCGCCCCCGGAAGAACGTCACTTGAACAGAAAAAACAGGCAGATTCAAGCGCTTGATACCACACCCCGGGCCGCAAGCCCCCAAATTTGCCGGTTTCCCGGCTAACGCCCATTCTGATGTGGGTATCGAATGGTGACTTGCGGCTGGCCGGGCGATGGGTGTGGGGGTACCCGGCACAGCTTTCTTACCCTACGGAATTTCACGAAACCCCAATCTATTCGGACAGATTTTATCTATCCCGGGTCAAACAGTACCGTCAGTTCCGCAGCGCGGACCCGTTGGCCAGCATGTGGGCAATGCGTTCGCGTGTGCTGGACGTCCTGGCCAGGGTCAGGAATGCTTTGCGTTCACGATCAAACAGCATCCAGTCATCGACAGGGCATTGCGTATCCTCGTCGCAGAACACGGAAAGGAGTGCCCGCGCCACCACTTCGTCATGGGCGCTGAAACGATCGCCATGCTTCGCCTTGCGATCACCAATGATTGCATCAATCGTGGAATGGGGTGCAAAGCGGACTGGCGCCCTTTCCGCTGGCGCAGCACCTGTCCTGCCCTTCATGCTGGCGAGCGCTGCTGCGACAAGCCTGTCGCGGTTGGCAACGACCGTGTCCTGACCTGCCCCCGAAGCATCGCTGCCAAGGCGCACATAGTTCAGCCTTGCCGAAAGCAGCGGAGAAGTACCCGTCACGCCATCGAAGATCTGGTCAAATGCCTGTCTGGCAGCTGCGGCACTGTCCTGTGTCTTGCCGTTGGACATCAGGGCGCGCCGGTAGGTCTCCTTGACCCCGCCTCCGCCTGGAATAAGGCCGACCAGGGGTTCAACCAGACCCATCACGCAGTTCATGTGAACCGCCAGGGTATGACAGTGCAGCAGCACTTCCATGCCTCCTCCCAGTGCCAGGCCCGTTGGTGCACCGGCAACCGGCTTGTCCAGCATCTGCAGGGCATGGGCCGCCTTCTGGAAATCGAGCAGGAAGGCATCAATCCCTTCCCAGTCCGCCGCATCGATCATGGAAAGGAAACGATTGAGATTGACGCCCGAGGAAAAATGCTGCGCGTCATTGTGGATGATGATCCCGGCGCCCGGATCGCCCACGGCATGGTGAAGCGCTGCTACCGAATACTCGTCAAGCGCATTGGCCTTGGAGTGAAATTCGACAAGCCGCGCGCCGCCATCAATGTGGAATACGCTGGCACTGTCATTCTCGAAGGCTGGGGAAAGTGTCCGCCGCAGCATCGAGAAACGCACAGCTCCCTGTGGCAGCGCAATCGGATGATAGGACCCATCATGATGGCGCACGACAAGCTGGTCCTTCTCGACCTTGTAGAACTGGTCGTTGCCCGCCTTGCGCAGGAAGTCGGGAACCATCCGTCCATCCGCTTCCAGCAGGGAAGCTAGCTTGCCCGCCCCGATACGGTCGATGAGTTCGAAAGGCCCTTCGATCCAGTTGTAGCCTAGCTTCATCGCATCATCGACATCCTGCGGACTGTCGGTGACATCGCCAATAAGGCTCGCCGAATAGGCAAGCACGCGTGACAGCACGTTGCGCGCAAATGTGCCCGCCTTGCCGGGCAGGGCCAGCAGTGCCTGTGGATCAACCGCTTCGCCCACGGCGACAATCGCATCCGACGGCTTCTTGCGAGGACGCCAGTTGCCGCTCGTCAGATCAAGCGCCATCGCCTTGCCATCGATGCGCGCAAAGAAACCGCCCTTGCCCTTGTTGCCGGTGAACCCCTTTTCGATCTGCCCGTTGATCACGGCATTTTCGGCACCCACTTCGTGGAACGGGTCGCCCTGCGGCAGGATCGCCCTGAGGGAGCGCACCACATCGGCCATCAGGTCAAGGCCGATGAGATCATAAAGTGCAAAGGCACCTGTCTTTGGAATGCCGAGCGGCCTCCCGAAGACAGCATCCGCATCCTCGATATCAAGGCCCAGCGATGTCGCTTCGTGAATGGCCGCCTGCATGGCAAACACGCCCACCCGGTTGCCCAGAAACCCCGGCTTGTCGGCACAATGGACAATGCCCTTGCCGAGCTTCTCGTCGCAGAACCAGGCCATCGTCGCGATGACATCACCATCCGTGCGGGGTCCGCCAACCAGTTCCAGCAGCCGCATGTAGCGAACCGGATTGAAGAAATGGGTGATGCAGAAACGGCTGGCAAATTCCGCCGGCATTTCCGAGATCAGCAGTTCCAGCGGAATGGTCGAAGTGTTGGACGAGACGATGGCCGTTGGCTTCAGGTGAGGCTGCATCGCACGGTACAGCGCATGCTTCACCGGAAGGCGCTCAACCACAGCTTCGACGATCCAGTCGCAATCTGCCAGGCTGGCCAGGTCGTCCTCGACATTGCCCACCGATATTCGCGCTATATGGTCAGCGCTTGCAAGCAAAGGCGGATTTGACTGGCGGATACGTTCCATGCCGCGTTCGGCAGGCGCATTGCGTGCGCCCTCGCCTCCGGCCACATCGAGCAACAGAGCCTCAAGCCCCGCCGAGGCCACTGCGGCGGCAATTCCGCAACCCATCGTTCCTGCACCAATGACAGCCACCTTGCCGATGGGATTGTTCCTGCCGGTAGCATTCTTGCCGGCCATGGTGCCGGACTGCGGATTTGAAGCTTGCATGCGTGTCAGTTGTCCTTGAAGTGGGTTTCAGGCCGCAGCCCTGGCGTTGATGGTCTTGTCGAGAAATGCTCGTATCGCGGCATTGGTCTCACGCGGCTTTTCGGTCATGAGCGTATGGCCACAATCGAGTTCCAGCACTGTGGAACCGGCAAGCGCGGCGGCCATCTTGCGGCCATTGCCAATGGGGGTCATGCGATCCTGCTTCGCCAGGATGCACAAGGCGGGGACCTGGATTGCGCCCGCAGCCTCACCACCACCCCTATAGGCCGCGCAGGCCTTCAGATCGACAGCAAGCGTGCCCATGGCATTGCGCCCCATTGTCTCTATCGAAAAGAAGACATGGCTGGCACCTGGCCAGGTGTTTTCGTGAAGATGTGCTTGCGAGCCATGCGCCCACGAAACCATCGAGGCGAAGGCAACTGGCTCCTTCGCCTCGGCTGTTTCGATCAGCTTTGCGTTGACGGGAATTTCAAGCGCAGTTGCACAAAGGACCAGCGCGCGTACCCGCTGCGGTGCCTTGCGCGCCAGTTCCAGTGCGATCAGGCCACCCATGGAATGGCCAGCAATGACCGCCTGCTTTGCTCCACAGGCATCGAGGATCGCGAGCGACCAGTCTGCCATCGCCTCGATCGTTTCAAGCGGCTTGCCGCCGGACCGGAAATGACCAGGCAGGTCGGGCGCAATCACATTCCATCCGTCATAGGCCAGCGCCCGGGTCTGAAGCACCCAGGACAGATGGGAAAAACCCGATCCGTGAAGAAACAGGATGAATGGCCTCCCCTCGACATGAGGCCGCCCGCCGGTTGACGCATGAACTGCATTGCCTTGCACCATCAGTTTCATCTTGCGACTGCCCTTTGCGAAATCTTCAAGGCCCTGTCGAAATCGGCCACCAGGTCATCAATGCTCTCAAGACCAACCGAGAGCCTTATCATGTCATCCGAAAGCCCACCCGTTTTCATGTCTTCAGCGGAAATATGCGAATGCGTGGTGGATGCAGGATGAATGACCAGCGTCTTGGCATCACCGACATTGGCAAGGTGCGAAGCGACCTGTACCGACTCGATGAAGGCAGCGCCTGCCGCACGCCCTCCCTTGATGCCGAATGCCACGACCGAACCAGCCCCCTTTGGCAGCAGGCGGGCGGCAACCGCATGGTCGGGATGGTCGGGCAGGCTGGGATGGCGAACCCACGCCACGGCGTCGTGCGCCTTGAGGAAGTCGAGCAGCGCCGTTGTGTTGCGAATGTGCCGCTCCATGCGCAACGGCAGTGTCTCGATCCCCTGCAATAGCAGGAAGGCGCTAATCGGCGCAAGGCAAGGCCCGTAATTGTACATGGCTTCGGCACGGATGCGCTGCGTGAGTGCTATAGGTCCAAACTCGTCATAGAAGTTTATGCCATCCAGCGCATAATGCGCGGAGGTGAGCGTTGGCCATTTGTCCGCTCCGCTTGCATCCTTCTGTGCCCAGTCGAAATTGCCGGCATCGACAATCGCACCGCCGAGCGTCGTACCGTGTCCGCCCATCCATTTGGTAATCGAATGGATGACAACGCTGACGCCATGCTCGATCGGCTTGAACAGGCAGGGCGTGCAGAAGGTGGCATCCATCACCACCGGAATGCCCGCCTCGCGCGCAATCGCCACGACGGCGCTCACATCGAGCACATCAAGTCCGGGATTGCCGATCATCTCGCAGAAGATGAATTTCGTGTTGGGCCGGATCGCAGCCTTCAACCCTGCATGGTCCCTGCCATGAACGAAGCTTGTCTCGATACCGAAACGCGGCAAGGTGTTCTTCAGCAGATTGATGTTGGCACCATAAAGCTGGGCCGTGGAAACGATGTGATCGCCAGCGCTGGCCAGCATCGTCGCCACGCAATGCAATGCCGCCATGCCTGAGGCAGTCGCCACACAGGCCGCACCGCCTTCCATCGCCGCGATGCGCTGTTCCAGCACCGCCACGGTCGGATTGGAGATGCGCGAATAGAGGTGACCACCCTCTTCCATGTTGTAGAGCGCGGCGGCATGGCGCGCATCGCGGAACACATAGGAAGTGGTCTGGTGAATGGGTACGGCGCGCGAACCATGTTCGCTATCGGGAACATGGCCCGCATGCAGCGCCAGGGTCTCAAGATCAAGAAACAATGCCATCTTTTTCGCAGTGGTTACCCTGGATCACGATGACGGTCTGGGAATAGCCGCCACCGATCCGGTTGAAAGTGTATTCGGGCCAGGTGCCGGACAGCTGGCAGCCTGAACTGCCGCACTGACCAGAACTTGTGTAGAGTTCTCCACGCACGCCCCAGTCGCCCCGTGATTTTTCACCCGATTGGGCCACATGTGTAAAGGTGCCGTCCTTTTGCAGGAAAACACACCCGAAATTCGGGTGGACCATCGAGTTGCCTTCCAGCACAGAGCGGATTCCAGCGCCATCCAGCGTGCCGGAAAGCGCAACCGAAGATGTCGCCAGCGCTGCCCCGAAGGCAAACGCGACGCCAAATGGTCCAGCTGCACGGATTCTGTGTGTCATTGTATCTCCGCAAAACATGCAGGCATTCAATCCACTAAACTTTGTCTGCACAAGCGCCGCTGCACGTCCTGCCCGCAATTCGCCTGAAAATCACCCGCTTATGACCCCTGTTTCATCGATACTGCGCCGGAATTGCCTGAAAATCTCGCCTCCATGATCGGTTGTCCGGTTTCTAATTGGAGGTTCGCCATGACAAGCAAGAAAAAACCCACCACATCACCACTGCGCAGTTCCGCCCTTGGACCTGCTCTTTGCACGACTGTCTTCTTCGCTGGTGCGCTGGCACTCGTCAATCCGGCCATGACCGAGAAATGTGCCCACTTATCCCAACTGGCGACCAGTCATTCCACCGCACTTGACGCCCATACGGTGACGCGCATCGAGCGCGCGGTGAGCGACGCGGTTTCCCATCAGGCCGATGGCAATGTCGATGCCTGTCTTGCCGAACTCGCCCGCGCCTGCAGCCTGTTGCGCGCCTGACAGCCCGCAAAAGGCGCTGCGCTGGCATCATACCAATGCTCAGCCCCAGAAGTTTTCCATGTAGCTCTTCATGTGGCCGGGCATTCCAGGATCAATCTCGCCCGGTCCGAAGGACAGTACCCCACTCAGTTCGTCATCGCTTCGACCGCTGCGGATGAACGCGTTGATCGATTCCAGAATTTCCCCACTCGTGCGGGAAAACCGGAAATTGCGGGTAAGCGCTGCAATGCCATTGGCCCGGTAGAGAAGATAACCATCTTCCACTTCGCTATCGTTGAGGTCGATCCCCGTTTCTTCCAGCACTTCGCGGCGCATGTTGAACTGGAAATCGGCCCTTCCGTCTGGAAAATCACACAGTTCCATTGAGCCGGAAGGGAAATACACGCGCCCGCTATTGGCCGTATGGCTTGCCATCCTTCCCATGATGACGCGGCCGTCGCTGCCGATGATCGCCGGTGACGCATAGATGTGCAGCGCGCTGGCAGGTGCCGAAGCCTTTGCCGGTGTCTGCAGCCAGCAAAGCAGCGTGGCATAGTTGACCGCGCGACACGTGAAGCGGAACACGCCCCCCTCTTCCTTCCAACTGTCACCAAGCACGGTCCTGCCATTGAACAGCGTCGCATTGGCCGCGGTCGCCGCTTCCCAGAACGCCGCGATCTGAGCCGCTTGCTCCACCTCGAAACGGTGCGCTCCCTCCACGAGCGTTCCATCGACAGCGCTGATGCGGGTGATCGTCAAGCCCTTGTCTCAAACCATGTTGAGAGTAATGGCAACGGGGCAGTGATCGGAAGCCTTGGGGCGGTCCCAACCGGTACGCGGATAGCGCTCCACTGCCTGGCCTGGCGGAAAGGGTGTGCGCCAGGGTTGGCCGTTGCGAACGATCTTTGGCATTGCCAGAGGATTGCGTTCCGCGAAACTGGGCGAAGCAAGGATATAGTCCAGCTGGCAAAGATGCTGTTCCTGCGGTCCGCGCGAATGGAAAAGCGTCCAGCGCTCCATCGGATCAAGGCGCTCCACGAGATTGATCGAGAAGCCATCGCTGACCAGCGGGTCAAAACCGGCCTGGTTTTCGAGCCGGTGTTCAAATGTGTGTTCGGAAGGCCGGACACCGCCCACGACTATGCGTTCGCGGTAATCGTTCATGTCCCCGCAGATAAGCCAGCGCTTGTCCTGCGTTCTGCCCTTTCCGAACCGTTCCTCGACAATCTTGCGCACCGCCCGCGCTTCAGCCAGACGCAACGGCATCGTGTATTCGCGCCCGTCGATCCCGTTCTTGCCATTGCCCATCGACTTGAGGTGGGTCACGAAAAGCGTCAGCGGTCGCTTGCCGATCCGGAAATCGATCTCGAGACAGTCCCGCCTGAACACGCGCTCATGTGCCAGTTCGCCCATTTCCTTGAGATCATCATTGTAGACGTCAAGTTCCTCGAACGTCCGATGCGCATGGCTTTGCAGCCCGACAAACTCGATCGGATCGCCATCCGCCGTTTCATCGCGCGTCATCACCGCAACATCGATACCACGCCCATCATTGCCCTCGACGAGATACTTGTTGCGGTAGCCCGACCCGATCATCTTGAAGAGATAGCCATATTCGAAGGCATGCAACGCGGAAAGATTCTCGACTTCCTGCAGGCATATGATGTCGGCACCAGCATCGGCAATCGCCAGCGCTGTCAGTTGCATCTTGTCGTCGGCATGCGAAACAATTCGTGCCTGTTCCAGGTCGCGAAACTGGGCTTCATCGCGAACCTCCATCATCTGGAGCATGCGATCGCGCCGCAATTCATTTCGGTAGCCGGAAAAATCAAAACGCTGGAGAAGGTTTTCCGTGTTGAATGTGGCTATGCGAAGGGCCATTCGCGACTTTCGGTAGCATTGCGAGGTGCATCAACATAGCCGTTCGCGCTCCACACGCAACCGTCCAATCGCAACCCGCGACCGTCGGCGTGTTCGTCAAACTGCGCTTTTCAGCGGCGATCTGGACAGGGTTGCAATCCAGAAGGCCACCAATGGGTATCAGGCGAAGTGAATGCCCGCTTCCGTGTTCGACCGCCACACGATACGGCCATTGCGCGTGAGCTTGCCGCCCTCCAGCACGACGATAACGGCGCTGGGCACCTTGTCAGTGTCGGCAAAACGAACGCGAATGCCACTTTCGTTCGTATCGCGAATGACTGCATCGGCACTGAGAAAACCGTCATTGAAACGAAGCAACGCAGGCTTGAGCGCGCGGTTGCGCCGGTTGGCCCGTCTTTCGACGTCGACGCTGCGAGCGGATGACGGCATTGTGTCTTCTTGCGGGACGGGTTGACGAACAAGTGTGCCAAATTTGGTCATCTGAGTGCCTTTCCTCGTTGCACAATCGATATCTGATCGCTCATGCAAGGCTGATGCCATGAAGACGCGGTTCACTTGGGTGCATTGATCGGCCGATTGTCGGTCCAGTCCCAGGTGCCATTGTCGCGCTCGCGCACGGCCTGCTTCCAGCCAACTTCTTCTGCACGCTTCTTGAAGTTGATCCCTTCCGGCGAATGGCGTGTGATGCCATCGAACACGGTGGCGATCATCTGCGTGTTGGCAATGCCCATCGCTTCCAGCGCCTGGTTGATGACGAGCTTTTGCATCATCAACTGGTTGCGTGGCACGCCCGCCATGCGTTCGGCCAACCGGTCAACCGTTGCGTCCAGTTCGTCAGCGGGAACAGCGTCAAGGACAAGACCCATATCCCTGGCTTCGCGGCCCGATATCTTGTCCCCGGTAAAGAGCATGCGCTTGGCCTTTTCCGCGCCAAGGCGATAGACCCACATGGCCGTTGTCGGGCAACCCCAGACCCGCACCGGCATGTAGCCGATGCGCGCTTCCTCGCTCATCACGATCATGTCGCAGCACAAGGCGATATCGCTGCCCCCTGCCACCGCAAATCCATGCACCTTGGCAATCACCGGCTTGTAGGATCGCCACAGCGACATGAACAGATCCGTGTTGCGCTTCATCAGGCGATAATCCTTCATCGGATCCCAGGGCATTTCCTGGGTTACATCGCCAGTGCCATTCGCCTCGGCATAATATTTCAGATCATAGCCTGCGCAGAAGGCATCGCCCTTTCCCGACAGCACGATGACATGCACGGCGTCATCCTCGTTCGCTTCGTGAACGCAGCGCGCCAGGTCGTCCGGAAGGGCGTCGTGAATCGCATTGAGGACTTCCGGGCGGTTCAGTTCGATGCGCGCAATTCGCCCGTCACGGTGCCACACGACAGATGGTTCAGACATTGCAACTCTCCACTGCAGCGGAGAGAAAGTATGACCAGCCTGCCCGTCCTAGGCAACCGGAATGGAAGCCTTCAACAGCCGTCCCAGTCGTGCAATGCCTTCATTGATCATCGCTTCGTCCGCCCTGGAGAAGGAAAGCCTGATAGTGTTCGCACCAGAGCCATCCGCGAAGAAAGCCTTGCCGGGCACGAATGCGACGCGTTCGGTCTCAAGCGAGCGCGCCAGCAGGGCAGCACCATCAAGCTGCGCAGGCAGCGTGACCCACACGAACATCCCGCCTTCGGGTTGCGTCCATTTCACACCCGCCGGCATTTTTGCCTTCATTGCAGCCAGCATCGCATCACGGCGCGCACTGTATGCCGCCTTGATCTTGGCAACCTGCCGGTCGAACCCCTGCGAAGCTACCTGGTGAATTGCCATCTGGTTGATGGTGGAGGTGTGCAGGTCAGCCGCCTGTTTGGCAAGAACCAGCTTGCGGATCACGTCGGACGCGCCGCATACCCAGCCAGTCCGCAGACCGGGCGCGAGTGTCTTGGAGAAGCTTCCACAATAAAGCGTGCGGCAATTCTCTATGTTCCCCTTGCGAGCCATTTCCAGCGCGAGGATCGGCGGAATGGCGTCGCCGTCATATCGCAGGGACTGGTAGGCCGCATCTTCAAGGATCGCGATATCCAGTTCGTCCGCCATGTCGATGATCTTTTCGCGCGCCGCCCGGTCGAGGGTCTCGCCTGTGGGATTGGCGAAATCGACAGACATGTAGGCGAACTTGACGCGCGAGCCCTTGGCCCCTGCCGTTGCGCGATAATCCTCGGCAGAACGGTTGCCGTTTGGAACCAGCCTGTCATATTCCGGCTCATAGGCATTGAAGGCACCAAGCGCGCCCATATAGGTCGGCCATCCAACCAGCGCGGTATCGCCCGGAGAAAGAAACAGCTTGCCCAGATAATCAAGAGCCTGCTGGGAGCCCGAAGTAATCACGATATTGTCGGGCGTCGCATCAATGCCCAGCTTGCCCATCTCGCCGGCGATCCATTCGCGCAACGGCTTGTAGCCTTCGCTGACCGAATATTGCAGCGCTGCCTCCTGCTTACCGGAGGAAAAAATCTCTGAAAATGCCGCCTGGAACTCTTCTGCCGGAAACAGGTCGGGGTCCGGAATGCCGCCCGCGAACGAAATGATGTCCGGTTGCTCCAGCAGCTTGAGCAACTCACGGATTTCCGACGCCTTCATGCGCGATGAACGCGTGGCAAACAGCGCTTCCCAGTTCATGCAATCCTCCCGAAAAACTGCGCGAGCATGACCACCATTTCCAATATAAGTCAATAATGCTGACCTATTTCTTGTCAAGCGGCTGGCGTGATGATGGCTTGCAGGATTCATCCCGAACCGGCGTGGCCGCAAGGTTACCCGCAAGGGATTGGGCTTTTTGCGCCAGACAAACCGTTTGCCGTTGCACGCGAGTGGCTTCCGCGCCACTATGGCACCATCAACTAGCACCCGCTATCCGGAGCGATTTCATGACTGGTTCCCGTACGATTGCCGCTGCACTTCTTGCTCTGGCGCTGACACTGGGCGTACAGAGCGCCGCCCATGCTTTCATCACGCCTTTCATCATGATGGATCGCTGGATCAAGTCCGAAAACAGCAAGGCGCTGGCCACACCAGGCCATGCCGAATGGTGCGCGCAAAACAAGCCTGGCTACCGCAGGCAGTGGAATAACTGGCGCAAGTCGGACGGCACCGTGACCTACTGCTCCTCACCCTTCTATTCGCTGCAGTTCAAGCCATATCAGGGCAACTGACGCTGCTTTCCCAGAGCAGGGTTTGATCAAGACAAGAAAGGCTGCGCAGTTTCCCGCGCAGCCCTGGCTTTATCATTTCTGTGGCAACCGGCCGTGGATCAGTTCTTGGCCTTGTCTACCAGCTTGTTCTTTCCAATCCTCACGCGCTCCCCGCAGCGGCATGGCCGCGAGGAAGCGCAGGCAGGCAACCGGCCGTGGATCAGTTCTTGGCCTTGTCGACCAGCTTGTTCTTTCCAATCCACGGCATCATGGCACGCAGCTTCTCGCCAACTTCCTCGATTGGATGGGAATCGTTCATGCGACGTGTGGCCTTGAAGCGCGCAGCACCCGAATGCCATTCCTGCATCCATTCTGATGTAAACCGGCCGCTCTGGATATCCTTGAGCACTCGCTTCATTTCCGCTTTCGTTTCAGCAGTGATGATGCGCGGGCCTGAAACATATTCGCCCCACTCAGCCGTGTTGGAGATCGAGTAGTTCATGTTGGCGATACCGCCTTCATAGATCAGGTCAACGATCAGCTTCACTTCGTGCAGGCACTCGAAATAGGCCATTTCAGGCGCATAGCCCGCTTCGACCAGCGTTTCGAAACCGGCTCGGATCAGTTCGACCAGACCGCCGCAAAGGACAACCTGCTCGCCGAACAGGTCGGTTTCGCATTCTTCGCGGAAATTGGTCTCGATGATGCCGGAGCGTCCGCCGCCAACGCCGCAGGCATAGGAAAGCGCCAGTTCAAGTGCGTTGCCCGAGGCATCCTGATGAACGGCAACCAGGCATGGCACGCCGCCGCCCTTCTGATATTCGCCGCGCACGGTATGGCCGGGACCCTTTGGTGCGATCATGACGACATCGACAGTCTTCTTCGGCTCGATAAGGCCGAAATGCACGTTGAGGCCATGGGCAAAGGCAATCGCCGCGCCGTCGCGGATATTCGGTGCGATTTCGCTCTTGTAAATGCCCGCCTGCAACTCGTCCGGCGTTGCCATCATCATCAGGTCGGCCCATTTGGCGCCTTCAGACACGCTCATCACCTTGAGCCCGTCCGCTTCTGCCTTGGCCGCGGTCGCAGAACCCTCGCGAAGCGCAACGCGAATATCCTTTGCGCCGGAATCCTTCAGGTTCAGCGCGTGCGCACGGCCCTGGCTGCCATAACCGACAATAAGGACCTTCTTGCCCTTGATGAGATTGAGATCTGCGTCGCGATCGTAATAAACACGCATGTTGTTACTCCCTGGCTGTGTTTGATGGTTTCAGTTCGCCTGCACCATGCAGGTACAGGAATTGTGTGACTGCCCGTTCGGCAGCCTCCTCGGTCCCCTTTGCGGAGGGACGGATCGTATCGCCCAGCAGCTTGCGGATCTGCCAGTCGGCAACGACAAGGCCGAAAAAGGAGCGGATCGCCCCGTCTGCCTGGGAAAACTGGATGAGGCCAGCCTGCCTGCCCGCCTCGAAGATCGGGTGCAGCCGCCGCCGCATCGCCAGCGGCCCATGTTCAAGCACGATCGAGCCGAGCCGGCTCTTGCCTGATCCCGCATGCGAAATCGCCAGCCGATTGAGCGCAGCTGAAACGTCCGACGTGATGACATCGAGCCATGACACGGCGAAAGCCTTCAATCCGTCGCGAAACCGCGCCGCAGTCAGCCCCTCCGCCGTCATGCCCGGCATCTTCACCTTGGATGCCTGCCATTGAACTGTCGCAGTGAGAAGCCCGTCCCGGTCCCCGAACCAGTTGTACAGTGTTTCCTTGGAACAACTGGCCCGCCGGCATACCTTGGCCATGGAGAAGCCATCGCCCTCCTCCACCATCAGGTCGAGGACGACAGCAAGCACTTCGCGCTGGCGTGGCGTGAATTCGCCATCGTCAACACGCCTGCCCGCTTCTGCCGTCATCACAAGGTTCATGCAACGTCCCAAATTTCGCCATCCTGTACCGTACCGTACGGTACACCGTCAAGACCGACAAGAGCCTGCAAACGCAGGCAACACGCCTAGAGACCAAATGCACTGCGGATTGTTGTGGCATTCTCGCGGGGTGTTGCAGAGGGATTGTCCAGTTCGAGATCATATCCGATGCCACGCCTGATCGTCGGAAACTGACCGCGCGCGAGACCGATTTCACGATCACCGCGCTTCGCCTCACGTTCTTCCAGGACATTGAGCGGCATGAAAAATCCGACGAAGCGCACATCGAAACCCGCCAGCAATTGCTGATAGTCGAACACCGCGTCACCGGCCAAGACTTCATCAACAATCATGCTGTTGCCCATCTGGGCCATTGCCAGGATCGACTGCCGCATGCCGCCAAGCAATCGCTGACAGACCGCGCCCGTTTCGATATCGATGCTCATCTTCCCGTCATCTTGCGATTGCCGGAAGACAAGGCCATCGGGATCGCCGAACATCCTGGCCGGCAGCATGTCAAGGAAAGCGTCCATCGCCACATGCAGCAAAGGTAAGGAAGCCTGCTCCTGCAGTTCGCGCGCTGTCGAACTCTTGCCGGAACTGCCAACACCATTGAACACGATGATGATCTGGCGCTCCTCCTTCATCATCTCCCCTCTCAATGTGTGCAGGGTCCGGGCGGGCAAGCCATTTCAGGCTCGCTCAAAGCGCGCTCCAGTGACTGATTGCCCGCCAACACGCCAAGGGCAATCAGCGGAACTGCGTTGCTTCAATCGTCATATCCCGCGAGCGCTGCGCACCCATTGCTCGATCTCGGCAAGATTGCCCGGGATCGCCAGACCACATTGCGAAAGCTCCGAAGCCAGTTCGAGTGTAATGCCCTGCTTGCCCGAACCCAGCGCGTCGGAGACCGGGCCGCTGGAAATCGCGGTCGTCACGCCCTGCAGGTCGGACACGCCTTCGCAAAGGTGAACGACATTACCGCCCGCACTCCACCATACGAGGTCCTGGCCAACGAGTTGGGTAACGACCTGGGATTCGACGGCCATCTGCTCCTGCGACATCGGCTTGAAGTCTATGCCCATTGCCGTCGCCGCAATTGCGACGATGATGGCCGCCGCACCTGCTATGCCTTTCTGCTTGGAATCCATGTCCTTGTTGAGAAAGATCATGGCGATCAGGGGCAGGAACGCCAGCAGCGCGATAAAGGCTCCCAACTGGTTCTGAATGAAGAATTTCACGGGTTCCTTTCTTGAAGCCGGGTCAAGATGATTGGCCCTTTTCCACAGAACAGAACCTGCAATCGCCAGCACGCCAATCACCACGACAAACCCGATCAGCGTCCACCAGCGCCACTGCGGAAAGCCCTGGCTGGCAACCAGTTCGTCAAAGGACGGCCTCAGGAGCCAGACGATGGCGACCACTTCCAGAATGATGGCAACCGCCCACAATACCAGGGCAATGAGCCTGTTGCTCTTTGCCTTCGCCTTGGCTTCCGGCGCTGGTGTGAAAAGTGGCTTGTCTGCTTGTTCTTGCTTTGGAGCTTTGGCCATGATTTTTCCCGCTTGGCTGTTCGCGTCGCAGACTGTGGCTTAACCGGCAGGCAAGCACAAGCCTGAATTCGCCGGAATTCCCTGTGCCTTGCCTGCTAGAAATCCTTCAGCAATCTTGTCGTTTCAGGGTCCATGAAACCGGCCACGGTAGCCTCGGTTTCAAGTTCCAGCGCCCTGTTGATTTCCGTTGCGCCAGCCTGGTTCAGCACCCGTTTCATGGCACGCAGTGAAAGCGGCGGCAGGTTTGCCAGCTTTCGGGCCACCTCCATCGCCGCGTCCATCAACTCATCGTCAGCCACCACCCGCCAGGCGGCCCCGCAGGCCTCAAGCTCGTCAGCGGTATAGCGTTCGCCTAGCATCATCATCTCGCGAGCCTTGGCGAGACCGACAAGCGCTGGCAGGATTGCCGTCACAGCACCCGTGACAAACAGGTTGAGCGAGACTTCCGGAAAGAAGCCTTTCGCGCTTTTCGCCCAGATCGGAAAATCGCAGTTGATGGACCACTCCAGTCCACCGCCCACAGCCCAGCCATTGATCGCGCCGACAACCGGCTTGGCACCGAACAGGATCGACCGCGTGGCACGCTGGATCGCATCGACAAGCGCGCGCGCTTCCTGTTCGCTTTCGGGATGCACATGCGCATTGCGGTCGTCACCTGCGCAAAATGCCCTGCCCTTGCCAGTGAAGATGATCGCTCTTGTTGCAACGTCACGGTTGGCATCGTCAAAGGCGAGCGCCACATCACGGATCAGCGCCGCATTCATCGCATTGAGGCTTTCAGGCCGATTGAGCGCAATCACCCGCACCGCGCCGTGCAGTGTGCTTTCGATGGTTTCATAGTCGAGATTGCTCATTGGTAGCGCCTTTCAACACGCTTCGTCTTGCCTTCGGTGCGCGGCAAGGTGCCATGCGGCACGATTTTCACACGAGCCGTCGCGCCGAGATTCTTCTTGATCGCGGCCTCGACCAGCCCGCCCTGCCCTTCCGCCGGTTCGACCCCGCTGGCAAGTTCGGCCACCACGGGCAGGAAGTCGAAGGGCGGCTTCGTTTCAAGCACGATGCGGTAATCGCCGGAAAGAAAATCAACACCGTTGATCACTGCCGCCACCATGGTTGGAAACAGGTTCAGTCCGCGCACCACCACCATGTCATCGGAACGACCCACGACACGGAAACGGAAACCGGGCGCACCGCACCGGCATGGTTGTGTCTCGTCGATGCAGATGATGTCGCCTGTGCGGAAGCGCACCAGCGGCTGGCAATCGCGCGCAAGATGCGTCAGGACGAGTTCGCCCTCCTGTCCGTCTCCGATGGGAACAATCTCCGTCGTCTCGGGATCGATCAGCTCTGGATAGAGCACATCGCCAGCATGGTAGTGCAGGCGCGTATCATGAACGCATTGCGCACCGAAATTGCAGAACACATCCGACACGCCATAATTCGCATTCATCGCCTCCATACCCCACACGTCACGAAAACGCTGGCGCAATTGCGGGTCATCGAGACCAGGTTCGCCACCGAAAAGGCCGAGACGCAGCCCCACATCGCGCGGCTTGAGGCCGGGAAACTTCTCCGCAAGCACCTTTTCCAGCACTGCTGGATAGGACGGCGTGCAGGATATCGCGCTGATGCCCGTTTCAAGGATCGTGCGGATCAGTAATTCCGTATTCCCCACGCCGAACGGCACAACCGTCGCGCCCGTGCGTTCCAGCGTCAGGTGATCGCTGAGCCCGCCCATCCACATCTGGTAATTGAGGCAGTGCACAACCATCATGCCAGGCCTGAGACCGGCCGACGACTGGCATCGCCCGCCGATCACTTCGGTGATCTCGCAGTCACGCCCCGACATGGCAAGGTTCATCGCCTGTCCTGTCGTGCCTGACGTTCGGTGCAGGCGCTGGACTTCATCGCTGGGGGCAGCCAGGTAATCGCCAAAGGGAGGATGGGCTTCCTGCGATAGCCGCAACTGCGCCTTGTCGCTGAGCGGCAGTTCGCCAAGGTCCTCGAGACGTTCAGGCGGCGGCCTGCCATCCCACAGGCGCCTGTAGAAGCTCGAATTGCGCGCGACGTGCAGACGTTGGCGCTCCCATGATTTCTGCTGGTGCACCTTCAGGGCCACGGGGTCCTTGCGAACCGCGACCGGTGCTAGATCAATCTGTGCCATCTTGCGCCCATCTGCTTTCAATCGGCAATCTCCACGCTGCGAATGCCACCGCTGCGGCGGGATCGCCACCGGTTGCCCACACCAGAGCGGTCGAGTGAGGCTTATCAATTGACAACGAAGACACTTATTCTGACAGCATCGATCGAAAAAATACAAGAACCCACGAATATCCGGTCGTTGAGCCATTCATGCGGTCCAGGTGGCGCATCGAACACGGGAACGCAGCGAAAATAATACTCATCCGTTCCTACCGCCTCGCCCCGATCGAGCCGATCTGAAACCGGCTGCGGCGCGGCATAAATGCCCTTGTTGCAGATATAGATCGGCGAACCGTCACTGGCTTCCATGACATAGTGCGCCTCCACACGCGATGTGCCGTCGGGACGGATGAATTCGTAGTCCGCACCACCTGGCATTACTCGCCCTTGCAGACGGGGGCCGCTGACCGTGCCCCCTGTTATCGCGATGATGCGCCGCTGGCCGTTCCGGCTTGCTCCGCCCGTTATCGGCTGGGCGATTTCGGCGCTGATATCGAAGACGTGCTCAAGACTGATCAAAATGTCAGTGGATATCATGGGTCCCCTTCCTCCTGGCCGGTTTCAGCTCTCGAGCGCTTCCAGGAACCGCTTCACCGCGCCTGCCATGCCATGTTCGAGCGCATCGGCCGTAATGCCGTGTCCGATGGAGACTTCCAGAAGATCAGGTATCGCGCGCACCAGTAGCGGCAGATTGTCGACAGTCAGGTCGTGCCCGGCATTGACGCCCAGTCCCGCCGCTCCCGCAAGTGCTGCCGTGCGCCCCACAAGCTCTGCCGCTCGCGCTGCTGCGTCAGCATCGTCATGGGTTGCGCCATACGGGCCGGTAAAGATTTCAATCCTGTCCGCGCCGGTTGCCTTTGCTGCTGCAATGGCAGCGCCATCCGCATCCGGGTCGCAGAACAGCGAAACGCGCATGCCGCCCTTCTTGAGCCGCACGACGATATCGCGCAGGTAATTGCCCTTGCCGGTAAAATCCCATCCATGATCGGAGGTAGCCTGCGCCGGATCATCGGGCACAAGTGTCACCTGTTCGGGCTGGTTGGCTTCCACAAGCGTCAGGAACTCGCTGGTGGGATAGCCTTCAATGTTGAATTCGGCACCTGGAAACTCGTCGTCGATCAGGGCGCGCAGGGCCGGAAGGTCGCTGAACCGGATGTGGCGCTGGTCCGGACGCGGATGCACGGTCAGGCCATGCGCACCAGCCTGCAGGGCAATGCGCCCAAGCCCGGTAACACTGGGCCACGGCAGGTCGCGCCGGTTCCGCAGCATCGCGATGGCGTTGAGATTGACGGAAAGCCTGGCAACCATGTTTCTTGTCCCTGAAAGGTCAAGACTTAGGCCGATTTGCCGTGTGCAATCAACCAGATTCAGGTTCGCTGGCGGGAAGCTTTCATTTACCAAATTCCCGCTCACACTGACCGATTGTCGCGATTGCATAAAATTTGACACAACCGTTTAGCTGGATTCTGACCCCTCTGGCCTAGGTTCCCTCAATGGCAGGGGAATTGATATGAACTGGTTGCACACGATCGGGACGATTTCCGTGAACGAACATTGGCTGACCACGGCCAACCTTGTGTTGGCTGCGCTTCTGCTTCTTTGGATGCTCAGAGCAGTTCGCCTTGTTCGCACCTCGGCAGAACGCGACCAGCAGAACATAGCCACCATCCAGAACCTTGCCGAAGGCGTCTACCGCACTTCGCCTGAAGGCAGGCAACTGTTCGCCAACGCGTCCCTGGTCAAGCTCAACGGCTATGAAACCGAACGCGAACTGCTCGACGCGGTCAATGACATCGGCAAGGAATGGTATGTCGATCCGACGCGGCGTAACCACTTCAAGGACCTGATGGAGCGCAATGGCGAAGTCCGCGACTTCGTCTCCGAAATCTATCGTCACAAGACCCGAGAGAGGATATGGATCGCCGAAAACGCGCGCGTTGTCACCAACCCGGCCACGGGGAGAACGCTTTATTATGAGGGTTCGGTTCGCGACATCACAAGGGAGATCGAGGCAAAGAAGATCGAACAGCGCCTTGAGAAACTGGCCCAGAACCTTTCAGGCGGGCTGTTCCAGATGACGGGCGACAGCAGTGTCGGATTTGTCTGCAACTATGCAAGCCCCGGCTTCATCAAGCTGCTGGAACTCGATCCCGACGAAGAGTTGGTCGATTTCCGCAAATGCATAAACAAGATCCACCGCGACGACAGGTCAGCCTACCTGGCACAATTCGAGAAATCGGCGCGCGCCCTCACAACCTTCTCCGCGGAAATGCGCTACACGCTGGGTGAAGACCGCGTCATCTGGCTCAACGTCAACGCCACGCCGGAAATCCTTACAAACGGCCGCACCCTGTGGCATGGCCACGTCAACGACATCACCACAAGAAAGCTTGCCGAACAGCAGGTAAACCAGCTCGCCTTCGTCGACACGCTGACCGACCTGCCGAACCGCCGCGTCTTCATGGATCGGCTGGAACGCATGATCAGCGCGTGCAAGCGGCGCAGCGAACATGGCGCAATTCTCTTCATCGACCTCGACAACTTCAAGTCGCTCAATGACACGCACGGCCACGAGAAGGGCGATGAACTCCTGCGCCTGGTTGCTGAACGTCTGCGCAAGTCCGTGCGCGCCACCGATACCGTGTCCCGCTTTGGCGGCGATGAATTCGCGCTACTGCTCGATTCACTGGGCAGCGACATGAGCGATGCCATCGCCAACGCTACGGGCGCGGCGAACAAGATCCTGCGCGAATTTGCAAATGGCTTCGATCTTGGCACCGTGGAGCACCAGACCACGCCCAGCATTGGCGTCGTCGTGTTCGATGGTGCAGAGCGCTCGCCGGCAGATGTTCTCAAGAGCGCCGACATTGCCATGTACGAGGCCAAGAAGGGCGGCCGCAACAATTATATGCTTTTCGACCCGACTTCGCTTGATGATGTTTCGGAAAAATATCTCTTGCAGCGCGACCTTTCCGCTGCAATCCGCAACAACGAACTCGTCTTCGAGTTCCAGCCGCAGGTCGACGTCAACGGAAAGGTCCTGGGTGCCGAAGCGCTTGTGCGCTGGCAGCATCCCGAAAGAGGCCTGCTGGGTCCATCGGAATTCGTGCCAATGGCCGAAAAGACCGGTCTCATCATGGAGATCAATGAATGGGTCCTGGAAAATGCCATCAAGACGCTGGCACGCTGGTCAGCCGTTCCTGCGCTTTCGGGAATCAGCCTCTCCGTCAACCTGTCGGTCCAGCAATTCCGCTCGCCCAACTTTGTCGCCAGGCTTGCCGATCAGATCGAGAAATCCGGCATCAACGCCACGCTGCTCACGCTTGAACTGACCGAGCACATCATGGCCCGCAACCCGGAAAAGGTTGCCGAGCACATGACCGCGCTCAAGGAATGCGGCATCCGCTTCTCGCTTGACGATTTCGGCACCGGCTATTCTTCGCTGTCACAGCTGAACCAGTTCCCGTTCGACGAGGTAAAGATTGACGGCGCCTTCGTTTCGGACATCGAGCACCGTGAATCGAACCGGACCCTGATCGAGGCGATCCTGGGCATGGCGCGTGCCCTTAATCTCGAAACGGTTGCCGAGCATGTCGGAAGCCCGAACCAGGTCGAATTCCTGCGCGAACGCGGCTGCAACCTGTTCCAGGGCTTCTTCTTTCATCCGCCCCTGCCTGAAGTGCAACTCGAGGATCTGCTTGTAGCGCAGCAGCCGCAGGCTCGTGCCCTGCGGGTAGCCTCGGCGTGAACTTTCCTGTGTTCTAGCCTGCGATTGCGCGGGTTGCGGCTGGTTCGAGCCATTGTGCGATCTTGGCCTCGAGGCGTTCTGGCGAGACCGGCTTGGTGAGATAATCATCCATGC
>JBATLL010000085.1:0-1733 GCA_049289295.1 Rhizobiaceae bacterium
CTCGGCACCCGCGTTCGCAAATCAAGGGGTCTGAAAAGTAATCCCGTTCGGTCCCTTGCCGACTGTGTAGGTGTCGACGACCGACTGGCCTGCGACTGATATCCGCGAAACCGTGCCGTCGATGATATTGGTCACGAAAGCAAAGTCCCCGTCGCTGCTGACGGTCACTCCATGCGCTCCCTGGCCTGTCCGAACTGTCTTAACGACCGTGTTGCTGGCGGTATCGATGACCGAAACCGTGTCGTCCGGCTCCTCGTCGGTTCCCTGGTTTGCGACATAAACGAAGCGGCCGTCCGGCGTCGCATGCACCTGGATGGGTGACCGCCCGACATCGATACGCCCGGTCGCCTCGCGCGTGACGGTGTCAATGACCGCCACCTGGTTCGCGTCGCGCAGCGAAACGTAGACGCGCCTACCGTCCGGGACGAATCCCACCTGAACCGGAGCGGGCCCGACCGCGATCCTGGCTGTTTCTGCAAGCGTGGCGATATCGATCACCGAGACAGTGCCGTCCTCGACATTGGCGACGTAGATCGACTTGCCGTCAGGACTCATTCGCAGTCCGTGCGGATAGTCGCCCGTGGCGATCGTCGCGACGGCTTCGCCCTTTTGCAGATCAACCACCGAAAGAGTGTCGTCTTCGGAATTGGACACGTATGCGCGGTTGCCTTCGGCATCGGCGATGACATGGGCCGGGTGAGCGCCAACGTCGATCGAAACTGTCTGGGCGGAGGCGATGTCGGCCGTGTCGAGGACTATCAGCTTGCCGCCACCGGCTGCGCCCTTATCTCCGTCGCCGTCCTCGCTGCCACCATGGCCACCACCATCATGACTTTCGGTCCCTCCACCCGATGCGGAGATGCCTACCGCAAGCAAGCGGCCTCCTCCCGGGACGAACTGCACATTGTGGGGTGTCAAATCGACAGGAATGATGTCGACCTTTCCGCTCTTCAGATCGATACGGCTGACTGTTTTGCCATATTCGTCGGCCGTGTAGACGAAGCCTGAAGGTGTGGGCTCCGCCACAGCCGGACGTGCGAAGGACATCGCAATCGCCAGGCCAATGGATGCCGCCAGGGCGCTGAAGGTCACGCGAGAGGCATTTCGCGAAACCGATGCGGCAGTAGTTCTCATGGCTTTCTCCTTGTCGCCGCTAAAGTGACCAGGGGTGGGGCGGGGCCGGTGGCCGCACCGAGCCCGGTGGGTGCCAGAAACTGGCATGGCGATAAATGCCTTGTGCTCTTTGGTTCTCATGTCCGTGACTCCGTGGATTGCTGATGGTGGAGCGCACGAACCAGAACGGCAGCGCGCGCTTAGGCGATCGCGGAGACCTTGGGGGGCCGCAGCCGGAGCAGCACGTCACCCGGCAATGAGATGGAAGATGTGGCAAAGGCCGGCGGCTCGTTTAGCATTGTGCCGATGACGATCTGCGCGGATACCGGGACGCAGATGGCGCATCCGGATGGCGAAACATGGCAACTGCCGTCGTCCCGCGCTCGGTCTTCTCCGCAGGACCCGACATGGCTGTGTCCGGTCGCAGGCTCGGCGTGGATGGTCTCTACGACATAGCGAATCTCATCAGCGGTAGCCGCTTGGGCGTGTCGGTCGTGAAACATGGTCGAAACGGCCATGAGGATGGCCATGGCAAGGGCGAGCCATCGCGACGCATCGAGTGCCCGCGTCCCAGTTCGCTTACTGGACTGCCCCAAAGGGATCGCACCGGGTCTCACCTG
>JBATLL010000086.1:0-1806 GCA_049289295.1 Rhizobiaceae bacterium
ATACAGGTTCGAGCCAAAGATTTCTTTGGCAGTAACCTTTTTCGCAAAAAGGTTACTCTCCCGTGCGATTTTAGGCAGATTCTCTGCCTCTTTTATCCATTCCGCCATAGGTTCGAGCCAGCCAGTCCGCTTTTGTTCAATCCGCGCCATTTGCTCTTCCAGCGACTTCTTTTCAGAAAGGAGTTTCGCCTTTTCAATACGATATACTTCACGTTCAATGTCCTGTTCCAAATAGCCATCGAGAAGTCGCTGGAGCTTTGTTTGTATGGCGTGGATTCGTTCTCCGGCCTCCTGAACAAAAGCGGTTGAGGATTGGGCGGATTCGGTTTTCTCTTTTTCCAACATCTCGCGCATTTCTTCCGCCCAATCCTTTCTCAAAGAAAATTTTTGAATGAGAGATGATAACTGGCGATCCAGTTCCTCTTCTCGAATACAAGGTTCGGGACACTTGAGTTTGGATTTCTTGGTGCAGTGGTAATAGACATACTCGTGCACGTTGCCGTTCTTTTGCTTTTTCACCTTGTATTCGCCAGTTATCATCATTCCGCATGAGGCGCAGGAAAGCAGTCCGCAAAACGCTTGAGGTTCATTTTTCTGCTTATGGTGCGGTCTACCTCTCTGTTTCAGTATTTCCTGCGCCTTGTCAAAAATTTTCTTTGAGACGACTGGCTGGTGCTTGCCTTCATGAATTTCGCCAGCATAGCGAAAGTGTCCATAGTAGAATGGATTGGAAAGGATAAAAGTAATTCTGTCTCGGTGGAGTCGCTTGCCACTGCGAGAATGGATACCGGATTGCGCCAAAAAGTTTGAGATGTCTTCCAACCTACTTTCATTTTTTACATACATCTCAAACGCTCTACGAATGAGCGGGGCGCGTTTTTTATCCACAACCACAAGCTTTGTGCGTACATCGTTGATATACCCCACAGGCGCAAGCGAGGGATATTCACCGCGCCTCACTTTTTGGCGTAATCCTCGTTTGGTATTCTCGGCAAGCGAATCCACATAGTATTTGCTTTGCCAAAGGCGATATTGAGCATGAACTTTCCTTGCGAAGTATTTTCACACCAAAATTGTGGAAATTTGAGGTCCGCAAGTCCACCACCGTCAAGCAGGTAGATTATCTTTCCACCGTCCACAGAATTGCGCGCCAGTCTATCGGGATGCCAAGCCAGAATTCCGTTTGCATCGCCGTGCTCAATACGCTCTATCATTTTGTTAAATATCGGACGACCCGTAGTTTTGGCAGAGCGCTTTTCAATCAACTCCTCGGCGATAGGCAAACCCTCTTGCTTGGCAAAAGCGCGTAATTCTGCGATCTGCGCCTCAATACTCAAAACCTGCTTGTCCTCGACATCGGTGGACTTGCGGGCATAGAGAAAATATTTGTTATTGTTCATGCTCATAAAATTATTGGGCAAACAAATTCGAGACAGAATTTCTCAATCGCACGGGAGGCGAACCTGTATCTAGCGGGCAGAGAGGCGCGCCTGCGCGCGCCCAGAAACCCTGCATTCCCCCCACAAAATCAGTGGACGGCACTGGGCGCCGCCAACGAAAAAGTCGATCAAATTGGAAAAAGTCTGATTGTGGAGTGTCTATACCGTACCGCTCGAACCTATTTTGTCCGCAATGGCTGAACGGAACCAAACTAAGGAAGCCAGCCCCGCCACCGCGACCGGCTCAAGCGGGATCGCCACCTCCCAGAAAAACTGCCTTTGCATTTCGGATTTTGCGCGCGCCCGATTTTTTCTTTCAAAAAGGAAAAGTCAGTTTTTCTGGGATGTTCTGCACTTTGGTGCAGAG
>JBATLL010000087.1:0-4313 GCA_049289295.1 Rhizobiaceae bacterium
TTCCAGCCTCGTCTTGGCTTCCGATGACGTGTTGATCATCAAGGATGATTTCGATGTGAAGGCCGTTTCTCGATAAGAGCAACGAAGACGGATTGTCGACGTCACCTAGGTACCCCGCGAATTGTGAGGGATCGCGCAACCCACCCTCCGAGGAGCCCGTCATCAGTCGAAACTGACCATCTTTAATTTGAGAACTGGTCATGTTTGACCAGCTGTCTGTCTTCAACGGCACGCTGTCATCTAAGAATGCTCGCGCCCACGCGATGACTTTCTCGCCGCGCTTGGGATTGTAGCCATTGCCCTTTTCGGCGCCGTCGGTCTCGGGAATGGCATCGGTGCCGTAGAGTGCATCATAGAGCGAACCCCAGCGCGCGTTGGCGGCATTCAGCGCATAACGGGCATTCATCACCGGCACGACGAGTTGCGGACCGGCGACGGTGGCGATCTCCGGATCGACGTTTTCGGTGGTGACCTTGAAATCCGGACCTTCGTCCAGCAGGTAGCCGATCTCCTTGAGGAAAGCCTTGTAGGCCGCCATGTCGGACGGCGCGCCATTTTCGCGATGCCAGGCGTCGATCTTCTCCTGAATCTCGTCGCGCTTTTCGAGCAGCGCCCGGTTCTTCGGAGCGAGGTCGCGAACGATCTTGGCGAAGCCGGCCCAGAACTCTGCGAGCTTGATGCCGGTGCCCGGCATCGCGCGCTTGTTGACGAAATCGTAGAGCCCGCGATCGACCTGCAACCCGCCGACTTCGATTCGATTTGCCATGTCCAAAGCTCCGTTATGGCGCCCCCACAGGCGCGTATCGTTTCGCGGGTTCGGTGCATAGAAAAACCCTTCCACTTCCAGCTCTGCGCTGACGGAAAGGTTCGTGACGCCGGTCTGAACCCTGATGAATCGGTTTGCGGTATCAATCTCGCGAACATCCCGCACCACGCTATCGGCCGTCGGAAGTGCGCCGCCTGCCAACGATGTCTCCGCACCGCGCGGGATAACCGGAACCCGCAGATTGTGGCAAATTCTCATCGCCGCCGCTACCTCCTCGGTGGTGCGAGGCAGAACCACGGCGAGCAGCGGACATCGGTACGCCGTCAAACGCGTCGCATTCATATGCCTGGGTTTCCTCCGGGTCCGAGACGATCGCGTCCGCGGGCAGGACGGTACTCAACGCGGCGACGATCTCGGGCTTATGGGCGATGATCGCGGCGTCGGGAACGGGCATGGCGATGCTGGACATTGGCTCAATTCCGTCTGACCGAAAGCAGTGAATAACCGGACGCTCCTTCGCGCTCGCCTTCATCGAAGGCACACGAGATGCGCAGGCTCGCGACAAGCAGACTCACGAGCATCACAGCTATTTCCCGCGCGCCGCGCGAGAAATCCGGAGCGAAGGGGAAGCGCGATATTTCGCTGCGGCGGCTCGCCCGCGATGACCTTGGCGCGTCGAACGGCTGAGACCGAATCCGGAGCGCACGCAGCCGGCCCTGAATCATCCGCAATAGATAATCTTGTCCTTCTCAAGTCGCGATATTTCATCGTCGCCGATGTTGAGGATTGAATTGAGGATGTGCTTCGTATGCTCCCCAAGCATGGGGGGGCTGATGGTGTACTCAATTTCTGTCTGAGAGAATTTGATCGGATTGGCCACGAGCGGCACGGTCTTGCCCGTGGTGTGGGGAAGATTGATCTGCAATTCGCGATGGACGACCTGCGGATGCACGAATGCCTGGTCGAGTCGGTTGATCGATGCGCATGGTACGCCGATGGGTTCGAGAAGCGCGATCCAGTGCTCGGTTGGTTCCTGGGCAAGGCGTTCGGCCACGATCGGGATCAGAGCGTCGCGGTTTTCCAAGCGATCCGTGTTTGTGGTGAAACGGGGGTCGTCGCAGAGCACTTGCAGCCGGGACGCCGTGCAGAACTTCCTGAACTGCTGGTCGTTCCCCACCGCAAGCACGAATGACCCGTTGCTCGATTTGAACACCTGATAGGGCACGATGTTCGGATGGGCGTTTCCATATCGGCGCGGCGGCTTCCCCGTGGTCAGATAGTTCAAGTTCTGGTTGGCCAGAGCGGCAAGCTGGACATCAAGAAGCGCCATGTCGATATGCTGGCCCTCGCCCGTCCGCTCGCGATGCAACAACGCCGACAGCACACCTGTTGCGCTATACATTCCGGTGAGGAGATCGGAAATCGGGACGCCGACCTTCTGAGGGCCGCCGCCGGGCTTGTCGTCCGCCTCGCCCGTGATGCTCATCAGCCCGGATATGGCTTGGATGGCCATGTCGTATCCGGCTACGTTTTTCATCGGGCCGGTCTGGCCGTATCCCGTAATGGAGCAGTACACGATGTCCGGCTTTATGAGCCGGAGCGCTTCATAGTCTAGCCCATACCGTTTCATGTCGCCGACTTTATAGTTCTCTATGAGAACGTCGGTCTTCCTGACCAGAGATCGAACGATGTCCGCGCCTGCTTGCGTGGCGATGTCCACGCAAATCGAGTGCTTGCCGCGATTGGCGCTCAGGAAGTAGGCACTCTCGGTTGTTCCATCAAGATGCGGTGGCCCCCAGTGGCGAGTGTCGTCGCCGGTGAACGGGCGTTCGATTTTCCAAACCGTCGCCCCTAGATCGGCCAAGAGCTGCCCGAGCCAAGGGCCCGCAAGAATCCTCGATAAATCGAGAATTTGGTATCCGCTTAACGGTCCTGCCATATCAACAACCCACATTCGAGATTAATAGCTTCTTTACAGAAGCTGTGGGTAATGCGTAACTGGAGTTACCAGATTGGTCAATCCAATTTTGGCGCCCACCCATCCGGGGCAATATCAAATCCACGTCGCAGACATTGACGAAACTGCGAATCAGGTCTATCCAAATTGGTCTACAACAAGGCCGCCGGGAGGGCGGCCTGCGATGCCCGCACTGGGGATCACGTTTAGGGAGGTTTTGCTGCATGGCGCGAATATCGCTCCAAAATGTCTCCAAGTCGTTTGGTGGCGACCAGGGCCCCTGGGCCGTTAATAAATTCTCCCTAGAGGTAGAAGACGGCGAGCTCGTTGTTTTTGTCGGTCCTTCGGGATGCGGAAAATCGACGACACTGCGGATGATCGCTGGCCTCGACGACACCACGTCGGGCACCATCACGATCGGCGGGCGGGATGTCACCGGTCTGCCACCGAAAGATCGCAATGTTGCGATGGTCTTTCAGAACTATGCGCTGTATCCGCAGAAGTCGGTCTACGACAACATGGCGTTCGGCCTACGGGTGCGCGGTGAAGCGAAGCAGGAGATCGACCGGCGCGTGAGGGCTGCAGCGGCCAGCCTAGACCTCGAATCCCTGCTCCACCGCAAACCGCGGCAGCTTTCGGGCGGGCAGATGCAGCGTGTGGCACTCGGGCGTGCGCTCGTGCGGGACCCCGATGTTTTCCTTCTGGACGAGCCGCTTTCCAATCTGGATGCGAAGCTGCGCGTCAAGATGCGGGAAGAAATCGCGACGCTCCATGCCCGTCTCGGGGCAACGATGATCTTCGTGACACATGACCAGGTCGAAGCAATGACGCTTGGAGACCGTATCGTGATCATGCGCGATGGCCTGATCCAACAGGCTGGGAAGCCTCTCGAACTCTACGATCGGCCTGCAAACACGTTCGTAGCCGGGTTTATCGGTTCGCCCGAAATGAACCTGATCGACGGGCAGTTGTCCGACGCAAGCGGGCGGCTCGAGGTACGATCGGGAGACCTTTCGGTAGGCATACCAGAAAAGACCTTCGCCAGGAGCGGACAGAACGTGACGCTTGGAATCCGGCCCGAGCACCTCGTCATCTCTAACGGCTCGCCGCTTGAGATGACCGTGAACTTGGTCGAGCAGATCGGAGCGCAGACTTATCTCATGGGCACGCTGGCCGGCCATAAGATGCGTGCCGTCCTCCAGCGTCGTGATGAAATCCGCGCCGGTGACAAACTCCCTATCGCCTTCCCGAGTGAGCGGCTTCACCTGTTCGACTCCACTAGCGGTGCGTCGCTGCGGATGGCGCAAACGGGCGGCAAAATCGGCGTAATGGAAAATGCGTAATGGCCCTCTGCGAGAGCGGCGGGTCAGGCTGACACTGCGCCCCTGGACCGTGGGGGCGTCACCGGACTTCAGCAGGAGCTCTGTGTCGCGTGCTAACGATAGCACCTCTGGAGCGTCATAAAGGAGGGTCAACGCTATACTCGATACCGGCGACGTTAATTCTTGGCATTTGGCTTGAACTGACAAGTTAACAAGGGAGGAGCAGGAAATGAGCATTTACATTCCAGGTAGAGTGAGAATGGCGGTA
>JBATLL010000088.1:0-1803 GCA_049289295.1 Rhizobiaceae bacterium
GTAGTCGGTGCCGTTGGTGGCGCCTTCGCCGGCAACGCGATCGAAAAAAACGTGCGCAGTTCAACACATTACGAAATCACGGTTCGGCTTGACGACGGGAACACGCGTGTATTCACGCAATCGCAGCCGCCCGCCTTGCAGCGCGGAGACCGCGTGCGCATCAACAATGGGCAACTGACCCGCATGTAGAAGGTTTCACGGGAAACCCCAAAACGCCCTGAGGGGCGTTTTGGTGGTCGGCAGAAATCGAATTTACAGACTATGGGCAAAGCACGGATTGGGGATAGTAGATTCCAATCGAGGTTTGAGTCTGAGCGATCGATTTTGACGTTGAATCTGGGATCAAAAAAGGTTTGGCTTTTGGCGGGGCTGTGGGTATGTGGGAAGGTCGCCGTCAGGCGAGCTATCCACATATCCACAGCCCCTTCGCTTTACGCTTTTCTGTCGGGTCAGGCAGCCGATTTCGATCGGTTAAAAATGGTCTTAAAGAGGACTGAACGCGCCGCGTTCATTCGCTCCGCAGCGTCATTGTCGCTCATCGCCTTGGCCTGCGCGTCAAGTTGTTCGAAGTCGATGCCAGGTTTCAGGAATGTTTCGGCCTGCGGCAAGGACTTGAGCTTCTCGTAGGGGGTCATCATCAGCCGGTAAGGATAACGTTTGCGCTGGCGGCCCTTGGCATCGGTGATCGTTTCGGCGAACAAGCAGGGCCGGTGGAAATTGACGTAGGGATTGAGGTAGTCGCGGCAGAAGTCATTGACCTGCGCGGCAAAGCGTTGCGGGATGTGGCTGTAGCCCAGGTGCTTGCGGACGATGGCGCCGTTCTTGGATTCGGCCTGGGCGTTGTCGTTGCTATGGCGGGAGCGTGATTTGGTCTGTTCCTCGATCAGCAACTTGTTGAGCAGCTTGGCGACATCACGGTTGATGTACTCCGAGCCGTTGTCGGAGTGGAAGCCGAGAATGACAAAAGGGAAGCTTTGCAACAGGGCTTCCAGGACAGGGATGAGGAAGGCTTCGCTGATGCGCTCACAGGTGGCAACGCCCTCGTACTGGGTCACGCCATCGACGGCGTTGATGTGATACACGCCTTTGATGCCGTCCTGGTCGCCCTGATGGACGCTATCCACGCGCAAGTAGCCAGGGCGGTTGTTCGGCGCCGGGGCACGGCGTTCGCCGATGGGGATGCCGGTGGGCCGGGTCTTGGTCCAGACCTGCCGCTGCTGCTGGTAGCTTGGCCGCTGCCGCAGGTTGTACAGGTGGGCTACCGAGATCGTCGCCAGTCGTTGATAGCGGACATCGCCGAAGAGGCCGTAGGCCCGTTCCATGAGTTTCTTGGTCGCCAGGCCGGAGAGCGTGCCATGCAACGTGTCCGTCTTGGTCAACAGGAGAATGTCCGCGCCGGTGTAGATGCGCGCAAAACTGGTGCGGGAGCCGCAATACCGTTTGACCAGTGCCCGTCGCTCGCCGCCGCGCTTCACCAAACGGGAAATCTGCTGCCGGGAGTAGCCGCTGACACGCTCCAGAAAACGCAACACAACGGCCTTGTCGGATCGCTTCAGCCGGCCATAGCCAAAGCGTTTGACGGTGCGTGCAATGAATGCATATCGCTCATCTCCCTCGACCGCGAAATCCATCATCACGGTTCCGTCCAAGAATCCCTGCACATCCGCCAAGGTCCTCAATTGTTCGTCGTTCATATCGATCATCATGCCTCGCATATTGATCGATCCCGGCTCACCGCTCAGACTCATACCCCGTTGGATTCACGCCCCTCGCTCAGACTCATACCCCATTGGACAATGCTGC
>JBATLL010000090.1:0-2031 GCA_049289295.1 Rhizobiaceae bacterium
AGGCCGGCCGGCCGGACTTGCGCTCGCGACTTATATTGCGCTCGGCATAGGCCTGCATAATTTTGGTGAGGGGTTGGCGATCGGTGCGGCCTTCGCCGCCGGCGCGGCCGGGCTAGGGACCTTCCTGGTGATGGGTTTCACACTCCATAACATCACCGAGGGCATTGGCATCGCCGCGCCAATCCTGAAGGTGAGGCCGCCGCTCTGGACATTTGCGGGACTGGCCCTCCTTGCGGGAGGTCCAGCAGTGATAGGTATGTGGATCGGCAGTCTCGCCTACGCTCCGCAATGGTCAGCCCTTGCGCTCGCGGTCGGCGCTGGCGCGATCCTCCAAGTGGTTATCGAGGTCGGTTTGTATCTTATTCGATCGAGCGGGCGCGGTTCGTCGGCGCTGTTCTCGCCGCCGGTTCTTGCAGGTCTCGCGGTCGGCGTCGGATTCATGTACGCAACGGCGATGCTCGTGAAAATCTGATCGCGCTCCCGCCCTCTAGAAGACGATAGCTGCTCCGTGTCCACATACCGGCTATCTGTCCTTGTCATCGCAGTTCTCACTACCGGCGCCGCCGCGGTCGCACATGAAGGCGCCATGGGTGTCGTGGCCGAACGCATGTCGGCCATGAAACAGATGGCCGACAGCATGAAGACGGTCAGCGAGATGCTGACGGGACGCCGGGATTTCGACGCGACCACTGCCCGCGCGGGCGTAGCCGCACTTCACGAGAACTGCCATCAAGCCCGCGAACAGTTTTCCTCAGCGACCAAAGACCATCCGAGTCGCGCCTCTCCGGCGGTCTGGGAGAAAGCGGATGAATTCAAGAGTGAGATGGAGCGGTTCGATGCCGCGGTGAAGGCTCTGGTCGCGGCGTCCGAAGTCGGGAATCTCGACGGAATGAAGGTACCCTTCAAGGATGTTGGGCAGTCCTGCTCAAGCTGCCATCAGAAGTTTCGTCTGCCTGAGTAGTCAATCCTTCTGCTAGCCTGGATTGACCTCCCGGCGCCTCAGGTTTCCGTCATCGGCTCATCAAAACGACAGTAGTAAACTGTTCGGTCGGTCCGCCCGTCATCGAGAGGTATACCGCGGAGCGTTACCGCCACAATCTGGCTTTGGGGATTCGCAACGATCGTCCCCTCGATGGTCGTGTCAGGATGGTCATCAGGGACGAGTGTGAATGGAGTTTCACCATTCATCGTCGGTCCGAGTGCCACCTCGCCTGCATCGTAGTCGCCCTCGGCCGAAAAAGTCGGGTCCATCCGGGTTTCTGTCAGCACGAGGTAAAAGTCGTCTGTTCCTGGGTCGCTATTTGGCATCCTGCCCCAAAGCCACTGTTCGACCCTTTTTCGTGATGGCTTGACGCGCTCGACAAGATCCCGACATTCGTTTTCGGACTTGGGCCCGGCTGCGTTTGGAAACCAGAGATACGTGCCAACCGGCGATCCTTGCATAGATGTGCTGGTTTTCGCATGGACAGCTGACGAGACGCCCGATGTCCCGGCGATGACCGCAACCACAAACAATGCGTTCGGGACCTTGAGCACCTATGTCCTCTAGATATGGGAAGGCGGCTCCTGGCCGCGCAGTTTCTCATCTTCGATCTCAACTGTGACGTGTTCGAGGCCGAACTTATCTTTCATCGTATCGCGCACGGCACGTAGAACGCGAGGCGACTCTCCCATGTCCGTCACAACTATATGTCCGCTCATTGAATCCAAACCCGACGTGATCGTCCACACGTGAAGATCATGCACGGCTTTGATGCCCGGGATTTCCTTCAAAGCCGTTTCCAGAAGTCTCAAGTCAACATTGGGTGGAACCCCCTCAAGCAGGATATGGACCGCCTGACTTATCAGACGCCAGGTGCGAGGGACTATGAAAAGGCCGATCAGGGCCCCAATGATGGGATCAGCAAGCGTCCAGCCGGTCCCCATGATCACCAGTGCCGCAACTATCACCCCGAGCGAGCCGAGCATATCGCTGAGGACTTCGAAATAAGCCCCCTGGACATTCAGGCTCGCGGATGATCCCCCTGAGAG
>JBATLL010000091.1:0-120703 GCA_049289295.1 Rhizobiaceae bacterium
CGCTGGAAGCGCGTTCCTGGAAGTGGGGGCTACCGCTGCCCACGCGATGTATGGAAACGATGCGCCTTGTGCGGGCATGGTCGCCGGGATAGGCACCGTGTCGGGCAGGGAGGTCATGATCATCGCAAATGATGCGACCGTCAAAGGTGGCACCTACTATCCCATGACGGTCAAGAAGCATTTGCGTGCACAGGAAATTGCTGCCGAGAACAACCTGCCCTGTGTCTATCTCGTCGATTCCGGTGGAGCAAATCTTCCCAATCAGGACGAGGTGTTCCCCGACAGGGAGCATTTCGGGCGCATTTTCTACAACCAGGCAAACATGAGCGCGCGAGGCATATCCCAGATCGCGGTGGTCATGGGTTCATGCACCGCGGGAGGTGCCTATGTGCCCGCCATGAGTGACGAAACCATCATCGTCAAGAACCAGGGCACGATCTTTCTGGCTGGTCCGCCTCTGGTAAAGGCCGCTACCGGGGAGGTGGTGAGCGCCGAGGATCTGGGTGGCGGCGATGTTCACACCCGGCTTTCAGGCGTGGCAGATCATCTGGCCGATGATGACGCGCATGCACTGGCACTGGCAAGGCGGGCGGTCGCCAATCTCAATCGGGTAAAACGCCAGCAGCTTGATCTGCAGGCTGTCGAGGAACCCGCCTACGATCCGCAGGAAATTCTCGGTGTTGTTCCAGCCGGTCTTCGCACGCCATACGACATTCGTGAAGTAATCGCGCGGGTGGTTGACGGCTCCCGTTTTGATGAATTCAAGGCGCGCTACGGTGCAACGCTGGTCTGCGGTTTCGCCCATGTCATGGGCATGCCCGTCGGCATTATCGCCAACAATGGCGTGCTGTTTTCCGAAAGCGCGGTCAAGGGCGCGCATTTCGTCGAGCTCTGCTCGCAGCGCAAGGTTCCCCTCATCTTCCTACAGAACATCACCGGCTTCATGGTCGGGCAGAAATACGAGGCTGGCGGCATCGCCAAGGATGGCGCGAAGCTTGTTACCGCCGTTGCCACGACCAAAGTACCGAAGATAACCGTCCTGGTTGGGGGTTCGTTCGGGGCAGGCAATTATGGCATGTCGGGGCGCGCCTATTCGCCCCGTTTCCTGTGGACATGGCCCAATTCGCGCATCTCCGTCATGGGCGGCGAGCAGGCGGCAGGCGTGCTTGCGACCGTCAGGCGCGACGCCATCGAGCGCAAGGGCGGGAGTTGGAGCACGGACGAAGAAGCTGCCTTCAAGAAACCCACGCTCGACATGTTCGAGGAACAGTCCCACCCGCTTTATGCCTCCGCCCGGCTCTGGGATGACGGCATCATCGATCCACGCAAGACCCGCGCCGTTCTGGCACTCTCGCTATCCGCAGCTCTCAATGCGGAAATCGAGGAAACCAAATTCGGCCTGTTCAGGATGTGAGGTATCATCAGATGTTCACCAGGATACTCATAGCCAATCGCGGCGAAATTGCCTGCCGCGTCATCAGGACAGCAAGGCGCATGGGCGTGAAAACCGTGGCCATCTATTCGGATGCGGATGGCGAGAACGGCGCACCGCTGCATGTGCGCATGGCCGACCAGTCCGTTCCGATAGGACCCCGCGACGAAGAGAGCGGGCGCGAACCCTATCTCATCGCGCAACGCATTATCGATGCGGCAATCGCAACGGGTGCCCAAGCCATTCATCCCGGATACGGATTTCTTTCGGAAAACCCGCAATTCGTGACGGCCGTTGAAAAAGCCGGACTGGTCTTTGTCGGCCCATCTGCACATTCGATAAGTGCCATGGGTCTCAAGGACGCAGCCAAGGCGCTGATGGAAAAGGCCGGGGTCCCAGTCGTTCCAGGCTATCACGGTGAGGCGCAGGAAACGGTCGTTCTCGCGGGCAAGGCGAACGAAATCGGCTATCCGGTCCTTATCAAGGCGCGTGCTGGTGGCGGCGGCAAGGGCATGCGCAAGGTTGACCGGGCCGAGGACTTTCGCGAAGCGCTGGCTTCCGCCAAGCGCGAAGCCAGATCGGCCTTCGGCGACGAGCGTGTACTTGTTGAGAAATACATCGAAATGCCTCGCCACATCGAGGTGCAGGTATTCGGCGACAATCACGGCAATGTCGTTCATCTGTTCGAACGCGATTGCTCGCTGCAGCGCCGCCACCAGAAAGTGATCGAGGAAGCGCCAGCGCCCGGCATGACAGAAGAGATGCGCCAGGCAATGACCGATGCGGCAGTCAAGGCGGCAAGGGCTATCAACTATTCAGGCGCAGGCACCATCGAGTTCATCGTCGATGGATCACAGGGTCTGCGCCCGGATGGTTTCTGGTTCATGGAAATGAACACGCGTCTGCAGGTCGAACATCCCGTGACAGAAGCAGTTACCGGCCTCGACCTGGTGGAATGGCAATTGCGGGTCGCGGCGGGTGAGAAACTGCCCCTGGACCAGGAAGCGATCACGCTCAACGGTCACGCTTTCGAGGCAAGGATTTACGCCGAGGATGTCGCCAAAGGTTTCCTGCCCGCTACCGGTGTATTGCACCATCTACACTTTCCCCAGAGCGCCCGTATCGATACGGGCGTTGTCGAGGGCGATGCGATATCACCCTTCTATGATCCCATGATTGCCAAGCTCAACACGCATGGTGAAAACCGTATTGCTGCACTTGGCCAGCTCACGAAAGCACTTGGTGATACGCGCATTGCCGGTTCGGTCACGAACCTTGGCTTCCTCAAACGGCTTTCGCAGCATGAAGGATTCGCCAGCGGGGAAGTTGATACAGGTCTCATTGCACGCGACCTGGATACGCTGACCGTGGAAGCCGAGCCGAACGCTGCAACATGGGCGATGGCAGCACTTCAGGTGTTAGGGCTTACAAGAACAGAAGGTGATCCGATTGCCCAGGTCGACCTGACAGGCTTCGCTTTGTGGGAACCCATGCGTTGGTCGCTCGTGCTGACCTATGCTGGCGAACGCAGCAACGTCATGCTGTCGCCAGTTGAAGGCGGTTGGATGGCGCAGACACCTGCTGGCGAGACAAGCCTTCATTTCGCAGTCCTTGCAGACGGCACTTTTGAAGTGCGCCATGCAGGCGTTCGCAAGATCATCGAGATGACGGATTGGCATGGGCATGTCGCTGTCTTTGGTGAAGGTGGCGCTTTCGAGTTCGGCATACCTGACCCGTTGGCTGGGACAGCGGATGAGGCACAAGCGGGAAATCGCGTAATGGCACCCATGCCAGGCCTGGTTCAACAGGTTAATGCGGTTGCAGGCCAGCGGGTATCGCGCGGCGACCGGTTGATCGTCCTGGAGGCAATGAAGATGGAGCACAGCCTCGTTGCACCAAGGGATGGGCTGATTGCCGCCGTACCTGTTTCCGTGGGAGACCAGGTCAGCGATGGGGCAATACTTGTCGAACTTCAGCCGGAGGAGTGAGCGTGTCCGAACGGGTCGAAATCTTCGAGATGGGTCCGCGGGACGGATTGCAGAACGAAAAGCAGTTTGTCGAAACCGATGACAAGGTTGCGCTTGTCAATCTGCTCTCATCGTGCGGTTTCTCCAAGATCGAGGTTACAAGCTTCGTTTCCCCCAGGTGGGTTCCGCAGATGGCTGACGCAGCCGAAGTGATGGCGCGCATCGATCGCGTTCGAGGTGTCACTTATGCGGCCCTCACGCCGAACATGAAGGGCTATGAAGCAGCACGTGATGCCAGGGCTGATGAAGTCGCCATCTTCGGTTCGGCTTCCGAAACCTTCAGCCAGAAGAATATCAATTGCTCGATCGCCGAAAGCCTCGAACGTTTCAGGCCGGTTGTCGAGGCTGCAGCCGCAGACGGCATATCCGTACGCGGCTATGTCTCCTGCACCACGGACTGCCCCTACGAAGGCAGGATTGATCCGTCCGCGCCAGCCCGCATAGCGGAAGCGCTGCTGGAAATGGGCTGCTACGAGGTATCGCTGGCTGACACCATCGGTCATGCCACGCCAGACTCGATCCGCGCAATGCTGGAAGAGGTCCTGAAGGTCGCCGACGCGCATAGCCTCGCAGGTCATTACCATGACACGATGGGTCGTGCGCTTTCCAATATCGTCGCCAGCCTCGAACTGGGTCTCAGAACTTTCGACGCTGCTGTCGGTGGGTTGGGCGGATGTCCTTACGCGCCCGGTGCCAAGGGCAATGTCGACACGATACTGGTCAACGCATTGCTGATCGAGCGCGGTTTCGACACTGGCCTTGATGGCGTGCGTCTCGGCCAGGCAGCAGCACTGGCCCGCAAACTGGTGGGAGTTGGAAATGGCATATGAAACGATCGAGGTAAGCACCACCGGTGAAGGTGTGGCAAACCTCGTGCTCTCACGAACTGAAAAGCATAATGCGCTGTCATCGACCATGATCAGCGAGTTGACCGACGCTTCAACCGTGCTTGGCAACGATCCATCCCTGCGCGCAGTGATCCTTTCTGCCCGCGGTGACAGCTTCTGTGCCGGTGGAGATCTTGGCTGGATGAAGGAGCAGTTTTCCGCCAGCCGCCAGACCCGCATGGAAGAGGCGCGCAAACTTGCCGTCATGCTCAAGACACTGAACGAAATTCCGAAGTTCCTGGTTGGTCGGATACATGGCAATGCCTTTGGCGGCGGTATTGGCATGATGTCCGTTTGCGATGTCGCGATTGCTGCAGATGGCGCGAAATTCGGATTGACCGAGACCCGCCTCGGTCTCATTCCTGCAACCATAAGTCCTTATGTTGTCGCGCGGGTCGGCGAGGGAATGGCCAGACGGATATTCATGTCCGCGCGCCTTTTCGGGACAGAAGAGGCAATACAGTTCGGACTTGTCGCCAGAAGCGTTCCAGCTGACGCGCTTGATGCCGCAATCGAAGCCGAGATCAGGCCGTGCCTTGCTGCTGCTCCCGGTGCAATTGCCGCTTCGAAACGCCTGACCAGAATGCTCGGCGCGCCAATTGGCACCGAACAGATGGAAGCAACCATCTCCGCCTTGGCAGACACCTGGGAAAACCCTGAATCTCATGAAGGCGTCAGCGCCTTTTTTGAAAAGCGCAAGCCGAACTGGTCGAAGTGAAAAAATATTGCACCTGCTCACAAATCGGTTGAATGCAGACCCGAACAGGCGCATATACCCCCTGCCCAATATCGCACGTGCAGCGGATGCGCACAGGCCGGGCGGGAGTAATCCCGAACGGAGAATCTGGTGAACCCGGTTGATTAGCCTGGATGAATGTTCAGGCTGCTTTCGAAGGCGAAATTCCAGATAGTGTCCATAAGCAACGACGGTGAGGGCTTTTTTGGTCTCACGTGGCTTTCCACCAGCCGCATGTACTGAAGAGGCGCACCATCTTTGCCGGAAGTGCGGGGGTTCCATCCTTCCAATCCAAGGCAGCAAAAACCGGCCGGTTTCGCGGGCGCGAAGCGGCTACCCTTTGTCTGCCGGCTGTGCTGCGCTGTCTGCGCGCCAGGCCGCGCCTTGCTCTGGAAGTGGACGCGACGATGATTTCTCCGCGCATTCGTGGTTTTCTTGACGAACGCCGACCCGAAGAGCCCTGCCTGGTCATTGACCTGGAGCAGGTTCGACGGAACTTCAATGCTTTCCGCCATGCCATGCCCGAAAGTGCAGTCTATTACGCGGTGAAAGCCAATCCGCATCCGGAAATCCTTCGCCTGCTGGCCAATGCCGGTTCCAGTTTCGACTGTGCCTCGGTGGCTGAAATCCACATGGCGCTCGAGGCTGGCGCAACTGCCGACCGCATTTCATTTGGCAACACGATCAAGAAGGAGCGCGACATTGCGCGCGCCTTCGAACTGGGCGTGCGGATGTTTGCCGTCGATTGCGAGGAGGAAGTCGCCAAGATTTCGTGCGCCGCACCTGGTGCAAAGATATTCTGCCGCATCCTCACGGACGGAGCGGGAGCCGAATGGCCGCTCTCGCGCAAATTCGGATGTGATCCCGAAATGGCGGTTGGCGTGCTCGAGGAAGCCCGGCGACTGAAACTCGAACCGCTCGGCATTTCCTTCCATGTCGGTTCCCAGCAGACGAACCGGGACGCCTGGGGCGCTGCGCTCGAGACGGCTGCTTCGATCTTTCGTGAACTGGAAGTGCGTGGCATTCGCCTGACCATGGTCAATCTCGGTGGAGGTTTCCCGACTCGCTATCTCAAATCGGTGCCGGAACTCGCGGACTATGGCCAGTCGATCTATGCCTGCGTTCGCAAGGCTTTCGGAAACCGGATACCCGACACCATCATCGAACCAGGCCGTGGCATGGTTGGCGATGCCGGAGTGATCCGCTCCGAAGTGGTTCTTGTCTCGCGCAAGTCACAAACCGATACCGTGCGCTGGGTCTATCTGGACATTGGCAAGTTTGGCGGGCTGGCGGAGACGATGGACGAGGCCATCCGCTATTCGATCGTGACCAGCAGGGATGGCGACACGCTCAGTCCCTGCGTGCTTGCCGGACCGACCTGTGATTCGGCTGATGTCCTTTACGAGAAGAACCCATACGCACTGCCCGATACGCTGACTGCAGGCGATGAGATTCTCATCGAAGGTACCGGAGCCTATACATCGACCTATTCGGCAGTGGCCTTCAACGGATTTCCGCCTCTGCGCACATTCGTGATCTGACGATACAGGCATCTGGACTTGCAGGGGCTGCCTTCTCGGCAGCCCCTTTTCGTTTCCTGCACTTGTCTTTTCCGCCTTGCCGCGCGATCACGTGTAGCCGCAATGGAGGTCGCGAATGCAATACAAGCCCGTGATGAATGCCGAAGAAGTCACCCGCTATGTCCGCAAGGTTTTTCCGCAGGCGGACAGCTATGGCTGGCGCGCCAGGGAGGTCGAACCAGGTGCCATTACGGTCGACATGAAAGTATCTGGCAGTGATCTTCGGCCGGGTGGCACGGTCTCGGGTCCGACCATGTTCGCGCTTGCCGATGTTACAGCTTACTTGCTGGTGCTTGCCCACATAGGTGAAGTCGCGCTGGCGGTGACGACAAGCCTGAATATCAATTTCCTGAACAAACCCGATCCTGGCGATCTCGTTGCCACAGGACGTTTCCTGAAACTGGGCAAGCGGCTGGCCATCTGTGACATCCATATCGAATCGACAGTTACCGGCACTCTGGTGGCACAGGCCACGGCTACCTATTCGATCCCGCCAGCCTGATCGCATTACGCCATGTTTGGTTGTTTTTTTATGCAATACAACCTTGACGTGTTAAAAATGTTAACTTATCAGAACTAGAAGTGATTTGGGCGGATGCATCCGGTGGCTAGCCACCAAAGCTGCGAGGCATCCATGGGGTATTCGGTAAAGTCGGTAAAACGCTCTCTTGCGAGCACCACTCCTGCTGGGAAAATGGTCCAGGGAGATCATGATTTTCTGGCGCGGTTGGAAGCGCGCCCCTACCTTGCTGACACAAGGGCGCTGGAGCCAAGAATCCTTCTGGATGCGGCCGGGTTTGATACGGCCATAGAGATCTCCAACGAGGCCGGCTCCATGGGTCAGGAAACCCCGCTTGATACAGCAACGCCGGATGTGCATCAGATCGAGCCGCTCGCGGACCTCTTTGCAACGCAGCCGCAAACCGCCTCGCAAGTCCTGTTTGTTGACGCGGGCGTGGACGATCCTCAGGAACTGATCTCCGGCCTGCCATCAGGTACGGAGGTGGTATTCCTCGATTCGGCCAATGACGGGTTGGCGCAGATTGCGGCCTATCTTGCGGGACGCGATGGCATCGACGCAATTCACATCGTCTCGCACGGAAGTTCCGGTTCGCTTGAACTCGGCAATGGTTCGCTCACCCTTGAAAGCATGGACGGCGAGCATGCCGGTTTGCTTGCTGCGATTTCAACATCATTGTCGCAGGATGCAGACATCCTGATCTATGGCTGCAACTTCGCGGCTGGTCCGATGGGAGCGGATGCGGTCGCAAGGCTGTCGGAACTCACGGGAGCAGACATAGCCGCATCCGATGACCTGACCGGCGCTGCCGCGCTGGGCGGTGACTGGGACCTGGAAGTCCAGGCAGGTTCCATCGAAACTGCCGCGCTCGCGGCGCTGGACTTCCAGTCGGTCCTCACGATCGACGCCCAGCAGGTTGCCAATGACGCTTTTTTCAGGGGCAATTTTGTAGAGGCCGGCATCACTGAAAACGGCACTTTCGGCAGCTCATCGCCAGTCCCGTCCGGCTATCATTCGTCACGTGTCCCCGGCATTTTCGGCTTCATAGCCAATCCCCAGATGGACAACTGGGCAACTTACGACGGCGATTTCTTCTCACCGGGTACACCCCATGAAGGTTTCACCGTGAGCGTTGCTGGCACGAGTTACTTGAATGACACCGCCACCGGTGCTGCAATCCCTGGTTCTATCACGGATGTGCGAACCGGTGTTCTGTGCGGCCAGAATGCTGCGGTGGTGGAATGGACGGGTACTGTCGCCGGACTTCAGATCCAGCGCACCTTCACCATCCTCGAGAATGAACTTTTCATCCTGACGGAGACCCGCATAACGAACATCACTGGCGCAAGCATCAATGGCATCTACTTTGCTGCACAGCTTGATCCGGACAACGATCAGACCCTAGGCGGCGGTTTTGCCACCACAAACATCATTGATTCCCAACCTGGTGGTGGTTCGAATATCGCCAGCGTAACCGCGTCACAATCCGCCAACGACGGCTCCACGATTTCGCTTGTCGCCGATGATGCGCGAGCGCGTGCCGGGTATGGTGACTTTCTCACTGGTGACGCGGCGCTGCTGTACAATGGTTTTGGAGCTCTGACCCAGACTGTCGGTTCTTCGGCAACGGTTGATGAGTCGATTTCCCTGGCCTTCAACATCGGAACCCTGGGCGCCGGAGAAACGACGACGATCAACTATACCTATCTCCTGGCGGGAGATCCTTCAGGTGCAATCGCCTGCCTCAACTTGCCGGACGCGCAACCGGATGGACCGGTAGATATTCCCCATGGCAGCACCATCAATATCGATGCACTTGGCAACGATTCCGACCCCAATGGCGATCCTGTTGCCATAACGCACATTGTGGATCCCGCAAATCCGGGAACCCTTGTTCCCATCTCTGTCGGCAGCCCTGTCACGCTGTCCACGGGAACCATCGTCAGCCTGCTTCCAGACAGTAGTTTTGACGTCACCGGATCATTTGCCAATCTGGGCGCCGAGACGTTCGACTACGTCATTGATGACGGAACATCAGGCACCGCGCAGGCAACAGTGTCGCTCAACATCACAAATACGCCTCCGGCGCTGAACCTTGACCCTGACAATTCCTCTGGCGGAATTGACGATGGTGGCTACGAAGTCACTTTCACGGAAAACGGCGCGGCCGTGTCCATCGTCGACACAGACATGACAATCGTGGACCCCGATGAAGACATCGTCGAAATCGTCGTCACTCTGACAAATGGCCAGATTGGCGACATGTACGATTTTCCGAGTCTGCTTCCGGGAGGAGTGACGGCAGCCGTCATTCCGATCGCGACCCTGACGGCTCCGGGCACAATCACCATAACGTTTACGGGAACGGCAACTACAACGGCAGCGGACTGGAGTGCAATCCTGCAGGCTGTGACCTTCCAGCCATCGACCAACGATGTTCACAACCCCGATCCGGCTGATCGCAACATAACGATTGAGGCGACCGATTCGGCAATGGCGAGTTCGGGCGTGCTGGAAACGCTCGTGCATGTCGTGCCGGTAAACGATCCGCCGACACTCGATCTCGACGATGACAACTCATCTGGCATCAACGCCGGTCACTACCAGGGCACCTATGTCGAAAACGCGGTCTCGGCCCCTCTTTCTAGCGGTGTGATCATTACCGATCTTGATGACACAAACTTTGAATCAATGGTCATCACGCTGACCAACGGACAGGTCGGCGATATTCTGAACGTTGGCGCACTGCCTGCGGGCATTTCGCTTGTTGGCGTGCCACCCACACCACTGATTGCGCCGGGAACGATAACCGTCCAGCTGACCGGCTCTGCCCCGCTTGCCGACTATCAGTCAGCCATCGCTGCAGTGACCTTTTCAAGCACCTCGGAAAACCCGCTCGCAGGCGTGCGCACTGTCACGGTTACCGGTAATGATGGAACGGATGCGACACCAACGCGGACGGCATTCATCACCGTTCAGCCCGTCAACGACGCGCCGTTCCCGATTGATCCGTCGGGTGACCCCTCGACACCGGCCGATGCCATGCCAGCCCAGTCCGGTAATGATGGTGAGGCGCTGACACCATTCGATGTGACGCCCTATTTCAACGATTTCGACAATCCGGTCTCCGCGCTGAGCTACACACTGGACCCGACCACAACGCCGGTGTGGATGTCCATTGACGGCAGCGGCATGGTCACCGGAACCCCGCCATCGGATGCAAGCCAGAACACCAATGCAACCGCGCCCGGTGTCTATGAAATCATCGTAATTGCCACCGATCCGGCGGGGCTCAGCGGACAGACGACCTTGAGCTTTACCATCGCCAACCCGGACCCGGTTGCCGTCGACGACACATTCAATCTTGGTGAAGATGCTGGGACCAGCGGAAACGTGTTTGCGGCAAATCCGCTAGCTGGTGACAGCGATCCAGACGGCGATCCCATCACGCTTTCTGCAGTCAATGGAAACCCGGCCAATGTCGGACTTGCAGTTGCAGGATCGACCGGCGGCACATTCCTGTTTGCGACCAATGGCGACTTCACTTTCTCGCCGAATGGCGATTTCGACGATCTTGCATTCAGTGAAACGCGGGACACGACGGTCACCTATTCCATCGATGACGGCCAGGGCGGAACCGATACCGCCACCGTGACCGTTACGCTGGTCGGTGCAAACGATGCCCCGACAGTGACGGCACCAGTCTCCGATCAGTCAGCAGACGACGGCGCGACCATCACACCAATCGATGCTGGCGCAGCCTTTGCCGATGTCGACGCAAGCGATAGCCTCTCCTTATCCGCAACAGGATTGCCGAGTGGACTTTCCATCAATCCTTCGACCGGAGTAATCAGTGGCACGATTGATGCGTCGGCATCGCAGAATGGCAATACCGGCGCACCGACCAACGGCATCTACACGGTTGTCGTGACCGCCAATGATGGCAATGGTGGCATTGTCACCGACAGCTTCGAGTTTGCGATCTCGAATCCGGCTCCAACAGCGAATGATGACACATTTGCCGCCAGTGAGGATGCGCCCGATATAGCCCGCGACGTGTTGGCGGACAATGGCAATGGCGTCGACGTGGATCCTGACGGGGATGCGCTCACCATCTCACAGGTGAACGGGGATGGAGCAAATATCGGCATCGCGGTTGCGGGCGACAATGGTGGAATGTTCACCCTCGACAGTGCTGGCGCGCTCACCTTCGATCCCTCTGGCGACTTCGAGTATCTGTCGGTTGGCGAAAGCGCGACGACGTCGCTCACCTACACCTTGAGCGACGGCGAGGGCGGCATCAGCACCGCCACGGTTACCTATACCGTCAACGGCGTCAACGATGCTCCTGTGCCCGTGATCCCGGGCGATCCCACCCCGCCCGCCGACCCGAACAACTATATTCCCCTGCAGCTCGGCGCTGACAGCTCAACTGTCGCACCCCTGGATGTCACGCAGTTCTTTGCTGACGCCGACGCAAACGACACTCTGACCATCACCATGAATCCGGCGAGCCTGCCGTTGGGCCTCAGCTTCGACGGGACCACCATTTCGGGAACGCTCGACGTAGCCGCAAGTTCGGGCGGCAATGATCCGCTCGGTAATCCGGGCGTCTACCTGATTCCGGTAACGGTTGATGACGGGAACGGTGGGATTTTCGCAACGACCATCACCTATCAGGTTTCAAATCCACCGCCGGTAGCGCAGGACGATGTGCTCGGTGGTGATGAGGATAGTCTGACAAGTGGTGATCTGTTCGCCGATTCGGGCAATGGCGCCGATTTCGATCCCGATGGCGACAGTTTCACGGTTGTCCGTGTAGCCGGGTCCGGGAATGTCTCCGATCTTGCCGCACTGGCCGATGGAACAGGCATTGGACCCACGACAGTCACGGGTTCAAGTGGCGGCACCTTTGTCGTGAACGCCAACGGGACCTACACCTTCGATCCCGGAGCGGACTTCCACGACCTCGCCGTTGGCGAAACGAGGGACACGCAGATCGTGTATCAGGTCGACGATGGCCAGGGTGGAACCGATACCGCTCTTGTCACCTTCACGGTGACTGGTGTGAATGACCTGCCTGCCGCCACCAATGACGATATTGCCATCAATGAGAATGAAGGCAGTGCAACCGCCAACATCATCTCCGGTGACAACGGAAACGGTGCTGATTCAGACCCAGATGCATCCGACATTTTGAGCGTTGCTGCCGTGAATGGGGTTCCCGCCAACGTGTCCCTGCCGGTTGCTGGTGACATGGGTGGCCTGTTCACCATCGAGACCAATGGCTTGCTTGTCTTTGTCGAGAATGGAGACTTTGAGGACCTGGCCGCCAGTGAGACGCGCGTTACCTCGGTCACCTATTTGCTGGATGATGGCAATGGCGGCACAGCCACAGCCACTGTCTCGGTGACTGTAACTGGAACCAATGATCTTCCCTTCCCGGTCATCCCTGGAGATCCAAACCCGCCTGCCGACCCGAATGACTATATCCCGGCGCAATCTGCGAACGACGGCGACACGGTGGTTCCGCTAGACTTGACGCTTTATTTCGGTGACCCGGATGCAAGTGATCTGTTGACCATCACCGTTGATCCCGCTGACCTGCCCCCGGGGCTGTCCTTTGACGGTTCGCAAATCTCGGGGACACTCGATGCGGCTGCATCCCAGGGAGGCGATCCACTCAACCCTGGTGTCTATGTAATCGCGGTCAATGTCGATGATGGCAATGGCGGCACTTTCTCCACGACGCTCACCTACACCGCGACGAACCTGCCACCAATTGCACAGGACGACACGCTTACCATCGATGAGGACACGGCTCTTGGTGGCAATGTGCTTGCCGACAATGGCAATGGCATCGATGCGGATACTGCACCCGATAGCGACCCATTGACGGTTGGAGCGGTCAATGGCGATCCGGCCAATGTCGGACTTGCGGTTGCAGGATCATCCGGCGGCATTTTCATGATTAACACTGATGGTTCCTACACTTTCGATCCTGGTATCGATTTCCAGGACCTCGACACCGGTGAAATCCGCGTCACTTCGGTGGCCTACACGGTAAGCGATGGCAATGGCGGAAGCGATACCGCGAACGTTGAAGTAACGGTCAGCGGCAGCAATGATGGACCGGTCGTGATTGACCCCGCCAATCCGGGTGATCCGAAGGACCCCAACGTTCCGGCTGACCCGAACAATGTGATTCCTGACCAGACCGGCAACGACTTGGAAGCCCTTTCGCCGCTTGACGCGTCGCCCTATTTCGTTGACGTAGACGGCGAACCGCTGACTTTCAGCCTAGGCGCGTCAGCCCCGTCATGGCTTGTAATCGATCCGGTTTCCGGAGTCATTGGCGGAACACCGCCGTCTGACGCCAGTCAGAACGGGCCTGGTTCCGATGGCATCTATCCCGTCACCATCATTGCCACCGACCCTGATGGCGTGAGCGTTTCGACCACCGTCGACTTCTCCATCGCCAATGTTCCGGTGCAGAACATCGGAACCTTGCCCGAACAGTCCGTCACGGCTGGATATGACTTCGAACTGGTAACGGCTTCCGTCTTCAATGATCCCGACGGTGATGTTCTTGCCTATTCCGCCACCGGCTTGCCGGATGGATTGTCGATTGACCCCGCAACAGGATTGATATCGGGAACAGTTGCGCAGGATGCAGTGCAGAACGCGCCGGGTGGAGCCGGTGAATACTTGGTTGTCATCACCGTCGATGATGGTCAGGGCGGCGTTGCCACGACTAGCTTCGCCTTCATGGTGAGACCACTTCCGTTTGTTGCCCCCTTTGTTCCGGATGCAGCTTCCCTTGCCATGAGACCTGGCGACAGTCCGGGCAGCACGCCCGATGTCGGACTAAAGGTTTCCGATGGGGTCAACGGGGCGAGTTCACTGGGGCCTGATACAGGGCTTTTCACCGATCGTCCGGTTGAGGAAGCAGTCAACGGCATATCCCTGCTCGGGCCATCACTCGCACTTGATCCGTCTGGCGTAACGGTTTCTGCAGCAGCATCGTCCGGTTCTGGTGATGCCGACCAGTCCAGTGGCTTTGGTAGATTGGGTAGCGGGCACCGATATTGGCAGGGCGATATCGACGGCGTGGCCGAGGCGCTTGGTGAAGCGCTGCGGTTCCGCACCGTCATGACGGACAATGGTATCCTTCACGCAGAATGTTCCGGTGCCTGGGCGTTCCAGGGTCGCGACGGGCAATCCCTGCCGGGCTGGGTCAGTCGGGTGGATGGCAACCTGCTTGTCCTGGTACCACCGGCGGGACTGACAAATCTCGAGCTGGAACTGGTCGGTTCGGGCCAGAACGGAGAATCACTCACGGTGCTGGTCCGCTTTGACTTGCTGACAGGCCAGGTTGAACTGGTGCGCGCGCAGTCCGCCGGCCTAGGTCAACCCGTAGGCCTGACCGCAATCATCCAACAATTGGCAAATGCGGAACGGGCGGACACGCTCTCGCTGTACTTGCTGGGAGGCTAGCATGAAACGGACAGGGAATTCGTGCACGCCGAAATACAATCAGAACAAGAGAGATTTCATTGAAACAATCCATTGGGGTATGAACATGTCACTAAGGAAACTGGTTTTTGCGGGATCGTTTGCGATTCTCGCGGGCTGTTCTGTGACCAGTGAACCGCTCAGTTCAGAGGAACTGGCGCTTACCGCTGACCAGAACATTGCCAGGGTAACACAGGATCAGGAAGCTGTTACGAGGCCCATCTCGCTCTATGAAGCGATGGCGCGGGCGCTTAAGTACAATCTTGATCACCGTGTCGAGTTGATGGCGGCAGCACTTGCCGACAGCAAGCTGGCGCTGGCGAATTCGGACATGCTGCCTGAACTGGTTGCAAATGGCGGCTATTCGGGGCGTGACAAGGGGAACCACTCGTTCAGTCGCACGCTCTCGGGCATCGATTCGCTTGAGCCATCTACCTCACGGGAGAAGCATGTCCTCACCAAGGATCTGACCTTTTCCTGGCACATTCTCGATTTCGGCCTTTCCTGGGTGCGCGCCAGACAGGCCGCCGACAATGCGATGCTTGCCTCCGAACGTCGCCGCAAGGTCATCAATGGGATCATAGAGGATGTTCGCACCGCCTACTGGCGTGCTGTGAGTGCCGACAGGCTGCTGGCCGGATTCCAGGCTTTGGAAAAGCGCATTGGAGCTGCCCTGTCCAATTCCAGGGCGCTCAGGCGCGACGGGTTCACTTCACCCGCTGCGGAACTGACCTTCCAGAGGGAATTGCTGGACATAAAGAGAAACATCCAGCGGCTGGAGCGCGAACTGCGCACCTCCCGCATCCAGCTGGCAGCTCTGATCAACCTTGATCCCTCCCGGCGTTTTGATCTTGTTATCCCCGAACGCAGACTGGATGGATTGAACCTCCAGATTGCCTCGCGCGAGATGATGCGCCTTGCCCTTCTGAATCGGCCCGAGATCCGGGAAGTTGCCTACAAGGGAAGAATAAACGCGCGTGAAGGAGAGGCGGCTCTTCTGGAACTGCTGCCCGGAATTCAGCTCTATGCAGGCACCAACTTCGATTCCAACAGTTTCCTCCTCAACAACAGTTGGGTCGGTTGGGGAGCGAAGGCTGGCTGGAACCTGATGCGCCTGTTTGCCTATCCAGCCAAACAGGGTGTGATCGGTGCTGAAGCCGCCCTGATCGATCAACAGGCACTGGCAACGACCATGGCGATCATGACCCAGGTGGAAGTAGCCCGGCTCCGCTATGGTTTGTTGCGCAGGTCGGCAGACACCGCTCGGCAATATTACGCTGTCCAGGTGCAGTTGCGCGACCATGTGAAAGCATCAGCAGGTGTCGATGCGGCGTCCGAGCAGAGTCTCATCCGGGAGGAGATGAACACGCTTGTTGCCTCCGCAGACTATGACATTGCCTTTGCCGATCTCCAGAATGCCTTTGCCGCAATCTACACCTCCATCGGCGTTGACCCCTGGGGTGACGAGCTCGATGTCAACCTGCCGGTGGATGAACTGACAGCCCGCCTTCGCGATACGTGGCGCGCGCGTGGCGACAATGGGGGCTGACATGCTTCGCCAAATTCATCGAAAAGGGGCAGCCGATGCTGGTCTGGGCAACGTGGGTCCAGCTTCCAGCCCGGTTGTAGCGGCGGTCATCCTGGTGGCTGCTCTGTCTGGGGCTGCAGCATGTGCCCCGGTGGCCGCCGCACAGCAATTGGTCAACCTGTCCGGCAACCACGTTGCCGGTGAACGACAGGTCAGGGGGCTGGTTCGACCTGTATCGAGGATTTCCATCAGGCCAGCGCTGGACGTCGCGATAGCCAATGTCCGTTTCAGGGCCGGAGAACCGTTTGCAAAGGGTGACACGCTGCTCGAACACGACTGCTCGGAAATTGATGCAGCGCTCGGTGCCGCTGATGCTTCCGAACATGCAGCGCGAATCGAACATGACAGCAAGCGCAGGCTTTTCAAGCGCGGAGCCGCGGGCAAGGACGAGGTCTCGCTGGCCGAAGCAGCGTTGAAACGGGCTGGCGCCGAGAAACAGATGAAACTGGCGCGGGCACAAAAATGCACGGTGACCGCTCCCTATGATGGGCGGGTCGTCGAAGTCGCCATAGAACCGATGGAAATGCCCGAGCCGGGCAAGCCGATGATGATCATTGTCGATGACCGCAATCTGGAACTGGAACTGGTGGCACCCTCGCACTGGCTCACCTGGTTAAAGCCTGGCCTGGAATTCCCCTTCACCATAGACGAGGGCGGTATGACCGTAACCGCGCGTGTGGAGCGGCTGGGTGCAGAGATCGATCCTGTGAGCCAGACGGTGAGAGTGATTGCCCGACTTGATGGCGTCGGTGAAAGATTGATCCCCGGCATGAGCGGCGCAGCGCAACTGGCGAAAACCAACTGACATTCGAGGGGCGATTGCGCCATGTCGTTACGCGTCGTGTCCACCGATGGAAAAATCACTCCGCCGAGCAGCCCGCAGCCAGATGCAAAGTCAGTTCTGCAAACGGACGGCAGTCGGCGCGCCCTTGAAACGCTGATGCAGATCGCCGACGCGGAATCCCGCTTTCGAAAGAGCCCCGACCGCGAAGAAATTGAAGCGCGCCTGGCAAATGCGGTCGCAACGCTTGGCTACGTCGGACAGTGCATTGTCCTGCGCCATGATGGGCCGACAAGGCGGACCTCGATAGCTGCGATCTCATCGGTGAGCAGGCCGGACCGGTTCAGTCCGCTCGTCGCCTGGCTGGAAGAAAGGCTTGCCGAAGCATGCAATGGAGAAGAAGGCGATACTGGCACAGGCAGGTTTCTTCTGCCGGTCAAACAGGCGCCTGAGCGACCCTATCCATTTGCGCATGGCATATCCATCAGGCTCGTGGACCGGTTCAGCAGCAAACTGCTTGGCTGGCTGATCCTGCTCGATGAGAAACCACCGGAAGAAAGGACGATGGCAGTAGCAGTCCGACTTGCCGACACAGCTGCACACGCCATCGCCGCACACGGCAACAAGGGCTGGCACCTGCGCCGCCTGTGGTTGCGCAAGGGCTTTTTCGCCAGCCTTGCAGGCCTTGCGCTCCTGTCTGTCATACCAGTGCCGATGGCGGTGCTGGCTCCTGCTGAAATCGTGCCCGCCAATCCCTTTGTCATCGCTGCGCCGATTTCGGGCGTCATTGCCAAGATCAATGTCATGCCGGACCAGATGGTCGAGAGCGGCGATCTGCTGGTTACATTTCAAAAGACCGAGCTTCTTTCGAGACGGGATATTGCTGCGCGCAATGCGGACGTGGCTTCTGCCCGATTGCACCGTGCTGATCAGGAGGCGTTGGGATCGATTGCCGGTGCGCGCGAACAGGCAATTGCGCGTGGCGAGTATGAGCTGGCGCTGGCCGAGCTCGAACAGGCCACCCGCCTGCTGGCACTGTCTGAAATACGCGCGCCGATTTCCGGCATTGCCATCATTGCCGATCCGCAGCGACTGGCAGGCAAACCTGTCCAGACAGGTGAGAGAATCATGCGCATTGCGAACCCGGAAAAACAGGAAGTGCGGATCGAGTTGCCCGTGTCAGATGCGATAGAGCTGGAACCAGGCGTTACGGGACGCCTGTTCAGGAATTCCGATCCGCTGTCGCCATTGCCTATCATAATGACATCCTACAGCTATCAGGCCCAGCGTGTGGAAAGCGGTTTCCTGGCGCATGTTCTTCTGGCTGAAATCAGCGATCCACGTGGGTCGCCCAGAATTGGACAACGCGGTACTGCCCAATTGTCCGGGGTCACCACAACACTTGGCTTTTTCATCCTGCGCAAGCCGATTGGTGCCTTGCGCCAATGGATCGGCATTTGACCAGCGCGGCCAACCAGGTTCCGCCATTGCGCGAGGAATTGCTGCTGGAAAAAGCAGGACAGACCTTCGTGCTGCATGATGCGCTGAGCGGGAAGTTCTTCCGGCTTGGCGAAAAGGCTTTTGCCATACTGGGAAACTGGCATCTGGTTGAAAGTGCACAAATCGCCCGTCGTGCCGCCGCTGTTCTTGGCCTTCCAGTTTCCGGTCAGGAGGTCGCCCAGCTTCTCGACTTCCTGAAGGCGAATGGCCTGGTCCGGCACCAGTTTGCTGACGCACCAGATCCGCAACTTCCGGCAAGCAGATGGCGCCTCACCACGATACAGAAGATTGCCTTTTTGAGGATTCCGCTGTTTCGCCCACAACGCCTGCTGGACTTCGTCTATCCTTTCCTCGCATTCCTGTTCACGCGCGGCTTTCGCGCATTCCTGGCGCTCTGCATGGTGCTTGCCCTCTATCTGACCGCGCGCCAGTGGGACAGTTTCGTCTCAACCTTCATGAGTTTCATTTCGATTGAAGGCGCAGTCACATTTGCCGCCGGGCTGGTGCTGGTCAAATGCCTTCATGAGCTGGGTCACGCGTTGATGGCGGTCCATTATGGCGTCCGTGTCCCCGTCGCTGGTATTGCTTTCATGTTGATGGTGCCGGTCCTGTTCACCGACACGACGCCAGCCTGGTGCCTTGCTTCACGAAGGCAGCGGATGATGATCGATGCTGGCGGCATGATCGCCGAATTGGTGGTCGCCATATTCGCAACCCTGGCGTGGCACATCCTTGATGACGGTCCGCTTCGCTCATTTGTCTATTCGATCGCCACGATTTCCTGGTTGCTGAGCCTGGCGATCAACCTCAATCCATTCATGCGGTTTGATGGATACTATCTCTTTTCCGGACTGCTGGGGGTCGAGAACCTCCAGGCCAGGGCGTTTTCCCTCGGCAGGCGGCGACTGCGTGAGTTGCTGTTTGCACTTGGCGAGAAGCCGCCCGAGACGTTCGAACCTGACAAACGACTGATCCTGGTTGGCTACGCTTACGCGACCTGGACATATCGCTTCTTTCTGGGCCTGGGCATCGCACAGGTCGCCTACATGCTCGTCGCCAAGGCAGCGGGGATTTTCCTGCTCATCGCGTTTGTTTCATCGATGGTTCTCGTTCCGATATACAGGGAATTTGAGGAGTGGCAAAAACGTTGGCCGCTGATCGCACGCAGCAACAGGTCCCTTGTCACTGCCATGCTTGCCCTTGTGGCGCTGGCCCTGTTCATTGCGCCGATGCCAACGAGAGTGACCATTCCAGCTATCGCACGGTTTGAGCGCGAACTCGCCCTGCATCCTTCAAGCGATGCCATGCTGCTGGAAATGGCGATGTCGCCTGGTGTCCGGTTTGCGGCGGGGCAGGTGCTCGCACGCTTTTCGTCCCCTGGACTTGAGGAGGAAATTGCCCGCGCCAAGCTGGAACTTGGCCTGGTGGAAACGCGATTGCGCAGGATTGCGAGCGAACAGAGGGACAGGGCAGACCTGCGCATCCTGTTGCGCGAGCACGAAACCGCGACCACGCGACTGCGTGGTCTTATGGAAAAGCTTGCCGCGCTGGAAATGGTTGCGCCGTTTGATGGCATGGTGGATACGGTCGATCCTGAGCTCCATGCGGGTCTTTGGGTGACGATGCAAAAGCCTGTAGCGCTGGTGCACGATGCGGGAAAAGTCGTCCTCGCCGGTCTTGTCGATGAAAAGGCAGCCGCAAGTCTTGAACCGGGTGCCCGTGGCCGTTTTGTACCTGACGATCCAGCCGCGCCATCTTGTGAGGCAAAGCTCGTCAGGCTCGGGCTGACGCCAGCCAGCACGGTGAGTGAACCCGAATTGTCAGACCGCGAAGGTGGTCGGGTGCCGGTAGCTGGCAGGCCTGAACAGGCGGAAGCGCCCGTACCGCATGGTATCTGGTATGACGCGGCGCTGGATGCACCGGATTGTCTTGACCATCTTCACACCAGGCAGCGCGGCATCGTTCTTCTGGAAGCCGGCTGGAACAGCCTTGCCCTGTCGCTTGCACGGCGCATCGTCGCTGTCCTTGTCCGCGAAGCAAATTTCTAGCAGCCGGATAAACTGTTTCATGAAGCAGGCCTGTCGACACGAGCGGCTGTCTCCAGTAGGGCTGGAAACGGTGCGAACCCGGGAAAGTGTGATCTGGAGGAAAGCATGTCGGTTGTTCTGTCGCTCGCTCCCCTGACAAGGGAGGCTTTTGCCCCGTTTGGCGACGTTGTGGAAACGCAGGGCGCCCACAACTATCCGATCAACAATGGAACAACGACACGCTTCCACGATCTGGCCAGGGTAGAAACCGTCGGTCCGGCCGCACGCACACTTGTCAACATTTTCCGCGGAGCCCCCTTCGAGGTTCCGATATTCCTCAGGTTGGTCGAGCGCCATCCCCTTGGCAGCCAGGCATTCTTCCCGCTGCATTCGCGTCCATGGATCGTGGTAGTGGCAGGCGACGACAATGGTCGGCCCGGCAGGCCGCAGGCCTTTCTTGTGAAACCCGATGAAGGTGGTCTGCGTGGTGTCAACTACGCGCGCAACGTCTGGCATCATCCGCTTCTTTCCCTTGAAGCGGAGAGCGATTTCCTGATTGTTGATCGTGCGGGTGAAGGCAACAATCTCGAGGAGTTTTTCTTCGATGACCCCTATGAGATCCGTTCGCTTGATTGCGACTGAAGCCGATGCATGTGCAGGGCGGTCAGGATCTGCGCTGCAGTGAGCGCGGCAATCACTTCCGGTCGCTTGTCATGCACCTGCGATCCGCCGATCGGGCAGACGAGTTCACCAATCAGCGCCTCGCGATAATCATGGTCTCGGAGCCAACTGGCAAACACAGCCCGCTTCGTGGCTGATCCGATCATGCCGACATAGGCGCCATCACCGCGCGCCAGCGCTTCGGCTGTGATCAGGAAGTCGAGCGAATGCGAATGCGTCATCGTGACAAACGCACTGGCCGGTCTTGCCTTTCGGACCTCTGCTTCTGCAATTGCCGTGCGGATTGTGCTGACAGGACTGTCCCAGCCACTGAAGGCTTCCTCGCGCGAATCGACAAGCCATGTTTTCATCGGCAACCCCGCCATGGCCGCAGCAAGCGCCTTTCCGGTATGGCCTGCGCCGAAGATCCACACCTGCGGCAGTTCTTCTGCTGCGCTAATTGCATCGGCCTCGATTTGCGCCAGCATGGCTGCATCGACACATGCGAAACCCAGAACGACCCGACCGCCACAGCATTGGCCGATCTCAGGTCCCAGGGGCACGTCCATGGTGTCGGCGCTGGCACCTTTTTCCATCATCTCCCGTGAATGCCCGATTGCGATCCATTCCAGTTGCCCGCCGCCGATCGTTCCCGCCTGCAAGGCAGGCGTGACGAACATGCTCGCATCGCCATCGCGCGGTGCAGAGCCCTTCACGTTCGTGATGTTGACGATCATGATCGGCCTTCCGGCCTCCATTTCTCGCCTGATGGTATGAATGTGGGATAATTCGATTGCCAAGACGTCGCCAGCTTTCCTAGTCTGTGTTTCAAGTTGCACCATGCACTATCGGCATTTTTCCGATATTGCCCCACGATGTGCAACGGCGGATTGTGATCTTACAGTTGAGGCTCAGATGGATCTCGAATTTACAGCAGAAGAAAATGCGTTCCGCCAGGAAGTTCGCGACTTCCTGCAGGAAAAATTGCCACCGCGCATTGCTGACAAGGTCAAGCTGGGAAAACGGTTGACCAAATCGGACATGGTGGAATGGCACGCGCTGCTCAACGCGCGCGGTTGGCTTGCTCCGAACTGGCCGCGCGAATGGGGTGGCGCTGGCTGGACGGCAGTGCAGAACCACATCTTCGACGAGGAAGCCTGGGCTGCCGGTGCGCCGCGGGTCATGCCATTCGGCATCAACATGCTGGCGCCAGTTCTCATCAAATTCGGTTCGCAGGTGCAGAAGAACCATTACCTGCCGAGGATTCTGGATGGCACCGACTGGTGGTGCCAGGGCTATTCGGAACCTGGTGCGGGTTCAGACCTCGCATCACTGAAAACCAGGGCGGAACGCCAGGGCGACCATTATGTCGTCAATGGGCAGAAAACCTGGACAACGCTTGGGCACTTTGCCGACTGGATATTCTGCCTTGTGCGCACTTCTAACGAGGGCAAACCGCAGGAAGGCATTTCCTTCCTCCTGATCGACATGAAGACACCCGGTATTTCGGTGCGCCCGATCATCCTTCTGGATGGCGAGCACGAAGTGAACGAGGTCTTCTTCGACAATGTGAAGGTACCGGCCGAAAACCTGGTCGGCGAGGAAAACAAGGGCTGGACCTATGCAAAATACCTGCTGACGCATGAGCGAACCGGCACAGCCAATATCGGCAATTCCAACGCCGCACTTGCGCAGTTGAAGGATATTGCAAGGCGCACGCTAAAGGGCGGAAAGCCGCTCAGCCGCGATCCCCACTTCGCAGCGCGCATGGCAAGGGTGGAAATTGATCTCGAGGCGATGAAGACCACCAATCTTCGCATTCTTGTAGAAGCCGATTCAGGTGCTGCACCCGGCCCCGAAAGCTCGATGCTGAAGATCAAGGGCACCGTCATCCGCCAGGATATCAACGATCTGGCGCGCCGGGCGCTTGGCCCGATGGCCCTGCCGTTCGTTTCCGAGGCTCTGGAGGAAGGCTACAATGAAGGGCCAATAGGGCCCGACTACGCCAATGCGCTTGCGAGCGACTATTTCAACAATCGCAAACTGTCGATCTTCGCTGGCTCCAACGAGATTCAGCGCGGGATCATCACCAAGACCAAACTCGGATTGTAAGCATGGATTTCAGATTGAACGACGACCAGCGCATGCTGGGTGAAACGCTGGCTCGTTTCCTTTCCGACAATTATCCGCTGGACAAGCGCCACGAATTCGCGCGAAGCGATGAAGGGTTCTCCCGCCAGATATGGTCTCAGTTCGCGGAACTGGGCGTGATTGGCGCCCTGTTTGGCGAAGCGGACGGAGGCTATGGCGGAACAGGTGTCGACCTGATGGTCGTGTTCGAAGCGCTGGGCCGCACGCTGGTGGTGGAGCCCTTCCTTCCCACCCTGCTTGCCGGTTCACTGCTTGCGGAAATGGCCGGGGCAGAACATCAAGGCCTTCTTGGCGATGTCATCGAAGGTAAGAGCCTGCTGGCGCTGGCTCATGGCGAGATGGCTGCCCGATATGACCTCGACCATGTTGCGGTCACGGCAAGCCAGGCCAATGGCAAATGGCAGGTCACGGGTCAGAAATCTGTGGTTCTGGGCGGTGGTTCAGCCGACCGGGTTCTGGTTTCTGCACGAACGTCCGGTTCGCCTGGCTCGCAGGATGGCATTTCACTGTTCCTTGTTGATCCCGCAGCGACCGGTGTCACGCGCCGGGCATATGGTACTGTCGACGGCTATCCGGCAGCGGAAATCAGCTTCGAGGTAGCGCCGGCGAAACTGGTGGGCAACCCTGGCAAGGCATATGCGGCAATCGAGAAGGCACATGCCAGGGCCATTGTCGCGATCTGTTCCGAATGTCTTGGAGCCATGGAAGTGGCCAAGGATCTGACGATCGAATACATGCACACCCGCAAGCAGTTCGGTGTCATCATCGGCAAGTTCCAGGCGCTGCAGCATCGCATGGCCGACGTCCTCATAGAAATCGAGCAACTGCGTTCAGCCATCATCAATGCGGCCGGTCATCTGGAATCGGATCGCAGGATCCGCGAATGGCATGTTTCTGCTGCGAAGAACTTGGCCGGTCGGGCAGGCAGACAGACTGCAGAAGAAGCTATCCAGATTCACGGCGGCATGGGCATGACCTGGGAATATCCTGTCGGTCATTTTGCCAAGCGCATCACGATGATCGATCACATGTTTGGCGACACGGATCATCATCTCGAGCGGTTCATTGACATGGGTGAGCAGGCGTAACCCCAGCCACATCAGCCCAAAACCATGAACCAGCTCATGCAGCGGGCATCTGCTGTGTGGCGCAGTGTATGCCGCCGCCGATTTCGCCCAGTGCGTCCACATTCAGGGTGATGATCTCACGGCCAGGATAGTGTCGACTCAAGGCATCTCGTGCCTTTTCATCACTTTCCCGATCCCCGAACTGAGCCGCCATCACCGCACCGTTGCAGACATAATAATTCACATAGGATGCGACAAAATCCTGGCTTTTCACGCGGCGTTTGCGCGGCTCGTAAATCACCTCGATGTTCAATCCGGCCTGAACCAGGGCTTCGTGCGTTTCAAGGGCTGCCTCATGGAACGGGTCGCCATCGCTGTTGCCATGAGGGAGGTTGATCAGGACGCGGCCAGGCCCGGTAAAGCGCGCGAGACTGTCAATGTGATAGTCGGTAATGTCCTCGTCATAAACGCCGGTACTCCAGATCAGTTTCTGCGCACCAAAGGCACCCAGCAGATTGGCTTCTATCTCGTCGAGCGACATGCCTGGATTGCGATTTTCATTGAACCAGGAACTTTCATGCGCGATCAGCAGGCCATGCCCATCCTGTTCCGCGCCGCCAGCTTCTCCCTTCACGCCACTGGAGATGAGTGGCAAGCCAAGGCGCGCGCCAACCAGTCGAGGAATCTGGCTGTCATTCTCGTGCACCTGCTTCTGCCCCCAGCCGTTGAACCGGATATGGCTGACAGCCAGGCCACCCTTGCCGTCAACGGCGAACATCGGCCCGGAATCGCGACACCACAGATCTTCGGTTGGAATGTCCCAAAGTTCCACGCTTGCCGCCAGTTTGCGTCGCGCCGCCTCATGATGCTTACCGGCAGCCAGCATTGTCACCGGCTCGAATTGCGCGATGGTGTTGGCGATATCGGCGATTGTCTGCTGAACGATAGACAGGAAATATCCATCGTCATAAACAGCGCGGCTCACGGGCCATTGCATGAATGTGCGCTGATGGCGGCCTTCTTCCGCCGGGACATGGAAACCCGACGACTGTGCACCAGCATCATTCGGCATGAGCCCCCTTGCCATCATGGCTGTGCTTCCAGCAACAAACTGCCTCCGGTTCATCAAGATCACCGTTCCAGAACACAGACAACATTTGACTCTTTTCCCAAGAAATCCCCAGCCGCACAAGTCGCTGCCAATGCGGCATGCGACCTGCAATTGCAGGAAACAGTAGCGCCTGATCGCGACGCCGATCCGGGCAAGGCCCTGAAACAGAACCGGGTAATTGTTCAAACACAATCCGGGGGTCTTGGGCTGGAACCGCTTGCGGGAGGCCCGAATCTCGGCGAGTTTGACCAAGACACCATAGCCGCTCGCAAGAACAACTCGGCAATCCACGATGCCGTGCGTCAGGTAGAGGTACTTTGAAATGCGCTCAACAAAAACGATCCATGTCATTTCCGCTCATGCGGAAGGCGAAGTAGGCGATGTGATCGTTGGCGGGGTCCTGCCGCCACCGGGCGACACGATCTGGGAACAGAGCCGCTGGATAGCGCGCGACCAGACGCTCAGGAACTTCGTCCTGAACGAGCCACGCGGCGGTGTTTTCCGTCATGTGAACCTGCTCGTGCCACCCAGGCATCCCGATGCCCAGGCGGCATGGATCATCATGGAGCCGGAAGATACCCCTCCCATGTCCGGGTCCAACTCGATATGCGTTGCCACCGTGCTTCTCGATAGCGGCATCATCGCCATGACGGAACCAGAAACACGCATGGTCCTCGAAGCGCCGGGCGGGCTGGTTAGGGTGCGCGCAGAATGCCGCAACGGAAAAGCCGAGAGGATTTTCGTGCAGAATGTTCCCTCCTTTGCCGCGCAATTGGACACGAAGCTTGAGGTCGAGAGTCTTGGCACGCTGACGGTCGATACCGCCTATGGTGGCGACAGCTTCGTCATCGTGGATGCTGCAGCTCTCGGCTTTTCGCTTCAGGCCGATGAAGCGCACGACATTGCCACGCTTGGCGTCACGATCACGAATGCGGCCAATCGCCAGCTGGGATTTCGCCATCCCGAAAATCCCGATTGGCGGCATATCTCCTTCTGCCTCTTTGCCGGGCCACTTCACGAAGGCGCTGATGGCCTGGAGACTTCTGCTGCCGTCGCCATTCAGCCAGGCAAGGTGGATCGCTCACCAACTGGCACCGCACTTTGCGCCCGAATGGCGGTTTTGCATGCGCGCGGTGTGATGAAGACCGGGGATCGGCTGACGGCGCGTTCGGTGATCGGTTCGACCTTTGCTGGCGAGATACTGGAGGAAACGAGCGTCGGCGGCAGGCCGGCCATTCGCCCCGAACTTTCCGGTCGTGGCTGGATCACCGGCATTCATCAGCACATGCTGGACCCATCAGACCCGTGGCCTGAAGGCTACAAGCTTTCCGATACATGGGGCGCGCGATAGGCTTTGCGCGTCAGGTGCACCTTGCTGTTGGCACAAGGTTGCGGCAGGTTCGCCACATGACCGAATCCATGCGCATCCGCTATCCGTTCCCGATTCAGGCGTTTCTGTACGCCCTGTTCCTTGTGTTTCCGCTGCTGGCGGCTTCACCTTCCATTGCCCAGCCCGCCAATGCTGGTGCCATCGAGCGCCAGTTTCAGGCCTGGCTCAAGTCCGATCTGTGGCCGGAAGCGCAGCGCGCCGGTGTTTCGGCGGCCAGGTTCAACGAAGCCTTTGCTGGTGTTTCACTCAATTGGAAACTGCCGGATCTCGTTGCACCAGGTGAGAAACCGAAACCGCCAAAGAACCAGCATCAGGCGGAGTTCGGCGCTCCGTCACGGTATTTTTCCGAAAAGGTACTGGGCGCTGTAGTGGCCGGAGGGCGCTCCCGCTTTTCCAGCATGTCGCCAACACTGGCAGCGATTGAGCGCAAGAGCGGGGTGCCGGGTCGCTTCCTGCTTGCGATCTGGGGCAGGGAATCGGGCTTTGGCCGCGCAAAGATACCCTATGATGCCTTCGAGGTTCTGGGCACCAAGGCGTTCATGGCAAGCCGCAAGGAGATGTTCCGGCGCGAATTGGTCGCGGCACTTGTCATGCTGGAAAAGGGTCTCGTCACGCGGGCGATGATGAAGTCGTCATGGGCTGGTGCGCTTGGCCAACCCCAGTTCCTGCCGACATCCTATCTGGAGCACGCAGCCGATGGCGACGGTGACGGCCGCGCGGACATCTGGAATTCGCAGGCCGATACGCTTGCCTCCATTGCCGGTTATCTCAAACATCATGGCTGGCAAACTGGTCGCGACTGGGGCTTCGAGGTAAGCGTTCCCGCTTCCCTGTCCTGTGCTCTTGAAGGTCCCGATCAGGGCAAGTCGACGGCACAGTGGGCGTCGCTTGGCGTCAAACGCATTTCGGGCAAACCTTTTCCGCAAGGCGAAATGTCGAAGGAGTTGTTCCTGCTGATGCCCGCCGGCCGGCTTGGTCCGGCATTTCTGGTGACGGCCAATTTCTATGTGCTCAAGGATTACAACGAGAGCGATCTCTACGCCCTGTTCATCGGCAACGCGGCTGACCGCATCCGGTGGGGTGGCGGCACTTTCGCAGCCCCCTGGAGCGGCATCGACAAGCTTTACCGCTCGGACATCGCTGCCATGCAGCGTGGCCTTGAGAAACTCGGTCATGATGTTGGTGGCGCCGACGGATTGCCTGGCTTCAAGACGCGCCGTTCGATCGGCAAATGGGAAGCCTCGAAAGATCTCTCGCAAATATGCTTTCCATCGCAACGCGCGCTTTCCGGTCTGAAATGAAGCGCGCTCGTGAGGGCGCGCTCCAACCATTATTTTTCTTGGGCACTTGCCGCAGCACCTAACCTGCGCCACACTTTCAGGTGACGCGGGAGCAATTGTAACTCTGTTCGGCGGTTCGGAAACTTTTGCCGAAATGGGGCTGGATCGGAATTCCGGCGTAAATCAGGGCGCTCGGTCGGCTGCGACTGCGTTTTATGCTGCATGTGGTCATTTCTAGGAGGAGATGCATGGCAACGGTAAAAATGAGTGTTAACGGGAAGCAGGTCGAACGAAATGTCGAAGACCGTACCCTTCTGGTTCAGTTCCTGCGTGAAGAATTGAACCTGACCGGAACCCATGTGGGCTGCGATACATCCCAGTGCGGCTCATGCGTCGTGCATGTGGATGGCAAGGCAGTGAAGAGCTGCACCATGACGGCAGCACAGGCATCCGGTTCCTCGGTTGTGACCATCGAAGGTCTGGCGAAAGGCGACAAGTTGCACCCCATGCAGGCAGCCTTCAAGGAACATCATGGATTGCAGTGCGGTTTTTGTACGCCCGGCATGATCATGACCTCGGTCGACATGGTGAACCGGCTTGGCAAGAAGCTCAGCGAGGACACGATACGCGCGGAGCTGGAGGGCAATATCTGCCGCTGCACCGGATACCACAACATCGTCAAGGCAGTCGCTGCCGGCGCGAAGGGCATGTGAGGCGCGCCAGCGCACAGTATCTGAACAGGATTGTAGGCGGCTGGGCCGCTTCTGGAGGAGGAAGACATGGGAGTTGAAGGGATTGGCGCACGCGTTCTTCGCAAGGAGGACAAGCGCTTCATCACTGGCAAGGGCCGGTACACGGACGACTTCAAGATGGCGGGAATGCATTATGCCGCTTTCGTCAGATCACCGCATGCCTATGCGCAGATCAAGAAGATCGACAAGTCGAAGGCCGAGAAGATGCCCGGCGTTGTCGCGGTACTCGATGGCAAGCAGATCAAGGGCGATGGCATCGGCAATCTGATCTGTGGCTGGATGATCCATTCCAAGGACGGCTCGCCCATGAACATGGGGGCCTGGTCGGCACTGGCAACGGACTATGTACGCTATGTCGGAGACGGCGTGGCGGTGGTCATTGCAGACACGCAGGCCAATGCGCGCGCTGCCGCTGAGGCGGTGAACGTGTCCTATTCCGCCAAGAAGGCAGTTGTCGACGCGATCGAGGCCATGAAGGATGGCGCACCCCAGCTTCATCCGGAAGCCAAGAACAACATCATCTACGATTGGGAAATCGGCGATGCGAAGGCGGCCAAGTCCGCCATTGCAGGAGCTGCCCATGTGACGGAGATGAAGATCACCAACAACCGTCTTGTGCCAAACGCAATGGAGCCTCGCGCTGCCCTTGCACATTATGATGCGGCCGACGACCACTTCACACTCTACACCACAAGCCAGAATCCGCATGTTGCGCGCCTGGTTCTGTCCGCCTTCTACCAGGTGGCACCAGAGCACAAGCTCCGCGTCATTGCGCCCGATGTCGGTGGCGGTTTCGGCTCGAAAATCTATATCTATCCCGAAGAAATCGTATGCCTTTGGGCATCCAAGCGTACCGGCGTGCCAGTCAAGTGGACCGCTGATCGCACGGAAGCTTTCCTCGCCGATGCCCACGGTCGCGACCATGTCACGACTGCGCGCATGGGCTTTGACAAGAATGGCAAGATCGTCGGCTTCTCGGTGGACACGGTCGCCAATCTGGGTGCCTACATGTCGCTCTTCTCGAGCAGTGTTCCCACCTACCTCTACGCAACGCTCCTGTCGGGCCAGTACAATATCGCCAACATCCACTGCAACGTGAGGACGGTCTACACCAACACGGCGCCAGTTGATGCCTATCGCGGTGCAGGGCGGCCGGAAGCGACCTATCTGGTCGAGCGCATGATGGAAACAGCGGCTCGCGAATTGAAGATGGACCCGAGCGAATTGCGTCGGCGCAATTTCGTGCGTTCCTTCCCCCATCAGACACCGGTCATCATGTGCTACGATGCCGGTGACTATGATGCGACACTCGATGCGGCAATGAAGGCTGCCGACTGGGCGGGCTTCGAGAAGCGCCGTGCGGCGGCGAAGAAAAAGGGCCTTCTGCGCGGAATCGGCCTGTCCTGCTACATCGAGGCCTGCGGCATTGCACCTTCGGCAGCCGTCGGATCTCTGGGTGCAGGCGTAGGCTTGTGGGAGTCGGGCGAGGTTCGCGTCAACCCGGTCGGCACGGTCGAAATTCTGACCGGATCGCATAGCCATGGCCAGGGTCACGAAACGACCTTTGCCCAGCTTGTCTCGGATCGCTTCGGCATACCTGTCGACAATGTCCAGATCATCCATGGCGACACCGACAAGGTTCAGTTCGGCATGGGAACATACGGCTCACGCTCCGGCGCGGTCGGCATGTCCGCAATCAGTCGAGCTCTCGACAAGGTCGAAGCAAAGGCGAAGAAGATCGCTGCCCATCTGATGGAAGCAGCAGAAGGCGACATTCTCATCGAGAATGGTGAAGTGAAGGTTGCTGGCACCGACAAGAAGCTGGGCTGGCACGAAGTCTGCCTTGCAGCCTATACCGGCCACAACCTGCCGGCAGGCATGGAACCGGGTCTGAAGGAGGGCGCGTTCTACGACCCGACCAACTTCACCTTCCCGGCTGGTGCCTATATCTGCGAAGTCGAGGTCGACCCAGGCACGGGTGCAACGCGCGTCGTGCAGTTCGTTGCCGCCGACGATTTCGGGGTCATCGTGAACCCGATGATCGTGGAAGGCCAGGTTCACGGCGGCATCGCGCAGGGTATTGGCCAGGCACTTCTGGAAAATGCCGTGTACGACAAGACAGGCCAGCTCCTGTCGGCATCCTACATGGACTATTGCATGCCGCGTGCAGACAACATGCCAAGCTTCGAGGTTTCCCACCATGTCACGGTTTGCCCGGGCAACCCGATGGGCATGAAGGGTTGCGGCGAAGCAGGTGCAATCGGCTCTCCGCCAGCGGTGATCAACGCCATCACGGACGCGATCGGCAACAACAATCTGTCAATGCCGGCCACGCCTGAAAAGGTATGGCGTGCGCTGAACAGCTAATCGGGGAGAAGAAACATGTATCAGACAAACTATCACCGCACCTCCTCGGTAAAGGAGGCTCTTGCAGCCATGAAGAAGGCAGATGACGGGAAGTTCATCTCGGGTGGGCAAACGCTCATACCCACGATGAAGCAGCGTCTGGCAGCGCCTTCCGACCTGATTGACCTTCGCCATGTGAAGGAAATGAAGGGCATCAAGGTTTCCGGCAAGAAGGTCACGATCGGTGCGGCCACGACCCATTCGGAAGTGGCAGGCAATGACAAGCTGAAAGCGGCCTGCCCGGCAATCTGCCATCTCGCGGCCCATATCGGCGACCCGGCCGTGCGCCACATGGGCACGATCGGTGGATCGGTCGCCAACAATGACCCTGCAGCCGATTATCCGTCTGCCATGCTGGCGCTCAATGCGACCATCGTGACCAACAAGCGCTCCATCGATGCCGACAAGTTCTTCAAGGGACTTTTCGAAACAGCGCTCAAGGAGGACGAGATCATCACGGCCGTGGAATTCTCCGTGCCTGTCCGCTCAGCCTATGTGAAGTTCCCCAACCCGGCATCGCGCTACGCAATGTGCGGTGTCTTTGTTGCCGACTATGGCAAGGGCAATGTGCGGTTGGCAGTGACCGGAGCAGGGTCGAGCGGCGTTTTCCGCCACAAGGGAATGGAAAAGGCGCTTGCCGCCAATTTCTCCGCTGATGCGCTTGATGGCGAAAAGGTCGATGAGAAGAACATGCTCTCCGACATTCACGGCTCGTCGCAATACCGGGCCAACCTTGTGAAAGTCATGGCCAAGCGGGCAGTTGGCGCAGCCGCTAAGTAGCTTCAAACGGCCGGGCGGCTCACTGCCGCCCGGTTTTCCAGCCCTGCTTTTGGTGCAGGATGAAACCCTGGCGGATGGGTTTGGCAATGGGGTGAATAGGGCGTATACACTCACGCCCAACGCTGGAACTGGATTCGGCACCAAAGCCTGGTCACGTCATGAATCTCGAAAAAGTTGTTTCGCCACTAGGCTTGTTGCTCTGCGTGACAGGCATGGCCATGTTGTTGCCCGCGCTGATTGACCTTTCGCAGGGAAATCGCGACTGGCAGGTTTTCATGACGTCAGCTTTCATATCCGGCGGTGCTGGTCTGTTCCTGCATCTTGGCTTTCGTGACCGTCATTCCGGCTGGAGCCGGCGCGACGGTTTCGTGTTCATCTCACTCGCCTGGCTGGTCATGTGCACTGCCGGTGCCTTGCCCTTCTATTTTGCTGAAGTAAAGCTTGGCCCGATTGATGCCCTTTTTGAGTCCGTTTCAGGTCTCACGACAACCGGCTCGACGGTAATGTCACAACTCGAGATGCGCCCTCCCGGCATCCTGCTGTGGCGCTCGCTGCTGCAATGGATCGGCGGCGTTGGGATTGTTGTGCTGTCCGTGTTCCTGTTTCCGTTCCTCAAACTTGGCGGCCAACATCTTTTCTCGCTGGAATCCTCTGATACTGCCGAGAAGAGTTTTGCGCGCTTCGAGGAATATGCGATCCGCATTCTCCTGCTCTATTGTGCCCTGACGCTGGCCTGCACCATGACCTACAATGCGCTGGGCATGAGTTTCTTTGATGCCATCAACCATGCCATGACCACGCTTTCTACCGGGGGTTTCGGCACTTCCGACCTTTCCTTCGCCAAGTTCGACTCAGTACCGATCCTGTGGGCATCCTCCTTCTACATGTTCATCGGCGGCCTGCCATTCATGGTAATGTTGCTTGTGTTCTCGTCGCGCCGCAGATTTTTTGACGTGCAGATAGGCTGGTATACCGCGATCATCCTGCTGACGATTTTCCTGGTCCTCATCAGCCTGTCACTCACCGGCTCCATTCTCGATTCAACCACGCTGGCGAGCGTGGTTTTCACAGTCATTTCGATAATCACGACAACCGGGTTCGTCTTTCAGGACTATGGCATCTGGCCGACAGTGGCGCTCCTGGCAATTGTGGGGATCACCCTGCTTGGAGGCTGTTCAGGTTCGACTGCAGGCGGGCTCAAGGTTTTCCGCCTGGTCGTGCTTTGGGAAATCTGCCGTTTTGCCGTGTCGAGGCTGTTGTCGCCTAACTCGGTCGCACGCATGAAATATGGCGAACAGGCAGTGGACGAGGAAACGATCATCCCCGTCGTCGCCTTCACGCTGCTCTACTTCATCGCGTTCGGCGTTGGCGCATGCATTCTGGCGATCAATGGACATGATCTGATCACGTCGCTAACCGCATCTGCGACCGCGCTCGCCAATGTCGGTCCGGGCCTCGGCGCGCAGGTCGGCCCGGTCACGAATTTCGCCAGCCTCACAGGCATCGACAAGCTTGTTCTGTCCTTCCAGATGATTCTGGGAAGACTGGAGATCATGAGCGTGATCGTGCTGTTCGTGCCCTCGTTCTGGCGCGACTGAGGCGGGCGGCGCTTACTCCTTGAGGGCGCACACCCTTGCTTTGGCTTCGCGATATTCCCGAGCGAGACGTTCTACCAGTTCGGCAGTAGAGACGACCTTGTCGACCGCGCCAATTCCCTGGCCGCAGCCCCAGATGTCCTTCCATGCCTTGGCTGGCGCACTGCCGCCCGATCCGAAGCTCATCTTGCTGGGATCGCTTTCGGGCAGATTGTCCGGATCAAGTCCTGCATTGACGATGGAGCGCTTCAGGTAATTGCCGTGAACACCGGTGAACAGGTTCGTATAGACAATGTCAGACGCCCGTCCGTCCGCTATGGCCTGCTTGTAGGCATCCACCGCGCGCGCTTCGTGGGTAGCAATGAACGGCGAACCGATATAGGCGAGGTCCGCACCCATGGCCTGTGCCGCCAGTATCGCGCCACCATTGGCGATGGAGCCCGAGAGAAGCAGTAGCCCTTCAAACCACTGGCGAATTTCCTGAATGAGCGCGAAAGGCGACAATGTGCCGGCATGTCCACCAGCACCCGTTGCCACGGCAATCAGGCCGTCAGCGCCTTTCTCGATTGCCTTCCTTGCGTGCCGGTCATGAATGACGTCATGCAGCACGATTCCACCGTACGAATGGATCGCCTGGTTCACTTCCTCGACAGCACCAAGCGAAGTGATGACGATGGGAACCTTGTACTTCACGCACAGTTCGAGGTCCTGTTGCAGCCGGTTGTTCGACTTGTGAACGATCTGGTTGACCGCAAATGGCGCAACCCTTGCCCCCGGATTCCTGGCAGCATAGGCAGGCAATTCCTCGCTCAACTGCGCCAGCCATTCGTCAAGCTGCTCGATAGGACGCGCATTGAGGGCAGGAAAGGATCCGACAACGCCTGCCTTGCACTGCGCCAGGGTCAGCTCCGGGTGGGAAATGATGAACAGCGGAGCGGCGACAGCAGGTACGCTGAGCCTGTCTTGAAGCAGGGCGGGAATCGCCATCGAAAAATACCTCCAGGTAATTGACGCTTACGCAAACGTAAGCTTTATAGGCACCGCTTCCCCGAAACACAACGGCGTTGTTGGCAGGTTTTCACTCCACTCACGCGGATTGCATTTGTGGACGAAGCGGATAAACAGGACATGACCCGATTGATCATCAATACAGATTGGGTGTAGGAGCTTACGTTGGGTAAGGGTTATAGTCTGCGGGTACACCGGATACAGCAGTCGCGCTCCTATGCTTTCGGGTTGATTCCGGTTCAAACAGGGGTGTTTGAGGTTGGCAGATTTTGAAGGCCTGATCAGGCAGGCTCTTGCGCGTCAGGATGATACAGATCCCGACGTGCGTGAACGTATTTATCAGTCGTCTCGAAATGCGCTGGCCAAGATGATCGCGTCTGCCGGACCGCAGCCGCTTGATGTCGTCGAAAAACACCGCCAGACGCTGGAAATGTCGATCAACCGCATTGAATCGGGTTACGCACCGCTGCAACCAGAGCCGGTAGAGGAAGTCTCGGATGAACCGCAGTTCGATCATCGGGAACAGCCAGGCGCACACGGTGGTGGCGATGAGGACTGGTCGGTCGACGAAGCAGGCGATCCCGGAGTTGATATTCCTGAAACCGTCAGCATGGATGACGGTTATTCCGACCGTCCAGACGATGACTATTACGATGACAATCCGGATGACTTCTCGGTCAATCCCGAAGATTCAGGCATCTTGCGGCGTCGTGAATCCTCTTCGCGCAGGCTGTTTCTTGTCGGTGCAATCCTCGTCGCGTTGCTGGCACTGGCATGGGTCGGAAACACGCTCTACAGCGCCATATCCGGAAACCTCGCAGCAAGGAACACACCGCAAGCCCAGCAGGCGGAACAGGCGGCAAGTGACCAGGTCGAGGACGCGGTCTATATCGTGCTTCTTTCGCCCACCGATACCGGTGCGCTGGTCACAGCCGGCAACGGAAGTGCGGAGATCGTCAATCAGTCCAACATCGAGATGATCCGACTGACCTCGCTGCGCCAGCAGTCGGACAAGGAAACGCCGGCCAATCCTATCCGTCTGGAGATCCAGCCGGGTGTAGTGGAACGGATTGCAGGACGAAAGGTCACGGTAGAAATCCTCGCCAAATCCGGCACGTCGGGACCTGCAACCTTTGCTGTTGGCTGTCAGTTTTCAGACGAGGATATTTGCGGCCGCAAACGCTTCCGGGTTGGGCTTCAGCCTGAGGCAATCGTGTTCACGCTGGATGTGAAACAGCAGGCGGGAGCGGATAGCCCGGCCTATTTCTCGCTCAGCACCGACATAACCAGCTCGGCAGCTCTGACCGGGGCGGGCGATTCCATCGATATCCTGTACGCCCGCCTGCGGCTGTGAAGGCGATGTGGCCAGGCTAGTCGTCGAAGTCGGCAGCGCTGCGCACGATGTTTTCGTCGATCTTGCCGATGACCTTGTCGTCCCTGCCATCATAGTCGAGCTTGGAGATGACATGCCTGATCGCATTGATCCTGGCGCGCCTCTTGTCGTTTGAGCGAACGATTGTCCACGGCCCATGCGCGGTATCGGTTGCCGCCAGCATCGTTTTTCGCGCGGCCGTGTAGGCATCCCAGTTCTGCAGCGCCTTGATATCGATGGGCGACAGTTTCCAGACCTTCAACGGGTCATGGCGCCGGTCATGGAAGCGCTTCAGTTGCATTTCCTGTCCGATGTTCAGCCAGATCTTGAAGAAATGAATACCCTCATTGGCGATCATTTCTTCAAAGCGCGGTGTTTCCGCCAGGAATTTCTCGTGCTGCTGTTCGGTGCAAAAACCCATCACGGGCTCAACCCCGGCGCGATTGTACCAGGAGCGATCAAACATCACGAATTCACCTGAAGTCGGGAAGTTCTCGACATAGCGCTGAAAATACCATTGGCCGCGCTCGACATCGGAGGGCTTCGAAAGTGCCACTGCCCTCGCATTGCGCGGATTGAGAAACTGGCGAAACGTGTTGATCGTGCCGCCCTTGCCCGCAGCATCGCGCCCCTCGAACACCACCATGAGCCGGTTGCCGGTTTCCTGCAGCCAGTACTGGACCTTGACCAGTTCCTTCTGCAGGGCGGTGAGCTGATCCTCATACTCCTCACGCTTCATCTTCTTCGTGTAGGGAAAATTTCCACTTTCAAATGCCTTTCCGCCGACCCAGTCCGGCAATTTGGGATCATCCAGATCGAATTTCCGTTTCTTGCCAGCAACTTTCAGGGTCACAATGGGCGCGTCGGGTATCTGCATGTTTTTCATTCCCGGATGACAACAAGGTTTCACAAACCTATTACATGCCAGTGCTGGCGCAAAGTCGCTTTGCTTGGCATGGTTACGTCCCAATAGAGGCAATCGCATGCACCCACGGAAAATCGCATGACTGGTGCACGGTCCGTCGCCCTTCGCTTCGCCATCCTTGCTGGCGTGCTTGGCGCATTCGTCTTCCTGAATCCGTCCCTTGCTACGATGCTACTGGCTGCAGTTGTTTTTTCTGCGGGCATGGTGACCCTCCTTCAGACAGGAAAGCGGGTCGACAGGAGCGACCAGAATCCGGAAAAAGCCATTGGGCTGAACGCCTCCACCAGGGCGGTTGCCGAAGCCTTTGGCGGCCCGGTCTATGTCCTGGATATGGCCGGAAACCTCATCTATGAAAACCGCGTGGCCAGAGCCGAGTTTGGTGCAAAGACCATTGGCAATCCCCTGACCTACTGGTTTCGTCAGTCCGACCTGGCGACCTTTCTCAACGGGGTCATCAGGAGCGGGCAGGCAGCTTCAACCCATTACCACGACAAGGGTGCGCAGGAACGCTGGTTCGAAATTCATGCCGCACCCATACGCGGGGAAAGCGACACTGGCGCGCCAGCGGCCTATCTCGTGACTTTCACCGACCAGACCGAAATCCGTCGAGCCGACAGGATGCGAACCGACTTCGTTGCCAATGCAAGCCATGAACTTCGCACTCCGCTTACTTCGCTGCGCGGGTTTGCAGAAACCATCAAGGGTTCCGCCAGGCTGGATCCCAAGGCGACCCGCAAGTTTCTGGATGTGATGCTGGAACAGGCAGAGCGCATGTCCAGGCTGATCGATGATCTCCTGTCCCTGAGCCGGGTCGAAATGAAGGAGCACAGGAAGCCTTCCGAAAAGGTCGAACTCAGCGCGTTGCTCACCAATGTGATCAAGGGCATGGAGCCGTTGGCCGGAGGGCTGGGCGTGGAGATTTCGGCCAGATTGCCATCCGACCCGCTCGTGATAAACGGCGACATGGATGAACTCGTACAGGTCTTCCAGAACCTCATCGAGAACGCCTGCAAATATGGTCAGCAAGGTGGCAAGGTGGAAGTAAGTGCCAGATATGTGGCGGCTTCCAACGCCGATGTCGGCTGCATCGAGGTGGCAGTACGCGACTGGGGACCGGGAATAGCTGGCGAACACCTGCCCCGTCTCACAGAGAGATTTTATCGTGTTGATGTTGCAAAGAGCAGACAAGGACAGGGAACCGGTCTCGGGCTGGCGATCGTCAAGCATATCCTGAACCGGCATGGGACCAGGCTTGCCATTGCATCGCGCCCGGGTGAGGGCTCAACCTTTTCGATCAGATTTCCCCTGCCCGAGGAGAATTCTTTGAAAAAGCAATGAATTCAATGACTTGATCTGTCATAATAAGTTTGCGTACTCGTCATACAACCATAGCAACAGGGCCGTAGCTTGGCCTTACCGGGGCACAACAAGCCTTGTGCAGCCAGAGCATGGCAACAACCGGCAAGCACTTTGACGTGACGCAACTCCAAAGGAGATTCACCGTGAAATCAGTTATCAAAACCGGCGTTGCCCTCGGCGCGCTGCTGCTCGCCGTTGGTGCGGCACAGGCTCGCGATCAGATCAAGATTGTCGGCTCCTCCACCGTTTTCCCATATTCACAGGCGGTTTCCGAAGAGTTCGCCAACAAGACAGGCAGGGCCGCACCGGTGCTGGAATCGACCGGCACTGGCGGCGGGTTCAAGGCTTTCTGCGCTGGTCTTGGCGAGGAATTCACAGATATAACCGGCGCTTCGCGCGCCATCAAGGAATCGGAAATCAAGCTTTGCGCCGACAATGGCGTCACCGACATCACCGAAGCCCTTATTGGCTATGATGGCCTGTCGATCGCCATTTCGCGTTCAGGCGTCGACATCGATCTGACCGAAGAGCAGATATTCAAGGCGCTTGCAGCCGAATTGCCGGATGGCAAGGGTGGTTTCATCGCCAATCCGAACAAGAAATGGTCGGACATCGAAGCCTCGCTCCCGGACACGGAAATCCTTGCCTTTGGCCCGCCACCTACCTCCGGTACGCGTGACGCGTTCGTCGAGCTGGTCATGCACGACGGATGCAACAGTTTCGCAGGCATGAAGGAATTCAAGAAGGCCGACGAAAAGAAGTGGAACGAAGTCTGTTCGCGCATGCGCCAGGACGGTCCTTTCGTCGAAGCGGGTGAGAACGACAACCTCATCGTTCAGCGCCTCGGAGCCGATCCCCACGCTGTCGGCATCTTCGGCTATTCGTTCCTGTATGAAAACAGCGACAAGCTGAAGGCCGTGAAGGTGAACAGCATCGAGCCGAACTTCGACACCATCGCGGATGGGTCCTATCCGGTCGCGCGTCCGCTGTTCTTCTACGTCAAGAATGCTCACCGTGATGTCATCCCGGGCATGAAGGAATTCCTGGCCGAGTACATGTCCGAAGCAGCCCTGGGCAGCGACGGCTATCTGGCTGAGCGTGGACTGACACCGCTTTCCGATGAGAAGCGCATGGAAGTTACCGCAGCGGTTCTCGAAGCTCGCAAGCTCGGCATGTAACACCACAGGAGGCCATCCGCCCTGGCGGGTGGCCTCTTCCTTTCACGTATCAGTCGCTGGAAACCCGGGAACAGTCGAATGTTTGGTTATGCGGTCGTGTTGCTGCTGATCCTGTCGGTTTTTTCTGCCTATCTGAGCTACAGCAGGGCTGACCGGTTCTTGCTCGATGCCCGGGACCGCGCCGGCAAGGTTCACTCCCGTCCGGTCTACCACGCTGTCAACGGCGCGATCTGGACCGGCATTCCGGCCATGATCTTCCTTATCCTCTGGGTAATGTTCAGCGGTACCGTTCTCGATACTGTCGTATCATCGGGTATCAGCGGGATCGAGGACCTGTCTTCGGCTGAAAATACCCTCCTCATTTCACAGATACGCCAGGCCGCCGATGGCAAATCCTTTGGTGAAGTCACCGAGCAGGTCCGCCTTGCCGGAGAGAAGCTGAACCATCTGCGCGCTATCGCTGTCTGGCTGATGGTAGGTGTTGCATCATCCATGGCTGTAATTGGTGCATTCCTTGGCCTTCGGGTGATTGCACCACGCTTCCAGGCCCGCCACAGCGTCGAACGCTCTGTGACCTGGTTCATGCTGTTTGCCTCACTGGTGGCGATACTCACCACAGCCGGTATCGTTGTCTCGCTGGTCTATGAAGCGCTTGCGTTCTTCGCCAAGGTTCCGTTGAGCGAATTCCTGTTTGGCACGCGCTGGGAGCCGCAGATCGCACTTCGTGCTGACCAGGTAGCCGGGCAGGGTGCCTTCGGCATGTTGCCAGTACTGTTTGGCACAGTAGTGATTTCGGTCCTTGCCATGGCCGTGGCAGTCCCCGTCGGCATCTTGTCCGCCATTTATCTGACCGAATATGCCGGTTCGCGGCTTCGTTCCTTCGTCAAGCCGTTGCTGGAAATCCTCGCGGGCATTCCAACGGTGGTCTACGGATTTTTCGCGGTTCTAACGGTGGCACCGCTCATCCGCGATCTGGGGATGAAACTAGGCATCGCATCTTCCCCCAACAGCGCGCTGGCAGCTGGTGGGGTGATGGGAATCATGCTGATCCCGTTCATTTCATCGATTTCCGATGACGCCCTTGCATCGGTTCCGCGAGCATTGCGCGAAGGTTCCTACGCTCTTGGGGCGACAAAGGGCGAGACGATCCGCAAGGTCCTGCTTCCTGCTGCCCTTCCGGGCATCGTCGGCGGCGTATTGCTTGCCTTGAGCCGTGCCATCGGTGAGACGATGATCGTGGTCATGGCTGCCGGCCTGATTGCCACGATGACCCTGAATCCCTTCGAAGCGGTAACCACTGTCACTGTCCAGATCGTGACGCTGCTGATCGGCGATTCCGAATTTGACAATCCAAAGACGCTTGCCGCTTTCGCCCTTGGCCTCGTCCTGTTCCTCATAACGCTTGGGCTGAACCTGATCGCCCTGCGCACGGTTCGCAAATACCGGGAGAAATATTGATGTCCAGCGTTTCCAGAGCAGCCGACAAACGCTCCGCTGGTGCGATGCAGGTCGATTGGAAATCGCCTGCAATGAAGGCGCGCAGACAGGCTCGCTATCGTTCTGACCGCATTCTGCAGGGACTGGGCATCGGCGCGATCTGCGTTGCGCTGGGTTTTCTGCTGATCCTGGTGTCCACGATTGCCTATACCGGTTCCGATGCCCTGACGCAGACCCAGGTGCGTGTCACGGTTGATCTTGCCGATTCGGGTATAGACCGAATATCCAACGATCCGCAGAAGCAGACCGAAGCGTTGATGGCCGCCGACTGGCGCAAGATTTCCCGCAAGGCCTATCGGGCCATGGCGCCTGACCTGCCAAAATCCGCCGAACGCGACTACTTCGCCATTTTCACCCCGAACGGGCAATACATGATGCGTGACGCGGTCATTGCCAATCCATCAAGGTTGGGGACCACGTTCCAGATCGACATTCCGTTTTCTGACCCGGTAGACCAGTTGGCCAAGGGTCTGTTCGATCGCAACCTTCCCCAGGATCAGAGGCGGGTAAACGACCGTCAGATCGAAATCTACGATCAGTTTGTCGAACAGGGCGTCGTTTCCAGTCCGATCAACTGGTCGATGCTGTTCAACAGCGACAGCCGCTTTCCCGAGCTTGCCGGTCTGTCAGGCGCGATTGCGGGCTCGTTCTGGTCGCTTCTTGTCTGCTTCGCCCTGAGTTTCCCGCTTGGCATAGCAGCAGCGATCTATCTCGAGGAATTTGCCCCGAGTAACCGGGTCACCGATTTTATCGAGATCAACATCAACAATCTGGCGGCCGTGCCATCCGTGGTTTTCGGGTTGCTCGGACTGGCTGTGTTCATCGGCTGGTTCGGCCTGCCGCGATCCGTCCCGCTGGTCGGCGGCATGGTACTTGCCCTGATGACCCTGCCGACCATCATCATTGTAACGCGGGCCGCGCTCACACAGGTCCCTTCTTCCATTCGAGAAGCTGCCCTGGGCATCGGAGCATCCAGGCACGAGGCGATCTTCCACCACATGTTGCCGCTGGCCATGCCGTCGATCCTCACGGGAACGATCATCGGCCTGGCCCAGGCACTCGGCGAGACTGCACCGCTGCTTCTCGTTGGCATGAACGCGTTCATCACCAGTCCGCCAGCCGGGATATTCGAACCTTCAACTGCCTTGCCGACACAGATTTACATTTGGGCAGACAGTCCTGAGCGCGGTTTCGTTTCGCGGACCTCTGCGGCCATTCTTGTCCTGCTCGGCTTCCTCGTCCTCATGAACACTATCGCGGTTTTCCTGCGGCACAGATTTGAGCGTCGATGGTAGGTCGGGCCAACAATCAGAAATGAGATGAGATGAACATGCTTGCGCAAGACGAAAACTCAATGGCCGAAAAGGCCCTGCGCGGTGATCGCGCAGTCGCCATCGAGGCCCGGGACGTTTCGGTATTCTATGGCGACAAACAGGCCCTGTTTGACGTTGACCTCGACATCTATCGCAATGAGGTGACGGCTCTCATCGGACCGTCGGGATGTGGAAAGTCGACTTTCCTGCGCTGTCTCAACCGCATGAATGACACGATCGACATTTGCCGGGTCAAAGGCCAGCTCACGCTCGACGGCGAAGACATCTACAGCCCCTCCGTGGACGTTGTGGAATTGCGCGCCCGTGTCGGCATGGTTTTCCAGAAACCGAACCCGTTTCCAAAGTCGATCTATGAGAACATTGCCTATGGTCCGCGGATTCACGGTCTTGTTCGCCCGCGCTCGGAAATGGACGAACTCGTCACCTTGAGCCTGCAGCGAGCCGGGTTGTTCGAAGAGGTCAAGGATCGCCTGCAGGAACCTGGAACAGGCCTTTCCGGCGGCCAGCAGCAGCGCTTGTGCATTGCGCGCGCCATTGCAGTAAGTCCCGAAGTCATCCTGATGGACGAGCCCTGCTCGGCGCTTGATCCCATCGCCACCGCAAAGGTGGAGGAACTGATCGACGAGTTGCGCGCCAACTATACAATTGTCATCGTTACCCATTCGATGCAGCAGGCTGCGCGTGTTTCGCAGCGTACCGCCATGTTCCATCTTGGAGAACTCGTCGAGGTTGGTGAGACTGACGCAATCTTCACCAACCCGACGCAGCAAAAGACGCAGGACTACATTACCGGGCGTTACGGTTGATCAGACGCGAATCTGCTTGAATGCGTGATCCTGCTTGAACGAAGGAACTTGGAATGAGCCAGCACACGGTTTCCGCCTTTGATGAGGACCTGAAATACATACGCCTCAAGATCACCGAAATGGGTGGTCGCGCCGAGGAGATGCTCGCCCAGTCCGTGGCCGCGCTGACCAGGGGCGATACCGTTCTGGCTGAAAGCGTGATTGAAAGAGACCTTACGCTCGACCGGCTGCAATTCGAACTGGATGAGCGCATTGTTCTGGTGATCGCGAGGCGCCAGCCGATGGCGGCGGATCTTCGCGAGATCGTGGCTGCCTTGCGCATGGGCAATGATCTCGAACGGGCCGGCGACATGGGAAAGAACATCGCCAAGCGCGTGAAGGAAATGACCGAGTTCGTCTATCCAAGGCGGCTGGCCCATGGCCTGGAAACACTGGCGTCCCTTGGCCTGGAACAGTTGAAGGGCGCGATTGATGCATATGTGAACCGTGATATCGCCAGAGCAGCAGAAGTGCTTGAGCGTGATGACGAAATCGACACGGTCTACACGTCGCTGTTTCGTGAACTGCTCACCTACATGATGGAAGACCCGCGCAACATCACCTATTGCACGCACCTTCTTTTCTGCGCCAAGAACATCGAGCGCATAGGCGACCATGCAACCAATATCGTCGAGGAAGTTCGCTACATGGTCACCGGTGAATCCGAACTGTCACAGCACGGAACGCGTATCGAATGACGCCTATTCGAACGTCCGGATGGAGATGCAGGTCATGAACCCCTTCATACTCGTCGTCGAAGACGAGGAATCCATTTCAATGCTTCTGCAGTACAATCTCGAGGCAGAAGGCTACCGGGTCCAGGTTGCGGCCACTGGAGATGAGGCCGAATTGGCAATTGCTGAATCCCTGCCGGACCTGATTGTGCTCGACTGGATGCTGCCGGGAATATCGGGAATAGAATTGTGCAGGCGTCTGCGTCAGCGAGCTGGAACCAGGCACCTGCCGGTAATCATGCTCACCGCGAGAGGCGAGGAAAGCGAGCGCATCAGGGGCCTTGCCACGGGCGCGGATGATTATGTCGTCAAACCATTCTCGGTTCCCGAACTGATGGCGCGCATCAAGGCCATGCTTCGCCGTGCCAATCCTTCACAGGTTGCCGACCGGCTTGAAGTGGGTGAACTGTCGGTGGATCGCGAAGTGCACCGGGCATACCGCGGGTCTCGCGAACTGAAACTGGGACCGACCGAATTTCGGCTGCTGGAGCATTTCATGCGTACTCCTGGCCGAGTCTTCACGCGCGAACAACTGCTCGATGCAGTCTGGGGCCGGGACGTCTATGTCGATGAACGGACGGTGGATGTGCATGTAGGGCGATTGAGAAAAGCCATCAATCGTGGACGCGAAGCTGATCCGATACGCACTGTGCGCGGTTCGGGCTATGCGTTCGACGACCGTTTCGGTGGTGTGCCGGGCCGCAAGGCCAAAAGATAAGGTCAGCCAATTCCGCAGAAATGACTGACCTTTAACCAATCTGCCTGGAAATGATCAGCGACCGATGGCGCGCCTGTCGCGATTGCGCCGGTCCGCCAGGGGCTGATAGGCAACGCGCGAGTGGAAGGCGCAATAGGGGCTGCCTTCCTTTGAGCCGTGGCCGCAGAAATAGAAATCTTCCGTCGCCGGATCGCCAATCGGCCACTTGCAGGTGGTTTCACTCAACTGTGTCAGCTCGAGCTTGAGCGGATCTGGTGCAACCAGTGAAGCGGGCAACATGTCCGGCAGGTCAGCCGAAGCCGAGACATGCGAGCGCATTGGAGCGTTGCTGAGCGCACGCTGCATGGTCTTGGCTTGCCTTGGAGCCTGCGCCGGTGTGCGCTGGATGCGCTTTGGCCGCACATTTCCAGTGCTTGATCCAGGCCGGGTCCTGCCCGACAGTCCAAGCCTGTGAACCTTGCCGATCACTGCATTGCGGGTAACGCTGCCCAGTTCCGCTGCAATCTGGCTGGCACTCAAACCGTCGAGCCAGAGTTTGCGCAGAAGTTCGACTCTATCATCGCTCCAGGACATCAATCCTCGCCTTTTCCTTCACAGGCTTCCGTTTGCCAAACAAACAGGGCTTTCCGGCATGCTGATACCGGAAACGGCGCCATATATTCATTTTTTGCTGTTAGCCAGGTCCGCCGCGGAAGCCTGTCCATTAACCAATTCGAAACTATCGGTGAGGCGACTCCGTGGCAAGAGTCGCTCCCCAAGTACGAATCATTTTTTCAGATATTCCACAGTTTCAGGAATCATCTTCCTAAATGCTGTGGATAGCTGAATCATCCTTCCACTAAAGTTTGCGCCCTGTGGACAAGTTCGGTCGCTTCCCACAGGCGTGCAATATTCATGGTTGCGGAATTGCTCGGCATGCACGCCAGAAACGCACGCGCGGCACTGCCCGCGGCAAGGCCGCCGGAAGTTCAAGACAATTGACAATTCCGGTGCTGCACATGGTATAAGATATGTTCGCATGCCGCCGAAAGGCGGCTTTTTCTTTCCGGGCATGTAAAGGCCGGAAACTGATGGAGCAGCTGGGCTGGATCGGCTTGATCCTGCGGGGCAGTCCGGAGATGGATCGATGGCAGAAAACAGGCACATATTCTCGACCTTTGCGCAGCCCGAAACGATTTTCGAGCGCGGCGAAGGCATGCGCCTGTATGACAGTGTCGGTCGCGAATATCTCGACATGACAGGTGGCATTGCGGTCAATTCGCTGGGCCATGCCCATCCTCATCTGGTGGAGGCATTGACGGCGCAGGCCGCACGCCTTTGGCATACATCGAACATTTTCAGGGTGCCCGGCCAGGAGCGGCTTGCACAAAGGCTTTGCGACGCAAGCTTTGCCGAGCGTGTGTTCTTCACCAATTCCGGCACGGAAGCCATCGAATGCGCCATCAAGACCGCGCGCAGGTATCATTATGTCAAGGGAGCGGTCGATCGGGTCAATATCATCACGTTCGAAGGTGCCTTTCATGGCCGCACGCTGGCTGCCATCAATGCAGGCGGCCAGGCCAAGTATCTTGAAGGCTTCGGGCCGAGACTGCCTGGGTTCGTCCATCTTCCATTTGGCGACCATGATGCGCTCAGGAAGGCAGTGGATGGCGAAACCGCGGCGATCCTGATTGAGCCGATCCAGGGTGAGGGTGGAATTCGCTCCGTCCCGCCGCAATGCCTGCGCGGTTTGCGCGACCTTTGCGATGAGACAGGCACCTTGCTGATCTATGACGAGGTACAGACCGGGATCGGGCGTTCCGGCAGGTTCTTCGCTCATGAATGGTCGGGTGCAACGCCAGACATTCTGGCCTCCGCCAAGGGGCTTGGCGGAGGTTTTCCACTTGGAGCCTGCCTAGCCACCGAGGAAGCTGCCAGCGGGATGACCGTCGGCACCCATGGTACGACATTCGGCGGCAACCCGCTTGCAATGGCGGTCGGCAACGCTGTTCTGGATATCGTTCTGTCCGAAGGTTTCCTCGATCACGTGCGTGAAATGGGCAAGCTGATGCGCCAGCAACTGGCGGAACTGGTTGATTCCCATCCTTCGCTTCTCGAGGCTGTGCGCGGAGAAGGCCTGTTGCAGGGCCTCAAGTGCCGCATAGCCAACACTGACGTCATTGCGGCCTTCCGCGAAGCCGGTGTCCTGGCAGTTGGCGCGGGGGACAATGTGGTGCGTTTCGCTCCCCCCCTGATCATTGCTGCAGACGATCTGCGGCAGGCCAGGGGCGCCATGAACACCGCCCTGGCCGCGCTCCAGGAAAAAACCACGCAGAAGGCCTCCGCATGACCGCCATTTCCCGCAACTTCATCGATCTGTCGGCTGTCAGCAGCACGGAGCTCACTTCGATCCTTTCGCAGGCGCGTCTCGTCAAGGAGCGTCTTGTGCGTGAAGGCAAGAAGTCCTGGCGTCCGCTGGAAGGCAAGGTGCTGGCGATGATTTTCGAGAAGCCGTCCACGCGGACGCGCGTGTCCTTCGATGTCGGCATGCGCCAGCTTGGCGGCGAGACCCTGTTTCTTTCGGGCGCGGAAATGCAGCTCGGGCGTTCGGAGACGATCGGCGACACTGCGCGTGTCCTGTCGCGTTACGTCGATGCCATCATGATCCGCACCACGGAGCATTCCCGACTTCTTGAACTGGCTGAGCATGCAATCGTTCCGGTAATCAATGGCCTTACCGACGATACGCATCCCTGCCAGATCATGGCCGACATCATGACCTTCGAAGAAAAGCGGGGTTCGGTCAAAGGACGCCGGTTCGCCTGGACCGGCGATGGAAACAACATACTTCATTCGCTGATGGAGGCGTCGGCCCGTTTCGGCTTCACGCTGGCCGTGGCAACACCGCAGGGTTCCGAGCCAGATCAGCGCTTTGTCGACTGGTCGATGGCCAATGGCGGCAATATCGAGATCCATGCCGATCCACGTGACGCTGTGGCTGGTGCCGACTGTGTGGTGACGGATTGCTGGGTGTCCATGAACCAGGAACATCGCGCACGCGGCCACAATGTCTTCCTCCCCTACCAGGTCAACGACGAGATGATGGCGCTGGCCAACAGGGATGCGCTGTTCATGCATTGCCTGCCTGCCCATCGCGGCGAGGAAGTCACCGATTCAGTCATCGACGGCCCGCAGTCGGCAGTTTTCGACGAGGCAGAAAACCGCCTCCATGCACAAAAGGCGGTCCTGGCCTGGTGCTTTGGTGAGAAAGCGCATTCATGAACACCCGTCAGACTGCCGGGGGCATGTCGCCGCAACTGGCGGGCGATGATCGCGTCCTGCCGTTCCACATTGACACGCTCGATGTTCGCGGTCGCGCGGTCCAGTTGGATCCGATGCTGAACGCAATTCTGGAACGCCATGATTACCCGCCGGCGGTTGCCAACCTGCTAGGCCAGATGATCGTGCTGACGGTTCTGCTGGGCACGTCCCTGAAGTTCGATGGCAAGTTCATCGTGCAGACCCAGTCGGATGGGCCCGTCTCGCTGCTGGTGGTCGATTTCAAAACGCCCGATGCGGTGCGGGCCTATGCGCGCTTTGATGCGGCGGCCGTCGCAGAAGCGGTTGAGCAGGACAGGGCTGCGCCCGAAGCTCTGCTTGGCAAGGGTGTCATGGCGATGACCATCGACCAGGGCGCTCACATGCAGCGCTATCAGGGGATAGTCGCCCTCGACGGTGCCAACCTCGAGGAAATTGCCCGGCAGTATTTTCGCCAGTCCGAACAGATTCCAACCGACATCCGCATGGCGGTGGCTGAACTGATGGTTCCTGCCGAAGACGGATCGCAGGCCCGCCACAGCTGGCGCGCGGGTGGCGTGCTGGTCCAGTTCCTGCCCGAAGCAGGCGAGCGTATGCGCCTGCCAGACCTGCCGGGCGGAGACATGCCGACGGGATCACCGGTGGACGAACGCATACCCGACGATGCCTGGACGGAAACAATGGCCCTGATGGGTACCATCGCTGCGGATGAATTGACTGACCCGCAGATCGGTTCGGAGCGACTGTTGTACCGGCTCTTCCACGAGCATGGCATCCGTGTCTTTGAAACCGTGACCGTAGCAGACAGGTGTTCCTGCAGCCAGGAGCGCATTGAAGACATCGTACGCAGCCTTTCGGAGGAAGACAGGACTGAAGCGGCAACGGATGGCGTGATCGAATCGACCTGCGAATTCTGCAGTACGACCTACAATGTCCGCCTGGATGAGCTGTAAGCGGAACAAGCAGGTTCCGAAGCCTGCAATTGGCTGGAATCTGAACAAGTTGTAACTTGCTCCATCCGCGTCTTGCGATAGGACTGGGATCAGGACCCATTGATTGACGCGAAATGGCGCCCGGCATGACAGGAAAAGCGAGGAAAAGCTTGAAAAGCGGGGTTTGCCCGCTGGTTGAGAGCTTTGAAAAAAGCAGATCGCTGTCATTGCGGTGCATCCTTCAGACGGGTGAATAGATGAGTCCTGACACCAGGTAGGCCCAAGCCGGAAGGACTGCATGCTGACGCGCAACCAATCGCTCGACAAGAATGGTCTCGATCATGGCAGTCTGCGGGCTCGATTGGGAAAGACGGCCATTCAGGTCGCCCTGATGCTTCTGGTGCTGGGTGGTGGGCTTGCTGGCCTGGCAGCCCTCATCGCAACAAAACCCGAAGTGGCGCGTCGTCCTCCATTTCCAACAGTTTACACGGTTGAAACAGCGCGTGCGGTGCGCGGCGATCATGCGCCGGTCTATTCGGTTTTCGGAGAAGTCGTCTCGGCCCGCTCTGTAGAATTGCGCAGCCTGGTAGCAGGTGAGGTCATTGCCGTAAGTACCAATCTAAAGGCTGGCGCCTCCGTGAAGCGCGGTGATGCGCTGGTCGAGATCGACCGCTTCGGTTTCGAAGGTGCCTTGCGCGAGGCACGCGCAAATCTCGCCGAAGCTGAAAGCCGGATCGCGGAAATGAAGGTCCGTGTCGAGATCGAGGAAAGCCGCCTTCAGAGCGCCGAGGACCAACTTGAACTGGCAAGGAAGGATCTTGAGCGTATCAGGGAATTGCGCACGCGCGGCTCCGCCACGGACAAGCAGCTTGAGGATCGGGAATTGCTGGTCAGCCAGCGCAAGGCGGCATTCGATCAGACGCGCATCGGCATTGCCGCGGAAAAGGCGAAGCTTTCACAGCAGGAAGCGACCCGGGAACGCCTGGCGTGGAAAGTCGAACAGGCCGAGCGCAATCTTTCAGACACGGTTCTGTCGGCACCTTTTGATGCAATCGTGCGCAGTGCCAATATTGAATCGGGCAAGATGGTCAACGCCAACGACGTGGTTGTTGTCCTCTACGAAAGCGGCAATCTGGAGGTTCGCTTCACATTGACCGACGAGCGCTTTGCTCGCTTGCAGTCCGAACCCGGCGGGTTTCAGGGTCGCACCGTGCAAGTCGTCTGGCAGGCAGGCGGTGAGATCGTGACAGTTCCAGCGGTCATGGACAGGCTTGGTGCCGACATAGCTGCAAGCCGTGGCGGGGTCGAAGTCTATGCCACCATGCAGGCGGGCGGCATTCCGCTGGCATTGCGCCCTGGCGCATTCGTTGAAGTGAAGGTTCAGGACAGGCTGTTCGCAAACCATTACCGGTTGCCTGCCGCTGCCCTTTACGGTGAAGACACAATTTATCTGGTGCGCGATGGTGGTCTTGTGCGTTCAACCGTGCGCCTGGCAGCCTATGATGGTGACGACGTCATCCTGTCGGGAGACCTGAACGCCGATGACGAAGTGCTGGTGACACACATTGCCGAAATCAGCGACGGCCTGAAGGTTCGTCGCGTCGACGATCCCGTGGCAGGGGATCGCTAGGCATGGCGATGGAAACCGGCCGCAGCGTGCTCGAAAAAGGGGGAGGTCTGGTCCGCCTTTTCACCCGCCACCCCAATGCCGCCAATCTGCTGATGGTGCTGATGATCCTTGCCGGCATCTTTTCCATCGCCCGCATCAACACACAGTTCTTCCCGACGCTTGAAATCAAGACGGTCACTGTTGTTGTAAGCTGGCCAGGTGCCAGTGCCCAGGATGTGGAATCCAACATCCTGGAAATCATCGAGCCCGAAGTTCGCTTCATCGATGGAGTTGACAAGATCACGGCCTATGCCCGTGAGGGCAGCGGCACGATTTCACTGGAGTTCTCGCAGGCAGCCGAAATGCAGAAGGCTACTGCCGATGTAGAATCGGCGGTCAAGGCCATCACCACATTGCCCGAGGATTCCGAAACTCCCCGCGTGACCCGCGTCCAGTTCTTCGACCGTGTCGCAAGCATTTCACTGTCCGGAGACGTTCCCGAACAGACCCTGCGCATTCATGCCAGGAAAATGCGCGATGATCTCATTGCCCGTGGCATCGACAAGGTCGACTTCACCGGCATGCGCGACCGTGAACTGCAGGTCGAGATAGACGAGGCGAAACTTCGCCAGTTGGGCATGTCGTTGAATGAGATTTCCCAGCGCGTGGCCGGCAATACCCGCGACATGCCTTCAGGCAACATGGACGGGCAGGTCGAACAGCAATTGCGGGCGCTGGCCGAATTCAAGTCGCCACGCAGCCTTGGACAGGTCGAGGTCCGTTCTTTCGCCACCGGTGAAAAGGTCTACCTGTCGGACATTGCGAAGATTCACGAAGGTTTCGAGGACGGCCAGGTCCAGGGATTGAGTGGTTCGGGCACCGCGATTGAACTGACAATCCGTCGCGCACCAACCGCAGATACGCTGGTTACCGCGCGGATACTCGACAAGTATCTGGAGGACGCCAGCGCCTCGCTGCCGCCCGGTCTTGAGGTGCGCAAATACGATGTCGCAGCCGATGCACTTATGGAACGCATCATGCTGCTCGTCAGAAATGGACTGAGCGGTCTGATCCTGGTCGTTGCAATCCTGTTCCTGTTCCTCAATTCCAAGATCGCCCTTTGGGTGGCAGCGGGAATTCCCGTCGCCATGCTCGCGACCATCGGCATCATGCTGGTGCTTGGGCAGACCATCAACATGATCACGCTGTTCGGCCTGATCATGATGCTGGGCATCATCGTGGACGATGCCATCGTTGTCGGTGAACATACAGCCACGCGCTTCGAAGCCGGCGACACCCCGCTGGAGGCGGCGGAAGAAGGTGCCAGCCGCATGATCATGCCGGTGATGGCTGCCATGACAACAACACTTGCTGCCTTCGCGCCGATATTCATGATCCGCGACACAATCGGACAGATCATGTCGGTTCTGCCGGTGATCGTGATTTCAGTTCTGCTGGCGAGCCTGCTGGAATGCTTCTTCATCCTGCCCGGCCACCTTGCGCATGCGCTTGAACCCTCCCGCAGGCGAGGCTGGTCTCATGTGCGCCACCTGATCTTTTCGTTTGTCTTCGGTGCGGCAATCATCGCGCTTTCCGCGCGCGCCCGTCAGGCTGGTATCGATACTCCGCTCTTCAGCTTTGCCGCCCAGATCGCAGCGGCGCGGTCGGCCATGCCGCCAGCCATTTTCTTTCTGGTGCTCACCGCGGCGTCATTCCTGGTCGGTGCATTGGCTGAATCGATCATCATGCTGCTGCGCCGCAAAAAGGGCAGCGCGACTGAAAGTGGAAATGAGCATGAATGGGCCTTTCGTGCGGCATTCGACAACATGTTCGAGCGGTTCCGTTCGGGGCCCTTTGCAAGCCTAGTGACGCTGGCTTTCCACTGGCGCTACGTGACGCTCGCCGTATCCGTTTCCTGCGTGCTTGTCCTGGCGGTCGGACTCATTGCTGGCGGCAGGGTCGGCTTTGTCTTCTTCCCTTCTCCGGAAGCGGAAAATCTCAACGCCAATGTCGTGTTCCAGTCGGGCATCCCGGAGCCACGCGCCAGGCAGATACTCAACGAGATCGGCCAATCCCTCCAGCGCACCGAGATCGAACTGGGCGGCGAACCTGGAAGTCTCGTTTCCGCCACCTTTTCCGCCTTGGGCCGCGCCGGCCAGAATGTCGGCGAGAGCCTGGCGGAGATAAACGTCCAGCTTCTGGCTTCGGAGTTTCGGACCGTGCGCACCGGCGAAATATTGAAGGCATGGCGGCGCAACTTGCCAAAGCTCCCAGGCGTATCGCGCATTTCCCTGTCGGAACGCCGTGGCGGACCTCCAGGTCGTGACATTGACCTTGAATTGACCGGTGCAGACGTGGCTACCCTGAAGAAGGCGGCGGTAGAGATCATCGACGTGATGTCATCGGTGCCGGGCTTGAGCGGCATCGCCGACGACCTGCCATATGGCAAGCCCGAACTCATCATGAAGCTCCTGCCGCGCGGCAGCGCACTCGGCTTCACGACCGAAGAAGTCGGTCGACAGGTTCGCGACGCCTTCGAGGGTGCAATTCCACGCCGTTTTGCAAGTGGCGATGAGGAAGTCGCCATCCGGCTGAGCATGGATTCGCAACTTTCCGGCATGAGTGGCCTGCGCAATCTCGAACTGCGGACCTCAACCGGCGAGTTCGTCCCGCTGACCGAAGTCGTCAGCCTGACTGGAAAGCAGGGCTTCTCTTCCATCCAGCGTCAGGATGGCAAGACAATCGTGTCGCTTACGGGTGATCTTGATTCTGCTGTCATGACAACCGAAAAGGCCATAGCCCTGCTGAGCGACAGCCAGATGCCCCAGATTGCCGCGCGCTACGGACTGGACTGGCAGTTTGCCGGTCGTGCGCTGGAACGCGAAAAGGCCTTTGCCGATCTGGGATATGGCCTGATGATCGCCATAGCCGTCATCTACATTATCCTTGCCTGGACGTTCTCCAGCTACTGGCGTCCCGTCGCAATCATGTTGATCATTCCCCTTGGCCTCGTGGGAGCCGTGCTCGGCCATTGGCTGATGGGCTTCAATCTCACCATCATGTCACTCATTTCCCTTCTGGGTCTGGCTGGGATCCTGGTCAATGATTCCATCGTTCTGGTAAGCAGGATGGACGAGAGGCTGGATCAGGGCGAAGACCTTGCACACGCGGCAATCGGCGCCAGTCAGGACAGGCTTCGCGCCGTTCTTCTGACTTCTCTGACCACGATTGGCGGGCTTGTGCCATTGCTGTTTGAAAAAAGTGTGCAGGCCCAGTTCATGATCCCGATGGCGCTGACGATCGTATTCGGTCTAGGCGTTGCCACCTTGATCGTGCTTTTCCTGGTTCCAGCCCTTGTTGGCATTGGCGACGATATCCGCCGGGCTGCAGCGTCGATCTTTGCTGCTCCCCAGGCGCACGAAACGCCTGCTGAATAGGGTTCAGTTGAGCACGGGCCTCGCGTCCGGCATGTCCAGCGCGAAAGCCGGAATTGCCGCTTCGAATTCCTCCCCGGTTTCGTCCTTCATCGTATAGGTTCCGTACATGAAGCCCGATGAGGTGGCGAGTGGGCACCCGCTTGTATACTCGAACCGGTCGCCTGGCCGCAGCACAGGTTGTTCGCCGACAACGCCCGCACCGCGCACTTCCTCGATTTTTCCGATCGCATTCGTGATGTGCCAGTAGCGCGACACGAGTTGAACGGTAAGCGCACTTTCATTCATGATCAGCACCCTGTAGGCCCAGAAGAAACGGCTCTTCTCCGGCTCGGACCTGTCAGCAAGATATTGCGGCATCACCTGCACACGGATGTTCCGCGTCAGCGCTTCGTAAGTGTCTGTTGTTTGCTGATTGCCAGCCGGCTGTGGCATGGCCTGTCTCCTGCTGCTATGCAATCGTATCGGTTCATACCGGTTCGAAGAAGATGGGGCCAATCATGTTCGACGGCAAGATGCGCCATGCAATAGAGCCGCTGCTAAATCGGATGGGGGCCGGTTTGGCAAGTGTCGGCCTTTCGGCCAATGCCGTTACGCTGATTGCCTTCGGGCTTGGACTTTCGGCAATGGCGGCAATTGCATCTGGCCAATTGCTGAGCGGTCTTGTCCTCGTTCTCGCAAGCAGACTTGCAGATGGCCTGGACGGTGCCGTGGCACGTGCAACGCGGGGAACGGATTTTGGCGGGTTTCTCGACATCGTCCTGGACTTTGCCTTCTACGGCATGATCCCCCTTGCATTCGTCCTGCTTGATCCGGCGGCGAACGGTCTCGCGGGCGCGTTTCTGATCACGTCCTTCTATGTCAATGGCGCAAGCTTTCTGGCCTACGCCATCATGGCTGAAAAGCGGGGATTGAAGACAAAGGCGCGCGGGACCAAATCCCTCTTCTTCACAACAGGACTCGCTGAAGCGACTGAAACGCTGGCTGTCTTCTGTGCCATGTGCCTGCTGCCGACCTGGTTTGGCTTGCTGGCCTGGATATTCGGGGCGATCTGCTTCTACACGGCACTGGCGCGCATACTGGAAGCACGCACCGCTTTCACCGATTAGGCACGCTCGGCCGCACCAAGCGCCTGCGCGATGTCCCCGATGAGATCTTCTGCATCTTCCAGTCCCACCGACAGACGCACCAGCCCGTCAGTGATGCCCAGTTCTGCGCGAACCTCCGCCGCCAGGTTCTTGTGCGTTGTCGTCGCGGGATGGGTAACCAGCGACTTGGCATCACCCAGATTGTTGGAGATACGGATGATGCGCAGTGCGTTCTCGAATGCAAAGGCGCTCGGTTTGCCACCCTCGAGTTCGAACGCTACCAGTGTTGAACCGCTGCCCATCTGGCGACTTGCCAGTTCGGCCTGCGGGTGATCCGCCCGGCCTGGATAAAGCACTTTGCGCACCTGCTTGCATCCGGCAAGTTGATCGGCAATTCGCGCGGCACTTTGCGTCTGTGTCGCGACACGCAGTGGCAGTGTCTCCAGCCCCTTGAGCATGATCCAGGCATTGAAGGGACTCATGGATGGCCCGGTGTGCCGAAAATAGTCGTGCAGATTCTCTTCGATCCATTTCCTGTCGGAAAGGACAATCCCGCCCAGACAACGGCCCTGGCCATCAATATGCTTTGTCGTTGAATAGACAACGATGTCCGCACCAAGCTCCAGCGGCCTCTGGTACATCGGCGTGGCAAATACATTGTCCACCACCAGCTTCGCCCCACCGTCATGGGCGATCTGCGCTATTGCTGCAATGTCGCACAGTTCCAGCGTGGGGTTGGTCGGGCTCTCGAGAAACAGCACCCTGGTGTTTGGCTGCATTGCGGCCTGCCATTGGTGAAGATCGCGTCCGTCGACCAGCGTGCAACTCACGCCGTAACGCGGCATCAGAGTTTCGATGACCCACCGGCAGGAACCGAAAAGTGCTCGGGCTGCAACAATATGGTCGCCTGCCCGAACCTGGCAGCCGATTGCCGAAGCGACAGCTGCCATGCCGGAAGCCATGGCGCGCGCATCCTCGGCACCTTCAAGCATGCACATGCGCTTTTCGAACATGTCGACGGTAGGGTTGGCGTAGCGCGAATAGATGAAACCCGGTGCTTCGTTCTTGAAACGCGCTTCAGCGGCTTCCGCGCTGTCATAGACGAAGCCCTGCGTGAGGAACAACGCTTCCGACGTCTCGCCGAACTCAGAGCGCAAGGTACCTGCATGGACCATCTGCGTAGCGGTCCTGAGCTTCGACAGATCGACCTTTTCCAACCCTTTCTGAACCATCTTGCCTCCAGCGTGCGTTCCACGCACAAAAAAATCCGGCTCGCGAAAGTCGCCAACCGGATTGCTCGCGGCCCTTTTAGCGACTTGTTTAACGTGGCTGCAAGCCGGCCGGCCCAAATCACCACGGAATTAGGTGTGGTTTACCGCTGGAACGCGGTTGCGTCAATCCGATGATTGGCTATTGCTTGTCCCCAACATGTGCCAATGAGGGCCAGACCGGCAGCATGACAACGCAAAGATCTACAGGAATTCTGCCTGATAGCGGAATTGCCCAGATGTACCAGAGCGGACAGCTTCGCTCCGGCAAACCTCTGGATCATGACCAGATACAGCCTGCGAGTCTCGACCTTCGCCTGGGTGAAATCGCCTATCGCGTGCGCGCGTCCTTCCTGCCGGGCCCCGATTCCACCGTCGCTTCGAAGCTTGAACGTTTCAAGCTGCATGAGATCGACCTGAACAAGGGTGCCGTGCTCGAAACGGGCTGTGTCTATCTGGTTCCGCTCCTTGAAAGCCTCAACCTGCCCCAATCGATTGGCGCATCGGCCAATCCGAAAAGCTCCACTGGCCGCCTCGACATCTTTACCCGGGTGATTTCCGATCATGGTCAGGGCTTCGATCGCATCACGCCTGGCTATTGTGGTCCTCTCTATCTCGAAATCAGTCCAAGCACCTTTCCCGTGGTGGTCAGGACAGGGTCGCGCCTGTCACAGATTCGCTTTCGCAAGGGTGTGGCTGCGCTTGACGATCCTGCACTTGGTGCGCTTCATGCAGCATCGGGACTGGTGTTTCTGGAAGAGGGCGCGGTTCCGGTCATTCAGGATGGCGGAATCGGCATTTCCATTGATCTCGCGGGAGATCAAAACGGCCTGATTGGCTATCGCGGAAAGCGCCACACTGGTGTGGTGGACGTGGACCGCAAGGCGGCCTGTGATGTTCTTGACTATTGGGAACCAATCCACCGGCGCAATGGCCCGCATGGTGAGGACCTTATCCTCGATCCAGATGAATTCTATATCCTGGTCTCACGCGAAGCCGTGCATGTCCCGCCGCTGTATGCGGCGGAAATGGTTCCCTTCGATCCCCTGGTTGGAGAGTTCAGGGTGCACTATGCCGGTTTCTTTGATCCAGGGTTCGGTCATGTGGAGGCTGGCGGTGCCGGCTCGCGTGCCGTGCTTGAAGTCCGAAGCCACGAAGTCCCGTTCATCCTCGAGCACGGCCAGCTTGTGGGCAGGCTGGTCTATGAACACATGCTGGACACGCCGAATGCCCTTTATGGCACAGGTCTTGGTTCCAACTATCAGGCACAGGGCCTGAAGCTTTCAAAGCACTTCCGCTGAAAACGCGGTTCACTCTTCCTGGCAGGGCCAGGTCTGTGGCGTCGTGATATCGGCTGGCAGCTTCGTGTTGCTATCCCCGCATGACATGTCTGCCTGCCACTGCGAAATGCCGGTTGCTTCGCTCAGGTCCACATTCTCGATACGGGTGAGATAGAAATAGGCGCCGGTGAAATCGATGGGGCTGTGAAAGGTTGCCCCCCGAAGATCGGCCCTGGCAAGGTTGGCGAAGCTGAAGGAGGTTCCTTCGATATTCGCGCCGGTAAAGATCGCGCGGCCCAGTTCCGATTTCTTGAAATCCACGCCCGCAAGATTGGCCTTGGTGAAGTCGGCGCGCTGCATTTCAGACTTGATGAAAGTGGCACCGGAGAGATCCGTTCCAGCAAAGGAAGTCCGGAAGCCGACCGCCTTTTCGAAATTGGCACCCATCGCCCGGGAATTGTCGAACATCGAGCGCACAAGAGCGGCCTTTGACAGGTTGGCTTTTTCTACCGAACTGTTGCGCAAATCTGTCGAGGTGAAGTCGGCTTCGCCAAGCTGCGCTCCGGCGAGGTTGCTGCCATCCAGCAGCAGGTTGCGCTTTCTGCAGCCAGACCAGTCCACGCCTGCTTCTGCCCCATGATCGCACTGGGCTGCCTGCACTTGGGGTGTGCCAAGCGCAAGCGCCAGAAAAGCAAGGAATACCGGTGACGACCGTCTGATCTTGTTCGATTCTCGTATTTTCATCGGCTCCGCGCTCTCTGCCATCAACGCTGTCGATGGCCAATCCCGTCCAGCGACAGGAAATTCAGTTACCCCTTGTACCGAATATTGTGTCTTTGCGGAGGATTTGAAAGGCCATGCGTGGTTTTTTCCCAATGAAAGGGGCGGAAAATCAACTGGATGAAAGCGCGCCACCCTGCAAACGAGATCAACAGCCAGTAGAATGGCAGCGTGGCGAGATACCAGACCGGTTTGTGCCAGCCGGTCATGTTCTGCACAGCTGCCATCATGCACAGATGGCTCGTATACCCTCCCGCCAGGTTGAAGGCGCACAGGCCCAGCAATGCAAGTGAAGGCGTTGAGTGAATCTCGCCGCTGTTCATGTCGGCAATGAGAAAGGCCGTCTGCAACAGGAAGAACGGGTGAATCAGCATCGAGACGACAATCGCCGTAATCGTCAGATGAAAGATCATCGTACCGCGCCACCCCAGATCGCGATGAAGCCGGACCGGGTTGCGGGTATGAACGAGCACCGTTTGCAGCCAGCCTTTCAGCCAGCGCGTCCTTTGTTTCAGCCAGACGCTGAACACCGGCGGAGCTTCTTCCATGGTCGGCGATCGCAATGTCCCGCAACGATAGCCTTGCCTCGCGAGGCGCAAGCCAAGATCGGCATCCTCCGTTACATTATACGGGTCCCAGGCACCGATTTCCCGCAGCACCGATGTGCGGAAATGATTTGATGTTCCACCAAGTGCAATCGGACCCCCCAGCATTTCCAGCACCGGCAGCATGCCCAGGAACTGGGAATGATATTCCATCGAGAAGATGGTCGTTAGCCAGTTCTGCCGATGATTGTGGATGAGCAGCGGTGCCTGCAGGCAGGCTAGCCTGTCGGGAGCGCTCCGAAATCGCGCCCATGCCTCCTGCAATTGACCCGGATGAGGACGATCCTCGGCATCATAGACAACTACGAACTCACCACGGCAAAGCGGCAGCGCATAGTTGAGCGCCTTGGGCTTGGTGCGGGGCAGGCTGGCTGGACATGGCACGATACGAAATCCTGCGCGCAAATTGCTGGCTTCAAGCGCAGTAATCGTTTGCGCGTCATCGGCTTCGCACACGAAGAACACTTCCAGCCGGTCCTTGGGCCAGTCAATGCGCTCCATCGCCTCGACCAACGCTGGCACCTGACCCGCTTCCTTGTAGAGCGCGATCAGGATGGAATAGGTCGGATGTTCAACCGGACTGAACTCATGCGTTGCTGCTCTTGAAAGTCGGGAACTTGCGGGAAGTTGGTCGAGGGCGGCAAGGATGATGAGCCGCAGCAGGATGATCGCGAGATAGAAAAGCGACAACACACCCCCTGCAATTCCCAGCAGCGCACCGGGATGCCAGTACAGGCCCGTCAGGCCTGCAACGACGATGGCGATGAGAAAAACCGACTGCGCAAGCGTGAGGCGATGGGCTGCGGAGTAGTGAGGCAGATCGCGCCGCATGCCGCCATGTGCTTCGCTCAGATAGAAATCGCTGTGTCGTGTGAAAATCGCGCCACGCAATGCCTGGGCCGGGCTGAACTCCACCTTGTCGAAGATGCCAGGTTTTTCCGCATGCATCTCCATGATGTGGGCATACCCACAGATTTGCGGTGCCGCACTGAGTTGCCTGTTCCCTTCCTCAATCACGATGCAGCCCTGGGCACCGAGATCAGGTGCGCCTTCCTGCTGGTTCGCAATCGTTGAGGGCTCCGGTCCTTCCAGCCGGAATCTGGCTCCAACCGTTTTCGCCAGTAACTTCTCGTAGGAAACCCGCTCGATTTTGGCGTTTGCTATCAGAACCTCGCTGGCCAGTGCGCCGTGCAGCACTGCTTCCCGACTGGCCCAGGCCAGAAGTTCAGGGGCAAAACCGTAATCGCGCAGAAATGCAATGTCCGCATCAGGATCGCACGCGGCGAAAGCGGGATCTGCGGATGCATTGCCGCCATGACGCCGAGGTCTCGCGATCCGCTGATCGGCATTCCTGTATGGTTGACTGCCGACACGCCGGAACCGAACGGGTGTCGTTAGATGTTCCCCACGATCCATAAAGCTGCTAAATCGCCCCTTAACGACAACGCCAGACAGATTGTGGGATGCCCCAACTTACAGGCATGACGCGAAATATGCGAATCAAAATTGCGGTACGTGGAAATACAATTTATAAGCGTGTTCGCTGGATGGCTTTGCTGCTGTCGTTTCTGGCTGTGCTGCCTGTTGAACCAGAAGCGCAGGGCCAGGGTGTTTCCATTCCCAATTTCTGGGATCCAGGTGAGCGCCTTGCCAAGCCGGACATGGACACGGTGGGTCGTATCCGCTTCCTGACCACGACCGATTTTCCGCCATTCAACTTCATAGACCGCAAACGCAGACTGACCGGTTTTCATGTCGACCTGGCGCGCGCGATCTGTGCCGAACTTGGAATATTGCCGAAATGCCAGATCCAGGCCGTGCCATGGGATGAGTTGGCGACGGCAATCGAGAAGGGCGATGGGGAAGCCATCATTGCCGGCATGGACGTCACACCGGATACGGTTTCGCGCTACGAGTTTTCGCGACCATTCATGCGCATTCCCGCACGGCTCGTCGCGCGGCGCGAAGATGCGATTACCGAACCGATCTATGTAAAGGCCAGGCGGCTTGAAACCGGCCTTGTTTCCGGCTCGGCACATGAAAAATGGTTCACGGCAAGTTTCCCCGGATTCCGCACCCGTTCATTCCCCACGCGCCAGGAGGCGCTGGAATCCTTGCGCAAGGACGAGATCGATCTCGTTTTCTCCGACGCACTTTCATTGTCGTTCTGGCTGCAGTCGCCCGCTTCGGCTGATTGCTGCAATTTTGCCGGGTCAGCCTATATCGGCGACGGATCCATTGCACAAAACCTGGTGATTGCCTTTCCCAAGGGCCGCACGGATCTGTCTTCGGCTGCGGACTACGCGCTCAAGGAAATAAACGACAAAGGCATTTTTGCCGAACTTTACCTGCGTTATTTCCCGCTCGGACTGTACTGAGCGCCAAGGCTATTTCCTGAACGGTACCATGAGTGTCCAGCCGAGTTCTGCGGGCTTGTCGTCCTGCCATTCGCTCAGGCCGATTTTCATATTGTCATGCCCCAACGAAGGCTGGTCCACATAGGTCTTGAACAGGCGATCCCATATCGACAGGTTGAAGCCATAGTTCGAATCCGTTTCGGCAAGCTTTGTCGAGTGGTGAACGCGATGCATGTCGGGCGTCACGATCAGCAACCGCAGCACCCTGTCCGCGGCGAGTGGCAGGCGCAGGTTCGAATGGTTGAACATCGCCCCGCCATTGAGCACGATCTCGAACAGCAGAACCGCAAGCGGCGGTGCCCCGATTGCAATGATCACGGCAAATTTCCACAGCATGGAAAGAACGATTTCGATCGGATGGAAACGCACCGCAGTCGTCACGTCGAAATCCGTGTCCGAATGGTGCATGCGGTGGACGCGCCAGAAGATGGGTATCTTGTGGGAAGCGACGTGCGACAGCCAGATGGCGAAATCAAGCACGGCAAAGGAAACTGGCACCGACACCCACAGCGGAGCCTCGACAATGTTGAACAGGCCATAGCCATTGGTCGCCGCCCATATCGCGCCGCCGACCGCAGCACTCTTGAAAAGCAGCCGGACCAGAACCGAATCGATGATCACGATCACCCAGTTGGTGAACCAGCGCTGCATCTTCACCGGCTTGGGAACACGCCTCGGCGCAACCAGTTCCAGCAGCGCAAGGATCAGGAAAAGCCCCAGGAAAATGGCCAGGCGGATTTGAGGTTCAGACACGTAACAACTCCTTGTCCATGGCAAGCTGCCTGGTGCCAGTCCTCCCGGATCCCGATCAATGAAGCAACGGCTGCTTCAATCAACCAGTTTCAAATGCCGGTGAAGGCGGCGATCCGGTTCAAATAACCTGATGGCGCGCCCTGGCACCGCGCTCGATTGCCGCACAGGCAAGCCGGTCGAGATTGAACCTGTCCCGCAGCAACTGGAGCAGGCGCAGTTCTTCCTGCTCGAGATGCAGATCGGCTGCCGCGACATCAACCGCCAGCGCATAGGCGGTTTCATGAAGTTTCTTCGGCAGAACCTCCATTGCATTGTCCAGTATCTGGTCGAGCCCGTCATCATCCTGCAGGATCTCGGTGCAGCGCGAGGCAGCGGCAACAAGATCATCGGTATTGTAGCCCTTGAAGACAGGAAGCGTCTTGATGATGTCGCCGATCTTCGCCAATTCGCTGTCGGTCATCGAGCGGTCTGCAGCGGACATGGTCACCATGATATGGATGAGCGCATCGTGGGCGGTTGGTTTCGGCATATCGGGTTCCCCAGTAAAAAACATTGAGTCGCGTTGCTGGTAAACTATGCACTGACCAGCATTGCTGCAAGCGCATAGCGCCTGATCGCCGGGTTGGAAAATTCCTGCAAATGCTCTATGACCCCGGCTGTCGGCATGAGCCGGTCCCTGACGCTATCCTGGAAAACAGAGATGACTGCCATTGCCGCAAACGGCTCCGGAAGACTTACTGTCGCGCTGACACCAGAGCTGGAGGCGGCAGCCTCGAAATGCACGGCCTGGGACTTCGAGGAAGCAAGGCGCATTGTTCGCCGCGTCGAGCGCAGCAAGGGCAGGGATCTGGTGCTTTTTGAAACCGGTTATGGCCCTTCGGGTTTGCCGCATATCGGTACCTTCGGCGAAGTCGCACGCATGACAATGGTGCGCACCGCATTCCGCGTGCTCACGGGCGACAGGATCGCAACAAAGCTGCTGTGCTTTTCCGACGACATGGACGGCATGCGCAAGGTTCCCGAAAATGTTCCGAACCCGGAAATGCTCAAACAGCACCTTGGCAAGCCGCTGACACGCGTGCCCGATCCGTTTGGCGAGTTCGAAAGCTTCGGCCATCACAACAATGCCATGCTGCGTCGCTTCCTCGACACGTTCGGCTTTGACTACGAATTCGCATCGGCAACGCAATATTACTGTTCGGGAAGATTTGACGAGATGCTCGTTCGTGCCGCAGAGCGCTATGACGACATCATGGCCGTGATGCTGCCGACCCTGGGCGAGGAACGCCAGGCAACCTACAGCCCGTTCCTGCCGATTTCCCCGAAAAGCGGCAAGGTGCTCTATGTCCCCATGAAGCAGGTGGATGCGGCCAATGGCACGATCACCTTCGAGGATGAGGACGGGCGCGACGTCACGCTTCCTGTTACCGGCGGCAATGTGAAGTTGCAGTGGAAGCCCGATTTCGGGATGCGCTGGGCAGCCCTCGGCGTCGATTTCGAGATGTATGGCAAGGACCATCAGCCCAACGGCATCGTCTATTCCAGGATATGCCGCATCCTGGGTGCCGAACCGCCGGAGCAGTTCGTCTATGAACTGTTCCTGGACGACAAGGGCCAGAAGATATCCAAGTCAAAGGGCAACGGGATCACCATCGACCAGTGGCTGACCTACGCATCGCCGGAGAGCCTTGCTCTTTTCATGTATCAGAAGCCGAAGACCGCCAAGCGCCTGCATTTCGATGTGATACCGCGCCAGGTCGACGAGTATTTCCAGCATCTTGCCGCCTATTGGGGACAGGATGCGGACAAGCAGCTTCAAAACCCGGTCTGGCACATCCATGCGGGCAATCCGCCTCGCGTGGACATGCCGATTTCCTTCTCGATGCTGCTCAACCTGGTGAGCGCTTCGAACGCACACGACAAGGCAATCCTGTGGGGGTTCATCACGGCCTACATGCCGGGCGTGACCGCCGCCAACCATCCGGTGCTGGACCAGCTGGTCGGCTACGCGATCCGCTACTTCGAGGACTTCGTCAAACCCAACAAGAAGTTCCGAATGCCTGATGAACGCGAGCGTCTCGCGCTTGTTGATCTGGATGCAAGACTGGCTCGCCTGGATCCGCATGCCGACGGTGAAACGATCCAGACCGAGGTGTTTGCCGTGGGCAACGAACAAGGCTTCGAGCCTCTTCGCGACTGGTTCCAGGCGCTCTACCAGGTTCTGCTCGGACAGGATCAAGGGCCAAGGTTCGGTTCTTTCGTGGCCCTCTACGGCATTGCCAGGACCCGCGAACTGATCGCCGCTGCACTTGCCGGTTCGCTTCAGGCCTGATCCCGAGAATCGGATTGCAGTCCTGGTCCCGTCATCTGCCGGGGGCGACTGTTCGCCACTGCCCGCGATGTGCTTGCCTGGCTTCGCGCAGAAGTTCTTCATATCCGCTGTTGGCCGTGGGTACTGCCCAACCCTGTTCGACCAGCCAGGCGCCGATATCCCGCCCGCCCACGCGACAGCGCGTATTAATGCCTGAGCTCACTTCGGGCACGGGATCGCATTCGATGGCGCGTCGGCGTACCAGTCGTTGCAGTGCGGCCTTGGCAAAATTCCCGCAGGACCAGGCCTGACCATCCTGCGCCAGACATGTTTCCTCGAGGGCAAGCGACACCACGCCATCAAGCCCGATCCCGGTCTCGCCGGAACGCAGCTGTCCGCCCGAAATCACTGCAACCCTCGGCCATGTTACCGGTTTTGGCGGACGCGGCGGCAGGGGTGGCGGCTCGAGCGCTGGCAGGCGAACCACCGTTTCCTGATCAAGTTGCGGTGCGGCGATCATGCCGTCTGCCGTGACATTGCGAATGTCCTTGCGCACTGGCTCGCGCCTGAGCGTGCTGATGGCCTGTTCACTCTGCGATTTGGCTACAGGCCCTGGCGTGGCAGGCAATGGCGCGGCAGGTAATGGTGCGGCGGCATGGGAAAGGGGTGATGGCGGCAGCGCGGCCTCGTCGAGCTGGCCGGCAGCGTACAGCCCAACCAGCACCAAAGACAGCAGCACAAGCAGGAGGAGTATTCTGTACATCTCGTGTCTTGCTCATCCCTGTGGATGAAGGGAAGATCTCGCTTCGTCTACTGGCTTGCCCAGATGATACGCGCTACCCACTCGATATCCTCATTGGCGATGGAACGATCGGCATGTTCCGGATTGAGAGACTTGAGTTCAAACCCCTTCGCGGTCTTGCGGTTGAGGAGCTTGACCATCACTTCCCCGGCCCGCGTTTTCACAACGACCCTGTCGCCTTTGCGCACGCTTGCACCGGGTGCGACGATGATGATGTCACCCGCGCGGTAGAGCGGCAGCATGGAGTCCCCGGACACTTCAAGTGCATAGACCGAATCGTGCTCGGAAGTGGGAAAGCGGACTTCGTCCCAGCCCTGTCCCGCCGGAAAACCGCCATCATCGAAAAAGCCGCCCACGCCTGCCTGTGCCATGCCGAGCAGGGGTACTTGAAACGCCCGATTTGCCTGGAAAGGCCCCCGCAGTGCCCGGTTCTTCGACCGTGTTGCTACCGTGTCCGGCACCATTTCAAGAAACTCTTCTAGGCTGGTTCGTGTCGCCTTCAATGCCTTGGAAATGGATTCTGTCGATGGCCAGCGCGGACGCCCGGAACCCGTTACCCGCTTTGACTTGTTGAAGCTGGTCGGATCAAGACCGGAACTGCGCGCGAGCGCGGAAGCGGTCAGTCGGTTCTTTTCCGCCAGGGCATCAATGGCAGCCCAGATGCCTTCATGCGACAACATCAATCTATCCCGGTAAAGGAAATTATTCCTTCTACTTAGACGGGGATTTCGTCCAAGTCCAGCCCATTGATCGCGCTGAAATCCGCTTGTGCCAGGTGCGTGCGATCAGACCGCATGAAAGGCATCGCGCCCACTGGCGATCATCGCCTCGAGCATCTCAAGGCGATCCTGTCCCCAGAAGGTCTCGCCCTTGTAGACATAGCAGGGTGAGCCTATCGCACTAGCCTCGATCGCTGCCCTGGTGTTCTGCTGGCGTTGTTCAACCACTTCGGGGCGCGCTGATTCCGCCAGAACGAGCGAGGCATCGTGCCCAAGCCCTTTCAGTATGGAGGCGATGACGTTTTCATCGGAAATATCCTGTTCGTTCACCCATATGGCCTCGCCAAATGCCTGGACAGCACCAAGCGCATCCTTGCCCGCAAGGGAAAGGGCTGTGACGCAGAGATCAGCTCGTTCCGGATTGACAGGAAAATGCTTCGGTTTGAGGGTCAGTGGCAGGTTGCGGAAAAGGGCAATGCGCTGCAACTCCACCAGCCTGTAGCGCTGGCGCGCCTCGGAACGTTGGGACAGGGGAACCGACCCCGACTTTTCCCAAACGCCCACCAGGGAAAAGGGACGCACATTGACGCTCCTGCCTTGGCGCGCGGCAATTTCCGCCAGTAACCTGTTGCCAAGGTAGGTGAAGGGTGAAACCGTGGTCAGGAAATAGTCGATGGTAGCGCTCATGTTTCCTCCGAAAGACTGAGCGGAGATTATCAGCCTGCGATCGTGCCACAAGCACCTTCGGCTCAACCCGTTGTGAAAAGGACGGAACAAAATCGTGAACCCGCAAACGCCTGAACAGTTGCTTGCCAGGGCCTACGCGCTTCATGACAAGGATGAAGCCCATTCATTGTATCGCGAATGGGCAAGAAGCTACGACAAGACAATGCTGGAGGGGCTTGGCTATCTCACACCGAAAAAGACGGCCGAACTGCTGGCGGGCCACGTTCCCGATCACAAAGCCCGGATACTGGATGTTGGCTGCGGCACCGGCCTGGCAGGCGTTGAACTGAACCGCCTGGGATATCGCCAACCTGATGGCCTCGACTTCTCTCCCGAGATGCTGGGCGTTGCCCGGTCGCGCTCGATCTACGGTCACCTGTTGCAGGCTGATTTGAACGCACCGCTTGAATTGCCGGATGAAAGCTATGACGCATTGATCTGCACGGGCACTTTCACGCACGCCCATGTCGGCGCTTCCTGCCTGCCGGAATTGTTTCGGGTGTTGCGCAGGGAAGGCCTGTTTGCTGCAACAGTACACAAGGATGTCTGGGAATCAGCCGGATTCAGTGAAATGACAGAGCAGCTTGAAAAGGCTGGCACGATGGAAACCGTGTTACGGGAATTGGGCACATATTATCGCGATTCTATGGAGCCGGAGGGCTACTATCTCGTCTGGCGGAAGCAATGACACGCGCCAACATGAAAGCCCTCCTGCCGCGCCTGGGGAATGCCAACACGCCAGCAGGGCATTAAAAGAGCATGACGCATGATTTGGCACTTTACACTTTCGGCCTTTTCCTCAAGCCGTCAGCCGATCCAGCAAATGACGGCTTCCACACCCTTAACGACCGCGTGCTCGAACGTGTGGACAGGGCTTCGGGCCTGATTGCGCGCTCCGGCTATGACGGCGAAGCAGGACCGGACAGTTGGGGCATTCAGCAGTTTCCGGTCCACTATGTTGAAACGGGTGACGGCTGTGCGCCGTCGACGCTGTCCCTGTGGAAGGATGTGGAATCCGCCATGGCGTTCAGCTATTTCGGCCTTCACAAGGAGGCCTTGAAACAGGGTCGGCTATGGAATGTCAAACCCAGTTGGCCACCCTATGCCGTTTGGTGGGTCGAGGCGGGCCATCGCCCGGACTGGGCGGAAGCCGTGGCAAGACATGCAGAGCTGGAAAGACACGGTCCAGCGCCTGCCGTGTTCGACTTCAAGACTGTTTTCAGTCCCGATGGGCAGGCCATTGTCCCTGATCGTGAACGCATGAAGCGTATCGCGGAAGCAAACATGACCGACTAGAAATTCCCACCTGTTCGCGACATTGCGACCGTGTCAGCGGGAACTTGTGCCGAGGTTCATAAAAAAACCCCGGCCACTGGGGCCGGGGTCTCACACCTTGTGCGGCTGGGATCAGGCCGCCTTGCTCACCTGCGCTGGCGGATTGAAGCGCGCATAGTAGCTTTCATTGTTCTGCGCCATGGCAAGGAGCTGCTTGCCCGGTTTGAACTGCTTGCCATACTTCTTCTGAAGCGCCTTGGCCTTGGCAACGAAAGCCGCCGTTCCCATGCCTTCGATGTAGGAAATCGCTCCGCCGGTAAAGGGTGCAAACCCAAAACCGAGGATCGAGCCGACATCCGCCTCGCGCATGTCGGTAACAACGCCTTCCTCGACGCAGCGCGCCGCTTCCAGTGCAATCACGACATGGAATCGATCCTTGATTTCCTGAACGGAAATCTTGTCTGGATCCTGCTGCGGATAGAGATCCTTGAGGCCTGGCCACAAATGCTTCTTTGCCGGCTTGGCCGGGTAGTCGTAGAAGCCCTTGCCATTCTTGCGTCCGAAACGCCCATGCTTCTCGACCATCGAATTGACCAGTTCGACATGGCTTGCTTCAACCGCCTTTTCGCCCATGTCCCGGATCGTCTGATGCAGGATCTTGTGCGACAGGTCGATTGCCGTTTCATCGTTGAGCGCCAGCGGTCCGACCGGCATGCCGGCCATCTTCGCCACATTCTCGATCATCGCGGCCGGAATGCCCTCAATAAGCATGTTGTAGGCTTCGGACATGTAACGCAGCACCATGCGGTTGATGTAGAAGCCGCGCGTGTCGTTGACGACAATCGGTGTCTTCTTGACCGCGCGCACGTAATCCAGTGCAACGGCCAGCGCCCTGTCGCCCGTCTTTTTGCCCATGATGATCTCGGTCAGCATCATCTTGTCGACAGGCGAGAAGAAGTGAATGCCGATGAAATCCTTCTGGCGAGGGAAGTTCTTTGCCAGTCCGGTAATCGGAATTGTCGAAGTGTTGGACGCAAAGATCGCAGAGCGCTTCATGTGCTTTGCCGCTTCTTCGGTTACGCCCTTCTTGACGTTCGAATCCTCGAAGACGGCCTCGATCACCAGATCGGCATCTGAAAGCGCCGCATAATCCGTGGTTGCTTCCACAAGCGCCAGCAGCTTTTCCTTGGCTTCTGCGCTCGAACGGCCCTTGGAGATCGCCCCGTCTTCAAGACTTGCACAATGCGCCTTGCCCTTGTCAGCCGCAGCCTGGTCGCGGTCGAGAAGGACAACCTTGATCCCGGCCTTTGCCGTGACATAGCCGATGCCAGCGCCCATGAAGCCGCCGCCACCCAGTATAGCCACCTTGCGAATCTTCGAGGCAGCAACCCCTTCGGGGCGTCGCGCCCCCTTGTTGAGTTCCTGCAGTGACAGGAAGAGCGAACGGATCATCATTCCCGCTTCCGTGGACTGCAGGACGTTCGCGAAGTAGCGGCTTTCGACGCGCAGCGCCGTATCCATCGGCAGCAACAAGCCCTCGTAGACGCACTTCATGATCGCGCGTGCACCTGGGTAATTGTCGTAGGTCTCGCGCCGATAGATGGCATTGGCCGGTGGGAACAACTGGGCGCCGGCCGCCGAATATACCGGGCCGCCGGGCAGCTTGAAGCCCTTCTCATCCCAGGGCTGGACCGCTTTGAGCCCATCCAGAATCATCTTGCGCGCGGATTCGACAAGCTTTTTTGCAGGCACCACGTCATGCACCAGACCAAGGCGTTTTGCCTTTGCGCCGTCGTAGCTCTTGCCCTGCAGGAGCATTTGCAGCGCTTCCTGTGTATTGATGAGGCGTGGAACGCGCTGCGTTCCGCCAGCACCGGGGAAGAGGCCAACCTTCACTTCGGGCAGGCCAAGTTTCAGCTTCGGATTGTCCGCAACGACGCGGCCATGACAGGCGAGCGCCAGTTCAAGCGCTCCACCCATGGCAACGCCATTGATCGCTGCAACCCACGGCTTGCCGCTCGTCTCGATGCGCCGGTAGATGCCCTGAAGACGCGAAGCGCCTTCGAACAGCGTTTTGGCCGCAGCTTCGGGATCTTTGCGCTTCATTTTCTGGAATGTCGCAAAGGTTCCCTGCAGCATGGAAAGATCGGCACCGCCGGAAAAGGCTTCCTTGCCCGACGTCACGACAACACCCTTGACCGAAGCATCCTGGGAAGTTGCATCCACAAGAGCGGACAGGTCTTCCATGACGCCTTCATCGATCACGTTCATGCTTTTGCCCGGCATGTCCCAGGTTGCCAGCACGATGCCATCGGCGTCTTTTTCAACGTTGAAATTCTTGTAGGCCATTCTTCTTGTCCTTTTGCCAGTCACACGCGCCGATCACACGCGTTCGATGATCGTTGCTGTTCCCATGCCCGCGCCGATGCAAAGCGTAACCAGGGCGGTGTTGAGATCGCGGCGTTCCAGTTCATCAAGTACCGTTCCCAGGATCATCGCGCCGGTTGCACCGAGCGGATGACCCAGAGCAATGGCACCGCCACACACGTTCATCTTGTCATGAGGGATCGAGAAATGCTGCATGTAGCGCAGCACCACCGAGGCAAATGCCTCGTTCAGTTCGAACAGGTCGATATCCGACAGCTTCATCTTGGCGCGCTTCAGCAGCTTCTCGGTAACGTCGATCGGACCGGTAAGCATCAGTGCGGGGTCCGATCCGATGTTGGAAAATGCGCGAATTTTTGCGCGAGGCTTCATGCCCAGCTTCTTGCCGCCAGCTTTCGAGCCCATCAGAACCGCCGACGCGCCGTCAACAATACCGGACGAATTGCCGGCATGGTGCACGTGCCGGATTGTTTCGACATCGGGATGAGCCTGGATACCCACGGCATTGAAGCCGCCCATTTCACCCATCATGACGAACGATGGATCAAGCGAGGCAAGGCTCTGCATGTCGGTTCCCGGGCGCATATGTTCATCACGGTCGAGAATGGTAATGCCGTTGATGTCACGTACCGGCACGACCGAATTCTTGAAACGACCGTCCTTCCAGCTCTTTTCGGCGCGCTTCTGGCTCTCCACGGCATAGGCATCGACATCATCGCGGCTGAAGCCATACTTCGTGGCAATCAGATCGGCCGACACACCCTGCGGCATGAAATAGGAAGGCACTGCGACGGAGGGGTCCATCGGCCAGGCTCCGCCCGACATGCCCATGCCGACACGGCTCATGGATTCAACACCACCTGCGATCACGACATCGTCGGAACCCGCATGGATCTTGGACGCTGCGAAATTGATTGCATCAAGGCCGGAAGCACAGAAACGGTTGATCTGCATCCCCGGCACGCTGGTATCGTAGCCGGCCTCGAACACGGCTGCACGCGCGATGTCGGAACCTGCTTCGCCAACCGGGTCAACGCAGCCCAGGATCACATCGTCGACATTTTTCGTGTCGATGCCGTTGCGGTCGCGCAGGGCGGATAGGGTGTGTGCGGACAGGCGAACGGCTGGCACTTCATGCAGGCTGCCGTCCTTCTTTCCCTTGCCTCGCGGCGTTCTTACATGGTCGTAGATGAAAGCGTCTGCCATGATACTGCTCCTTGTCGTGGACTGGCGCGTGTTTTCACGCTGTCTGTGTCTGTTGGTCCTGGCCGGAAGGCATCAGCGCCTCCGGCAATTTGAAACCTGGCAGGGATCTGATCCGCTCCAGCCAGGCCTTGATATTGGGGTAGTCATCCCAGTTGGCACCGATCTGTTCCGGCCAGAACAGATATCCGCAAAGCGACAGATCGGCGATGGTCGCCCTGTCTCCAACCACCCATTCCCGTCCCTCTAGATGGGTATTGAGAACTTTCCATGCACCTGCCGCGCGTGCGGCCAAGAACTGAGTTGCAGGATCGTCTGTCTTCTTCATGAAATAACCCATGAAGCGCGCCGTGGCCGAATAGGAAGTCAGCTTGTGATTATCGAAAAGGATCCACCTTAGGATTTCATACTCCTCAGACTCGTTACGCGCATTGAACTGTCCGAAATGACGAGCGAGATGGATCAGTATGACACCTGACTGGGACAAGGTGAGATCGCCACCCTTGCGGTGGTGCACCAGGACTGGCGCTTCGCCCATCACGTTCTTGTCGCGGTACTGTGGACTGCGCGTCTCGCCAGCAAAGAATGCCACGCGAACCGGCTTCCAGTCTGCCTTGCATAGTTCCAGCATGAGCGCCGCCTTGTAGGCGTTGCCACTTTCGCTGAAACATTGCAGTTCGAACTCTGCCATCATTCTGTCCCTTCGACGATCACGATACCACCTCTGGACGATGCCAGGCGGTGCTCGCGCGCTGCCTGGTAGGTCGGCGAGTTCCAGCATGCTTCCGCTGTCGCCTTGTCCTTGAACTCGATGACGACATGGCGGGCACCAATGATGTCGCCTTCCATCAGTTCATAGGGGCCGCCGCGGGCCAGAAACCTGGCGCCATAGTCGATGAATGCCTGTCGCGCGCCTTCAACATAGGGCTTGTAGCGCTCGGGGTCCTGCACGTCGACATGCGCAATCCAGTATCCCTTGGGCATTACTCGACCCCTTCCGATATGATCAGCCTTCCGATCGAGGCTGCAAGGCGGTGCTCGCGTGCCGCCTGATAGGCGGCGCTGTTGTAGCAGGCCCTGGCTGCTTCAATGGTCGGGAATTCGATCACGACATGGCGGGGACCGATCGCATCGCCTTCAACCTGCTGCGATGGCGTTCCACGTACGAGGAAACGGGCACCATGCTCCTTGTAGGCTGGCGTCGCGCCCTCGACATATTTCTTGTAGGTTTCGGCGTCTTTGACGTCGATATGGCCGATCCAGTATCCTTTGGGCAAGGTTCTCTCCCTCAATGGTTGGCAGTTCGCCCGTCCGGGCGCAGTTGCGATGATGGCATCGCGCTATTCTCGTTCAGCCCGGCGCGCACGGCAACTGCATTCATCGCCTTCACCGCACAATAGGCATGCAGTGCAGATCTGCCGGCTGCTTCGCGCATCTATTCAAAGGCTCCGCGAAATCAGCAATTTCATGATTTCATTGGTGCCGCCATAGATGCGCTGCACGCGAGCGTCGCGGAACATGCGCGCAATTGGATATTCGTTCATGTAGCCATAGCCGCCGAACAGCTGGAGGCAATCGTCCATTACCTTGCACTGCAGGTCGGTTGAAAGCATCTTCACCATCGAAGCGGTCACCGGATCAAGTCCGCCTTCCAGGTGCAGTCCGACGCAATGGTTGACGAAAACGCGTAACTGCACGGCTTCAGCCTTCAATTGGGAAAGTTTGAACTGTGTGTTCTGGAAATCGATGATGCGCTGCCCGAATGCCGTGCGCTCCTTGACATAATTGATGGTCAGCATCAGCGCGCGCTCGATTGCGGAAATTGCCTGGTTGGCAATGAGCAGGCGTTCCTGCGGTAATTGCTGCATGAGTTGGACGAAACCCTGGCCCTCTTCGGTGCCAAGCAGATTTGCCGTGGGAACGCGCACATCGTTGAAGAACAGCTCGGACGTGTCGTTTGACTTCAGGCCGATCTTGTCGAGGTTGCGTCCGCGTTCAAATCCTTCGAGGCCGTCGGTCTCGATAACGATGAGCGAGGTCCCCTTGGCACCTTTCGACGGATCGGTCTTGGTCACCAGGATGATGAGGTTGGCCAGTTGCCCGTTTGTGATGAAGGTCTTGGATCCATTGATCCTGTAGTGGTTTCCGTCTTTCACGGCGCTTGTCTTCACGCCCTGCAGATCCGAACCGGCACCGGGTTCAGTCATCGCTATTGCGCCGACAAGTTCTCCGCTTGCAAGGCGGGGAAGCCATTTTTCCTTCTGCTCCTGCGAACCATAGTGAAGGATGTACGGCGCGACGATTGCCGAATGTAGCGCCGCCCCGAATCCATCCGTTCCACCATGTCCAAGGGCTTCGATGATGACAGCTTCATGGGCATAACTCCCGCCCGCGCCGCCGAATTCTTCCGGCACTGCAGCGCACAGAAGCCCGTTTGCGCCCGCCTTGTTCCAAAGCGCACGATCCACCATTTCCTGCTGTTCGTAGCGTTCGTAGTTGGGTGTGATTTCGTTTTCCACGAAACGGGCCGCCATGTCCCGCAGCATGGTGACGTCTTCACTTTCCCAGGACGGTTTCGCAACGCCAAGGATACTGGATGGATGCATGCCCAAGTTCCTTTCTGTCAGGCCGATTTAGAAAGCTCCCGCATTCAGCGCCATCATGGATTCACTGCCTGCTTCAATACGCGCAAGATGGGCCTGCGCCTCCGGCATGATGCGTTCCATGAAGTAGCGTGCCGTGGCGAGCTTGCTTTCATGGAAGCTTGCCTTGTCATTGGCTCCTTCTGCAAGCGCCGTCTGCGATTTTTCAGCCATCATCGCCCACATGTATCCCAGCGCCACAAGACCCATCAGATGCATGTAGTCCATCGAGGCTGCGCCGGCATTGTCAGGATTGGCCATGCCGTTCTTCATCAGCCACATGGTCGCCGCTTCCATCGCCTTGACTGAATTGCGCAATGGCTTTGTGAAGGGCTGCATCGCTTCATTGTCGCGGTGCTTGCCGGTGAATGCATTGACTTCTTCCATGAAGAGCCTGAGTGCGCGTCCGCCATCCTTCGGCAGCTTGCGGCCGACGAGGTCGAGGGCCTGGATTCCGTTGGCACCCTCATAGATCATGGCGATGCGGGCATCGCGCACGAACTGGCTCATTCCCCATTCTTCGATATAGCCATGCCCGCCGAAGATTTGCTGAGCGTTGACCGTGTTCTGGAAGCCTACATCCGTCAGCACGCCCTTCACGATCGGTGTCAGCAGTCCCATCACGTCATCAGCCGCCTGGCGTTCTTCCGGTGTGCCTGAACGATGCGAAATGTCGCCCTTCAGCGCAGTCCACAACATGAAGGCCCTCGCAGCCTCGTTGAACGCCTTGATGTTCATGAGCATGCGCCGAACATCCGGGTGAACGATGATGGGGTCTGCCTTCTTGTCAGGAGCCTTCGGGCCGGACAGCGCGCGGCCCTGGATGCGTTCGCGTGCGTATGCGACCGCATTCTGGTAGGCGACCTCAGAAATCGCCAGACCCTGAAGCCCGACGCCCAGGCGAGCCTCGTTCATCATCACGAACATCGCGTTGAGGCCCTTGTTTTCCTGGCCGATAAGCCAGCCGGTCGCCTCGTCATAGTTCAGCACGCAGGTCGAATTGGCATGGATTCCCATCTTTTCTTCAATGGAACCACACGACACGCCATTGCGCGCGCCCGGATTGCCTGCATCGTCCACCACGAACTTGGGCACAATGAACAGCGAAATGCCCTTGGTGCCTTCCGGCGCGCCCTCGATGCGGGCGAGTACAAGGTGCACGATGTTTTCCGACAGGTCGTGCTCCCCTGCGGAGATGAAGATCTTCTGGCCGGAAATCCTGTAGCTGCCATCGCCGTTTGCGACAGCCTTGGTGCGCAGGAGGCCGAGATCGGTACCGCAATGCGGCTCGGTCAGGTTCATAGTCCCGGTCCAGATGCCGTCAATCATCTTGGGAAGATATTTCTGCTTCTGTTCAGCAGAACCGTGCACCTGGATCGCCGCGATGGCTCCCTGCGTGAGGCCCGGATACATGGAAAAAGCCATGTTCGATGAGGAAAGATACTCGCCCACTGCCGAATGCAGCGTGTAGGGAAGTCCCTGGCCGCCATATTCGGGATCGGCGGAAAGGCCCATCCATCCGCCTTCACGATAGGACTGGTAAGCTTCGTTGAAGCCTTTCGGTGTGGTCACCGAACCATCAGCATGGCGCGTGCAGCCTTCCTGGTCACCGGAATGATTGATCGGCTGCAGGACCTGCTCGCACAATTTGGCAGCTTCGCCCAGGATCGCTTCGATCATGTCGGGTGTCGCGTCCTCGAAACCTGGCAGATTGTTGTAGCGCTGGATGTTGAGAATGTCGTTGAGAACGTAAAGCGTGTCTTCAACAGGTGCCGAATAGCTGGGCATCGGATTTCTCCTCGGGTCCGTGTCTGTGTCCGGTTCGCCTTGCTGGAACCGGTCGATTGTTCAATACCAATGTCAGCGCAGCCGCTCTCAGCCGCAGCCATGGAGCTGAACATGGTGATTGCGGAGCAAATATCAAACTTTTACGTTTGCGTAAACGTCAATTATTTTCGCGCCGTCATTTTACGGTCTGGAAATACGAAAAAGGCGAACATGGTCACCATGTCCGCCTACGCTCGTGTGGTCCGCCTTGTGATGGTTGCGGGAGCATCCGTGTGCCCCGTTGAATGCTCCCGCGATGCAACTCCCCTTCACCGCATTGCGGTTTCGCCCCGGAGTTGCATGTTCTGGCCTTACCATGCCTGATTGCGGAAGAAATTCGCCCCGAATAATCCGCGATCCGGCGATACTGGCCAGCCTGTCTCGTAATCGTTCATGCCATGCGATTGGGCCCAGCAGTCAGGCCATGCATCATGGCCTTGCGAGTCGACAGCGAACGAAAGCCGCCGCGAAGCGTGCGGTTTCATTCTGACTCATGCCTGGTGTCGGAGGTCTGGCCTCAGGAAGCCGCTTCGAAAGCCTGGATGGTCCGCTTCAGCTTTTCAATGGCAGCATCCATCTCGTTTCTCTGTCGCACGAGCACGTCGAGCTGTTCAGTGAAACGATCTAGCAGCACGCCTGCTGGATCTTCCATATCCTCGCTCTTGTCGTAGATCGCCATCAGTTCCTGGATTTCCACGAGTGAAAATCCAACCTGCTTGGCGAGCAGGATGACCTTGAGCCTCGCCCGATCCCTGGGCGAATAGAGTCTTGTGGAGCCATCGCGTTCCGGGCTGACAAGCCCGCGATCCTCATAGAATCGAAGGGTTCTCAGCGTAACGCCGAATTCACGGGCAAGATCACCGATCCTGTAAATCTCTTTTTCGAACCCCGTATCACCGGGTGCTTCCGAAAAAAGTTCATCAAGACGGATATTCTGTTCGGTATCCGGCATTCCAAACCTCTTTTGGTGCCATTCGCCTGTATCAAACGTAACGTGTGCCCTTATCTCGCCCCTGGGACAACACATCAGTTTTTTACAGACAGCACAGCTGTTGTTGTTCTCCTTCCCCTCAATTGGTGATGCGGCTATGGCCTGCATCGCGCCTATCGATGGGATGCATATGATCTGTTTCAGTCAGTACCGCCACGTAAAGACCGTAAAACGGGAATGGGTAACGGTTACACGCTTTACCCTGCGGCACTGTTTTATCGTCTTTGTCCGGATTCTGAAAGACCATATCGGTAATATCTGCGGACAAGCCCCATGACAAGTTAACGTTGGCTACGCTTTTAACCTCTGCAGTTAACGGCTTGTTTACCCTGTTTACGGAAATGTTGTCGCTGGCAGAAGGGATTCGATTTGTGCTCCCGCAAATCACGCCAGCTATCGAACGAATCGGGGAGCACCAACCGGGTATCAGGGAAAGTCATGAGTCGATTGAAATCGCAACTGGAACGCCTCCGGGAAAACGCGTCAGGCGGATCGCCGTCTCATCACGACAGCATGATCGATGCCGTCGACCGGCAGCTTGACGCCCGACTGGCGCGCAATTCGGCTCCAAATCAGCGGCAGCCGCACAGCGAGCCGCGCTTTACTTCGTCACTAGACCATTCCCGCGCGGCCCAGTCTCCCAATTATGCAAGTCCAGCCCAGCCACAATATGGCGTGCCGCTCCAGCCCGCTTCCGCGCATCCCGACATGGACAGGATCCGCGACAGCATCGAAGCGCTCTCCGGCAAACTGGCAAGCATGGCAGCCACGCGAGCCGAGTCGCCCGTTCGCCAGGCTACTTCGGTTGCTCCGGCATTGGACATGTCCTCGCTTCACGAGGCGATGGAAGATTTCTCCCGCCAGATGCGCGCGGAATTGTCGAGCGTCCGCAAGGAATTGTCCAGTGCGATACAGAATGTAGCCCAGTCTGGTGGCAATCAGGGGCTTGAAGCCTCGCTGCGTCAAATGTCGGACGCAATTGCTGGCCTGCAGGGCAACGCCAGTGCCGGCCCTTCCCATCTTGAGGAAGTGGCGGCGGAACTGCACGCGATCCGCGAACATTTTTCGGAAGTTTCAAGTCAGGCACCGTCCCACATTGACCTTGGCGGAGTGGCTCGTTCAATCGAGAGCGGATACGCCGAAATCCTGTCGCGCATTGAAGAGACGGTTTCAGCAGCAATCGGCAAGGGTATTGAAGCCACTTCCAGCCATGAAACCCTCAGCCGGATAGCCGCCCTGTCCGACCATGTCTCCGCGATCCGCGAACAGGTTGAGCATGCTCCTGTTGCCGCACTCGCCGAACAGATCGACCAGCTGCACGGATCCCTCGATTCCCTCACCGGTGAGGGTGAACTCTCCGTCGGCCGCAATTTCGCGCATATCAACGACCGCCTTGATGAAATCACCCGCGCGCTTGTCGCAGTGTCGGTCAACCCGGCTTCCGACAATGATTCGCTTGATCGCATCGAAGCGCGCATCGCGACCCTCGCCAAGGCAGTGGACGAAATTGCCGAACGCGGTCCTGAACAACAGCCTGACACCGCACCGCTGGATGCAATTGCAGAACAGCTTGCAAATCTGTCCGCCCGGTTGGACAACCTTCCCGCGATGGGAATGGCCGCCGCCGGAATGGACGAGGGTTCCGAAATCGCAGCGCGGCTTGATGACATAGCCCGCCGTTTCGACGCAATGACCATCGCTTCGGGATCGCCTGATCCTGAATTCGAGAACAATGTCGCCAATGCGTTCAACTCCATCGATGCCCAGCTGGTGGAAATTGCCTCGCGCCTTGATCAGATGCAGTCTGGCGTCGCTCCTGCGCTCGATGGTGAAATGGCCGCGTCCACAAGCAGCCAGATCGTGGACATGTTGCACGCCCTGGGCGAGCGCCTCGAAGTGGTTGCCGCGGCCAGACCGGAATTGCCCGAACAGGCACAGCTTGAAGCGCTCGAGCGCCAGCTTTCCGGCATCGTCAGCCAGCTGAGCACGGTTGCAGCGTCAGGATTTGACCTCGAGCCCATCAATCAGCGCCTTGACAATATCGAGCAGCAATTCGTCAACAGCCGCGACATCGCCATGGAAGTCGCCAACCAGGCAGCCGAACGCGCTGCTTCGCTGGTCGCAGAAAATGCCGGATCGGCTTCCGCACCTGCCATGAGCGCAGATGAAATCGGCGCACTGGAACAGATTGTAGCCGAAATCCGCTCGCTGGAAGAAAACACGCGGCATCTTGGAGAGCGGTCAACCGCTTCATTTGATGCCGTGCGCGAAACCATGGACATGATCGGCGATCGACTGAACGCCATCGAGGACAGGCTTCACGCGGTTTCGACCGCTGCGCCGGTTCAGGCTGCACGAAGCCACCATATGGAAGTGGAGGCTCCGGCCCGTCAACATGCCGATGCCCATGGTTCGCATGAGCGAATGTCTGCTGCCACCATGGAGCGGCCAGCTGAATCTTATCTCTCCGAGATTACCCACCAGCCGGTTCATCACAGCGAATTGCAGGATGCCGAAGCCCCGGGTCTGCATATAGATGAATTGCCGGAAATGGTCCGGCATGAAGATGAAATGGCGCCTGAGGTTTACTCCGAAGATCAGGCGTCAATGGAAGTCCCCGAACCAGAAGTGGACGATGTGCCACTTGAACCTGGTTCAGGTGTGCCGGATCTCGAAGCTTTGATGCGCCAGGCCTCCGCCCGTCGCAAGCCAGCCGGCCAACCCGCGCAGGAAACGAACACGGCGCGCGAAACCCAGGACCTGATTGCGCAGAAGCGTCGCGAAGTGCAGGCCGCTCAGGCTGCTGCCAAACAGCGCGAGGAAGCTGCGCCGACGAAAGAAAAATCCGGGTCAAGGGTGAAGGCACCAGCCGCACTCGGCAGCATTGCCGGCATTCTGGCTGGCAAGAAGAAATTGCTGCTGGCTGCTGCCGCAGTTGCCGCGATTGCAATCTTTGCAGGTCCGATTGCCGGGCGCTTCCTGGGCGGCGACAATGTCGAGATCGTTGATGAGCAGCCCCAGCCGCACGCACAGGGCAGCGATCTGGCTTCCACAGGCCAGACCAACGCAGCTCAAAGTGAAGGCAGCCAGTCCTCCGGGCAGTCATCCGTCCAGCCGACCGATCAGCCTATTGTGGCATCGTCCGGCGATACGCAGGGCGGCAGCGGGCAGGAAGTGGCTTCGGCAACTGCCACTGACCAGGCCGGCAGTGCTCTGAGCCAGACCGCAGGTCAGGAACCCCGGCAAGGCGGGCAGGCGGAGCAGGGTGCTGCGCCGGAAGCCATTACCAGCGTGCCGGTTCCCCCGGTTGACACCGGCAACGCCGTTCTGCGTCAGGCAGCGGCATCGGGTGACCCCGAAGCACTGTTCGAGATTGCGCGCCGCTACACCGATGGCGATGGCATCGAGCGCGACCTTGCAGCTGCAGCGCAATGGTATGAATTTTCCGCCCGCGCAGGTTTTGCGCCAGCCCAGTACAGGTTGGCGAATTTCCATGAAAAGGGACACGGCGTGACCGTCGATATCCAGAAGGCGGCATTGTGGTACGAGCGTGCAGCAGAACAGGGTAATGCGCTTGCCATGCACAATCTCGCCGTGCTCCACGCATCCGGCCTGCTGGACGGTCGCCAGGACATGGAGGCTGCAACCGCCTGGTTCGCAAAGGCCGCTGAACTCGGCGTCAAGGACAGCCAGGTAAACCTCGGCATTCTCTACACCCGCGGCAAGGGCGTGCCCGAAGATCTGGTCGAAGCGTACAAGTGGTTCTCGGTTGCAGCCGATGGCGGCGACACCGATGCTGCACAGAAGCGCGATACACTGGCCAACTCCATGCGCCCCGACCAGTTGCAGACTGCCCGCGGCCTGGCTGGCCTATGGAAGCCAGCCGAACTCGATGTCTCGGCAAACACCGCCACTATAAAGCCGGAATGGAAGAACGATCAGCCGGGTCTTTCGACAGAATTGTCGCCCGCAGAAATGATCAAGCGCACCCAGCAACTGCTGGCAACGCTCGGCTTTGACCCCGGCCCTGCCGATGGCGTGATGGGTTCCAAGACGCGTGATGCGATCAGGAAGTTTCAGGAGCGCGCCGGCCTTCCCGTCAGTGGTGAAGTCAACGCCGATCTCATCGCCAGGCTGAGCGAAGCAAGCGCCTGATCGATCTCTCGCTCGACTGACAGGATTTTCAGCGCGCTAGCTCTGGCGGGACCTGTGGCAATGCCTGGACCATGTGTCCCGGTGTCGCTGCCTCATCGCGAAAACAGGGTTGAACGGCTTCGAACACATCGGTCGGCGGATTGCGCGCATCCGATTTTCCGCGGCCCTTTGCGTGGAATTGACAAGCCAGTTTGTGAGGCGCATTAACACTGGTCATTGGCGCTGAGACAGCATTCCGTAACGCTCCGGAAGGCTGTGCCGTTTTTTTCAACCTGAACCGGAGCAACCGGTGAGCATCTATCTCCCCATAGCGGAACTGTCGGTGAATGTTTTCATCCTGTTCAGCATGGGCGTTGCTGTCGGGTTTCTTTCGGGAATGTTCGGCGTCGGCGGCGGCTTTCTCATGACGCCGCTCCTTATTTTCTACAACATCCCTCCTGCGGTCGCAGTTGCGACCGGCGCGAACCAGATCGTTGCTTCGTCCGTTTCCGGTACGATTGCCAATCTGAGACGCGGCACGATCGACATCAAGCTCGGCACCGTGCTACTGGTCGGTGGCGTGATCGGCTCCGCCCTTGGCGTTGTCATTTTCACCATGCTGCGCAAGGCCGGTCAGCTCGATCTGATCATCGGCATTCTTTACGTCTTCTTCCTGGGAACCATCGGCTCGCTCATGCTTGTCGAAAGCATCAGGGCACGACGCCGTGTCAAGGCTGGAGGCAAGGCTGACATCCGCCGCTCGGGCCAGCACAACTGGATCCACGGCCTCCCGTTCAAGATGCGGTTCCGCAAGTCGAAACTCTATCTCAGCGCTATTCCGGTCATCGGCATTGGCTTCCTTGTCGGGATACTCGTCTCGGTCATGGGTGTCGGCGGCGGCTTCATCATGGTGCCGGCCCTCATCTATCTCCTGCATGTGCCAACAAACGTGGTCATCGGAACCTCGCTCTACCAGATCATTTTCGTGACAGCCTTCACAACCGTGCTTCAGTCCACGGCCAACCAGAGCGTTGACGTCATCCTGGCGCTCATCCTGATGGTTGGCGGTGTCATCGGCGCGCAGTTTGGCGCTGCTGCGGGTCATCGCCTGCGCGGCGATCAGCTTCGCGCCCTTCTCGGGCTGCTGGTTCTGTCAGTAGCACTCAGGCTTGCTTTCGACCTGATCGTGACCCCGGCAGACATTTATTCGATTACGATCACCGGTTTGGGGGGCGGCTAGAATGAACCGTCTTTCCGCGCCGCACAGGTCCCCGGCTGGTCTGGTTTGCAGGCTGATTCTTGCTTTCACCTTCATTGCCGCTCTTGGCGAGCATGCCCGGGCACAAAGCCAGCCAACCAGGCGGCTGCCTGAACAGATACAGATGGGCCTTTCAACCGATGTAATCCCGGTGACTTCGGAGTTTTCAGGCACGAGCCTGGCCGTGTTCGGCACAATCGAGAATGCCGACAAGCTCGCGCAGACATTCAGCGAATATGCCATCGTCGTGACGATTACCGGGCCAAGCCAGGAAGTTGTCGTCAGGCGCAAGGAGCGCGTGGCAGGCATCTGGATGAACCGCCAGAACCGGACCTATCGCGGTGTGCCAAGTTTCTATGCGCTTGCTTCCAACAGGGCACTTGCCGCAGTCGCGCCGGAAGAGGAATTGAAGAAGGCGCAACTGGGCGTTGATCGTCTTTCGCTCAACCTGTTTTCGGGCGGTGCCACAACCTTCATCCAGCCCGCACCTGAATTCGCCAGTTCCCTGCGGCGGATCCGCAAGCAGAAATCGCTATACACCGAAGATGCAAATGGCGTGACCTTCCTGGGGTCGAGCCTGTTCCGGGCCACGTTGGCAGTTCCCTCCAACGTGCCGATCGGTACGCACAAGGTGACCGCATACCTGTTCCGTCATGGCGAACTTTTATCAAGTCGCTCGGCTTCAGTGCGGGTTGAAAAGGCCGGGTTTGAACAGCTCATGTATACCCTGGCCCATGAATACAGCTTCTGGTACGGCATCATCGCGGTCCTTGCAGCACTCTTCACGGGCTGGCTGGCCAGTGTCGTCTTTGGCGGCACGCGGAAATAGACGGGAGCAGGACAGTGGCGGAAAATGCCGAGAAACTGATCCCTGGTCGCCAGGGCGCATGGGTTCTTTCCCTGGCTGGCGTGCTGCCTTTCCTGGCACTTTGCATTGCGAGTTTCCTTGCCGGTAAAACGGCCGCACTGTTTCCCTTCTATGTCGACGCGTTCAAGACCTGGTCAGTCGCGATCCTTTGCTTTCTGGGCGGGATCAGATGGGGTATGGCGATCCTCGCGAAACCGGTTTCCCCGAAACTCCTGTTCCTTTCGACCCTTTCCGCATTCGCTGGATGGATTGCGCTGTTCCTTTCCGATGCTGCCGGCGTCATGCTGCTGTTGCTGGCCTACAGCGCACAGGGTGCCTGGGACAGTTTCTCGATTCACGGCGGTGAAGGGCCACAATGGTTTGCCGATTTGAGGATCGTGCTGACACTGATGGTGGCTGCCACGCATATCGTCATGCTGGTCGCGGTCTTCTGATTTCACAAACGCTCAGACCAGCAGCTTGCCAGCAATGCAGTAGATCCGTTCATTGCCGATCATGCGCGCCTCAAGCGTCGCCTCATCGAACAGGCCTCTGAACGCCTCGTCCCTGATATTCAGGCCGCCGGTGAAAGCACCGAACGCCGGCATGATGAGACGGTTCCTGTCACTGGCAAAACAGCGTCGGCGCACCGTTCGCCCGCGTCGGACAATCCTTGCAGCGGGATGGAGGTGGCCGCAGATTTCCTTACCCATTTGCCCGGGATCGGGTTCATGCCTGAAAGTCACATCGCCAATCGAAAGCGTATCGCAATGACTGCCGCCAGCAATGGCGGGTGCCTCGCGGTCATGGTTCCCCGCAATCCATATCCAGTCGCGTTTCGCCATGCAGGCTTGCAGAAAATCCAGAAATTCGCATGGAATTCTGGCGCTGGCTGCATTGTCATGAAAACTGTCGCCAAGCGACACCACGACCTGCGGATCCCAGCAAGCGATCTGATCGTGCAGTCGCTGCAGCGTCGCCTTCGTGTCATAAGGGGGTAACAGGTGGCCGCGCCCGGCCATCGACGATCCCTTTTCCAGGTGAAGGTCAGAAACGCACAGCAGGCGCTGTGCCGGCCAGTACAGGCATCCACTCCAGTCGCACAGGAATGCATTGTCGCCCAGCAACAGAGGTGAACTGACTTCCTGCATCACTGCTGCCATGGCTGTTGCCGAGCGTGTCACCTGCTGCTTTCCTCCAGCAATTCGTTTGCCGCTTCCGCTAGCAATGCTTCCTGCGCATCTCCAGCGACCGATTCTTTTCCGATTTCCAGCATGATGGGAACAGCCAGTGGAGATATCTGCGCCAGTTCCTTATGCCTGATTCTCCCCTTGATGCGCGACAGCATGTCTCCGAGCCTGCGCACATCCAGAAGACCCTGTGCCGCATCGTCCCTTGTCGCTTCAAGCAGCAGGTGAGCGGGATCATGTGATCGTAGCACATCGTAGATGAGATCAGAGGAAACGGTCATCTGGCGACCGGATTTCTCCTTGCCGGGATGGCGCTTCTGAATGAGACCGGCAATCGTTGCGCATTGCCTGAAGGTTCGCTTCAGCAGGAAGGATTCATCCAGCCACGCCTCCAGGTCATCGCCCAGCATGTCTTCGTCCAGCAGGGCATCGAGCGGCAGTTCGCCTCTGGTGAACATTCGCCCGAAATCCATCAGCCCCCATACTGCCAGTGCATAGTCGCTCGCCACGAATCCGAGTGGCCGCGCCTTTGCCCTTTCCAGTCTCTTGGTCAGGAGCATGCCAAGCGTCTGGTGCGCAAGCCGCCCCTCGAAGGGGTAGAGGACCATGTAATACTTGTCTGCCCTGGGAAAGGTTTCGACCAGAAGATCCGCCCTGCCTGGCAGAACGGATTTTTCCTTCTGGATGCGCAACCAGTCCGCCACCTGGACAGGAAGGCGCGACCAGCTGTCGGGGTCTGAAACCATCAGGCGCACCTGGTCGGCCAGATAGGTCGACAGCGGAAACTTGCCTCCGGCATAATAGGGAATGGCCGCGTTTCGATCATCGCTGTTGCTGACATGGCAGACATTCTCGCGGATACCTTCAAAACGCAGCGTTTTCCCAGCAAAAAGGAAAGTGTCGCCATGGACGAGGCTTTCCAGAAAACCTTCCTCGATCCTGCCAAGCAGGGGACCGCCGCGAACATTGCCGCCACGCCCGCGATGGCGCGTGAGGCGCACGTCCAGCATTGGAGCTTCGATGATCGTTCCGGCGTTGAGCCGGTATTGCTGGGCCAGGGAAGGGTGGGTCAGACGCCAGGTTCCATCGGCTGTCTTCCTGATCCTGGCATAGCGCTCGTAACTCTTGAGCGCGTAGCCTCCCGTGGCCACGAAATCGACCACACGGTCGAAAGTCTGGCGGGTGACTTCCGCATAGGGGGCTGCAGTCATTATCTCGCGGTGCAGTTCGTCTGCATGGAACGGGCCGGAGCAAGCCATGCCCATCACATGCTGGGCAAGAACATCGAGCGCACCGGACCTCAGCGGCGGTGTATCCTGTGCACCAAGATAATTTGCATCCAGCGCGGCCTGGCATTCCAGAACTTCGAAACGGTTTGCAGGCACAAGGATCGCCTTCGACGGCTCATCCATTCGGTGGTTTGACCGGCCGATGCGCTGGGCAAGCCTGCTCGCACCCTTTGGCGCGCCGACATGAACCACCAGGTCCACATCCCCCCAGTCGATGCCGAGATCGAGGGTGGAAGTCGCCACAATGGCCCGCAGACTGTTTGCTGCCATGGCCTGCTCGACCTTGCGTCTCTGGCTGACGTCCAGCGAACCGTGATGCAGGGCGATGGCGAGATTGTCTTCGTTGATCTTCCACAACTCCTGAAACAGGAGTTCGGCCTGGCTACGCGTGTTCACGAACAGCAGTGTCGTTCGGTGACGGCATATTTCCTCATATATTTCGCCCATCGCGTAGCGCGCGGAATGACCTGACCACGGCACCCTTTCACGCGACTTCAGGATGGTGATCTCCGGCTTTGCACCACCTGCGACCTCAATGAGGCCAGCCGTGCGGATTTCGCCATGCGGACCTTGCCCGACAAGCCACCGGCACAGTTCCACCGGATCAGATACGGTTGCCGAAAGACCTATGGCCTTCAGAGCAGGGCGCAAACGCCTCAGTCGAGCAAGCCCGAGCGCCAGCAGATGTCCGCGCTTCGAAGTAACCAGCGAATGCAGTTCGTCGAAGATGACAGTGTCCAGATCATCAAAAAACCGCGCTGCATCGGGTGCAGACACGAGCAGGGCAAGCTGTTCGGGTGTCGTCAGCAGGATTGAGGGCGGTGTCAGCTTCTGGCGCTGTCGCTTGTGCTGCGGCGTGTCACCGGTTCTCGTTTCCACGGAAATGTCGAGTTTCATCTCCGCAATCGGTGTTTCCAGATTGCGCTTGATGTCGATGGCCAGCGCCTTGAGCGGCGAAATGTAGAGTGTATGGACGCCCTGCGCAGACTGGCCCGGCTTGCGGCGCGGCCTTCGGGCGAGATCGGCCAGGCTGGGCATGAAGCCCGACAAAGTCTTGCCAGCACCCGTCGGTGCTATCAGCAGGACCGATTCACCCCCCTGGACACGCCGGAGCATCTCCAGCTGGTGGGCGCGCGGTTGCCAGCCTCTTGAGCCGAACCAGTCGGCAAAGGGTCGCGGAAGCAAATCAGGGGGATCGCCCTGATGGGTCGGGTCTGCTAGGGAATTCGACACGGAACAAATATAGTACGGATTGAATCGGACGAACAAGCGAGGAACAATGAAACTACCCCCCTGGTTGCAGGCAGCAGGCCCGTGCCTTCTGGGACTGCTTTGGCTTGCCGGTTGCGATCAGTCGTCTTCGACGCCACAAGAATCTTCCAATGTTCTGGCGATCTCCTGGCAGCCGGCCTTCTGTGAGACAGCTTCGCGCAAGCCCGAATGCCGGGATATTTCCCGCGAAGACCCAGCTGCAGGCCAGTTCTCGCTCCACGGCCTTTGGCCGCAACCGGGAACAAATGTCTATTGTGGAGTCGAGAAGGCTGTCATCGAAACCGACAAGTCCGGCAGATGGCGCGATCTGCCAATTGATCGTTTGCCCCAACCCTTGTGGGATCGCCTGCGAATCGCCATGCCGGGCACAAGGTCCGCGCTTCACAGACATGAATGGATCAAGCACGGCACCTGCATGCCAGGCGCAACAGCGCAAACCTATTTCGCCACAAGCATTGCGCTTCTCGAAGCGGTCAACGCTTCGGCTGTGGGAAAACTGTTTGCCGCAAACATCGGCCGTGAGCTTCGCGTCAGCGACATTCGCGCAGCGTTCGACGCTGGTTTTGGACCAGGTGCAGGCAAGCGTGTTCGCATGGCCTGTGAGCGCGACGGCTCCCGCCAGATCATTCGTGAAGTGACAATCGGCCTCGTGGGTAAGATTGGCGAGCGGCCGGACATCCGGTCCCTGATGGCCGCTGCCGGTGAAACCGATTCTGGCTGTCCGGCAGGAATTGTTGATCCGGTGGGAAACCAGTGAGGGCCATGTTATCGAAGCAATCCGGCACACATCGTGGCCATCGGTCCGCGCTATCTTGAAAAGGCAGGGGCAAGTACATACCTTGCGCCCGACCAACCGGAGGGTTTCCTTTTGTCAGATCGCATAACCCAGTTTCTGGGAGATACCCCCCTTCGCACCTTTGTGAAGCTCGCGGTTGTTTCGCTCATAGTAGGCATCATCATGAGCGCCCTGCATTTCACGCCAATCGAAGTCTGGTACGCGCTAAGGGATTTCATCCAGTGGCTGTATGAACTTGGCTACGAGGCATTCGGCAGAATCGGGGTCTATTTCCTTTACGGCGCAATGGTTGTCGTGCCGGTGTTCGTGCTGATGCGCATTCTGGCCATCGGCAAGCGCTGATTTCGTCAGATGAATTGCACAGCCACCCGGTGCAGGATCGTGTGGCGCCGGGCCACGGCGTTTACGTCATCGCCGTAGCCTCCGCCCAGCACACCGGCCACGGCGATGCCACGTTCCCTGAAGAAGCCGATGGCGCGCCGGTCGCGTTCTTCCAGTCCGCCATCACTCAGTGCAAGCCTGCCAAGCAGGTCGTCGCGGTGGGGATCGACACCCGCATTGTAGAAAACAATGTCAGGCGTGCCGAATGCAAGGCAGCGTTCCAGCACCTGGTCGAGCGCTTCCAGATAGGCCTCGTCACCGGTTCCGTCCGGTAGCGCGACATCGATATCCGACTGTTGCTTGCGTGCCGGATAGTTTTTCTCGCCATGTATTGAAATGGTCTTCACCCGCGGTTCATCACGGAAGATTTCCGCAGTTCCATCTCCCTGATGCACATCGCAATCGAGAACCAGTGCTGTACCGATCGTGCCATCGGCCAGCAACACGCTCGATGCAACGCCAACATCGTTGAACACGCAAAATCCCCGCCCATGTGCCCGCATCGCATGGTGACTGCCGCCGGCCGTACTGCAGGCAATTCCATGCTCCAGCGCCAGTCGTGCACAAAGCAGCGTACCGGCACTCGCGTGACGGCTTCTAAGCGCAACACCTTGCGTTATGTCGAAGCCGATCTGGCGCGAGATTTCAGGTGGTACATTCGCGTTGAAGACCTGATCGACATAGACGCGATCATGGGCAAGTTGTACCCATTGCGCAGGCGCGGGAGCGGGAGTGTAGAAGCTCCCCCTGTCAGCGATACCATCGTTTGCCAGGAAGTCGGCGACCAGCCCGTATTTCGGCATCGGAAAGCGATTGCGCCGCAGCAGGGGCGTCTCGAACTCAGGCGAATGAACGACGGGCAGGCGCATGCAGCTACTATATGGCGGAAATCTCTGGCGCAAAGCCGCCAATGATGCGATTTGCGCCGATATGGCATGTCGGCAATCGGTGAATTGATGCAAGAAGCGGGACAATCAGATCACCAACCCGTTCGACCCTTCCAGGTGAACAGCGCCATGATATTCGCGCTGGCCCTGCCGATGGCGCTGGCATATCTCACCACACCCATACTCGGGTTGATCGATACTGCCGTCGCTGGCCGACTTGGATCTGAAGCCTTGATGGGCGGGCTTGCCGTAGGTGCAATCATCATTGACGTGATTTTCGTCTCTTTCAATTTTCAGCGTTCAGGCACCACGGGACTGGCCGCCCAGGCGCTGGGTGCGCAGGACGAAGCATCAATGCGCGAGGTCCTGTTTCGCGCGCTCTTCGTCGCACTGCTGGCCGGTATTGTCATTCCCATCGTCGCACCGCTCGTGCTCGAGATCGCGCTGTGGTTCATGGCACCTGGCAAGGCCGTAGCCGACGCCACTGCAACCTATTTCCAGATTCGCATGCTATCCACCGGGTTTACGCTTGCGAACTATGCGATCCTGGGTTGGCTTGTCGGGCTGGGCCGCAGCGCAACAACATTGATCCTGCAGGTATTTCTCGCTGCCCTCAACGGCGCGCTCTCGATCTATCTTGGGCTTGTCGAAGGTTGGGGACTGGCAGGCATTGCCTGGGCAACGGTCATTTCCGAAGCCATCGCGATGATGGTTGGCCTGATGGTATGCCGCCACATACTGGGCGGCCTGAGATTGCCGCCCATCGCGCGCCTGATCGATCGCGCTGCCCTCAGGCGTCTGCTGGACCTCAACAGCAATATCATGCTGCGTTCGTTTCTGCTGTTGCTGGCATTCCTTCTTTTCACGGCCCAAGGCGTGCGGCTCGGCGAAACCACGCTCGCGGCCAACGCCGTTCTCATGCACTTCTTCATTGTCGCGGGATATTTCCTGGATGGTCTTGCAACTGCTGCCGAACAGGTGACGGGACGTTCGATTGGCGCAAGATATCAGCCTGCATTTCGAACCGGACTGCGCCTCGTAATGTTCTGGGATATCGTACTGGCAATCCTGTTATGGCTGACCATGTTTGCCGCAGGTGAAAGCGCGATCGCGCTCATGACCAGCCTGCCAAGCGTCCGCGAAGCGGCTAACGGGTACATGTGGCTGGCCGCTTTCACGCCGGTAACCGGAGTGGTTGCCTTCGTCATGGACGGCGTCTTTCTTGGTGCCACCTGGTCGCGCGAACTGGGACGCATGATGATCCTGTCCTTCCTGCTGTTCGCGGTGGCCCTTTATGGGCTGAGCGCAATCGCCGGCAACACGGGAATTTGGCTCGCCTTGCACATTTTCCTGATTGTGCGCGGCGTTCTCCTGCTGGCCATACTGCCGCGAAAGGAACGTGAGGCCTTCGCGCCGACTGTTCCCGCCAATCAGGCGCGTTGAAGTACGGCGATTTGATTCGCTGCGTGATTGCCGTCAGATGATTTCCAGGACGCTCTCGGGCGGGCGTCCAATACGGGCCTGGCCATTTGCAAACACGATAGGCCGTTCGATCAGGATCGGCTCACGCGCCATCGCTTCGAGCAACTGGCTGCGGCTGCTCGTGCGCGTCAACCCATTCTCGCTCCAGGCTGATTCCTTGGTGCGCATCATGGTCGCGGGTTCAACATCCAGCAAATCCAGCGCCTGCTGGATATCAGCCAGGGTCGGTGGCTTTTTCAGGTAATCGACTACCCTGGGTTCAATGCCGCGGTTCCTGAGAAGCTCCAGCGTCTGCCTTGATTTGGAGCATCGCGGATTATGCCAGATGGTGACTTCGCTCATAGTTCCTCCGGAAGTTTCCTGTTCGCCCATTCCTGGGTCTTGGTGCCCACCAGCTGGCTGACATGGTTTATTGCGCGCTGATCGAGAATTTCAAGCAATCCACGATTGATTTCCGTTGCAATGGCCGGGCCACGGTAAACCATGCCTGTGTAAAGCTGGACCAGATTGGCACCTGCCTCCATCTTTGCTGCCGCCGTATGCGCGCTATCGATACCGCCGACACCGATTAAGGGCATGTCAGGTCCAAGCGCCAGCCTGAACCGAGCGAGGATCACGGTAGACCGCTCGAACAATGGCTGACCCGACAGACCGCCGGTTTCGCTTGCACCCGGAAGATGCGCCACGCCAGCGCGCGAAAGTGTCGTGTTCGAGACGATCAATCCGTCAAGTCTTCCCGCTTGCGCATGCGTCTTGACGACGTCGGCGATTTCGCTGATCTGCGCGCCGTCGAGATCGGGTGCCACCTTGAGGAAGACCGGTTTCCGCCCAGCTGTTGTGCTCAGGTCATCGCGTTGGTCCAGCACCATCGTCAGTAATCTGTCCAGCGCCGCACCCGCTTGCAGGTCGCGCAAGCCCGGCGTGTTGGGTGAGGAGATGTTGACGGTGAAATAGTCCGCCACCCCAGCGAACTTTCGAATGCCTGCAACATAGTCCGCGGTAAAGTCCGCGCTATCCTTGTTCGCTCCGACATTCACACCGACAATGCCGCCTCTGCCCCATCTTGCCTCCAGGCGGACGAACGCAGCCTCGTGTCCCTGATTGTTGAAGCCAAGCCGGTTGATGATTCCCTGTGCCTCCTTGAGGCGGAAGATGCGCGGCCTGGGATTTCCTGCCTGCGGGCGTGGGGTAAGTGTACCGACTTCTGCAAAACCGAAGCCATGCGCCAGCATGGCGTCGGGCACTTCGCCATTCTTGTCAAAACCGGCGGCAAGTCCGACCGGGTTGGGAAAGGAAAGACCGCAAAGGCTGGTTGCCAATCTGGAATCGTTGATCTGTGAGACGATTGGCGGCAGCCCGCTCTTCAATGCCAGCAGGGCGAGTGAATGGGATGTCTCCGCATCTGCCATGAACAGCAGGCGCCTGAGCAGGGATTGGTAGAGGCTCATGCGCCAATGGTCTCCGGAAACCGGTGTTCGCCCGAATCGTCAACGGGCAATTGCCAGACTTGCGTGATGTCGCCAAGTTGCAGCGTGCCATACAGGTGCGGAAACAGCAGTCCGCCGCGCGATGGCTCCCATATCGGTTTTTGCGCCATCTTCTCGATATCGATCTCCAGAAGCACCAGCCCCTGCTGGTACCGGAAGTGCCGGGCAGCCGTCTCGCGAATCTGGGATGCGGTCGAGAAATGAATGAACCCGTCGGCCAGATCGACAGGCGCGCCGGCAAACAAGCCATCGCGCTGCGCTGCCTGCCATTGTTCTGCTGTGGCGATCTTGTAGATGAACCGGTCCATGCCAATTGCCTCCTTCGGTGGCTTGGCATGCCTTTGTCATGGTTTCAAGCGACCAGCATGACCAAATTGTGTATAGTGGCAGGCTGTGGAAAACAGGTGCCGGGCGAAGATGGAAGGGACCGACGGGATGATCAAGACGAGGATCAGCATTGCAGCATTGGTTATCGCCTTGCCGCTATCGGCTTTTGCCCAATCCAGTACCCGGTCCACAGCGCGGGCTCCTGTTGTGCTCGCTGGCGCCAGTGACGGTAATTCTCAATCGGCGCGCTACGAATTGCGCGACGAGAAGGATGGTTTCGTCAGGCTGGACACCAGAACCGGCGAACTCAGTTTTTGCCAGGTGGAAAACGCCCGCCTCGTTTGCCGCGTCAGTTCTGACGAACGCGAAGCCTATGAAAGCGAACTGGCGCGTCTGGAAGACCGGCTCGATGAACTGTCAGCGCGTCTGGAAGCCATGGAGCAGCGCACTGGCGGGCAGGATGTTCCCAAGGCAGGGGACCGTCTTCAGCCCCTGTTGCCTGAAAATCGTCTGGAAAAGGATAGCCAGCCACAATCTGGCGTGCCTGAGGAAGATGCCGTGCCCGAAACCGTCAAGCCCGATGTTGGAAAGACGCGCGAAGAACGCGAATTCGACAGCGCCATGGATTTTGCCGAACGGGCCATGCGCCGGTTTTTCGAGGCGGTGAAGGATTTGCGCAAGGATCTTGAGAAAGAAAAGACCTACTGAACCCGATTGGCAGAATCACCCATCTGCTTTTCAAAGGCTTCAATCACACTGCGCGGCATGGGTACGGACTTGCGTGTTTCGAGGTTCATGACGAGGGCAATCACCTGACCAGTCGCAATGGCCAGGCATGTGCCCACTTCTTCCAGCTGGTGCGAAATCGACATGGTCTTCTCGTTCATGGCATCAACCCATGAAACAAGACGCAACGCCTGTCCCTCCCTGGCAGGGTTCAGCCTTGTCATTTTCATTTCCACCGCTACCCGCCCGTGATTGGCCTCCTGGAGCCAGCGCGTGTCAATTCCGGCATGGGTCCACAGGTGCGGCGCGCCATCGGTGAACCGCGACACGATTGCATTCGACAGGAGATCGCCATCGGGTCCGGTTTCGAAGCTGCGTACAACCGAACTGTTCGCCATGAGCGCCTGCCCGCCCTGCAGGAGTGGTGCGGTATCCACGGGGGGCTGCGGTCCCGGCTTCACACCTCTGGGGATGGCCTGCGCGACGCTCTCTGCGGAGATTACCGTGGCGCCCTGTGCACGGTATCCGGGCTGGTCGAGTGCGGTAGCAGCCAGGCTTCCTGCTTCAAGATCAAGCAGCAGATGTACAACCGACCCGGCCATTTCGCCGTCGCCAACAACGCCGGACCAGACACCGACCGGACGTCCCTCCGCCAATTCCCGGTGGTAGCGCACGTGGCGCACGATTGCCGTTCGAGCGCCCGGATTTTGACCGCTCACCTCCAGGGCGAGCAATTCCGAAGCCTGCTGGAAAGCTCGGTAGTAGAACTGGACATTCCAGTGCCGATTTTCATCGCACTCCCAACTGTTGACGAAAGTTCGGTGAACAAGCGGAAGCTGGTTGGTTGGAGACTGCATCGACTATTCCCGGTTCAGATGGAAGGACCCGAAAGCGGAGCTTCTGTGTCGGGCAGAACAATGGCGTCCATGTTCTGCCGCTGAACGCCGCCACGGGTCAGGTAGGATATTGTCAGGACTGCGCAGGCCACGAAGGCAAGGCTGATGAAGCCGGCACTTACCGCTGGAGAAAGAGCTTCAAGACCCGGAAGCCGTACAATCTGCAAGCCCCAGACTGCGGGACCCTGGTCGCCGATCAGGGTCGCAGGCAAGTTTGGCAGCGCTAGCAAAGCAAGGAGAAACAGGCCTGTCCCAAGCCCTCCCAGCGCGCCCTTTGTTGTCAAACCGGTCCACCACAAGGCGCCGGCTAGAACCGGCAGCAGCACACCAAGCGCGATTGCCAGACCCCAGGCCATCAGTTCTGCAGCCGAGATCGGGTATGAAAGTACCCATTGGCCCGCCACGATCATCGCCAGAATGGTAATCAGCCTTGCCGTGTAAAGTTTGCCCGTCCCGGTGCCCTCCCGTTCATCCTCACGGGAACGCGCAAGGCGCACGAAGGCTGTGCCGGTGGAAAAACCGAAGCCGCAGGCCCCGGCGAGCGCAAGCGCCACGATAGCCGCCGCCATCATTACCGCCAGCCCGTCAGGCAGGCCCGACAGGCTTCCGAAATCCAGTGTCAGGACTTCAGGCGACAGGCTGATATCACTGGGGCCAATGATGAATTCGCGGCTCCCGCCACATGCGCTCACCAATTCATCAAGCGTGGCGTTCGACTGCCTGCAGACCTGTATCATCGGCTCGCCGGGAACGGCAGGAGAGAACTGGCCCTTGCGCGAATGCAACCACTCGGGAACCTGGCTTGGATCAGCGAAGGACAGGCCAAGCAGGCTGTCATAAAGGGAAAGCTTGGTGAAAGCGGCTATCGCTGGCGCGGTGCTGAGAACAAGGGCTGCAAGCAGAATGGCCTTGGCAATCGCCCGGCGTCCCGAAACGATGCGTCGCCCGGCCGGGAACTGGCCAATGAGTGCTGGCGTGGCACTCAGCCCGAGGGCGATAAAGACCGCAAGCACGCCCGCAATTGCCACGCCACTTTCCAGTTCCAGCGCATCTGGAACCCGGATCTGGCGGCTCAGGACCGTGCCACCAATGGCAGCGAGCTGGGCTTCGATGTCCCTGATATCGTGAACCGCACCAAGGCCATAGGACAGCTGGGGAATGGGAAAGCCACCAACGACAACCGAATGCCAGACGACCGGAACGATGTAGGCCGTGGCCAGTGCAATGAATGCCAGGCCGCCGGCACGCAGGACACCGACCTGTCCTCCAGGGATCACACACAGGCTCACCACGCCAACCGCACCCCACAGCAGCACCGGCTCACTTGCCGGAATGAAAAGCGCGGAGAACTGCAAGGCGATTTTCAAAGCCGAGGCCAGCAGCAGGAAACTGGCGGCAAAGGCAGCCGTGGCAGTCGCGATGCCTGCTGCTCGGTTGGCGAAACGCGCGCTGACCAGTTCGCCAACGCTGCTCGCGCCAGATTTGCGCATGCCTTGTGAAAACAGGACTGATGAAAGAGCAGCACCCACAAGCGGCGCCATGATCCAGACAAGCGCATCAATGGAGCCATGAAAGAAACGGGCAGCCAGGGTGGGAATGCCGCTGAAGAACAGCAGCAGTGCCGCCAGTGGAAAGGCACCGGTAACCGCAGGCACCACCCTGTCGGCAAGCAGCCAGCGCCTGAAAGACATGGTTGCCGTCTGGAAAGCCAGCATGATTGCGAGCGAAACGATGACAAGGGCCGCAGCAACGGAGGACACTGATTCTGGTGCACCGGTGCGATCTGCCAGCAGCAGGAGTATGCCGAATGCAAGGACGGAAAGACCTATCGTCAAAGCGAAGCGGGCGGCTTCGCCAGCCTCCATGGCGCCTGGGTTCCTGTCAGAGCGCATCGTCATTCATCTCCGGACAGGCCATTGTTTCGCGCTTCCCGATCCTGCCAGCGCGCGAGGAATTGCAGGCCGAAAAAAAGAGCCATGGGCAAGCATATCGAAGCCAGTAATTCCGAAAGGGGAATGCCGACCATGTGTCCGCCCCTTTCGCTCGCAAACAGGAGCGGGACGATCAACAGCGCAAGCGCCCCGACAATGGCGCCTGCCACTGCAAGTCCGGTCCGTTTGCGCCAGCGTTCGATGTTACGGCTAGTCAATCCACAATTCCGTTTCCCAGAACTTGCAGCCTGCCATGTCAATGGCTTTGCAACTCCATATCACGCCCAATAGCCATGGTGGAACCAGCCTTTGAGGCCTTCGAAGGTTTTCCACTGGCGCCATTGCGACGTCTTGCTTGCATTTTTGCATGGCAATCCCAATAATCGCGGAATACGGCTCAATGGGCCAGGGGAGGAGCTATCTTTGGCAGCGGGGACAATCATTGTCGCTGACGACCATCCGCTTTTTCGCGATGCCATGAAACAGGCCATCGACGGTCTGGATCAAAGTCCCGAGGTGGCGATGGCTGGCGATTTCAGCGAGGTAATTTCGCGCATCGATTCAGATGACATGGTGGAACTGGTCCTGCTGGACATCAACATGCCCGGCAATGCCGGCCTGTCCGGCCTGCTCAGGTTGCGTGCCGAATATCCCGCCATTCCGGTCATGCTGGTTTCTGCGACCGAGGATGCTTCCACCATCCAGCGTGCGATGGAACTGGGCGCATCCGGCTTCATTCCCAAATCTTCCGCCATGCCGGAAATCAGATCGGCCATCGAAACGGTTCTTGCCGGCGGCTTGTGGGTTCCAGCGGGAATTGAACAGGATTCGACGCAGGACGCCGAGTTCATCGATCTGGCCGAGCGCATCAAGAGCCTTACACCGCAGCAAGGCAGGGTTCTGTCGATGCTGGCCGAAGGCTTGCTCAACAAGCAGATTGCCTATGAGTTGAGCGTCTCGGAAGCCACGGTGAAGGCGCATGTTTCAGCGGTGCTGCTCAAGCTCGGTGTGGACAGCCGCACCCAGGCCGTCATTGCACTCGGGAAACTGACCGCGCAGCCGACCCCCTGAACGGATTACTCCGCCGCCTGGCGCCCGGAAATGCTGCGCGCCAGCAACGCCCGCAATGCCGCTGGGCGCACAGGCTTGTTCAACAGTGGCACCTGCTCGGCATCCGCCTGAGCCTTAACGCCAGGTGATCTGTCCGCTGTCACCAGTACACAGGGGAAATGCGTACCGTGCGAGCGGCGGATATCGGCAATCGCGTCCATGCCCGTCTCATTGTCCAGGTGATAGTCGGCCAGAACCGTGTCGGGTGCCCTGCCTACTTCACGGATGGCTGCAAGTGCTGAATCCCCGTCCGGCGCGGTCCTCACCGTACAACCCCATTGTGTCAGCAGCGTTGCCATGCCTTCCAGGATCGAATTGTCATTGTCTATGCACACGACAAAAAGACCTGGCATCATGCCGGCCTGCATTGGTGCGCGCCCAGCCTTTTCACCTTCGCCCGATTTGACGGCAGGTGTTGCCCGCGGAACCTCGACGCTGAAGATCGATCCGGAACCAGGTTTTGATTTCACCACAACGGAATGACCCAGCACCCTTGAAATCCGATCGACTATCGAAAGGCCAAGGCCGAGTCCGGGAGCCTGCTTTTTCCCGCCGTCGAGCCTCTGGAATTCAGAATAGATGCGTTTCTGGTCGCTCTGATCGATACCGATACCGGTGTCCGCGACAAGGATGCGCACCTTGCCTTCGCTGCGTCTTGCGCCCACGACCACCCTGCCTTCTGGAGTGTATTTGAGCGCGTTGGAAATCAGGTTCTGCACGAGCCTTCGCAACAGGGCTGGATCGGATTGCACCCACAGGGAAGAGTGAATGATGACAAGGTCGAGGTTTCGCTCCTCCGCTATCGGTTTGAATTCGACTTCCATCTGATCGAAAATCCGGCTCAGGGGAAAAGCCTGGACACTGGTTTCCTGCTTCCCCGTATCGAGCCTGGAGATGGCCAGGATCGCACCCAGAATGTCTTCAACCGATTCCAGCGCCTTTCCGATATTGGTCGCAATGGGAGCATCCTTGGACTCGGCAACACGTTCCATCAGCGCCGACGTATAAAGGCGCGCTGCGTTGAGGGGTTGCAGGATGTCGTGGCCGGCGGCGGCAAGAAAACGCGTCTTGGAGGCATTCGCCTGGTCCGCCGCCTTGGTGGCCCGTTCGAGTTTCTGGTTGGCGCGCACCAGCTCACTCGTTCTTTCCTCCACCCGCCGTTCCAGCGTTTCGTTCGATTCGCGCAGCGCTTCGGCCACCAGTATCCGGTCTGTGATATCGTGCCAGGTCACGACGATGCCTCCGCCCGGCATCGAGCTGGAACGGATTTCGAGGATTTTCTCGGATGCCGACAACGCCAGCAGCCAGGGCTGCGTTTCATTGACGATCTTGTCGCCCAGCTCGGAGGCGTTGACCTGTTGCGTGTCGAGCCCGTGAATGTCGACCATCTCTGCTGCAATTGCATTCAGGGTCACGCCGGCCTGGCCGAAGCTGGCGGGAAGGCCCAGAAGGCGGCGGAACCGCCGGTTCCAGAAGGCCAGCCGGTACTCGCTGTCGAAAACCGATACGCCCTGGTCCATCTGGTCGAGAGCCGTTTGTAGCACGTCGCGATTGTACTGAAGCGCTTCCGATGCCTGGTCGAGCAATTCGATATCGGCCTTGCTCGTTCCCTCGAAGCGTTTCAGCAACAAGGTATGCACCAGGCGTGACGAGGAAGCGCCAATGGCGCTGGCAAGCAATTGCTCGGAAAACCGCAGGAGATTTGGATCGACCGGGTCTGCTGCTTCCGGTTTGCCGCCGCCTTCGTTCCAGTAGCCTTCAAACGCGCGCTCTGTTCGCCTGCTTCCGAGATAGCGCGAAACTGTCGAGGTAAGTTCTCCCACGCTCACCTTTGATTCGGCGCTGCGCCGCCCGATGGAAAGGGGTTGGCGTCGGGTGACGAAAAGTGCTGCCTGGGTCATCTCGCTTTGCGAGGGTTTTCTTGAAAGCGATCCGGCCGCAAACAATAGCGCATTGGCTGCAAGGCTCCACACAAGGCCGTTTGCAAATGGGGAAAGGCCGAGGTCGAAAAGTGCGCCGGGTCTGATCAGGTGACTTCCCGTGAAGCTCGACGCGACAAGCCAGTTGCCATTGTCGAACAATGTCGGCAGCAGCAGCGTATAGGCCCATACGGAGAATCCGCCGGTCATTCCCGCAATCGCCCCCCGCGAATTGGCTCCCTGCCACAGCAGGCCGCCGAAGAAGGAGGGTGAAAGCTGGGCAATCGCCGCAAAGGAAACCAGGCCGATGGAGGCCAGGGCCTGCGAATTGTCCGCAGCGCGATAATAGGTATAGGCAAGGAACAGCAGGACCAGGATCGCGGTACGGCGAATCTGGAGGATCAGATGTTCCATCGATCCCAGCCCGGTGCGCTCGTCATTTCCCTGGCGGCGCAGGATCAGCGGCAGAACCAGATTGTTGGAAATCATGATCGCGAGCGCAACGCAGGCCACGACCACCATTGCAGCGCCCGCGGACAGTCCGCCAATGAAGGCAAAGATGGAAATGAGGTTGTTGCCTGCCGACAATGGCAGCAGCAGCACGAAGTCATCCGCGTTTACGCCCGTGTCGAGATGGATCACGCCTGCTGCGGCAATCGGCAGGACAAAGAGGTTGATTGCGACCAGGTAAACCGGAAACAGCCAGCGCGCGCGCCGCAATTCGGATTCGGAATGGTTTTCCACGACCGTCACATGAAACTGGCGTGGCAGCAGCAGAAAGACCAGAAGACTGAGGATCGTCAGGATGGTGAAGTTTGCCCAGTCGACGCCGTTCGCCTCGATGGCCTGCAGCTTCGTGTTCAGCGCGGCAGCAGCCCAAAGATCGCCAAACCCGTCAAACATGAAATAGGTGACGAAGATGCCGACGCACAGGAAGGCTGCGATCTTGACGACGGATTCGACCGCAACCGCTAGCATCAGGCCATCCTGGTGTTCGGTCGCATCGGCATGACGCGTTCCAAACAGGATGGTGAACAGGGCAAGGGTGATGGCGATGAGAATGGAAATCTCTCCAAGCGCCAGGAATTCCTGATCGGTCGTGGCGCTGTAATGCGAAATCAGCTTGGAAACGGAGTTGGTCACAGCCTTGAGCTGCAACGAAATGTACGGCACCGTTCCGATGACAACGATGAGTGTTGCCACCGCGGCCACACGGACGCTCTTGCCGTAACGCGCGCCAAGGAAGTCGGCGACGGAAGTTATACGCTCCTCCTATGAGAGGCGTACGACCCGCTTCAGCAACGGATAGCCGACAGTCATCAGGATCACCGGCCCGGTATAGATGGCAAGGAATGCAATGCCGCCCGATGCCGCCAGGCCAACGGAGCCGAAGAAGGTCCAGGTGGTGCAATAGATTGCCAGCGAAAAGGCGTAGATGTTTGGTCGGCTGGAAACGGGAGAACCGTGCCGGCGCCGGTCTCCGTAGCTTGCAACCGCGAACAGGATCAGCAGATAGAGGAATGCGGTGCCGATTACCGCCCACCCCTGTATCATCTCTTACCTCACTCCCAAGACTGAAGTTTCAGCTTTCTCCGTCGGAATTTGGAACATGCCGGGTGCCTGCTTGTCCAGCCTCTTCATCGCGTGAGGCAAGCCTGGCAGGCGATCACCACACGCATCATAAATTTGCTTAACGTAGGGTAAGACAAACTGTATAGGTATCGCGGCCCTGTGAAGCTACTCCGGGGCGGGGGCCAGAACGGCAGGCACATCGCCCTGCATCTGGCCGGTGATGGGAAACGAAAGGGGAATACATGCTCAAGGAATTCAAGGCATTCATCATGCGCGGCAACGTCATGGACCTGGCGGTCGGCGTGATCATTGGCGCGGCATTCAGCGCTATCGTGGGTTCATTGACCGACGACATCATCATGCCGATCATTGGCCTGTTCACAGGCGGCGTCGACTTCTCGAACATGTTCGTCGGGCTGACCGATTCGGTCACGGCAACATCGCTCGAGGCGGCCAAGGAACAGGGCGCTGTCTTCGCATACGGCAAGTTCATTACGGCGATCATCAACTTCCTGATCATTGCCTGGGTCATCTTCATGATGGTCAAGGCAGTCAACAAGCTGATGCCTCCACCAGCGCCAGCAGCGGCAGCTGGCCCGACCCAGGACCAGAAGCTTCTGACTGAAATTCGCGATCTCCTTGCCAAGGGCGCTAAAGCGAAGAAATAGGCTTCCAGATACACGATCTGACACTGGCCGGCCGGGTGCAAAAGCATCCGGCCAAGCTTTACCTGCCGACAACCATTGTCTGCCATACTGGTTGCCTGGATGAGACGGTGCCGGTATCCCGGCACATGAAGTGATTCGCGCCATCCACGGGACAAATGGGGTCGAAACCGGCGAAAATGCCGGTCAGGCAGGGGAATAGGGTGCAGAAATCTACCGTCGCCAAAGTTGCCAGAGACTTTCGCCGGACCATGTGGGTCATGGGCGGATTTTCCTTCGTCACCAATCTGCTGCTGCTCGCGATTCCGCTATACATGCTGCAGATCTATGATCGCGTGCTGCCTTCACAAAGCAATGACACGCTTCTGTTTCTCTCGCTGATAGCCATCTTTGCGCTGCTTGTTCTGGCTTTGCTGGAAGTGGTGCGCTCCATGCTCGCCAACAGGGCTGCAGCGCGTTTCGACGCGGGCCTGTCTGAACTTGCAATGCGAACCGTCATCCGACAGGGAGCAGCGAGCGGTGGCAACGTGCAGCCCATGCGCGACCTTGCAGCCCTGCGCAATCTCCTGTCGTCCAAACTGGTGTTTGGCGTTCTCGACCTGCCATTCGCCTGGATATTCATCGCAATCCTCTATTTCATTCATCCAGCCCTGTTCTGGTTGACGCTTGCAGGTGCCGCGGTGCTTGCCATGCTCGCCATGCTGAACCAGTTCGCAATTGGCGCAGCATCCAGGCAGCAGGCGGACAAGGCGATCCAGTCTGGCCAGCGGGCGGATTTCCTCGCGCGCAGCGCCGACAGCCTGATCGCAATGGGCATGGTAAGCGATGTCCTCGACAATTGGGGCAGCGTTCATGCCGACGGTCTGGTTGCCGGAGACAGGGCGGCCAGGATCAATGCCTGGTTTGCAGCCGTTTCCCGTTTCCTTCGCCTGGGCCTCCAGATCGCGATACTGGGATATGGTGCGGGCCTTGTGCTGGCCGGAGAAATGACACCCGGCATGATCTTCGCATCATCACTTATTTCCGGGCGTGGCCTGCAGCCGATCGATCAGATCATCGGGTCCTGGCGGCAGCTCCTCGCCGGATGGCAAAGCTGGAAACGCCTGTCTGGAAGTCTCACCAATGCCGACCGGCGCGAAGCCTATACCGCATTGCCGACGCCTGCAGGCAAGATTGGCGCAGAAGGCATCTTTGTGCCCAACCCTTCTGATCCAACCAAGGCACCGATACTTCACCGCGTCAGCTTCATGCTGCAGCCGGGCGAATCGGTCGCGGTTCTGGGTCCGTCGGGTTCCGGCAAGTCGACGCTTGCCCGCCTACTCGTCGGCGCGATGCAGCCCAGGGCAGGTCACGTGCGCCTTGATGGCCATGACCTTGCGAACTGGGATCCCGAAGTGCTCGGCAAGCACATCGGTTACCTTGCCCAGGACGTTGAACTGATACCGGGCACAATTGCCCAGAACATCGCCCGGTTCGACCCCAATGCGAGCGACGAAGAAATCAACAAGGCTGCCAGACTGGCGCATGTCGAAGATCTGATTCAGCGAATGCCCCAGGGTTACGACACGCTGATCGGTCCCGGAGGACTGCAGGTCTCCGGCGGTGAGAAACAGCGTATCGGTCTGGCGAGAGCCTTTTTCGGCGATCCGCGCATTCTTGTCCTGGATGAGCCCAATTCCAGCCTCGACCGCATTGGTGAAATGGCCCTCATGAAGGCCCTGGTCGGTGCAAAGAAGTCGGGCATTACCACCTTCATCATCACTCAGCGCGAGATGGTTCTGGCTGCAGTCGACAAGATCCTGCGCATGCAGAATGGCATGATCACGGATTTCGACAATCGCGATGTCGTCATTGCGAAGTACCGCCAGGAATCAGCGCGCGCTTCCGGCAAACCGGAAAAGGTGAACTAGCTTGCAGGACGGATCGAAAATGGCAGACAAGCTCGAAACGCAGGACGCTTCGCCCTCTCCCGCCGTTGCGGGCGCATGGAAGGAACGCATCCCTACCGGGATATCGGTATCGGTACTGTCAGGGCTCCTGGTGGTTGCGATTTTCCTCGCCGGGTTCGGAGTATGGGCCGTAACCGCGCCGCTTTCAGGCGCAGCCGTGGCGCCGGGTGTCGTGCAGGCCAGCGGTCAGAACCAGACAATCGAACATCTCGAAGGCGGCCTCATCGAACAGATACTCGTTTCGGAGGGCGACCGCGTGAAGGCGGGCGACACGCTCTTCGTGCTGGATCCAACCCGGGTCATGGCAGACCGCAATCGTGTCAATGTCACCCTGATTGGTGCGCAAGCCAGCCTGGTAAGGGCGGAGGCGGAGCGCGATGGGCTGGAAGAGCTGGTGTTTCCCGATGCCCTGGTAAAGAGTGCCACGGACGAGGGACTTTCATCCGATCTTGAACAGCAATCTGCCGAATTCCGGAACCGGTGGGACCGGTACGCTTCTGAACGCGCCGTGCTCGAACAGCGCGCGCTTGCCATCAGTGACGAGATCGAAGGCCTGTTGATCCAGAAGACCTCCGAAGAGCGCAAACTGGAAGTCATCCGCGAAGAACTGAACGACAAGCAGAAGCTTCTGGAAAAAGGCCTGACCTCACGCAGCCAGGTCAATGCGTTGCAGCGCGCGGAGGCCGACTCCCTTGGCCGCATTGGCGGCCTGACAGCGACAATCGGACAACGCAAGACTTCGATTGCGGAAATCGAGGAACAGAAAGCCGGGCTTGCTGCAACACGCAAGGAATCGGCAGCAGCCCAGAGCAATGAATTGAGAACCCGGATTTCCGATCTGCGTGAACAATTGCGTTCGCGCGATGATGTCGTCGCCAGATCCGTGATCCGCGCGCCGGTTGATGGTGTGATCGTCAAACTCGCCAAGAACACTGTCGGCAGTGTTGTTCGCCCGGGTGAACCGGTGCTGGAGCTTCTGCCGACCGCGAGCGAACTCATCATCGACGCCCGGATCGCGCCGCGCGACATAGACACGGTGAAAGTGGGCCAGGAAGCCGAATTGCGTTTCGTCGCGCTGAACAGCCGCACGACCCCTCAGGTTCCCGCAAAGGTCACCTACCTCTCGGCTGACCGCCTGGTCGATCCGAACAGCCGTGAACCTTACTATGTCGCCCGCCTCGAAATGGCAGCCGACCTTCCCGAAGAAATCGGCCGGGACCAGATTTATCCTGGCATGCCGGTGGATGCCTTCATCAAGACGGGCGACCGGACTTTCCTTGAATACCTTGCGAAGCCAATCCAGGATTCCTTCGCCAAGGCATTTCGTGAAGACTGACCGGGTAAACCGTAACCAGAAAGGGAACCCATGAAGCGCCTGTGGAATGCCCTTCTGAATTCCCTTGCAGGTTTGCGCTGGGGATTTGCTTCCGAAGCGGCAATTCGCCAGGAGATTGTGCTGCTGGCCTTATCCCTGCCGGTCGCGCCGTTCCTGACACACGATCCATGGAAGCTGGCTGCGCTATGGGGATCATTGATGATCCTGCTCACGGTGGAACTGCTCAACACGGGCATTGAAAAACTGGCGGATCGCGTGACGCGCGACCGTGACGATCTGGTTCGCATAGCCAAGGATTGCGGTTCTGCCGCCGTGCTTCTCGCGACAATCCTGTGTGCCATGGTCTGGCTCATGGCGCTTTGGCAGAAGCTCGCTGCCTGATCGCCGTTTACCTCGCACCGCAAAAGGGTCTAGAGAAGGACACTGAAACGGATTCCGTCAGTTGCGGATATCCGGTTTGATGGGTTGATCGCCTGGTTCACCTGCCAGGGCACGCTTGAACAGGGTTCCAGTGCGGCATGCAGACCAAAGATGATGCGCCAGTCCTCGTAATGCCGGTCGAAATACAGGCGCGCGAACTGATGTCCCGCATTCTCATCGCAGCTTTGGCCGCCGAACGCGGGTATCGCGTCATCCTGGGTCAGGACGTGCTGGTCCGCCGGTTGGCGCCGTTCCTGCCCAGGGGCATCATGCTCGACAAGAGCCTCGGTCTTCCAAGACATGGCAAGCCGCAGCGTTTTGCGCGCCTTGGCTACAAGATCGCGATCCAGGATGAGGAGGGGACCGGCTTTTACGGTTCCCCCGACAGGTTTCTCGACACCAGGCTCGCCGATGAAACGCTGGCCGTGACCAAGCGCTGGTTCTGCATTTCCGATCAGATGCGAAGTGCTGCCGCTGCGCGTTACCCGGCCCATGCCGGGAAATTTGTCACGACCGGGCTGGCCCGCACCGATATCTGGCGGCCGACATTTCGCGGCCTTTACGAGGCTGAAATGCAGGCCATTCGGCGCGAGCACGGGCCTTTCATTCTGTTCTGTTCGAATTTCAGCTATCTTATTCATGGGCGTGGCGAGGCCTTTGTGCAAAGGCAACTGAAGGCACAACGCAGCCAGATCACCAACGCCGAAGACCCGATCGAGCGGATCCGCGCACAGGGCGCGCGCAATCTGGAGAAGTTCCTCGAAATCCTGCCGCAGGTTGCGGACTGGTTCCCCGCTCACAAGCTGATCATCCGGCCCCATCCCGGCGAAGCGGTCGGCTGGTGGCAGGAGCGTTTCGGTGCAAACCCCCGGATCGAGGTTATTTCGAGCGGCACTGCCACGAACTGGATTCTGGCGTCCGACTGCCTTTTCCATCATGGCTGCACCACCGGTGTTGAAGCAGCCATCATGGGCAAGAAGAACGTGATGTACGCGCCCGTGCCGGACGAACATCACGATACCGAGCTCATGCGAGCCTTTGCCCCGGTCGTGAAGACGCCGCAGGACCTTCGCGCCGCCATGCAAACCCTGGTTGGTGGCGGCGATATCGAGCCTGAACTGGCTGATCGCAAGGAGGAATGGTATCGCGGTCTGGAAGGAAAGCTCGTTGCCAGCACGCTCCTGGACGAACTGGATGCACTGCGCTTCCCCGGCAAGCCGGTTTCCCGCCTGATCGGTACCCTGCGCTACCTGCCAAGCATGCTTGTCGCCCGCTTCAAGCCGCGCTCGGCGCGCGCCAGGGCCTATTCGCTTCAGAAATGGCAGGGCTTGCCGAAGAGCGAACTGGAAAACCGCCTGCGGCAGTCGGCTCAGATCGCCGGTGCCAGCACGGCGATAAACGTGCGGGAACTCATTCCCGACCTGTTCGAGATTTCGGCTGGCTGACTGCACGATCAGCACTGCGATTGAATCGTGCCTGAAGCGTTTCGAAACAGCAGTGAGATCGAAAAATGGTGCTGCGAGAGAGGATTGAACTCTCGACCTCTCCCTTACCAAGGGAGTGCTCTACCACTGAGCTACCGCAGCATGTTGATGGCACCCTGTTGAGGCCGGGTGGCTTTTGCCACATGGTAAGCACAGTTGCAAGCAGGGAATGAACCCTGTGAGGGCTGTTGGAATCGGATCAGACATGGCCAAGGGCGGCAAGGCAAAGGACAACAGGGGACCAACGGACAGGCATTCGCGCCTCGGGGACGCATTGCGCGCCAATCTGCGCAGGCGCAAGGGTGTTGGGCGTACATCCGATCCTGCTGCAGATTCGCCGCAGGATCAGGCAACGCTACGTCGCCAGGACGGTATTGCCCCTCGCCTTGACCCGCAAAAGCCGCGCGATTAACGCCGTCGGGGACTTGATCTTGAAGCAACCCCTTCTTTCCACTATGGGGATGGCTGCAATGCACTGACCGGTCCCGAACCGGGGAAACGGGCTTGGTTCCGTCACATTGGGCGGGCATTCACCAAGTTAGGGTTTTCCGGTCGGCTGGAAAATCAGGCTCTCCCCGAAAGCGAAAGCAGACTGTACATGGACAAGATCGTGGTCACAGGCGGCCAGAAACTCAATGGCGTCATTCCCATTTCAGGCGCCAAGAATGCGGCCCTGCCGCTCATGATCGCCTCGTTGTTGACGGACGAGTCATTGATTCTGGAAAACGTCCCCCATCTGGCGGATGTTGAATCGCTGATCCGCATTCTCACCAACCATGGCACCGACTACAAGGTCGAGGGCAAGCGTCCCGGCCAGAATGGCAGCGAAGGACGCACAATCCATTTCCGCGCCAGGGAAATTGTCGACACGACAGCACCCTATGATCTTGTATCGCGGATGCGCGCCAGCTTCTGGGTGATCGGGCCGCTGCTGGCAAGAATGCACAAGGCTAAGGTGTCGCTTCCCGGCGGATGTGCGATCGGCACCCGCCCGGTTGACCTGTTCATCGAGAGTTTGCAGGCACTGGGCGCAACGATGGAAGTGGAGGCAGGCTATGTGGTCGCCGAAGCACCAGGCGGACTGAAGGGCACGCGGTACCGCTTTCCCAAGGTCTCGGTCGGCGCAACCCACTGCGCCATGATGGCGGCCACACTTGCATCGGGCCAGACTGTCCTGGAAAACGCTGCCCGCGAGCCCGAAGTATCCGACCTCGCCCGGTGCCTGGTCGCGATGGGCGCGCGCATTTCCGGCGCAGGCACCTCGACCATAATCATTGACGGCGTGGAAAAACTGTCAGGCGCCCGCCATTCGGTTCTGCCGGATCGCATCGAAACCGGCACCTACGCCATGGCTGTCGCAATGACAGGCGGCGATGTTCTGCTGAAAGGCGCAGATGCAGGATTGCTGCAGAACACCCTTGATGTCCTGCGCAGGGCCGGGGTCACCATCGAGGAGCGCGATGAAGGCATCCGGGTAGCGCGCAATGGCAACGGGATTCTTCCCGTCGATGTGGTGACCGAACCCTTCCCGGGTTTCCCGACCGATCTGCAGGCGCAATTCATGGCCCTGATGTGCTGTGCGCAGGGCACATCGCGCATTACCGAGACGATTTTCGAAAACCGCTTCATGCATGTGCAGGAACTGGCGCGCCTTGGTGCCAGGATCACGCTGGACGGGCAAACGGCCATCGTGCAAGGCGTATCCCGGCTCAAGGGCGCTCCCGTCATGGCCACCGATCTCAGGGCATCTGTTTCGCTGGTCATTGCCGGACTGGTCGCCGAGGGCGAGACGACAGTGAACCGTGTCTATCACCTTGATCGCGGTTTCGAACGCCTCGAGGAGAAGCTCACCAATTGCGGCGCGGATATCCGCCGTGTCACTTCATGACACGCATTCGGTGTAACAGCGCGGTTGCGTTGCTCGCCGAAACTCAATAACACCTGTTTTTCCACGGGATTTGGCCGGTCGCTTGAGATCGGCAACTATTGCCAGGATGGAAGATGGATCGCCTGAAACTTGTTGCACTCGACGAGGAAGATCTTGCGATAATATCGGCGCATTGCCAGGACGCCGTTCTCAAGGCTGCAGATGCAAGATATCTGCCGCGCGAAAGACGTTTCATCCTGCCGATGAACCGGTTTGTCTGGGAAAAGCCGGGTGGCTCGGGAAAGTATGAGCGGCGCCGTGCAGTGCTGCATTTCGAGCGGGTCATGAAGGTATCGTCGACCGGCTTTGACCGCAAGCGCAAGGATCAGGTCCTGTCCCTGCTGGCGGTGACGTTCAGCGAAACCGACAAGCCCGCAGGCCACATTGAAATCGTGTTTTCCGGCGGTGCCGCCATTCGCCTCGAAGCCGAAGTGATCGAGGCGCAGCTTTCGGACATGAATGCTGCATGGGAGACCGGTTCGCGCCCCGAGCATGACGAGGCCGAAAAACTGTCATGATCTCACGTTTGGACCATCCCGCTTCCGCCCGCGAGGCTGTTGCATGGTAGCGCGTCTTGATGCAACCACGCCCGGCTTCGAGGAGCAGTTCGTTGATCTCCTGACGCTCAAGCGCGAAGTGTCCGAGGATGTGGACGCATCCGTTCGCACCATCATCAGCGAAGTCCGCAAGCATGGCGATCTGGCGCTTGTCGACTATTCGCGCAGGTTTGACCGGTTTGAACTGGAAACAGGCGCCATCGCATTCAGCGAAAGCGAAGTTGACGCTGCTGTGGCCGGTGTCGATTCCCCAACCATGGCCGCCCTGGAACTGGCACGCGACCGCATCCGCTCGCACCATCAGCGTCAGATGCCAACCGATGACCGCTATGTTGACGCCATCGGTGTCGAACTGGGCTCACGCTGGACAGCGGTTGAATCGGTAGGGCTCTATGTGCCGGGAGGCACGGCCAGCTATCCAAGTTCAGTTCTGATGAATGCCGTGCCCGCCGCAGTTGCTGGCGTGCCGCGGATTGCCATGGTCGTTCCGACACCTGATGGTCTTGTCAATCCGCTGGTGCTTGCCGCTGCAAGGCTTGCCGGTGTGCACGAGATATACAGGGTGGGCGGTGCCCAGGCCATTGCAGCACTTGCCTATGGTACGGCCTCGATTAGGCCGGTGGCCAAGATTGTTGGGCCGGGCAATGCCTATGTCGCCGCTGCCAAGCGTCAGGTCTTCGGAACAGTCGGCATAGACATGATCGCGGGCCCTTCGGAAGTCGTTGTTGTTGCAGATGAAGCCAATGATCCGGACTGGATCGCGGCTGACCTTCTCGCCCAGGCGGAGCATGACGCCAGCGCCCAGTCGATCCTCATCACAGACAGTGCCAGTCTGGCGGAGGCTGTCGCCTTTGCCGTTGAACGCCAGCTGAAGCTGCTGCCCAGAGGCGAGATTGCCGCAGCCAGCTGGCGCGACAATGGTGCCATCATTCTTGTTGCCCGGCTGGATGATGCAGTGCCGCTGGTGGACCGCCTTGCTCCGGAACATCTGGAAATCGCAACGCCGGACCCCGAAACATTCTGCCAGCAGGTGCGCAATGCCGGTGCAATCTTCCTTGGGCGGCATACGCCCGAAGCAATCGGGGACTATGTCGGCGGTTCGAATCATGTGCTGCCAACCGCGCGCTCGGCCCGCTTTTCCTCCGGCCTTTCCGTGCTTGACTATGTGAAGCGGACTTCCATCCTGCGGCTTGGCCCGGATCAACTGGCGCAAATCGGACCTGCCGCCGTCACACTTGCCGGCTGTGAGGGCTTGCAGGCGCATGCGCGCTCTGTGACTATCCGCATGAATCGCAACGGCTAGGCTGGCGGAAACACACGTGTCCGATAATGGCTCCAGGAACAGGTTGGTTGATGTCACGCTGGACGACAAGTCCATTGGGCGTGCCACACCCGATGTCGAGCATGAGCGTGCAGTCGCGATTTTCGACCTGATCGAGGAAAACAGTTTCCGTCCGCATGGAGACGATGGCGGTCCGTACCGGCTGACACTTTCCGTCATCGAATCGCGCCTCGTCTTCGACATTGCGCGCGAAGATGGCGTCCAGCTGGTGGTCCACATGCTTTCGCTGACCCCATTCAAACGGGTCATCAAGGACTATTTCCTGATTTGCGAGAGCTATTACGAGGCTATCCGGACAGCCAGTACATCCCAGATCGAAGCCATCGACATGGGTCGCAGAGGCTTGCACAATGAGGGTTCGCAGACCTTGATGGACCGGCTTGAAGGCAAGATCGACATCGACATGGACACCGCGCGCAGGCTTTTCACGCTTATTTGCGTGCTGCATTGGCGCGGTTGAGGCGATAGCGGACCCGTCGGAAGATGAGTGATCCCGAAAAGCCCGCATCCACGAAACCTCGCCCAGGATCGATCCTGTTCGTCTGCGCCATGAATTCCATCCGCTCGCCCATGGCCGAACACCTGACCCGATCGATCTACGGCAATTCCATCTTCACCCAGTCGGCCGGGATACGCGCTGGCGATCTTGACGGCTTCATGGTGGCCGCAATGGCGGAAAAAGGCATCGATCTGTCCGGTTATGCGTCCACGACACTGGACGAACTGGAGGATGGCTACTATGACCTCATTGTCACGCTTGCGCCTGAGGCCCATCACCGTGCCCTCGAACTGACACGCTCCCAGGCCGTGGACGTCGAATACTGGCCAACCATGGACCCTTCAACGGTGGCCGGCAGCCGGGAACAGGTGCTGGATGCCTATCGCCAGACGCGTGACATGATAGAGGCCAGGATACGGGCCCGCTTTGGTTGATCCTGCCGGCACAAGTCCGGCTGGACCATAATTTTCCGCTGAACAGCTTTTATGTTCACAAACGGGTTCCGGTGATATAGGTTCCCGCCACTTTCGCGACATGAGCAGAGGACGAATGGCAAAGGAAGAAGTTCTGGAGTTTCCGGGAATAGTGACGGAGTTGTTGCCGAACGCAACGTTCCGCGTGAAACTGGAAAACGATCACGAAATCATCGCCCACACCGCAGGCAGGATGCGCAAGAACCGCATCCGTGTTCTGGCTGGTGACAAGGTCCTGGTGGAAATGACGCCCTACGACCTGACCAAGGGCCGCATCACCTATCGGTTCAAGTAACGCAAACTGGTTCACTCCCGGGAAGCCGGTACATGACTGTCAGACCGCAACTGGTACTCGCTTCCGGCTCGCCAAGGCGCCTTCAGCTTCTGCAGCAGGCGGGGATCGAGCCCGATCATCTTTCACCCGTCAACGCGGATGAGACACCCCAGAAGGGCGAGGCACCGCGTTCCCTCGCCAAACGGCTGGCGCGTGAAAAGGCTGAACTTGCCGTTGCCAATGCCGCGCGCTCGACAGAACTCCAGTCGAATTACATTCTGGCAGCTGACACTGTTGTGGCGCTGGGCCGGCGTATCCTGCCCAAGGCCGAGATGATGGACCAGGCTTCGCTGTGCCTTCGCCTTCTGTCCGGGCGCTCGCATCGCGTCTATACGGGCGTCACGCTTGTCACGCCAAAAGGGGCAATGCGCCATCGCCTCGTCGAGACACGCGTGCGTTTCAAACGTCTTTCGCGCGAGGAAATGGAAGCCTATCTTGCTTCGGGAGAATGGCGCGGCAAGGCTGGCGGCTACGCTATCCAGGGCCTGGCGGGAACCTTCGTGGCCAAGCTTGTCGGTTCCTATTCCAATGTCATGGGCCTGCCGCTGTATGAAACCGTGGCGCTGCTGACGGGAGAAGGCTACCCGGTTCATTTCAACTGGATCAGCCGTGGCTGAGAGGTCCACCGCCAGCAAGGTGCAGCCGCTGCGCAAGCCCAGGCCATGCCCGCATTGCTCGAAACTGTCGAGCCGCGAAACCTACCCTTTCTGTTCACAGCGCTGCGCCGACATCGATCTGGGGAAATGGCTAGGCGGTGCCTATGCACTACCGGCCAATGAATCCGACGATTTTTCCCAGGGCGGCGAAGAGGGCTGAGAGGTTGCGCCAAGCGACTGGAATCGCTTGCTTTGCCGTGTGCTCGGCCTGAAACGAAAAAGGCTCCAAATCAACCCTGGTGGCACTGGACAGCAGGTTTTTCACCGCCTATAAACCGCTCACTTTTGCCGTCGCCCCATACAGGCACAAGGCACAGGCCCGGGTAGCTCAGTTGGTAGAGCAGCGGATTGAAAATCCGCGTGTCGGTGGTTCGAATCCGCCCCCGGGCACCATTTGGTCAACACTTCCAGTTTGTCATTTCCAAAACACGGCCGCCGGCCAGTGGTCAGGACCGGCTTTCCCTCACGCTGCCCTTGTCAGGTCAAACGGCAAATCGGTAACAATTTCGCGCTAGTTTTGACCCGAACATGCAATTATGTACCCAATCATGATCTTACAGGCATCGCGCAGGATTCGATTTGTCGAGTGGCTGAGGGGAATTCTCGGCGCGCCGCTTGTCGCCCATCAGGCAGCAGCACTTGTCTGGCGTCGTGGGAGAAAAGGCCCCGAAATCCTGCTGATCACAAGCCGTGATACCGGCCGCTGGGTCCTGCCGAAGGGCTGGCCGGAAGCAGGCGAATGCCTAGCCGATGCAGCGCGCCGCGAAGCTGCGGAAGAAGCGGGTATCCGCGGCCGGGCCAGCGGTCAATGTCTCGGCAGATATTACTTCGACAAGCACCTCGACAATGGCGTCGTGCGCCGCTGCCAGGTCGATGTCTATCCAGTGCTGGTAAAGCGCCAGGTCAAGAACTGGCCAGAAAAGAGCGCCCGTTATCAGGTTTGGGTGCCCCTGCGCACGGCGGCAAAGATGGTTGCCGAACCTGATCTTGCAGAAATCATCCGCTCTTTCGGGGGACAAGCCGTGAAAGATGCGGCCTGATCTGGAATTGCCCGGCCTTTGACGCTATCAGCAGGCCTGATCTGAAGAGACAGCGCAAGGTGCAAGCATGGCGGACAACAATTCCGGCCTTCTCAAGAAGACCCTCGACAAGGATCTGGGCAAGATTGCCGAAATGGAAGTGGCGACCGTCTCGCTTTCCCGCCGCTATGTCGGCGTTGGCATCGGTTTTCTCTTCCTGGCACTTTCAACGATCTTTGCCGGCATAGCCGTTTCCGGGCAGCCGGGTTTTCTCGTGATTACCGCTGCCGCCGCCGTTGGTGCCTACATGGCAATGAACATTGGCGCAAACGACGTGGCCAACAATGTCGGACCGGCAGTTGGCTCGCGTGCCCTTTCGATGACCGGCGCGCTGGTGATTGCAGCAATCTGCGAAAGTGCAGGGGCGCTGATTGCAGGCGGTGACGTTGTCGCGACGATCTCCAAAGGGATCATCAATCCCGAAGCCGTAGCTGTTCCTTCGGTCTTCATCGCTGCCATGATGGCAGCCTTGTTTTCTTCCGCACTATGGGTCAACCTGGCGACCTGGATCGGCGCGCCGGTTTCGACCACCCATTCTGTCGTCGGCGGTGTCATGGGTGCGGGCATAGCTGCTGCGGGTTTCAGCGCCGTGCAGTGGGATGTCATGGCTGCGATCGCTGCAAGCTGGGTTGTCTCGCCGGTACTTGGCGGCGTGGTCGCCGCGCTGTTCCTGGCCTTCGTCAAGACCTTCGTCATCTATCAGGAAGACAAGATAGCCGCCGCCCGCAAATGGGTTCCCCTGCTGATCGCGCTCATGGCCAGCGCATTCGCGGTGTATCTGGCTATGAAGGGCCTCAAGCAGGTTGTGAAAATCTCCGGCTTCGGCCTTCTGGTCATCGCCGTTTCGAGCTTCCTGGCGACATGGGTTTTCATGCGTCCGCTGATCCACCGCCAGTCGGTCGGCATGGAAAACAGGAACCAGTCGCTGCGTCGCCTGTTCAACATTCCGCTGGTTTTTTCGGCGGCCCTTCTTTCCTTTGCCCATGGCGCAAACGATGTCGCCAATGCGGTTGGCCCGCTGGCGGCAATTGTTCACACGGCCGAATTCGGGGACGTCTCGGCCAAGGTCAGCATTCCAATCTGGATCATGGTCATTGGCGCGCTCGGCATATCGGTCGGGCTGCTGATCTTCGGGCCCCGTCTCATTCGCATGGTTGGCGAGAAGATCACCAAACTCAATCCCATTCGCGCCTATTGCGTGGCGCTGTCGGCAGCAATCACAGTCATTATCGCCTCCTGGCTGGGGCTTCCCGTTTCCTCCACCCATATTGCGGTCGGTGCAGTGTTTGGCGTCGGCTTCTTCCGCGAATGGTACACGGTCAATTCCTCGCGCAGGCGCGATTACATGGCCCGCAAATATGCCAGACTGCGGAACGCCAATCAGGCAACGCCGGTCGAAGCTGTATGGGAAAGCGCTGAAGAAGAAGACGATAGCACGCCTGCCGCGCGCGAGGAATCAGCCCGGCGCAGGTTGGTTCGCCGCGCCCATGTCCGCACGATTGTTGCGGCCTGGCTTATCACAGTGCCAGCCGCCGCACTTCTTGCTGCGCTGATCTTCGCCTTGTTGCGCCTCGCGGCCTGAGGGTCGGATCTTGCTGTTTTCGGCAAATCTGGGGTTCCTCTGGACAGAACTGCCACTGCCCGCAGCAATTGAAGCGGCTCGCTATGCCGGTTTTGATGCCGTTGAATTTCACTGGCCCTATGCTTTTTCAACGGCGGAAATCGAAGCCGCGTTGCAGGCCACCGGCATGCCCGCTGTCAGTCTCAACACGCAGCCGGGAAACATCGAAGCCGGTGACTTCGGCCTCGCAGCCCTGGCCGACCGCAGGAGCGAGGCGCTTGCGGCAATTGATGAAGCAGTAGAATTTGCATCAGCGATCAAGGCGCGCGCCGTGCATGTCATGTGCGGAAAGGCAACTGGCCCGCTGGCAAGCCAGACATTCCTCGAAAACCTGGAACGGGCATGCAAGCTGACTGCGCCGCTTGGACTTGAAGTTCTGATCGAACCGATAAACAGCTTTGATGTTCCAGGCTATTTCCTTTCAGATACGCAGCAGGCCATCGCCATCATCGATGAACTGGGACTGGGAAATCTCAGGCTGATGTTCGACTGCTACCATGTCGCGCGCCAGGAAGGGGATGTGTCAGGCAGGTTCAAGGCCTGTGCACCCTATGTCGGCCATGTGCAATTTGCTGGTATCCCGGACCGTGGCAGGCCGGACGAAGGCCTGTTCGATTACAGCACACTATTTGCTGCTCTGGAATCGATGGGGTATGACCGGCCCATTGGCGCGGAGTACCGTCCTTCGGGTCCAACACTGCAATCGCTGGGCTGGTTGCCTCGCTTCAGGCAGGGGCTTTTTGTTCGCTGACAAGCGGATGGAAGCAGGCTGCACGCTGCTTGCCTTCATCCAGGACAGGCGTGTTGCTCTTGCATTTTTGATCCGCAAGCCAGCAACGCGGATGAAAGGCGCAGCCTGATGGCGGCTTCAACGGCGAGGGCAGTTCGCCCTTCAACGTGATCCGATCCTTCACATGCCCGGGATCGGCAACCGGCGTCGCCGAAAGCAACGCCTTTGTGTAGGGGTGGCGTGGGTTGGTGAAGACGGTCCTGGCTGAGCCATATTCCACGACCTTGCCAAGATACATGACCATCACATCGTCAGCGATGTGTTTTACCACCGACAGGTCGTGGCTGATGAACAGATAGGCAAGGCCGAACTCGTTTTGCAGTTCCATCAGGATGTTCAGCACCTGCGCCTGGATGGAAAGATCGAGCGCCGACACCGGCTCGTCGAGGACCAGCACGCGTGGTCGCAGCATCAACGCGCGCGCTATCGCGATGCGTTGGCGCTGCCCGCCCGAAAACATGTGCGGGTAGCGGTCATAATGCTCGGGTCGCAATCCCACCCGCACCATCATCTCCTCTGCTTTCTGTCTGCGCTCTGCCGCGCTTGCGCTGGTGTTGAGTTTCAGCGGTTCCTCAAGGATCGTGCCCACCTTCTGGCGCGGATTGAGCGAGCCGTATGGGTTCTGGAAAACGATCTGTATTGCCCGCCTACTCTCCGGCCCCGGCCTCGCGGGCGCTCCGTCGATCAGCAGTTTGCCGCCCGTTGGTTCCTCGATCATGGTCACGAGGCGCGCCAAGGTGGATTTTCCGCAACCAGATTCACCAACCACTGCGAGCGTCTTGCCCGCCTCGAGTTCGAAATCCGCCTCGACAAGCGCGCGCACTTCCGCCGGTTTCCTGAAAGGCCCGCGTGAGACCTCATAGGTCTTTGACAGATTGGTTCCCTTGAGGACGATCGCGCTCATTGTGCCTTCGCCTTCCTGCGGCTTGCAGTGGAGCCCGTGTTGAGGGGGTAATTGCAAAGGGCATGGCCAAGCGCAGAACCCTGCCTGGTTGCGCCCTTGCGGCAGTCAGCGCTGCCAAACTCGCACCTGGGTTCGAAGAGACAGCCGGGCGGACGGTCATATTGCCCCGGCACGACACCCGGAATGGACGGCAGTTTCTTCGATGTCGCGCGTTCGGGCAGCGCGGAAAGCAGGGCGGATGTATATGGATGATGCGGCGTGGAAAACAGCGCCTGGACGGGCTGTTCCTCCACCTTCTGTCCGGCATACTGCACTTGCACACGTTCGGCCATTTCCGCCACCACGCCCATGTCGTGCGTGATCAGAACCAGCCCCATGCCATGCTCGTCGCGCAGTGACCGCAGGAGATCGAGTATCTGGGCCTGGATGGTCACGTCGAGCGCCGTGGTCGGCTCGTCGGCAATCAGCAGCTTTGGCCGACACGCGGTTGCCATTGCAATCATCACGCGCTGGCTCATGCCACCGGAAAGCTGGTGCGGGAACACGTTGAGCCGGTCCTCGGGCGCGGGAATGCCGACGCTCTCCATGAGTTCTATTGCGCGGTGATGGCGCTGCTTGCGATCCAGCTTCGTGTGCCGCCGAAGCATTTCCTTGATCTGGAATCCGACCGTGAAGCAGGGGTTCAGGCTGGACATCGGCTCCTGGAAGATCATGGCCATGTCACGACCGATGATTTCCCGCCGGGCACGGGCATTCATGTTCTGCAGATTGTGCCCGTCAAAATGCATGCGCTTTGCCCTCACTTTCGCAGTCCAGGGCAGAAGCCCCATCAGCGCGAGCATCGAAACCGACTTGCCCGATCCTGACTCGCCCACGATGGAGAGTATCTCGCCCTTCTCGCACGACAGGGTTACTGCATCGACCGCTTTGAACAGGCCGCCTGCGGTCTGGAATTCGACTGTCAGATCTTCAATTTCGAGAAGCGACATCACGACCTCTTCAGTTTGGGGTCGAGTGCATCACGCAGCCCGTCACCCATCAGATTGATCGCTAGAACCGTGACCAGGATGGCCAGCCCGGGGAAGGTCACGACCCACCAGGCACGCAGGATGAATTCGCGGGCCTCGGCCAGCATTGTGCCCCATTCCGGTGTCGGAGGTTGTGCACCCATCCCCAGAAAACCGAGCGCGGCCGCATCGAGAATGGCGTTCGAGAACGACAGGGTCGCCTGAACGATAACCGGGCCGAGGCAGTTCGGCAGAATTGTGCGGGTCATCAGGTAGAAAGGCGAGGCACCGGCCACCCGGGCCGAAATGACATATTCGCGGTCCTTCTCCGACATCACGGCGGCCCGCGTCAGGCGAACGAAATGCGGTTGCAGGACAATCGCGATGGCGATCATCGCATTGAGCAGGCCCGGCCCCAGGATTGCGACGAGAACCAGCGCGAGCAGCAGCGAAGGGAATGCTAGTATGATGTCCATGACACGCATGATCAGCGTGTCCACCCAGCCGCGGAAATAACCGGCAATCATGCCGATCAGCACGCCGCCTGTAACCGCGATCGAGACGACGACACAACCGATGAACAAGGAGAACCGCGCGCCATAGATCAGCCGGGACAACAGATCCCTGCCCACGGCGTCGGTGCCCAGGAAGAACTCGAAGCGTCCGCCTTCCTGCCAGTAGGGTGGAAGGAGCAGGAATTCGCGATACTGCTCATTGGGGGCGTGCGGGGCGAAGAAGGGTGCGAACAGGGCCAGAATGACCAGTGCGGCGAAAGTCCACAGGCCTATGACCGCGCCGCGATTCTCCGAAAAATAGAACCAGAATTCCTTCAGCATGCGCCGACGCGAGGAAACCGGCTTGGCCGGGGCGGAGATGGTTGATTTGGCAGCGTCGCTCATGGGAGCCTCAATTGTGCCGGATACGGGGATTGATCAGGCCATAGGTCATGTCCACCAGCAGGTTGACGATCATGACAACGAGCGCGATCAGCAAAAGCCCGCCCTGAACCACGGGATAGTCGCGTCTGGAAATGGAATCGAGCATCCATTTTCCAATGCCTGGCCACGAGAAGATCGTCTCCGTGAGGATGGCACCGGCCAGAAGCGTGCCAACCATCAGGCCGATCACGGTGATCACAGGGATCATCGCATTGCGCAAGGCATGAAGGCCAACGACCCTGAGTGGCGAAAGCCCCTTGGCTCTCGCCGTCCTGACATAATCCTCGCCCAGCACTTCGAGCATTGCCGAGCGCGTCTGGCGCGCGATGACGGCAAGCGGAATCGTGCCAAGCACGATGGTGGGCAGGATCAGGTGGCTGATAGCCGATGCGAACGCCCCCTTCTGTCCGGATAGAAGGCTGTCGATCAGCATGAAGCCGGTCACCTGCGGGAAGAAGTAGATCAGCGACAGCCGCCCGGACACCGGGGTCCATTGCAACCAGCCTGAAAACACGATGATGAGCAGCAGGCCCCACCAGAAGATCGGCATGGAATAGCCGACCAGCGCCGTACCCATCACCGTCTGATCCAGAAACGATCCGCGTTTCGTTGCTGCAAAGATGCCTGCGGGAATGCCAAGCAGAACCGCAAGTGTCATCGCACAGATCGACAGTTCGACGGTCGCGGGGAAAAGGGTGAGAAATTCCGTCAGAACGGGCTTCTTGGTGGCGATCGAGATGCCGAAATTGCCCTGCAGCAGGTCCCAGATGAAATTCAGATATTGTTCCCACAACGGACGGTCATAGCCGAACTGTTTCAGCAACGCGTCATATCGCTCCTGCGGAATTCCCCGCTCGCCAGCCATCAGCAGGACCGGGTCGCCGGGAAGAATGCGGATGAAGCCGAAGGATATGACGGTGATGCCGAAGAAGGTCGGGATGAGCAGGGCTATCTTTCGCAGCAGATATCCAAGCATCGTCAGCCCACCAGACGCAGTTCACGAGAAAAATGGGTCAGGCATTCGTACCCGTCCTCGCCCACGACGACATCATCCTCGATGCGCACGCCGCATTCCCCAAGTCGGTAAAGGCCAGGTTCAACGGTAAACACCATGCCGGGTTCGAGTTCCACATGGTTGCCCCGCATGATCTGGGGCGCCTCGTGCACATCAAGGCCAAGCCCGTGCCCGGTCTTGTGCCGGCGGAATTCGGCGAACTGCGAACGTTCAAGGACCTTCTGGACATTGTCGTCAACGTCCGACGCGGTGATCCCCGGCCTCGTGACCTCCCGGCCGCGCTGGTTGGCTGCGAGCACGGTCTCGTAGAACGCCCGGTCAAAATCCGAGACTTCCTTCACGAAGAAGGTCCGCGTGATGTCGGCATTGAAGCCACGATAGCTCGCGCCGAAATCGAACAGCAGGGCATCACCGGGTTTGATGCGATAATCTTCACGCGCCTTTGCGTGGGGTTGGGCTGAATTGTCGCCTGCAGCCACGATCGGCTCGAAGGCTAGGCCCTGCGCGCCATGCTGGAAGAGCTGGCGGGTCAGGATGTTTTCGATCTCGGCTTCGCTCTGTCCGACGCGAACTTCTTGCAATGTCGCTTCAAGCGCCGCTTCCGATATGCGGATCGCCTGTTTGAGGTGGCCGATTTCCTCGGCAGTCTTGATCAGGCGGATGGATGAGATTGCCTGGTGTTCGTCAGTGAATGTGGTGCCAGGAAAAGCTTTGGCTAGTGCCATCTGCTCGAACACCCGCATGCGCTGCGCTTCAAGTCCGAAATTTTTTACGCCGTGAAGGTGCGGCAAGGCCTCACCAGCTTTGGCAAATGCCTGCGTGTAGCCTTCCTCGTCGCGCCAGTCGAAGACCGGGCCGGGAAAGTCGGTCATGGCAAAGCTGGCCATTTCGAGATTGGGCACGATCGCAACTGGTTCGCCTGTGGCGGGAACGATGACGATCAGCGGGCGTTCCATCAGGTGGAAATCGCGGCCGAAAAGGCGACGGAAATTGGAACCTGGAACGAGCGCGACCGCGTCAAGGCCATGTTTGGCCAGGACCGGGCCAAGGATTTTCTGAGGAGTGCTGGACACTGGATCGATATCCGCAAGCAAGGTGCAGGGC
>JBATLL010000092.1:0-2031 GCA_049289295.1 Rhizobiaceae bacterium
ATCAAGACGCGCTTCGTCGCGCGCATTGCGGAATAGGGATGTGATCATGGCCGAGATGAAAACCGCCGATATCCGCGCGATGAGCCCCGATCAGATGGACGACGCCGTCCTCAATCTGAAGAAGGAGCGCTTCAACCTGCGCTTCCAGCGCGCCACCGGGCAGCTGGAGAACACCTCGCGGCTGCGTGAAGCCCGCCGCGACATCGCCCGTATCAAGACCATCGCCGCGCAGAAGCGCGACGCGAAGAAGTAAGGGGCCGACATGCCGAAACGTACGCTTCAGGGTGTGGTCGTCAGCGACAAGCAAGCCAAGACGGTTGTGGTGCGCGTCGATCGGCGCTTTACCCATCCGATCTACAAGAAGACGATTCGCCGCTCGAAAAACTACCACGCGCACGACGAGAACAACGAGTTCAAGCCGGGCGACCAGGTGTGGATCGAGGAGAGCAAGCCGATCTCGAAGTTGAAGCGCTGGACCGTGGTCCGGGGTGAACAGAAGAAAACGGCCTGAGTTCAGCGGCCTGGCCGCAGGACTTCAGGAAAATTTTAAGCGCGGATAAGCGCATCAGAAAGAGGACGAGGTGCATCAATGATTCAGATGCAGACCAACCTCGACGTGGCCGATAATTCCGGCGCACGCCGTGTCATGTGCATCAAGGTGATTGGGGGCTCCAAGCGCCGCTATGCCACCGTGGGTGACGTTATTGTCGTGTCCATCAAGGAAGCGATTCCGCGCGGCAAGGTGAAGAAGGGCGACGTGATGAAGGCTGTCGTAGTGCGGGTCCGCAAGGACATCCGCCGCGCCGACGGTTCCGTCATCCGCTTCGACCGCAACGCCGCCGTGCTGATCAACAATCAGTCCGAGCCGATCGGCACCCGCATCTTCGGGCCGGTGCCGCGCGAGCTGCGCGCCAAGAACCACATGAAGATCATTTCTCTCGCGCCGGAGGTGCTGTGATGGCTGCCAAGATCCGGAAGGGCGACAAGGTCATCGTGCTGAGCGGCCGCGACAAGGGCCGCACCGGCGAGGTGTTCGAGGTCCGTCCCGACGCCAACAAGGCGCTGGTGCGCGGCATCAACATGATCAAGCGACACCAGAAGCAGACCCAGGCGCAGGAGGGCGGCATCATCCAGAAGGAGTCGCCGATTCACCTGTCCAACATCGCGATCGTCGGCAAGGACGGCAAGCCGACCCGCGTTGGTTTCAAGATTCAGGCGGATGGCAAGAAGGTACGCATCGCCAAACGCTCGGGAGCAGAGATCGATGGCTGAGACCGCTTACGTTCCGCGTTTACGCGAACAGTTCGACAAGGAAATCCGCGGCAAGCTGACCGAGCAGTTCGGCTATGCCAACGTCATGCAGGTGCCGCGGCTGGACAAGGTCGTGCTCAACATGGGCATCGGCGAGGCGGTCAACGACCGCAAGAAGGCCGAGCTTGCCGCCGCCGATCTGGCGCTGATCGCCGGCCAGAAGCCGATCGTGACCTATTCGCGCGTCGCCATCGCGACCTTCAAGCTGCGTGAAAACCAGCCGATCGGCGCCAAGGTCACGCTGCGCAAGGCCAAGATGTTCGAGTTCATCGACCGCCTGATCAACGTGGCGTTGCCGCGCGTGCGGGATTTCCGTGGCCTCAACCCGAAGAGCTTCGACGGCCGCGGCAATTACTCGCTCGGCATCAAGGAGCACATCATTTTCCCCGAAATCGACTTCGACAAGATGGGGGAGACATGGGGCATGGACGTCACGGTGTGCACCACGGCGCCGACCGACGACGAAGCGCGTGCCTTGTTGACCGCATTCAATTTCCCGTTCCGGCAGTGAGACGCTGACAGCCCCAGAGCTATCTGCCTCTCAAACGCGGAAACCCAGGAGCCAAGCATGGCAAAGAAAAGTTCGATCGAGAAGAACAACCGCCGCAAGCGGATGACCAAGAACGCAGCGCCCCGGCGCGCGAAGCTCAAGGCCATCAGCGCCGACAAGAAGAAGCCGATGGAAGAGCGCTTCGCGGCGACGCTGAAGCTCGCCGAGAT
>JBATLL010000093.1:0-200208 GCA_049289295.1 Rhizobiaceae bacterium
CTACGGCGGCGGCTACTCGAACTACTATTACCAGCCCGTCTGCCACTGGAAGAAGATCAAGGTGTGGGGCTACTATGGCTACCACTGGAAGAAGGTACGCGTCTGCCACTAAGCAGACAGCTACCACCCTCCTCCGAAGGGCTCCGGGAAACCGGAGCCTTTTGGCGTTTCAGCGCCTGAGAAAAAAGGGGGTGTTGATGATTTGCACATGTGTCCTACGACACATGCAGGTTCGAAGGTCAGCCCCATATCCTGGTCATGGGGGCTTCAATGCAAGCCAGGAAACAAGACCATGACAAGCGAAACCTACGAACGCGACTATGTACCGTCCCATTCAAGGGAACTGACCCGCACCGATCTGCGCATAGCACTCATGCTGATCGTGGTATCGATGGGAATTCTGCAGCTGTTCGGCAGTTGATAGCCCCTATTTGCTGCCGTCCTCGTCAAGCAGACTTAACTGCTCCTTTGTGAGGGGTTTGCTGAGAAACTCCTCACAGGCAAAAACCGTCTTCATCTTCAGCAGATGTTCGCGCTCATCAACAGGATGACTGGCCAGTAGCGTATCAAAGGCCGCTTCACGTTGACGGATCAGGAGTTCAAGGGTTGAGCCATCGTCGCTGTCACCCAGATCAGCACTCACCTTGTATTCGAGCAGAGCATCCTGGACCGCCTCATAAGAGTCGATAGCCGAACGTACCTGGGAACGGGTCGAAATAGGTCGGGTGGGCATTGGGCACAAAAAATCATTGTTCGGTTTCAAACCGAATGGGCCCCTGCCGCCTATTCCCACATTGAACCGGATATTGCAATGGTGCTGGCGACGTCGTGCCAAAAATGGTTGTGATCTTCCCCCATGCCTTTGGCTATGGTTCAGGCAAACCGGTGTGGAAGCGTGCGCTGCGGCCAGGAATTGTCTGGTTCACCTGCCGCAATCGATGCCACGATGCGCCCTGTCGCGGGCGCCATCCCCATTCCATATTGGCTGTGCCCGAATGCCGCGATCACGTTCCGGTGCCCGGGCAAGGGGCCGATTGCGGGAAGGTTGTCGGGAAAGGAAGGGCGTATCCCCATCCATGTTACGGGTCGGTCGGCAGAAAGGCCGGGCAACAGGCCTCTGGCCTGTCGTTCAATGGCAGCCAGGCGCCCGCGATCAACGGGCGCTTCGGGGCTGGCAAATTCACTCGTTCCCGCCGCCCTTGTTCCCCCGGTCATTGAACTCACGACAAATTTTCCGGCAACGTCCAGAATGGAATTGTTCAGCCTGACGGCGTCGCCCGGGAATTCGACATGATAGCCTCTCTCGCTGATGAGTGGCATGCGCAGTCCGAGCTGTTTCAGGAAGGAGGCCGAACCGATGCCGCCTGCCAGAACCAGCAGGCTGCACGTGTGCGGCTCGCAATGGGCAAAGGTCAATTCGATCCTTCCACCATCCATCTGGCGAATGGCGGTCACTTCACCCCTGACATGATGCGCGCCCATTGCTGCCGCCTTGTCGGCCAGCGCCTTGCAAAGGCCGCCCGGGGATAGAGCCCGTGCCTGGTCCCTGATGATCACCGCACTGCTGCAATCCGCTGACAGATGCGGCTCGAGTGTCCTCAATTCCTGCTGCCCGATCACCTCAACAGGTGCGTTGCGGTCAAGGCGCAGTTTCCAGGCCAGGTCCTTGAGGTTCGGTCTGTTTTTTCCCCGGAACACGTTGACATACCAGCTGTCGACGAGAAGACCCTCCTTTCCTGTTCCTTGCAGATGATGCCTGTAGGCTTCGATGTTCCCCGCCATCAGGCGGTCCATGACATCTGCTATTTCATTGACCGTGCGATCCGTCCCATTGGCAAGGAATGACGCTGCCCAGGGCAAGAATGTCGGCAGGTAGGAAAAGCGGAACCGCACCGGCCCGTCACTTTGCAAAAGCCATTTGGGAACATTGCGCCAGGTTCCGGGCAGACACTGCGGCACGCACGACCAAGGCGAGATAACCCCGGCATTTCCATGGCTTGCGCCTTCGCCCGGCTCGCTGCGGTCAACCAGGGTCACCCTGAACCCGCGCTCAATCAGGGAAAGCGCGCAACAGACCCCGACAATTCCCGCCCCCAGAACAGTGACTTCTTGCTGCCTGGCCATGATATCTCTTTCACTCTGAAATTACCGGATGACCGTCAACCGGCTGAAGCTGCGGCAGGGCGTGCTGTCGTGGCGCAGCCGTGCTTTCACGCACCATCAGTTGCGTATCGAACTGGAGTGAAGGCAATGCCTTGCCATCCAGAAGCAGCGACAGGAGTGATTCGGCGGTGACCTTCGCAAGATCGCGCCGCGGCGTTCGCATTGTCGTAAGCGCGGGGTGTACCATTCTTGCCAGCTCGATGTCATCAAACCCGGTCAGGGACATTTCCTGCGGCACATTTATGCCGAGGCGCTGGCATTCAAACAGGGCGCCGGCTGCCAGCATGTCCGAACCGCACAACACTGCTGTCGGGGGATCTGGACGATCCAGGAAGCGCCGCAAGCCAAGCGCGCCATTCTCGAATGTGAAGTCGCACCGGAATATGTCCTTCTCCGCGAGTTCGATATCCGCCTCGCCAAGGACCTGCCGGATGCCTGCAAGCCTTTCCGACGCCCGGTCGTTCGAGGCCTGCCCGGCGATGATGACGCCGATATGCCTGTGACCGAGGTCGAGCAGGTGGTGCGTCACGCTTGCAGCCGCCTTGCGGTTGGAGAACCCGATTTGCGGATAACCGCGGCCGCCACTTTCGCTCCAGCCAACACCCAGCAGAAGGGGCGTGCCGGAGTTCCTGACAAGGTCGAAGGTTTTTTCGTCGTGTGCAGCGCCGACCAGGATCAGCGCATCGACGGCATTGGAAACAAAGTTGTGGACCTGCTGGAATTCCGAACTCAGGTCGTAATCACTGGATGTGACCACAAGCGTGTAGCCTTCTTCCTGCAGGCGCTTCTGCAATGGTTCGTAGAAACTGCCAAACAACAGCGAATCGAGGCGAGGATAGACCATGCCGATCATTCGCGAACTTCTTGAAGCGAGGGTACGCGCAGCTGCGTGGGGAACATAGCCAAGTGCTGCAATCGCGGCTTCGATCGGCTCCCAGCTCTTGCTGCGAATGCTGTGGCGGCTTTTCAGGAAACGCGACACGGTTGCCGGAGAAACGCCTGCGGCTTCAGCAACATCAGCAAGGGTCGTGCGCATCCCCTGCTGGCGCTTGAAGCCTTCCTTTTTGCGCATTCTTGCCATCTAACTTCCGGCCTCACGGCATTTCGAGTGTCGCCGTTCTTGACTTCCGTCACTTGGTATGAAGGAATTTGAAAGCGCTTTCAATTTTTTTCAGATTTTGCGCACCGCCCCTGGGCCGGTCAAATAACGGGAGGATGAAATGGAAAAGAGAACATTCGTGAAACTGGCAGCATCGCTGGCCCTGTCAGCCAGTCTGCTGGTACCTGCGCTGCACGCCAAGGCGGCAGACGTAACCATGAACCTGGGCTACACCGCCCCGGAAAAGTCGCTCTATGGTCGGCTGTCCGATATCTTCAAGGCGAAGGTCGAAGCCTATACCAACGGCTCTGTCGAAGTGAAAATCCGTTGCTGCGGACAGATCGCGACAGAAGATGAGGCCTTCAAGGCCATGCAGCTCGGCACGGTCGATGCCTACATCATTACCGCGAACAATGTTTCCCCGCACTGGCCATTGATGGATGTCACGGTACTTCCCTACATCTTCCAGAACACAGAGCATCTGGAAAAGGTGGTGGACGGTCCTGTCGGTGACATGATGAAGAAGAAGCTGCAGGCCGATACCAGCGTGCATCTGCTTTCTTTTGGCCCCGCGCTCTATCGCGATTTCTACAATTCCAAGCGCGCCGTCAACACCATGGCCGACATGAAGGGCCTCAAGGTCCGCGTGCCGAAGAACGAGGTGATGCTGGCAACCTTCGAAGCCTTTGGCGCAGAACCGGTGCCTCTGGCATGGTCGGAGACGCCAACTGCACTTCAGACCGGTACGGTTGATGGTGCCGACAACGGTACGTCCTTCATCAAGGACATGAAGTTCTACGAATTCGAGAAGCACCTTGTCATTCTCGAGCATTTCGTTGCGATGGCACCGCTGTTTGCCTCGGATGCTTTCTGGAACCGCCTGAACGAAGAACAGCGCACGCAGGTTCAGAAGGCCGCCACTGATGCGGGTATCGAATTCCGCAAGGAAGTCGCCAACGAGTCCGACGAAGTTCGCAACTGGCTTGTCAGCGAGGGCAAGATGGAAATGACCCGTCCCGACAAGACCGACTTCATCAAGGCGTCCCAGGCGGTTCAGAAGAACTTTGCCGAGCAGCGTGGCCAGGAATTCATTGATATGGTTGCAGCAATCAACGCTGTTGCCGCTGAGTGATCCAGGGTCGGGAGGGGGCACTGCTCCCTCCCACCATCTCTTCATCGATTTCCAATGCCAGCATCTGGAGGGGGACGTGTGATGGCCGTACTGTCCTGGCTTGAAAAGCATTTCGAAGAAGTGATCTGTTGCTGTTGCATCGTCGTGATTGCGGTGGCGGTCTTTTTGCAGGTCATTGCACGTTATGTCTTTCACGTGGCGCTTCACTGGACCGAGGAAGTCTCGGCATTCGCCATGGTCTGGGGTGTCTACCTTGGCGCAGCATTGTGCGTGCGCGAACGGTTTCACGTCCGAATTCTGGTTGGCGTCGCCGCCCTGCCGCGAATGCTGGGGCGTCCGACAATTTTCATCGCAGATGCCGCCTGGGCCTTCTTCTGCATTTTCATGATCTGGGTCAGTTGGAACTACCTGGCGGTATTGTGGAAGTTCACGGCCAAGACCCCCAGCCTCGGCATCAACGAACTCTACCCGCAATCCATCCTTCTCATTGGCTATTCGCTGATCCTGCTGCGCCTGATCCAGGTCTATGTGAAATGGTATCGGGACGGTGCCAGGGGATTGCCTGGAATGCTGGAAGACGAATGGGCTGAAATCGGCCTCAGTTCAGAAAAGACCGAGGGGTAACAGATTTGAGCCCGCTGCTGATTCTGGCGATCTGTTTCATCGCCCTCACCCTTATCGGAACGCCCTTGTTTGTGGCCGTCGGTCTGACGACCGCCCTGGCGCTCTTTCTGATCGACATTCCGTACACATTGCTGGCCCAGACCGGTTATTCCAGCCTGACTCCATTTCCACTTCTCACAATTCCCCTCTTCGTTCTGGCTGGTCGCCTGATGGAAACGGGCGGGATGGCAAAAAGGATGATCGGCATCGCAACCAACCTGGTTGGGGCTTATCGCGGATCAATGGGTCTGGTGACGGTATTCGCCTGCATGCTTTTCGCAGCCCTTTCCGGGTCCGGCCCTGCAACGACTGCAGCGATCGGTTCGGTTACCGTGCCCGCCATGAAACGTGAGGGCTATGATGTTCCCTTCGCGGCAGCAATCACCGCAAGTGCTGGGGCCCTTGGAAGTCTCATTCCACCTTCGAACCTGATGATCATCTACGGATTGGTGTCGGAAACATCGATCCCCAGGCTGTTTCTGGCCGGCCTGTTGCCGGGGCTGGTTGTCACCTTTCTCCTGATGGTCACGACCTACACCATTGCACGCAGAAAAGGTTATGGCGGCACTGGCCAGCCCTTTTCCTGGCGCCCGTTCCTCAAAGCTTCCTGGGACGGCAAGTGGGCCATTGGCGCACCGGTCATCATTCTGGGAGGCATCTACGGCGGCGCGTTCACGCCAACAGAGGCCGCCAGCGTCGCTGTGTTCTACGCGCTCTTCGTCGGCTTTTTCATCTATGGCGAGCTGACAGTTGCAAAGATCATCGAGGCGCTCCGCTTCACCGCGCTGTTGACTGGCATCCTCATCCTGATTTCGCCCACGCTCGCCTTTGGTCAGTTGACTGCCTTTTACGACGTGCCCGCCGCGGTCCAGGAAGGGATCACCTCGATCACCCAGAACAAGTTCGTCATAATGCTGCTGATCGGAATCTTTTACATCTTCATCGGCACCTTCATGGAGTCCTTTGCCCAGATCATTCTCTTTACAGCAGTATTTTTCCCGCTGGTCACATCGCTGGGCATCGATCCCGTGCTGTTCGGCATCTTCACGGTCATAACCTGCGAGATTGGCTTCCTGACCCCACCTTTGGGTGCCAATCTGACCGTCGCTGCAAGGCTTTCCAGCATAACGATCGAGAAGGTCTCGGTCGCCGTGCTGCCCTTCATCGCCGCCTATATCCTGGGAATGGCGATCATCATTGCCTTTCCCGACCTCACGCTTGCCCTTCCAAACTGGTTCTACGGTGTCGCCAAGTAGGGATCTCTCATGTTCGACCTGATTTTGCGCAATGGAGAAATCTATGACGGAAAAGGCGGCGAAGGCGTTCGGGGCGATGTCGCGATAGCCGACGGGCGGATTGCTGCAATCGGTGATCTTGGCAAGGTCGGCGGGGTGGAAACGGTCGATCTCGGCGGGCTGGCCGTGTCGCCGGGCTTCATTGACATGCACACCCATTCCGACTTCACGCTCATTGCTGACGGCAGGGCGCAAAGCCAGGTTCACCAGGGCGTGACAACCGAAGTTGTCGGCCAGTGTGGCATAAGCTGCGCACCTGTGTGCAATCATGCTTCGATCAAGCGGGTTTCGCCCTGGTACACGGAAGCGGGCGACCATCGAACGTGGCTCACCTTTGGTGACTATCTCGACGCTCTGGAAAAGACGGATCTTGGCGTCAATGTGATGGCATTCGTGGGGCACGGCACCATTCATCGCGCCGTCCTTGGTGACGAACTGCGCGCTGGCGAACCTGACGAGATCAGGCAAATGGCCCGCATGGTCGATGAAGCCATGGATCAGGGGGCAGGTGGCTTCTCGACGGGCCTTGAATACTGGCCGGGAATTCTGGCGTCACCGGAGCATCTGGTGCCCATGTGCGAAGTTGCGCAAAAGTATGGCCGCCTCTATGCAACGCACGTTCGCAACCGTGACACGCATTATGATCTCGGATTTGCCGAAGCTATCGCGACGGCCCGCCAGTCGGGCGCGCGGCTGCAGATATCGCACATTCAGCCAAAGTTCGGTGCGCCGGCGCACGCCATGGAACACACGCTGGAAATAGTGAATTCGGCGCAGCGGTACGGCCTCGACGTTGCGTTTGATGTGATCCCGCACGACTGGAACAACACGCTAATGGCAGCAATCCTGCCAAAATGGGCGCAGGCGGACGGGATTGATGCGATCCTCAAGCGTCTGGCCGACCCTGCCACGCGCGAGCGCATCAAGGCAAATCCCCAGCCCATGTGGCTGATCGTGAAGGCGCGTCGCTGGAAAGATATCGTGCTGCTCAATGCAACGGTGAACAAGGATCTGGTTGGCGCGACCTTCGAGGAAATCGGTCGGATGCGCGGAGTAGATCCTTATGACGCAGTGCTCGACATCCTGCTTGAAGAAGGCGACGATATGTTCAGCGTCTTCTGGGCGTCCAATTCATTCCGTGACGATGATGTCGACATGTGCCTCAGGCAGCCTGATTGTGCGGTGATTTCAGATACGATTGCGGCTGCGCCGGACGGCGTTCTCAAGGATGCTGTCGGCTCTCTCAGTGGCTATGGCTGGGCAGCGCGGTTCCTTCAATACTATGTACGTGACCGCAAGGTCCTGTCCCTGTCTGAAGCCGTGACGCGTATCACTTCCGTGCCGGCGGGGCGGCTCGGCATCAAAGATCGCGGTGTTCTGGCGAAAGGCTACCGCGCCGACATCTGCGTATTTGATCCGGCCAGTATCGCCAGCAATTGCTCTCCCAGACACCTGCGGCGCTTTGCAACAGGCGTGGCGCATGTGCTCGTCAACGGAAAGTTCGCCATGCGTAACGGTGCCCGCACGAGCGTCAATGCGGGACAGGTACTGCGCGCCTGATAAAGCACTTTTGGTCATATGATCAGAGGCTTGGCACGACCAGGTCCTGCACTTCACCATCGATGTGCAGCTTGCCACCCGTTACCGACTGCAGGTCATCGAGCGAAATGGCGGCGAGTTTTTCCCGCAGGACAAATCTGCTTTCAGCGATGTCGATGACAGCAAGGGACGTGTAGACCCGGGTGACACAGCCAACGCCTGTAAGCGGCATGGTGCACCGGGCAAGAAGCTTCGGTTTGCCGTCGCGCGTTGTGTGTTCGGTTACCACCGCCACACGCCGGGCACCATGGACCAGGTCCATCGCGCCGCCCACCGCCGGAATGCCGCCCTTGCCGGTCGACCAGTTTGCGAGGTCGCCATTTTCTGCAACCTGGTAGGCGCCGAGCACCGCGAGGTCGAGATGTCCGCCGCGCACCATCGCGAAGCTGTCGGCATGGTGGAAGAATGCCGCGCCTGGTTTGAGCGTGATCGCTTTCTTCCCGGCATTGATCAAGTCCCAGTCCTCTTTGCCTTCCGGCGGGGCTTCGCCAAATCCCAACACGCCATTTTCGGTATGGTAGATGACATCACGACCGCTCGGCTGGAAACGTGCAATCATTTCCGGAAAGCCGATGCCGAGATTGACATAGGCTCCGTCTTCCAGGTCCTGCGCAGCGCGCCAGGCGATCTGTTCGTTGGTTAGCTTGATTGAATCGATCTTCAGGCTCATGCGGCGCTCCTGCGAAATGCCACGCCTTCGCGGTTGAGTGTTTCTTCCTGTGCGGGATTGCTCACCTCGACCAAACCATCAACGAAAATGCCCGGCGTGACCACCTGCTCCGGGTCGATCCCGCCAGCAGGCACAATCCGCGTGACCTGGGCAATCGTATTCCCGGCAGCCATCGCCATCAGCGGATTGAAATTGCGCGCGGCCATCCGGTAAGTGAGATTGCCCATCCTGTCGCCGGCCTCTGCCTTGATAAGGGTGTAGTCTGCCTTGAGCCAGCGTTCGCGCACATAGGTCTTGCCATCGAATTGCTCCACCGGCTTGCCGGTCGCCAGATCCGTTCCAACACTCGTCGGCGTGTAAAAGGCCGGGATACCCGCGCCGCCAGCACGGATTCGCTCGGCCAGGGTTCCCTGCGGGACCAGTTCAAGCTCGATCTTGCCAGCCAGATAGGTTTCGGTGAACACCTTCGGGTCTGCGGACCGCGGAAATGAACAGATAAGCTTGGCAACCATGCCATGCTCGATCAGCGCTGCCAGTCCGACATGCCCGTTGCCGGCATTGTTGTTCACGATAGTCAGGTTTCTGGGTCCATGCTCGACAAGCGCGTGAATGAGTTCGATGGGCGAACCGGAGCCACCGAACCCGCCAATCATAACGGTTGCGCCATCACCGATCCGGGCCACTGCCGCACGGCAATCGGAAAGTGTCTTGTCCATCTGGGTCTCCCGCAACTGTCACTTTCATGTTCATGCGCAAGCGCGGCTCAACAGGCAAGTAAAAAGGCGGATACCGCCGTTTGGGGCCTTTTCGCATTCACGGTTTGACCGGTGTCGGTGTTTGGTTTTGACGGCAGTAGAAGCTATAGTGACATACCAAAAGGCAGCGATTCGCGATTTCGCTGCAAATCGCTGCAAATCGCTGAAAAGCCTGAAAGAATACGGAACACTCAATGACCGAACCGAACAATGGCCCGCAGCTCAATGAGGCGGAATACGGCGCCGATTCCATCAAGGTTCTCAAGGGCCTGGATGCAGTGCGCAAACGTCCGGGCATGTATATCGGCGACACTGACGACGGTTCGGGTCTTCACCACATGGTCTATGAGGTGGTGGACAATGCCATTGACGAAGCCCTTGCCGGGCATGCCGATCTGGTCACCGTTACCCTGAACCCGGACGGCTCCTGCACCGTTACCGACAATGGCCGCGGAATTCCTACCGGAATTCACGAAAGCGAAGGTGTTTCGGCTGCCGAAGTCATCATGACCCAGCTGCATGCCGGCGGAAAGTTCGACCAGAATTCCTACAAGGTTTCCGGTGGCCTGCACGGCGTCGGTGTCTCCGTCGTGAATGCCCTTTCGGTCTGGCTCAAGCTCAAGATCCGCCAGCGCGGCGAAGTGCACGAAATGAGCTTCACCAATGGTGTGGCTGACAGCCCGCTGAAGATCACCGGAAAGACCGACGAGCGTAACGGAACGGAAGTGACCTTCCTTCCCTCAACGGCCACCTTCACCATGGTCGATTTCGACTATCACACGCTTGAGCATCGTCTGCGCGAATTGGCATTCCTGAACTCGGGCGTTCGCATTGTCCTGTCGGACAAGCGAGGCGTGGAAGAGAAACGCGAGGAACTGCTGTATGAGGGCGGCCTTGAGGCTTTCGTGCGCTACCTTGACCGGACACGCACGCCCCTGATCGCCAACCCCATCTATCTGAAATCGGAAAAGGACGGCATCACCGTCGAAGTTGCCTTGTGGTGGAACGATTCCTACCACGAGAATGTCCTTTGCTTCACAAACAACATTCCTCAGCGCGATGGCGGCACCCATCTTGCCGGATTCCGCGGAGCCCTGACCCGCCAGGTCACGGGCTATGCGGAATCATCGGGCATCACCAAGAAGGAAAAGGTCTCGCTGACCGGCGATGATTGCCGCGAGGGCCTGACCTGCGTTCTTTCAGTAAAGGTACCCGACCCCAAATTCTCGTCCCAGACCAAGGACAAACTCGTTTCGTCAGAAGTGCGGCCGGTCGTGGAAAGCCTTGTGAGCGAGACGCTGAATGCCTGGTTTGAGGAAAACCCCTCCGAGGCAAGGGTTGTTGTCGGCAAGGTTGCCGAAGCAGCCGCGGCGAGAGAAGCAGCGCGCAAGGCGCGCGAACTAACGCGCCGCAAGGGTGCCCTCGACATCGCTTCCCTGCCGGGCAAGCTCGCCGATTGCCAGGAGCGTGATCCAGCCAAATCCGAACTTTTCCTCGTCGAAGGTGACTCGGCAGGTGGCTCCGCCAAGCAGGGACGCAACCGCGCCAATCAGGCCGTCCTGCCGCTGCGTGGCAAGATCCTCAATGTCGAACGCGCGCGTTTCGACAAGATGCTTGGCAGCCAGGAAATCGGAACACTCATCACGGCGCTCGGCACCGGCATCGGCAAGGATGAGTTCAACATCGACAAGCTGCGCTATCACCGCATCATCATCATGACCGATGCCGATGTCGATGGCGCACACATTCGCACCCTTCTACTCACCTTCTTCTTCCGCCAGATGTCGGCGCTCATCGAGCGCGGGCACATCTACATTGCCCAGCCACCACTCTACAAGGTGACCCGTGGCAAGAGTTCCCAGTATCTCAAGAACGAAAGAGCTCTCGAGAACTTCCTCATTGAAGGTGGACTTGAGGAAGCCAGGCTTGAACTGGCTTCCGGTGAAGTTCGCACAGGCGCTGATTTGCGCGCTGTCATTGACACGGCACTTCAGGCCAGAACGCTGCTGGACAATCTCCACACGCGCTACAACAAGGACGTCATCGAGCAGGCCGCCATTGCCGGTGCCCTCAACGAGGCGCTGATCTCTGATGCGCAAAGGGCGACGGAGGCCGCTGCCGATGTGGCGCGCAGACTCGATGTGATTGCCGAGGAAACCGAACGCGGCTGGCAGGGCGAGCGCCTGTCCGACGGCGGACTTGCATTCGAGCGCATGGTACGCGGCGTCAAGGAGACGGCGATGATTGATGCCGCCCTGATCGCCTCGGCGGATGCCCGGCGTCTCGATGCGATTGCGCAGCCGCTGCACGATGTCTATGGCAGCCCGCCGGTCTTCATGCGGCGCGATGATTCCCTCATTGTGTCGGGGCCACGCGCCCTGCTCAATTCCGTGTTTGCCGTAGGGCGAAAGGGCCTGTCGCTGCAGCGCTACAAGGGTCTGGGCGAGATGAACCCCGATCAGCTATGGGAAACGACGCTTGATCCCGATGTTCGCTCCCTGCTGCAGGTAAAGGTCAATGACGCAACGGACGCCGATGATCTGTTCTCGCGATTGATGGGCGAGGAAGTCGAACCCCGCAAGATATTCATCCAGGACAATGCGCTCTCGGTGGCAAATCTGGATACCTGAACGGCCGACTTTTCCGGCAAAGTGCGAATCGTGAATGCAGCGCATTGCCGCAGCGATGGAATGGGACTTGAAATATTAGAAAAAACTAATATTAAATCAGGAAACGCGTAACGCATCCCCATTGCATCGTGGAGCGGATCAATGTTCTCCCAGTTTTTCAACAGGTCCGGAGCCAGGCCGCAAAGCACGATCGATCATGATTCGATGGTAGCCGCAGTCGACAAGGGCTCGCATCTTCTCGTCGATGTCCGCGAGATCCAGGAATTTCGCGCTGGCACGATCAAGGGAGCGCTGAACGCGCCCCTGTCCGTATTTGACCCTGCAAAGATACCTGCCGACAAGCCGATCATCGTTTTCTGCGCCGCCGGTGGACGTTCGGGAATTGCGCAAAAGATGCTTGCGGCTGCCGGCAAGTCGGATGCGGTGAATTATCGGCCCGGTGTTGGCGGATGGCGATTGCAGGGCATGCCACTGGTTCGGCCTTGAACGACAGGGTCATCCGGGAACAGGGTGCCTAACGCGCAGCCCTGTTGGCCGGGTGGGCGGAATTGAAGATTTCCTGAACCTTTGCCATCACTGCAACATTGACCGGCGTGGGCACATTGATCTGCCTGCCGAGCCGGACGATTTCCCCTTGCAGATGCTCGATCTCGGGCTCCCGCCCTCGCTCCAGATCCTCCGCCATCGAGGAGCGGGCATCATCATCCATCTGCAACATGCCGGAAGCAACAATCCGAAATACCGGGTCGGGTAACCGCAGGAGTGTGGGAGCAAGGCCAGGAGAGACCTTGCCGATCTTGGCCGGCTTGATTCCCGCCTTGCGCAGCACACGCAGGCCCTCTTCGATGCAATCGGCGAGAACCAGCCGGTGCTTGCGGATGGACAATTGTTGCTTGAGCGGTAGCCCGGAAATGGCATTGACCGCATTGTTGAGATTCATCAGCAGCTTGCCCCACAGGACTGCCTTGATATTTTTGTCCACGGACGCCGCCACGCCGGCTGACACCAAAGTCGTGGCAAGCTGCAGGGCACCCTTGGCATCCTCCAGGATAATCTCCCCCTCGGTTCCCTGATGAAACCGATTGCCGCCGATCTGCACGACATTGAACGTGACGATGCCAGCCAGAACATGATTTCCCGGCAGCGCTTCGCGCAGGATGGCTGTGTTGGACACGCCGTTCTGCAATGAGACTATGAGTGTGTCAGGCGCAATCACATCCGCCAGCGTTCTCGCCACTGCAGCTGTATCCATGCTTTTCACGCAGACCAGAACCACGTCGCAACCCGTCAGAGACTTGATGTCCTGGCTCATATGCGGAAGCGGCACGGTTGCCGTTCTGCCGTCGAAGGATGTCAGGATCAACGCGTCTGCAAGGCGTGTCGCCATTGACGGGCGGCCCAGAAACGCCACACCATCCCCGCCAGCCGCCAGTCTGCCACCAACATAGCAGCCGATCGAACCAGCACCGTAGATACCGACCTTCATCCTGTTTCCACTTCACCGTGACAAGAACGCAAGAAGGTCAGAAAATTCCGGTAACGGCAAGGCCTGCGGTCGCAATCACGCCGATCACGATTCCCAGCGACAGAACCGAAAATACCACTCCCAGCGCGAACCACAGACCGTCGCGTTCACCAAGGCCGAGGCTCGCGGCCGCTATGGCAGCGGCGGGAACGAAGTTTGCAAAGGGAAGCGGCAGGATGAGAATGATGCCCATGACAATCGCCATCACGCCGGTTGCTATCTCGACGGCGCGGTGTGGCAGGAACCAGTAGCGCGGGCGCGCGATTTTCTCGAACCGCTCGATCCAGGGCACGATTCGGCTGATGACGGTACGCAGTTTGACCATGCCGATCTGCTTGTGCCGGATGAAGCCCGGCAGGACTGGTCGCCGATACCCAAGCATCAGTTGCACCGCCACGAATATCATCGGCAAGCCAAATATGGTGGATGTGCCGGGTGGCGCCGGGATCAGGTTTGGAGCACATAGCAGAAACAGGGACGCGCTGAATCCGCGGTCTCGCAACGTTCGCGTGATGTCGCCAATGGCAAGTGTCTCGCGATCACGTCGGGCAAGCCGAAGCAACAGGGCGGACAGGCGTTCGAGAACCGGTGCCTCCTCTTCCGTCTGCAGCTTCGCATCGGATATCTGGTCATGCATGAAATTGGGCTTCTTCTTTGCGCCTGGTTATCCAATTGGAAACAATTATCGTCATAATCACACCGAGGCTTTCACCAGTTGGGGATCATCCTTGTCAAAACAAGGGCGGCCAAATGGAAAACGAGCGGAGATTTTGATGCCAGCCCCAGCCATGATGGAGCGACTGCCGGAAACCGACGAGGCAAACGCGCTCATGCGCAACGAGCGCCGGGTCGATCTCAGGGAAGATGCCCGGGACCTGTCAGAAATCTATGTCGCGGGAAGCAAGATTCCCATTACCTGTCTGGTCCACAATGTTTCCGCACGTGGCGCATTGATCGAATCTGCCGTTCCCGATCTGCCGAACCGGTTCATCCTGACCAACCATTCACGCGGCAATCGCATGGTCTGTGAAGTGGCCTGGCGCTCCGGCAACATGTTCGGTGTGCGCTTCGCCACCATACCACGGCCATTGAAATAGCGTCGCGCGCGCGCCGTTTTGTGACAAGGAATGCCGCGAAGGGATATTCCTGCGCTTGACGACCGCCGCTAGTCTGTAACCGATCCGGGGCATGCCGCCCCGCTTTCGGAGCGCAGCCGATGGACAATATTTCCGCCTACTCGACCTCAAATCGGAAAATCGACCCTTCGCGCCGGCCGCGCACAAGACCGGACGGGTCGCCGGATGACAATGACCGCGTCGAAATCGGACCAACGCAACTGGCATTCGATGCATGGGCAAAGGCCGGACTGGAAGCGCCAAACCTCGACGCAATGCGCGATTTCCGTCTCAAGCGGATCATCGCCGAGTTGCGCAAGAACGATTATGCGGGATTGCTGTGTTTCGATCCCCTCAACATTCGCTACGTGACTGACACGACAAACATGCAGCTGTGGGTCACGCACAACCCTTCACGCGCCTGTTTCGTTTCCGCAGACGGCTACATCGTGCTGTGGGATTATGCCCGGTGCGATCACCTGTCCGCCCATTTGCCTCTGGTGCGCGAATACCGCACCGGCGCATCCTTCTTCTATTTCGTTTCCGGTGATCGGGTTGTCGAGCATGCCGCCAGATTCGCTTCCGAAATTGACGGCCTGATGCGCGAACATGGCGGCTCAAACCGGAGAATTGCCATCGACAGGATCGAACCGGAAGGCCTTCTGGCTCTGCACCGGTTGGGAATTGAGACGTTCCAGGGCCAGGCAGTTACGGAACTGGCCAGAGTCATCAAGGGCCCCGACGATATCAAGGCCCTCAAATGCGCGGTCCATTCCTGTGAACTGGCCATGCACCGCATGCAGGACGAACTGCGCCCGGGCATGACCGAAAATGATCTGTGGTCGATCCTGCACGCCGACAATATCCGACATGGCGGCGAATGGATCGAGACACGCATTCTCGCCACTGGACCGCGTACAAATCCCTGGTTTCAGGAATGCGGTCCGCGCGTCATTCAGGACGGCGATATCGTTGCGTTCGATACCGATCTGATTGGCGTCTACGGCATGTGCTGTGACATTTCGCGGACATGGCTTTGCGGTGATGGCGAACCCACGGCAGAACAGAAACGGGTCTATCGCCACGCCTATGAGCAGGTGATGAACAATATTGCCATCCTCAAACCCGGCCTGACCTTCAGGGAGTTCACCGAAAAGGCTGATCCCGGACCGCAGGAATTTCGTGCGCAGCGCTACGGCGTGCTCGCGCATGGCGTCGGCCTTTGTGACGAATACCCCAGTCTCTATTTTCAGGAAGACTATCCCTCGACAGGGTATGACGGCGTTTTCGAGCCGGGCATGGCGATCTGCGTGGAAAGCTACAGCGGCACGGTTGGCGGCAGCTTCGGTGTTAAGCTGGAACAGCAGGTTCTCATCACCGAGACCGGTACGCAGGACATAACCAGCTATCCCTACGAGGAGAAGTTCCTGCGCTGACGTTCTGGCAAGGCGTCGCATTTTCGCCCTTCTTTTGCGTCACGTCGCTCGCAGATTCAACGGGCGCCAAAGGCGCGTTGCATAGGGGCATTTGAGTTATGAACAGAACCATCCAGATGGTTGTCGCGGCTTCCATGGCCGTTTCCCTGACCGCGTGTCAGACACCCACCGATCCGCTGACGGGTCGACCACAGGCCAACAACACGGCAGCAGGCGCGGGGCTTGGCGCAGTGACCGGCGCGCTTGCCGGCTTCCTCATTGCCAAGGACAAGAGCGGTGACGATCAGCGAAAGGCCGCACTGATTGGCGCAGGCATTGGCGCGCTCGTTGGTGGTGGTATCGGCAGCTACATGGATCGCCAGGAGCAGGAACTGCGCCAGCAGCTGCAGTCCTCCGGCGTAAGCGTGACCCGGGCAGGCAACCAGATCATCCTCAACATGCCGGGCAATGTCACCTTTGCCTCCGACCAGGACCAGATCAATCCGGGTTTTTTCAGCGTGCTGGACTCCGTGGCGATCGTCTTGAACAAGTATCCCAAGACCCTGCTTGATATTGACGGGCATACCGACAATACCGGTTCGCCCCAGTACAATCAGGCACTGTCGGAACGCAGGGCTGTGTCGGTGGCGCAGTATCTCAATTCACGCCAGGTTGACCCGCGCCGCCTTCGGGTCGTCGGATTTGGTGAAACCATTCCAATCGCCGACAATGGCACCGACTTCGGACGCCAGCAGAACCGGCGAGTGGAAATCCGCATTTCTCCGCTGAGCTGACAGCGGGCTCGTTAAAATTCTACGGATAGGTTTAAACGCAGCGTAGTCGCAATCTGCTACTTCGGGTTGATGCATTTGCAACACGACCCGGACACGATCATGCCTGTGACCAAGAGACTGCGCGCATTCCTGCGGAACGAGAGCGGCAACTTCGCCATCATCTTTTCGATCTGTGCGCTTCCCCTGCTGGGGCTGGCCGGCATGGTTGTCGATTACAGCAGGATGCGTTCTGCCGAACAGCAGTTGCAGGCGGCTGTCGACACTGCAGCAATTGCTGCGGCCAATGGCGGACGCGATGTCAATGACATGCGCCGTATCGCGGCAGCGTTCGTTGAATCAAACGCGCCGGATTACGAAGTCGATGTCGACACAAGCGTTCAGGGTCACAAGCTCACGATTGTTGCCGAAACGAAACTGGCGTTACCGATCATGTCCGCAGTAGGCCATCCGGTTGCCAACATCAGCGTGACAACCGAAATAGAAAGCCCGCGTTTGCTGGGCGGTGGCAGCGTCGCGATGCATGACGCGTCAGGCATCACCAGTCGCCAACTCGAATCGGCAATCCAGCAAGCCCGCCAGCAGATCAGGCAATTGACGAGGAACATGCCCCAGGCAAAGCGCCAGCGTATCGAAAAACGCCTGGAAGCCGAGATCAAGCGCCTGCGTGCCACCAACGGTTCAGCCGGATCACTTCGTTTCGTCAAGTAAGCAGAGCGTGCGTATGCCAGCGCTCAGCGCGAATAGCCTGCAATGTGGTTGGTCAGCTTCAGATCACCGCCAGCCCAGGCAAGCACCTTTGGGTCCATCACCCTGAACCACAGTGGCGGAATGATCGCCAGCACGTAGCACCCCGGATAGCCGCTCGGCAGGCGCGGCAGATCGCTGAAATTTCGCAGCGCCTGGTAAGGCCTGAGCGGATTGGCATGATGGTCGGAATGGCGCTGCAAATGAAACAGCATCAGATTCGACACGATATGGTTCGTGTTCCACGAATGCTTCGGTGCACAAGGTTCATACTTGCCATCGGCGCGGCGCTCGCGTTTTAGCCCGTAATGTTCGACATAGTTGGCGAAGGTCAGCTGGAGCCAGCCGACCAGATGGTGAATGATCAGGAATGGCACCATGATCCAGCCCAGCAGCGCGATCAGCAGGCCGTTGAGCACGACAGTCACGGCGTAGCCCTGCAGGAGTTCATTGCGCCAGTGAACGAAGCCCAGCCCCTTGCGTGCCAGCCGCGCCCTCTCGAGTTCAAAGCCGCGTCTTGCCGCGCCGGGGATTTCACGCAAGGCAAAGCGCCAGACACTTTCGCCAAGCCGTGAGGATGCCGGATCTTCCGGTGTTGCCACCATCACATGGTGGCCGCGATTATGCTCGATGCAGAAATGCCCATAGCCGGTAAGTGCATTCACCAGCATTGCCCCGAACCGGTCCACGCGGGAAGGCTTGTGGCCAAGTTCGTGGCCTACAGTGAGGCCCGCACCGCTCGCGACACCTGCGCCAAGGGCCAGGAAAAGAAACGTCCAGACAGGGAGCTCGGCCGTGCCTGCCACGTAGGCAGACATCAGGAAGCTGAAATAGAAGACGGGCAGCGAAAGGAAAAGCAGCCGTCGATACCATTGATCGCTGGCCATTGCCTCGACCACTTCCTCCGGCGGGTTGTTCGGATCTTCGCCGAAGATGAAGTCGAGCAGAGGGACAATGCCGAAATAGAAGCCTGCAATTGCCAGGGACCAGACCGGATTGCCGGTCTGCAGGATTGCCATGGCGACAAGACCGGGCACAGCGGGTGAAAGGACGGAAACCATCCACAGCCAGCGCTTGCGGTCCACATACCGGACTTCCTTGCCATCGTGCGCCGGTGCAATAAAAATCATCGGACCCTGTCTCCCTTTGTCAGGCCGGCCCCAGAATGACCGCCGTGCGAAGTGGTGGTTTGCCGAAGCCGGCCATGCGATCGAACCATTCATAAGGTATGGGAAGATTGGCCGCATCCGCAATGGTCTCGCCGATTTCGTCCTCCACCCATGGGTCGTGGGTGAGGATATGCTTGCCATCATCGCCATGTGCGAGCACCCAGTGCGGCACCTTCTTGCCGAACATGTGATAGCCGCTGACCAGAACGACCGCGACCTTGCCCTCGCTGATCGCACCGCGCAGGTCTTCCAGGCTGAATGCCCGGTTCTCCACGGGGATGGAAAGTCGCTCAACGCGTTGCCGGAAATCTGCCTGTGCCAGTTCCATGACCATGCGCTTCTCGGGATCGCGCACTGAGTTGAGGAAAAGCAGGCCACTTTCCGATACGAGGATTCTTGCGCTCAATCCCGATTCAACGGCAGCGACGGCCAGCCCGTACGGATCACACCCGCCAAGGCCTGACATCATGAAGACGGTAGTTGCTTCCCGCCACAGCCTAATTTCGTTGATCGGATCAAGTTCGTAATTCTCCAGATACCGCCCCAACGCCATCATCAGACAGCACGGACCACAGGTGAAATCGGTGGTTTGCTCGTAATAGGGTGTTGGCGCATTCAGGGGCACATCGCCGCGTATGGTTTTTTCGAACCGCAAGGCGTTGGTATGGTCAGCATAGTAATCGGCATACCGCCCGATGGGGCGATAGCCGCAGCGACGGTAAAGGGCGATGGCTCTTTCATTGTCCTCGCGCACTTCAAGGCGCAGGAGAAAGCGATCGCGGTTGAAGGTTTCCTCTTCAGCCGCTCTCAGGAGCAGCGAACCGATGCCCTTGCTGAGCGCTTCGGGATGGACGGCGAGTGAATAAAGCCGCGCCATCGCGGTGCCGCGCCGAAACAGCAGCATCGCATAACCGTCAATGGAGCCGTCGCTTTCGTGAACGAGAAACGCGGCAGTCTTGCTCGCAAGCAGTTCCCTGAAGGATCGCCTTGAGATGCGATCGCTTTGGAAAGCCGCATTTTCAAGGCGAACCAGTCCGTCAATGTCGCCCAGGTTGGCCAGTCTGAGATTGGGTGAAATGCGGTGTGGCATGAGTGGCTCTGTTTTGGCGGCGCTGCAGTTGGCAAGCCTGAGCAAACGGGCTTGTCCGGATTTGGAAACCGGATATTCAGCTAGGCCATGGTCTCCAGGCTGGCAAATCCCTCCGGCGCGCCTTCCTCGCCAAACGATGTCTCGACTTCCACGAAAGTGTCTGGATAAAGCCCGTTGAATCGCGTTCGCAGCGAAAGGGAATAGGCGCCTATATGCCCGATCTCGATCCAGTCGCCTGTATCGATTGTTTCGGGAAGATAGAAAGGCCTTGTCAGAATATCGACTGAATCGCAGGTAGCCCCGCAGACCCGGAACGGCACGATGTTGCTGGCCTTGCCATTGCGGGTTCGTATCGCGGGATCGGGTATGAACCGCGCCGGCAGCGTGATGCGGCCAGTCCATGAATCGGACAGGGATGCCCAGATGCCGTCATTGATGTAAAGCCGACGTCCTTTTCGCAGCAGCACGCGCACGATCAGCGAAAAGGCTCTCGCCACAATTACCCGGCCTGGTTCGGCAACCAGTTCCATGCCCGAGAAATTCCATTCCCCGATATCGTTGCGCAGCCGGCTCATCAACTGGCCAAGGGAAGGCATTTCAGCATGCTTGCGGTTCGGGTCATGGCCATATTGCGCTGGAAATCCGCCGCCTACGTCGAGTTCGGCAATCGGCACACCTGCACGGTTGCGCACCCAGTCTGCGGAAGCCAGCGCCTTGTCATAGGCATCGGGATCTTCGATCTGGCTTCCCACGTGGAAACAAAGGCCAAGCCGATACCCATTGCGATGCAGCCTCTGCAGCAACTCGATGGCATGGGTCGGTGCAGCCCCGAACTTTTTCGACAGTTCATAGGCGGCATGGCCCTTTGTCTGCAGTCTCACGAAAACCGTGATGTCGGAAGGATTGATGTCCAGACCCTGAACGATCTTGTGAATCTTGGTGATCTCATCCTCATGATCGACAACGAGCGTTCGGATGCGATGGGTTTCAAGCGCGAAACGGATGTCGGACTGCGCCTTGACCGGATGCATGTACAGGAGTTCCGCATCGCGCGAATACCGCCGCACCGCTTCAATTTCGGCAGGAGAAGCGACATCGAAAGCCTTCACACCGGCCTTGACCAGTGTCTCGAGTACCATCGGCTCGCCATTCGTCTTGACGGCATAGGCAGTCTTGCCCGGAAACATGGCCGCAAAGTTGCGTGCATCTTCCTCCAGTACCTGTGGCCTGAAGCAGTACACAGGCTGGTCTGGACGGAGTGAAAGGGCCGCTTCCTGGGCAGTATGGAATTTTTGCATGGCCAGACCCTAGCTGAATCGGGGTTCAGGGAAAATCATTTCATACACGCTTCAAAAGGTTCTAGAACGGCGAAATGATTCAAGGCACCCGTGTCCATCTGGAAAAACTGAAGCTGACGGGCTTTCGCAACCATGCTTCGTTGTCGCTCGATTGCGGCGAGCGCCATGTTGTTCTGACCGGAGAGAATGGTGCTGGCAAGACCAATCTTCTGGAGGCGGTCTCCTTTCTCTCGCCAGGCCGCGGCTTGCGTCGCGCAGCCTATGAGGCAGTGGCGATGAAGGGTGGGGAGGGCACCTGGTCCGTGTTCGCCGAACTGGAGGGCGCGCAGGGACCCGTCTCCATCGGCACCGGGCTGCAGGCAACCGCACTTGGTGTGGATACCCAGCGCCGTGTCCGGATAAACGGAACGCAGGCGCGCACAGCAGATGAACTGAGCGATCATGCCCGCATTGTCTGGCTGACACCGGCGATGGATGGCCTGTTCACGGGGCCAGCCTCGGATCGCCGCAAGTTTCTCGACCGGCTGGTGCTTGCGATTGATCCTGCCCATGGGCGCCGGGTGGCGGATTTCGAGAAATCCATGCGGGCGCGCAACCGCCTCCTTACGGATGAAAGTCCTGATCCCGCCTGGCTGGACGCGGTCGAAAACCAGTTGTGCGAGACTGGCGTCGCAATTGCCCTGGCCCGCATGGAGATGACCGGATTGCTGTCCAACGTCATTATCTCGCAGGCGGACCCCGCATCGCCGTTTCCCGACGCACTGCTGGCGCTCGAAGGATCGCTTGAGGCACTGGCCAGCGAAGAAGCTGCAAGCGAACTGGAAGAAGGTTACCGTGACAGGCTGCGCCATTCCCGCCGCCTCGATGCCTCGGCAGGGCGCACATTGGAAGGTCCCCACAGGTCAGACCTGATTGTTACACACCGCCCCAAGGCGATGCGCGCCGAATTCTGTTCTACCGGCGAGCAGAAGGCGCTGCTGATCGGGTTGATCCTGGCGCATGCGCAACTGGTGGCGACCATGACGGGACACGCGCCGGTTCTCCTTCTTGACGAGGTTGCGGCCCATCTGGACAGTGGCAGGCGGTCCGCGCTCTTTGACCGCATCGATGCGTTGCATTGCCAGGCATGGATGACCGGCACGGATCGCGAGTTGTTTTCCGCTCTGGGCGAGCGCGCCACCTTTTTCAAGGTTGCGGATGGCAAGGTTTGCAAGGAGTAGGGGTGGCGATGAGTCTTGGAAGGGATGAACTGGAGCGCTACGCCCGCCATATCGTGCTGCAGGACCTGGGAGGACCGGGCCAGCAGAAACTCAAGGCTGCGCGCGTTCTGGTCATTGGCGCGGGGGGGCTTGGATCGCCGGTGATCGCCTACCTGGCGGCTGCGGGCGTCGGCACGATTGGTGTCGTCGATGATGATGTTGTCTCCCTGTCCAACCTGCAGCGGCAGATCCTTCACGACACCGCCAACATCGGCATGGCCAAGACAGAAAGCGCGCGACAGGCAGTAGAGCGGCTCAATCCCCATGTTCACCTGGAAACTCACCAGTTCAGACTTGATGCGAACAATGTCAAGGATCTCGTCTCGCGTTACGATATCGTCGCAGACGGGTCGGACAATTTCGGCACCCGCTATTCTGTGGCCGATGCATGCGAGAAACTGGGCAAGACACTGGTAACGGCGGCAGTCGGCCAGTTCGACGCGTCCCTGACCACGGTCAAGCCGCACGAGAAGGACAAGGACGGCGCCCGGCTGCCGACATACCGGGACATCTTCCCGGAAGCCCCGCCAGATGGCCTGGTCCCCACTTGCGCGCAGGCTGGCATCCTGGGGGCACTCACAGGTGTAGTCGGCTCGATGCAGGCGCTGGAGGTAATCAAGGAAATCACCGGTATCGGTGTGGGGTTGGCCGGACGGCTGCTGCTGTATGATGCCCGCGATTGCCGTTTCAACGTGATTGCCTACAAGCGGCAAAAATGACCAGGACGCCGGCACTCCCGCAAGTACACGCGATCGATGCGAGTTTCACGCAATGGCGAGAATTGCTGAGCCTCATCCTGCGCTCCTTCGACTATATGAACGCGATCATTGATCCGCCATCCTCGGCCCTGCGCCTGAATGTTCCGGCCCTTCAGGAAAAGGCGAAGCACGAAACGGGACTGGTCATTTTCCAGCATGCAAGACCGGTCGCCTGCATGTTCTGCGATACGCGGCCCCAGGCTCTATATGTCGGCAAACTCGCCGTGGAACCCGGACTTCAGGGAAAGGGGTTGGGATCGGTGCTGCTCGGTGAAGCAGAACGCATTGCGCTTGCAAGCGGCAGGACAAGGCTTGAATTGCAGACGCGAATCGAATTGGCGGGCAATCACGAATTCTTCGCCAGACACGGATTTTCCCGGGTCGGCGAAGGTGCTCATGAAGGCTATTCCCGGCCAACCTGGATCTGGATGGCGAAGGAACTGTCAGCCTGACAGGCAATCAGTTGTCGATCGGCAGCACCCGGTCCGGCGGACGGTGACCATCCATGAGCGTGCGGATGTTGATGATGACCCGCTCACCCATTTCCATGCGCCCTTCTATGGTTGCCGAACCCATGTGGGGAAGCACGACGACCTTGCCAGCTCTCGCCAGCTGCAGCAGTTGCGAATTTACCGCTGGCTCATGCTCGAACACATCAAGACCGGCTCCCGCCAGCTTGCCTGATTCAAGGGTGCGGATAAGGGCATCTTCGTCGATTACCTGCCCGCGTGCGGTGTTGATCAGGATCGAATTGGGCTGCATCAGCGCGAGCCGTCTGGCCGACAGCAGGTGATAGGTTGCGGGCGTATGCGGACAATTGACCGAAATGATGTCCATGCGGGCCAGCATCTGGTCGAGGCTTTCCCAGTAGATGGCTTCAAGTTCTTCTTCTGTCGCCGGGGAAACACGCTTTCGATTGTGGTAGTGAATTGACAGGCCAAAGGCGCGCGCGCGCCTCGCCACGGCCGTGCCGATGCGGCCCATGCCGATGATGCCGAGGCGCTTGCCCCAGATGCGATGGCCAAGCATCCATGTCGGAGACCAGCCCTTCCATTCGCCACTGCCGATGACCTGCACGCCCTCGGCGATGCGACGCGACACCGCGATCATGAGCCCCATTGTCATGTCTGCCGTGTCTTCGGTCAGCACATTTGGCGTGTTGGTGACGGTGATGCCCTTTCGCGTGGCGGCAGCAACGTCGATATTGTCCACCCCATTGCCGAAGTTGGCGATCAGCTTGAGATTTTCGCCCGCCTGACTGATCAGCGCCTGGTCGATGCGATCAGTTACGGTAGGCACAAGCACATTGGCCTTCTTCACCGCATTCACCAGTTCGGCCTGGCTCATCGGATGATCATCGAGATTGAGCTCGGTATCAAACAGTTCGCGCATTCGTGTTTCAACTGCATCAGGCAGTTTGCGTGTCACGACCACAAGAGGTTTGTTGCGCGGCATACGGTTCACTCCGATCAGGCCATCTTTATCCGGTTTGTTGACGTAGCCTTAACCACAACAGGGCACATTCGACAACCGTCCGACCTTTCTTATCAGACGTCGGTAAAGAGCAAAAGCGGGGTGCGGCCAACTGAACCCCCGCACTTGGACACACACGATTGTGGTACGGGGTACAGTCTTGTCATTCACAACAATTGCCAGAGCGTCCGTTACTCTCGCCAGCAAGGCAACGAGGCTTTTCACTGCCACTTTGCTGCTCGCGGCTTCGCACGGCGCGATAGCCGGTGCGGTGACCAAGGGAGCGAGCGGCCTTCCATTGCCGCGTTACGCTTCCCTGAAATCCGAGCGGGTAAACATGCGCGTGGGCCCGGGCCGGGAGTACCAGGTCGAGTGGATGTATCTCAAACGCGGTCTGCCAGTCGAGATAATCCAGGAATATGACAATTGGAGAAAGGTGCGCGATCCGGAAGGCAACGAGGGCTGGATCATGCATTCGCTCCTGTCGGGTGATCGAACTGCAATCGTGACGCCCTGGCAGAAACGCACCGACATGGTGGAAATGCTCGATGCACCCCAGCCATCGGCAAGACTGGTCGCGCGGATCGAATCCGGCGTCATCACTGCTGTTTCGAAATGTGAAAATGGCTGGTGTGAACTCAGTGCTGGACAGGCGTCAGGCTATGTTCGCCAGAATCAGTTGTGGGGTGTCTATCCCGACGAAACGCTGGACGACTGATCGTTCAACTGTTCCGCTGGCGCACGTGAACGATGACGTCCACCCGGGCGACTTCCATGCCTTGCGGAGGTGATGGAAGGTTCTCGACGCGAATGAACCCATCCGGCATGTCGATGATCTCATTGCTTCCTTCCAGGAAGAAATGATGATGGTTTCCTGTGTTGGTATCGAAATAGGTCTTGGACGTATCAACCGCGATGGCTCTTAGCAACCCCGCATCGCTGAACTGGTGCAGCGTATTGTAGATCGTTGCCAGCGAAACAAGCACTCCTGCCGAAGTGGCTTCTTCAAAAAGCGTTTCTGCAGTGACATGCCTGTCACCCTTGGCAAAAAGGAGCCGGGCAAGCGCAATCCGCTGGCGAGTGGGGCGCAGCCCGCTGTCGCGCAGAAGCTTCTCGGTTTCCTCTTGCCTGCTCTCTATGTCCATCGAAAATCCAGTTGCGCGCACAGATTCGCGACCGCAATGATCGGATCGTTTGTACCTGGCGCAATATAGGTTTGTGATGGCGGCGCGGCAATAGACGGATTGTCGCTGAATTTTCCGCTTTCCCGATGCATGTCCCGGGCCAGCAGACTGCCCGGCTCTTGAGGGTTTTCCACAGGCAAACTTTCTTTGGCCCTCGCGCAAGCCTGTGATAAGAACTCGCCCTTGAGCGATAATGGCCGAATTGGCAGGAATGGGGAGGTCCATGACAGAGCGGAAAAAGAGCTACAATTACGAAGAGTTGCTTGCCTGCGGGCGCTCAGAATTGTTTGGTCTGGGCAATGCACAGCTACCCGCTCCGCCTATGCTGATGTTCGACCGTATCACCGATGTTTCGGAAGATGGCGGCGAATTCGGAAAAGGCTACATCCGGGCCGAACTCGACATCAAACCCGATCTCTGGTTCTTCCCCTGCCATTTCATCGACAATCCGATCATGCCGGGTTGCCTTGGTCTTGACGCAATGTGGCAGTTGACCGGCTTCTTCCTGGGCTGGCTTGGCGAACCGGGATACGGCATGGCGCTGTCTACCGGCGAAGTGAAGTTCAAGGGCATGGTGACGCCAAAGGTCAAGCTGGTCGAGTATGGAATCGACTTCAAGCGTGTCATGCGCGGCAGGCTGGTACTCGGCATCGCCGATGGCTGGCTCAAGGCTGACGGGGAAACCATCTATCGTGCAACTGACCTGAAGGTCGGTCTGTCGAAGGAAAAAGGTTCCTGATATTTCTCAACTGCCGGAGTTGTTGAATCGGACGATTGGGGGTCCGTTTCTGCCGGCAGCTATTTCAACCCGCAGGCTGCCTGCCCAAAAGCGGCGAGCAGCTCATCTGAAACCGAGAGGGTTTTGTCATGAAACGTGTGGTCGTGACCGGAATGGGCATTGTGTCGTCCATTGGCAACAATACGCAGGAGGTGCTCGCGTCCCTTCGCGAAGCGCGCTCCGGCATCCGGCATGCCGAGGACTATGCCAAATACGGCTTCCGTTGCCAGGTTCACGGCGAACCGCAACTCGATCCGTTTGAAGTGCTTGACCGGCGCACGGCACGTTTCATGGCAAAGGGAACCGCCTGGAACTACATCGCCATGCAGCAGGCGATACAGGATTCGGGCCTTGAAGCAGGCGACGTGGTCAATCCGCGCACCGGCATCATCATGGGTTCGGGTGGGCCGTCCACACGCACGATCTTCGAAGCCGGCCTTGTCACCCAGGAAAAGGGTCCCAAGCGCATCGGACCGACGGCCGTTCCCAAGGCAATGAGTTCCACCGCCTCGGCAGTGCTTGCGACCCAGTTCGAAATCAAGGGCGTGAACTATTCGATCTCTTCGGCCTGTGCGACTTCCAATCATTGCATTGGCAATGCCTACGAGACCATCCAGATCGGCAAGCAGGACATCATCTTTGCTGGCGGGTCGGAAGATCTCGACTGGACCATGTCCAACCTGTTCGATGCAATGGGTGCCATGTCCTCGAAATTCAACGACAAGCCTTCAACCGCTTCGCGCGCCTACGACGCCAACCGCGATGGTTTCGTCATCGCTGGTGGGGCAGGCGTGCTGGTACTCGAAGAACTCGAACATGCCAGGGCCAGGGGCGCGCGTATCTATGGCGAGATCGTGGGTTACGGTGCCACATCGGATGGCTATGATATGGTTGCGCCGTCTGGCGAGGGGGCCATTCGCTGCATGAAGATGGCGCTTTCCACGGTCAATGATCCGATCGACTACATCAATCCGCACGCGACATCGACGCCAGTGGGCGACCAGAAGGAAATGGAAGCCATTCGGGAAGTATTCGGCGAAAACTGTCCGCCGATTTCCGCGACCAAGTCCCTGACCGGCCATTCTCTGGGTGCAACCGGCGTACAGGAAGCAATCTATTCACTCCTCATGATGAACAATGGATTCATCTGCGAAAGCGCGCATATCGAGGAACTGGATCCCGCCTTCGCTGACATGAATATCGTACGTTCGCGCATTGATGGTGCAAAACTGAACACGGTGCTTTCCAATTCCTTCGGATTTGGCGGCACGAATGCAACATTGGCGATGCAGCGCTACAACGGCTGAGGGATTGGTAATGACGGGTTTGATGGCCGGAAAGCGGGGACTGGTGATGGGAGTGGCCAATGACCACTCGATCGCCTGGGGGATCGCCAGGAAACTTGCCGATGAGGGGGCCGAACTGGCTTTCACCTATCAGGGCGAGGCATTCGGAAAGCGCGTCAAGCCACTGGCCGACAGTGTCGGTTCCGACATTCTTCTACCCTGCGATGTCGAGGATATTGCTACAGTCGATGCAGTGTTCGATGAATTGCACTCGCGGTGGGGCAGGCTCGATTTCCTTGTTCATGCGATCGCGTTTTCTGACAAGAATGAACTGAAGGGTCTCTACGCCAACACGACGAGAGCAAACTTCGTGCGCTCGATGGTCATATCCTGCTTTTCGTTCACCGAGGTTGCTGCCCGCGCAGCAGCGATGATGGACAAGGGCGGATCGATGATCACGCTGACTTATGGCGGGTCGACCCGTGTCATGCCGAACTACAACGTGATGGGTGTGGCCAAGGCGGCGCTTGAGGCAAGCGTCCGCTATCTCGCCAATGATTTTGGCGGTCAGGCAATCAGGGTCAACGCGATATCGGCGGGTCCTGTGCGTACGCTGGCAGGAGCGGGCGTGGCCGATGCGCGCTTGATGTTCAACTACCAGAAGCGAAACGCACCGCTGCGCCGCACGGTCGAGATCGAGGAGATTGGCGGGTCTGCCCTCTATCTCCTGTCCGATCTATCCAGCGGCGTGACGGGTGAGATTCATTTCGTCGATTCTGGCTACTCGACGATTTCGATGCCGCGTACCGAGGAACTGAAGTCCATCGATCGCGAATAGGTGCGAGCGCCGCTTCACGGCAAGGCCATTGCCGTTTTCCTGCAGCAGGATTGATCCCGATCAACGCAAAAATGCGCGCGTTGGAACATCCTTTGACAAACAGCCACAAAGAGGATGCTGAGATGGGTATCGTGAGCGGACTTGCAAGGCATTTTGACCTGATGTGCCGAATGGCGTGGACGACTGGTGTGGTTCAGGAAGGTGGCCTGTATCAGGCAGGCGGAAGCGATCTGAAAGCTGCAATGATGCGATGCGCGGGATGTCACAATGAAGCGGCATGTCGCGAATGGCTGGCGGATGCGCGCGACCGCGCAAATCCACCGGCATTCTGCGCCAATGCGGGATATTTCCGCCAGATCCAGGCCCAGCAGCATCCAGTTAGCGGATAGCCATGCAAGCCTTCCTGCAATCGGTCGGCGAGAGGATCGGCGATCCGACCACGGCAGCGCTTGGCGGTCTTCTGACCGGGCTGATCTTTGGCGCATTTGCGCAGCAGAGCCGTTTCTGCCTGCGTTCGGCCTGTATCGAATTCTGGCATTTCCAGCCGGGTAGGAAGTTTGCCATCTGGCTCGTCGCCTTTTCCTCGGCGCTGATCCTTACCCAGGTTCAGATGCTGGCAGGTACGCTGGACCCGGGCTCGATCCGCCAACTGGCGACGACCGGATCGCTGTCGGGCGCGATCATCGGTGGCGCACTTTTCGGCACAGGCATGGTTCTGGCGCGCGGATGTGCAAGCCGACTGCTTGTCCTGTCTGCAACGGGCAACCTCAGGGCGCTGGTTGCAGGCCTGATCCTGACAGTGTTTGCTCAGGCCTCACTCACCGGCATTCTCTCCCCCTTGCGCGCACGCCTTTCCGCCATCTGGCTGATTGGCGCGGAAGAACGCGACCTAGCAACCATGTTGCCGCATGCGTTTCCGCTGATGGCCGGAATTGTGATCATCCTTGCGGGTCTGCTGCTGGCCTGGAGAACCAAGACACGCCCCTGGCTGATTGTCGCAGCATCGCTGACTGGTTCCGCCGTGGCGCTTGGCTGGTGGCTGACATCCTGGCACGCTTCCTGGACCTTCGATCTCGTCGCCGTCAAGAGCGTCTCCTTTACAGGTCCCTCCGCTGACACACTGATGGCCCTGATCACGCAACCGGCGGTCCCGCTGACCTTCGACACGGGACTGGTTCCAGGCGTCTTTGCCGGATCGTTCCTTGCCGCCATGCTGACGCGCGAGTTCAAGTGGCAGACATTCGATGCGGGAACCGGCATGGTGCGATATCTGGCTGGTGCTGTTCTGATGGGGTTTGGCGGCATGCTGGCTGGCGGATGCGCTGTTGGCGCGGGCGTCACGGGTGGCTCGGTCATGGCGCTTACCGCATGGATCGCTCTGTTGTTCATGTGGCTTTCCGCAGGCCTTGCGGATGCGTTGCTGGACAGGCGCGCTGACAGCGCAGCACCGCTTGCCCGTTTGACCCAGATCAAGGATGCACCCGCGACAGCGGAATAGACTTCACGTCAATTGGAACCAGAAGCTTCGGAGGCAAGATGTTGGGAAGAATCGGAATCTCTGCAATCTCCCTCGTCGCTGCCAGCGCGATGGCCGCAACATCGGCCTTTGCCGAGGACAGGTCAGCTGGTTATGTCAGCTTCGACACGAAGGCAGATTTTGGTGACGTGGTGGCCGATCTGCAGGATTCCATAGTCAACAAGGGTCTGGTGATCGACTATGTCGGGCACGTCTCCGACATGCTGACAAGGACGTCCGAGGCAGCTGGTACATCCAACCCCTACGCGAATGCGATCTACCTGCAATTCTGCTCTTCAGCCAGGACACATGCAGCAGTCGCCGTTGATCCACGCAACATCGCCATGTGCCCCTATGTCGTCTTCGCCTATGAGGAAGCGGTAAAACCGGGCGTGGTGAACGTAGGCTTCCGCAGGCCGATCACTACCAGCGAAAACCCATCGGCCGAGCTTGCCGAGGTTGAAGCCCTGCTTGAGGAGATTGTCACGGATTCATTGCAGTAAGGAACCCTCCCTCCCCGCATTCCCGTCACACACAGCGAGGATACTGCAGTGATAGCGCCCGGCCTGGCCGGGCGCTTCTTTTTCTAGCGCCACGCTTCGAAGATCTTGAAGCCGCCGCCTTCCTCGATCTTTTCCATGCGCCTGAAGCCAGCCGTGAGTGTCTGTTCATAGGGCAGGTTACGATTGGCGACCACCAGCAGGCGCCCTCCCGGCTTCAGTGCGGCAGAAGCGGCTTGAATGAAGGCGATGCCGATGGCTGGATCCGCAGCGCGCGCGAAATGGAAGGGCGGGTTCATGATTATCCTGTCAAATCGGCGGGCAACCGCTTCCGTGGTCAGGTCCTGCCAGTGAAAGGCGAGTTTGGCCTGCGACCCAGCGCGGGCAAGGTTGATGCGGGCGGCAGCCAGCGAACGCCAATCCGCCTCGAAACTTTCCAGCGAGACGATTGCGCTGCAGCGCTGCAATGCCTGCACGCCCAGATATCCCCAGCCAGCGCCAAAATCGGCAACAGCACCTTCAAGCTTGCCAAAAAAATGGTCTGCCAGCATGACGGATGCGGGATCGGGACCGTCAGCGGAAAAACCACCGGCTGCAGTAACATAAATGCCCTGCTCAACCTGTGGCATCGGCGCAATGTCGTCTGCGACCCACTCGGCGGGTCTCCTGAACCACATGGCGATACCGTGATGCTTTGAAGCATGGTCAAGGTCTGCGACATGGCGGGCAAGAAGCTTGCGAAAAGAGGATGCTCCTTGTGTCTTGCCACCTGCAATCACGATCATTCCGCCAGGACGCACGGCTCGCAGCACACCCTGCAGGCGCAACAGATTGTCATCGCGACTGCGTCCCATGAGCATGAGCGCGCCTTCAAGGTCCGCCATGTCATCTTGCATTTCAGCAAAGACTCGCCATCCAGCCTTTTCCAGCGCGAGGAAATGGGGCCTGAAACCCTGGACGCACAAAAACTCCGCGCTGAACCCTTCTGGCGGGACCATTTCATGCAGGGCCCCCGAGAAAAGCCAGCGCTCTCCCGCTTTCGGATAATCGATGAGACCGGCATTGAATGGGTGGAACAGGGGCATGAAGGCTGATTAGCGCAGTGCTGGTGATCAGGGAAGGGGCGAGATGCTCGAGTGGGCCTCGGTTGGAGACACGGCTGCCACTTGGTCATCAGGAAAGGAAAAAGGCCGGACGATACCGCCCGGCCTTCCAATTGCTTCAAATCCGGGCCGACGTTCAGTCGTCCGACTTTTCCTCGTTCTTTTCGCGAACGACTTCTTTGCCGGTTTCCTGGTCAACGACCTTCATCGACAGGCGAACCTTGCCGCGATCATCAAAGCCCATCAGCTTGACCCAGACCTTCTGTCCTTCCTGGACAACATCCGTGGTCTTGGCGACGCGCTGCTCGGCCAGTTGTGAAATGTGCACGAGGCCATCACGTGAACCGAAGAAGTTCACGAATGCGCCGAAGTCGACGCACTTGACGACGGTGCCTTCGTAGATCTCGCCAACTTCAGGTTCGGCAACAATGGAGTGGATCCATTTCTTCGCTGCTTCGATTTCCTTGCCGGAAGCCGATGCGATGCGGACCGTGCCATCATCCTCGATATTGATCTTCGCGCCGGTCTTTTCCACGATTTCGCGGATAACCTTGCCGCCGGAGCCGATCACGTCGCGGATCTTGTCGGTCGGGATCGACATTTGTTCGATGCGTGGTGCGAACTCACCAAGTTCACCGCGCGACTCGGCAAGTGCCTTCGACATTTCACCGAGAATGTGCAGGCGACCATCCTTGGCCTGATCAAGCGCGACGCGCATGATCTCTTCCGTGATGCCCGTGATCTTGATGTCCATCTGCAGCGACGTGATGCCGTCGGATGTGCCTGCAACCTTGAAGTCCATGTCGCCAAGATGGTCTTCATCACCGAGAATGTCGGAAAGGACCGCGAACGCGTCGCCTTCCTTGATGAGGCCCATAGCGATGCCCGCTACAGGTGACTTGACCGGAACGCCGGCATCCATGAGGGCGAGCGATGTGCCGCACACGGTTGCCATGGACGAAGAGCCGTTCGATTCCGTGATCTCGGAAACGACGCGCAGCGTGTAGGGGAACTCTTCCGCGCTTGGCAGCATCGGACGAACCGCACGCCATGCAAGCTTGCCGTGGCCGATTTCGCGGCGTCCTGGCGAGCCGATGCGGCCGGTTTCACCGACCGAGAATGGCGGGAAGTTGTAGTGAAGGAGGAAACGTTCCTTGTAGGTGCCAGTCAGTGCGTCAATGAACTGCTCATCGTCGGAAGTGCCTAGTGTGGCAACCACGAGCGCCTGCGTTTCACCACGTGTGAACAGCGCTGAACCATGCGTGCGAGGCAGAATGCCGACTTCCGATACGATCGGGCGAACGGTCTGCGTGTCACGACCATCGATGCGCTTGCCGGACTTCAGGATCGAGCCGCGAACGACATTTGCCTGCAGGTGCTTGAACACTTCGGAAACAACCTGCGCTTCGGTGGCGCTGGTTTCTTCGGTAATGAACTCGCCCTTCATCTTGGCTTTTGCCGCGTCAAGCGCCTTGTAGCGTTCCTGCTTGTCGGAAATGGTATAGGCGGCTGCAATGTCCTTGCCGACCAGCTTTTCCATCCGCTTTTCCAGATCGGAATGATCCGGCACAATGTGATTGCGCGGTTCCTTGGCGGCCTTTTCAGCCAATGAGATGATGGCATCGATCACCGGCTGGAAGCCGCGATGTCCGAACATGACCGCATCAAGCATGGTCTTTTCGTCGAGCTGCTGCGCTTCTGACTCAACCATCAGCACCGCATCCGCAGTACCGGCGACGACGAGGTCGAGCTTCGATTCCGGCATCTCGTCGACATTCGGATTGAGCACGAATTCGCCATCGATGAGGCCGACGCGCGCTCCGCCCACCGGTCCCAGGAACGGAACGCCCGACAGGGTCAGTGCTGCCGAAGCAGCAACCATGGCAACAACATCGGGATCATTTTCCAGATCGTGCTGCAGCACGGTAACGATAACCTGGGTGTCGCACTTGAAGCCTTCGGCAAAGAGCGGGCGGATCGGGCGGTCGATCAGGCGGGAAACGAGTGTTTCCTTTTCTGAAGGCCGTCCTTCACGCTTGAAGAAGCCGCCAGGTATCTTGCCTGCGGCATAGGTCTTTTCCTGATAGTTCACCGTCAGCGGGAAGAAGTCCTGCCCTGGCTTTGGTTCCTTCATTGCGACAACGGTCGCATGAACCACGGTTTCGCCGTAGGTGGCGATCACGGAGCCGTCTGCCTGGCGGGCAACCTTGCCCGATTCCAGTGTCAGCGGGCGTCCGCCCCATTCGATTTCAACTGAATGAACGTCAAACATGTCTTGTCCTTCATATACGGCATCATCTTCCCGGCCTTCGAGGCGGGAAACGGACGTGCCGGTGCTGGATGCGTTTTGGGCACACCTCGGGCAAGACAACGGGAGGTCCACATGTTCATGCGCGCATCGCGCCGTGGGCATCCGGTAATCCTGCCCCCTCTACTCCCCGGAAAGGCTGAGTCGGGCGCCGGTTACAACTGGTACATTTCCTGCCGGGACGCATTGAAAACCCGGAGGAAAAACAGCGGGCCTTGGAAGGCCCGCTGAAAGGGTTAGCGACGCAGACCGAGACGTTCGATCAGCGACTGGTAGCGCGCATTGTCCTTCGACTTCACATAGTCGAGAAGGCGGCGGCGCTGCGAAACCATCTTGAGCAGGCCACGGCGGGAGTGATTGTCCTTCTTGTGGCCCTTGAAATGTTCCGTGAGGTTTGCAATGCGCTCGGAAAGCACGGCCACCTGGACTTCTGGCGAACCAGTGTCGCCTTCCTTCGTGGCATATTCCTGAATGAGCGCGGCTTTGCGTTCTGCTGTTATCGACACCGGATATTCCTTGATGTTGTACGGCGAGGACAGTTCCAGACGGTCATTCACCGCCTGCTAATGTTCCGGGCCGGAAGGGTTTTGTCGCCGTCAGCCGGGATGTCGTCCAGCCGGGGCCGTTTGCACCGGGCGAGCCGAAGCTCACCGGTTGCGGCGCATATAGTGGATTTTGTCACCAATTGCCAGTCTTTTTGCGCAGGCCGCTCAGCACGCGCTTTTCACATAGGCGTCCGAGCGATATTGTTTCCACTGCCACAGCGGCACCTGATCGCGCGTTGCGTAAGGTCCGTCAGCCGCGCAGAACCAGCCATTGCGGAAATTGGGATACTGGTTTGTGTCGATGACATAGGTTCCCGCAGGCGCATCGGCATTTGCCTGGTCCCAGCTGCGTGCACATCCGACAATCGCATACCAGCCGCAGGCTTGAGCAACCTGAAATGAACCGTCATTGGCCGAGGCAGGAACACCGGCTAAGGCCAATGCTCCAAGTGTGGCAACCATCGCAGCAAGGAGTGATCGCATCGCTCGTGTCTCCCAAGAGTCCGGCCCCGGACCGGAAGCTAAAGCAGCACTGCCGAAACGCAAGGCAAAACTGCTTTCAGACCATGGAAACCTTGAATACGCGCGTCGGATTGAATGAACCCTTGTCGACCGAACCGATGGCAACGAGTTCATTGCCGCAGCTGGCAAAGGCTTCATCGGCAAATGTCATGGCATCACGTCCCAGCAGGAGAACCGGATTGCCGGAGCGGATACGACTGGCCTGTTGCGCTGAGACCGGCACCTCAGCCAGTTCGGTCAGGGCAATGCCGGTCGCCAGGATTTCCGCATCGAGGGCTTCGAGGTCGCCTTCAAGTTCAACCAGTTCCTGCAGGGGTACGAGATCGTCCTCGTTGAAGGGATGAACCGCTGTTCTGCGCAGATCCGTGATGTGGCCGTAGCAACCCAGGTCTCTGCCGATGTCACGCGCGAGCGCGCGGACATAGGTTCCCTTGCCGCATTCGCATTCGAAGGTTGCCTGGTCTGCTGACAAGGAAAGGAGATCGAGTCTGAAAATGGTTACGCGCCTTGCAGCGATCTCCACCAACTCGCCTTCGCGCGCAAGATTGTAGGCGCGTTCGCCATTGATCTTGATGGCCGAAAAGGCTGGCGGCACCTGTTCGATCTCGCCAACATAATTTGCCAGCAAAGTCCGCAAGGCCGCTTCCTGCGGGCGATCGGCACTTGTGCGCACGACCTCGCCTTCAAGGTCGTCGGTGTTTGTCTCCGCGCCCCAGGTCACAGTGAATCTGTAGGTCTTGGCACCGTCCATCACGTAGGGAACGGTCTTCGTCGCTTCGCCCAGCGCAATCGGCAGCATGCCGGACGCAAGCGGGTCCAGTGTGCCGGCATGCCCGCACTTCGCCGCCTTGTAGAGCCATTTCATCTTGGAAACGCACTCCGTCGATCCCATGCCGACCGGCTTGTCCAGGATGATCCAGCCGGAAATGTCCCGGCCCTTCTTCTTGCGTTGACGGCTCATTCTTCGTCGCCATCCTCATCAAGATCGCGGGCCACTTCCGGTTTGTGGAGCAGGGCATCGATCTTTGAAAAATTGTCGAAACTCGTATCGGGGCGGAACCTGAACTCCGGCATGTACTTCATCTGCCGCAGGGCGGGAGAGATACGGCCCCGGACAAGTTTCGCGTTGCGTGCCAGCGCCTTGATCACGGGTTGTGGATCACCGCCACCCAGAGGTGAGAGAAACACGGTGGCGATCTTCAGGTCGGGCGACATCGCAACTTCCGTGATCGCAATCACGGTTCCCTCGATGAGCGGGTCGGGTATCTCGCCCCTTTGCAGCAATTGCGTCAGCGCGTGGCGAACCATCTCGCCGACGCGTAGCTGACGTTGCGAGGGGCCTTTGGCCCCCCCCGGAAATCTTTTCATGGGTCTCTCCGTTGATTTTCCCGGAATCGGACCGGAACAATCAGCTGTGGTTCACGGATGGTTCAAAGCTTGCGCGTGATATGCTCGACACGGAAGCATTCGATCTGGTCGCCCTTGCGAATGTCCTGATAGTTCTCGAAGGCCATGCCGCATTCCATGCCGGACTGGACTTCGGAAACTTCATCCTTGAACCGCTTGAGCGTTGAAAGCTTGCCTTCGTGAATGACGACATTGTCGCGCAGCAGGCGAACGCCCGCGCCGCGCTCCACGCGCCCTTCCGTGATCAGGCAGCCCGCAACCTTGCCGACCTTGGAAACGTTGAAGACTTCCAGGATTTCGGCATAGCCAAGGAACGTTTCGCGACGTTCTGGAGCAAGCAGGCCAGACATCGCCGCCTTCATGTCATCCACCAGGTCGTAGATGATCGAATAGTAGCGGATTTCGATGCCTTCGCGTTCCGCTGCATCCCTTGCCTGCTTCGACGCACGAACGTTGAAGGCGAGGATTGGAGCATTGGAGGCTGCTGCCAGCGAAACATCCGATTCGGTGATGCCACCAACGCCTGAATGGACGATACGCGCCCGCACTTCATTGGTGCCGAGCTTGTCAAGCGACTGGGCTATTGCTTCTGCCGAGCCACCCACGTCTGCCTTGATGACAACAGCAGCTTCGCGAAGATCGCTGGACTGCAACTGGCTCATCATCTGTTCCAGCGAACCGCGTGACCCAGCCTGACGCGCCACTGCCTTTTCGCGCGCAAGGCGCTGACGATAGTCGGAAATCTCGCGTGCCCGTGCCTCGTTTTCGACAACCGCGATGCGGTCACCTGCCATTGGCGTGCCATTGAGGCCCAGCACTTCGACTGGCATGGAAGGCGGTGCGATCGGCAACTGCTCGCCCTTGTCGTTGACGAGCGCGCGCACCCGGCCCCATTCATTGCCTGCAATGATGATGTCGCCAGTTTTCAGGGTTCCACGCTTCACAAGTACTGTGGCAACCGGGCCGCGACCCTTGTCGAGTTCGGCTTCCACCACCACGCCTTCGGCGGGACGCTCCGGATTGGCGCGAAGTTCCATCACTTCCGCCTGAAGCAGGATCGTTTCCAGCAACTTGTCGAGCCCGGTTCCGGTCTTCGCCGATACTTCGACGTCGAGCACATCACCGCCCATCGATTCGACGAAAATCTCATGCTGCAGCAGTTCGGTGCGGACCTTCTGCGGATTCGCAACCGGCAGGTCGATCTTGTTGATCGCCACGATAACCGGCACGCCGGCTGCCTTGGCATGATTGATCGACTCGATGGTCTGCGGCATCACACCGTCATTTGCCGCCACGACCAGAATGGCAATGTCGGTTGCCTGCGCACCGCGTGCGCGCATTGCCGTGAAGGCCGCATGGCCCGGCGTATCGATGAAGGTTATCAACTGGCCGTTTTTTTCGACCTGATAGGCACCGATGTGCTGGGTAATGCCACCGGCTTCACCGGAAACCACGTTGGCGTTGCGGATCGCGTCCAGCAGCGATGTCTTGCCGTGGTCGACATGGCCCATGATCGTCACAACCGGCGGCCGTGGCTTCATGTCGGATGGCTTGTCTTCCACGTCGAACAGTCCGATTTCGACATCGGCTTCGGAAACACGCTTGACAGTGTGTCCGAATTCGCTTGCGAGCAGTTCTGCAGTATCGGCGTCGATCACGTCGCCCGGCTTCATCATCTGTCCCTGTTTCATCAGAAACTTGATGACATCCACGGAGCGTTCGGACATGCGGCTGGCAAGTTCCTGCAACGTGATGGTTTCGGGAAGAACGACTTCGCGTACAATCTTTTCGCGTGGCCCGGCATTTGCCATGGCAGCCCTGCGTGCCTTTTCCTGACGCCGGCGCATTGCAGCCAGCGACGGTCCGCGCACATTGCCGTCCTCGTCAAGTGCATTGGTAAGCGTGAGCTTGGTGCGACGCCGGTCATCGCCCGTCTTGGGCTTGGCGGCCTTTTCCGGCTCTTCGACGCGCTTGCGTTCGAAGGGCTTGAGTTCCTTGGGACGTGCGTCGTCGCGCGCTGCTGGGGCAGGTGCGGCAGAAGCCTCGTTCCTTGGGGCAGGTGCCGCTGGCGCTTCGGCCTTCGTGGCTTCGGTAACCTGGCGTTCTTCCTGCTCTAAGCGACGCTTTTCCATTTCCTCGCGTTCGGCAAGACGGCGTGCGGTTTCCTCCGCGCGGCGTGCGCTTTCTTCCTCGCGCCGCTGCCGGTCTTCCGTTTCCCGCTGCTGGGATTCCTCGAGCGCACGCTTGCGCGCTTCCATCTCGCTGCTGGAGAGGTTGGCTGGAATGGACTCGGTGGGCGCCGGGCGCGGTGTCTCCACGGACTTGCGCGCAGCCACCTGCTCCTTGGGCGCGGCAGTAACTGCCGGCGCGGGCGTGGGAGCCTGCGCTTCTTCGACGGGCTTCCCTTCGCCAGGTTTCGAGAACCTGCGCTTGCGGGTTTCCACCACGACCGCTTTGCTGCGGCCATGCGAGAAGTTCTGGCGCACGGTACCCTGCGTCAGCCCACCCGGGCGCAGCGACAGCGTTTTCTTCGATCCAACGCTGAGCTTGTTGTCGTCGGTTTCCTTGTCACTCATTCTTGCCCTTGGCCCCTTGTTTCGGCCTCAACTCTTTTCGCCAGGTCCGGCACGATGCGTGCTGCGACCCTGAACGGTCCCTTTCGGGGTTATGGCGCGCTTTGTGTACCCATGGGGATGGAAAATCCAGCCCTGAGGGGAAATTATCTTTCAATCAGGCCGCGTTCGCACCCGCAACCCGTCTTCAAAACGTACTGTCTTCGCGGTACAGGTGCAGCAGCCTGGTGAGTTCCGCTGCATTGCGTCCGGCGCCACCATCAATTGCGGCTGCATGTACCACATTTTCACCCCCCAATGCCAAATCGAATTGCGAAGTGGTAAAGAGCCTCACCGAGGGGATGTCCGGCCCACCCAGTTCACGCGTCGCAGTCGCCGCCTGACGCAGCTTCCGGATTCCATCCTCTGCCGCTTCGAGCGAGTGCAGAACCAGGATGGCGGAACCATCGCGCACGGCCGCGTTCACCTTCGTGAACCCCGAAACCAGCTGACCTGCCTTGCGCGCAAGGCCAATGGCTCCAAGTGCTGCCCGGCTCAGCATCCGGTCGGTTTCGGCGGCCAGATCCTGTGGCACGTCGAAATTTCCTTTCAGCGCCCGGTTGAACAGGCCCTTGCGCACTGCCTCGTCAACCATTGACCGCCGTGCGGTAACCCAGCACCCCCTGCCGGGAAGCTTTTGCTTCAGGTCCGCAACAATCTTTCCATCGGGGTCGGCCACGAACCGGATCAGTTGCCCGGCATCGCCAGCTTGCCTGCTGACGATGCAACTTCTGGGATTCATCTCGTTCTCGCCGTTCACCCGTTTCCTTTCGTTCAGCTCTGCGCTGGTTCCATCTCTGCGGTGTCACCAGCCTCGTCTGCTTCGACTTCTTCAACTGGCGGGTTGAGTTCTTCCTCGGTGACCCAGCCAGCAGCAAGGCGCGCTGCCATGACCATCTGTTCTGCTTCGACCCGCGAAACATTCAAGCCATCGAGGATACCGGCAAATTTCTTGGTCTCGCCATCCTTGCGTTCGCTCCAGCCAACAAGATCGTCAGCTGCGCAGCCGGCGAAGTCTTCAAGGCTCTTCACGCCTTCCTTGCCAAGCGCAACAAGCATTCCCGTGGAAAGGCCCTCGATTGCGCGCAGATCATCGCTGACGCCCAGCGCCGTGCGCTCCTTGTCGAGCTCTGCTTCCCGCCTGTCCAGAAACTCGCGTGCACGCGCCTGCAACTCTTCGGCGGTTCCCTCGTCGAAGCCTTCGATGTCGGCAATTTCTTCCTGATCGACATAGGCCACTTCCTCGATCGAGCCGAAGCCCTCCGAAGCCAGCAGCTGTGCAACCATCTCGTCGACGTTGAGCGCTTCCATGAAGGTCTTGGTATTCTCGACGAACTCGGCCTGCCTGCGCTCGCTTTCTTCCTGCTCGGTCATGATGTCGATGTCCCAGCCCGTGAGCTGTGAAGCAAGACGCACGTTCTGGCCGCGACGCCCGATCGCCAGCGAAAGCTGATCATCGGGAACGACCACCTCGATACGTTCCGCTTCCTCGTCGAGGACGACCTTGGCGACCTCGGCTGGCTGTAGCGCATTGACGATAAAGCTTGCTGCGTCCGGCGACCAGGGGATGATGTCGATCTTCTCGCCCTGCAACTCACCCACAACAGCCTGGACACGGCTGCCGCGCATGCCAACGCAGGCACCTACCGGATCGATCGAGGAATCGCGCGAGACTACCGCGATCTTGGCGCGTGAACCGGGATCGCGTGCCACCGACTTGATGGTGATGACGCCATCATAGATTTCCGGCACCTCCATCGTGAACAGCTTCGCCATGAATTCGGGATGCGTGCGCGACAGGAAGATCTGCGGACCCCGCTGTTCGCGGCGCACGTCGTGAATGTAGGCCCGCACACGATCGCCGTAGCGGAAGTTTTCGCGAGGAATGGTTTCGTCGCGGCGGATGATTGCTTCAGCCCGGCCCAGATCGACAATGACATTGCCATATTCGACCCGCTTCACGGTACCGTTGATGATTTCGCCAACACGGTCCTTGAACTCTTCGAACTGCCGATCGCGCTCGGCTTCGCGCACCTTCTGCACGATGACCTGCTTGGCGGATTGTGCAGCAATGCGCCCGAAATCCATCGGCGGCAGTGGTTCGGAAACGGAGCCGCCAATCTGGATATTGGGATCCTTGTCACGCGCCAGCTCCAGCGAAATCTGCGTGGAATAGTCTTCCACGTGATCAACGACTTCCAGAATGCGCTGCAGCTTGATCTCACCGGTCTTCGGATCGATGTCTGCAAGCACATTGGTCTCCAGGCCGTACCGTGAACGGGCGGCCTTCTGGATGGCGTCTGCCATCGCCTGAATGACGATCGAACGGTCGATGGATTTTTCACGTGCGACTGCATCTGCAATCTGCAGCAGTTCAAGCCTGTTTGCGCTGACAGCCATGTCTGGTCTCCTTGCAATATTCCCGGATCGCGCCTGGCAACGGCGCCGATCCATCAAATTCAGTTGGCATCCGATTCTTCGTCCGGCTCGTCCTGCTGATTGGCATGGCGCAGCGCCTTGTCGCGGCGAAGCGCTTCCCGGATCAGTTCGTCGGCCAGCACGAGTTTTGCTTCCGCGATCTCCGAAAAGGGCAGCACGAACTCGTCATCGTTCGGTGGCGCCTCATCCCGGCGAAATGTCACGCGCTCTTCATCGGCAGCGATGATGCGGCCCTTGTAGCGCTTGCGCCCGTTGATGAGCGTGCGTGTCTCCATCTTGGCGACGTGCCCTGCCCATGCAGTGAAATCGGACCGGCGCACCAGTGGCCTGTCGATACCAGGCGACGATACTTCGAGGTGGTAATGTCCCCGGATCGGGTCCTCGATATCGAGCACCGGTGAAACTGCCCTTGAGACATTCTCGCAGTCTTCGATGCTCATTGTCCCGTCAGCCCGCTCAGCCATGATCTGAAGCGTCAGCCCGTTCATCGGAGACAGTTTTATCCGTACAAGCCGGTATCCCAGGTCATTGAGAACTGGCGCCACAATAGCAGCAACTCGTGCTTCCTGACCGCTCTCTGAAATGAGCCTGGGTTCGTCCAGTTCGCTCAATGCCGGTGTCCGTTCTGTTCAATTGTGTTTCGGCAACAAAAAAGAGCGGGTCCGGAGGGCCCACTCTCTCGTTGGATCGGAGAATTTGACGAGTACATAGGCGGTTTCAGCGGGAAATGCAAGACAGAGCTGAGGCTTGAGGCGCCAATCCTGCATGCACTCGCTTCTGCCCGATTCCGGGCAACCTGATGTCAATTGCGCACGAAACGCAAATAGGCTGGACTGCGGCCCTCGCGATAGGCCTTTGCTTCGTAGCGCGTTCGCACCCATCCATCCCATGGCTCTTTCCAGTCTGCCGCGTTTGAGGCGAGCCAGGTGAAACCGCCATGCTGCCGGGTCATTTCCAGGGTCCAGTTGACATAGTGATCAATGTCGCTGGCGAAGCGGAATTCACCTCCGGGTTTCAACACTCTTGCAAAGCGCGCGAGATTTTCCCGATTCACGAACCGCCGCTTCCAGTGCCGTTTCTTGGGCCATGGATCAGGGTAGAGAAGATAGAGCCGGTCGAGGGAACGCGGTGGCAGCCAGTCGAGCAATCGCACCGCATCCTCGTCATGCAGGCGAATATTCTGCAGGTCTTCCCCACTGATGGTCACAAGCGCCTTGGCGAGCCCATTGATGAAGGGTTCGGCCCCGATGTAGCCGGTCGCGGGATTGATGATGGCTTGGTTGCACAGATGCTCGCCGCCGCCAAAGCCGATCTCGAGCATCACCGAACGGACAGGGTCGGGGAAAAGTTCGCTGAGCTCACCCGGTGCCGGCTTTCCGATGTCGATGCGCAATGCCGGTAGCAGGCCTTCATAGAGCCCTTGCTGCAAATCGGTCAGCGGCTTTGCCTTGCGCCTGCCAAAGAATGTACCTGCCGCGCGCCTGCGACCCTGATCCACCCTGGCGCTCACGTCAGTTCGCCATTTCGGTTCAGGCGACTGCCTTCACCGCATCGCGAAGGGCCTTGACCAGGTCCGTGCGCTCCCAGGAGAAGGAACCGTCACGTCCCGCCTTGCGGCCGAAATGGCCATAGGCTGCTGTCTTCGCATAGATCGGCTTGTTCAGGTCGAGATGTCTGCGGATGCCGCGCGGAGTAAGGTCCATCACCTTTCCAACGGCCTTTTCGAGAATTGCTTCCCCAACCTTGCCGGTACCGTGTGTATCGACATAGATCGACAGGGGTTGTGCCACGCCGATTGCATAGGACAACTGAATTGTGCAGCGCTCAGCAAGCCCGGCCGCAACGACATTCTTGGCCAGATAGCGCGCCGCATATGCTGCGGACCGGTCGACCTTGGTCGTGTCCTTGCCCGAAAAGGCACCGCCGCCATGTGGCGCGGCACCGCCATAGGTGTCGACGATGATCTTGCGGCCGGTAAGACCCGCATCACCGTCCGGCCCGCCGATCACGAACTTGCCGGTGGGATTGATGTACCACATGCAATTGGCAGCAATCTTCAGATCGCCCAGAGCTTCGCGAATATAGGGTTCGACGACCTGACGGACCTTTTTCGAATTCCAGCCGGCATCAAGATGCTGGGTTGAAAGCACGATGGACACGGCCTCCGCAGCCTTGCCGTCGACATAGCGAACGGTTACCTGGCTCTTGGCATCCGGGCCAAGCTTCGCCGCTTCGCCGGTTCCGCCGTGGCGGGCGGTGGCCAGCAGCTCGAGTATCTTGTGCGAATAATAGATTGGCGCGGGCATCAGGTCGGGCGTTTCCGTGCAGGCATAGCCGAACATGATGCCCTGATCGCCAGCACCTTCCGAACCCTGCTGGTCGGCCGCGCTGTCCACGCCCTGCGCAATATCGGCCGACTGCGAATGCAGAAGCACATCGATCTTGGCGGTTTTCCAGTGGAAGCCGTCCTGTTCGTAACCGATCGCGCGGATCGCCTTGCGTGCTGCGGATTTGAACTTGGAGGGATTGATGACCGGCTCATTCCGGCTGTTGATCAGGATGTTGCCCTGCTTGTCCTTCTTCAGCAGGCTGTCAGGAACACGGACCTCACCAGCAATGACGACGCGATTCGTGGTGGTAAGGGTTTCGCATGCGACCCGGACCTTCCAGGGGTCCGTGCCGGTTTTGCGCGCTTCCCGGTAGACGAGATCGACGATTTCATCAGAAATCCGGTCACAAACCTTGTCCGGATGTCCTTCGGAGACAGATTCGCTGGTAAAAAGGTAGCTGTCGCGTGCCATTGTGCCTCGTGCCTCCTGAAAGCAGGAAAACGACCGCAACAGCGCCCCCTGCCTTGAAAATTCCGCCCGTGTTTTACAGAAGGGCAAAGGCAGGTCAAGAGCACTGTGACCACTGTGATGAAACCGCCGGCCTCAGGCCGACGGTGTCATGGATTGCATTTACTCGTCTTCGTCGGAAAGTGCGCGCACCATCTCCACGATTTTCCGTCGAACCTTGGGGTCCTTGATCTTGACGAAGGCCCGGTTCAACTGAAGCCCTTCCGAACTCGAAAGGAAGTCGACGACATAGTTTGCGGATTCGGCTTCACCAAAGCCGCTCGCTGTACCTGCCGGGGTTCCGGGTGAATCTTCGAAGAAGAAGGAAACGGGTGTGTTGAGTACCCGTGCGATTTCCTGAAGTCGGCTTGCGCCGACCCGGTTGGCGCCTTTTTCATACTTCTGGATTTGCTGGAATGTTATTCCCAGATGTTCTCCCAGCTTTTCCTGACTCATGCCCAGCATGGTACGGCGCAAACGTACCCGGCTTCCGACATGAATATCGATCGGGTTAGGCTTTTTTTTCTCAGCCATTTTTTTCTCTTAACTAATACGCCCTTCCGCCACAGGCAGTCCGGGCGATGTGGGTTTCAATCGTCCAACAATGACGAAGGTGTGGGTTTGATCTGCGCGGTTTTGGCCCGCAAATCAGGCCTCCAATCACGCCCTGAAAAACGTGCAAGGGAGACGCACATATAATGCGCCTTTAGGTAAAACAGTGTCAATGGCCGCTAAATCAAGGGTTGCGCTGCCTGAAACCGCCCAAAAACACGAAAAATGCAGCAAAGCAAAGAAAAGTCAGGTTACCGTAACGTGAGTAAAATGTCGTAATTCTGACACTCGGGAGGGCCGATTCGACAACCCCTCGTTGTCCTTGTGCAATGTAGGAAACGATGCGTCCTGCGGCGTCTGTAACGGAGCTGATTCCGTTGTTTGCGACGCGAACCACAGGCAATCCTTCTTCCACGCCGCGTACAACAGCCTGGTGCCAGTGCTGCCATGGTCCCGGGGTCGTTCCGAACCATCCATCATTGGTTAGATTGAGTACCCAGTCGGGTCGCGGGCTTTCGCCAAATGCCTCTCTGGGAAAGATGATCTCGTAGCAGATCAATGGCAGGAAACTGCCCGCCTTGCCGCCGTCGAGCAATGTCCTGGCCGTCCCTGCCTCGAAGCCGCCCTGCAGGTGGGTGAGCTGTTCGATGCCCATTGAACTCAGCAGGGGCTCGAACGGCAGATATTCCCCGAACGGCACCAGATGCAGCTTGTCTGCAGCGCCTGTGATCTCGCCATTGCCGTTTATCGTGTAGACGGAATTGAAAACCCGTTCGCGGCTTTCTCCAGCCGCTGGTTTCTCGACCCTGAGCGCGCCGGAAACCAGCACCGTCTCCTGGGGGAGCATGGCAGCGAGCGCGCCCAGCGCATCGCGCCTTTCAGTCAGCACGAATGGAAAGGCTGATTCGGGCCAGATGAGCAGCGTAGTCGCCGAAAGGGCATTGGTATCCTGCGCCCCGGCATCCTGCCTGGGTGAAACCGAAAGCTCCATCAGGGTTCGAAAGACCTGTGCTTCGGCCTCAGGTGACCATTTTTCGTTCTGGTCAATCGCGGGCTGGACCAGCCGCAGGCTGACCCCATCCACCATGTCGTGGGAGATCGACGATATTCTTAACAGCCCATAAAGGGGGTGAAGCACGGCCAGCACCAGAACAAGGAGCGCAAATAGCCGATGACCGCGCCCTCTTGTTTCGCGCGGCATGGCAAGCAAGGCTGGCAGGGCAACCAGAGCAAGCAGCACCAGACCCACACCATGGGTGCCCACCAGCGAGGCGGATTGCATCGCGAGTGGCACCGGCATCGCGGCATAGCCGAACAGGTTCCAGGGAAAACCCGAAAACACAAAGCTTCTCAGGTAATCGGCAAGCGAAAGGGAACCGGCAAGCACGGCAAGTCGCCGCCAATCGTCCCGCCAGAACAGTCTGGCAAGGGCGGTGCCAATGCCGGTGAACACTGCCAGCAGTGCAGGAAGTCCGGCGACGGCGAAGGGCATCATCCAGATGAAACGCCCCGCCTCAGCAAGGAAGGCAACGCCAATCCACCACAGGCCACCTAGGAACAGGCCGAAGCCGAACCACCAGCCTGTGGTAAAGGCTCCGCGCAGTTTGGAGAAGATACCGTGTGCGGGATCCGATGCAGTCGCATCCATCAACCAGACGAGTATCGGGATTGTTATCAGGAGAATGGGGGACAGCAGAAATGGCTGGAACGCAAACGCACTTGCTGCTCCGGCCACAAAGGCAGCGCCTGCGCGCTTCCAACCCCAAAGGAGGGTGAAACGACCCGATATGCCTTCAAGACTCGCCGAAAGGCCCACCGCTCCTGCCCCCGAATCACCAATAAGCTGAGGGTCCTATCGATAGTAGGCATTGGAATGAGGTCAAGGGCGAGGGACGGATGCTAGACCTTGCGCAGGCGTTTGCGCTTGGAAGGAGAAAGTTCGATTCGCTTGATCCGGCGAGGGTCAGCATCCATTACGCGGAATTCGTAACCGAGCGCCTCGATGATTTCACCGCGCACCGGCACCCGGCCAATCAGCGCGAAAATCAGTCCGCCGATCGTGTCGACATCGTCGCTATGTTCACCAAACTCGATCGTTCCGCCGAGCGCTTCCGCCAGGTCGTCCAGTTCCGCCTTGGCATCCACGATGAACACACCGTCGCCCTTGCTGGCGATCATCGGCGTGTCCCCATCGTCATGCTCGTCCTCGATGTCGCCAACGATCGCCTCGACAATGTCTTCCAGCGATACCAGCCCTTCGGTTCCGCCATATTCATCGATGACAAGGGCCATCTGCGTGCGCGTCGCCTGCATCCGCGCCATCAGGTCAGCTGCAAGCATGGACTGGGGTACGAACAGCACGTTGCGGATCAGCTTGAGCGATCCAAGCGGCTTTTCCAGGCTGACCTTGCGCAAGTCGAGATTGGCTGCCAGCGGCTTCTTGCGGACGGCGGTCTCGTTCTTGCTGAGCGCGGCTGTGCGGGTGATGTAGGCGACAATGTCGCGAATATGGACCATGCCGCGCGGGTCATCGAGCGATTCGGCATAGACCGGCATGCGCGAATGGCCCGATTCCTCGAACAGCTTGAGCAGGTCACCAAGCGTGATGCTGACATCCACGGCTTCGATGTCGGCACGCGGAATCATGAGGTCTTCCACCCGGACATCCTGCAGCCGCAGGATATTGTTGAGCATCTGCCTTTCCTCGGCCGAAAAGGTCTGGTGCCCGTGCGCGGTGGAAGAAAGCGCGTCCGCAATGTCATCGCGAAGGCTGCTGCGCGCCTTGCGGCGGCGCGGGAACAGGCGTGAAAGAAAGCCGGACTGTTCGCTGCCAACGGCCTGTCGAGAACTTGCGCCCCCATTTTCATGGCTGGCATCCGAATGTTCTGTTGCGGTGCTGGCCGCGCCCATACTGGAAGGGTCTGTGTCTGCTTTTTGCCCTGAAGCGTCTAGGGCAGCGGAACTTTCGGAATGTGTCATGTCACCTGAGTTTTTCTTGAGGGCGTCTTGCGAACCGGCTGCCGCTGTTTCATTCGGCATAGGGATCATCGAGCCCGAGTAGCATCATGGCAGCGCTTTCATGGCCTTCCATTACCAGCGCTTCTTGCTCATCCATGTGATCATAACCGAAAAGATGCAAGAATCCATGAACAACCAGATGGGTTAGATGGTGATCGAACGGTTTTCCTTCAAGCGCGCTCTCGGCCTGGATCGTTTCAAGCGCAAGAACAATGTCCCCAAGCATGGCTCCCGCCTTGCCACCAGGCTTGATGTCCTGTGCGGGAAAGGACAGCACATTCGTTGCCTTGTCCTGTCCTCGCCACTGCTTGTTGACGTCTCGGATTTCGGCATCGCTGCAGAAGACCATGCTCAGTTCGCAATGTCTGGGCATCTTGAGACGCGCTGCCCTGATGGCAGCTGAAACCGCTTTTCCGGTCAGATCCTCGAGATGAGCAGGGTCAGGCCAGCCGGGGCAATTGACGGCAATATCTATCTCCACCGGTCAAACTACCTTCTGGACCCGTTGCCAGTCGGCGCGGGTTTCTGCCTTGCGTCATAGGCGTTGACAATCACTTCCACCAGCTTGTGGCGGACCACGTCGGAAGGCTTGAAGCGGATGCGTGCGATGCTGTCGATCCCGTCCAGGATATCGAGCGCTTCCACCAGACCGGACACCTGTCCGCTCGGCAGGTCCACCTGACTGGGGTCGCCTGTCACGATCATGCGCGAATTTTCCCCGAGGCGGGTCAGGAACATCTTCATCTGCATCGATGTTGTATTCTGCGCCTCGTCGAGGATGACGGCCGCATTTGCCAGCGTGCGCCCACGCATGAAGGCCAATGGCGCAATCTCGATCACGTTCGAGGTGATGGCCCGCTCGACCTTGTCGCCAGGCATCATGTCATAAAGTGCATCGTAAAGCGGACGCAGATAGGGGTCCACCTTCTCCTTCATGTCACCCGGCAGGAAGCCAAGGCGTTCGCCTGCTTCAACCGCAGGGCGGGAAAGGATGATCCTGTCCACCGCGCCACGCTCCAGCAGTGAAGCGGCATAGGCCACAGCAAGATAGGTCTTGCCGGTGCCAGCCGGTCCCGTACCAAAGACAAGCTGGCAGCGATCCATCGCCCGAATATAGGCATCCTGCGTTTGCGTGCGTGCTTGGATGACCTTCCTGCGCGTGCCGATCTGCGCCATCGCGATACGGCTGCCCTTTTCGAGCGTCGGCAGGCTCAACTGATCGTCGGCAAGTGCCATCCTCACGGCACCATCGACATCGCCTTTTTCCAGAGTCTCGCCAGCCTGCAATCGTGAATAGAGGTGATCCAGCGCACTCTTGGCACAGCGAACTGCTTCGCCCGGCCCTTTGATCTCGACCAGGTTGCCCTTCGCATTCGCTTCGATGCCCAGTTGGGTCTCGATCATCGCCAGATGTTCGTCAAACTGTCCAAATAGCTGCGTGGCAAGCCGATTATTGTCGAAGGACAGCACAAGATGCTCCTGTTCCCGCAAGTCTGCTCCGGGAGCCTTGTCATGTGCGTTCAAACAGCATTCTCCAGTTTGGGCCCAAATACGGCAGTTCTGCAGATTTGCCGACAGGCGACGAGTGATCAATCATATTCATGACACGACCATGTCCTGCAAGCCCAATTCTTGTCGATTTGAGCGAACTGTTGCACGTGAAGCCACACGTGGCAGTGCGGGTTCAGGCTGGCTCCACATCCCTGCAATGGGTCCCCATCAGCGAATTGGCCCTGATGGAATCAATCGTGACGCGCACGATTTCGCCGATCCTGCCCGCCGACTGATCGAGCACCACCGGCTGCAGCCAGGGCGAGCGACCGGCTATCTGTCCGCGCCTGCGGGCGGGCTTTTCGATCAGGACATCCATCTGCCTGCCCTGGCAGGCAAGGTTGAATTCCTGCTGCTGCTGGGCCAGCAACGCCTGCAAACGCTGCAGTCTTTCGCTCTTGATTTCGTCGCTGATCTGATCGGGAAGCCCGGCACCTGGGGTCCCCGGCCGTGGCGAATACTTGAACGAGAAAGCCGAGGCATAGCGTGTCTGGCGCACGATGTTCAGCGTGTCCTCGAATTCGGCTTCGCTTTCGCCGGGAAAACCGACAATGAAATCACCAGAAAGCGCAATGTCCGGGCGCGCGGCGCGTATCTTCTCGACCAGATGCAGATAGTAGTCGCTGGTATGGTGCCTGTTCATCTCCTTGAGCACCCGGTCTGACCCCGCCTGAATTGGCAGATGCAGGTAGGGCATGAGTTTGGGCAATTCCCTGTGGGCGGCAATCAGGTCTTCATCCATGTCAATGGGATGGCTTGTCGTGTACCGCAGGCGGGCCAGGCCATCGATCTGGCTGAGCTCGGCCAGGAGTTCGCCAAGCCGCATGCGCCCGGCTCCTTTTCCGCCAGTTGCGCCGTGCCAGGCATTCACGTTTTGCCCGAGCAGCGTTACTTCCCGCACGCCGGATTCAGCGAGCCTTCGCGCTTCCTCGATGATGTCCCTTGCGCTGCGTGAAACTTCTGGCCCGCGCGTATAGGGAACGACACAGAAAGTGCAGAACTTGTCGCACCCTTCCTGCACCGTCAGAAATGCGGTGACACTGCGCGAGGCCATCCCGTTCGGCTGTTGCGCACTCATCGAGCTGAATTTTTCCTCGATCGCGAACTCCGTGGCGATCACGGGTTTGCCGTCGCGCGCTTCCTTCAGATATTCGCCAAGCCGGTGATAGCTCTGCGGACCGACAACGAGGTCGACGGCTGGTGCCCGGCGCAGGATCTCCGCGCCTTCGGCCTGCGCAACGCATCCGGCAATGGCGATCTGCGTTTCGTTTCCCTGCTCCGCCCGCGCTTCCTTGATTTGCCGCATCCGTCCGAGTTCGGAATAGACCTTTTCCGCCGCCTTCTCCCGAATGTGGCAGGTGTTCAGCAGGATCAGGTCAGCCTCGGCAGGCGAGGTTGTCTCGACGTAACCGTCGCGGGCAAGCGCATCAGACATGCGTTGCGAGTCATACACGTTCATCTGGCAGCCATAGGTCTTCAAGAAAACCTTGCGCCGATTGTCGGTGGCAGAACTGCTATTCGCCGGTTGCGCGTCCATTGTGCGGTCCATCATGGGATTTGCGCGGGTTCTACTCCCCCCGATCCTCGCGATCAACCCGTGATGGAAGTTGTCTGGACCGGTTCGCTTTCCACTTCGCGCATGCGCATGGCCAGCGCAAAGGACTTTCGAACCGCCATTTGGGTTCGCTGCGCCACTTCCTTGCGGCTGCTTTCGCTGGTGAATTCCATCGGTTGGCCAAACACGACTTCGACATCATAGGCCCCATCCAGCAGGAAACGCTTGAGGTGGGGACCCAGGGCCATGTCACCCGGCCATGACGCGCGTGTCTGGTGGAATCGGCCAAGCGGCATTCCGAACAGGCGAGTATAGGCAAGCGCCACCGGCTGTATGGTGACCCGTTCCAGGTGAGAGTCGGTCAGCGCCGCCTGTGCCGCGCCGAAGAGGGCGGACTTGAACGACCCGACCCTGTTGCCGTCCCCCGTCGTTCCTTCGGCAAACAGCACCATCGCATCGCCTTCAAGCAGCCGCTTGGCGATCGTGTTTGCCTGATTGGCACTGTCGCGCCTGCGTTCTCTGTCTACGAACACCGTGCGTTGCAGGCGCGCCAGCACGGAAATGCCTGGCCATGTACGCACCTCTGCCTTGGCGATGAAACACAGTTCCATCACGCTTCCTAGGATCAGGATATCGGACCACGACACGTGGTTTGAGACGATGAGAAGCGGGCGTTCCCGTGGAATCCTTCCTGCAACATGAACCCGCGTTCCAACGAGTTTCAGCGTGATCCTGTGCCACAGAAGCGGCAGATATCGCGAAGTCGGTGAATGCATTCGCCAGGCAAGCAACTGGATCGGAGCGAGCACCGCAGTGACCGCCAGGACGATGATGACGACAAGGATCAACCGAAGATGGGCAGCCATGGGCCTGTCCCGTTTTCCCTTGCAATACCTGTGACGATCATGGGCAGCCAGTCAGACAAGGCCAAGCTCCATGACGATCGCATTTGCTGCACCTTCTCCCTGTTCCTTTGCATAATAGGCTTTTCGGGTGCCGACCTGACGAAAACCGAGCCTGCGATAAAGAGTTGTCGCTGCAGCGTTATTCTCGCTCACTTCGAGGAAAAGCCTGTCGACGCGATCCGCCTGAAGGTTGCGGATGGCATGCTCCATCAGCAGGCGCCCTGCGCCCGAGCGACGCCGTCTTTTCGACACCGCTATGGTAATGATCTCCGCTTCCTTCCCGCTGTTGCGCACAAGAACGAAACCGGCCGGTTCACCACGCGCACTGCCTTCGCGAATTACCCATGCCGCCATACCTCGGCCAGATACCAGCCCGGCCAGCGAATCCTCATCCCAGTTTTCCCGGAACCCCTGCGCATGAATGGTTGCCAGATCAGAGAGATCCTCGTCTCTGGCCTGATCGATGTGAAAGGCAGGTTTCCGCCAGAATGCCCAGTTCATGATGAAATGCCAGTTGCCCTGCTTGTCTCGGAAGGCCCCGAACCTGTGGGATGGTGAAGCGCCAGTGCGGATTGGACTCAATCACGGTAAAAAAGGCAAGTGGCTCTAGAGGCGGGAAACAGCAAAACCCTTCTGCGGCTTGGCATCGGCCGAACGCAGGTAAAGCGGTTCTGGTCGCCCGGCATCCGCAATCGCGATGGCACCAAGCGCGGCGTAAGCCTCGATCGGGGCTGCTGCAAGGTCGTGAAGGATGAGCGTTTCCTGGGGCAGCAGGGATTGCAATCGCACGGCAGCCGAACCGCAAAGCGCCGTTGTCTCCGGGTCAATCATGCCAGCAAGGGATTCAAGCGTCAGGACACCAGGCTGGTCAAGCAGCGCTTCGCGGGCGTCGAGACCGGCATGATCAAGGGGGAACAACTGGCAATAGGTTTCGTCGCGCCGTGCGTCGAGTGCACACAGGATTTTCGAGACAGGCCGTTTTGGCCCGGCGGCTTCAAGCAAACCCAGGGCGTGATGCCGCGCCGCGTCAAGCGAACTGACCCCGACTGCCTCGATGCCCAGTCCCAGCGCAATTCCCCTTGCTGTTGCCAGCCCGACCCTCACGCCGGTAAAACTGCCAGGGCCAGTGGAAGCGGCAATTCTTCCGATGGACGAATAATCGAGTTTTGCCGAATTCAGCACATCCCCGATCACATCCATCAGCCGTTCGGCATGGCCGATGCCGATATCGTGGCTCGCGTGAGAAACGATCTCGCCGCTAACCGTGTCCAGCACGGCAGCGGCGCACAGATGTGCACTCGTATCAATTGCAAGCAGGTACATGGGTTCAGTTTTTACCTGCTGCGTAGTGATGTCGATTAGGCAATTGGTCTGATTAGGTGCTTCAAACGGCTTCGACTTCGCGCACTTCCGGGATGAAGTGCTTGAGAAGATTCTGAATGCCGTATTTCAGCGTGGCGGTCGAGGACGGACAGCCTGAACATGCACCGCGCATGTGGAGGTAGACGGTGCCTTCCTTGAATCCCCTGAAGGTAATGTCGCCACCATCCTGGGCCACAGCCGGGCGAACGCGTGTTTCCAGGAGTTCCTTGATCGTGGTGACGATATGCTCATCACCCGTTTCATAGAATTCCTCGTCACCATCGAGATCAGCCGCACCTGCGTCCATTACCGGTGCACCGGACATGAAATGCTCCATGATGGCGCCCAGCACGGCTGGCTTCAGGTGTGCCCATTCGAAGCCTGATTCGCCGCGTTCCTCGCGGGTGACCGTGATGAAATCATTGCCGAGGAAGACGCCACTTACGCCTGGTATCTCGAACAGGCGCAATGCCAGCGGCGAATCCGACGCCAATTCCGGGCTGCGGAAGTCCGCAGAGCCCTGCTCCATGACCGTACGGCCAGGAAGGAACTTCAAGGTGGAAGGGTTGGGTGTCGCTTCGGTCTGGATGAACATGTTCTTTCTCCGCTTGAACCTGTCCGGTTAAAGGCCGGACTGTCGGGCGTTCGCAGCCAATCCGATTGCACTGGCTCATTCAAGAATAGTCGGGTTTGCCGCGTTTGGCGATATCCATATAGGTCGCAGGCCTCACACGCGAAAGGCCTGATCCATATTCGCACGCATTAATGATCGCCGATTTCCTGTTTGCGCAGCCAATTACCGGTGTCAGGCCACCGATTCGATATCCTCGTCGCTCATTTCACTGGGCACTACGGTCACGGGAATCGGAAAGGCAGCGCCACGCCCGGCAATCGACGATACCAGCGGCCCGGGACCTTCCTTGTCATCGCCTGCGGCCAGTACGAGTATCGCGATATCGTGATCCTCTTCAATGAGTTTGTGGATTTCCTCGACGGTATTGCCTTCGCGAACGACCAGTTCGGGGTCGATATTGGCTGTTTCGCGTGCAAACTGCGCTGCCTTGTGAAGGGCAGCTTCCGCTTCCTCGCGGGCTTCAGCCTTCATGATTTCCTCGACGCCGATCCAGTGCTGGAAATCGCCGGGCGTGCAGATATAGACCAGCGTAAGTGCACCGCCCGTCTTGGCTGCCCTTCGCCCGGCATACAGGACTGCCCTGCCGCATTCTGGCGTATCGTCAATGACCGCAAGAAACTTGCGCTTGTGACCCGCCTCGTAACTTTGCCTTTTGCTGACCATGCCCAATTGTGCCTTTTACCTGTCGATCAAACAAGGCTGGTGTTGCCGGTTTGTCCGCGAACCATGTCGCGTCGAAGATACTGAACTTACAGGAAACCGACAATCGAGCGCACTTCTGCCATTGTCTGGCGCGCAATTGTTCCGGCCCGTTCAGCGCCTTCGGCAAGAATGGCATCGACATGATCGGGATTGTCCATCAGCCTGCGCATCTCTGCTGTTACCGGTTCCAGCTTGCTCACGGCAACATCTGCCAGGGCCGGTTTGAATTCCGAGAAGGGCTTGCCGGCGAACGACTGTATGACCGCTTCCCGGCTGCTTTCGACCAGTGCGGCATAAATGCCCACGAGGTTGTCAGCTTCCGGACGCAGCTTGAGCGCTTCGAGCGAATCCGGCAGCGGTTCGGGATCGGTTTTCGCCTTGCGTATTTTCTTGGCGATATCGTCTGCACTGTCCGTCAGGTTTATCCGCGACAGATCCGATGGGTCAGACTTGGACATTTTCTTGGTGCCATCGCGCAGGCTCATCACCCGTGTCGCAGGCCCTTCGATCACCGGATTGGTCAGCGGGAAATAGCTTTCGCCATGGCCAAGTTCACCAATGCGCGTGGCAAAGTCATTGTTGAACTTCTGCGCAATGTCGCGCGTCAGTTCCAGATGTTGCTTCTGGTCATCGCCCACTGGCACATGGGTAGCCCTGTAAAGCAGAATGTCCGCCGCCATCAATGTCGGATAGGAAAACAGGCCCACCGAGGCATTTTCCTTGTCCTTGCCGGCCTTTTCCTTGAACTGCGTCATGCGGTTGAGCCAGCCCATGCGGGCAACACAATTGAAAATCCAGGCGAGTTCGGCATGTTCGCCAACCCGACTCTGGTTGAAGACGATGTGCTTTTTCGGGTCAATGCCCGAGGCGATGAAGGCGGCAGTCACCTCGCGCGTGTTGCGCGCCAGGCCTTCGGGCCCTCCCCAGACACTCATGGCCTGTGTAATGGCATGCAGGTCAACGACGCAATAGATGCATTCGTGGCTATCCTGCAGCGCAACGAACTTTCTGATTGCGCCCAGATAGTTGCCGAGGTGCAGGTTTCCCGTCGGCTGGACACCGGAGAAAACACGATTTGATGGTTGGGACATGGGATTCACTCCGGAGTTTGTCCGGCGCGACCGGAAGCGCGGGTATGACTTGGATTTTCGCGGGCCTTATGGCGGACGCAATGCTAATTCGCAAGCGCTAACTGGCTCCGTTGCGCTTGCTCCGCTTCATCATGCGCATCAGGACGTCCCCGGGAATTGCACCCGAAGCGATGACGGCACCGAAATAAACAGCCATCGCAACGCCAATCATTGCCAGGATCATTGCCACCCGCATGAGAATTGGAGCGTCGAGCAGGCTTGATCCCAGCCAATCCTGCGCCAGATGAAGCAGGATGCCCATGCCAAGGCTCGCACCAAGGATGATCAGCATGTTGCGGAAGGTCCGGTGGCTGAGCTGGAATTCGCTGCTGGCCATCAGCACTGCGCCAAGCAGGATAGCGTTTACCCAGCTTGCTGCCGAGAACGCCCAGGCAAGTCCGACAACACCCAGGCGCGGAAACAGGGCTAGCGCCAGTACGATGTTCACCAGAGCATTGACCCCGGAGAACCACATTGGCGTGCGAGTGTCCTGCCGGGCGTAAAAGGAAGGCTGGAATATCTTGGTCAGCACTACAGCCGGCAGGGCTAGGGCAAAGATTGCCAGCACCTGTGCTGTCGTTTCAGTCAGATCCCGCGAAAAGGCCCCACGTTCATAGACAAGCGCTATCAGCGGCTCCGGCATCACGAAAAGGCCAACGGCGGCAGGAACCATGAGACCCAGCCCGAACTCCAGCGAACGGTTCTGCAGTTTCTGCGCTTCAGGCGCATCATTGGCGGCAAGCGCACGGGACAATTCGGGAAGCAGCACCACCCCTATGGAAACCGCAATCAGGCCCAGCGGCAACTGCATGAGCCTGTCCGCATAATTCATGATGGAAATCGCCCCGGCCTTGCCCGATGCAATGATCTGTCCGACAAGCAGATTGACCTGGGTAATGCCGGCGGCAATTGCGGTTGGTATGGCAAGCGACACCAGCCGGCGCACCGGCTTTGCGAAATGCGGCATGCTCAGCGACACGTGAAAGTCTTCCCGGCGAACGCCCCAGGCGACCAGCAGGAACTGCAGCAGGCCGGATAGGCAGACGCCCCATGCCATGGCCCTGCCGATATCCACGCCTCCACGTCCGCTCCACAGCATGATCGACAGGATGACGATCAGCACGACGTTCAGCAGAACAGGCGCCAGGGCCGCGAGGAAATAGCGGCGCATCGAATTGAGAATGCCGGAAAACATCGCCACGACCGACATCGCCCCGAGGTAGGGGAACATTATCCGGGCCAGTTCGACAGTCAGGTCGAACTTTTGCGGATCGGCAGCAAATTTTGGCGCAATCACGGTGCCCACGAGAAAGGGCATCACCATCATCGCCAAGGCTGTCAGCAGCAGGAGGACAAACACCAGTGCGCTCAGGATCTGCTGCGCAAACTGGCGCGCGGCGTCACGCCCGCCCGTCTCCAGTTCCTTGCCGAACAGCGGAATGAAAGCTGCATTGAAAGCGCCCTCTGCGAAAATGCGTCGAAACAGGTTGGGAAACCTGAAAGCAGCATAGAAGGCGTCAGCCACAGGGCCTGCGCCCAGGGTTGATGCGATCAGCGCCTCGCGAACAAATCCCAGAACCCTGCTCGCCAGCGTGGCACCGCCCACTGCGGAAAACTTTGCAATCAGACCCATCAGTTCCTCGAATGCGTTGCGGCGCGTCGCGGCATCTTCATGCACCCTTGCGCCTGGGTTCCGTTTGGGTCTGTGCAGACGGATCAAGGACCGCTGTCAGTTCTGCAATTGTCTTTCCCTGCCTGCCGGGCGCGGTGATTTTGTGTCCTACCAGATCGGTGACATAAAAGGCGTCGATTACCTTCTCGCCGAAAGTCGCGATATGCGCCGAACCGATGTTGAGGCTGAGGTCTGCAAGTTTCGTGGTCAGTTCTGAAAGCAGTCCGGGCCTGTCCAGGCCCTCGATCTCGATCACGCTGAACAGATCCGAAAGGTCGTTGTTGATGACCACCGACGGATTGACCGAGAAAGCCTTGGGGGATCTGCGATACCTGGTCCGGTTGGCGATCATCTCAGGAAGCCGCTTCTTGCCCGAAAGCACCTCCTCGATCATGACGCCCACCCGGCGCGCCCGGCGCAACTCGTCTTCTTCCTTCTCGAATTCGCGATTGATGAAGATGGAATCGAGCGCGCGCCCGTCCGATGTGGTGTGAATCTTGGCATCCACGATGTTCGCACCTGCCGCCGCGCAGGCCCCGGTGATGATGGACAGCAGGCGCGGATGATCCTGTGCAAGCACAGTAATTTCCGTGATTGCCTCGAAGTCGCGTGTGTGAACCGCAGTTGCAAACACGCGCCCCGTGCGTGCGCATTCGCGCAGGAACTCCATGTGCCGCACCTGTGAATCGGGATCTGTGGCCATGAAATAGGCGGAGTAGGGAAGGCTTGCATGATGTTCGGCTTCCTGCCGGTTCCAGCCCACCAGCTGCGCCACCAGTTCGGCGCGCGCGGCTTCCACCCGGGCCTTGCGGTCAAGCTGGCTGAATCCGCCCGTCAGCGCCGGTTCCGTCTCATAGAACAGGGTGCGCAGGAGTTGGCCCTTCCAGCCATTCCAGACACCGGGGCCAACCGCGCGAATGTCACACACGGTCAGGATCAGGAGATAGCGCATGCGTTCCAGTGTCTGGACTGTCTCGGCGAAATCCCGGATTGTCTTGCGGTCGGACAGATCGCGCGACTGTGCAACCATGCTCATCGTCAGATGTTCCTGCACCAGCCATGAAACCAGTTCCGTCTGGGCCTCGCTCATGCCAAGGCGCGGGCATAGCGAGCGGGAAATCCTTGCTCCCGCCACCGAATGGTCTTCTGGACGGCCCTTGGCAATATCGTGGATCAGCACCGCAACATAGAGAACCTGCCGATCCTTGATCGACGGCATCAGGTCGCGTGAAAGCGGGTGATCCTTGCCAAGCCTGCCGCTTTCGATTCCAGACAGCACGCCGACGCACCGGATCAGATGCTCGTCGACCGTATAGTGGTGATACATGTTGAACTGCATCATCGCGACGATCTTGCCAAAGGCGGGGATGAACTTTCCCAGCAGTCCCGATTCGTTCATCTTTCGAAGCAGGTGCTCCGGCTTGTTGCGGGAAGTCAGGACGTCGAGAAAGAGGCCATTGGCCGCCTCGTCGTTGCGTAGCTCGCGGTTCACCAGGTGGAGTGATTTGGACAGGAGGTGCAGCGCATCAGGATGGAAATCGATATTGTTGTCATCGGCCAGCTTGAACATGCGGATCATGTTGACCGGGTCACGCTCGAAGGCATCCTTGTCGGCTACGTTGATTCTGCCATTGTCATAGATGAAATCGAGCGTTCCAGCGATCTTGCGCCCGCGAAGGCGCAGGCTGCGCAGTGACGAAATCAGGCCATTCATCCCCGTGACATGCTTGGCGTTGCGTTCCTCCAGTTCCGCACAAACGATCATGGTCAGATCGCCCACCTCCTTGGCCATCAGGAAGTAATGCTTCATGAAGCGTTCGACATCGAGCAGGCCGCCATGGGTTGCGTATTTCAGACGCGCTGCCATTTCACGCTGAATGTCGAAGGACAGGCGCTCCTCAGCCTTGCCGGTCAGGAAATGCATGTGGCAGCGTACGGTCCACAGGAAATTCTCCGCCCTGCGGAACCGTCGAAATTCTTCGCGGGTGAACATGCCCACGCCGACGAGATCGAGAACCGTGTTGACCCGGTAGGTGTATTTGCCGATCCAGAACAGCGTGTGCAGATCCCGCAGGCCACCCTTTCCGTCCTTCACGTTCGGTTCGACGAGGTAACGCGATTCACCGCTTCGCCGATGCCTTTCGTCACGTTCGGCGAGTTTCGCCGCAATGAAGTCACTTGCCGTGCCTGCAACGATTTCCTTGTCGAAACGTTCCACCAATTCATCGAACAGTTCCTGCGCGCCCCAGATGAAACGCGCTTCAAGGATGGAGGTTCGAATGGTCATGTCCGCCTTCGACTGACGAATGCACTCGTCAATGTTACGGGTGGCATGGCCGACCTTGAACCCCATGTCCCACAGCATGTAGAGCATGTACTCCACGACCGCCTCGCCCCATGCCGTCTGCTTGTAAGGCAGTATGAAAAGCAGATCGATATCCGAGCCCGGCGCCAGCGTACCGCGGCCATACCCCCCCACAGCCACGATCGCCATGCGTTCGCCAGCAGACGGGTTCGTCACGCGATAGACGTGGGTGACTGCAAAATCATAGATGATACGGATGATCTCGTCCTGCAGGGCCGAGATGCGCTCCGCGCAGCGTGTTCCATTGCCATCCGATTCAAGCAGGAGGCGGGCCTTCTCGCGACCCTCGCGATTTGCCTCCTTGAGCAGCGCCAGAACGTGCTGGCGAACTTCTGGCGCCGAGCCGTCGTTGGACGTGCTGGTCAATTCGCTCAGCCGGACGCGTATGTCCTGCGGTTCGATCAGTTCGACGAGGCTGGGTGTGCTTTTGTCCATCTAGGCGATGCAATACTCCGCCTTGCCATGCCCATGCAACCTGGTTGGCAGGTCAGAAATCGCCCGCAGGCCGCCCTGGCCTGTGGCGGTAGCCCGGAAGGGTCCATCCAAACAGAAGAGCGCCGCCACGAATGGCAAAGGCAAACAGGACTGCGCAAGCCGCAGAGACTGCTGGTTCGACCGCAAAGCGGCTCATCAGGACGAAGACCCCCGCACCAGCGAGCGCGGCTGTAATGTAAATCTCCCTGCGCAGCAGGACAGAGGGTTCCCCGCTGACCAGGTCGCGCAACATGCCGCCCGCCGTTGCTGTGACCATTCCCGTGACGATGGCAGCAAGGGGCGACACCCCGGCTTCCAGTCCCTTCTGCGCTCCGATCACGCAGTAGGCGGCGAGACCGGCGGCATCCAGCCAAAGCAGCAGCCTGTAGCGATACTCGAACAGTGGGGCAGCGAAATAGAGAATGATCGCAGTCAAGGCGCAAACCGCGAGCGGAAGGCTGTCATGGGCCCAGAAGATCGGGGTCGCGCCGATGATCACGTCACGCAGCGTGCCGCCGCCAATGCCGGTCAGGCTGGCGAGGAACAGAAATCCGATAATGTCGAGCTGTTTGCGGGATGCGGCCAGTGCGCCGGTTGCCGCAAAGACGGCTACACCGGCCAGGTCGAGTGCTCCAAGCAGCGTCAATCCCGCGAAGCATCCGCTTCTGCGGAAGTCTCCTCGTTATCCCTAGCCGAAGCTTTTGGCCCGCCCCTGGATACGCCGACCATCGCGGGGCGCAGGACCCGCTCGCCGATCACATAGCCATCCTGGACGACCTGCAGCACGGTGTTGTTCGGGGTCTCGGTATCGGGAATCTCGAACATGGCCTGGTGGAAATTCGGATCAAACCGCTCATTGAGCGCCGACACCTTGCGAACCCCGTGTTTTTCAAGACCCTGCAACATGGACCGTTCGGTAAGCTCCACCCCTTCGATCAGGGTCGTAAGCCCGGCGTCGCCGGATTCGCGCAATTCCGCAGGAAGGGTTTCGAGCGCGCGCCGCAGATTGTCGGAAACGGCGAGCATTTCGCGGGCAAACCCGGCGATCGAATATTCGCGCGCATCCGACACATCCTTTTGGGTGCGGCGACGCAGATTTTCCATGTCGGCGGCAAGGCGCAGCATCTTTTCCTTCAGTGCCGCGTTTTCGCTTTCGAGACGGGACAATTCCGCATTCAGGAATTCCAGCGGGCTGGAAAACCCGGCCTCTTCCGACATCTCGCTATGGGTATTGTCTTCAGCAGCGTTCGGTTCGCTGCCGGCCTGTGACTTCCCGTTGTTGTTCGTGGCATCTTCGCCGTGATGTTCGGTTTCTTCCGCCATCATCGCATTCCTGATTTGCTGATTTGAAAATCCACAGTGGATATCGAGGTTGAGCGCGCAAAAATCAAGTGCCGTGCGGAAATCCGCCTGCCCTCAACGCATCAGTTTCGACAGCACCTGCGCAGTAAAGTCGACCATCGGGACGATCCGGGCATAGTTCAGCCGGGTCGGACCGACAATTCCCAGCGCACCGATTACCCGCTGGTTCTTGTCGCGATAGGGTGCAACCACAACCGATGAACCAGAGAGTGAGAACAGCTTGTTTTCCGAGCCGATGAAGATACGCACGCCTTCGCCATCTTCCGTCAGTTCAAGCAGCTTGAGAAAATTCTGTTTCGTCTCGAACTCATCGAAGAGCTGGCGAACGCGATCGAGGCTCTCAGCAGCGTTGATGTCGCCCAGCAGATTGGCGTGACCGCTGACGATCAGCGTTCCAGGCTCCTTTTCCGCGCTGCCGGCCCACACCGCAATGCCTGCTTCGACCAACTGATCCGAAAGCGTGTCTATCTCGCGGCGGGCCGCTTCGCGAAGACGGGCTATGACGGCCATCGCTTCTGCGATCGTTCGCCCTGCAATATTGGTGTTGATGTAGTTTGACGCCTCGATCAGCGTTGATGCAGTGACGCCCGGCGGCAATGAAATGATACGGTTTTCCACCATGCCATTCTCGCCCACCATCACCACCAGCGCACGTGTCGGCTCAAGCCGGATGAATTCGATATGCTTGAGGCGCAGATCCGATTTTGTCGCAAGCACGAGTGCCGCGCTGCGCGAAAGTCCCGACAGAAGGTGGCTTGCTTCGGTCAGAGCGTTTTCCAGCGTCCTGCCCTGGGAGGCGGCCTGCATCTTCGTTTCGATCGACTGGCGCTCTTCCTGGGTCAGGTCACCAATTTCGAGAAAGCTGTCGACAAAGAATCGCAATCCCATGTCGGTCGGTAACCGCCCGGCACTTGTGTGGGGTGAATAGATCAGGCCAAGCTGCTCCAGGTCCTGCATGACATTTCGCACGGTGGCTGGGGAGAGCGATATCGCCAGCGACCGCGAAAGCGTTCTTGAACCCTGCGGCTCGCCTGTTTCCAGGTAGCTTTCCACGATGCTGCGAAAGATCGCGCGCGAACGCTGATCAAGTTCGCTGATCGTGTTGAGCCTGGAGGCCTGGTCTGATGGCAAGAAGGACATGATGCAACCCTGGGGTCGGGACCCGTCAATTACCACGAAATGGCGCCCGACCCTAGTATGCGCGCGTCTCTGGTTCCAGTCTCCTGATTCCCTTCCCTTCCCTTCCCTTCCCTTCCCTTCCCTTTTCCTTTGGGACAGGTCGTGGTTGCCCAGGCAGGGCAGGAATTCTTTTGCCACTCCTGCTGTAAGCCGCTACAAGCGGCGCGCCGGCGGGTCCGGCATGCGATCTCATCACGGGAGAATGGAATGCGTCCATCAAAGCGGGAATCCGACGAACTCAGGCCGGTGAGTCTGGAACGAAGCTATTCCAGGCACGCGGAAGGGTCCTGTCTGGTCCGTTTCGGCAACACTCATGTACTGTGCACAGCCTCGCTTGAGGAGCGGGTTCCTCCCTTCCTTCGCGGTGGTGGCAAGGGATGGGTAACAGCCGAGTACGGGATGCTTCCAAGATCGACAGGAGAGCGCATGCGCCGTGAGGCAGCCTCTGGCAAACAATCCGGCCGCACGCTTGAAATACAGCGTCTCATCGGGCGTTCGTTGCGTGCCGTGGTGGACCTCGAAGCGCTGGGTGAACGCCAGATCACCGTTGATTGCGACGTCATCCAGGCCGATGGTGGCACCCGCACGGCGGCGATAACCGGTGGGTGGGTCGCCCTGAAGGAGTGCATCGAGTGGATGAAGGTCCGCGGCATGGTCAAGGACAATGTGCTCAAGGATCACGTGGCGGCGATTTCCTGCGGCATTCACCAGGGGCAGGCGGTGCTTGATCTGGACTATGCCGAGGATTCAACTGCCGAGACAGACGCCAATTTCGTCCTTACAGGGCGGGGCGGCATTGTCGAGGTTCAGGGAACGGCTGAGGGCGAGCCGTTTTCAGATGCACAGTTTGCCGAATTGATGTCCCTGGCCCGCAAGGGCATTTCGCAGCTTGTGGAGCTGCAGAAACTGGCGGTCTGAGACCATGACGGCGCGCAGGCTTACTGGTGGCGATCTCCTTGTCGCCAGCCACAATCAGGGCAAGATTGCCGAGATTGAGGATCTTGTCGCGCCTTTCGGTCTGAATGTCCGGTCCGCCGCCGGTCTGGGCCTGGCAGAACCGGAAGAAACTGGCACCACTTTCGAGGAAAATGCCTACCTCAAGGCTATCGCGGCCGCGCGTGCGACAGGCCTGCCCGCCCTGTCCGATGATTCAGGCCTTTGTGTTGATGCACTTGATGGCGATCCTGGCGTTTACACGGCTGACTGGGCTGAAAAACCCGATGGCTCGGGTCGTGACTTTACCATGGCAATGCGCAAGGTAGAGGATTCGCTGGTCGAAAAGAGCGCCACAAGCGCTGACCAGCGAAAAGGCAGGTTCGTCGCCGTACTGTGCCTTGCCTGGCCTGATGGACATGCTGAATATTTTCGCGGCGAAGTCGAAGGCGTTCTGGTCTGGCCACCAAGAGGCAAGCTCGGTTTTGGCTATGATCCGATGTTCCTGCCGGACGGATTTGATCAGACATTCGGGGAGATGGAAGCAAGCCAGAAACATGGCTGGGAAGCTGGGCGCGGCGATCTGGGGCTTTCTCATCGGGCGAGGGCCTTTGCCAGATTTGCAACCGAATGTCTTGGCGCATGAACTTCTACGACAGCGATCAGGCTTTCGGAGTCTATGTTCACTGGCCATTCTGTGCTGCCAAATGCCCCTACTGCGATTTCAACAGTCATGTCCGCCACAACCCTGTTGACCAGGCGTTATTCGTCGAGGCTTACCGACGCGAGCTTGCGCACATGGCTTCGCTCAGCCCGGGTCGCACGGTAACAAGCATCTTTTTCGGTGGCGGCACACCATCGCTCATGGAGCCTGCCACCGTGCAGGCAATTCTTGATGCGATTGCAGGCCATTGGAGCATCGCACCCGATGCCGAGATTTCTCTCGAAGCCAATCCTTCCAGCGTGGAAGCGGGCCGCTTCCGTGGCTATCGCGCGGCTGGCGTCAACCGGGTATCGCTCGGCGTTCAGTCACTCGATGACGAACAGTTGCGGTTTCTGGGCCGCCTTCATGATGCCCGCGAAGCGCGCAAGGCCATCGCGGTGGCGCGCGACATTTTTCCGCGCATGTCCTTTGACATGATCTATGCAAGGCCCGGTCAGGATATGAAATCCTGGGAGCGCGAATTGTCCGACGCGCTTGGCCTGTGCGCGGATCATCTGTCGCTTTACCAACTGACAATCGAAGCCGGCACTCCCTTTTTCGACCTCGATCGCAAGGGTCGCTTGAAAGTGCCCGATCAGGATTGTGCGGCTGAACTCTATGAATTGACGCAGGAGATCACGAGCGCTGCGGGCATTCCTGCCTATGAGGTCTCCAACCATGCCGCAAAGGGAGCCGAGTGCCGTCACAATCTGGTCTACTGGCGCTACCAGGACTATGTCGGCACGGGGCCGGGTGCCCATGGGCGCCTGACGCTGGATGGTGCCAAATGGGCCACAGCAACATGGCGCAATCCTGAAAAATGGTGGCAGGCTGCAAGCGTCGACGGACACGGAATGGAAGTGTTTGAATCACTGCTGCCGGTCGAAGCCGCAGATGAGATGCTGCTGATGGGTCTGCGCCTGAGTGAAGGTGTGGACCTGGCACGCCATGAGGAGATGGCGGGCCATACCTGTGACCCGCTGCGCATCCGCTTTCTGGAGGAACAGGGCCTTGTTCGCCAGGTTGGCAATTCACGGCTACAGGTTACCCAGGCGGGCCTGCTCGTCCTCGACGCCATCGTTGCAGATCTGGCCGCCTGACGGATTGCGTGTCTAGCGCGCGAGCCATCACGAACCGGTGCGTGAGAAGGAAGTCGGTGCTGGCGACACGATCCGCGTTTCGCCATTCACGACCTGGTAGATCGCCAGTCCACGTTCGGCTGTGCCGTTTTCACGAAGCCTGAAGATGCCGTTGATGCCGGAGAAGCCACGCGGGTTTTCGATCTGTGCGGTCGTGAACCCTTCCTTGGCACCCAGGCGTTGGGTGAGGTCGGTTACCAGTGTCACCGAATCATATCCAAGTGCCGCCCACACACTGGGCTTGCTGCCGTAGATGGTCTCATAGCGCGAAGCGAAATTGGCAAAATTCGCCGTGTCGCGCCCTGGGTAGACCGCGCCATCGAGTTGCGGCTCTGTAACCTTCACCGATTCCCATGTCCCCGAACCGATGATCAGTTTGCCGATTGTCTTCAGGCCCTGCTTGCGCGCGGTCTGCATGATGACGTTCGGAATCTCGCCGCCTTCCGGAATATAGATGGAATCAACCGTTGGCAGGAAGGTCGCGGCACTCGTGACGGCCTGTTCAATCGATGGACCACTGCGATCATACTTGATGATCTGGACAATCGCGCCGGTCTGGCCTGCGATCTGGCGCAGTGTGCTTTCACGCAGGGAGCCTTCGGCATTGTTGGGAAGGAAGGCAAGGATCGAGCGCTTGCCCTGCGAAATCACGTAGGTGATGATGCGCTGCGTATCGTCCTGGGGGGTGAAGGACAGGAGATAAACGCCTCGCCTGGCCACGGAACTGTCCGTCGAATAGGCAAACATCGTGCGCCCCGCTGGCAGGGTCACTGCCGAAGCAGCGCTCACATTGGCCGAGAATACGGGTCCGAGAATGGCAGTCGAGCCTTCAAGCACAGCCTCATTGGCCGCGGCTTGCGCGCTGGCAGCCTGTCCCTGTGTGTCCTTGATGACCAGTTGGACAATGTTCTGGCCGAAATCCTGTATGGCCAGCAGGGCACCATTGCGGATTTCATTGGCTACAGTTGCAGCATTGCCGGGCGCGGATTTGGGCACCAGCAACGATACGCGCACCTGACCCTGGCCGAACACTTCACCGTTCGGATTGGGCGTGAGCACCGGCGCATTGAGTTGCGGGTCGAGTTCCTTGTCGATGCCGAGGTTGGACGACTGGCATGAAGCAACGAGCAGGGCGAGTGAAAGAGCGATGTAGCGCCCCGCGCGAATTGCAGCGGAACGGGTTTTCCAGGTGCGCTGGCTCACACGCATATCGGAACCGGAAGCCATGATCGTATCACCGTCCTTGAAGAAATTGGGCGAACCCACTTGTTTACGTAACGTAATTTGCATTCAGTACCCGCTGATACCGGTTGAAATCAAAACCTGCAAGTCATGGGACCTGACAAATTGGCCTGCCGCCACCAGCACCACGTGCCAATTCCCTATCCTGTCCGCCCTCGATACGCCAAACTTTTTCCCCGCATGGCGATCACCTGGTGTAAACGGGATCGCTACCAGCGGATTGGGGCCAAATGGTGCTTACGACCAGATTGCCGTTTGTTGAAGGGAAAGGAGCGTCATGACCGGGTTCACGATTGGCACGACTGCGTTTCCCCGCCGCGAGCTTGAGCCTGGGCTTTATCTCGTTTCGACACCGATTGGCAATCTGGGAGACATTACCTTGCGGGCGCTCGAAACGCTCGGTTCGGTCGATCTGATCGCCTGCGAGGATACGCGTGTCACGCGCAAGCTGCTCGCGCGCTACGGTATCGACACCAAGGTGGTTGCCTATCACGAGCACAATTCGGGCCGGATGGGCCCGCGCCTCGTGCAAAGATTGCAGGCAGGAGAGCGCTTAGCCCTGGTTTCCGATGCCGGCACACCCCTGATTTCCGACCCAGGCTACCGGCTGGTGGAGTCGGTTCGCCAGGCCGGGCTTCCTGTCTGGCCTGTACCCGGCCCGTCGTCACCAATTGCAGCCCTTTCTGCCTCCGGTCTGCCAGCAGAGACATTCCTGTTTGCCGGTTTCCTGCCGTCCAGGAGCACTGCCCGGCGCAAGCGGATCGAGGAATTGCTGCCGGTTCCTGCCACGCTGATTTTCTTCGAAAGCCCTGGCAGGCTGAGCGATACGCTGGGAGAACTCGCGCAGATCGCTTCCGCGCGCGACATCGCGGTATGCCGCGAATTGACCAAATTGCACGAGGAAATACGTCGCGGCAGGGCGCAGGAACTCCAGCAGCACTATGTCGGCGAGCCGCCAAAGGGCGAGATCGTCTTGCTGATCGCGCCGGCGGGGCCTGAAAAAGAGGCTCCTGATCCTGATGAATTGCTGCGCGAACTGCTTTTGAACATGCCCGTCAGCCGGGCGGCAACGGAAGCGGCTGCACTGACCGGCCTGGCCAAACGGGACCTTTATCAGCGCGCGCTTCGCCTTGCAGGCAAGGGGCAGGGCGACAAATGACCTTTTCCGACGAGCGCAAGGCCGCATTGCGGCGCGGGCACAGGGGCGAGATGCTGGCAGCTTTCGCCCTGAGGCTTCGCGGCTATCGCATTGTCGACCGGAATTTTCGCAATAGGCTCGGTGAGATCGATATAGTCGCGCGAAAGGGAGACCTGATCGCCTTCGTGGAAGTGAAGGTGCGCGCGACCCATGCCGACGCCATCAACGCGGTCGGCCCGAAGGCCAGGCATCGAATTGCCAATGCCGCCAATTCCTGGATTGGCAGGCAACCTGACGCCGACCGGCTTTCCTGGCGATTCGACATTATCGCAGTGACCCCTCGCCGCTGGCCTCGCCACTTCGAGGATGTTTTTTGAGCAGGGCCGCATTGCCAAGGCAAGTCGGCAACCCTTATTGATTCAACATCGCCGAACAGGATCGGTTTCGGTCGAACACAATTGAGCAGCAGGAGCGCAGTGCGGCATGGCCCTGAAAGTCGGCGTCCAGATGGACCATATCTCCACCGTCAACATTCGCGGCGATTCCACCTTCGCCATGTGTCTGGAAGCGCAGGCGCGCGGCCATGAGCTTTTCCACTTTACGCCGGACCGTCTTCAGTTGCGTGGCAATACCTTGATGGCGGCTATCGAAGCGATGGAAGTTCGCGATGTCGCTGGCGACCATTTCACGCTCGGCGAGCGAGTACTGACCGATCTGTCGACGCTTGATGTGGTCCTCCTGCGCCAGGATCCGCCGTTCGATATGAGCTACATCACCAATACCCATTTGCTGGAGCGGATTCATCCCGCCACGCTCGTCGTCAACGATCCGCGTTCCGTGCGCAACGCGCCGGAGAAAATCCTCGTCACCGAATTTCCGGACCTGATGCCGGACACGCTGATCACGCGGGATTTTCAGGCGATCCGCGATTTCCGCCACGAATTTGGTGATGTCATCATCAAGCCGCTCTACGGCAATGGCGGCGCCGGTGTGTTCCGGCTTGCCGAGGGCGACCAGAATCTGTCGTCGCTGCTGGAAATGTTCGCAGGCCTCAATCGTGAACCGCTGATAGCCCAGCGTTACCTTCCCCATGTACGCGCAGGCGACAAGCGCATCATCCTTGTTGATGGCGAACCCGTCGGCGCCATCAACCGGGTGCCGCCTGCAGGGGATGCACGATCCAACATGCATGTCGGCGGTCGGGCCGAGCATGCTGAACTGACCGCAAGAGAACGCGAGATTTGCGAAAAGATCGGGCCGCGACTGCGCGAGGAAGGCTTCCTCTTTGTGGGTATCGATGTGATTGGCGACTGGCTTACCGAGATCAATGTCACGTCGCCAACAGGCATTCGTGAGATCAAGCGGTTCTCCGGTACGGACATTGCTGCCCTGATCTGGGATGCCATCGAGAAACGGCGCTGAATTCGTTCCTGTTTTCTCATGGGCTAAAAAATTAACAATTACAATGGACTACAGCAGAATTGATCGGATGTGACGGATTCTGATTACCAGTCGTTCCTTTTTTGTTCTTGACTCCATTCACTTGCCGTATAAGTTGCAATTGCGGCAAGCGTAACGCAGGGGTTATCCCAACTGCAGGGGGCGGCGATGGTTTCACGGGTAAAGACAGTCGCATTTCAGGGTATCGAGGCAGTACCGGTCGACGTTCAGGTCATGATTCAGCCCGGCAATGCCGTGATCAATGTCGTTGGCCTGCCCGACAAGGCGGTTGCTGAGAGCCGTGAAAGGGTGCGTGCGGCACTTCATGCTTCCGGACTGTCGATCCCGCCAAAACGCGTGACAGTCAATCTTGCGCCAGCTGATCTGCCGAAGGAAGGCAGCCATTATGATCTACCAATCGCCCTGGGATTGATGGCGGCGCTGGGTGCTGTCCCCTCGGATCAACTTGAAGAGTTCGTGGTCATTGGTGAATTGTCGCTCGATGGCACGCTCACGCCGGTCGCTGGTGCCTTGCCTGCTGCAATGGGAGCCAATGCGATGGGGCGCGGGCTCATCTGTCCCGCTGAATGCGGGTCGGAAGCCGCTTGGGCCGGGGAGGAAATGAATATCCTCGCACCGCGCAGCCTGGTCGCGCTTGCCAACCATTTTCGTGGCACGCAGGTGCTCTCTCGCCCGCAACCAGCCATTCACCAGCAGGGTGCGTCCGTGGCGGACCTTTCCGATATCAAGGGGCAGGAAACGGCTCGCCGCGCACTGGAAATTGCCGCCGCAGGCGGGCACAACATGCTCATGGTGGGCCCGCCAGGATCGGGAAAATCGATGCTGGCGCAACGCTTGCCGGGTATCCTGCCGCCATTGCTGCCGCGGGAACTGCTTGAAGTTTCCATGGTTGCCTCCATCGCGGGGGAACTGGCCGGTGGGCGCCTGTCAACCAACCGCCCGTTTCGCGCACCGCACCATTCCGCCACCATGGCCGCCATGGTGGGTGGAGGGATTCGCGCCCGGCCAGGTGAAGTTTCGCTTGCACACAATGGTGTGCTGTTTCTCGACGAATTGCCTGAATTCTCTCCCCAGGTGCTCGATTCATTGCGCCAGCCCCTGGAATCGGGCGAGGCAATCATCGCACGCGCCAACCATCGCATCACTTACCCGTCGCGTTTTCAACTGATCGCTGCGATGAACCCTTGCCGATGTGGCATGGCTGGCGAGCCTGGGCATGTCTGTCGGCGTGGGGAGCGTTGCGTGAGCGATTACCAGGCGCGCCTGTCAGGGCCTTTCCTGGATCGAATAGACCTCAGAATCGAGGTGCCATCCGTCAGTGCTTCCGACATGTTTTCCCGATCTGCTGGCGAAACCAGCGCAAAGGTAGGTGCGCGTGTCGGGCAGGCTCGCGCCATCCAGGCCGAACGCTATCGCGATCTTGGTCTTGTTACCCCAACCAATGCCTGCGTCACCAACACGGTCATGGAGACAGCAGCCCATGCCGATCCAGCTGCAGTGGCCCTGTTGCGCGATGCTGCCCAGACCATGCGCTTTTCAGCCCGTTCCTACCACCGCATCATCAAGGTGGCCCGCACGATTGCCGATCTGGAAGCATCGCCCGATATTCGCCGCGTGCATGTGGCCGAGGCGATTGCCTATCGCGTTGCAGGAGAAAGACTGGCCGCAGCAGCTTGAGAAAATTACAGGCATTGGCGTTAATCGGATTCTAAGCCGTATGTGTTACGCAGGCACGGATCGCTGAAAGCGGACCACGTCTGTCGGGATTGTCACGCGTACCATGGCCGGAATCGGGAAAAAGAATGCGGGCACGAAGCCAGCTCGCCGCAAGGTAATCGGGAGCCGCACCGGCGCGCTGCCGCGCATGGACGCGCCTTCGCTTGTCACGCCCGATCCCGCTGCTGCGCGCAAGCCGGTCATCCTGGCCTGGGCTGGTGCAATTCTTGCCTGGTTCGCTGGCGTGGCACTGCTTTGCGGCCTTGAACTGCCCTGGTACCTGGTCGCCATTGTTGCAGCTTTCCTGCCGCTTCCTGTTGCCATGGCCGTCTGGCATTCGACGCGCTCGATCGTCAATGGAACGGGCTTCGCACAAACGAACCTGCAAACGCGTCTCGAACTGCTGGAAGACAAGACCTGGGAATTGCGCGAAAGCGAGGAGCGCTATCGCAGCCTTGCGGAATCTTTCGGGGACCTGATCCTGCACAGGAATCGCGCCGGCAAGGTGATCTTCGCCAACGACGCCTTCATCAAGGCTTTCGCCAGGGATGGCGGCTCGACGCTGGATCACGAGTTCCGTCCGGCTGTCATCGACGGGGACTGGCCTCACGGAGACAGGGAAATCCATGGCACGCCAGCACCGGTCGAAGTCAATCTTCAAACCAGTGCCGGTGCACGATGGTTTCGTTGGGTCGACATTCCTGTGCGTGACGAACGTACCGGCATGAACGCGACCCGCTCGGTGGCGCGCGACATTACCGACCACAAGCTGGCTGAACTTGCGCTTGAAAAGGCGCGCGTAAAGGCCGAGTCGGCAAACCGCGCCAAGTCTCGTTTTCTCGCCACCGTGAGCCATGAAATGCGAACACCGCTCAACGGCATCCTCGGCATGTCTGCGCTGTTGCGCGACACACGGCTCAGTCCCGAGCAGCAGACCTACAATGAGGCGATCAGCGCCTCGGGTCAGGCGCTTTACTCGCTGGTCGAGGACATGCTCGACATGACATTGATCGAGGCGGGTCGTTTTGAACCAAAACCGGAAGATTTTTCCCCCGAGCGCCTGATCGAGGAAGTTTGTGAACTCCTGTCCTCGCGTGCCTATGCCAAGGGCATCGAACTGGCGCCACTGCTTTGCAGCGACTTGCCCGAACTAGTTCGTGCCGATGCCGGGCGCATCCGCCAGGTTCTCGTCAATCTTGCCGGTAACGCGATCAAGTTCACCGAGAAGGGTGGCGTCACGCTCGAAGCCGCGCTGGTTACCTCCCCGACCACCGACAATTCCCATTGTATCATCCGCTTTTCGGTGACCGATACCGGCCCCGGCATGAATGATGCAGACGCAAGCCGGATCTTCGGAGAATTCATTCAGGCAGATTCAGCCTCGACGCGAAAGCATGGTGGCGCAGGCCTGGGCCTTTCGATCTCGCAGGGAATAGTCCGGCGCATGGGCGGTGAAATCACGGTGAAAACGAGCCAAGGAAAAGGCTCATGCTTCGCCTTTGAACTGGCGCTTCCGGTAAGAAAGGCGCAGCCGCAATTGCCATCCCTTGCAGGTCAAAACGTTCTGATCGTTTCGCGAGGAACTTCCGAGGCCGCGGCAATCGAAAAGATGGTCAACAGGGCCGCCGGGCAAGCAGTCTGGGTTGCCACGCTCGGCAAGGCAGCACAGGAACTTTCCAGGGCACGCGCGAGCGGGGAACCCTATCACACGCTGATCATGGACCCTGCTGTTGCACGCGATCCGGTTTGCTCCCTGCGAAGACTGACTACCGGAAATGCCAGCGATCTATTCAGTATCGTGCTGGTCCAGCCATCCCTGCGTTCGCAATTGCCACAATTCCTGGACAATGCCTTCAACGCCTATCTGGCCCGCCCGGTGCGGCGCGCTTCGCTCATGCGCGTGCTGGGCGAGCATCAGACCGATCAGATGGATGGCGCACGGCCTGCACTGGAGCACAAGCCGCTGATCCGCCCGGGTGAGGAACTTGAAAACCTGCATATCCTGCTTGCGGAGGACAATCCGATAAACGCACTTCTTGCGCGCGCCGTGCTCGAACGCGCCGGCCAGGATGTCACTTGGGCACGAAACGGCCGCGAGGCCGTCAAGGCCTATCGCAAGATGGCAAAGGCTGGAAAACACTATGATCTGGTTCTCATGGACCTCCACATGCCAATCATGGATGGCACCGACGCGGTTCGGGCCATCCGTCGGGTGGAAAGCAGATGGAAACTGCCACCCGCTTCGATCCACGCTCTGACAGCAGATGAACAGGCTTCGGCCAGGGCTGGTTCGCTTGATGCGGGCGCCAATGGCTTCCTCACCAAGCCCCTGGCTCCGCAAAGCCTCATAGAACTGCTTCGCCAGACAGCGAGCAGTCGCAACTGATTTTGCAGACCATTGCCGAGCCTGATGCGCGTCATGTATTTGTCGTGAGAAAATGGCAGTTCACTCCCAAAGTGGAATCAGGGCGCAGATCTTGAAATGCTGACCGCTGGATTGATTGAGAAATGGTCGAAATCGCCTCTCGCGATGAGCGGGCCACATCGCGCTTCGCCTGGTGGTCACGAAGAAGGTGAGGCTGTGCTGGCAAGCCTTGGCAAGCTGGAAGCGCGCCTTGCCAGGACCAGCGCCGAAGTGCGCCGGGCCCAGGCGCTTCGCTATCAGGTCTTTTTCGAGGAAATGTCGGCGAGGCCAGGTCCCCTCGCACGCCTGCTGCGCCTCGACAGGGACCGGCATGACAGGATTTGCGACCATCTGCTGGTGATTGACCGGGATGCGCCGGGTTCACCAGCTGTTGGAACCTACCGATTCCTGACGCAGGACAAGGCGCGCCGCGCAGATATGGAATTCTACTCCCAGGGCGAATTCGATCTGGTTCCGATGATGGCGCGCCATGGCGCGCTGAAGTTCATGGAACTGGGACGCTCCTGTGTTCTGGCACCATGGCGCAACAGCCGGACTATCGAATTGCTCTGGGCAGGTACATGGGCGCATGTGGTGGCGAGCAAGGTCGATGTCATGATCGGCTGTGCCTCGTTCGCGACAACAGACATCGAAGCAATCCGCGAACCCATGTCCTTCCTGTTCCATCATGCGCCAGCCTGCGATGAATGGTCTGTCTCGGCCCGCCCTGGCCTTGGCGTCGCGATGGATCGCATGCCCCGTTCGCAGATTGACACCCGCCGGGCACTCCATGCGATGCCGCCACTGATCAAGGGATACCTCAGGCTTGGTGCAAGATTTGCCCATGAGGCCGTCATCGACCACCATTTCGCGACCACCGACGTGCTGGTCGTACTGCCGATCAGCGCCATCTCGCAGCGTTACATCCGGCACTATGGAGCCGACGCGTCAAGACATTCGCCGGTGCGTCAGCTCGCGCTGTAGGCCGCGATGACCGCCATGTTCACAATGTCGGAATCGCGTGCACCAATCGGCACGATCTGAACCGGTTTTTCCAGGCCAACGAGAATGGGGCCGATGATCGTCGCTCCGCCCAACTCCTGCAGCATCTTGGTCGAAATGGAAGCAGAGTGGAACGCGGGCATGATCAGCACGTTTGCCGGGCTGCTCAATCGACAGAATGGGTAGAGCGCCATTTTCTCCATGTTGAGTGCCACGTCGGCTGCCATCTCGCCATCATATTCGAAGTCAACCCCGCGCGCGTCGAGAAGCTTCACCGCCTCGCGAACCTTTTCGGCGCGCTCGCCTGATGGATGTCCGAATGTCGAATAGGCAAGCATGGCCACTTTCGGCTCATACCCCATGATCCGTGCAAAACCGGCGGCCTCGCAGGCAATGTTTGCAAGCTCTTCGGCATTCGGCATGTCTGTAATGGCTGTATCTGCAACGATGACATTGCGTCCGCGTGATATCGCGATCGTGGCCGCCATGAACTGATGGCCTTCCATCGGGTCAATCACCTTGCGCACGTCGTCGAGCACGGTCGAATAATTGCGGGTGACGCCGGAGACCATTCCGTCTGCATCGCCCAACGCGACCATGCAGGCGGAGAAATAGTTGCGATCCGTGTTCACAAGGCGCAGGCAGTCCCGATAGAGATAGCCCTCCCGCTGCAGGCGCGAGTAGAGGAACTCGGCATAATCGCCTGCGCGATGCGACAGTCGCGAATTGACGACTTCGACGCCGGGTCGTTCTAGATCGATACCCGCCTTTTGAGCAGTCTCGCTCAGTTGCTGGTCCCGGCCCACCAGCACTGCAGTACCCAGTCCCTGGTTCACATAGGCAATGGCTGCGCGCATCACCTGTTCTTCTTCGCCCTCGGCAAACACTACCCGCTTGGGATCGCGGCGCACCCGGTCATAAATGCGCTGCAGCGTGGACGCTATCGGATCGCGCCGGGCGGACAGTTGGCGCGAATAGGCTTCGAGATTGACGATGGGACGGCGTGCAACGCCTGACTCGGCTGCAGCTTTCGCCACCGCTGGCGGAATTTCGGAAATCAGGCGCGGATCAAAGGGGACTGGAATAATGTAGTTGGCGCCGAACTTGGGTCTCTGTCCCTGATAGGCGGACGCAACTTCATCCGGCACGTCCTCGCGGGCGAGCCTTGCAAGTGCCTGCGCCGCTGCAACCTTCATCGGTTCATTGATAGTGGTTGCGCGTACATCCAGCGCACCGCGGAAGATGTAGGGAAAACCAAGCACATTGTTGACCTGGTTCGGATAGTCCGAGCGCCCTGTCGCCATGATGGCATCCCCGCGGATTTCGGCCACTTCCTGTGGCGTGATTTCGGGGTCCGGATTGGCCATTGCAAAGATGATCGGTCTTGCTGCCATGGAGCGCACCATGTCAGCGGTGAGCGCGCCCTTGACCGAAAGGCCGAAGAACACGTCCGCACCCTTTACCGCATCGGCCAACGTTCTTGCGTCGGTCTCCACGGCATGTGCCGACTTCCACTGGTTCATCCCGTCTTCACGGCCCTTGTAGATCGGACCCTTGGTGTCGCACAGAATGACATTGGCAGGGTTGAAGCCCATCGCCTTGACCAGTTCCACACAGGCAATGCCCGCAGCACCTGCGCCATTGCACACGAGCCGCGTGTTCTTCATGTCACGCCCGGTCAGTTCCATCGCATTGATGAGGCCTGCTGTCGCGATGATCGCCGTTCCATGCTGGTCATCGTGAAAGACGGGAATGTCCATCAGTTCGCGCAGGCTCTGTTCGATGATGAAGCAGTCCGGTGCCTTGATGTCCTCCAGATTGATGCCGCCAAAGGATGGCCCCAGATAGCGCACCGCATTGATGATTGCGTCGATGTTCTCGGTATCAAGTTCAAGGTCGATGGAATCGATGTCGGCGAAACGCTTGAACAGGACCGACTTGCCTTCCATGACCGGCTTGGATGCGAGAGCCCCTAGATTGCCAAGTCCGAGAATGGCAGTGCCGTTCGTGATGACGGCCACCATGTTGCCGCGCGTGGTGTAGTCATATGCACAATCTGGGTCTTCCGCGATTGCACGCACCGGCACAGCCACGCCGGGCGAGTAGGCCAGCGAGAGATCGCGCTGGGTGGCCATTGGTTTTGTTGGCGTGATTTCCAGCTTTCCAGGACGTCCCCGGCTGTGGAATTCGAGCGCTTCTTCGTCAGACACCATCGGGCGGGAGTGCGGTTTCTTGTCCATGACTCATAAACATGTGATGTGCGCCAATCGCGTTTCCTGGTCCGAACTGAGCTCAGAAGCGGCTGGAATGGCGAAAGGCGGGTTGAAATGAGCCTCTTTCTTGCATGTTCTGTGGACTTTTCCAACCGGGATGGTGGGAGGTTGGAATGGTATCTTGCATGAACAGGCCTCATCGGGAATGGTCACCTGCGTTCAGTGATCCTAGGTAGCCCAGGTTCGGTTCCGCCGGAAAAACCATGTCCCAGAACAAGGCAGACGAAACCGCCACAGATGCGGAGAATGTTTCGGCGAAACCCACGCCGATGATGGAGCAGTATATCGAGATAAAGGCTGCCAATCCCGATCTTCTGCTGTTCTATCGCATGGGGGACTTCTACGAGCTCTTCTTTGATGACGCGGAAGTCGCCTCGCGCGCACTGGGAATCACGCTGACGAAGCGCGGCAAGCACTTGGGCGAGGACATCCCCATGTGCGGCGTGCCTGTTCATGCTGCCGAAGATTATCTGCAGAAACTGATCGCGCTCGGACACCGCGTCGCTGTTTGCGAGCAGACCGAAGACCCTGCAGAGGCCCGCAAGCGTGGATCGAAATCGGTCGTCCGCCGTGACGTTACACGTCTGGTCACGCCCGGCACGATTACCGAGGAAAGGTTGCTCGATCCCGCGCGCTCGAATTTTCTCGCGGCAATCGCGCGCGTGCGCTTCGGCGAGGGATCAGATGGCCATGCGCTGGCCTGGATCGATCTTTCAACAGGTGTCTTCCGCATCTGCCGCACGGACATGGCTAGTCTGGCAGCCGACCTGGCCCGCATCGAGCCAAGCGAAGTCGTTTTCTCAAGCACGCTGTTTTCCGACAATGGCTTGCGCCGGATACTGGAGCAATCGGGCGCTTCGCTGTCGCCGCAACCGCCCAATCTCTTTGACAGCGATGCAGCATTGTCCCGGCTTCTTGCCACCTTCTCCGTCAGAAGCCTTGATGCATTCGGCGATTTCTCAAGGGTCGAAGTAGCCGCCGCCGGTGCCATACTTGCCTATGTCGAAAAGACCCAGCTTGGCGAGCGGCCAGCACTGCAGCGACCCGTATCGGAAGCGGAGGGCGGCACCGTTTTCATCGATGCCGCCACGCGTGCCAACCTGGAACTCGTACGCACCCAGTCTGGCGAAAGAGAAGGCAGCCTCATCAGGACAATCGATCGCACGGTAACCGGGGCTGGCGGCAGGCTTCTGCTCGAACGTGTCATGAACCCGCTGACTGGACTTGAGGCCATTCGCGAGAGACATGAAGGTGTGCGCTGGTTTGTTGGGCAATCCACCCTGCGTTCACGTGTGAAGGACGAACTCAGGGCCTGCCCGGACATTGCCCGCGCTCTTTCGCGCCTGGCGCTCAATCGCGGTGGCCCGCGCGACATGGGAGCTGTCGCACGGGGCCTTGAAAGCGCGCTGGCAGTTTCCAGCGCAATGGCCAATCAAAATTTGCCTGGCGAATTGCAGCGTGCACTGGACGAGATCAGGTCCGCACCGCAAGCGCTGTTGAACCATCTGCGCGCCGCCTTGGCTGCAGATCTGCCCTTGTTGCGCAGAGACGGTGGATTTGTCGGCGATGGCTATAATGGCGAACTCGACCAGTTGCGCCAGCTGCGCGATGAGTCCCGCAAGGTCATTGCCAGCATGCAGGCCGACTATGCCGATGAAACCGGCGTCAAGTCCCTGAAGATCCGCTACAACAACGTGCTTGGCTATTTCATCGAGGTGACAGCCGGCAATGCCGATTCGCTGACGGATGAAGCAGGGCGCGCACGATTCATCCATCGCCAGACGCTTGCAAACGCAATGCGGTTCACCACAAGCGAATTGGCCGAGATGGAAACCCGCATTGCCAATGCTGCGGGGCGGGCAAATGATATAGAGCAGGAAATCTTCGACCGGCTGCAGGGTGAAATCCTCGCCGAAGCATCCACCATTTCTGCGGTTGCCAACGCCCTGGCGGTGATCGATGTCACGCAGTCCCTGGCAACACTTGCCGAGGAACAGGATTATTGCTGCCCGCAGATGAGTGCCGATTGCCGGTTCAGGATTGTCGCCGGTCGCCACGTGGTGGTCGAACAGTCCTTGCGCAAGCAGGCTGCCACGCCCTTCGTTGCAAATGATTGCGATATCTCTCCTGCTGAAGGAATGGAGCAGGGCGGACTATGGCTCCTGACCGGCCCGAACATGGGCGGCAAATCAACCTTCCTCAGACAAAACGCGCTTATCGTCATTCTGGCGCAAGCGGGTTCCTTCGTTCCTGCCCAGGTTGCGGAGATCGGAATCGTGGACCGCCTGTTCAGCCGTGTTGGTGCAGCCGACGACCTCGCGCGCGGACGCTCTACCTTCATGGTGGAAATGATCGAGACTGCAACGATTCTCAATCTGGCAACACCGCGCTCGCTGGTCATTCTCGATGAAATCGGTCGGGGCACGGCGACCTTCGATGGCCTGTCGATAGCCTGGGCAACGATTGAACACCTGCATGAAGTCAATGCCTGCAGGACCCTGTTCGCCACCCACTACCATGAGCTGACCGCCCTGTCGGAAAAGCTTGGCCGCTTGTCTAATGTCACGATGAAGGTGCGTGAATGGAAGGGAGATGTCGTGTTCCTGCATGAGGTCGTGAGCGAGGTGGCTGACGGATCCTATGGAATCCAGGTCGCCCGGCTTGCCGGTCTTCCCGAGGCGGTGATTTCAAGAGCACGCGAAGTTCTGGACCAGTTGGAGCAGGACGCCCGCCTGCGTCCGGCAGCGACACTGGTTGATGATTTGCCGCTGTTTTCGGTGAAGGCGAAACCAGTTCCGGTGGCAGACGCCCGCCAGGAAGCCCTGGTCAAGGCGCTCGGCACCATCATGCCGGACGAACTCACGCCGCGCCAGGCGCTGGAAAAGCTTTATGAATTGCGCGCCATTGCCAATCAGGCAGAACCCGGCGAGAAAGCATCGAAGTCGAAGGACCGTTAGGTCCTAAAGACCTTCTTCTTCCATCAGAGGCTTCAATTGTTCGGCTGGTCGCGGACCGATCTGCTGGATCACGCGTGCGGCAGCCATGGTACCGATACGCGCTGCCCCTTCGAGGCTCCTGCCGTTGGTAATGCCGTACAGGAATCCGGAAGCGAAGAGATCGCCCGCGCCAGTCGTGTCGACCAGACGTTCAATCGGATGGGCTGGCACGGCATGTGTGTCAGATCGGGTAACAACCACACAGCCCTTTTCACTGCGCGTCACAACGCCAATCGAGCAATCGTCGCGCAGGCTGTCGAGCGCGGCCTCGAGCGATGCCGTCTGGTAGAGCGATTTGATTTCCGCTTCGTTCGCCAGGACAATGTCGACCGTTCCATCGCGCATCAGCATCAGGAACTCGTCCCTGTAACGGTCGACGCAAAAGGGATCCGAAAGGGTCATGGCGAAGTTGCGTTCATGGCGGTGCGCGATGCGCGAAGCTTCCACGATCGCTTCCTTTGCGCGCGGAGGGTCCCACAGATAACCCTCGAAATAGGTGATCTGCGAGGCAGCCACAATATCCGCGTCAATGTCGTCAGGACCAAGCTCGACGCATGCACCCAGGTAGGTGTTCATGGACCGCTCTCCATCCGGCGTGACAAAGATCATGGAACGCGCGGTCGGTGGCTGCCCCTCGAGTGGCATTGTTTCGTAATGGACGCCGACAGCGCGAATGTCATGGCGGAAAATGGTGCCCAGATGATCGTTGCATACCTTGCCGAAATAGGCCGCCCGGCCGCCAAGGCTGGCAATTCCTGCAGCCGTGTTAGCTGCACTTCCGCCCGAAGCCTCCATCGCCGGTCCCATCGCCTGATAAAGATGTTCGGCACGTTGCGCGTCAATGAGGTTCATCGCCCCCTTGATGATGTTTTCACGCACGAGGAAATCATCCTCGGCACGGGCGATGATATCGACAATGGCATTGCCTATGGTCAGCACATCGTAGCGGCTATTGCTCATGCAACTAGAATCCCTGGTATGGTGCGTGAAATTGCTCGCGCCATGAAAAGCGTGGCGAATGTGTCTTCGAAGCTATTACCTTTTGACTGCGCCAAAAGGAACCCCGGGGGGTAATGCAAGGTTGAAATTGCCGCAATGCACCCCCAACTTGACCGCGGCGGCAAAACCAACCCGCTCACCCCAAATCAGGGCATCAGGCATGGACATCATACTCAAATCGGCAAGGGCGGCGGCGAGCCAGCTTTTCGCGCCGGAATTCCGTTCGGTTTTGTGGAAGTCGCTGGGACTCACAGTGCTGCTGTTGCTGGTGGCATGGATAGCGCTGGAAGCGGTCATTTCGACCTTCCTCATGCCGTTCCTTGGTCCATGGCCCTGGGTGGCAACGGCGATTGTCTGGCTGATGGGGGCAGGCATGATCGTTGGCGCGATCTTCCTGGTTGCTCCGGTTTCAGCCATGTTTGCCGGCATCTTCCTGGATGATGTGGCGCAGGCCGTTGAAGAGCGCGACTATCCCGACGACCAGCCAGGTTCGCCTATGGCCATTCTTCCCGGCATCTGGCTGGCTGCGAAGTTCACCTTGGTGGTGGCGGCAGCCAATATCGTGGCATTGCTGCTGGTGTTGCTGCCCGGAATCAATTTCGCAATCTTCTTTTTCGTCAACGGCTATCTGCTGGGCAGGGAATATTTCCAGTTCGCGGCACAACGATTCAGAAGCGAAGGTGAAGCCGACACGATGCGCCGCCAACATGGTGGCACCATTTTCATGGCCGGCCTCATCATCGCTGGTTTCATGGCCGTACCGATCCTGAATCTGGCCACCCCTGTCTTCGCCGCAGTCCTGATGGTGCATCTGCACAAGGGGATCAGCAGGAATGATGCGCGGGCGCTGGCTGCCTGATCCATCCAGACGTTGTGATCAGCTGTCGTCGCGCGCGACATGGGCGGGGACCGCATTCGTCTTTTCCGATGACTTGCATAGATCGGCGATGATGCACTGATCGCATTTGGGCTTGCGCGCGACACAGACATAGCGGCCATGCAGGATCAACCAGTGATGGGCATGGTAGAGGAATTCCTTCGGAATGATTTTTTCAAGCCGCGCTTCAACGGCGTCCGGTGTCTTGCCAGGAGCCAATCCAAGTCGGTTGGCCAGCCGGAAGATATGGGTATCCACAGCAATCGTGGGCTGACCGAAGGCCATCGAGACCACCACATTTGCCGTCTTTCGCCCGACGCCGGGAAAACTCGTGAGCACGTCACGATCCCGTGGCACTTCATCGTCAAACTCGTCGACCAGTTTCTGGGACAGGGCGATCACGTTCTTTGCCTTGTTGCGGAACAAACCAATTGTCTTGATATGTTCGCGCACGCTCTCCTCACCAAGATCCAGCATCTTTTGCGGCGTGTCCGCGATCTTGAAGAGCGCGCGCGTTGCCTTGTTCACGCCTACATCGGTGGCCTGAGCTGAAAGCACGACAGCGACAAGCAGGGTGAAGGGATTGACATGTTCCAGTTCTCCCTTGGGTTCGGGGCGCTGAAGCTGGAACCGGCGGAAAATCTCTTCGATTTCCTTTTTTGTATAACGACTGCGCGCCTGTCTGGGCTGAACGGCGGTTCTTGTCCGCTTCATCTCATTTCCACTTTTCTTTGGCTTGACCGGTTCTATATTGAGCAGAAATGAAAAGTCACGACCACCCACTTTCAGCCGCGCACGGTTCGCAATGCGACAAGGGGCATGACCCGCCGCTCTTTTCCGTGCGACTGAGCGCGCACCGTTCGCTTGGGCGGCGCGGGTTTTTCATGCTGCTGATGGTGGTCGGAGGCATAAGCCTGGTCTGCGGCCTTCTATTCCTGGCAGCCGGTGCATGGCCGGTCTTCGGTTTTTTCGGACTTGATTTTCTCGCGATCTGGACTGCCTTCCACCTGAATTACCGCGCAGCCAGAGCCTATGAGGAAGTCAGTGTGTGGCGCCATGATCTGCTGGTTCGCAAGGTCAATCCCTCGGGGCGGGTAACAGAACACAGGTTCAACCCGTTCTGGACCCGTTTTCTCGTCGACAGGCATGATGAAATAGGCATCACCAGAATGGCTCTCAAAGGTCAGGGTAGCGAGCTGCCCATCGGCTCCTTTCTCAATCCCGTGGATCGGGAAAGCTTCGTCAGAGCATTCGGCGGCGCGCTTGCAGCTGCGCGAAACTGAAACTGTCTTCGTAAATCGGGTGGCTGGCTGGGTGCCCTGGCCATAGTCTGGCACAATCAGCATAGACGAGGTGCCTCATGTCATTCATGGATTCCAGCGCAGGCAGCGATTACCAGACGGTTCGCCGCTGTATCGAACTTATCTCCACCAATTGGCGGGAGCAGCCGGAACTGAACGAACTGGCGCTGGGCGTTGGCGTGACGCCAGACAGGCTGCAGAAGATTTTCCGCCAATGGGCAGGATTGACGCCCAAGGCATTTCTGCAGGCGGTGACCCTCAACCATGCACGGCGCCTGCTTGATGAGAGCATGCCCATCCTCGACGCCAGCTACGAGTTGGGCCTTTCAGGTCCCGGCAGGCTGCATGACCTCTTTGTCACCCACGAGGCGATGTCGCCTGGAATCTACAAGGCCAGGGGAGAGGGGCTCGAGATTTTCCATGCGTTCCATCCAAGCCCGTTCGGACTGGCCCTGATCATGGCGACAGATCGCGGCCTTGCGGGCCTCGCATTCTGTGATCCCGGCGGGGAAGGCGCAGCACTGGACGACATGATGGGGCGTTGGCCACGTGCCATCTTTCGTGAAGATGAAAAACACACAGCCCGCTTTGCTTCGCGTGCCTTTGACATTCATCGCTGGAAACGCGACGAGCCGCTCAGGGTCGTCCTGATTGGCACGGACTTCGAGGTTCGTGTCTGGCAAGGACTGCTGAGATTGCCGCTTGGAACCGCGACCACCTATTCGGATCTTGCGCGGACCATCGGAGTGGAAAATGCGCCAAGGGCTGTTGGCAGGGCTGTCGGACGGAACCCGATTTCCTTCGTCGTGCCTTGCCACAGGGTCGTCGGCAAGTCCGGGGATCTGACAGGTTATCACTGGGGGCTTACGCGCAAACGGGCCATGCTGGGCTGGGAAGCCGGTGTAAGGGCTGGGGGAACCAGCTAGCCGGTTTCACCCTGCGGAAAAATCCGCAACGTGCAGCTTCCGCGCGCCACTGGAAGGTCCTGCGAATCCTGCCAGCACCACACGGTAACAAAAGCCAGCCGCCTGCCTTTGCGCACCAGTTCCACTTTCGAGTAGAGATCGCTGTCCTTGGTCACCCGGATATAGTCGATGGTTGACGATGTCAGTTCGACAACTTCGCCAACATCAACGATGCCAGCCACCGCGATCTCTGCCGAAACTTCGATCATCGATCCGACTGCGCCGCCATGAAGGGCGCGAATGAAGGGATTGCCGATGTGGCGATCAGCAAATCGCATCCGCATCACGCCGGGTTCATCAGTGACTTCCAGCTGAAGCCACTTTCCCATGGGCGTGTTCACGAACCGAGCCACGTCGCCTTTCTGGATGATCTGGCTGTGGCTGTTCACACCCGTGCTCCCAATGGCTTGGCCCTTGTCCCGATCATGAAGGTCCCGGTCGCAGTGGAGAGAATCTCCTTTTGATCGCCTGTGACCAGTTTTCCGTTCATGTGCGCCATGTCGCGGTGAATGCCCTGCAGTTGGGCAATGCACAGAAGCTGCTCGCCACGGCGTGGCCTGCGCATATGCTGAGCGGTAAGCCCGGCGGTGGCGATCGGCTGCATGACTTCCAGTCCGCCGAACACCGTTCCGCCCATCACCGTGTCGAGCATCAATGTGGCAAATCCGCTATGCAACTCGCCGGTTTGCACATCAATGACGAAGGAGTCGGGCGCAACCACCGACATCACCAGTTCCGTGTGCGAGGCGCTGACGAGCTTGACGTTCAGATAGGATGAGATCGGATGTTCCGACGAAAAGAACAGCTCGGCAGGATGTTTCTTTTCCATGGGGCCTTTTCGATCACTGCTTGCAGGATCACGATCCGGAAAGTTCGAAAATGGAGGTTAACAACAATTTACGTTTTCGTAAACGTCAAAAAGCGGAAGGTCTCAGCGAACCAGTATTTTCTTGGACAGTACGGTCGTGTCGGCGTTCAGCCGGTAGACGAGCGGCACGCCCGTATCCAGGTTGAGCTGGGTGATTTCATCCTGGCCCATACCATCCAGAACCATGACGAGTGAGCGCAGGGAATTGCCATGGGCCGCGACCAGAACGCATTCGCCCCGCATGGCACGTGGCAGGATTTCACGCATGTAATAGGGCCATACACGTGCTCCGGTGTCCTTGAGGCTTTCGCCGCCTGGCGGCGGCACATCATATGACCGGCGCCAGATATGCACCTGTTCTTCACCCCACCGCTGGCGTGCGTCATCCTTGTTGAGGCCCGACAGATCGCCATAGTCGCGTTCGTTCAGTGCTTCATCGCGGATTGTCTCGAGATCGGATTGGCCAATTCCGTCCAGGATGATCTTGCAGGTGCGCTGGGCGCGCGACAGGCTGGAAGTGAAAGCTATATCGAACTTGAGCCCATGTGCCTTGATGAGCTCGCCGGCCCGGCCTGCTTCCGCAACGCCCTGTTCTGTCAGGTCAGGATCTCGCCACCCGGTAAACAGGTTCTTCAGGTTCCATTCGCTTTGTCCGTGCCGGACCAGGACAAGAGTGCGTTCCATCATGTTTTCCTTGCTGGCATCCTGGCTCAGCCATTGAGGCCGAGCACATCCTTCATAGAATAATAGCCGGGCTTGCGACCCCTTCCCCACATGGCAGCCTTCACCGCGCCAGTTGCGAAAATGGAGCGGTCCTGCGCCAGGTGCGTCAGCTCGATGCGTTCACCTTCACCTGCAAGAATGACGCTGTGCTCGCCGATGACCGATCCCCCGCGAAGTGTTGCAAAGCCGATCGAGCCGGTTTCGCGCGGGCCGGTATGTCCGTCTCGAACCCGCACACTGTGGCTTGCAAGATCGACCTCACGGCCCCTTGCGGCGGCCTCGCCCAGCAGGAGGGCGGTTCCCGAAGGCGCATCCACCTTGTGCTTGTGATGCATTTCCAGGACTTCGATATCGAAATCACCCGCCCGCAATGATCTCGCGGCCTGTTCGACAAGCACGGCAAGGAGATTCACGCCCAGGCTCATGTTTCCGGATTTGACGATCACGCCATGCCGGGAAGCCGCCTTGAACCTTTCCTCGTCCTGCTCGCTGCATCCTGTTGTGCCGATAACGTGGACGATCCGCGCCTGCGCGGCAAGCATCGAGAATTCAACGCTCGACGCTGGCGTGGTGAAGTCCAGTACGCCTTCGGCTTCAGCAAACACGGGAAGCGGATCATCGGTGATGAGAACGCCATTTTCACCTGTGCCCGCGAGCAGGCCTGCATCCCTTCCCACAGCATCGGAACCAGCGCGTTCGACAGCACCCGAAAGGACCGCGCCTGGCATGTTTGAAATCGTGCGGATCAGGGATTGCCCCATGCGTCCGGCCGCACCCACAACGACGAGCTTCATGTCACTCATAGCAAGATCCTCAGTCCAGATTCCCACCATTGCCGATGCGGTAGAGGCGCGAATAGAGACCACCGCGCTTTGCCAGCAGCTTGTCGTGGGTGCCTTGCTCGACAAGCTTGCCCTTGTCAATCACAACAATGGTATCGGCATTGCGGATCGTGGAAAGGCGATGGGCGACCACGATGGTCGTTCGCCCTTTCATCAGGCGATCAAGAGCCTTTTGAACCAGCTTTTCCGACTCATTGTCGAGTGCTGAAGTGGCTTCGTCGAGCAGCAGAATCGGAGCGTCACGCAATATGGCGCGGGCTATCGACAGGCGTTGGCGTTGACCGCCGGAAAAGTTGGAACCCATTTCGCCGACCTGGGTCGCATAGCCTTCTGGCAGGGATGCAATGAAGTCATGCGCTTGGGCAAGCTTGGCTGCTTCCTCGATTTCTGTCTGGCTGGCACCGGGTCGGCCAAAGCCGATATTCTCCGCAACGCTTCCCTCGAACAGGACCGGATGCTGCGAAACATAGGCGATGCTGCCGCGCAATGACTGCAGACTGACCTGCGAAATGTCCTGGCCATCGATGCGGATGCTGCCGGTATCCAGATCATGGAAGCGCTGGATGAGGTTGATGATGGTCGTCTTTCCCCCGCCCGACGGACCAACCAGCGCGGTTGTCTTTCCTGCACCCGCCCTGAACGAAATCCTGTTCAGGACTTTTTCGCCGTCCTTGTAGCTGAAGCCGGCATTATCAACGCGAATCTCGGCCTTGCCGACCTTAAGCGCGGGAGCGCCGGGAATGTCGGCCTGCCTGGGTTCGGTGTCCAGCAACTCGTAGAGCATTCGCGCATTGACCAGTGACTTTTCGAACTGGACGCGGAACGAGGCAAGTCGGCGCGCCGGATCATAGGCAAGCATGGCCGCCACCAGAAAGGAAAGCAGCGCACCCTGATTCGCGCCAAGTTCGATGACCCTCCAGCCGCCAAAGGCAACGGCACCGGCAATTGCCAGTCCGCCAAGCGATTCGGTGAGCGGGCGCGTTCTGGCGTTTACCAGCGCTATCCTGTTGGCCTGTTTCTCGGCCTGACGCACCAGTTCATCGACCTTGCCCTGCATGTATTCTTCCATGGTGAAGGCCTTGAGCACCGCAATGCCCTGCGCACTTTCCACCAGGGCTGAATTGACTCGCGCATTCATGCTCACTTCGCTGCGCGACAGTGCCTTCATGCGTTTGACATATCGTGAAATGACATAGGCTGCCGGTGGCAGCACGACCAGCGAACCCAGTGTCATGGCAGGGTCCTGCCAGATCATCACCGCGATGAGGCCGACCAGTGTCAGGAAGTCGCGCGCGACAACCGTGATGATGGTGTTGAGCATATTGCGCACGCCGCCAATGTTCTGGCCGATCTGTCCAACCAGATAGGCAGAACGCGTGTCCTGGTAAAAACCCACCCCGAGCTTGAGCATGTGGGCGAAGACGCGTGACTGGTATCGCGCGATCATGTTGTTGCCGATGCGGTTGAGCAGAACATCCTGGCCAAAGCCCGCAATGCCCTTGATGACGAAAACGCCCAGGATCAGACCGGCAACGAGCCAGGCCATCGAGAGGTTCTTCTTGTCGAACACCTCGTTGACGACATCCTTGATGATGTAGGCGCTGAACGAAGTGGTCGCGGCAACCGCGACCATGCAAAGGATCGCCAGCGCATAGGACTTGCGGTAGCTCGAGAAATTCTCGTGGAACACCCGTTTCACGACCGCGCGTGCATCCGGATCGGAAGCGACCTTCTTGATGCTTTCGATTGACAATGAAACGTCCTGTTTGGTTCCGCCAACAAGGCCCGGTCCGTATGACCGTGCACAATTGCCGGTTTCTATTACAGGCGGGGGCGGGGTTTGAAAAGTGTTGCAATGCAACACGGACAGGTCGTCAGCTGGGCTGGCGCTTCGCCCGGTGCGTCACGATCCGGGTGTGAAAGTGCGAATGGCGCTCTCTAGCGAGAAAAGGTCCGGATCGCGCACGAAGGCTGCAAGCCCTTCAAGCGCAGCGGTCGGATGAGTGATGATGTTGATGGGAATGGACTTCAGGATAGCCTGATGCGGGGCCTTGTCCTCGAAATTTGCACGAAAACGTGCGTGATCGATCATCGGCAGCATTTTTGAGGCTATGCCTCCAGCAATATAGATGCCGCCATGGGCAAGCGTCAGAAGTGCCATGTCTCCTGCAACCCGTGCCAGTAGCGTGAGGAACAGTTCGGCAGCTTCGCGTGCTGCCGGATCATTGCCTGAAAGGGCGCGCGCCGATATCTCGGAGGCAGCAAGTGATGTTTGCGTCCCGCCATGCCACGCCACGATCGCCTGATAGAGATTTTCAAGGCCACGCCCGGACAAGGCGTTTTCAGCACTCATCCGGCCGTTTTCCTTCTTGAGATGTTCCCAGATGCTGACTTCCTCTGCCGTGCGCGGTCCAAGATCGATATGCCCGCCTTCACCTGGAATGACGGCCCATTTGCCGTTCACCGGAAGTATCAGCGCAATGCCAAGCCCCGTTCCTGGGCCGATCGCGACCCTGGCGTGATTGTCGAGCGCCCTGCCACGCCCGATTGCCGCAAGATGCTCACCCTTGAGTGCAGTGGCAGCCAGTCCCTGGGCTGCAAAGTCATTCATTAAAACCAGCCGCTCCAGGGCAAACGCCGCTATCATGGCTGCGGGATCGATGACCCAGTCCGCATTGGTGAGGCGGTAGGTGGAGCCGACCAGCGGCGTTGCAATCGCCAGCATCATTGTGCGCGGAACAAGCGATGTGCGGGAAATGACCGCGTCGCGCAGGGCGACTTCAATCGAGGGAAAATCTGCAAGCCTTACCGGATCAAGCGGTATGGCGGGCGACTTCGCGTCCTTCACGATCGCGAATCGCGCATTGGTTCCGCCAATGTCGCCAACCAGTACGGGAAATTCGAAATCCACCTCAATCTCCGCCGTTGCCATGCGAAAATGCTGCACTGCCATCTCAGTCCGGACCATCTCTGGCACACACGGTGCCGACCGCAGCGTGCTTAGCCGCAATGGCAGACGACTGCAACGGGCATGACTGTGTAGCGCAGTGGCGGGTCAAAGTCGCTGATGCGAATAAGAATTTTCCACATGCAAAAACATGAAATCCGTGCAAAACTTGCCGCAGTGGTGTTGCAATGACCGGGCGCCTGGCGTCCTGGGTGCAGCACCCGCAAGCAGTGTTTGCCGTCCTCTGACCCCATCGGGGAACGCATGCCTGCCCAGAGCTAGAAGAAACAAACTCCTGAATCATGGGGTAGAACAGGGAACAATGATGAAGAGACTTGTACTTGGAATGATTGCAGCGGCAGCGACGGCTTTTTCCGCCTTTGCAGCTGATGTGAAACCCGCTGTCGTCTATGACCTTGGCGGAAAGAACGACAAATCATTCAACGAAGCCGCCTGGACGGGCGCTGAGAAGTTCAAGACCGATACCGGTATCGAGTATCGGGAATTCGAGATTCAGAACGACGCACAGCGCGAACAGGCGATGCGCCGTTTTGCAGAAGACGGCCACAACCCGATCGTGGCCATCGGCTTTTCGCAAGCCGCCGCACTTGAAAAGGTCGCAAAGGAGTTCCCTGACGTGAACTTCGCCATCGTCGACATGGTCGTTGACCTGCCAAACGTGCGCTCCATCGTGTTCAAGGAACATGAAGGCTCGTATCTGGTCGGCGTCATGGCAGCCGTTGCATCGCAGACCGGCAAGGTCGGCTTCGTCGGCGGCATGGACATCCCGCTCATCCGCAAGTTCGCCTGCGGCTATGTGGGTGGCGTGAAATCCGTCAAGGGTGATGCGGAAGTGTTCGAGAACATGACCGGCACCACGGGCGCTGCATGGAACGATCCGACCAAGGGCGCGGAACTCGCCAAGGCACAGATGGGCCAGGGCGCGGACGTCGTCTATCATGCTGCCGGTGGTACAGGCATAGGCGTGCTCCAGGCAGTAGCCGATGAAGGCAAGCTTGGCATCGGCGTCGATTCCAACCAGAACGGCCTGCATCCGGGCAATGTACTGACCTCCATGCTGAAGCGCGTTGACGTTGCTGTCTTCAACGCATTCAACGACGTGAAGGAAGGAAATTGGTCCGCTGGCTTCTCCGTGCTCGGCCTCAAGGAAGGCGGTGTTGGATATGCCATGGATGAAAACAACGCTTCGCTGGTCTCCGCCGACATGAAAGCAGCCGTTGAAAAGGCTTCTGCCGACATCATTTCCGGTGCCGTCGAAGTACACGACTACATGGCTGATTCGGCCTGCCCATACTGATTGCAAGCCGAACGCGAACAACAGCCGCCTCCCGGAAACGGGGGGCGGTTTTCTTTTACGCCATGCTCTGGCTGGTAATACATGGCGGGACATTGTCCGCTGGTTTCGGGTGGCGAAGTTGGTGAGTTTCGCCGATAATGGTGCAATGAAAATCGAAAAAATTCGCTTCGCACTGATCGACACGCCAGTCGGGCCGCTTCTGGTGGCTGGTTCGCAACAGGGCCTGATGCGGGTGAGCTATACGTTTGATGGCAAGAGTCCCGAGCCGGAAGCAGGATGGGTCGAGGACGATGGCGTGCTTGATCCGGTCCGCAAGCAGGTCGGCGAGTGGTTCACTGGAACGCGCACGCAGTTTGACCTTGCGCTCTGCTATTCAGGCAACGTGTTTCAACGTTCAGTCTGGCAGGCGATCCTCGAAATACCCTTTGGTGAAACCGCTACCTATGGAGAAATCGCCCGCAGGATCGGCGAAGGGCCTGCTGCCAGTCGGGCAGTGGGATCGGCATGCGGTGACAATCCCCTGCCGCTGGTCATCCCGTGCCATCGGGTGGTGGGCGCGGGCGGCACGCTCACCGGTTTCTCCCACGGCGTGAATGGCGGTCTGGCGGTCAAGCGCAAATTGCTGGATCATGAGTTTGCCATCAGGCCACCGGCGGGAACCCTGTTCTCTCTTGCCTGACGGCCAAACGGGAACAGCAGTGCCGTCAATCGCTTACCAGTGAGGCGGCCTGGTAACCGGCACGTCAGGGGATGCTGTCTCTTCAAGTGCTGCAAACCGCTTCGCCAGCACATCGAGTTTCCTTTCGATGATACGCAGCGCTTCGCCCTGGCTGGCCATCTCCTGCGAAAGTTCGTCGATTGTCCTTGCCTGATGGGCGGTCATCTCTTCAAGTGCCTGCAATCGTTGTTCACTCACCGCAGCATATCCTCCAGCTTGTCGCGAAGCGCAAATGGCAGCGATACCGGTTTCCTGCTGGTTTTATCGACATAGACATGAACGAAATGGCCCTGCGCTGACGCCAGTTCCTCATCATTGCGGAACAGGGCGATCTCGTAGCGTACCGAGGAATTTCCCAGATGGCCTACCCGTATCCCCGCAGTTACCCGGTCGGGAAACGCCATTTCCGAAAAATAGCCGCATCCGGTTTCGACAACGAGCCCAACTGTTTCGCCCTTGAGCGGATCTATCAGGCCCTGTGAAATCAGCCATCCGTTTATGGCTGTGTCGAACAGCGCATAGTGAACCACATTGTTCATGTGGCCATACATGTCATTGTCCGACCATCGCGTTTCCAGATTCCTGAAAAGACCGAACTCGTCACGGGTCAGGGGATGCGCTCTCGCCATTGTTTACCAAGCCGCCTTGTAGATTGCCAAAGCATCGGCCTCGCCGACATCACGGGGATTGTTGACCAATAGTCTGGTCTGTTTCATCGCTTCGCGCGCCATGACGGGAAGATCGGATTCCGAAACGCCGACATCGCGCAGTCGGGTCTGCAATCCGAGCGAAGCAGACAGATCCGCGAGCCTTTCGATGAAGGATGCGCAAATGCCCTGGGAACTCTGGGAGACATCGATGTCCGGAAAGGCATGCGGAGCCAGTTCGCTGTACAACCGATGCGCTTCGGGGGCATTGAACCGCAGTACGTGCGGCAGGACCAGCGCGTTGGACAATCCATGCGGAACGTGGAACATCCCGCCCACCGGATAGGCCAGTGCATGGACTGCGGCCACCGGTGAATTGGCGAAAGCCATTCCCGCCAGCATGGAACCGGTGAGCATCGCGCCGCGCGCCTGTGTGTCGGCACCGCTGCGCACTGCGGTTTCGATGTTGGCACCAAGCAGGCGCAACGCTTCAACAGCAAGCAGTCGCGACATCGGATTGTTGTTGGCGTTTTTCGACGCATAGGCCTCGATGGCGTGCACCATGGCATCGATGCCGGTCGCAGCGGTGATCGGTGATGGCAAGCCGATTGTCAGCGTCGGGTCGAGAACAGCCATGTCGGGCAAAATGACTGGCGATGACACGCCACGCTTCTCGTCGCCCGAAACAGTGATGATCGAAACCGGGGTGACTTCCGATCCGGTCCCGGCAGTGGTGGGCACAAGCACCAGCGGCAGCCTTGGACCCTTGGCATTTCCCACACCCCATGCTTCGTCCAGTTCTTCCCCCGAGCCGGCAAGCAGCGCCACGAGTTTGGCGACATCCATGGAGGAACCACCGCCGAATCCGGCGATCCCGCTCGCCTGCATCGACATTGCTGTCTCGACGGCTTTCTGGAGCGTTGCTAGCGACGGGTCCGCTTCCACCGCATCGAAAATGCTTACACTCGCTCCTGCCTGTTCGAGCGAATTGACTGCTGCGTCGCACAGCCCGAGTTTTCGAAGCCCCGCATCGGTCACGAAAAGAACTCGTGCGCCAAGCAACTTGCCGGCCAACTCACCAAGCCTCGACGCAAGGCTATCGCCGTAATGGATGCTGGGTGTCGTGTTGAATATGAAAGGGCTCATGGTTTCCGGTTCCGGGACTGTATTGAATTTCCGGTGATCCTGCTTAACCCGCGGCGCTTCATGCGGCAACCGGATGCTGGATGCGTCTCTGTTATTTTACCGTATGGTCAAGAAATTGGTGCCGTGTTAAGACCGCTGGAGTGGGAGAACAGCACTTGTGCATGGCGTCATTTTCGGCAAACTGGCCATCAGGCGGTCTGCGCAGTTGAGCCGCCGCCGGGGAGGATGAATGAAGGACGCCAAACGCCCTTCGGGCAGCAAGATGGCGATCGAACTTGAAGCCATCAACAAGAGCTTCGGGCAGGTCCACGCCAACAAGAACATTCATCTTGCGGTGGAACGCGGCACGATCCACGGCATTATCGGTGAAAATGGTGCGGGCAAATCGACCTTGATGTCGATCCTGTACGGTTTCTATCAGGCCGACAGCGGCGAGATACGTATCGGGGGAAAGCCCGTTCGCATTCCTGACAGCCAGGCGGCGATCGGCGCGGGTATCGGCATGGTGCACCAGCACTTCATGCTGGTTCACAATTTCACCGTGCTCGAAAATGTCATGCTCGGTGCAGAAGATGGCGCGATCCTGAATGAGGGTGGTTCGCGCGCACGCGCCGAACTCAAACGCCTGGAAAAGGAATACGCGCTGGAAGTTGATCCCGATGCCATCATCGAGGAGCTTCCCGTTGGCATTCAGCAGCGAGTGGAAATCCTCAAGGCGCTGTATCGTGGAGCCGACATTCTGATCCTGGACGAGCCGACCGGCGTGCTGACACCAGCGGAAGCCGATCATCTGTTCCGCATATTGGCGCAGCTCAAGGAACAGGGAAAGACGATCATCCTCATCACGCACAAGCTGCGTGAGATCATGGCCATTACCGACAATGTTTCGGTGATGCGGCGCGGTGAGATGGTTGCGACCCGCAAGACCGCCGAAACCAGCGTCGGCGAACTTGCCGAACTGATGGTGGGACGCAGCGTCCTGTTGCGCGTTGAGAAAGGCAAGGCCAAGCCCGGCGACGTAAAACTTTCTGTACGAAATCTTACAGTTCGCGATGGCCGTGGTGTGAAGATGGTGGAGAATGTTTCCTTCGACGTGCGCGCCGGCGAAATCGTCGGGATTGCCGGAGTTGCCGGCAACGGCCAGTCGCAGCTTCTTGAAGCTATTGCCGGAATCAGGCGCGCTGAATCCGGCCAGATCCTGCTGGATGGAAATCCCATCGGCGTGACCGGCAAGGCAGACCCTGCCCTCCTGCGCCAGCGTGGCCTCGCGCACGTTCCCGAAGATCGCCATCACATGGGCCTCGTGCTGCCATTCGAGGAAAGCGAGAACGCGATTCTCGGCTATCACGGGAGCAAGGAATATGTCTCCGGCATGTTCCTGCAGATCGACAATATCCGGCGCGAAGCCGAGCAGAAGATCGAGCAGTATGATATCCGCCCGCCCAACGCCCGCCTGAAGACCGCGAACTTCTCCGGCGGCAATCAGCAGAAGATCGTGCTGGCACGGGAGATGGAACGCGATCCCGTGGTTCTCCTGATCGGACAGCCGACCCGCGGTGTGGACGTTGGTGCCATCGAATTCATACACAAGCGCATCATTGCCATGCGTGATGCTGGCAAGGCGATATTGCTCGTTTCAGTCGAACTGGATGAAATCCGCTCTTTGTCGGACCGCATCCTCGTGATGTTTGCAGGGCGGGTTGTCGGCGAACGCACGCCCGAAGCCACCGAAGGCGAGTTGGGTCTCCTGATGGCTGGCGTGGAGCAGGAGGCAGCGCAATGACTGCACATCGCGCAAGCATGACGATGATTACGCTGGGCGTCAGTGACCTGCCGCGCTCCCGCCGCTTCTACGCATCGCTGGGCTGGAAAGACACACCGGCCAGCCAGGAGAGCGTGGCGTTCCTTCAGGGGAGCAATATTTTGCTTGGCCTGTTCGGCAGCAAGGATCTCGCCAAGGACGCGCATTTGTCCGTCAGCGGGTCGGGTTACGGCAACATGACGATTGCTGCCAACCAGACAAGCAGGAAAGCGGTGGATCACTATTATTCCGATGCGATCGAGGCCGGTGCGCAAGCGCTGAAAGAGCCAGGCGAGACATTCTGGGGTGGATATTCAGGTTATTTTGCCGACCCCGATGGCCATGTATGGGAAGTGGCGCACAATCCGTTTTTCCCGATGGATGATGAGGGAAGAGTGAACCTGCTTGGGGAGAAGGCTGCATGAAGAACGACCTTCCCAAATGGGTGGATTATGGACTGCTGCCCTTTCTCAACCTGACCGTGGCATTTCTGTTTGCCGGACTGGTCGTCCTGCTGATCGGGGAAAGTCCGGTACGGGCTGCCTACCTGCTGATCAAGGGTGCCTTCGGTAACGGCTACAATATCGGCTTCACGCTCTTTTATGCCACGAGCTTCATCTTCACCGGCCTTTCGGTGGCGGTTGGCATTCATTGTGGTCTGTTCAACATCGGATCGGAAGGCCAGGCCTATATCGGAGGCCTCGGCGTTGCCGTTGCCTGTCTTGCCCTGGACGGCCTGGTTCCCTGGTATGTGACGATGCCGGTGGCAGTTGCAGGGGGCGCTCTCTTTGGAGCGGGATGGGCCCTGATCCCGGCCTGGCTGCAGGCAAAGCGGGGAAGTCACATCGTCATCACGACGATCATGTTCAACTTCATTGCCGCCTCCCTCATGGTCTGGCTGCTGGTCGACTATCTCAAGCCCGCCGGCTCGATGGCGCCCGAAACACGCACTTTCCTCGAAGGCGCGCACCTTCCCAAGCTTGGCTGGCTGTTGCAGATGTTCGGCATGAAAATGTCCTCGGCGCCGCTCAACGCTTCCTTCCTGGTGGCGATTGCAGCCTGTGTGCTGGTGTGGGCAGTCATCTGGCGAACCCGTTTCGGTTATGAAATGCGCACCACCGGGACAAACCCGACGGCTGCCATTTATGCAGGCATTCCCCAGGCCCGCACCATCGTGCTCGCCATGCTCCTGTCTGGAGCGCTGGCTGGCATGATGGCGCTCAATCCAATCATGGGCGACCAGCATCGGCTCAATGTCGATTTCGTCGCCGGCGCGGGATTTGTCGGCATCGCCGTAGCGCTGATGGGGCGCAACCATCCCGTCGGCATCTTCTTCGCGGCGGTGCTGTTTGGAATGCTCTACCAGGGTGGCGCCGAACTGGCTTTCGACATGCCCCGGATATCTCGTGACATGATCGTCGTGATCCAGGGCCTTGTTATCCTGTTTGCAGGCGCGCTGGAGCACATGTTCCGCCCTGCACTTACCCGCTACTTCATCGCAAGGCGAGAAACCGCCAGCGTTGCCCCTGTGGAGTCGAACTGATGGAAACCTTCTATCGCATTTTCCTGTCTGTCGACACGCTCGGCTCTATGGTGCGCCTCGCCACACCGCTGCTGCTGGCTGCCCTTGCGGGACTGTACTCCGAACGCTCCGGCGTGTTCGACATCGGTCTGGAAGGCAAGATGCTCGGGGCGGCCTTTGCCGCCGGGGCGGGTGCGGCAGTGTTTCATTCTGTCTGGATCGGCCTTGCTTGCGGAATTCTCGTGTCGATGGGCCTGGCTCTCGTGCATGGATTTGCCTCCATAACCGCACGCGGCAACCAGATCGTCTCCGGCGTTGCCATCAATTTCGTGGCAATGGGACTAACGGCAATTCTCGGGCAAAGTTGGTTCAATCAGGGTGGCAAGACGCCACAACTCGCCCCCGCTGAGCGTTTCAACCCGATCACATTGCCTGGTGCAGACGCCGTGCGGGACATCCCGGTTATCGGCCATGTCTGGACCGGTCTCCTGTCCGGCAATTCCATCCTGGTCTATGCCGCCTTCCTTGCTGTCCCGCTGACCTGGTGGGTCTTGTTTCGCACCCGTTTCGGGCTGCGGCTGCGGGCGGTTGGCGAAAATCCAGCCGCGGTCGACACGGCCGGTATTTCGGTCACGATGACGCGTTTTCGTGCCGTTCTCATTTGCGGATTTCTTTGCGGTATCGCAGGGACCTATCTTTCCATCAGTCTGCAGGCCGGGTTCGTCAAGGACATGACAGCAGGCAAGGGGTTCATCGCACTCGCTGCCCTCATCTTTGCCAAGTGGCGGCCACTCAACGTCATGCTGGCATGCCTGCTTTTTGGCTATCTCGACGCCATCGGTATTCGCATGCAGGGTGTTCCGCTTCCTATCATCGGCGGCGTTCCCGTCGCGTTGATGCAGGCCTTGCCCTACATTCTCACGGTCGTCCTGCTCGCGGGCTTCATCGGCAAGGCCATTCCACCAAAGGCTGGCGGCATCCCGTATGTGAAAGAGCGCTGATATGGCGGCCAACCTGCACAAGCTGGCCTTGAGCGCCATGGCCAGGGCCCATGCACCCTACTCGCGTTTTTCGGTAGGCGCTGCGATCCTGACCAGCGACGGGCGCACCTACAGTGGATGCAACATTGAAAACGCCTCCTACCCGGAAGGCTGGTGCGCGGAAACTACAGCGATCAGCCATATGGTAATGGATGGCGGTGGCACGATCTCCGAAGTCGCAGTAATTTGTGAAGAGATGCCTGCCATCACGCCTTGCGGCGGATGCCGTCAGCGTCTTTCCGAATTTGGAAAACCCGATACGCTGGTGCATCTTTGCGACATGGAGCGTGTAGTCGACACCGTAACGCTCGCAGAATTGCTGCCGCGTGCCTTTGCAATGGATGACAGGAAATGAGGAAAGCAACCGCGGAACTGGTCAGACGTCTGGACGGCCTGATGCCCGAAACAGCGCTGGTGTTGGGGTCGGGCCTTGGAGGCCTTGTCTCGCTCCTGCAGATGCCGGTCCATATTCCATATGGCGATCTCGACGGGTTCCCGCAGGGTGGCGTCTCTGGCCATGCTGGCGAACTGGTCGCGGGCTATCTCAACGCCAGCCCCGTTCTGGTCCTGTCCGGGCGGGTCCACTATTATGAAAAGGGAAATCCGGCGGCCATGCGCCATCCGCTGGAAGTGCTGAAGGCAGTTGGAATCAAGCGCCTGGTCCTGACCAATTCGGCAGGTTCGCTTCGCCAGGACATGCCGCCAGGCTCTGTCATGATGATCACTGACCACATCAATTGGTCGGGTTTGAATCCGCTCATCGGGGAGGAGTCGGATGCGCGCTTTGTTGGCATGACGAGTGCCTATGATCAGGCAATGCAGACAAGGTTCAGGTCAGCCGCAGCGCAGCAGGAAATCGAGTTGCATGAAGGCGTTTACATGTGGTTTTCCGGCCCCAGTTTCGAAACGCCTGCAGAAATTCGCGCAGCCAGAATGCTGGGCGCGGATGCGGTAGGCATGTCGACCGTGCCGGAAATCATCCTTGCCAGGTTCCTTGGACTGGATTGCGCCGCATTTTCGGTGATTACCAATTACGGGGCGGGCATGACGGGCGATGAACTTTCGCATGGGGAGACAAAGGAAGTTGCGCCGACTGGTGGGCGGGTACTGTCGAAATTGATCGCGGCAACGCTAGGAGATGCGTGATGGGTGTGAGCAGCAGGAACGACCGGGTGTTGCACCAGGAAGCCGATCGCTCCGGTAACGAGCTTGTTGCCGTACACCAACCCCATGCACGCAATGAAGGCGCGGACTTCAATCCGGAGTGGTTTGAACGTGTGGAAGTGAATTTGTCGGCAGCTCAACGCCGATGCGCAACGCTCACGACGCGCAGGACAGTGAAGAAGGCCTGGCAGGCCGCCTGGATGATCAAGGCGATTCAGACAATGGACCTGACGACCCTTGCCGGAGACGACACGCCAGGGCGTGTGCGCCGTCTTTGTGCCAAGGCCCGCAATCCGCTCCGCCATGACATTGTCACGGCGCTTGGCATGGAGCCTGGTGAGATCACGACTGGTGCAGTGTGTGTTTATCCGACCATGGTTTCGACCGCGGTTCAGGCATTGAAGGGAACATCGATTCCAGTCGCTTCGGTTGCGACCGGTTTTCCTGCCGGCCTCACACCAATGGCCGACCGGTTGTCGGAAATCCGCTATGCGGTTGGCCAGGGCGCAAACGAAATCGATATCGTCATCACCAGGGCACATGTCCTGACAGGCAATTGGGCGGCCCTTTACGACGAGATCCGCCAGATGCGCGAGGCCTGCGGCAATGCGCATATGAAGGCGATTCTCGCAACCGGTGATCTCAAGACGCTTACCAACGTCTACCGGGCGTCGATGGTCGCCATGATGGCCGGTGCCGATTTCATCAAGACATCAACCGGCATGGAGGGTGTCAACGCGACCCTGCCCGTAAGCCTCATCATGTGCAGGGCGATCCGCGACTATCTTGCCCATACAGGCGCACTGGTGGGATTCAAACCGGCAGGCGGTATCCGCACGGCAAAGGATGCCATTGCCTGGCTGATCCTGATGAAGGAGGAACTGGGTCGTTCCTGGCTGGAACCCGACCTGTTCCGATTTGGCGCGAGCGCCTTGCTGACGGACATCGAGCGCCAGCTGGAACATTACGTCACCGGCCGCTATTCGGCCGCCAACCGCCACGCGATGGCGTGAGGGCATTGCCATGAACGAGATCAGAAAAATACTCAACTCCATGGACTATGGACCAGCACCCGAGGAAGCCGAACATGCGGTGCGGTGGCTGGAATCGCATGGCCGCAGGTTCGGGCATTTCATCGGTGGCAAGTTCACCGATTCCGCGTCTGCAACATTTTTCCAGTCTACCAACCCGGCGACCGGCGAAAAACTCGCAGATATTGCCAGCGGTACTGCTGGCGATGTCGAAGCCGCCGCTGCGGCCGCGACCAAGGCGTTCGCGAGCTGGTCGAAACTGTCTGGAACCCAAAGGGCTCGCCATCTCTATGCGCTGGCGCGCCAGATCCAGAAACATTCTCGCCTGCTCGCGGTTCTCGAAACCCTCGACAATGGCAAACCCATTCGCGAGACCCGTGACATCGACGTCCCGCTCGTCGCACGCCATTTCTACCATCACGCAGGTTGGGCGGAACTCATGGACACCGAGTTGTCCGGCCATGTGCCAGTGGGTGTGTGCGGGCAGATCATACCCTGGAACTTCCCGCTGCTGATGCTGGCCTGGAAGGTTGCGCCTGCTCTGGCTGCCGGTTGCACGGTAGTGCTCAAGCCGGCGGAATATACACCGCTCAGCGCCATGGCCTTTGCGGAACTGGTTCGCGATGCTGGCTTGCCAAAGGGTGTGTTCAACATCGTCAATGGCGAAGGGGAAACCGGCGCAGCCATCGTCGACAATGATGCCTTTGCCAAGATTGCCTTCACCGGTTCGACGGAAGTCGGGCGGATCATTCGGAAGGCGACCGCAGGCAAGGGCAGGAAGCTCTCCCTGGAACTGGGCGGAAAATCGCCGTTCATCGTCTTTGATGAAGCCGACATCGATGCGGCGGTTGAAGGCGTGGTCGATGCGATCTGGTTCAACCAGGGTGAAGTTTGCTGCGCAGGCTCGCGTGCGCTCGTGCAGGAAGGAATAGCGGACCGTTTTCATGCCAAGCTCAAGGCCCGCATGGAGACCCTTCGCGTTGGCGACCCGCTCGACAAGTCCGTCGACATGGGAGCGGTTGCAGACCCGATCCAGCGCGCCGGCATTGAAGAACGGGTTGCAGAAGGCGTGGCGTCAGGCGGCGTGTTGTGGCAACCCAGTTGGGCAGCCAGCGTGAAGAACGCACCGGGCTGCTTCTATCCTCCGACCCTGATCACCGACGTCGAACCGGCTTCGCGCATCGCGCAGGAAGAAGTGTTTGGCCCCGTCATCGCGTCCATGACCTTCCGCACGCCGGGCGAAGCGATCCAGCTTGCGAACAATTCCAGATACGGTCTGGCGGCTTCCGTATGGAGCCAGAATCTCGACATCGCCTTTGATGCCGCCCGATCACTCAAGGCGGGAATAGTCTGGATCAACTCGACGAACCTGTTTGATGCAGCCGCCGGGTTCGGTGGATATCGGGAATCAGGCTTTGGACGCGAAGGTGGCCGTGAAGGCATGCTGGAATATCTTGTTCCAGCCTGGCAGAAAAAAGCCAGGGCGCTGTCAGGTTTGAAACCTCTTGCCGATCCGGTGCCAGGTGGCGAGAGTGATGGCGGATCGCTTGACCGCACGATGAAGAATTATATCGGCGGCAAGCAGGCTCGCCCCGATTCTGGCTATTCCTATCCCGTGTTCGATGCAAAGGGCCGCCTCGTTTCCCAGGTTGGCCTGGGCAATCGCAAGGATATTCGAAATGCGGTCGAAGCTGCACATGCCGCCTCCGGCTGGACTGCGATGACCGGGCATGGCCGTGCGCAGGTTCTCTATTTCCTGGCTGAGAACCTTGAAGCGCGTGCGCGTGATTTCGCGGACCGAATTGCCAGTCTGACTGGCGCGTCGGCTGCGCGCGCAAGACGAGAGGTCGAAGCCTCGGTCGCCCGTATCCTGCATTATGCCGCCTGGGCAGACAAATATGATGGAGCTGTGCGTTCGCCACAGGCCAACATGCTTTCACTGGCCCTCAACGAGGCCTGGGATGTGATGGCGATCAGTTGCCCCGACGAATTGCCTCTCCTGTCGTTCGTGTCCTTGGTGCTTCCGGCAATCTGCGTCGGCAACCGCGTGGTTGTCACGCCGTCGCAATCCAGCCCGCTCGTTGCTGGAGATTTCTACCAGGTGCTCGACACTTCCGATGTACCCGGTGGCACCGTCAACATTGTTACCGGTGACACCGAAGCGCTGGCGACGGTCATGGCAAAGCATGACGATGTTGCCTGCCACTGGTACTTCGGGCAAGGCGGGGGAAGCGGTTCTGTGGAGCGCGAATCCGCCGGCAACCTCAAGGCGACCTGGGTGAACAATGGCAAGACGCGCGACTGGTTTGATCCTCAGCAGGGCCAGGGTCGCGAATTCCTGTTTCATGCAGTCCAGGTAAAGACCGTCTGGACACCGTTCGGAGTTTGATGCGCCATGCTTCCGCAGGAAATAATTCGCCGCAAGCGCGATGGCGCGGTGCTTTCCACCGATGAGATCGCGGATTTCATTGCAGGTGTCACCGATGGTCGGGTGAGCGAAGGCCAGGTCGCCGCATTCACGATGGCTGTCTTTCTCAACGGCATGAATCGCGAGGAAGCTGTGGCACTGACACTCGCGATGCGCGATTCAGGCGATGTTCTGGACTGGAGTGATCTGGGTCCAGCCGTCGTCGACAAGCATTCTACGGGTGGTGTGGGTGATAATGTTTCCCTGATGCTGGCCCCTGCTGTCGCGGCGTGCGGCGGGTTCGTTCCGATGATATCCGGCCGTGGGCTTGGGCATACGGGCGGCACCCTCGACAAGTTCGATTCGATTCCAGGTTACGACACAGCCCCTTCCAATGAGGTCTTCAGGCGCACGGTTGAAACGATTGGTTGCGCCATCATTGGCCAGACCGGAAACCTCGCTCCAGCAGACAAGCGGATCTATTCCATCCGCGATGTGACCGCGACGGTTGAAAGCATACCGCTCATCACCGCATCAATCCTTTCGAAGAAGCTGGCAGCAGGCTTGCGTGGCCTCGTCCTCGACGTGAAGGTCGGCTCGGGCGCCTTCATGGAATCGCGCGAAAGCGCGCGTGAACTGGCCGTTTCGCTGGTGGAGGTGGCCAGCGGCGCTGGCCTCAAGACCAGTGCATTGCTGAGCGACATGGATCACCCGCTGGCGTCAGCGGCAGGGAATGCAGTGGAAATGCAGAATGCAGTCGATTTCCTGACCGGTGTCCACATCGACCGCACCCTGTGGGATGTGACGGTGGAACTTGGTGCCGAAATGCTGGTGCAGGCCGATATCGGCACCGACATCGAGGATGGCCGCAAGCGCATGGAAACTGCCTTTCACAGCGGATATGCAGCAGAGAAATTCGGGGCAATGGTGGCAGCACTTGGCGGCCCGGCCGACTTCATGGAGCAAACTGCGAAATATCTGGCAAGGCCACCCATCACAATGCCGGTCCTGGCGGATGCTCAGATGTCGCACCGATATGCCGGACACCTTGCCTTCGATACAAGACAGGTTGGGCTGGCCGTCATCGAACTGGGCGGCGGACGCACCCGTCCTCAGGACCCGGTCGACCATGCTGTGGGAATCGTGAAGATTGCGGGCCGCAACTGGGATGGAAAGTCGCCGATTTGCGAATTGCTTGCCAGGGACCAGGACAGTGCCGAGCGTGCTGCCAGGCGCATTCTCAAGGCGGTGCGCAGAGGTACTGAAGCGCCCCCTGCGATCCTGGACCGGATTACCTGATCCTTACTGGGTAAGGATCATCTTGTTGCCCTCGAACTCGAATTTCTTGAGCTTGTTGAGGAAGCTCATGCCGAGCAGGACGGTGGAAAGCGCCTCATCCCTGGAAACGCTCGCCTGAACATCGCGCACGATTACGCGGCCAATCTGGATCTCGTCAATCATAGCCGCTGCCGCCTTGGTTGAACCGTTGGCAGTGCGTACCGTGTATTTGAAATCGGCTGGTTTCAGCTTGATGCCCAGGCGGCGCGCAGTGCTTTCATTGATGGCGACAAGGGTTGCTCCCGTATCCACCAGCACTTCTGTTCGCCTTCCATTGAGCTTTACGTCGGCAACATAATGGCCGCGATTGTCGCGTGCCACTTCCGCCACGCGACCCGAGAGCGGATTGCGGCTGCGATCGGTTTCCTGATCCTGCTGGGTAGCGTAGGTCACCTTGGGCAGGTTGGCCTCACGCGATGCGGTGATCTCATCGGCCTTTTCCTGGAAAAGCAGCGGGTATTGCGTTGCCGCCCCCATGACGGACATGGCCATGAAAATGTAACGCCACATGATACAGCTCCCATATGCGCAAGATACCGGCGTCTATTTGAGAGACGCGTGTCTGGCACAGCGTTAGCATGCAAGGGTCAATGCGACGTTGATCGAAGTCTTTGCGGTCGTGTTTGTTCGGGTTTTCGTGAACAGAAGGTTAAGGCGCAAACCTCTATTTGGTGCCGTACATCCGGTCACCCGCGTCACCGAGGCCCGGAACGATGTAGCCCTTCTCGTTCAGGTGGCTGTCGACCGCCGCAGTGAAGACGGGAACATCGGGATGGGCCGTGGTGAACCGCTCCAGTCCCTCCGGTGCGGCGAGCAGACAAAGGAAGCGCAGGTTCGTTGCGCCACGCCGTTTCAGCCGGTCAATTGCCGCAATGGCCGAATTGGCCGTGGCAAGCATCGGATCGACCACGATGACAAGCCTGTCCCCGATATCGGCTGGAGCCTTGAAGTAATACTCGACTGCCTCGAGCGTGTCATGGTCGCGGTACAGACCGATATGGGCAACGCGGGCAGCCGGAACAAGGTCAAGCATGCCTTCCAGCAGACCGTTTCCGGCGCGCAGGACCGAAGCGAAGACAAGCTTCTTGCCTTCCAGAATTGGTGCATCCATCTCCGTCAGCGGCGTCTCGATCTTCAGTGTGGTAAGTTCGAGATCACGCGTGACTTCGTAGCAAAGCAGCAGCGAAATCTCCCTCAGCAACCGCCTGAAGCTGGCCGTTGAGGTCTGCTTGTCCCGCATGATGGTGAGTTTGTGCTTGACCAGCGGATGATCGACGACCGTTACTTTTGCCATGCCTGTGTTCCCGGTTCCTGTTTGGGTTCACACTAGCCTTGCACGGTCCAGTTTCTCAAGCAGGCGTTGCCTTGTTTCCCCATCTATGAATGCCGCTTCCAGCGCCGTTCGCGTGAACTGGTCCAGTTCCTCATCGCCAAACCCGAACGCGTCGCGTGCAACCGCATACTCATATGCCAGCGTTGTGTGGAAGTGCGGAGGGTCGTCCGAACTCAGCGTTACCCGGCACCCGGCCTCATGCAGCCGGCGAAACGGATGCAGGGAAAAGGAAGGAAAGACTTCAAGTGCCACGTTGGAAACGGGACAGACTTCAAGGACAATCCCTTCATCGGCTATGCGCCTGACAAGGTCCATGTCCTCGATCGCCCGCACTCCATGGCCGATGCGCGATGGCTTGAGGAAATCCAGCGCGTCGCGCACGCTTTGCGCGCCCACCAGTTCGCCGGCGTGAACCGTGATGCCGAGGCCAGCGGCGCGCGCGATCTCGAATGCGGCTGCAAAATCGGATGGGTGATGCATGCGTTCATCCCCCGCCATGCCAAAGCCCGTGACAAGTGGGTGAGGATTGGCAACGATCCACCTGGCCGCGCGTTCAACGGCTTGCGGACCCATGTGCCGCAACCCGGTCGCAATCATCCGCGCTTCAATTCCCGTGGCAGCCTTCGCGCGCACCATGCCTTCGGCAAGGCCTTCGACATAGTCCTGCGATGACAGACCGGCGGAGATGGCGTGGTCGGTGGAGATGAAGAATTCCGAGTAGATGCAGCCATCGCGCGCCAGCGACAGAAGATAGTCCTCGGCAAGAAGGGCATAATCTTCGCTGGTTCGAAACAGGCTGGCAGCCAGATCATAGGCCTTCAGAAAACTGGTGAAATCATCCCAGACATAGGCGCCATTGCGGATTGCTGGCGATATGTCGACCCCGTATTTTTTACCCTGCCTTGCAACCAGGTCAGGATGTGCCGCGCCCTCGATATGGCAATGAATTTCCGCCATCATCATGAATGTCATCCTGCCAGGAAAGAAGTGCCATGCTTGCCGGGCGCAAGTCCGAGATGATCGGCCACGCTCTCGCCAATATCGGCAAAGCTGTTACGGGTTCCAGCATATCGGGGCTTTATCCCCGGCGACCAGAACAGAGCTGGCACTTGTTCACGTGTATGATCATTGCCCCGCCACGTCGGATCGCAGCCATGATCTGCCGTCAGCACCATTAGATCATCTTCAGTCATCTTGTTCATCAGTTCCGGAAGTCGCCGATCAAAATATTCGAGCGCACCGGCATAGCCTGCAACATCACGCCTGTGCCCGTACAGCATGTCGAAGTCCACGAAGTTGGTAAAAACGAGCGCGCCGGGTTGCGCATCGTCGATTGCCTTGAGGGTTGCCTCGAACAGCGCTTCATTTCCGCTGGCCTTGCGCACGTCGGTAGGGCCGCAATGGGCGTAGATGTCTGCCACCTTGCCGATGGCAATGACCTGCCTTCCGGCGGCTTTCGCCCGGTCCAGCAAAGTCGGTTCCGGTGGCGGGACGGCATAATCCCTGCGATTGCCGGTCCGCTCGAAATTGCCCGCATGTTCACCGATGAAGGGCCGCGCGATCACGCGTCCGATATTGTAGGGATCGACAAGCCGCCGCACGGTTTCACAAAGATCATAAAGGCGTTGCAACCCGAAATGGGTTTCATGCGCAGCGATCTGGTAGACCGAGTCGGCCGACGTGTAGCAGATGGGTTTGCCGGTGCGGATGTGCTCCTCACCCAGTTCCTCCATGATCTGCGTTCCCGAGGCATGCTTGTCCCCGAGAATGCCGTCAATCCCACCCTCGCGGATCAATGCCCTTGTCAGTTCGGCAGGGAAGGTCGGCACACTCTGCGGGAAGTAACCCCAGTCGAATCGGACCGGTACGCCGGCAATTTCCCAGTGGCCCGAGGGCGTGTCCTTGCCAGTGGAAACCTCGCAGGCATTTGCATGCAACCCGATCGGCTTGATATCGGCATCGAAGCCTTCGGGAATACTGCCGCTCGCGGCCCTGGCTACCACGCCAAGACCGAGCTTTTCCAGATTGGGAACTGCAAGTTTGCCGGTCCTGTCGCGCGGGTCGCACTCTCCCCGCGCGCATTGCTGGGCAATATGGCCGAGCGTGTTGGAGCCGACATCGCCAAACTTTTCGGCATCGGGTGCACCCCCTATGCCGAAGGAATCAAGTACGAACAAGAATGCCCTTGCCATTGCTGGTCCCGTATCCCGTCAAATCACGCAGATCACACTAGCAGATGTATGCCTATATGCCAGCGTTGCATGTCGATCGTGCGGTTTGCATCCCGCTCCTGCCGTGAACTAGGGTGCACCGGTTTGCAGGTGCAGGAAGGTGATTCGCGTATGGGACATTGGCGCTGGAGTTTGCGGTTTGCCTTCGCGGCATGCGCTGCCCTGGCACTTTCGTGCAGCCTCGTCGGTCCATCGCGCGCGCAGACCGACTGGCGAAACGAACTGGGAACCTTCCGGGTCGGTATTGTTGCCAATGCCGATTCAGACAGGGCAGCAATTCGCGCAGAACCTTTCCGCCTGGCTCTTGAGGAAGGGCTGGGCATGCCGGTGGAAATCTACGTTGCGCGTGACTATGCCGCGCTTGCCGCCGCAGCCTCCCAGCAACGCATCGAATATGCTGTTCTGTCAGCGCTGGCCTACGCCATTGCCTGGAAGAATTGCGAATGCATCGAAGGCATGGCGGTTCCGCGCGCTGCGGACGGCAGTAATGCCTTCAGGGAAATCCTGATAGGACATGCAGGCGGCCCCTCCAGCATCGCCAACATTGCCGCTGCGAGAATTGGCCTGATCGATTCCGTTGCTGCTGGCGGCATTGAAATCGCGCTGGCGGAACTTGCTGCGTCAGGAACCGATCTCAAGGACAAGCGGCAGGAAATGCTGGCCAAGCCGGACGGAGAAAGCCTGTTGCGGGCATTGGCCGAGCGTGAGGTTGATGCCATATTCGGCTGGTCCTCACAATTGTCCGCACCGCAGTCCGCAGACGCTCCCGGCACTTTTCAGCGCATGGGAATACTGGAAATGAACCCTGCCGACTACAAGATCATCTGGCAGTCCTCACCGGTACCCTATCGGGTTCATGCAGTCTCCATAAAACTGGCAGCGGAAGCCAAGACAATTATCAGGAGCCTTCTGACGGCGATGTTCAACACCGATCCTGTCGCTTACGACGCGATCGAACCAGTCTTGGGCGGCGGTTTTGATCCCGCGCGACCGGGTATGTTCGAGAAGCTTCAACTGGTCTTTGAGGAAAATACCGGACCGGCGAGTGCGGAATGAAAAAAGGCCCCGGTCGGGGGCCTTTCTGTTTTTGGGATCAGTTGAGTTCGACTGACGCACCGATACGCGGTCGCAGGAACAATTCCTCGCTCATGGCAATCGGAGTGCGCGAGAAGTACACGCCCTTGTCTGCCTCGTAGTGCGCCCAACCGAATGACGGCGTGTAGCTCGTGGAAATCCTTGCCGAAACCAGGAAGGTGCTTGGCTTGCGGATTTTCGTTGGAACCGTGTAGTTGGTGCCAACGGTCTTGGCATGACCTGTTGGCTCGGAGCGGCTCCACTTGACCTTCGCCTGGCCGGAAGAATTGATTTCCACGCCGGTGACAACGATGGTCAGGGGATCCTTGTAGGGGTACATGATCTTGCCCGACACATCCATTATGTTGTCGATATCGCCGGTCGTCAGCGACTGGCTCTGCGTGATCAGATCGCCCACCGTGCTGGACAGTCGCGACAGCTTGCGGTTTGTCGAAACACCTGCCGACAGTTCGATGGTTCCGACGAACAGAAGGATCATGATCGGTGCAATGAAGGCGAACTCCACCGCAGCAACCCCGCGGGTTTCATCGCGGAAGCGGTCGACCGTGCACAGCAGACGCAGACGCGCCGAATTCAGAAACTTGGAAATAGCCATCTTGTTGGTCCTTACAAATCGTGTCGTGGCCTTGTATTCGCTCAGCATCCGCCGCCTGCAGCCGGATAGGGTTCAGTTCGGAATACCGCCATCGCGTTCAGCAGGGCATTGCCGCTGTTCAGATTGGAGACGTGCGCCGCCACATAGTTGGTGAAGATGGGCCACTCGGTCGAAACCGTGATCATGGCGATCTGCTCCGGGCAAGGTGCGGAGAACGTGAAGGCCGTGTGATCGACTACACCTGCGTCTGGAATTGGCGGTTCTTCGAGATCGTCAAAGGTTGCCGCAATTTTCAGATCGATCGCGAGGTCGTCACAGTCGAACAGGAGAGCGGTTGCCGTGCAGATCTCGTCCTTGAACTGCTGCTCCGTCATGGTGTTGTCGAGCTGGCCGGTGCGCACCCTGCGGCCTACATCGTCCACAGCGCTTTCGAGCATCTGTCCGGCAAAGAAAAGAAGTGAACATTCGATGATGCCGAAAAGGAGAAGGAAGAAAGGAAAAGCCAGCATCGCGAACTCAATGGCGGTGGTCCCGTCATCTTCCTTGCGGAAACGGCGAACGATTTTCGGACCCTGAAGGAAGCCGCGGATCAGGCCTGGAAAGGATCGTGTGGAATTTTGCATTTCTTGCCACCTGTTGGAACACCCTGCATTTCGCCAATTCTTCTAGCAGCAAGCGATTGATATCCGGTTCGCGTGATCGATAAAATGAAAACGGCCCGCTTTACGGACCGTTAACTCTTCGCGAAATGCATGCTTCACAGTGCCGCAAGTGTGGCCGGATGGCCTATTTGGACTGGGCGTCAGAGAGTTCGTTGCGCGCCTTGATCTGCTCGGACGCGAAAGTGAAGCTGTTGGTATTGTCCCCGATGGTCAGTGTCGGCTCGCACACCGGCGCACAGGCCAGTGTTTCACGCTCAGAGCGGCGATAGATGCGCACCGTGTTGGTCTCATGGCCACGCACGACAAGCGTTTCATCGACTATCGGGTCACCAGCTGAATCGAGAATGATCAGGTTGGTCACGCCAAAAGAGCGACCGGTCAGGACAAGTGTGCGCTCATCCTCGATCGTGGCATCGGCAATGGACGGATTGCCAATGATCACCGTTGCGGCGGGGCGCGAAACGCGGAAGACCTTGGCCCGGTCAACCGTCACGACGACGGGCTGCGTGCCGCCTTCTTCCGTCGCACTGGCGGGAGTGGCAGCGAATCCGGCAATGAGTGCCAGAAAGAGGGCGCAGGTGCGTTTCATCGTCAGCTCCAACTGTAAATGCATGTTGTCCATGACAATCTGCCAGTTTGGTGAAGGAATGGTAAAGGCAGCGCACAATCCCTGAATCCTCCGCTTTCCAGGCGTCGTCCTGGTGGGATTTGGGCCGCTCCGACATTCCTGCCCTATATAACAATGCATGGTTGTGACGTGATTTCCGTCGCACACAAATGCGTAACCATATCGATTAACCCGGAATAAAAGCGGCGTGGATAGCATCACGAAGTCAGAACGGATTAACCGTTCAGCAACAAATGGACACGTGGAGCTAAGCACATGAAACTCGTATCTCGCTTCGTGAAGAATGAATCCGGTGCAACCGCCATTGAATATGGCCTGATTGCAGCCCTGATCTCAGTTGCCATCATCGGTGGCGCATCGGCCGTTGGCGGTGGCGTCAACAGCACCTTCACCAACATCAAGTCCAAGCTGCCAGGCGCGTAAGCCTCCAGCACCGACTGGTTACAAAGAACCGCCTGCAGATTGCAGGCGGTTTTTTCATGCGCTGCGCCAGAAGGTTTCCAGGACCTTAACGCTTTGGTCGCTCTCGCTTAACCATGCCCCAAGCCTGTCGAAATTCAGTTTTTGTCAAGCATGCGTCTTAACCGGTTCGAAATGGGTTGGCGATTATGGTCGGGGACATCGGTTGAGGAGAACTTTGGCCGGTTTCAAGAAAATCCACGTAAGTGGCCAAAAGGAGCATGACATGAAACTCGTATCCCGTTTCGTAAAGAACGAATCCGGCGCAACCGCCATCGAATATGGTCTGATTGCAGCCCTGATCTCAGTTGCCATCATCGGCGGCGCATCGGCAGTTGGCGGCGGTGTCAACAGCACCTTCACCAACATCAAGTCCAAGATGCCAGGCGCATAATAAGCGCGACTACATCTGGAATGCACAAGCCGCCTGCAGAAATGCAGGCGGCTTTTGTGTTGTTGGGATAACAGGTTCCCAACGCGCATTTTCATAAAATGATCCGGCCTTTGCTACCCTCTCTTTACCAGCTTGCGCATTGGATCAGATTCACAAATCGTCAATCATTCTTCTTAAGCGGATTGAAAGATACCAGACATATTTTGTACGCATCGGTTGAGCGAAGCTTTGGCCGGTTTAATCAAAAATCCACGCAAGTGGCCAAAAGGAGCACATCATGAAACTCGTATCCCGTTTCGTAAAGAACGAATCCGGTGCAACGGCCATTGAATACGGCCTTATTGCAGCACTGATTTCTGTCGCCATCATCGGCGGCGCATCGGCAGTCGGTGGCGGCGTCAACACGACCTTCACCAACATCAAGTCGCAGATGCCGGGCGCATAATCCGCCAGGCGACTGCATGAACTCAGGGGCCGTCTGCCATTGGCAGGCGGCCCCTTTGCTTTGCTGCCTGTCGTGTTAACCCAATCTGAAGGGTCGCCGAAGTAGACTGGACGGAGTTGAAAAAGCGGAAAAACAGCGAATGCTCAACACGGCACTTGTTCTCTTCTTTCCTTCCTTCATGGCGTTTGCAGCCGCCTCGGACCTGGTCTCCATGACCATCTCCAACAAGGTATCGCTGGCGCTGATGGCGGGGTTCATGGTCTTTGCCGTGATGATCGGCCTTAGTGCCCAGGAGATCGCCTGGCACTGGGCCATGTTTGCGCTGGTGCTGTCGGTGGGCTTCGCCCTGTTTGCATTCGGTCTGATTGGCGGTGGTGACGCCAAGCTGGCTGCTTCAACCGCACTCTGGCTTGGCTGGGAACATTCCATGGCCTATTTCGTGACCGCCGCATTCTTTGGCGGCATTCTCACGCTCCTGATTCTGCGCATCCGCTCCGTTCCATTGCCGGATCGCATGGCAAGCATTGGCTGGATCGCACGGCTCTATCGTGCCGACGAGGGAATTCCCTACGGAATCGCGCTTTCAGCTGCGGCCTTCTTCGTCTACCCGCAAACACCCTGGATGCAGCATGTCTTCCAGCAGGTGAATCCTTTCAATTGAGTTCGAAGCGGGGTCAGTTCACCGCCAGGAATTTCGAAGGCCGGGAACGATCCCGGCCTTTTTCGTTGGTGCTCGCAGTTCCGCTTGGAAAGGAAGCATTAACTTAAAATATCAGCATCTCATTAACCATAATTACACCTTTGGGGGAGAAAGATGACCCACGAACCGTAACAGGCAACCGGCTTGGGGTGTGAAATGAAGGTAATGCGTTTGGTGATCATGGCAGGAGCGCTGGCAGCAGCCGGCGGCGCTGGCCTGGTTGCAATGAACCTGGCGAACAGGGAACCCGAAACCCAGATTGTGGAAGTGGGCGGTCCCCAGATCGAGCTTGAGCAGGTGCTGGTCGCCAGCGCCGACATTCCCACTGGTACAGGGCTGAAGGCAGACCTCGTGCGCTGGCAGGAATGGCCCCGGGACGCTGTCAACGATGCTTTCGTGACCAAGTCCGCCAAGCCGGAAGCCATTGAAGAAATCAAGGGTGCGATCACCCGCTCCTCATTCTACGCGGGGGAACCGATCCGCAACTCCAAGCTGGTGCGCTCGGATCACGGCTACATGTCCGCGATCCTGCCATCTGGCCAGCGCGCCATCGCGACGACGATCTCCACCGAAACAAGTGCCGGCGGCTTCATCCTGCCCAACGATCGGGTCGATGTGATCATGACCCGCCGCCACAAGGGCGGAAACGAAGACGAATTCATCACCGAGACAATCCTGGAAAACATCCGCGTCCTGGCCATTGACCAGGCGATCGAGGAAAAGGACGGCGAACAGGTCGTCGTCGGTGAAACAGCAACGCTCCAGCTGACCCCGCGCCAGGCGGAAGTGCTCACCGTGGCGCAGCAGATGGCTGACCGGTTGGCGCTTACACTGCGCTCGCTCGAAGACAGCAAGAGCGACAAGACCTCTGCCGCCTATCATCTCATCGGGGGTGAACGTGGTGCAGGCACCGTCCGCATCATCAAGTACGGCGCCTCCAAGGATCTTCTACTCGGCAACACCGGCGAGGAGAAGAAGTAATGCAAATGCACGGAACCGCAGTATCAAAGAGGAAAGTACCGATGCGTATCAGAACGGTATCGGCAGTGTTGGCAGCCCTCGTTGGCTTCTCCACGCTCGGCGCAATCGCCTTCACACCGCCTGCCTTTGCAGAATCGAGCAAGAACTACATTCGCATCAATGCAAATGCGATTGGCTCGACAAAACGGATCAAGGTCGGACTGAACAAGTCCATGGTGATCGATCTGCCAGGCGACGCACATGACATTCTCGTCGCCAATCCCGAAGTGGCTGACGCGGTCACCCGCACGTCACGGCGCATCTACATCTTCGCCAAGCAGGTCGGGGAGACCAATGTCTTCATCTTCGACAGTGCCGGTAAGCAGCTCCTTTCCGTCGACCTGGCGATCGAGCGCGATATCGAGGGGCTCGAGACCTATATCGAGAAGTACGTGCCGGGCTCGGACGTCAAGGTCGAGATGGTCAACGACAACGTCATCCTGACCGGTACCGTTCCAACGCCCCAGGCATCGGCCAGGGCAGTTGAACTGGCGCGCATCTTCGTTACGGGCGGTGAAGCGACCACCAACAATTTCAGCCAGAACTCCAACACGACCAACAGCGGCAGCGGCTCCACGATCATCTTCGGCAGCGACGAGGACCGCCAGGAAAGCGCGATCGTGAACCTGCTTCAGATTGATGGAGAGGATCAGGTTAACCTGAAGGTGACCATCGCCGAAATCCAGCGCACCGTGGTCAAGCAGCTTGGCATTGACCTGACTGCGGCCGGTTCGATCGGCGAGCTGGCATTCAACGTTCTCACCGACAACCCCTTGTTCCTGAACAAGAACATGTCGAACTCCCAGGTTCGCGGAACGCTTTCGCACGGTTCCAACAGCATCACATCGATCATTCATGCCCTTGATTCGACCGGTGTGATGCGCACATTGGCCGAGCCATCGCTCACAGCGATTTCAGGCGAGACGGCCTCGTTCAAGGTTGGCGGCGAATACAACATATCCGACGGCAAGGACGAGAGCGATGACGGTATCACCTACACCTATCGCCAGGTGGAATATGGTGTCGGCCTTGCCTTCACCCCGGTGGTTCTCTCGCCAGGCCGCATCAGCCTCAAGATCCGCACCGAAGTGTCCGAGCCAACGAGCGAGGGTTCATTCGTGATCCCGCGCGGTGGAGCCCCGGCAGCACCAATTCCAGGCATCCGCCGCCGTGAAACCGAGACCACAGTCGAACTGCCATCCGGTGGCTCGATGGTGATTGCCGGCCTGCTTAAGGATGACGTGCGTCAGACGGCAAGCGGCTTCCCGGGCCTGCGCAAGATTCCGGTCCTGGGCGCCCTGTTCCGCAGCCGCGAGTTCGAGCGCTACGAAACTGAACTGGTGATAATCGTGACGCCTTACCTCGTCCGCCCGATCGCCCGCCAGAATCTTGCCAGACCGGACGACAATTTCAATCCGACCGCAGACAGCGCAGCCATGTTCCTGGGCCGGTTGAACCGGATCTACGGAACAGCACAGGGCAACCTGCCAGCTGGCCGCTACCACGGCAATCCGGGTTTCATATTCCAGTAAGAACGGGCCGCATTGGAGCAAATGCCATGTCACGAGTAACCAACAACATTTTCCTGCCCGCGCTTCCGGCAAGCGACACGCGGTCCGGCCGTCGCCCGGCCCGGCTCACCGCAGCCGTCCTGCTGGCAGCAACGGCCATCGTCTCCGGATGTGCCTCCTACAGCCGCGATCATGTGGTCGTGGGGTCGGTCCCGGATGATTATCGCACACGCCATCCCATCATCGTTTCGCAAAGCGAGACGACGGAGGACATGATCGTGTCCGCGACAGCACGTACCTTGTCCATGCGCGATCACGATGTGGTTTCGAATTTTGCCTCTCGCTTCAAGCGTTCCGGCGCGGCAGCCATGGCAATCCTGGTGCCGACTGGTTCCAGGAATGAAGCTGCGGCAAGGCGTATCGCGGATCAGATCATTCCGGTGCTCCATGAGCGGGGCATATCGTCTAACCAGATACTGGTCCAGCACTACCAGGCTTCAGGGCATGGCGATTCTGCAACGCTGCGGCTTGTCTTCTCTGACATGCGGGCTGGCCTCGATCACCAGTGCGGACAATGGAACGAGGACGTCGTCGATACGTCCGAGAACCGGAACTACGAGACCTTCGGTTGCGCAACGCAGCAGAACCTCGCTGCGATGATCGCCAACCCTGCAGACCTGCTTGGGCCGCGTGGCGAATCGGACATCGATTCCACCCGCCGTACCAAGGTCATCGAAGACTGGCGCGAAAACGGATCCGGCACCCTGGCCCCGTTGTTCTAGGGTCGTCAGAGGAAAAAGAGACTGACTGAACACGATCACGGAAAGAAAAAATGTCAAACTTGATGCACGATCATGCGCACGATGAAGAATATGCCGGGATTGGTGATGTCGTCCAGCCGGGTGATGTACACGACATTCGGCCGATACCACGCGTAACGATCCAGGCCTTCTGTGAATCGGAAGTGATTGCCCAGACGCTTGAGATGGCCGCGCGCGACCGGCGCATGGCGCGCGCTCACGTCAAGGTCCACATGGGGGGCATTCCCGCGGCGGTCGACTTCTACAACACCGCGCCAACGCCAAACCTGATCGTCGTGGAATCGAAAGCCTCAGGCCGCGAATTGCTGGTTCATCTGGGCAAGCTGGCCGAGGTCTGCGATTCAGAGACCAAGGTCGTCATCATCGGTCACCACAACGACATCACCTTGTATCGTGAGCTCATCAACAACGGTGTATCGGAATATCTCGTGGCCCCCGTCTCCATGGCGGACATCATGGGCGCGATCTCCAACATCTTCATCAATCCGGAGAACGGTCCGCTCGGAAAGGTTTTCGCCTTCATCGGTGCCAAGGGGGGCGTTGGATCCTCGACGATCTGTCACAATGTCGCCTGGTCGATTGCATCACGCTTCAACAATGACGTCGTCCTGACCGATCTTGATCTTGCCTTCGGCACCGCGAACATCAATCTCGACCAGGACCCGCCACAGGGTGTGGCGGACGCCGTGTTCTCGCCGGAACGTATCGACGATATCCTGCTCGACCGTCTCCTGGCCAAGTGTGCCGAGCATCTCAGCCTGCTAGCAGCGCCCTCGACCCTTGAGCGCACCTACGATTTTGACAAGAACGCATTCAACTCGATCCTCGAAGTGGCCCAGCGCGGCTCTCCCTGCGTCGCCGTTGACCTGCCGCACATGTGGTCCGGCTGGACACGCCAGATCCTTGCATCAGCCGATGAAGTGGTCATTACCGCAGCGCCGGAACTTGCCAATCTGAGGAATGCCAAGAACCTGATCGACACGCTGAAGGAATTGCGGCCCAACGATGCCAAGCCACGTCTGGTGATGAACCAGGTGGGGATGCCGAAGCGCCCGGAAATCGGCGTTGCCGACTTCACCAATGCTCTGGGCATCGATCCGGCAGCTGTCATTCAGTTCGAACCTGCCCTGTTCGGTTCAGCATCAAACAATGGCCAGATGATCGGCGAGGCTGATCCAAAGAGCAATGTCACCGAGAGCTTCGAATTCCTTGCCCAGGTCCTTACCGGCAAGGCGCAGCTTCGGACCGAGAAGAAGGGTGCTCTCAACATCCTCTCGAAAATTCGCCGGAAGAAGTGAGCCGGCACCTTAGGCCTGTTGCAGGTGAAATGAACACAAGACGCGTATCGAGGTAGCAATGTTTGGTAAAAGAGGCGGAAGTTCCGGGTTTTCCGGTGTTGGCGATCAACCGCGCAGCATGCCGGAGCCGATTGCTGCCCCCCAGGCAGCCGCTGCACCTCCGGTTCCCGCGGCACCCGAGCCAGCCAAGGTAGAGCGCGCGCCGTCCATCCAGACGCCCTCGCCAGTCCTTCGCGAACGCGACGAGAAATATTACGACACGAAATCAAGTGTCTTTTCAGCGCTGATCGACACCATCGATCTTGGCCAGCTGGCCAAGATGGACACCGAAGCCGCGCGCGAGGAAATCAGGGATATTGTCAACGACATCATCTCCCTGAAAAACCTTGCAATGTCGATTTCCGAGCAGGAGGACCTGCTTGAGGACATCTGCAACGACGTCCTTGGCTATGGGCCGCTGGAACCCCTGCTGGCACGCGACGACATTGCCGACATCATGATCAATGGTGCACGCCAGTCATTCATCGAAGTCGCGGGCAAGGTAACCCAGGCCGGCGTCCGCTTCCGCGACAATGCGCAGCTGATGAACATCTGCCAGCGCATCGTGAGCCAGGTCGGTCGACGCGTCGATGAATCCAGCCCGATATGTGATGCGCGCCTTCCCGACGGCAGCCGCGTCAACGTCATCGCGCCACCGCTGGCCATCGACGGCCCCGCGCTCACCATTCGTAAGTTCAAGAAGGACAAGCTCACGCTCGACCAGTTGGTCAAGTTCGGCGCAATCACGCCGGAAGGAGCAACCTTGCTCCAGATCATCGGCAGGGTACGCTGCAACGTTGTCATCTCCGGTGGTACAGGTTCGGGCAAGACGACACTGCTCAACTGTCTCACCGCCTACATCGATAGTGACGAACGCATCATCACCTGCGAGGATTCGGCCGAACTGCAACTGCAGCAGCCACACGTGGTGCGCCTTGAAACACGCCCGCCAAACCTTGAAGGCGAAGGCGAGATCACGATGCGCGAACTCGTCAAGAACTGCCTGCGTATGCGTCCAGAACGCATCATCGTCGGCGAAGTGCGCGGACCCGAGGTCTTCGATCTTCTGCAGGCCATGAACACAGGCCACGACGGCTCGATGGGGACGATCCACTCCAACTCCCCACGCGAATGTCTCAACCGTATTGAATCGATGATCGCCATGGGCGGCTTCAACCTGCCGGCCAAGACGGTCCGCGAAATCATCGTGGGTTCGATCGACGTCATCATCCAGGCGCAGCGCCTGAGGGATGGCTCGCGCCGCATTACCCACATCACCGAGGTGATCGGCCTTGAAGGCGATGTCATCACCACGCAGGACGTGATGCTCTACAAGATCACCGGCGAGGATGCCCAGGGCAAACTCATCGGCAAGCACTACTCCACTGGTGTCGGCCGTCCCGCCTTCTGGGAGCGTGCACGCTACTACAACGAGGAAAACCGCCTGGCTGCCGCGATCGATGGCAGCGAGACAATGGACTGATAAAGCAGCATCATGTTCGGGATCGATACCAACATCATCATTTTCGTGGTCCTGGCTGCACTGGCTGCAGGCGGGATCATTTTCGGTCTGCTTTATGAGCGCGTTGCCAGTGAGGTGAACCAGGAAAAGCGCCTGGCCACCATCAAGAACCGCCAGGAAGTGAACCGTTCAAAGGCTGCCCAGCGTATCAACGAGACCGCCAAGCGCAAGAAGAGCGTTCAGGACTCGCTCAAGGAACTGGAAGACAAGCAGAAGGAAAAGCAGAGCAGGAGCATCGGCCTGAAAAAGCAGATTCAGCAGGCCGGCCTGACCATCACGATGCAGCAATTCGTGCTGATCAGCATTGGTTGCGGCTTCTTCTTTCTCGTCGTTTCGTTTCTCATGGGTGCGCCATTGATGGGTGCAGCCGGGGCTGGTTTCGTCGGCGCACTCGGTTTTCCGCGCTGGATGGTTGCCCGCATCCGCAAGCGCCGCATGAACCAGTTCCTGGCCGAGTTTCCCAACGCCGTCGACGTCATCGTGCGTGGCGTGCGCGCTGGTCTGCCGCTCAATGACTGCCTGGCAATCATCGCAAAGGAAGCAAAGGCACCGGTTTCCACCGAATTCCAGCGCATCATCGAGGCCCAGCAGATCGGCCTGCCAATGAACGAGGCGGTGCAGAAGCTCTTCGACAACATGCCGTTGCCGGAAGCCAATTTCTTCGGCATCGTCATCGCCATCCAGCAACAGGCAGGTGGTAACCTGTCGGAAGCGCTTGGCAACCTTTCGAACGTTCTGCGTGATCGCAGGAAGATGAAGGCGAAGATTCAGGCCATGTCGGCTGAAGCAAAGGCATCGGGCGGCATTATCGGTGCGCTGCCATTCCTTGTCGCGCTGCTCGTCTACCTGACCACACCGGACTACATCAAGATCCTGTTCACGCATCCCACCGGCAACGTCGTGCTTCTGTGTGCGGGTCTGTGGATGACGATCGGCATTCTTGTCATGAAGAAAATGATCAACTTCGACTTCTAGGATTGGGCAGCGTTCATGGATCTCGCATACAAGATTGTCGAACCGCAGAACCTGCTGGCGATTCTTTGTGCAGTTGCTGTTTTCGCAACCATCATCACGGTTACCATGCCGCTGCTTGGTCGCGACGAACTATCCTCGCGCATGAAAACAGCGGCCCTCGAGCGTGACAAGATACGTGCCCGCGAACGTGCAAGGCTTGCCAACGAATCCAAGCGTGGCCCGAGCGCTTCGCTCAAGCAGGATTCCACCGGCGTCATGCGCGACCTCGTGGAAAAACTGAATCTCCGCAAGGCGCTTGCGGATGAAAACACGTTCAACAATCTGAAGATGGCTGGCTATCGCAAGCAGTCGCACATTTATGTGTTCCTGTTCTTCCGCCTGGTGCTGCCGGCGATCATGTTCTTTGGTGCGCTTGTCTACGTCTTCGCGATCGCCAACATCGAACGCCCCTTCATGGTGAAGATGACGATCACCCTGTTTGTCGCTTATGGCGGCTTTTACGCTCCGAACATGTTCGTCAAGAACCAGATTGGCAAGCGCCAGCTCTCGATCCGTCGCGCCTGGCCGGACGCACTCGATCTTATGCTGATCTGCGTTGAATCGGGCATGAGCCTTGAAGCCTCCTTCCGCAAGGTTGCCCATGAAATCGGTATCCAGTCACCGCAGCTTGCCGAGGAACTGGTACTCACCACTGCCGAACTGTCTTATCTCCAGGAACGCCGCAAGGCATACGAGAACCTTGCCACCCGTACTGGTCTCGATGGCGTGAAGGCGGTCTCGATGGCGCTGATTCAGGCGGAACGCTACGGTACGCCGCTTGGCGTGGCGCTTCGCGTCCTTGCCCAGGAAAACCGTGACATGCGCATGGCCGAGGCGGAAAAGAAGGCTGCTTCGCTTCCACCGAAGCTGACCGTTCCAATGATCGTCTTCTTTCTGCCAGTTCTGTTTGCCGTCATCATGGGGCCGGCCATGATCCAGATCTTCGCCACCGACCTCGTGAAGTAATTCGGGACATAGTTCCCACTTTCAGCAACACGATCACCTGACCAAAGCCCGGCAAACCTGAAAATGGTCTGCCGGGTTTTGCGTTGTGACGTTACGCGAAAGGGAAAATTGGGCTGGTGCAACACTGCCCGGAGGCGCGATTGGCTTACCAGGGCACGCGGATAACTAACTGGCTCACAATTGCCGGCGCATTCTGCCGACGAGCAATCCGCGTCTGTAACTCAGCTGGCCCGAAACGCGAACTGTCGTGCGCAGATGCCTCACCTGAATCCAGACACAAAAGAAAACCCCGGCCTGTCGCATTTCTGCTGCCGGGGTTGATTTTCGATTGGGCGTTGGGTCGCCGTAGACAGGCGCGGATTACTGCGCCTGCTTGTCTTCCGACTTGATCTGGTTCCAGGCGTTCTGCTGGGAGAGCATCTGGCGCAGATAGGCAATGTTGGCTTCTGCGTCCTCAGCAGGAAGTTCGGCTGAAGCGACCTTTTCCGCTTCATCGAACCGGCCCTGCAGGCCAATGACGAGAGCCAGGTTTTGGCGCACACGGCTGTCCGCACCCTGCATGCTGTTCGCCTTGCGCAGATATGTTTCCGCAGATGGCAGGTCATTTGTCAGCAGATAGGACATTCCCAGATTGGACAGTATCGACGGCTCGCGTGGTGCCATGTCCAGTGCCTGGCGATATTTTTCCCGCGCAGCGTCTGGCTGCTCAAGCTGGTCCAGTATCGCACCTTCCGCAGAAAGCAGCTTCCAATCCGGATTTTCCGGCTTCTGGGCACGCTGGATCACTCCGAGCGCTTCCTTGAAGTTGCCCGTTGCCGCCAGCGCCTTGCCATAGGCCGAAAGCACGTCATTATCCTTCGGGTGGAAGATCACCAGCTTGCGCATGACAGCAAGCGCCTGCTCGTCTCGTCCAGTCATCCGCAACAGGGAGGCGAACGAAAGCCCGTTCGCCTTGTCCTTCGGATTGCGCTCATATTTCTCGCTGTACTGGCGCGTCAGTTCGTTGAGCTGTGGCATCGACATCTGTGATAGCGAACTGCTGTTGCGCGCCGAAACCGAACCGGTGGTCCGCCCGTCCTTGGCGCATCCCTGAAGCGCTAGAAGTGCTGCAACCAGTGCCACAGCCGTCGAAGCACGCAATCCCTTGCTCAGATACATATGCCGGATCCCGTCTGTTTGTTGGCCGGGACAACAGCAATCTTTTTACAAACCCCGGCTGGTCTCCGATAAGTAATCTGTTAACCCTAATGCTTGGTTAATCGCTCACCCTTCCAGGGAGGTTTGAATGGCTCATCCAATGTTGAGCACGCGAAAAGGCAATGGAATTCCGGTACATGTCGTCTCGGGCGAGAAGGAGATGACCGGTTCGAAGTCGATCCCTGCCGATGCCCTGCGTTGGGCCAGGGCAAGCGGCTACAGGGCCCGCAAGGGGGAGCTCTGTCTCGTTCCGGGCAAGGAAGGAATAGCAGGCGCCATCTTCTCCATGGGCGCAAAAAACGCGACGCTGGAAATCGGCCGCCTTCCGCGCCTTCTACCAAAGGGCGAGTGGAAGCTGGAAGGCTTCAAGGGCGATCTCGAACTGGCCACGCTTGCATGGCTGCTTGGTGCCTATCGGTTTGATCGGTATCGCATCGCCAAGCCGAGCGAAGCACGGCTGGTCTTGCCAGACGGAGTGGATGGAGCATTCGTTCAGGCCCAGGCTGAAGCCGTCTACATTACCCGCGATCTGATCAATCTGCCGACAAACGATCTTGGGCCGGCAGAGCTTGAGCAGGCCATTCGTGATCTGGGCGGCAGGTTCAAGGCCAAGGTAACCGCAACACGCGGGGATGCCCTTCTAACCAGACGCTTTCCCATGGTCCACGCCGTCGGGCGCGCCAGCGCCAGTGAACCGCGCATTGTCGATTTGCGCTGGGGCAAGGCGGAACATCCAAAGGTAACGCTTGTGGGCAAGGGCGTGTGCTTCGATTCCGGAGGGCTGAACATCAAGCCAGGAGACAGCATGGCGCTGATGAAGAAGGACATGGGTGGTGCTGCCCATGTTCTGGGGCTCGCCAGCATGATCATGTCGGCCCGTCTGCCTGTTCGCCTGAGGGTCATTGTTCCTGCAGTCGAAAATTCGATATCCGCAAATGCCTTCCGTCCCGGTGACATACTTCAGTCGCGCAAGGGGCTGACAGTGGAAATCGGCAATACCGACGCTGAGGGACGCCTCATCCTGGGCGATGCGCTCGCCTGGGCCGATGAGGAATCCCCTGAACTGCTGATTGACATGGCAACCCTGACCGGGGCCGCCAGGGTCGCATTGGGACCTGATCTTCCCGCCATTTTCACGGACGATGACAGCCTTGCAGCGGACCTGCAGAAGGCCGGTGGCCAGTCGAGCGATCCCATGTGGCGATTGCCATTGTGGCAGGGTTACAAGGCAGGGCTGTCTTCACAGGTTGCTGACCTCTCCCATATCGGCAAGGGGCCAATGGCTGGGTCGATCACCGCAGCACTCTTCCTTCAGCATTTCGTCGAAAAGGCCCAGGCCTGGGTTCATTTTGACGTCTATGCCTGGACCGCGAGCGAAAAACCGTCCTGTCCGATCGGTGGAGAAGCTCAGGCAATCCGCGCGATTTACCAGGTGCTGAAAGCCCGTTACGCCCGATGAATGCCCAAGGCGGAAGGCGCGCCATCTTGCATGGCGCCGCCACTCGTGCGTAAATGGTTCGGCTGCGAAACAAATAGCGCAGCGGAGCCGTGCCGATGAGTATTGATTTGAAGGCCGAGCAGGCGCTCAGACTGTGGCATGAAGTCTCCATGGCAATGGTCCATGGGGAGCATCCCGATTTGACCCAGCGCCAGATGACGATCCTGCTGACCGTATACCTTGAGCCGCCCCCACACACGGTTCGCGGACTGGCCGCGCGCCTGCGGGTGACCAAGCCGGTAATTACGCGGGCGCTGGATACGATGGGCGCGCTGGACCTCCTCAAACGCAGGCGTGACGAGCGTGATCGTCGCAATGTCATCATACAACGCACCGTCGAAGGTGCGCTCTATCTCGAGAACTTTGCTGACACCGTCCGCCAGAAGGCGAAGGAACTGCCGCGATGAACCCTTCTGCCTTGCCCGTTCTCGACGCTCTCGACAGGAGGCTTAATGCCGCCAGGCCCGACCTGGCTGAATCCATCCTGCAAGGCAAGGTGGATGCGCAACGCTATGTCGAAGGTTCGCTTGGCTTCGTGAAGGCGCCGGTTGCCGACATGCGGCGTGAGCCGCGCCTCGATTGCGGCATCGACCAGCAACTGCTTATGGGCGATCCCGTCAAAATACTCGAGGAGCGCAGCTCCTGGGCGTGGGTTCGTTCACTGATCGACAGCTATGTCGGCTGGACCAGCCTGGCGGACCTCCAGACCGGAACACAGAATCCAACGCATGTTGTCAGTGCCCCGCGCACCTTCGTCTATCCGGGCCCGGACATGAAGTTTCCCGCGCTGACCGCGCTGTCGATGGGTACCCGTATACAGGTGATCGGCGAGGCACAGACACGCGGAACCCGGTACCTGTTGCGCGAAGATGGAAGCGCGCTGGTCGCCACCCACCTGGCAAGCGTCGATGATCATGGCTCCGACTATGTTGCGTTTGCGCGTTCACTTCTGGGTACGCCCTATCTGTGGGGAGGTACGTCTGCATTCGGGATAGACTGTTCGGGTCTGGTCCAGCTGTCGATGCGCATGTGCGGGCGTATGGTCTTGCGGGATTCAGACATGCAGGCCGCCACCATCGGGCACGAGATCGACGCGGGCGAACATCTGACGGAGTTGCAGCGCGGCGATCTTGTCTTCTGGAAAGGCCATGTCGCAATTGTCGAGGGCGACGGGCATCTGCTTCACGCAAACGGTCACAGCATGGATGTCACGAGCGAACCGATCCACGCGGCGATCGGGCGTATCGAGCGCCTGTATGCCAGGCCAATCGGATATCGAAGACCCTGAGGCTGCCTGAACTGGATCAGTAGCCGGCGGTTCGGTCAACCAGATGCTCCAGACCCAGCCCCTGTTCGTGGCGCTCCATCTGGCGCAGCATCAATGGCACGAGATGTTTCGGATCCGAATTGGCCGCTGCATGTGGTGTGATGAAGACACGCGGATGTTTCCACAGCGCACTGTCTGTCGGCAGCGGTTCCTGCTCGAAGACATCGAGGCTTGCCGCCATCAGCCTGCCGCTATCCAGGGCGGAAAGTATGTCGCGCTCGACCTGCAACTTACCTCGCCCCGCATTGATGAGAACAGGACCACCCAGCGGGGTCTTCGGTTTCATACGCGAAAGCAGATCCGCGTTGACAATTCCCCGCGTGTCATCCGTCAGGGGAAGCAGGACTACGACAATGTCGCTGGCGGCAAGAAACGCTCCAAGTCCATCCTGCCCATGGTGACACTTCACGCCCGGCACCTGCTTTGCATTGCGGCTCCAGCCATGCATCTGGAAGCCGATCTGGCCCAGCTTGGCTGCCGCATCCTGTCCCAGCACACCGAGGCCCATGATGCCCACGCTGACTTCACCGGCGGCAGGCTGTGGAGGTTCGCTCCAGATGCCTTTCGCCTGCTGTTCACGATAGAGGCGACCGAAGCGAAAATGATCCAGCACCTGCCAGATGACATACTCGCTCATGCGCATTGTCAGGTCTGGCGCCACCACACGAACGATCGGCAGATCCGGAACCTGCGTGTCGTGAAAGATGTGGTCGACCCCTGCACCCAGCGAAAGGATGACTTCCAGATTGGGCAGTTTGGCCAGCAGGCCTGATCGCTGCTTCCAGACTATCGCATAACGGATGGAAGGATCGTTGGCGCCATCGGGTTCCAGCACGATCTTCCTTTCAGGCGCGTGCACCTGGAACTGATCGAGCCAGGCCTTGGGGTCCCAGTTGGTCAGCGATAGGAGGATCGTGTCTGCCTGGCTGCTCATTGACTCACCACGCTACCCTTTGCTGCCCTCAGTTCGAACGCCGCAGCCATCAAGGCGCGGGTATAATCGGTCTGCGGGTCTTCGAAAATCTGCTTGGCTGCACCTTGCTCGACGACTTTGCCGTTGCGCATGACAATCACGTCGTTTGCCAGCGCCCGCACCACCTTGAGATCGTGGCTGATGAACATGTACGCCAGATCATGCCGTTCCTGCAGGTCGCGCAACAGGTCAACCACCTGCGCCTGCACGCTCATGTCGAGCGCTGATGTCGGCTCGTCCAGCATGATGAAACGCGGCTCGAGAACAATGGCGCGGGCAATGGCGATGCGCTGGCGCTGCCCGCCGGAAAATTCGTGCGGATAGCGATGACGCGTTTGCGGATCAAGGCCCGTTTCGACCAGTGCCGCGCATACGCGCTCATCCAGTTCTGCATGGGAGAGATTCTGACGGTGTACTTTCAGCCCCTCGGCGACGATCTCTGCTACCGACATGCGTGGGCTGAGGGACCCGTACGGATCCTGGAACACGACCTGCATTCGGTCGCGCAGTTCGCGCATCTGCTTGAATGTGTGGTCGTCAATGCGCTCGCCGAGGAAAACGATCTGGCCCTCGGAAGCGATGAGCCTGGTCAGCGCCAGGCCAAGCGTCGTCTTGCCCGATCCCGATTCACCCACGACCCCGAGTGTCTGGCCTGCGCGGATTTCCACATCGATGCCGTCGACCGCCTTTACGTGATCGACCGTCTTGCGCATGAAACCGCGTTTGATCGGGAACCAGACCTTGATGTCATTCCCCTTGAGCACGACAGGCTTGGAGACGTCGGCCTTTGGAGGATTGCCCTTCGGCTCGGCTGAAAGGAGATGCCTGGTGTAGGCATGCTGCGGATTGCGGAACAGGGCCTCGGTCGGCCCATGTTCGACAATCTTGCCGCCTTGCATCACACAGGTGCGATCAGCAAACTTGCGAACGATGCCGAGATCATGCGTGATGAACAGCATCGACATGGCGCGCTTGGCCTGCAGTTCTTCCAGCAGTTCGAGTATCTGCGCCTGCACCGTCACATCCAGTGCCGTTGTGGGTTCGTCGGCAATCAGCAATTGCGGATCATTGGCAAGCGCCATGGCGATCATCACACGCTGCCGCTGGCCGCCAGAAAGCTGGTGCGGATAGGCATCGAGGCGTTTTTCCGGATCGCGAATTCCAACCTGGTTGAGCAGGGCAATCGTACGCTCGCGAGCTGCGCTACCGCTCATTCCGCGATGGACCTCCAATATCTCGCCAACCTGTCGCTCGATCGTGTGCAGCGGATTGAGCGATGTCATCGGTTCCTGGAAGATCATGGTGATGTCATTACCGCGCACCTTGCGCAGGTCCGCCTCGTCACCATCGAGTAGATCCTCGCCCTTGAAATGCACCGAGCCTGAGGGATGGCTTGCAGCGGGATAGGGCAGAAGTTTCAGGATCGACAGGGCTGTGACAGATTTGCCCGACCCCGATTCGCCCACCAGCGCAACTGTTTCGCCGGGACCAATATCAAACGATACCCGATCAACAGCGAGGTTGGTCTTGCCGCCCTGTGTAAAGGCCACAGACAACTCGCGAACGGAAATAAGCGGTTCGCTGGCAGTCCCGTTTTCTTTCCTCGGCCCGCTCATTTGAACGTCTTCCTCGGGTCGAAGGCATCGCGCGTTGCCTCGCCCACGAAAATCAGCAGCGAAAGCATGAGGGCAATGACGCTGAAACCGGTCAGTCCCAGCCATGGTGCCTGCAGGTTGTTGCGCCCCTGCGCCAGCATCTCACCCAGCGACGGTGAGCCGGGTGGCATGCCAAGTCCCAGAAAATCGAGGGATGTGAGAGTGGTAATCGAGCCATTGAGAATGAAGGGAAGGAAGGTCAGCGTCGCGACCATGGCATTCGGCAAAACATGGCGGAACATGATCGCCCAGTTATTGACGCCCAGCGCCCGGGCAGCGTTGACATATTCGAAATTGCGCGCGCGCAGAAACTCCGCCCGCACGACGCCGACAAAGCCCAGCCAGCTGAAAAGCAGCATGATCCCCAGCAGCACCCAGAAGCCCGGCGGCAGCACGGCGGCAATGATCAGCAGAATGTAGAGAACCGGCATCGATGACCATATTTCGATGAAGCGCTGGAACAGCAGGTCGACCCAGCCGCCGAAATATCCCTGAATGGCTCCGGCGGACACACCAATCATGGCGGAGGCTGCTGTCAGGATCAGTCCGAAAAGTACCGAGATGCGGAAGCCGTAGATCGAACGCGCAAGCACATCACGTGCCGCATCGTCTGTTCCAAGCCAGTTCCAGTTAGCAACCGAACAGGCTGGATCATCAACGCCAAGCGGGTAGTTCACGCACCGCGCTTCCTTGCTGTAGAGCCAGGAGGGTCTGGACGGGGCAGGCTCGGGTATCTCGTTGTTGACCGAACGATACGAGTATCGGATCGGAGGCCAGATCATCCAGCCATCTTCTTTGATGGCATCACTGATCTCCGGGATCTTGAAATCCGTCACCGGAAGGAAGCCATCCTCGAGGAACACTTCTTCGGGGTAGTCGCGGGCAATGGGAAAATAGAAGTCACCCTTGAAGTTCACCATTATCGGCCGGTCATTGGCGAGTAGTTCGGCAAACAGTGTCACGATGAACAGGAACAGGAATATCCACAGCGACCAGTAACCGCGCCGGTTTGCCTTGAAATTCTCGAGCCGTCTCTGGTTGATGGCCGAAAGGTTGAGGGACAGGGATGGAACGAACTTGCTGGCCATCACACCTGCCTCGACTCGAAATCAATGCGCGGATCGATCCAGGTGTAGACCAGATCCGACAGCAGACCGACCAGCAGGCCCATCAGCGAGAAGATGTAAAGAGTTGCGAACACGACCGGATAGTCGCGTTCGATGACCGACCTGTAGCCAAGCAGGCCAAGGCCATCGAGGGAAAAGATTGTCTCGATGAGAAGCGACCCGGTGAAAAAGGCGGAGATGAAGGCACCGGGAAAGCCCGCGATGACGATCAGCATGGCATTGCGAAACACGTGGCCGTACAGCACGCGTTGTTCGCTGAGACCCTTGGCGCGCGCGGTCATCACATATTGTTTGCGGATTTCATCGAGAAAGGAATTCTTGGTCAGCAAGGTGGTGGTGGCAAAGGATGACAGGACAAGCGCAGTCAGCGGCAGGGCAAGGTGCCAGAAATAGTCAGGCGCAATCACGGTTATGCAATGCGCCGCGTCGAATGCGTCGGACCATGGTGCGCAGGCATATTCGTTCAGGCCTTCAGTCAGAAGGCCGCGCAGGGGAAACCAGTCATAATAGGATCCGCCGGCAAAAAGGATGACCAGCAGAACGGCGAACAGGAACCCGGGAATGGCGTAGGCGACAATGACAACGCCACTGGTCCAGATATCGAAAGCTGAACCGTCCTTCACGGCTTTTCGGATGCCAAGCGGGATGGAGATGCCGTAGGACAGGAACGTGATCCACAGGCCCAGTGAGATCGAGACCGGCATTTTCTCGATGATGAGATCGATCACCGTTACCTTGCGAAAATAGCTCTCGCCAAAATCGAAGCGGGCATAGTTCCAGATCATGTCGCCAAACCGTTCGAGCGGCGGCTTGTCGAAGCCGAACTGCTTTTCGAGCTTTGCAATGAATTCAGGGTCCAGCCCCTGCGCACCGCGATATTTGGATGAGGATTCGCCTGAACTGTCGAAGTTCGTGTCGCGCGACACTTCGTTGCCGCCGCCTGAAATACGGTCAGTAGCGGAACCTGCCTGGCCGGAAAGCTGGGCGATGACCTGTTCGACTGGACCGCCGGGCGCAAACTGAATCACGGCGAACGAGATCGCCATGATGCCGAGCATGGTCGGTACCATCAGCAGAAGCCGTCTGAGAATATAGGCTCCCATGATGCCGGATCAGCCCTCGTTTATCCTTGCTGCCTTCGCCGCATCCTGCCACCACAGGCGTTCAACGGGAAAGGCATAGTCCGGTTTTGGGTCGCGCCAGGCGAACATGTCCCAGTAGGCGACCCGATGATTCGCAGCGTGCCAATTTGGAATCCAGAAATGCGCCGCGCGCAAGACCCGGTCTAGTGCGCGCAGCGCGGTAACAAGCTCCGCACGGGTCTGCGCCTTCTCAACGGCGGACAGCATGGCGTCCACGGCCGGGACCTTGATCCCCGGATAATTATGCGAACCTTCACGCTCCGCATTCGACGAGTGGAAGAACTTCCGCATTGCCTCGCCCGACGGATTGGCCTCGAAGGAAAAGGCAAGGGACACCAGATCGAAGTCGAAACTCTCGATGCGGGCCTGGAACTGCGAGGCATCTACAAGGCGGATGGATGGGTTGATGCCCATGGTCCTGAGATTTTCGGCATAAGGACCCAGCACGCGCTCGAAGACCTGGCTATTGATGAGGAATTCGATTTCAAGCTGCCGGCCTTGCTGGTCGACAAGCGCATTACCCTGCTTTTGCCATCCCGCCTTTTTGAAGAGCGCGTCGGCCTTGCGGAACAGACTTCTGTCCCGTCCGCTTCCGTCGGTCACATTCTGGTTCACCGCTTCGTCGAAAACAGTGTCGGGAAGGGAGGAGCGGAAAGGTTCCAGAAGCGCCAGTTCATCGGGGGAAGGTTTGCCGATTGCCGCAAAATCGGTGCGCTCGAAAATCGAATGGGTTCGCTGATAGGCGTCATAGAAGATGTTTCGATTGGTCCACTCGAAATCGAAAAGCGTGGCGATACCCTGCCTGGTCAGCGGGTTGGCCAGTTTCTCCCGCCGTGAATTTGCTGCCCACCCCTGAAGCGATGGACGCTTTTCCTCATCGAACAGCTTCTGCTTCACCTTCCCGGCTATCAGCGATGGAAACACATATTCCGTTGCCCAGACTTTCGACGTGAATTCCTCACGCCAGTGAACCTCGCCCTTCTTGAAAGCTTCGAAAGCAGCGGTTCGCTCCTGGTAGAAATCAATGCGGATCCGGTCGAAATGGTCAATGCCCCTGGCGAAGGGCAGGTTCCGGGCCCAGTAATCGGTCACCTTCTCATACTCGATGAATTTTCCCGTCTGGAACTTGCCCACCTTCCAGGGACCCGAGCCTGGAAGCGGATCAAGCGTTGCTTCGTCAAAACGCCTGCCATTGAAGCCAAGCTGATTGAAGATCGGAGAATTTTCCGCAATCGACAAAATCACCCGGTCGGACTGCTTGCCGTTGAACCGCATTTCTACCGTCAGTTCATCCAGCACTTCCACCGCATCGAGATTGACCAGGTCCAGCGCAATCTGCGGGTGGCCATGTTCCTTGAGCGCGAGGATTGAGAAGCGGACATCGCCTGCCCGCACGGGTGTTCCGTCGTGGAAACGCGCTGCTTCGCGTAGTGCGAACCGGTATCGGTTGCGGTCCGATGAAATGGTGACGCTTTCTGCCAGGGCGCAATAGAGCGCGTCGGGCTCGTCCCATGCGCGCACCATCAGCTTGTCGAAGCAAAGCTCCATGCGTGGCGGCGCTTCGCCTTTAAGGACGAATGTGTTCAACGTGTTGAAGGTCTGCGCATTCTGGTTGTAGCCCCAATCGGAAGGGCTGAAGGCAAATACGCCGCCTTTGGGAGCATCAGGCGAAGCAAAATCGAACGCCTCGAAACCAAGCCCGTATTTCAGTTCGCCAAATGCAGACAGGCCATGGAGCGGTCTTTCAACCGGATTTCCGGCAAGGGCAAATCCCGGAAATGCCGCCGCACCGGCAAGGGCTGCCGCGCCCTTTGTGAATGTGCGCCTGTTCATGACACCTGTCGGGTCGGTCAATTGCCTTTCTCCATTTCCGCCTCGATCGTTTCGTCGATCCACAGCGAGTAGAGATCAATGCCGGAATAGGCGGGCTGGGTTGGCGGAAACTGCAGTTTGCGCCACCAGGCAAACCACGCCTCGGGATTGTGCCACATCGGTATCGCGTAATAGCCATGCAGCAAGATGCGATCCATGGCCTGCGTCAGCGCGACCAGCTCATCGCGGTTCGGCGCTGAAATGATGCGCTCGACCAGTTCGTCAAGCACAGGATCCTTGATGCCGGAATAGTTCCGCCCTCCTGGCCGGTCAGCCGAGCGGCTGGTCCAGTATTCACGCTGTTCATTTCCGGGGGAAAGCGACTGGGCGGTTGACAGCATGGAGACCTCGAAATCGAAGCCGTCGATCCGGTTCTTGTATTGTGCATCATCGACAATTCGGATGGTTGCCTTGATACCGAGCGGGCGAAGATATTCCACGGTCGGAATGCCGACGCGTTCATCCGTCGGGCCTGAGCCGAGAAACTCGATTTCAAACTGCTTGCCTGCGGCATCGACAAGTTTTCCGCCTGCAAGCCGGTAGCCCGCTTCAGTCAGGAGCTTGAGCGCTGCGCGCTGGTGCTTTCGTGTGTCGGCGGGAGAGCCATAAACGGGAAGCTCGAAGGGTTCATCGATCACGGAACCGGAAATCCTGTCGCGATATTCCTCGAGGATTTCCTTTTCACGGCCCTGCGGCAGGCCCTGGGGTGCCTGCAATTCTCCACCCTCGAAGTAACTGTCGGTGCGCGTGTACAAGCCGAAGAAGAGCGTGCGGTTCATGCTTTCGAAATCGAACAGCAGGGTAAGCGCCTTTCGAACCCTGACATCGGCAAATTTCGGGTTTCTGGTGTTGAAGAAATAGGCCTGGAACGGCTCCGGGCTCTGCGTGTCGAACGCTTTTCGCAACACGTCCTTTCGTTCAAAGGCCGGGAAGTTGTATTCGGTCGCCCAGCGTTGAGAGCGGTTTTCAGCCCGCGTGTCGGTGATGCCGCCCTTCTTGAATGCTTCCCACAATGCGTTTTCGTCCAGGAAATAGGTGTAGCGGATGGCGCCGAAATTGTAGCGGCCCTTTCGCACCGGAAGGTCCTTGCCCCAATAGTCGTCCACCCGTTGCCAGACGACATTCTTGCCAAGGTCGAAATTCGCAATCCTGTAGGGTCCCGAACCCAGCGGCACTTCCGTGGTGGGCTGGGATATGTCGCGCTTCTTGCCGTCGGGTCCGACACCTTCCCACCATTCCCTGGGCAAGATCGGCAGATCACCGATGATATGCGGCAGTTCCCGGTTGCCCTTGATGTCGAATGTGAAGGTCACTTCACGTTCGCCGGTCTTCTCCGCCTTCACCACATTCCGGAAATATTCGGCATAAAGTGGGTGAACTTCCTTCAGCTTCTCCAGCGACCAGATCACATCTTCTGCCGTGATCGGCGTGCCGTCATGCCAGCGTGCCGCACCGTTCAGGCGATAGGTTGCCGATGAGAAATCTTCCGGATGGCTGAAGGCTTCCGCGACGAGGCCATAACTGGCGCTGGGCTGATCCACGGATTGCTCGAACAGCGTGTCGTAAAGCAGGCCGCCAGTATAGTTCAGCCCTGCTGCTGCCCGACCCCGAACAACGAAGGGGTTGAAGGAATCAAATCCTCCTGCCGCCGCCTGGTTGAACGTGCCACCTTTCGGCGCATCGGAATTGACATGCTCATACTGCTTGAAGTCCGGCCCGTATTTCAATTCGCCGAATAACGCTCCGCCATGCCGCCAATCCTGGCCATGAGCTGCCAAAGGGCTGATTGCCAGCACGATGAATGTCAACAGCCGCACGAGCAGGTCAGTCTGGCAATTCATGGTTCCTCCGCCGATTCCGGTGCGCAAAGGAGCATACCCCCCCAACAGGTCAGCGCAAGGCGGTTTGTTGGAAGGGCGTTGCACAAGCTTCGCCAAAAGAAAAGGGCCGACGCAAGGCCAGCCCTTTGGTTGACGCGAGTGCGGTTGTCCTTACTGCGCCGGCAGTGCTGCCGGGCTGGGTGAAAGGGAACGCAGATAGGCAATGATGTTTGCCCTGTCTTCGGTCTTCTTCAGGCCTGCAAAACCCATTGCGGTTCCCTTGACGAACTTCTTCGGGTTCCACAGGAAACCATTCAGTTCTTCATAGGTCCAGGTCTTGCCGGCGGCATATTCCTTCAGGCCAGATGAGTAGGCAAAGCCCTCATGGCCGGCAACGGGTCTTTCCACAATTCCATAAAGTGCCGGGCCGACCTTGTTGGCGCCGCCGCTTTCGAACGTATGGCAGGAGGCGCATTTCTTGGCCACTGTTTCACCGGCTGCAACATCGGCTGATGCGAGCAGGCCTGAAATCGGCTCAAACGCTGGTCCGGCACTTTCGCTGCCGCTGCTGTTCTCCCCGCCGGATTCGGCTGCTGTAATCGCATAGCCTGGTGTTTCCGGTGCTTCCGAGTGGAAAATGGCTTCTGAAAGGATGGTCGCGCCAAACAGCACGAATATGGTTCCCAGAACCGCCATCGCGATCTTGTTGAACGTGAAACTGTCCATCTTCTGCTCCTGCCCGCTTGCCTTTGGCCCGTCTGCCGCAACTGGGCAGGCCATCATGGCTGCCCGTCTATTTGGTTTGCCTGTGCGTTACAACGCCTGTATGGCTGGATCAAGTGAGACTTTTTGACACTCGGATCATTCCTGCCAACATGAAAGCTAAAAATACCTCTCTCGTGCTCATTCCCGCAAGAATGGCCTCGACCCGTCTTCCCGACAAGCCATTGGCCGATATCTGCGGCCTTCCCATGATCATCCACGTCATGCGCCGGGCCGAAGAGGCAGCGATTGGCCGGGTCGTTGTCGCCACCGACAGCGAAGCGGTCCTGCGCGCCGTACTTGATCATGGCGGGGAAGCCGTCATGACACGCGAAGATCATCAATCCGGTTCGGATCGCATTTGGGAAGCACTGGAAAAGCTCGATCCGCAGGGCGACATCGAATTCATCGTCAATGTCCAGGGTGACTTGCCGACTATTGACCCCGCGCTCATTCGCGCAAGCCTAGCCCCACTTGTGGAGGGGGAGGCGGACATCGCCACACTTGCCTGCGTGATCGAGGATGAACAGGAAAAGACCAATCCCAATGTGGTCAAGGCGATCGGGACGCAGATCGCAGACGACCGGATGCGTGCGCTCTATTTCTCGCGTGCTACCGCGCCCTGGGGGGATGGTCCGCTGTATCACCATATCGGGCTCTATGCCTATCGGCGCAAGGCGCTGGAGCGCTTCGTCTCGATGCCGCCTTCTCCGCTCGAAAGGCGCGAACGGCTGGAGCAGTTGCGTGCCATCGAGGCTGGCATGCGCATCGATGTCACGGTCGTTGACACTGTGCCGCTTGGAGTGGATACACAGGCTGATCTGGAACGGGCACGCATTCTGCTTGCCGGTTGATCATCTGCACGGGCAGGAACATGACATACAGGACTGGCAAGATCGCATTCCAGGGTGAGCCGGGAGCCAATTCGGACACGGCATGCCGCGCAACCTATCCGGACATGGAACCGGTTCCCTGCGCAACATTCGAAGACGCCTTTGTTGCGCTCGATTCAGGCGCGGTCGACCTGGCGATGATCCCTATCGAGAACACGCTCGCGGGTCGCGTGGCTGACATCCATCATCTCCTGCCGCATTCCAACACCTTCATCATTGGCGAGTATTTCCTGCCAATCCATTTTCACCTGATGGTGCTTCCAGGCGTGGGCCTTGGCGACATCGAGACCGTGTACAGCCACGTTCACGCGCTGGGCCAGTGTCGCAAGATCATTCGCAAGCATGGCTGGAAGGCTGTCGTGGCTGGAGACACGGCAGGTTCTGCCCGCATGGTGCGTGATCGCGGCGAGCGCAACATTGCTGCTTTGGCACCTCGCCTTGCCGCAGACCTTTATGGCCTCGAGATTCTGGCCGAAAATGTTGAGGATGCGGACCATAATACGACCCGCTTCGTGATCCTTTCGAAAGAGGAAGTCAGGGCGGCGGCTGGCAACGGGCCTGTCATGACCACCTTTCTCTTCCAGGTCCGCAACATCCCTGCCGCCCTATACAAGGCGATGGGTGGCTTCGCCACCAATGGAGTCAACATGACGAAGCTGGAAAGCTATCAGATGGGCGGGTCCTTCTCTGCGACCCAGTTCTACGCCGATATTGAAGGCCATCCCGATGACCAGCCTGTGCGCAACGCCTTCGAGGAGCTCAAGTTCTTCTGCAAGGAATTCAAGATTCTGGGTGTCTATCCCCAGGCTCAGGAACGTTGAGGCTCACGCACCAGCCCATGATCTGATCAGCGCATAGGCTATTGCGCGCGACGGCGGGCATTTGAAACCCTCGGGATGGGTGTCCGCAATCATGGTCTCGACCTGCGCTCGTGTGAACCAGCGGCAATCCTCCAGTTCGGTCTCGTCGCGCATGATGTCGTCGTTGAGCGCTTCACAATGCACGCCGATCATCAGTGAATGTGGAAACGGCCAGGGCTGGCTGGCAAAATATCTCACCTGACCGATGCGGATGCCGCTTTCTTCGAAGGTTTCCCGCCGCACCGCATCCTCGATGGTTTCACCGGGTTCGACAAACCCCGCGAGCGTCGAGTACCAGCCAGCCGGAAAATGCGGACTGCGCCCAAGCAGGCACTTGTCATCCCTGCTGCAAAGCATGATGACAACCGGGTCAGTGCGTGGAAATATCTGGCTGCTGCAGGATGGGCAATCGCGCCTGTAGCCGCCATTGGTAGAGGCGCTGGGGGTGCCACAGCGTCCGCAGAACCGGTTCATCGCGTTCCAGTAAAGCAGGCTGCCGCCCTGTGCTATTGCACCGGTTTCCTCTTCGCTCACTGCCGATGAGTAGAGCAGGGTGCGAAAGTCATAGAGGCGGAACGGTTCAGCCAGCTCTTCTTCTGTCTTGATTGGTATGGCCAGCCTCGGTGCGCCGTCATGCGTGCCCAGCAAAATTGCGCCCTCAGTGCCAGGTGAAAAGCTGGCCAGTTCCTCCAGCGTGAAAGTAGCCGATGGATTGTCGCCTTTTCTCACCAGAGCCTTCTGGCCCTGATAGGCATGGAACCTTGCCTGTGGATGTTTGAGAGCCTGCGGCAGGCTTTCACCATCGCGCAGTTCCGCATCGCGTATCAGCCGGTTGCCGGCAAAGCCGAGTCCGGCACTTGGTTCCATCCTGCCATTGTCGCTGAAATCAAACGCCACCGGTTGCTCCTTCATGCGGCCTTCAGGGCCAGCGCCTTGCACAACTGGCCGATAAAGGCATGAGCTTCATCCGTTGGCCAGGATTCTCCACTGCCATGCCCCCAAACCGGGCCCGGCCAGTTTGCATCTCCCTGTTTGCGGGCGATGACATGAACGTGCAACTGGCGAACCATGTTGCCCAGCGCGCCTGTGTTTATTTTCGTGCAGCCCGTGAGTTCCTTCAGGGCAGCACCGCTTTCGCGCACCAGTTCAAACAGCGAGGCGCCGGACGCCGGATCGAGATCGTGAAGTTCCTCCAGCCCGCCCAACTGCGGAACCAGGATAAGCCAGGGCCAGCGATGGTCATTCATGAGCAGCACAAGGCAACCATTGCGCTGACCTGCAATCAACGTGTCGGCGCGAAGGCGTGGATGTAGTTCGAATCCGTTCATGATGCCCGAATAGCATGTTTTTTTTCGGCTTCACTTGCATTTTCGTGCTTCAGGGCTGATATGTGCGCGCGGAAGGCTGGTGGTGGACGGGCTCCTCGCCAACCTGGTCAGGTCCGGAAGGAAGCAGCCACAACGAGATCCGGTCCGGGTCACCTCAAGCCAGCCTTCCACCCTCCTTCATTGTTTATCCGGCGCGAAAAGCGGTTATAGTTGCCCAATGATGGATTCCCCTGCCACCGGCAACAAACCCTACCGGGTTCTTGCACGAAAATACCGACCCAGTGATTTTGGCGATCTTATCGGCCAGGAGCCGATGGTGCGCACACTCAGCAACGCGTTCAGGACCGGAAGGATCGCGCAGGCCTATATGCTGACTGGCGTAAGGGGCGTCGGCAAGACAACCACTGCCCGCATCCTTGCGAGAGCACTCAATTACCGCCGTGAAGGTATCGACCAGCCGACAATCGATGTTGCGGAGGAAGGCGAGCATTGCCGGGCCATCCTTGAGGGCCGCCATGTTGATGTCATCGAGATGGATGCTGCTTCGCATACGGGCATTGATGACATTCGCGATCTGATAGAATCCGCCCAGTATGCGCCTGCCATCGCGCGCTACAAGGTCTACATCATCGATGAAGTGCACATGCTTTCGCGCAGTGCGTTCAATGGGCTCCTCAAGACACTGGAAGAGCCGCCCGCCCATCTCAAATTTGTCTTCGCAACCACTGAAATCCGCAAGGTGCCCATCACCGTGCTTTCCCGGTGCCAGCGGTTTGACCTGCGACGCATCGACGTTGCGGTCATGCAGGCACATTTGCAGAAGGTGCTGGCCAGCGAAGGCGTGGAAGCCGAGGACGATGCACTCGCCATGATCGCGCGGGCAGCAGAGGGTTCCGTCAGGGATGCGCTCTCAATCATGGATCAGGCCATCGCCCATGCCGCCGGTCGTCTTGAAGCAGCGGACGTGCGCGACATGCTGGGTCTTTCCGACCGCACGCGGGTCGTGGAGCTCTTCGATCGCATCATGCGGGGCGATATTGCCGCCGCGCTGGAAGAATTGCGTTCTCAGTATGAACTGGGAGCTGACCCGCTGGTTGTACTCAGTGACCTGGCTGACCTCATCCATTATGTCACGCGCCTGAAATATGTTCCTGCGGCAGCGCAGAACGCATCCTTCTCGCAGGTCGAACGCCAGCGTGGTGAAGAATTTGCGCGCGATCTCTCGGTTTCCGCCTTGAGCAGAGCCTGGCAGATTCTCATCAAGGGATTGCCTGAAGTCAGGGAATCGGAACGGCCATTGACGGCTGCCGACATGGTTCTCGTTCGCCTCACCCACGCCGCCTCGCTTCCAGGCCCTGAAGAACTGGCCCGCTCCATGGGGGACGGCACTCGCGATGGGTCGCCGCGACCTGCCCAGGCTGCAAATGTGCCGCAGGCACCGCCGTCTGGTTCGCCGACTTCCGCTGCACCACGATCCGCACCACAGCGCGGATCGCTGACTCCAGCTACCGGCGGCACGACGATGGGAGCACTCTCGCAGGCGCCGCAAATGCTGAACAATGCCAACGAAACAGACCCGCAGGCGGAACAGTTGACGCTTGCCAGCTTCGAGGCACTCATCCTGCTGGCGGAAGACAAGCGCGACATACAGATGCGAACCTGGCTGCGGCGCCATGTCCGTCTCGTGAACTTTTCCGACGGCCGTCTGGAATTCAACCTTGCCGGTGATCCGCCAGCCGGTTTCGTTCAGAACCTTTCCATGCGGCTGCAGGGCTGGACTGGCAAGCGCTGGATGGTAACGACGAGTCGTGAAGGCGGGCAACCCACGCTGGAAGAACAGGAACGTCAGGAACTTGGCGCGCGAACCGAAATCGCGCGGGCAGACCCCGCAGTTGAAGCAATCATGGGCCGCTTTCCCGGTGCTCGAATTGTGGATGTGCGGATACGCGAACAGGAAGAACTCCCCGAAGCTCCCGGCGAAGACGACACGGGTCTCGACGAATTCCTCGATCCGGGCGATTGATTGCAGTTCCGCCAGACGGATAAGCATGCACCTTAGGGATCAGGTGGACTGGTTATCGGACGCGTGGATCTCAAACCAACAAGCCACCAGCGCCGCTCTGGCTAGAAAACAGGAGCAACAGGATGAAAGACATTCTTGGCATCATGAAGCAGGCCAGGGAAATGCAGGCGAAGATGCAGGAGATGCAGGATAGCCTGGCAGAGATCGAAGCGAGTGGCAGTTCGGGCGGTGGCCTTGTAACCGTTACCCTCAGTGGCAAGGGAGAGATGAAGTCCGTCGAGATTGATCCTTCTCTCATGCGCGAAGGTGAAAGCGACATAGTGGAAGACCTTGTCGTGGCTGCTCACAATTCAGCAAAATCGAAGGTCGAGGAAATCATGGCGGAAAAGACACGCGAACTGACCGCAGGACTCCCGATCCCGCCTGGCATGAAACTGCCCTTCTGACAAATCCACATTCACAGGATCACCAAATGTCGCGCCGCATCGCGGGCCCGGAAATCGAAAATCTGATTCAACTCCTGTCGCGGCTGCCGGGCCTGGGGCCGCGCTCCGCGCGCCGTGCTGCCCTGCATCTGGTAAAGAAGAAGGATCAGTTGCTGGTTCCGCTGGCCAAGGCGGCAACGCAGGCTGCAGAGATGGTTCGCATCTGCTCGGTCTGCGGCAATGCCGATACTTGCGATCCCTGCACCGTGTGCTGCGATCCACGCCGCGACCGCAAGACAATCGTGGTTGTCGAGGACATATCCGACCTCTGGGCACTTGAGCGCGCAAGTGCCGTCAACTGCCTCTATCATGTATTGGGCGGAACCCTGTCACCGCTCGATGGCGTAGGCCCGAACGACCTCAACATAAAGGGCCTGCTGGACCGGGTATTGCCGCATGAAGGTGGCGAGCCTGTCAGTGAGGTCATCATCGCAGTCAATGCAACGGTGGAAGGTCAGACAACGGCGCACTACCTGGCCGATCAGCTTGCCGGGGGTGATGTCAAGGTCAGCCGTCTCGCGCATGGAGTGCCGGTTGGTGGCGAGCTGGATTACCTCGATGAGGGGACACTTGCTGCCGCAATCAAGCGACGCAGCGCGTTCTGAACCGCGCCAATTCGGCCAATTTGCCCGCTAACCAATTTCCCAGCTTCAGGAACAAAATGATCTCCACAGGGTTGCATCAAACCCAACTTGCCCTAGTTTTCCCCGCAGGTGCTGGGTGTTTGTGGGGGACGCAATGCACGAGAAGACAATTAAATCCCGGATTTTCAATGTCTTGACAGAGGAAATCCTGGACGGGACGCTGCCGGTCGGGAGTACCTATCCGACCGAGGCCGAGCTTTGCAACCGCTTTGGTGCGTCAAGAACCACTATCCGCGCCGCTTTGCAGATGCTCAGAAGCAACGCTTTGCTCGATTCTTTTCAGGGGTCCGGCAACTATGTCATCGGCCTTGCTCCCGGAGAGTTCGGTCGGTTCGCGGGCAATTTCAGCAACCTGCGAATGACCGACTGGTTCGGACTGCGTCTGGCAATCGAAGTTGAAGCCAGCAGGCTTGCGGCAAGAAATCGTACCACTGCCCAGGTAGGCAGGTTGAAGCAGATCATTGCCGATCAAGGTGCAGTGCAGTTCGAGGGACATCGAAGCATCATCGAGTTTCGTCGCCTCGACATCGCGTTTCACGAAATCCTGTTCGAGGCTTCGGGAAACCCGGTTTTCCCGCTGATGTCCAAATTCCTGTCGCCAATGGTGATGAGCCCGATACCCTTCGACAACAAGTTGATCAGCTTCTATCCGGTTCAGGCAGCTGTTATGGTCCAGCAGCATCAGGACATTCTTGCGGCAGTGGATGCCGGGAATGAATCGACAGCAGAAGAAACCATGCGCGTGCATATTTCGACGATCCTGTCCGCAATCACCAACGCGTTGAAAATGGGTCTTGGTCAGCGAAACCGGGCTGACCCTCCGGCCTGAATTTCCGCTCCAGAAGCTATACCGATATCGGGCAAGCCCTGCGGTCACGCGCTTATTCGACTGCTTTCAGCCGTGGCCGGTCAGCCGCATTGCGGGCGGATTCGTCAAACTCCAGCTCGCTTATCCGGGACCCGCGCCGTGTAACCTTGTCGGCGGATGTCACGATCAGTTCCACATCCTTTTGCGCCAGGGCAAAATGATTGGCGAGTTTGTGCACACGATCATCCAGCCGCGAAACATCCTCCATCAGGCGCACCACTTCCCCTTGAATGAGATGGGCCTGCTCGCGCATGCGGGCATCCTTGAGGACCGACTGTATGACCTGGATCGACAGCATCAGCAGCGAAGGTGAAACGATCACCACGCGGCTGCGGTGCGCCCGCTGAACGACGCCCTCGAACTTCTCGTGAATTTCCGCGAAGATCGATTCGGAGGGCACGAACATGAACGCCGTGTCCTGGGTCTCGCCAGCAATGAAATATTTCTCCGAGAACGCCTTGAGATGCAGCTCCACATCGCGCCTGAATTGCTGCGCGGCGTTCTTTGCCGCTTCCGGCGTTTCGGCTGCCCTGATCGCATTCCAGGCCTCAAGCGGAAACTTCGCGTCGACAACGAGCGCCGGTGAATCGTTTGGCATGAACACCAGGCAATCCGGCCGCGATCCATTGGTAAGCGTCGCCTGGAAAGCATAGGCTCCCATCGGCAAACCGTCCTCGATTATCGCCGCCATGCGCGCTTCGCCAAATGCACCGCGCGTCTGCTTGTTGGCCAGGATATTCTGCAACTCCACAACCTGGCCGGTAAGCGCTGTGATGTTGGTCTGGGCCGTATCAATGACAGCCAGCCTTTCCTGCAGTCTGGCGAGGCTCTCCTGCGTGGACTTGGTTGTCTCTGTAATCGACTGGCCAAGGCGCCCCGTCATGTTGGCAAGCCGGTCATCGACAAGGCGCATCATGTCGCCCTGGCGCGAAGAGAAAATCTCGCTCAGCGTCTGCATGCGCCCGGTCAGCTCATTCTGGCTGGCGACAAGTTCCGCCATCCTTGCTTCCGACTCCCGCGCCCGTTCCGCAGCAGTCGCCAGTTCACCTGCCCGGCCCTGGGCTGCGCGCCAGGCTCCGACAATTCGCATGAGCAGGAACAGCAGAAGCGCGGCAAGGAACGCGGCAGCGCATTCGCCGACCGTTATCGGACGGTTGCCGACTATGAAAACGACTTCGCTGAACAACAAGCCAATCTGTGATTGTGCGATCTCCATGGCACCATGGTACCCGATTCCCGCCCGGAACGTAAGAACAAAACATGAATCGGCAATTGGCCGCGCTCAACGATCCGCCTGTGCGGCTTGACCCTAAAGCCAGCGTTCCATATCTCAGTCTCAAAGACAGTTTCCAGATACGAACAAATGGCAATCAAACCCATACTGAACATTCCCGACCCAATTCTCAGACAGGTGTCGAAGCCCGTCGAAAGGATTGATGACGCCTTGCTTCGCCTGCTCGATGACATGCTGGAGACCATGTATGAGGCACCCGGCATCGGCCTGGCAGGAATCCAGGTCGGCGAGCCATTGCGCGTCGTCACCATTGATGTGGGCGAGCCAGAAGAAGAGGACGCCGAAGTTCAGGCTGATGGAGAGCAGGATGGGGAAGCCGTTGCAGCAGACGAAAAATCTGTCGAGGGCCGCAAGAAACGCAAGCGCAAACCAGATCCCATTTTCATGATCAATCCCAGGATCGTACAGTTGTCCGACGAACCTTCCCTTTACGAGGAAGGATGCCTTTCCATTCCCGAATATTATGCCGAGGTCGAGCGTCCAGCCAGTTGCACCGTCAGCTATCTTGACCGGAACGGCAAGGAACAGCTGATCGAGGCAAGTGGCATTCTGTCGACCTGCCTGCAGCATGAAATCGACCATCTCGATGGCAGGCTGTTCATTGATCACATTTCCAAGCTCAAGCGCGACATGGTGATCCGCAAGTTCACGAAGCTCGCTCGCCAAAAACCTGCGTCCGGCCGCATGGTCGGCTGACACAATGGTCCAGCGCATTGTTTTCATGGGTACACCGGACTTTTCGGTTCCCGCGCTTGCCGCGCTCCATGCCAGTGGCCATCAGATCATTGCCTGCTATTCACAGCCGCCAAGGCCAGCCGGCAGGGGCATGGAACTCCGGAAGTCCCCGGTGCATGTGCGCGCGGAAGAGCTGGGCATTCCCGTATTCACGCCTCAGTCGCTGAAAGGCGAAACCGAAGAGGCGATCTTTCGGGATCATCGTGCAGACCTGGCTGTCGTCATCGCCTATGGCTTACTCCTGCCGCAAGCCATTCTCGATGCACCGACGCATGGATGTTACAATATTCACGCCTCGCTGCTGCCGCGCTGGCGTGGTGCTGCTCCCATTCAGCGGGCAATCATGGCAGGCGACACAATGACGGGTGTCATGGTGATGAAGATGGATGCCGGTCTGGATACGGGTCCCATTGCCATGGTCGAACGGCAACCGATCAGTCCTGAAATGAATGCAGGTGAATTGCATGATCGCCTGTCAGAGCTTGGCGCCAGCCTGATCGTGCGTGCAATTGCGGCGATCGAAGAGGAAACGCTCCAGCTCGAAAACCAGCCGGAACAGGGCGTGACCTATGCTTCCAAGCTGTCGAAGTCGGAAACACGTATCGACTGGGATCAATCTGCTCACAGGGTTCATGACCATATTCGAGCGCTTGCGCCCTCACCAGGCAGTTGGTTCGAAGTCGCAGTGCAAGATCGTCCGGAACGCATCAAGGTTCTTGCCGCAGGCCCGCTAGAGATGACCGGATCGAACAGTTCAGTTGAACCCGGCACCGTTCTTGATGACAGACTTTCGATTGCCTGCGGGCAAGGAGCGGTTCAACTGCTGCGCCTGCAACGGGCCGGTCGTCAGCCTGTTGGCGCCGAAGACTTTCTGCGGGGCCTGCGTCTTGATGCAGGAACGGTCCTGTCCTGATGCCGCGCTATCGCCTCGACATCGAATATGACGGCACCCTCTATTACGGCTGGCAGCGCCAGGCTGGTTTCATGACCGTCCAGCAGGCAATTGAAGAAGCATGCTTTCAGTTCGCCCGCCATGAAGTGACCCTGTTTGGCGCAGGACGCACGGACACTGGTGTGCACGCCCTCGGCCAGGTCGGCCATGTCGATCTCGATGCGGATTGGCAGGCGAAGAAGGTTGCCGAGGCGCTCAACGGTATCCTGAAACTGCGCGAACACCGCATCGCGATTCTGAACTGCCATCGGGTAGACACGCAATTCGATGCCCGTTTTTCAGCGAGAAAGCGTCTCTACCGCTATCGGATTATCAACAGGTGGGCGAACCTAACCGTCGATCTGAACCGCGCCTGGCATGTCAAGAAGCCCCTGGACGCCGAGGCCATGCACGAAGCGGCCCAGGCTCTGGTCGGCCATCATGATTTCACGACCTTCCGCTCGATCAATTGCCAGGCCAAATCGCCAATGAAGACCCTGGAAGTTCTCGATGTACGCCGGTGTGGAACGCATGAAGTCGAGATCATGGCCGCCTCCAGATCATTCCTGCACAATCAGGTCCGCTCCATGGTCGGCTCCCTGAAGCTGGTCGGCGAAGGCAAATGGACCAAAGCTGACATCATTTCTGCCCGCGATGCGCTCGACCGCAAGGCCTGCGGACCGGTTGCGCCCCCTTGCGGCTTGTATTTGATGCAGGTCGACTATTGATTTAGCCTTGCGCGGGCCTATTTCCATTTTCTGCCGCCTCGTCATCCATGGAGATAATCCGCTTGTCGAACGAAACCGCGCGCTTCACCCGCTCCCTTTACACGGCGGAGCGTTTCTCCGATGCGCTGGACGAAACGGCCTATGTCGCGCTGCCCGATGACTGGTATGTCGCGACAACCGACGTGGTCGGTTCGCGCAAGGCCATTGCAGATGGTCGCTACAAGGCGGTCAACATGGCTGGTGTCGCCATGATCAGCGCCATCATGAACGCCCTTGAGACTCATGACATTCCCTATGTGTTTGGCGGGGACGGTGCCATCGTGGCGCTTGCTCCCGATGCCCATGGCATTGTTTCCAGTGAACTGTCCCGCCTTGTGACTTTCGCCCGTTCGCAACTGGAACTGGAGCTTCGCGCAGCCCTTGTTCCTGTCAGCCGTATTCGCAGCGATGGTCACGATGTCCGTGTGGAAGCGGTTCGAATTTCGCCCGCCATCGTCAACTATGCCTTTTCCGGCGGGGGGGCGAGCCATGCTGAAAAGCTGATGAAATCCGGCGAGTATCTTCTCAATGCCGCGCCGGAGGGCGAATCCCCAAACCTTGATGGCCTTTCCTGCCGGTGGAAGCCGATCTCGGTTACCGGGAAGAAAATCCTCTCGCTGATAGTTGAGCCGACTGGGGCCGTGAGCCCGGAGCAGTTTACCCGGATTGTGCAGACCATCACGGAAATGGCAGGCGGAGAGTATGCCAGCCCGGTTCCCATCGAAGGACCATCGGTAGGCTGGCCTCCTGCAGGGCTCGAACTGGAAGCGCGGGCCTCGAAAGGCACCGCCAGCCTGATGAAGCGGCGACTTGTCCTCATCGCCATTACCCTGTTTGCCTGGTTTCTGTTTCAGACCGGAAAAAAGGCAGGGCGTTTCGATCCCCAGCATTATCGCAAGACGACGGGTTCCAACACCGATTATCGCAAGCTGCAGGATGGCCTTCGCATGACCCTGGCGCTTGATTCGCAGCGCCTTGGCGAATTCGAGAAGCAATTGCAGGCATTCAGGGCTCAAGGCCTGATCCGCTACGGCACCTGTATTCAGGACAATGCCATCATGACCTGTTACGTCCCTTCACCAATGGAGGACGATCATTTCCATTTTCTCGATGGGGCAGGTGGTGGATATGCGGCTGCCGCTTCTGCGATGTCTTGAAGCCATCGCTAGGATTTGACGACCATACCACCTGTTTCCACGCCCAGTGCCGACACAACCAGCTTGCCGAGGGGTACCGGCGGCTGTGTGCGTATTCATTCCCGAGACGAAAACCAGCTTTCCATGAATTCAAGGTAGATTGCCGTCAGCTGGTCCAGATCGCCAAGCGCCACGCGCTCATCGACCTGGTGCATGGTCTGGCCGACAAGACCGAACTCGACGACCGGGCAATAATCCTTGATGAAACGGGCATCGGAAGTGCCGCCGCCGGTGGACAGTTCTGCAGTACGGCCTGTCTGCGATCGGATGGCAGCATTGAGTGAAGAAATCAGTTGCACGTCGCGGGTGAGAAAGACCGGCGAAACGCGCCCGATCCATTCCACTCGAAAATCCACCGCGGCAGCCTTACCACTGCGATTGCGTCCTGATCTGGCACCTTCTTCCAGTCGCCTGGTGATCTCCGCCTTTATCGTCTCGCCGTTCCAACGATCATTGAATCGGATGTTGAAGGCGGCGCGCGCCTCTGCGGCAATGACATTGGTCGCCGGATTGCCGACATCGACCGATGTGACCTGCAGGTTGGTTGGTTGAAACAGATCCGTTCCCGGGTCAAAGGGCGTGGAAAGCAGGCCGTCCAGAAGGTCGCACAATCCGTGAACAGGATTGTCGGCAAGCTGGGGATAGGCCGAATGGCCCTGCTTGCCGGTCACAACGATGCGACCTGACAGGGAACCGCGCCGACCATTCTTGATCGTATCGCCAATGGCGTTGGGATTGGATGGCTCTCCAACAATCGCCGCGTCCCACTTCTCGCCTTTGGCCGCAGCCCATTTGAGAAGCTTGTCGGACCCGTTGATGGACGGACCTTCTTCATCCCCCGTGATCAGCAGCGAGACAGAACCGCGCGGACTGCCATGGCGCTTGATGAAGGCAGCGATCGCGGCCACGAAACAGGCTATGCCTCCTTTCATGTCCACCGCACCGCGGCCATAAAGGAATCCGTTCGAAATTTCACCGGAGAAAGGCGGGAATGTCCAGTCTTCCGACGCCCCCGGTGGAACGACATCGGTATGTCCGGCAAACATCAGATGCGGGCCACTTTCGCCCAGTCGGGCATAGAGATTTTCCACGTCAGGTGTGCCCGCATCGCTGAACACGGGTCGATCGACCGTGAAGCCCAGTGGTTCGAGCACTTCCTGCAGCACACTCAGCGCTCCGCCCTCGACGGGCGTCACCGAAGGGCAGCGCACGAGCGCCTGGAGGATTGAAGCGGGAGACTGGATATCGATAGGCATGGCAAAGCCATATTGCCCGACGCAGCCGGGGTCAATTGCCCGGCGGATTTTCAACGCGACCGGCTACCTTGCCGGGATCGATCAGCATGATCTTCTGCCAGATCTTTCGCGACAGATTGGAACCCAGATTTTCAACATCATTGACCGCCTCGACGACATAAGTGTCTGGAACAGCCTGCGCATAAAGAGCTGCAAGCTTTCCGGTAATGGCGAGCATTTCCGAGCAATAATCCAGATAGCGGGACAGATCCGCCTTTGACAGGCTTCTGACCGGAGACGAGGCTGTTCGCCTGAATCCGCGCTTGAGCGTCACCGGATCCTTGGTGAGCTGGTGCATGTCGATGATGTGGATCAGCGAGCGCAGGGGGTGAAGACCGTCCAGGACACGGCGGCGCTTTATGCGTTCTTCTGCCTTGAACAGTGTCAGGAAGCCGATGCCTCCCAGGACGAGTGTATTGATGGTTGCTTCGATGCCCTGAACGAAGTCGAACCCGCTTGGCCCAACCCGGTCAAATGACAGGAAGGTTCCGACAAAGACGAAGACCAGCATCCCGCACACAAGCGCAAATACGATCAGGAGCCGCAGCCACCAGATCGGCTGTTCCAGCCCTGCAGCATTGTTCTTGGTGTCGGTTGCGATGTCGACCAGGCCCGCACCCACACGGGCCAATCCCGAATTGGGAAAGCGCTCCGCGATCCGCGCGCTGATTGTGCGCGTGGTCGCGATGATCATGTCCGGGTCAAGCGTCCTGTAACTCATCACCGCAGCTTGCCCGAAAAGCGTTTCAGAATTGTTTTCAGACCTGATTGGCGAAAGGCGGCGGTCCGTGGCGATTTGTGCCTGGCCAGGACGGCAGCAGCATCAGGGCGAGAACTGCCAACCCATTGATCCCGGGAACAAAGAGCACGACCGCAAGTGTCGCGGGCTGATTGATGTCATTCAGCCGCTTCGCAGTCATGGCAAGCATGGACCAGACGCTGACCGGAATGAAAATCAGCGTCGCCAATCCCCACAGCACGGTCTGCCCTTCATTGCCCTGAACGGCCAGGATGCGCGCAACGATGACCGCGAAGATGGACACCATGAGAAGCGACCCAAGAATGTAGGACTGGCGCGCAATACGCCCGCGCCAGCCGAACAGCACCCATCTGACTGTCGGATTTTCTGGCGCGTCGCTCATGTTTCGCTTCAGTCCCGCAGCAATTCGTTGATGCCGGTCTTAGAACGGGTCTTCTCGTCCACGGTCTTGACGATGACGGCACAGTAAAGCGAGGGGCCGGGTTCGCCGTTCGGAAATGGCTTGCCTGGCATGGCACCGGCCACCACAACTGAGTAGGGCGGCACTTCTCCGTAGAAAACTTCGCCGGTGGCCCGATTTACGATCTTGGTCGACTTTCCGATATAAACGCCCATGCCCAGCACCGAGCCTTGGCGCACGATGCAGCCTTCAACCACTTCCGAGCGCGCACCAATGAAGCAATTGTCCTCGATGATTGTCGGGCCTGCCTGCAGCGGTTCCAGCACGCCGCCAATGCCCACACCGCCCGACAGGTGAACATGCTTGCCGATTTGGGCGCAGGATCCAACGGTAGCCCAGCCATCGACCATCGAACCTTCATCCACATAGGCACCAAGGTTGACGAAGGATGGCATCAGCACGACGTTTTTCGCGATGAATGCTCCCTGGCGCACGATTGATCCGGGAACGGCGCGAAAGCCTGCTGCACGAAACTGGTTTTCGCCCCAGCCTTCGAACTTGGAAGGGACCTTGTCCCACCAAACCGAATTGCCGTTGCCACCCTTGATGACTTCCATGTCGTTGAGCCGGAACGAAAGCAGCACCGCTTTTTTCAGCCATTGATGGACGGTCCAGTTGCCATCCTCACCGCGCGATGCCACGCGGGCCTCGCCGGTGTCGAGAAGATTGAGGGCCTCACTGACCGCATCCCGGATTTCGCCGGTCGTCGCTGTGGATACATTGTCCCGGTTCTCGAAAGCAAGTTCGATAGTCTTTGCGAGGTCGCCATGCGCGGTCTTGGCCATTTCTTTACTCCTGCCTGTCACAAAGTGGCTCTAAGCGATGCGATGCTTAAGGTCAATTCGCTTTGCCGAATGGCCGGGGATCGCCACGAACTGGCGCAACATCGACAGGACGGAAAGAATGGAAGACAAGGACGAAGCTGGCTGGAAAGCGCTTGTGCGCTCGCCGCAGGACATCGAGAAGGCGCACCATATTCCGCGTACGCCGCAAACGCTGGCACCCGCCTATCGGCTGGCATTTGACGACAAGGATTTCCTGTGTCGCGAGGAATTGCGCCCGGTGAGGCTGCAGCTTGAACTCCTCAAGACCGAGATGATCCTGCAGGAGAGGGGCATTCGTTCCACGGTCGTGCTCTTTGGTGGCGCGCGCATTCCCGAGCCGGGATCACAGGCATGGGCGGCAAAGAACGAAACCCAGCGGCGCAATCTCGAAGCGCTCGCCCCCTATTATGAAGAGGCGCGAAAATTTGCGAGCCTCGTGTCGGACTATTCTGCATCGACCTATCATCGCGAGATGGTGGTCGTCACGGGTGGCGGTCCAGGCGTGATGGAAGCCGGCAACAGGGGGGCCGACGACGTGGGCGCGCCCTCGATCGGGTTGAACATCGTGCTTCCACACGAACAGGCGCCCAATGAATTCGTCACGCCGGGCCTTTGCTTCAATTTCCACTATTTCGCCATCCGCAAGATGCACTTTCTCATGCGTGCAAAAGCCATCGCCATTTTCCCGGGCGGATTCGGCACCATGGACGAAATGTTCGAATCCCTGACGCTTATCCAGACGAAGCGCATGGAACCCGTTCCATTCCTCCTGTTCGGCAAGGAATTCTGGTCCAAGGTGATCAACTTCCAGGAATTGGCCGATCAGGGCACGATTTCACCGGATGATATCGACCTGTTCCACTATGTGGACACCGCCAGCGAGGGCTGGGAAGTCATCAGCGCGCACTACGCGCTGGATTGATCCCTTGTGTGTCCGGATGGTGGCATTGTTGCCATTCGGTCACTTTTGCGCCTGAATTTCTCTCGCCAGTGCAGATTCTGGACGTCCGGGCCAATTTTATTGATCCCGGAAGTCAGGCTTTAACGGTTGATTCCCATGACTATTTCCCGGTTGCAGGAAAGCCCGGAGTGGGCGGATCAACTTTTGTGTCAAACTACACAGTCTGGCCGCTTTTGATTCACTAAATTGTAACCATGTGAGTTTGAAAACACCGTCATGCTTCGCGCAAAAAAAGAAGCGTCCATGCAGGGAGAACGGTAATGGCTGGCAAGAGCGAACGCAGGATAGTGCTGATGGGTGCCGATGGATTGCTGCGCGAGGCAGGTGCCGAACGTCGTGACACATGGGCCAAGGTCAGCCATGGCGCCCAGCGACTTGTTCCCTGCGCATTTGAGGCGTCCGGCCAGGCTCTGGCAGGAACGGGCGCACTTGTGTTCGAAGGCGAACTGCTCGAATTGCCGAGCCTTTCGCGCCGCCACTGAGAGCGCGCAGCAGGCTGACAGCCCGTTCAGCCTTTGGGAAAGCGCGCTTTGTTCAGCACCGACAGGAACGCCCCGACATCATCGGTTACATGATCCACATAATTGTCTGAACTGCCATCCAGTTCCCAGGCTTCGGCAGTGTGGCTCACACCTTCCCTGGGAACGACCAGCACGGTCAACATTCCCATTTCCTTTGCAGCTTCCAGATTTCTCGGCATGTCCTCGAACATGACGGAGGTCGTCGGCTCACCGCCCGTATGCCGGAAAAAGGCATGATACGGCTCGCGCTGTGGCTTGGGAATGAAGGAAGAGGCGACAATGTCGAACACCGAATGGAACGCATCAAGCGGCACACCTATTGCAGCCAGTGTGTTTTCGGCATGGCGGACATCGCCATTTGTGAAGATGTGCTTGCGCCCCGGCAGCGCCGAGATTTCCCTGCCCAGTTCCGGATTGAATTCCAGCCTCGAATAATCGATGTCGTGGACATCAGCCAGATAGTGATGCGGGTCGATGCTGTATTCGCGCATCAGCCCGTTCAGCGTCGTGCCATGCTCCTTGTAAAGCCGCTTCTGCAGCACCCGCGCCTCGCCCTGGTCTAGGCCGGTCAGTCTCTGGACATAGGCGGTCATCTTCCAGTCGATTTGCGAAAACAGGTCGCAGTGACGGGGGTAAAGCGTATTGTCCAGGTCGAAGACCCAGTCGGTGATTTTCTCGAATGCCTCGTTCATGTCACCCGATTAAACCCCTGCCTTTTGGCAAGCAACGGAAAACTCCGCGAAGACAACGCCACAGTTGCAACGAAATGTTCAATTTCTTGCCTTAGATGTCTTTTTAGAAAAGCGGGAGGTGGGGCGGATGCGGCGGGTTGCAATCTATTCATTTCTGGTCGGGACAGGCGTCCTGGCCATTACACTGGTGATGATCAGCATCTCGGTTCCGCTTCTCGGAGATACCTACCAGAAGACCATGATCGTCAACAGTGTGGTCGGTTGCTATGGCCTGGGAACACCGGTGACCTACTTCTGCCTTCGACAGGGCGAGCAATTGAAGGTCGCCAACAGGGAATTGATCCGCATTCAGGAGGAACTGGCCCTTGCGCATGCCGATCTGGTCGAAAAAGTTCGCCACGATCAGCTTACCGGCCTGCTCAATCGCGAATTCCTCTTCGAAATGCATCGCGAAGTGCGCGAACATGGCCACTCCCACGCGGTTCTCATCATCGATGCGGATCACTTCAAGGCCATCAATGACGAATTCGGACATTTCGCAGGTGACGAAGCGCTGCGGATGATCTCTGACGCAATCGGCACAGCGGTTCGCGACGACGATGTCGTTGGCCGGATCGGTGGTGAGGAATTCGGCGTGCTGCTGCCAGGCGCAACCGCGCTGGAGGCCAGAAGAGTCGCCGAGCGGGTTTGCAGGAAAGTCGAGGCACTTCGCTTCGTGCCGCAAGGCAGCAAGCGCAGGATTGCGTTGACCGTTTCAATAGGCGGTATTTCGGGCCAGTCCAGCGAAGCGCTTTCTTCCATGCTCGCTTCGGCGGATCGCAACATGTATGCGGCCAAGAATGCCGGCCGCAATCGCGCTGTGATCGGGGACCGATTCCAGGATCTGGCAGCGTAGCCATTCATCCAGGCCTGAACCTATTCTGTTGTAAACAGCCATGGGTTGGGTAACGCTCTGGCGATGGAAACCTGGGTTATCATCACGGTCGCGGCTGCCTTTCTGCAAAACATCCGATCGGCAACACAAAAGCACCTTACCGGAAGCCTCACCACACTGGGTGCAACCTTTGTTCGCTTCGGCTTCGGTCTTCCCTTCGCCTGTCTTTTCATGGGCCTGATGCATCTTGTCCTGCAGATGCCACTGCCTTTGACGAACAAGGCGTTCTGGGTATGGGTCGTGATCGCTGGGGCAATGCAGATTGGCGCTCAGGGGCTGCTTCTTGCTTCTTTTTCCCATAGTTCATTCACGGTCGGAACCGCCTATTCCCGCACCGAGGCCGTGCAGGCAGCCCTGCTTGGCTTTGTCCTGCTGGGCGACAGGATTCCCCTTGCTGCCCTGGTGGCAATCGCAATTGCCGTGGCAGGCGTGATCATCCTCGCTGTGGCGAGATCTTCCCTTACCCTTTCCGGTTTGCTCGCAGCCCTTGGCTCGCGCGCTGCCTGGATAGGCCTGGCGTCCGGTGCCGGGTTCGGCCTGTCGGCAACTGCCTACCGCGCCGCATCGCTGGCTCTGGCCCCGGGCTTGCCCGAACCGAACTTTCTCATGCAGGCGGGGTTCACCCTTCTGGTCACCATCGCCATGCAATCGCTGGCCCTGTTTGCCTGGATGGCATTTCGCGATCGCGGGGAAATCGCGCGCATTGCCAGAGTATGGAAATGGGGGCTTCTTGCCGGCGCCTCAGGTGCATCCGCTTCGTTCGGCTGGTTCATGGGCTTCACGCTTCAGGCCGCGGCGATCATCAAGGCACTTGCCCAGGTCGAGATGCTGTTCACCTATTTCTCGACGATTGTCATCTTTCGCGAGAAAGTAACCCCTGGCGAACTGCTCGGTTGCGCGCTGATCATCCTGGGGATCGTCGTCCTGGTTCTGGGCCAATTGTGACGACGAACCCAGACTATCGCGCTTGACGGAGCGCAGTGCGTCCTGTCCGCATGGCTGAACGGATTGTCAGCGAACGAGCAGGGTACCCGCGCCATGCTCCGTGAACAGTTCGAGAAGAACTGCATGGGCCGTCTTGCCGTTGAGGATGACGACGCCTTCGACGCCTTTTTCGATGGCTTCAATGCAGGTCTCGACTTTCGGAATCATGCCGCCCGAAATCGTTCCATCCCCAATGAGCCGTCGTGCGTCAGCGACTGACAATTCCTTGATCAGGTTCTTGTCCTTGTCGAGCACACCCGGCACGTCCGTCAGGAAAAGGAGACGTGTGGCGTTGAGTGCACCCGCTATCGCTCCGGCAAACGTGTCGGCATTGATGTTGTAGGTGTGCCCGTCGCGCCCAGGCGCCACGGGCGCGATGACGGGAATCATCTCCGATTTGGCAAGCAGGTCGAGAAGCGTGCGGTCAACTTCCACCACTTCACCCACAAAGCCCAGATCAATCACCTTCTCGATGTTGGAATCGGGATCGATCATGGTCTTGCGGGCCTTCTCGGCAAACACCATGTTGCCGTCCTTGCCGCACAGACCGATAGCCCATTCGCCCTCGGCATTGATGAGCGCAACGATTTCCTTGTTGATGGAACCGGCCAGAACCATCTCGACAATCTCGACGGTCTTCTGGTCGGTAACCCGCAAGCCGCCTTCAAAGCGCGACTCGATACCCATCCGCGTCAGCATGGAACCGATCTGTGGTCCGCCGCCATGCACGACAATGGGGTTGATACCCGATTGCTTGAGCAGCGCAATGTCGCGTGCAAACGCCTGCCCAAGCTCGGCATTGCCCATGGCATGGCCACCATATTTGACCACCACGGTCTTGTTCTCGTAGCGCTGCATGTAGGGAAGCGCCTTGGAGAGCAGCCGGGCCTGGATTTCGTTTTCTGAAAGTTCCTGGGTTTCCATGGGATAGCCATCCATTGTTGCGGTGCTTGGGTAGAACGCAATGGCTCGATTTACAAGATGGCGTCAGCGACCCGAACTGCAGGCGGTGACGATTGCCTGGCGTAGTGCATCGAGACCAACCGCCTTTTCCGAAGAAGTTGCGATGATCTGCGGAAAGGCCGCTGGTCGCTTTCGGATCGCATCCAGTGTCTCGCTGATCAGCCGCGTGACAGCCGGTGGCTTGATCTTGTCCGCTTTTGTCAGGACGATCTGGTATGAAACGGCGGCCTTGTCGAGCAGGTCCAGCACGTCCATGTCATTCGCCTTGAGGCCGTGGCGCGCATCGATCAGGACATAGACCCGCTTCAGCGTCGCACGTCCGCGCAGATAGGCAAAGACGAGCCGGGTCCACTGGTCCACCTGCGCCTTGGGTGCCTTGGCAAAGCCGTAGCCGGGCATGTCGACCAGTGCCATCGGAGGCAGATCGCCCGCGGAACCAGAATAACCGTCTGGAACGAAATAATTCAGTTCCTGGGTCCGGCCGGGCGTATTTGATGTGCGGGCCAAGCCGTTTTGTCCGACCAGGGCGTTGATCAGGGATGACTTTCCGACATTGGAGCGTCCGGCAAAGGCAATTTCTGGTGGCCCCTCAGGCGGCAGGTGCTGCATCGATGGCACGCCGCGGATGAACACCCAGGGTCTGGCAAACAGAAGCCGCCCTTCCGGCGAAAGGGCGGTTTCCGGATCGTTTGCCGACTCGGTCATTTCGACGGATTCGGGTTTCGCCCCGTCAGCTTTCGCAGATTGTCGATCAGTTCGATCTTGGTGCCATACTTGCGCATGATCACGGCCTGCTGAATGATCGACAGCGTGTTGTTCCATGCCCAGTAGATGACCAGTCCAGCCGGGAAGGTCGCCAGCATGAAGGTGAACACGATTGGCATCCACTTGAAGATCATTGCCTGGGTAGGATCCGGCGGCGCTGGGTTCATCTGCATCTGCAGGAACATGGTGATGCCCATGATCAGGGGCCAAACGCCGATCAGCAGGAAGGCTGGCACTTCGAATGGAAGCAGGCCGAACAGATTGAACATGGAGGTCGGATCGGGGGCGGCAAGGTCCTGAATCCAGCCGAAGAACGGCGCATGCCGCATCTCGATGGTGATGAAGAGAACCTTGTAGAGCGCGAAGAAGATCGGAATCTGGATCAGGATCGGCCAGCAGCCTGCCGCTGGATTGATTTTCTCGCGCTTGTAAAGCGCCATCATTTCCTGTTGCTGCTTGACCTTGTCATCCGCGTAACGCTCGCGCATCGCGGTCATTTCCGGCTGCAGCTTCTTCATCTGCGCCATCGACTTGTACGACATGTTGGCAAGCGGGAACACGGCACCCTTGATGATCACGGTTCCAAGCAGGATCGCGATACCGAAATTGCCGACGAGCTTGTAGAGCCAGTCAAGGAGCCAGAACATTGGCTTGGTGATGAAATAGAACCAACCCCAGTCGATCAGAAGCTCGAAATTCTTGATTCCGTGCTCCTTCTCATACTCGTCGATCGTCGCCACTTCCTTGGCGCCGGCAAAGATCAGCTGCTTCAATTCGAGATTCTGGCCCGCCGCCACGGTGATCGGGTCACCGAGATAGTCCGCCTGCCAGCGTGGACGCCCTTCGCTGAAATAGGCGAAACGTGGCTTGAACCCGGCATTTGGCACCAGTGCCGCTGCCCAGTACTTGTCGGTAATGCCAATCCAGCCTTCCGCTGATTTCTGGCCCTGGAGTTCCTTGTCATCTTCCAGGCTGCTGTAGGTCATCTGCTGCAACCCTTCATCGCCAAACACGCCAATTAGGCCTTCGTGCAGGATGTAGGTGCTCGCCACTTTCGGCTTGCTGAAGCGCGTCACCCTTCCATAAGGGGAAAGCACTGCTTCCTGGGCGCTGTTGTTCACGACCTTGTCGCTCACGGTGAACAGATAGGTTTCATCGACAGAAATGGTCCGTTCGAACGTGACGCCTGATGTGTTGCTCCAGGTAAGCTTTACCGGCTTGCCAGGGGCAAGGCTGGCGCCCTCGGGCGCATTCCAGACCGTATCGGGGCCCGGCACGTCACCGGATGTGCCGGAGCCGACATAGCCGAATTCGGCAAAGTAGCCATCCTTCTGGTCCGAAGGTGAAAGCAGCGTGATGAGCGAACTGTCCTTCTCGATGGTCTCGCGATACTTCTTCAGCTGGATATCGTCGAAGCGCGCACCCTTGAGGTTGATCGAGCCGGCAATGAGGGGATTGTCAAAGCGAATGCGCGGCGACTTCGCCAGCGCGGAATCGCGCGACAGTGACGCAGATTCCGGCAGTTCATTCAAAGTTCCGCCACTCGGCGCTACTGCTGTGCCTTCCGGTGTGGGCAGGTTCGATGCCTCTGAACCGCCCTGGGCTGGCTGGTTTGTGGGCTGGTTCGCCTGCTGGGTCTGTTCCGTGAGCCTGCGCTGGGCCTCGGCCGCCTTCTTTTCAGCATCCATCCTCGGGCTGACATAGAGAAACTGCCAGGCGACGATCACGATCATCGAAAGGACTATGGCAAGAAACGTGTTGCGGTTGGTGTCCATTGGCCGTTTTCCTTGCGTCCTTGTTCAGTTCTGGCGTTGCCCGGGCTGATCGCCCTGCCTTGGCTTTCTGCCCTGCATGCCACTGCTGTGTCGCTTGCTTCCAAGTGCTGCGTTCGTTTTGCCGATCCCGGTCACGAACTGTTCGCCAAGCGCATGGAACTTCTCTGTGAGGGCATTTCTTTTGCCGACAAGCACATAATCGTGGCCGGGGGCTGCGGCAAGGGCGTTTTGGCGGATTACTTCCCGCAATCGCCGACGGATGCGATTGCGCACCACCGAATTCCCGGTTTTCTTGGTGATGGTCAGTCCGAATCGTGGCGAAGCATCCTCGGTGGTCGAAGTCTGCTCACCGCGCGTTTGCGCATCCTGGCGAATTCTGGCCTGAACGATGAAGGACTTGCCCTGATGGCGCGCGCCGTTTCGCAGGGCCATGAATTCCTGGCGCTTCGTCAACCGCGCGAAATCGGATCGTTTTTTCTGGCCGGGAGCCCCTGTCATGAACTCGCTCATGTTTGCCACCCGTCAGACAGAACCTGGCGCTTGCCCAGCCGTGGCACACGAGAAGCCTGTTCGCAGTTCTGGAAACAGGTGCCGCTGGACGGCCCGTGTGATCTGGCGGGAGAAATCAGGCTGATAGGCGATTGCGGCCGCGCGCGCGGCGTGCTGCGATAACCTTGCGCCCACCCTTGGTGGCCATGCGGGCGCGGAAACCATGGCGGCGCTTGCGAACGAGTTTGCTGGGCTGATATGTACGCTTCATCTTTTTGCATCCACACCTGCCGTGCGGATCCTCGTCTCAAAGTGTCAATTCTTCAGGTCATGCACGGGAGCGGCGATTGATTGCCGCTTCGGATAAGGGCAGGTCAGACCGCATGCCGGACATTGCGTCCTGTTGGCAACACAAACTCACCGCCGGCACCTTGGCCCGGACGCTGGCGGGCTTATAGGAAGAACGACCGGGCCTGTCAATTGAATCCTGCCATTGCCTGAGCAATCGCGATAATGTGCCTCAAGAAAAAGTGAGGCTGCCGTGCTCAGCCGTCAAGAACAGGTGAGATAGGCGTTTTGCCGTTGCGGGAAGCACCGATTTTCTCCACATGGGTCCTGAGTATCAGGGGCAAGAGCAGGGTGACAGTGATTGGTCGAGCTGAGTGAAATGGCCTCTTCGCGCTGCGGGGAGAAGGGGATGGAACGCACAATGCAGCAAGCAACCACAGGCTTCTTGCCAACAATACGCCGGTTGGCTGCCCCTGTCATACTGGTACTGGCTCTCCTGTTCGCCTGGATGGGCGGGCTGTTTGACTATTTTTCCCTTTCCAGCCTGATCATGCACCGCTTCGCCCTGGCCCACAGCGTTGCAGGAAACCTGCCGCTGGCGCTGGCAACCTATTTCGCGATCTATGCGCTGCTGGTTGCCATCTCCTTTCCTGGTGCCTCGCTGCTCACGCTGGCTGCCGGCTTTCTCTTTGGCGGCGTGCTTGGCGGTGCGGTTACCGTGTTTGCGGCCACAACCGGTGCGGCACTGATCTTCCTGGTGGCCCGTTCATCCTTCGGAGAATTTCTGGGAAATCGCGCCGGACCCTTTGTTTCGCGCCTGGTGGATGGCTTCAACAAGGATGCCTTCAACTATCTCCTGACGTTGCGCCTGACACCGGTCTTCCCCTTCTGGGTCGTCAATATCGTGCCCGCCTTGCTGAACATGAAACTGGGTCCCTATGTCCTGGCGACCTTCCTCGGCATCATTCCCGGCACTTTTGCCTACTCCTATATCGGTGCCGGATTGGACAGCGTCATCACCGCACAGGAAAAGGCAAATCCGGGATGTGGCGCAGCTGGCACCTGCACCATAGATCCCGGCTCGCTGGTCACGCGTGAGATCATCCTTGCCATGGTTGGTCTGGCCATTGTCTCCATTCTTCCCGTGGTCCTGAAACGCGTGCGCGCACGTCGCAGCCGTTGACCGGGTTTGATCGCCCTTGGTAGTTACATGCCAGTAGACCATCCAGCTTCGCATTTTCATCCGAGAGGCCAGCCCATGACCAAGACACTCACGCCGGATATCTGCGTCATTGGTGCAGGATCGGGCGGACTGACTGTTGCAGCTGCTGCGGCTGCCTTTGGTGTTCCCGTCGTGCTGATCGAAAAGGGCGAAATGGGCGGCGACTGCCTGAATTATGGCTGCGTTCCCTCCAAGGCGCTGATTGCAGCGGCAAAGCATGCTGCCTCCGCGCGCGAAGCGAGCGCCTTCGGCATTGGCCTGCCGGAAGATTTCCCTGTCGACTTCAAGGTGGTCAATCGGCATGTCAGATCGGTCATCGAAGCAATCGCGCCAAACGATTCCGTCGAGCGATTCATCGCCATGGGCGTTACCGTCATTCGCGCGCGCGCCGCGTTCAAGGACACCAGAACCGTGGTTGCGGGCGAGCACGAGATCAGGGCCCGCCGCTTTGTCATCGCTACCGGCTCATCCCCGTTCCTGCCACCCATTGAGGGGCTGGACACAGTTCCATACTTCACCAATGAGACGATCTTCACCAACCAGCGCAGGCCGACCCATCTCATCGTCATAGGCGGTGGTCCGATCGGCATCGAGCTGGCGCAGGCGCATCTGCGTCTTGGCAGCCGGGTGACGGTAGTCGAGGGCGTCAAGGCGCTCGGCAAGGATGATCCCGAACTCACCGCCATCGTGCTTGATCGCCTGCGCCGGGAAGGGCTCGAAATCCTGGAAGGTTCCAAGGTGGTCGGCGTGGAACGCCGTGGCAAGACCGGCGTTAGGGTCCGTATTTTCAGAGACGATCTCGAAGAGGTGATAGATGGTTCGGACCTGCTGGTCGCGGTTGGCAGGTCCCCCAATGTCGAAGGGCTTGGTCTGAAGGAAGCGGGCATCGCATATGACCGAAAGGGCATCAGGGTCGCGCCAGATCTGCGCACCCGCAACCGCCGCGTCTATGCCATTGGCGATGTGGCAGGCTCGCTGCAGTTCACGCATGTTGCAGGCTATCATGCGGGCCTTGTGATCCGCTCGATCCTCTTTCGCCAGAAAGCGCGCGCTGATACCTCGATCATCCCATGGGTCACCTATACCGATCCGGAACTGGCGCATGTCGGGCTGGGCGAAGATGCTGCGCGAGAGAAACACGGTTCGATTTCCGTGCTGCGCTGGCCCTATCATGAAAATGACCGGGCACAGGCCGAGCGCAGGACGGTGGGCATGATCAAGGTCATTGCGGGCAAGCGTGGCCGGATACTGGGCGCATCCATCGTCGGCGCCAATGCCGGTGAGATCATCAATCTGTGGGCGCTGGCAATTTCATCCGGCTTGAAGCTGTCCGACATGACAGCCTATGTCGCGCCCTATCCGACCCTGTCGGAAATCGGGAAACGCGCCGCTGTAACCTACTATACACCCATGGCGAGGAAACCGTTCGTGCGCTGGCTGGTAAGGTTCCTGCGCAAGTTCGGATAGATTTGGCAGCCATCACCCCTATATTGTACAGGTGAAAGGGATTTGCCTGCATGGATGAGCGAACAGGGGCACGCAAGGATGGCGGATATACTCAGGCCGATAACGGCTTGCTGGCCCAGTCCGCCATTGCATCAGCGCCATCAGCACTGAGCGCTGCCGAAGCGCCGTCGTCAGGCAGACTGGCTGGCGAGCCGGATGCAATTGTCGGCTGGCGCGGCCTTTCGGGAAAACTCCTGCTTCTCACGGTCATCTTCGTCATGGTCGCTGAAGTCCTGATCTTCGTGCCTTCCGTGGCGAACTACAGGAATGTCTGGCTGCAGGCCTATCTCGACTCGGCTGAATCTGCCAGCATCGTCTATCTCGACAGCGCCGATCCCATGTTGAGCCAGCGCGCACAACGCGAACTGCTGCGTTCCACCGCATCACAGGCCGTTGTCATCCAGGAAGGCTCGATGCGCCGCCTGATGGCTGAATCAAGCATGCCGGAGGCCGTTTCCGAACATATCGACATGACCACGATGCACCCGGTCAAAGCCATCACCAGCGCGCTTGCAATGCTGCTGTCGCCAAGCGGCAAATCCTATCGTGTCTTTGCGCCCATGAAGTCGCGCGATGCCATTATCGAACTGGTACAGACCGATGTACGCCTCAAGCACGCGCTGCGCCTATATGCGCGCAATGTTCTTCTTCTGTCGCTGGCGATTTCGCTGATAACTGCCAGCCTCGTCTTCCTCGCCCTCCACTGGTTGATCGTGCGCCCGATCAGGCGCCTGTCGCGCAACATGAACGCCTTTTCCGCCGAGCCGGACAATGCCTCGCTCATCTATGAGCCGACCGGGCGCAGGGATGAGATCGGCGTTGCCGAAACGCGGCTTGCCGCTTTCGAGACTGATCTGCACAACACGCTGCGCCAGCGCCAGCACCTGGCCGACCTCGGCCTTGCCGTTTCCAAGATCAATCACGACCTGCGCAACATTCTTGCATCCGCCCAGCTTTTTTCCGACAGGCTTTCAAGCCTTCCCGATCCGACCGTGCAGCGCCTCGCGCCGAAACTTCTGCGCACCATTGATCGCGCCGCAAGCTATACCGGCTCGGTGCTCGCCTATGGCAAGGCAGCAGAACAGCCGCCACGTCGCCAGCGCCATCGCCTCGCGCGCATTGTCGATGATGTGGGCGAACTGCTGGGCCTGCCGACTGGCGGATCAGTGGAATGGCGCAACCAGGTGCCGGGCGATCTCGAAGCCGATGTCGATGCGGAGCAGTTCTTCAGGGTGATGCTGAACCTGTGCCGCAACGCGGTGCAGGCGATGGAAAAGCGCGGCGCGGATCATCACGGCAGTGCGGTGAGCCGCATCACGGTTTCCGGCAGGCGTGAGGCGAACGGGGTGGAATTGCGCGTCGCCGATACCGGCGAGGGCATGGCATCCGACATGCTGCCAAACCTGTTTCGCGCCTTCCAGGGATCGGCCCGCCCCGGCGGCACGGGACTTGGCCTGGCGATTGCCGCCGAACTGGTGCGCGCCCATGGCGGAATGATCACGCTCGTTTCAACCTCGCCGGCCGGCACAGAGTTCCTGATCCGCCTGCCCGACCAGCCGTCGCGTTCCACTTCTGCCTGATCCGGGCACGCGCTATTCCCCGCTCCCGAGCATGAAACACCAACGATCCGCCGTCCATGGCGAAGGGGACGGAGCAGGGATCGCAAAATTCGCTCCTCACGCCTGCATTTCTTTGCGCCAGATGGCTTGCATTTCGAACGGCAAGGCATTACCAAGCCGCCTTGCGAAGGCCGTCCGCACGGGCGCGCCATGGATGGGCGTTGTCAGCCGATCCGTTTCGCCAGGCGCCCGTAGCTCAGCTGGATAGAGCACCAGACTACGAATCTGGGGGTCAGGAGTTCGAATCTCTTCGGGCGCGCCAAATCTACGCCAAGGTGCAAAGCAATACGCTTTCAGTTTGCCTGTTGGCGAAACCTCGTTTCCATGCACTCCACGGCGAAGTCGACAGCGGTGCTGAGAAGAGTTCCGCAGTGCAATGCCCGACACGGCCAGGATGCACGTGCCCACGCCCAGTTTGGTCAATTGATCGCAGTGAAGCTGGCTGCTTCATGTCAGCCTTCCTGATGTGGATTTCAGGAACTGGGTTGCCCCATGAACTAACAGGCCTGGAAGGAATGGGCACGGATGTTGACCATGCACACGCCAGTCAACGCGACAGATGAGTTATCACGCGATCCAGCATCGTGTCGCAGGCGGCAAGCTGCGAAATTTCGATGAATTCGTCGCTTTGGTGGCCCTGGTCCATCGAGCCCGGTCCGCACACGAGCGAGGGAATGCCCTGCTCGCAGAAACAGCCCCCTTCCGTGCCATAGGCAACTTTCAGCGTTGAGCGATCATCGACAAAGCCAAGCATGAGGTCACATGCCTGGGAGTTTCGTGCAGTGCCAAGGCCCGGATAGGCAAAGGCCTCTTCCAGTTCGATGCGCGCCTGCGCAAAGCGCTCGCGATAGGGCCTTGCCGCCAGTTCGGCTGCTTCGCCAATGGCGGCACGAATGCGCTGCGGGTCCTCGTTTGCGGGATAACGGAATTCGAAATCGACAACCGCATGGTCCGCCACGATGTTGAGTGCGGTGCCGCCGCTGATCTTGCCCACGTGAACGGTCGTGTAGGGGATGGCATAGTCGGTGTCGCGCACGCCGCTTTCCTGCAGATTGGCCTGGATGGCGCGCAGCCGCCCAATGAAGTCGACCGCCAGGTGGATCGCATTGACAAAGTCCGGCGCCATGGCGGAATGGCCTGCCATGCCGTTGCACACCGCCCGCAAGGCGACCTTTCCCTTGTGGCCGAGCGCAACGCGCATCAGGGTCGGCTCACCAACGATGCACAGTTGTGGCCTGCCGATGCTGGCGTCGAGTTCGGGCAGCATCTTGGGGATGCCGAGGCAACCAAGCTCCTCGTCCCACGAAAAGGCGAACTTGAGCGGTTGCGCCAATTTCTGGCGCGAAGCGCGATCCGCCGCAGCCAGCATTGCCGCCAGGAACCCCTTCATGTCCGTGGTTCCGCGGCCATAGACACGGCTGCCATCCCTGCGCAGCGCAAACGGGTCGCCGGACCAGTCCTGCCCCGCGACCGGAACCACATCCGTATGCCCGGACAGTAGAATGCCTTCGCCATCGCTGGGCCCGATGCGGGCGAACAGCCCAGCCTTCTCCTGGACCGGATCCTTTATGCGGTGCACGGTGGCACCCCGCTCCAGCAGGAAAGCCTCGATGAAATCGATTATCGCCAGATTGCTTTCCCTGCTGACGGTCGGGAACGCGACCAGCCGTTCGAGCAGTTGCAGGGTGGTTGAGGTTTGCATTTCCATCTTGTCCGTCGCCTGAATGGCTCTCTTCACTACATGCACGCCAAGCCCCTGTGCAACAGGATGCATATGCCAGGCGCACAAGTCTGACCGCGTGATGATGGCATTTTCAGCGGCTTTTCACCATGGAACGAGCGATGTTGAAAAAGGCACTCACCAGCTTGCCCTGGGCGCGATCCTTGAGACAGATGAGCGACTCTTCCATCGTCATGCCATCCGTTCCCGATACCGGGATGCGCACCAGCCGTTTGTCATTGCCAAACTCCGCTTCCGAGACGAAGCCTATGCCGCTGCCGGCCGCCACGATCTCGCGTACCGCCTCGCGCCCTTCCGCCTCGATGCCCGCTTCCAGCACGACACCAGCGCGCTCTGCCGCTTCCTCGACCTTGCGCCGAGTCTTCGATCCCTGTTCACGCATGACAAGCGGCAGGCCACTGAGCTCGCTCAGCGTGAAGGACTTGCGGCTTGCCAGCGGGTGGCTGCTTGCCACGAAGGCCGATATTGGCGTTGCGTTAAGCCGGATAACGTTGAAATCCTTTGATGCCGTGAAGTCACCCAGCACGCCGATATCGGCGGTATAGTCGTGCAGGCGCGCAATCACATCCTCGCTGTTGCCCGTCCTGATCGATATCTGTACGCCGGGATGCTTGTTGCGGAAGGTGGCGAGAATATGCAGCACGTGATGGGCCGAATCGGCAATGATTTTGAGTGTGCCGCTGCGCAGTGCGCGTGATTCGCTCAACAGGTCGCGCGCCTGCTGCTCGCTGTCGAACAGCCGCCTGGTGATCTCGAGCAGCTTTTCGCCAGCAGAAGTGATAGTCACCTGCTTCTTGTGGCGGTTGAACAGAATGACGTCATACTCTTCCTCGAGCTTGCGCACCTGATCGGAAATGGCGGGCTGGGTGAGAAACAGTTCTTCCGCGGCGCGCGAAAATCCGCCACAGATTGCGACATGGTGGAAAGCTCTCAACTGGACATAACGCATGAAGTGGCCAATTCTCGATCAACAAGGCTTATGTGAACATCAAATCTAGCGATTTGAATTATAGATAGCAAAGGCGCTTTGTTGGCGCCACCCTGTCACTGGAGGCTCTGAATGCACCCCTTTACGGTTCTGCTGAACCTGGCTGCTGCCGTGATGTTATTGCTTTGGGCGGTGCGCATGGTGCGCACGGGCGTCGAACGCGCCAACGCGGCAGTCCTGAAAGGCACATTGCGCAACGCGCGGGCCAATCACATCCAGGCAGCTTTTTCCGGTGCGGTCATGGCCGTCCTGCTGCAAAGTTCAACCGCAGTGGGCCTGCTGGCGGCGGGCTTCGTCACAAGCGGCATCCTCGGCGTTTCGGCTGGCATTGCCACCATGCTAGGGGCGGATTTCGGTTCCGCCCTTGTAGTCAGGATCCTGTCGTTCGACCTGGCCTGGCTGATCCCGCTTCTCCTTCTGGCGGGCGCCACGCTTTTCCTGAAATTCGAAGGTCGCACGCCCCGCCAGACTGGTCGGATATTGCTGGGCATCGGATTTGTGCTGCTGTCCCTGAAAATGATCGGCGACTCCACCGAGCCGCTGCGTGACAGCCGCTTCCTGCCGCAGATCGTGACCTACCTGAAGGCCGATCCGCTCACTGCCTTTGCACTGGCCGCCCTTTTCACCTGGCTGGTTCATTCCTCGATCGCCACCGTGCTGTTGCTCGCCACCATGGCAACACGCGGCCTGCTGCCGCTGGAGGTAGCGCTTCCCATGGTGCTGGGCGCGAACCTTGGCGGCGGCATGATTTCTGTTTGGCTGACGCGTAATCTCGAACTGAAGGCGAGGCGGGTTCCGCTGGGCAATCTTCTGTTTCGCGCCGGCTCGGCGGTCGCCGGACTGTTTTCGATCATGTGGTTTGTCTTGCCGATGGAGAGACTGGGCAGCACGGAAGCGCGCCAGATCGTCAATTTTCACCTTGTCTTCAACGGCCTGCTTGTCGTGCTGGCCCTGCCGTTTTCCGGCCTCATGGAGAAGCTGGTCAATCGCATGCTTCCCGAACGCGTCGATGTGGATGCCACGCTCCTGCGCCGTCCGCAGAGCGCGCTTGATGAATCGGCCATCGCTTCGCCTGGCCTGGCACTGGCAAGTGCCACGCGCGAATGCCTGCGGATTGGCGAAACGCTGGAGACGATGTTCTCGCCGATGATGAATCTGTTTGAGCATGCAACCAAGGAGCAGGTGGATCGCATTCGTCAGTTTGATGAAGAGGTGAACCGCTCCCATACGGCGATCAAGCTGTTCATCGCGAAGGTGAACCGGGGCACCCTGAATGAGGAAGAGGCGCGCCGCGGCATTGAACTGGCAGACTTTGCGATCAACATGGAGCATGTCGGGGACATCATCGCCAAGACGCTCCTGCCGCTGGTGAAGGAGAAGAACGCGAAAAACCTCAACTTCTCCGAGGAAGGTTGGAAGGAAATGGAAAACCTGCATGCCCGTGTGCAGTCCAATATCCAGCTCTGCCTCAATGTTCTGGTTTCAGGCGACGTCGAATCCGCACGCCAACTGGTCCGGGAAAAGGAGACGATGCGAAAGCTGGAACGCTCCAGCCACGAGCGCCATCTCCAGCGGCTCCAGACCGGCATGGTGCGCAGCATAGAGACCAGCGATATTCACCTGGAAACGGTACGCGCGTTCAAGGAAATCAATTCCCTTCTGGCAACCGTGGCCTACCCCATCCTGCGCCATAGTGGTGGCCTTTTGGAAAGTCGCCTGAGCGAGACTTCAGGATCAGGAAAGAATTTATAGGTGAATACGAAATAACGATTTTACATATGGATCAACGCGTGGGAAATGAGCCGAATTCGGGCTCAAACTGGATGGTTGGCAATGTTGACGAACCTGACGCAAGGCATGAGTGAAGCATTTCCAGAACCGCATCTGGGAGAGCCCTATCTGCTTACCCCTGGCCCGCTGACTACCGCCTATGAAGTCAAGCAGGCAATGCTGAAGGACTGGGGCTCGTGGGATGGTGATTTCCGGGCTTTGACAGCGCAGTTGCGCCGTGAACTGCTTGAAATCGCAGGGGACGCGAATGGCGAGTTCGACTGCGTTCCGATGCAGGGTAGCGGCACGTTCGCGGTCGAGGCCATGCTTGGCAGCTTCGTTCCACGCGACGGCAAGGTGCTTGTTCTGGCCAATGGTGCTTACGGCAAGCGCGCTGCCGAAACTCTTGCCTATCTTGGACGTGGCTGCACGGTGATCGACAAGGGCGACTACATGCCGCCCAGGGGCGATGAGGTCGCCGCAGCACTCGACGCCGACCCGTCCATCACGCATGTCGTTGCCATCCATTGCGAAACAAGTTCAGGCATCCTCAACCCGGTCGCGGAAGTGTCCGAGGCAACCTATGCGCGGGGCCGCAAGCTGCTAGTTGATTCCATGAGCGCTTTTGGCGCGGTACCCATCGGCGTAAACGAGATCCGCTACGAAGCGCTGGTCTCGTCAGCCAACAAATGCATCGAAGGCGTGCCTGGCTTCGGTTTTGTCATTGCCAGGAAAAGCGAACTGGAAGCGGCCAAAGGGCGAAGCCACTCGCTCAGCCTCGATGTACATGCTCAATGGAGCGCCATGAACAAGACCGGCCAATGGCGTTTCACGCCTCCAACCCATGTCGTTGCTGCTTTCATGGAAGCCTTGAGGCTGCATCGCATCGAAGGCGGGGTCGCAGGGCGTGGGGCGCGGTATGCGCGCAATCGCGATGTCCTGGTGGCCGGAATGCGCAAGCTGGGTTTTGAAACCCTGCTTCAGGATCGCTGGCTCTCGCCCATCATCGTGACTTTCTTCAATCCCGCCCACCCGAAGTTCGATTTCTCCGAATTCTATGATCGCATGAAGGCGTCCGGGTTCATCATCTATCCAGGAAAGCTGACCGTTGTGGACAGTTTCCGTATTGGTTGCATCGGCCAGATTGACGAACATGTCATGCGTCGGGTCGTAACCGCAGCCGAGGCGGCACTCAGCGCGATGGGCGTTGATTCGGCTGCCCCTCCCGCGCAGGCCCTGATCGAGCGAGCCAGATTGGCTGCCTGATCCACCTGCCTTCTCGCCTCTGAAAACTTGACACCGAAAACACACTGACAGGAAACGAAATGAACAAGATGACCCGCGTTGCCGTGACGGCCAATGGCCGCGAATATGCCTGGCCATCGGTTCCTGCAATTGCCATCTGCCTGGATGGATGCGAGCCGGCCTATCTCGACAAGGCGATCGAAGCGGGCCTGATGCCCACGCTCAAGCGCATGAAATCGACGGGAACAGTGCGCACTGCCCACAGCGTCATCCCCAGCTTTACCAATCCCAACAACCTGTCGATCGCAACAGGTCGCCCGCCTGCAGTGCATGGCATTTGCGGAAATTATCTCTACGAGCCCGAGACGGGTGAGGAAGTGATGATGAACGATCCGCGTTTCCTGCGTGCCCCCACGGTGTTCAAGGCGTTCTACGACGCAGGCGCACGGGTTGCCATCGTGACAGCAAAAGACAAGCTGCGCGCCCTGCTCGGGCATGGGCTGCGCTTTGACGAGGGTCGCGCTATCTGTTTCTCCTCAGAGCGCTCCGACAAGACGACCATGGCGGAAAACGGCATCACCAATGTCAATTCCTGGCTGGGAATGCCGGTTCCCGAAGTCTATTCCGCAGATCTGTCCGAATTCGTTTTCGCCGCAGGCGTTCGTCTGCTGAAAGAATTCAAGCCGGACATCATGTACCTGACCACGACCGACTACGTGCAGCACAAATATGCTCCGGGCAATCCCGATGCCAACAGCTTCTACGAGATGTTCGACCGCTATCTTGGCGAACTGGACGCGCTGGGCGCTGCAATCGTGGTCACCGCTGACCATGGCATGAAACCCAAGCACCTGGCGGACGGTTCTCCCGATGTTATCTATGTCCAGGACCTGCTCGACGAATGGCTTGGCAAGGAAAAGGCACGCGTCATCCTGCCAATCACCGATCCCTATGTTGTCCATCACGGCGCACTGGGTTCGTTCGCCACTGCATACCTGCCGAAAGGCGCAGATCGCGCCGACATCATGAAGCGCCTGTCTCAGGTCAAGGGCCTCGATGTTGTCCTTTCGCGCGAGGATGCGTGCGCGCGCTTCGAGCTTCCAACCGACAGGATCGGTGACATCGTCCTGGTTTCATCTGAAAACAAGACAATCGGTACCAGCGAGCACCGTCACGACCTCGCCGCACTCAATGAGCCATTGCGTTCGCATGGCGGCTTGAGTGAACAGGCAGTACCCTTCATTGTGAACAGGGTGCTCAAGGAACTGCCGGAAGCTCCGGTACTTCGCAATTTCGATGCTTTCCATTATGCGGCCATGGCCGCCGCGCAGAAAAACGCGTGATCCTTCTCGGGAGAACAAGATGAGTGGTACAAGAAGGGCCGTGCGCCATGAAGCCATGCGCATTGGCGGAGAAAAGGTGACCACGCATGATGTGGTCGAGGTTCTCTATCCCTACACCGATGAGGTGATCGGAACAGTTCCAGCCGGCAAGGCCGAACATGCGCGCCGTGCTTTCGAGATCGCCGCTGGTTATACACCGCGCCTTACACGGTATGAGCGCCAGCAGATCCTGTTTCGAACCGCACAGCTCATCCGCGAAAGACGCGAGGAAATCGCTCATTGGCTGACGCTGGAACTCGGCATCTGCAAGCAGCATGCGCTCTACGAGACGGGCCGCTCCTATGATGTCTTCACGCTGGCTGGCCAGTTGGCGATCCTGGACGACGGACAGATCTTCTCCTGCGATCTCACCCCGCATGGCAAGGATCGAAAGATTTACACAAAGCGCGAACCGGTCCGTGCCATCTCCGCCATAACGCCGTTCAACCATCCGCTGAACATGGTCGCGCACAAGATCGCGCCTGCCATAGCCACCAACAATTGCGTGGTGTGCAAGCCGACAGAACTGACGCCGCTGACCGCCATAACGCTGGCTGACATTCTGTATGAAGCAGGGCTTCCGCCGGAAATGTTCCAGATTGTCACCGGCTGGCCAGCCGACATTGGCGACGAGATGATCACCAACGACAATATCGATATCATTACCTTCACGGGTGGTGTGCCGGTCGGCAAGATGATCGCGGCCAAGGCTGGCTACAAGCGCCAGGCGCTGGAACTGGGCGGCAATGATCCGCTGATAATCCTCAACGATCTTGATGATGGGGACCTGGAAAAGGCGGCGACAATCGCCGTTGCCGGAGCCACCGGCAATTCCGGCCAGCGCTGCACGGCAGTCAAACGCATTCTGGTGCAGGAATCGGTGGCGGATCGCATCGTGCCGATGATCCTGGAGCGGGCAAAGGCGCTGAAATTTGGTGATCCGATGGACAATGAAACGCAGCTTGGCTGCGTTATCCATTCGAAGGCAGCCGAAACGTTCGAGCGGCGCGTTCATGACGCGGAAAAGTCCGGCGCGCGCATTCTCTACCATCCAGGTCGCAAGGGTGCGCTTCTGCCGCCGATCACCGTCGACAATGTGCCGCATGACAGCGAACTGGTCATGGAAGAGACTTTCGGTCCGATTGTGCCGATTGTCAGGGTTCCAGACAATGACGAAGAAGTCATGCGCATCTCCAATTCAACCCCATTCGGGCTTTCATCAGGCGTTTGCACCAACGACTTCCGCCGCATGCAGGCTTACATTGAAGGTCTGGATGTCGGCACAGTGAACATCTGGGAACAGCCCGGTTACCGTATCGAGATGTCCCCCTTCGGCGGCATCAAGGACAGCGGCAACGGCGTGAAGGAAGGCGTATTGGAGGCAATGAAGTTCTTCACCAACGTGAAGACCTATTCTCTGCCCTGGCCCAGATAGGGAGCCTATGCATTTCACCACCAAGCTGGTCTGGATATCCGACACCCATCTGACCGGAAGCGGGATGGTTGAAGGCGTTGCCTGCCAGCAACGCCTGGCTCAGGCGGTGGAGCAGATCAGGCTTCATCATGGCGACGCGATTGCCTGCATTGGTACCGGCGATCTTGCCGACAAGGGTGAGCCTGAAGCCTATGCCATGCTCGCCGATGCGGTGGCCGGTTTGCCGATGCCATTCCTGCCGATGACAGGCAATCACGACAATCGGGAAGAATTCCGCCGTGTATTTCCACCGCCCGGCGAAGCCATGCCTGATTACCAGCAGTTTCGCTGGGATGTCGGTGAACTCACCCTGTTGTGCCTCGATACGCTCTCGCCAGGCGAAGATGGTGGCCGTCTGGATGAAGCGCGAATTGGCTGGCTGGAACATCAACTGCACGCCTGTGCCGGACAGCGCGTGCTTGTATTCATGCATCATCCGCCAGCGCGGCTTGGTCTTGGACTTCAGGACGACATCATGTTGCACGACGAGGGTCGGCTCATCAGTGTGTTGAACCGTGCCAGGCACGTGGAGTATCTTTTCTGCGGGCATGTCCACAGGCCTGTGTGCGGTGTGATTGCCGGAGTGCCCTTCACCACCCTTCGCGCCCTGGCGCACCAGACCCGCCCCGCTTATGCCCTGACAGACTGGAACGATTTCGTGGCTCCCGACGAGCGCCCGCAATATGGCGTGATTCTGATCGGCCCAAACCGTATCGTGATCCAGGCCAACGACCTGGAGGATGCAGCCTGATGCGCCACACCGAAGGTGAAAGCAATACAAGTGCAGCGCGATCCGACTGGCTCGCCCGCAACAAGGACTCTGCGGCGCAAGATCTACTCGAGCGCGACGCGGCCGCCTTCCTGCACCAGGCCCTTTCCTCCCCTTGCGTCTCGACCATTGCCCACGCGGAAGGTATCTGGATCGAGGATGTAGCAGGGCGGCGCTACATGGATTTCCATGGCAACTCCGTCCACCATATTGGCTATGCCCATCCTCGTCTGGTTGCTGCAATCAAGGCGCAGCTTGACAGCCTGAGTTTCTCGCCAAGGCGCTTCACCAATGATGTCTCGGTGCAATTGGCGGAAAAGCTGGGCGAGATCGCGCCGGGTGATCTGGGCAAGGTCCTTTTCACGACCGGAGGATCAGACGCCAACGAAGTGGCATTGCGCATTGCGCGCGCCGCAACCGGTCGTTTCAAGACGGTCAGCTTCTGGGACGCGTTTCACGGCGCGGGTTTCGGCGCTTCGTCGGTTGGCGGTGAAGCGACTTTTCGCAGTCACATTGCCGGTCCGCTGCTGCCGGGTACCGAACATGTTGCCCCGTTCAATTGCCATCACTGCGCCTATGGTCATCCGGGGCCCGAAAGCTGCGCGCTGGCCTGTGCAAGGATGGTCGAATTTGCGCTGGAGCGGGAAGGCGATGTCGCGGCGGTGATTGCCGAACCGATGCGGGCGGTACCGGTTGTGCCCCCGCCAGGATACTGGAAGGCTGTGCGTGAAGCGTGCAACCGTCATGGCGCACTCCTGATAATGGACGAAATCCCGACCGGACTTGGCAAGACCGGCAGGATGTTTGCTTTCGAGCATGATGAGGTGGTTCCCGATATCGTGACGCTGGGCAAGGCACTGGGCGGCGGCATCCTGCCCATTGCCGCCGTTGTGGCGCGGCGCGATCTCGATGTCTGCGGTGATTTCGCGATCGGTCACTACACCCACGAAAAGAACCCGGTGACGGCACGCGCTGCTTTGACCACGCTGGCAATCATCGAGGATGAAGGACTGGTCGAGCGGGGAGCCAGACTGGGCGAAAAGGCACTGTCGCGTCTGCAGGAATTCGCTGTCAGCTCTGCGATTGCCGGCAATGTTCGCGGCAGGGGCATGATGTTCGGAATCGAGATCACCGCTATTGGCAAGAGCGGAACCAGCGCGCGCGACATGGCTGAAAAGGTCTATTATCTGTGCCTGGAACGCGGGCTCTCATTCAAGATATCGGCTGGTGTGGTGCTTACCCTTTCACCACCCTTGACGATTGCTGAGGACGATCTGGATCGCGCTTTGACGATCGTGGAGGAGTCCATTCGGCAGGTGGAGCGTGCCGGATGACGCGGCGCTGGAAGATCGTGCGCACCGACCGGGAACTTGAATGCCCGATGATCGACAGCGTACTGCGCGAAAAAGGTGCTGAACTGGTGCTGCTGCCTGATGGCATCAGCGAGGGAGAACTGCTCGAACACACCCGCGATGCCGACCTCATACTGATGTGTTACACACCGATCACAGCCCGCATCATCAACGCGGCAACCCGACTGAAGGCAATCGTGAAATATGGCGTGGGCATTGACGCCATCGACATTGAAGCAGCCGTTGTAAGAGGCGTGGCGGTTGTAAACGTCCCCGAATATGCCGAAGAGACCGTTGCCGAAGGCGCCTTCATGCTGATGATCGCCCTGGCAAAGCGGCTGCGGCCGATACATGAGGCCATGCAGGGGCAAGGCTGGGTCTGGCCGGGCGGGCGCTGGCTGGCCAGTGATATCGCAGAAAAGACCGTGGGCCTTGTTGGCGTTGGCAGGATCGGCAAGTCCATGGCGCGCATGGCCGGAGCGGGTTTTCGCGCCCATGTGCTTGGCTATGACCCGAACGTGCAAGCCGCAGAAATGGCAGCTTCCGGCGTTGAAAAATGCGATGACCTCGAAGCAATGCTGGGCCGCTGCGACTTTGTCTCGCTCCATGCGGTGCTCAACGCTCAGACGCGCCATCTTTTCAGCGGTCGCCAGTTTGCCGCCATGAAGTCGTCAGCCTTTCTCATAAATGTCTCGCGCGGTGCGCTGGTGGATGAGAGTGCATTGCTCGACGCGCTTGCTACCGGACAGATCGCCGGCGCCGGTCTCGACGTATATGGCATCGAACCGATCAATCGCGAGAATCATCCCTTGCGCGCGCTTTATGGCATGGACAATGTGCTGCTGATGCCGCACCTGACCTTCTTCACCCATGAAGCGATGGCGAGACTGGAACTCGAAACGCTGGAGCGATGTTTCGAGGCACTTGAAGGCCGTCCGGTCCTGATCAAGTCTGGAGATCCCCGACTTGCAGGGCAGAAGAACGGCGTGCGCTTCGCCGGTTCGGCCCAAGGCAATCGTGCCGAGGACACCGGCACGAAAGACGATCTGGCAATATCCTCGCCTCAAGAGACGTCTCAATGAGTGCCATGGCACTGTTGCTGGCATTGGGTGCTGCAACACTTCACGCAACATGGAATGCCCTTGTAAAAGGGGCGGGCGACCGGGTTCTGACGATGGGCGCGGTCATTGCCGGTCATGCCATGGCAGGCCTGTTTCTTTGCCTGATATCCGCGCCGCCTGCACCTGAAAGCTGGCCCTTCATCGCGGCATCAGTTGTCATCCATTGGCTGTATTACGGCTTCCTGATTGCTGCCTATCGCGTAGGTGATCTGAGTTTCGTCTATCCCATCGCGCGAGGTGTAGCGCCGGTCCTCGTGTCACTTTCCGCCTGGCTGTGGGCCGACGAGCAAATGTCCGGCACCGCCTGGACAGGAATTTTGCTGGTCTCCGGGGCGATTTTCCTTCTCGCAACCGGAAGGCAGATGGCCCAGGCCCGCAGCGCAACCGTGATGTGGGCCCTGTTGGCAGGGCTGACAATCGCTGCCTATTCCGTAGTCGATGGCATTGGGGTCAGGGCCTCGGGCAACAATGCGCCCGGCTATATCGGGTGGCTCTTTCTCGCCGGAAGTCCAATCTCGCTCGCCTTTCTGTGGCAACGTCGCCAGGTACTCGGCCCTTCGAGTGCGCGCGCCCTTGGCTGGGGCCTGGCTGGTGGCATCGTATCGGCCGCCGCATATGGTATGGCAATTCTGGCCATGCAGATTGCTGCACTTGGCGCTGTTTCGGCTGTCCGCGAATCCAGCGTGATCATTGCCGCCCTGATTGGTGTGGTCTGGTTCCGCGAAAGGCCATGGCAAAAGCGCCTGTTGGCGGCGGCGATGGTGGTTTGCGGCGTCGTGTTGCTGGTGCTCGCCACGCGATAGGTCGCGATCACATGACACGCTTCCGCCCTGCGGTTTCATCGTGATAGACGTAGGGGCATGGCTACCAGTCCGATGATCAGGCGACCCGACAACCGCTACGAAGATGGTGCGCATCGCCACGCCCTGCGCAATCATGCGCTGCTTGAATCAGGCCTCAACCTGCTTGAACAGGGCATCACGATCTTCGACAGGGAATTGCGCCTTGTTCACGCCAACCGCACATTCATCACGCTTTACGGTCTGCCGCAGAGCTTCATCCAGCCCGGCACGACGTTCGAGGACATCAATCGCTTCCTCGCGGAAAATGGTGATTTCGGACCTGGCGATGTCGATGAACTGGTGCGCGAACGCGTCGAACGCGCCCGGGCCTTCGAAGATCACTATTTCGAACGCACCCGACCGAACGGAAAGGTGATTGCCGTTGAAGGGCATGCCCTTGCCACGGGTGGCTGGGTTGCCGTCTACACGGACATTTCCGTTCGCAAGCACCATGAATCCCTGTTGAAGGAAACCGCTGACCGACTGTCCACGAGCCTTCTCAAGCGAACTGGCGAACTGGAAGCAACCAACCGCGAACTGAACGCGGCCAACCGGGCACTGGAGGAGGTCAAGCGTCAGCTCCAGGAATCGGACCTGCGAATGCGCACGATCATGCGTTCGGTTCCCGCCCACATTGCCTATCTCGACCGCGAGGGCGTCTATCGCTTCTCCAACAATCGCTTTTCCGGCATCCTGCGTCACCAGGCCGAGGAACTGGCTGGCATGAAGGTTGACGAAGTGTTCGACCCCTCCGTGCTGGAAGTGCTCAAACCCGCGATAGCGAACGCAGTCGCGGGGGAAGCAAGTTCTGTCGAGATCGACCCTGTGGATGAAACAGGCGTTCTCAGGCATGTGCGCACGTCTCTGGTCCCCGACATTGTGAGTGATGGCACGGTGCGCGGGATCTATGTTCTTTCCCTGGATATCACCGAGGAAAGGCGGGCAATGGAGATGCTCGTGCATACCAAGCGAATTGAGGCCGCCATCCAGCTGACCAGTGGTGTCGTGCATGATTTTTCCAACATCATGACGATCATTGCGGGTAATCTGAACCGACTTGCAGAGCATGACCTGCCTGAAGCGGAGCGAGAGCATATTCTTTCGGTCACGCGCCGTGCGGTCGAACGCGGTGGTCGCGTTACCGATCAGCTCATGTCCTTTTCCCGCAATGAGGAACTCAACCCGGTTGAATGTGATGTCGCACGCATCAGCAGCGACTTGGTTCGGTTGTTTGCTGCATCACTCGATCCATCCATCACCATTGCCACACAGGGCGCAAACAATCTTGGTGCGCTCGTTGATGAGCGGGCCCTGCAGGATGCGCTGCTGAATCTGTTGCTCAACGCGCGCGATGCAATCGGGCACGACGGCGCGATCACAGTGACCGTGGATTCACAGGATCGCGACGGCATGCCGGTAACCCGCATCTCCGTTAGCGATACCGGTTGCGGTTTTTCCGCCGGAACCATCGAGAAGGCATGCGACGCCTTCTTTTCCACAAAGCAGGGTGGGCGAGGGCGAGGACTCGGCCTCTCGATGGTCCGCCGTTTTGTCAAGCGTTCAGGCGGTGAACTTCTGATCGAAAGCGAACCGGGAGAGGGCGCAGTCGTCACCATGTATCTTCCTGCCGCTGCGATTCTGGCTGAACTGGAGGATCATGAGGGCGGCATTGAACCTGCGGGCGAACCGATCACGGGTCTGGCGCTGGTTGTCGATGATGAGCCGGATATCCGCGAATTCATGCGACGCCTGCTCGTCAGGCGAGGCGTGAAGGTGATGGAGGCATCCGGTCCTCAGGAGGCCTTTGACCTTGTGTCCAACATACCCATGATATCGCTTGTGATCAGCGATATCATGATGCAGGGATCGCAGACTGGGCTGGATTTGTGCAGGCGCATCCGGCGTGAACGCGCCGATCTCCCGATACTGCTGGTTAGTGGCATGGCAACCCATCACCCTGTTGCGCTGGAAGCCAATGGGGAATTCATGCTGCTGCGCAAGCCGTTTGGCGAGTCCGAATTTGCTTCCGCCCTATCCAGGATTGTTGTTCCTGTCGAAGTCGGAAACCGGGAACCAGGGGACGGACACAAGGATGTCTGATACACGGAACCTGCAGCAGGTTGCCATTGTCGAAGATGACCGGGATGTAGCCGAACTTCTGGCATCCACCCTGTCGAGCCATGGCTACCGCATCGAGACGTTCCATACGGGCCAGTCCTTCCTGCGCTCCCTTCCTCACCGCACACCCGACCTTGCCATCATCGACCTTGGCTTGCCCGATCGCGATGGTCTGGGTCTGGTCGCTGAACTGCGCTCGCGGCCGGGTGTCGCCTGCATCATCGTCAGCGGCAGGCATGAAATTTCCGACAAGCTGGTAGGGCTGGAACTCGGGGCGGACGACTACATCGTCAAGCCGTTCAACGAAAAGGAAATCGTGGCAAGGGTGCGCAGTGTCCTGCGGCGCGTTGGCGCTAAGGGTGACAATGCCGGTGGCCAACCGGACGACGTCGCCAGATTCTCCAGCTGGACTGCTGATTTCCGGCGTTTCGAACTCATTGCCGCCGACGGTTCGCGCCAGAACCTTTCCAGCGGCGAGGCGAATGTCCTCAAGGTATTTCTGAAGTCCGCCAACCGGCTGATGACACGCGCTGATCTTCTTGAAAGGCTCGGGCTGGACAATGGGCAGAATTTTGATCGCAGCATCGATGTCCGGATTTCGCGCCTGCGAGGCAAACTGGAGGAAGATCCGCGTAATCCGCGTTTCATCAAGACGGTCTACGGCGCTGGCTACATCATGGTAGCGCAGGTTCAATGGTCATGATGCAGTGCAAAAGAACTGCAACATTCCGCAACAAATTCGAAACACTCGTGTAAATTTCCTTCCTTATTGGGCTGATTAGACCTTTGGCGAGGTTGATTGCGGCGAAGGCCTGTCCTTGACTGATGCCAGATCGGCTGGCTCTCAGGGCGAGGAGAGGCAAACCAGTCGCGGAACGGACTGTCGTGTCGGGCTGAATTGCGCCGCGCGGATCGTTCCAGCCAGATGTCTGACCAGGGAACAGCCCTGGCAGGAAGTAGACCGGGTCGCCAGTTCAATGGCAGGCCCCACGGGAGGAATGGATGGCGCAGGACAGGTCCGCTTCGGCTGGCAAGACGGAAACGTTGCCGCAATATCTGCTGTTGAACGCCAAACGGTTTGCCCAGCGCCCAGCCATGCGCCACAAGGATCTCGGCATCTGGCAGAGCTGGACCTGGCACCAGTTGCTCGATGAAATCGCCGCCTATTCCCTTGGTTTGAGCGAATTGGGCCTAAAGCCAGGCGACAAGGTCGCCATCGTCGGCCAGAACAGGCCGCGTCTCTACTGGACTTTTGCAGCGGTGCAGGCGGCGGGCGGTGTTCCTGTTCCCGTCTATTCCGACTCCGTTGCCGAAGAGATGGTCTACGTCCTCAACCATGCAGAAGTGGTGTTCGCCATCTGTCAGGACCAGGAGCAGGTCGACAAGGTCCTGTCGATGGGCGACCAGATAAAGGGACTTCGCAAGATCCTGTATGACGAGCCGCGCGGGCTTCGTGATTATGATCCGACCAACCTTGCCTCGATTGATGAAGTGCAGGCGCTCGGTCGCAAGCTCATGGCTGCGAACGGTCTGGAGAAATGGAAGGATCGGGTCAACAGCGCGAAAGGCGAAGACCTTGCGGTCATGCTTTACACGTCCGGCACGACTGGCAAGCCCAAGGGAGTGATGCTGTCATTCGACAATCTTGTCATTTCAGCGCGCAACGCCAACAGCTATGACAAGCTTGACGAGGAGGACGAGGCGCTTGCCTACCTGCCGCTAGCTTGGGTCGGCGACCACGTATTTTCCTATGCTCAGTCCTTCATTTCCGGCTATTGCGTCTGCTGTCCGGAGAGCCCGGAAACGATTGATTCCGATCGGCGGGAAATTGCGCCGACCTATTTCTTCGCACCGCCGCGCGTTTTCGAAAACATGCTGACCTCGGTGATGGTTCGCATGGAGGATGCGGGAAAGACCAAGAAGGCCATCTTCCAGTATTTCATGGCCCATGCCCGCAACACCGGCGAAGCGATCCTGAACGGCGAGTCGGTCGGGCTTATGGATCGCATCAAGTACTGGCTGGGCGAGTATCTCGTCTACGGTCCGCTCAAGAACCGGATGGGCTTTACCCGCATGAAGGTCGGCTACACTGCCGGCGAGGCTATCGGACCTGAGATTTTCCGCTTCTACCGTTCGCTCGGCCTCAATCTCAAGCAGCTGTATGGACAGACGGAGGCGTCGGTCTACATCACGCAGCAGCCCGATGGTGAAATCCGCGCGGACACGGTTGGCAAGCCCTCTCCAGGTGTGGAAATTCGCATCGATGAAACGGGTGAAGTCATGTACCGCTCACCTGGCGTTTTCGTCGGCTATTTCAAGAATGACGACGCAACCGCTTCGACCAAGACGAAGGATGGCTGGGTTCACACGGGGGACGCAGGTTTCTTCGATGCCAATGGCCACCTGAAGATCATTGACCGCGCCAAGGATGTCGGCAAGCTCAGGAACGGCAACCTGTTCGCGCCGAAATACATTGAGAACAAGCTCAAGTTTTTCCCCAACGTGAAGGAAGCAGTGGCCTTCGGTGATGGACGCGATTTCTGTGCTGTCTTCGTCAACATTGATCTCACGGCAGTGGGAAGCTGGGCTGAGCGCAACAATGTCGCCTATGCGAGCTACCAGGAACTCGCCGCCCATCCCAGAGTCTACCAGATGATGCAGGAGCATGTCGAACAGGTGAACCGCGACCTGGCAGGCGAGGAAATGATGGCCGGTTCGCAGATCCACCGCTTCCTCGTGCTGCACAAGGAACTGGATGCCGACGATGGGGAACTCACTCGCACGCAGAAGGTGCGCCGCTCCTTCATCGCGGAACGTTACGCGCCTTTGATCGAAGCACTCTATGACGGCTCGACCTCCAAGCATGTGGAAACGGAGGTCGTGTTCGAGGACGGCAGGAAGGGCAAGATTTCGGCAACCGTGGAAATCCGCGACGCCAGACTGGAACCCGTTGCAACATTGAAGGAGGCTGCAGAATGAACGCTCCAGCAGCCAACCTTGCGACGAACCAGGGCGAAACAGCCAGGAAAGTTGTCCTTGAAGTCGAAAACGTTTCGCTCTCGTTTGGCGGCGTCAAAGCCATTACCGACATTTCCTTCGATATCCTCGAAGGAGAAATCCGGGCGATCATCGGTCCGAATGGTGCCGGCAAGACCTCGATGCTGAACGTCATCAACGGCTTTTATCATCCTCAGGAAGGGACGATCACCTTTCGCGGCGAGAAGCGCAGCCGCATGCGCCCCCATGTGACCGCACGCCAGGGCATTGCACGCACATTCCAGAACATCGCCCTGTTCAAGGGCATGTCTGTTCTGGACAACATCATGACTGGCCGCATCACCAAGATGCGCAGGAACCTGTTCTGGCAGGCTGTCTGGCGCGGCCCGGCCGAACGCGAAGAAATCGAGCACCGCGAAGCGGTGGAAAAGATCATCGACTTCCTCGAGATCGAGGCAATCCGCAAGACACCGGTTGGCCGACTGCCCTACGGCTTGCAAAAGCGCGTTGAACTGGGACGCGCACTTGCCGCCGAACCTTCCCTGCTCCTGCTGGATGAGCCGATGGCCGGCATGAACCTCGAGGAAAAGGAAGACATGAGCCGGTTCATCATGGATGTGAACCAGCAGTTCGGCACTACCATCGCCTTGATCGAGCACGACATGGGCGTTGTTATGGATCTTTCCGATCGTGTCGTGGTCCTCGACTACGGGCGCAAGATCGGCGACGGAACGCCCGATGAGGTCCGCAACAACCAGGAAGTCATCGATGCATATCTGGGGGTGTCCCATGCAGACTGATCCGCAAACCGAGCGAGGAACTTTCGCATGAGCCCGGCCTTCCTCAACTTCATCGAAATCTTCCTGAACGGCCTGATGGCCGGCATTATGTATTCCCTGGTTGCGCTCGGCTTCGTGCTGATCTTCAAGGCGTCGGGCATCTTCAACTTCGCGCAGGGCGTGATGGCGCTCTTTGCCGCGCTCACCCTGGTTGGTCTGCAGACCGGACAGGTTCCGTTTTCCCACCTGATCAACGCCATTTTCGGCACCAGCATCCATAACTGGGGGCCGGGCCTGCCCACCTTCCTGGCGATATTGGCGACCATGGCCATCATGATCCTGCTTGCCATCCTGATCGAGAAGCTGGTTCTCAAGCATCTCGTCAACCAGGAGCCGATCATCCTTTTCATGGCAACGATCGGGCTGGCCTATTTCCTTGAAGGATTTGGCGATCTCATGTGGGGTTCGGACGTCAAGGCGCTCAGTGTCGGCCTGCCGTCGGGTGGCTCGTTCTGGATCGAGGACGTGACGCGGGAATGGGCTGCAACCGGCGCCGAATATTTCGGCATGTACATCGATCTGCTTGATATCAGCGCGACGGCTATTGCCATCGTGCTCGTGCTGGCCCTCACGCTCTTCAGTCAGTACACGGCCACAGGGCGGGCGCTGCGCGCTGTTGCCGACGATCACCAGGCAGCCATGTCAGTTGGTATCTCACTGCGCACCATCTGGGTGATCGTGTGGTCGATTTCCGGCTTTGTGGCACTTGTCGCCGGGATCATGTGGGGCTCGAAGTCGGGCGTGCAGTTCTCGCTGTCCCTGATCGCGCTCAAGGCGCTGCCGGTGCTCATTCTTGGCGGGTTCACTTCCATCCCTGGCGCCATCATCGGCGGCCTGATCATCGGTGTCGGCGAAAAGCTTGCAGAAGCATATGTCGGGCCCATGGTTGGAGGCGCAATCGAAAACTGGTTTGCCTATGTCGTCGCGCTTGGCTTCCTGCTTTTCCGTCCGCAGGGCCTGTTCGGCGAAAAGATCATCGAGAGGATTTGATCCATGCTTTACCGTGAAGCCGGTGATTTCAAGACCAGCTATGCTGCTGACGAACAGACCTTCCCGATCAAGTCGGAACGGTGGCTGTTCTGGGCATTCATGGCCTTTGCGTTTCTCGTCGTTCCATTCTTCATCAACGACTACTGGAACAAGGCAGTGCTGATGCCGTTGCTCATCTATTCGATGGCAGCGCTGGGCCTCAACATTCTGGTCGGCTATTGCGGCCAGGTTTCGCTGGGCACGGGTGGCTTCATGGCTGTTGGCGCTTTTGCCGCCTACAAGTTCATGACCGCCTTTCCTGGCCTCGACATGTTCTCGGTCATCATTCTTTCCGGCGCAGTCACGGCAGCAGTAGGCATCCTCTTCGGCCTGCCCTCGCTCAGGATCAAGGGCTTCTATCTTGCCGTCGCCACGCTGGCTTCGCAGTTCTTTCTGGTCTGGGTTTTCAACAAGTTCGCCTGGTTCTACAATTACTCGGCCTCCGGTCAGATTACCGCGCCCGAACGCACCCTGTTCGGCATCGCCATTACCGGGCCTTCCTCGCTGCCCTGGGCAACCTATCTTTTCTCGCTGACGATCCTTTTCATATTCGCCTGGGTGGCGCGAAACCTGACGCGCGGGCGGCTTGGCCGTTCCTGGATGGCCATTCGCGACATGGATATCGCCGCTGAAATCATCGGGGTATCGCCGCTCCACGCCAAGCTGTCAGCCTTTGCGGTTTCGTCGTTCTACATCGGCATGGCCGGCGCCATGTTCTTCGCGAACTATCTTGGCGCCGCCGAAGTCACGGAAGCCTTCGGCATCGACAAGTCCTTCCTCGTCCTTTTCATGGTCATCATCGGAGGGCTTGGTTCCATTCTGGGTTCATTCCTGGGTGCGGGCTTTCTTGTGCTGCTGCCGGTGCTTTTGAAAAACATCATGGTGAACCAGCTCGGCTGGGCCACCGACCTTGCCGCCCATATCCAGATCATGCTGGTCGGTGGTCTTATCGTTTTCTTCCTGATAGTCGAACCGCACGGGCTCGCCCAGCTCTGGCGTCTGACCAAGGAGAAATTGCGGTTGTGGCCCTACCCGTACTGACGGGTCACAACCGGCATGCCCTTCGACAGGAGGGAAATGAAGTGTCTGAAAACCTTAGGAGGAGAGACATGAAACTCTTGAAACTGGCAATGGCGGGCGCGCTTGCCGCAATGGTCGGGGCAGCCCCCGCCCAGGCGGATCTTGTATTCCCGTCACTGAGCTATCGCACCGGACCCTATGCGCCGAACGGCATTCCGTTCGCGGACGGTTATGCCGACTATCTCACACTCATCAATGAGCGCGATGGCGGCATTGGCGGTGTGAAGATCTCCAACCCGGAGTGCGAAACAGGCTACAACACCGAAAAGGGTGTGGAATGCTATGAATCGACCAAGGGTCTGGGCGCGCTGATCTACCAGCCGCTTTCCACCGGCATCACCTATCAGCTGATCCCCAAGGCAACCGCTGACGGCATCCCGGTTCACTCGATGGGTTATGGTCGCACCTCCGCCGCAAACGGCAAGGTCTTCCAGTGGGTCTTCAACTACCCCGCAACCTACTGGGATGGCGCTTCGATCGCGGTCAAGCATATCATGGACCAGGAAGGTGGCGACATCAAAGGCAAGAAGATTGCCCTCGTCTACCACAACTCCGCCTATGGCAAGGAGCCGATCCGTACCCTTGAAGAACTGGCCAAGAAGCATGGCTTTGCCTTCACGGCAATCCCGGTTGACCATCCTGGTCAGGAACAGAAGTCACAGTGGCTTCAGATCCGTCGCGACCGCCCAGACTATGTGCTGATGTGGGGCTGGGGTGTCATGAACTCCGTCGCCATCCAGGAAGCGGCCAACATCCGCTATCCGATGGACCATTTCATCGGCATCTGGTGGTCTGGTTCGGAAAACGACGTTCTGCCTGCAGGTGATGGTGCCAATGGCTACAAGGCCCTGGCGCTGGCAAATCCGGGCAAGGACTATCCGATCTACGCCGATCTCAAGAAGTATGTCTATGACTCCGGCAAGGCTGCCGGCGATGGCACGCATGCTGGCGAAGTCCTGTACAATCGCGGCATGTACGCCGCTCTTCTCGCCGTGGAAGCAGCGAAGAAGGCACAGGAACTGGCAGGCACCAAGGACATCAATGCCGCGCAGATGCGTGATGGCATGGAAGCTCTTGCGATCACTGCCGACATGATGAGTGGTCTCGGCCTGCCGGACTTCGGTCCTGAATTTGCGGTAAGCTGCGCCAACCATGGCGGTTCCGGCCTCGGCAAGGTCCAGCAGTGGGATGCAGCAGCCAAGACCTGGAATGTCATCACCGACTGGATTGCAGCGGACCGTGAAGTTGTTGATCCACTGATTGCAGAGGATTCAGCAGCATTCGCCAAGGAGAACAACATCTCCGAGCGTTGCAACTGACAGACACGGAACGCCGGCGGACAACCGCCGGCGTTCCATCAAGACTGACCTCGATTTTGACCGGGATTCGACATGTTGCAGAAAGTCTCAGAAGAAAAGAGCGGCCAGCCGATCCTCGAGGTGAACAACATCGAGGTGATTTACAATCACGTCATTCTGGTTCTCAAGGGTGTTTCGCTGACAGTTCCAAAAGGTGGGATTGTCGCGCTGCTTGGCGCCAACGGCGCTGGAAAGACAACGACCCTGAAAGCCATTTCCAATCTTCTGCGCGCCGAGCGCGGCGAAGTGACCAAAGGTGATATCCGCTTCCAGGGTGAGGAAATTCAGGACCTTTCGCCAGCTGATCTGGTGAAGCGTGGCTGCATCCAGGTCATGGAGGGCCGCCATTGCTTCGGCCATCTGACCATCGAGGACAATCTGCTCAGCGGTGCTTACACAAGGCGCGATGGCCGTGGCGCCATTTCTGCAGACCTCGAAAAGGTCTATGCCTATTTCCCCCGCCTCAAGTTGCGCCGCAAATCGCAGGCTGGCTACACTTCGGGCGGTGAACAGCAGATGTGCGCGATCGGCCGCGCCCTGATGTCCAAGCCATCGACCATTCTTCTGGATGAGCCTTCCATGGGGCTTGCTCCACAGCTGGTCGAGGAAATCTTCGAGATCGTCAGCGATCTCAATCGCAAGGAAGATGTGTCATTCCTCCTGGCGGAACAGAACACCAATATTGCGCTGCGTTATGCCACCTACGGCTACATCCTCGAATCGGGCCGCGTCGTCATGGATGGCGTTGCGAAGGAACTGCGCGAAAACGAGGACGTGAAGGAATTCTATCTTGGCGTCGGCGGAGAGGGTCGCAAGTCCTTCCGCGATGTGAAACACTACAAGCGCCGCAAGCGCTGGCTGGCGTGAGGCGGCGGTGAACGTGTTCCACGGGAGCATGAATGGCGCAGTTTCGCTACTCGGACAGGCGGCTTCGGGAAACCCTGGTCATTGCTGCCGGTCTGACCGCAATGGTGTGCGGATTGGTATGGATGTTCCTCAAGGTATCCTATCATCCCCACAGGGTTCTGTGGACCGTGACCACGGGCCTGGTCTTCTTTGCCTTCTGTTCAGCCACGATGGTCTGGCGCTGGCTGCGGCGCGAGACGGTTCTGGCGGTGCTGCAGTCCGGACTGTACGATGCGCGCTGGCTTCGCGAACCCGTGCCCTGGGACAGGGTCCGCGAGATTGTCATTCGTCAGGCAGAGAACGAATTCGCATTCGACGTCTATCTGTGGCATCGCCAGCATCAGGCGTCACGCGGACCAGACCACACGATAGATATCGCGCCGCTGGACATTGCCGTTCAGGATCTCGCGGAATTGCTTTCCCGCCACACGAGGGTAAGACGCGACTTCTGAGCGCGCGCCTGTCTCCATTTCCTTCATTCGCAGATGTTCAGGGAGCAAGTCATGCAATCCCATTATGATGACCTTGAAACCCTGTCGCCTGAAGTCAGGGAAAGGGCGCTGTTCGACCGATTGTCGCCATTCCTTGTTTCCATCGCATCCATGATGCCCGCCTGGCAGGCGCGGCTGGCTGGGTTCGACCTCAAGGCAGTCAACAATCGCGTTGCACTCGCCGCACTGCCTGTCCTGCGCAAGGGTGAACTGATGGAGGCCCAGGCCTCCCTTCCGCCCTTCGGCGGGTTTGCCAATCCGGCGCATCTTGACGGTGCACGCATCTTCATGTCGCCGGGGCCGGTATGGGAACCGCAGGGGCTTGGCGTTGACCCGTGGGGTGCTGCGCGCGCCTTCCATGCTGCGGGCATGCGCAAGGGGGATCTCGTCCACAACGCCCTTTCCTACCACATGACACCCGGTGGCTTCATTTTCGACGAAGGCGCAAGGGCGCTCGGCGCACGTGTCTTCCCCGCTGGTGTTGGAAACACCGAGCAGCAGGTCGAAGCCGCCGCTGCCATACGGCCCAATGTCTATGGTGGCACACCTGACTTTCTGAAGGTGCTGCTCGACAAGGGCGAGGAAATGGGACGTGACCTCTCGTCCATTACCAGGGCTGTTGTTTCAGGTGGCGCTCTGTTTCCATCCATGCGCGCCGAATATCGCGAGCGCGGGGTCAATGTCATGCAGACCTACGCCACCGCCGATCTCGGCATCGTCGCCTATGAAACAATGCTCGATGGCGCGCCGCTGCCAGGCATGGTGTGCAACGAGAACATGATCATCGAAATCGTGCGCCCGGGCACTGGCGATCCTGTGCCAGCGGGAGAAGTTGGCGAACTTGTTGTCACGACATTCAACGAATCCTATCCGCTCGTTCGCTTCGGGACTGGCGATCTGACTGCAGTCATGGAGGAAGCGTCACCGTGCGGGCGCACAAACATGCGCATCCGGGGGTGGATGGGCCGCGCTGACCAGCGCACCAAAATCAAGGGCATGTTTGTTGATCCCAAACAGATCGACACGGTGGTCAAGTCAATGCCGGGCATTGCCCGCGCGCGTCTTGTCGTCAGTCGTGATGGTGATCGCGATGCCATGAAGTTGCTGGTGCAGCCAGCTAACGGTTCGCTTGGCAATCTCGATGAGATCGCCTCGCTCCTGGCTTCGGTCACCAAGCTCAAGGGCACGGTTGAACTGGCTTCGAGCCTGCCGAACGACGGCAAGGTCATCGAGGACACCAGAGACTATTCCAAGTAGGATGGTCTTCCAGTCAAACCGGCGCTAGAACAGCGTCGGATTGATGCCCTTGTCATCCAGAACCGTCTCCATGACGGCAAATGTATGCGTCTGGCTGACACCGGGCAGCGCGCCGATCCTGTCTCCCAGCACCTTTCGGTAGTGGGCCATGTCCCGCGTGCGGACCTTCAGCAGATAATCGAAGCCTCCCGCGATCATGTGGCAGGCCTCGACTTCCGGAATGACTTTCACAGCGCTGTTGAAACGGTCAAGCACGCTGGTCGTTGTCCGTTCCAGGACCACCTGGACAAAGACAAGCGTTGAAAGCCCAAGCGCATCGCCGCTCAGGCGCGCGTGATATCCCGTAATGTGTCCGCTGCGCTCCAGTCGTCGCATTCGTTCCGTGCAGGGCGTCTTGGACAGGTTGACTGCAGATGAAAGGTCGGTGACCGAAATTCGGCCGTCACCCTGCAGGGCCTTGAGTATGTTCCTGTCAACGCTATCCAGATCATCCATTTTGCATTGTTGTCCTGCTGTGATTAGGAAAAAACACCATGAAATACAATGAAAACAGGAAAAAGGAAAAGAAATTTCGCGTATATTAGGGCAATGATGCAGGAGACCTGTCATGCAAGCTGATTTACGAGACAATATCCGTTCCCGGACCTATCTGGCCGAAGAGCAGTGCGTGAAGGATCTGACGCAGATGCTTGCGCTTGCAGCGAGCGAACGCCTGGCAATTTCTGCAGATGCCGCCCGTCTTGTCGAACGCATTCGCGAGCGCGGTGAAGCGGGCCTGATGGAGAAGTTTCTCTCCGAATATGGTTTGAATACCGATGAGGGTGTCGCGCTGATGTGCCTTGCCGAGGCCTATCTGCGCACGCCTGATGCCGACACGCTCGATGAACTGATTTCAGACAAGATCGGTGGAGGTGACTGGGCCAGACATCTGGGCAAGGCGCAATCAGCGCTCGTCAACGCATCGACCTGGGCTTTGATGCTGACCGGACGGGTTTTCCGCACCATTCCTGCTCAGGCCGAAGACCTCGCCACAGTCATGCATTCCATGGTCAAGCGCCTCGGAGAACCAGTGGCCCGCACCGCGGTTGGCGAAGCGATGAAATTGCTGGGCCGCCAGTTCGTGCTTGGCCGCACCATCACCGAGGCCATCGCGAACGGGTCCGAACTGGTCGATGCCGGCTACCTGCATTCCTACGACATGCTGGGCGAGGCGGCACGCACCGCGTCGGACGCGGATCGCTATTTCACCGCCTATGCCAATGCAATCATCGCGATCGGCAAGGTCGCCAGGCATGATTGGCCTCACGACAATTCAGGAATTTCAGTCAAGCTTTCTGCCCTCCATCCACGTTATGAAACCGTCAACCGCGAACGTGTCCTGGCTGAACTTTCCCCACGCGTCACCGAACTGTGCAGGATGGCCAAATCGGCAAACATACCCCTGGCCATCGATGCCGAGGAAGCAGATCGGCTGGACCTCTCGCTCGATGTGATTGAATCGGTCCTGTCGAGCAAGTCACTTGCCGGTTGGGACGGTTTCGGGATTGTCGTTCAGGCCTATTCGCGCCGCGCACCGGCAGTTCTCGACTGGCTGCACGACCTGGCTGCCCGGCTTGACCGCAATATCTCCGTCCGCCTCGTCAAGGGTGCCTATTGGGACAGCGAGATCAAGATCGCACAGGTGGGTGGACTGGGGGGCTACCCCGTGTTCACGCGCAAGGAAACCACGGACCTTTCCTATCTTGCCTGTGCACGAAAATTGCTGGGCATGACTGATCGCATCTATCCCCAGTTTGCCACGCACAATGCGCATAGCGTTTCGGCGATTGCCGCTATGGGCGGCGACAGGCGCTTCGAGTTCCAGCGCCTGCATGGAATGGGCGAGGCATTGCACGAGATTTCACGTGCCGCCGACAGCAAGCGCCGTCGCATCTATGCTCCCGTCGGCATTCACAAGGATCTGCTCGCCTACCTTGTTCGCCGCCTTCTGGAGAATGGGGCGAATTCATCATTCGTGCACCGAATTCTCGACAAGTCCGTTTCACCGTCGCAGATCGCCGCTGATCCTGTTGCCGCCGTCGAAATGGCGCGCCCGCTACAGCATCCAGCCATTCCGCTTCCAGCCGATATTCATGGCGCTCATCGTATCAATTCGCGCGGCTGGAACCTGAACGATCCAGCTGAGCTGGCGGCTCTTGAACAACAGATGGCGGGCTTCCACGAAGTGCAGTGGGGCAAGGGCGGAGCAAGAGCGCTCACAAATCCTGCCAGCCGCAGTGAAATCGTCGGCCATGTACACGATGCGGATGCTGGCGAAGCCAAGGCGGCAATCGAAAAGGCGCTCGGCGCACTTCCGGCATGGTCGGCTTTTAGCGCCGATGCGCGCGCTGCCATTCTCGAGAAGATTGCCGGCATGTATGAGGAAAATGCTGCCGAACTGATGGCATTGGCAGTAAGGGAAGCGGGCAAGACGCGTTTTGATGCCGTTGCCGAGATCCGTGAGGCCGTCGATTTCCTTCGCTATTATGCGTACCAGGCACGCCAACTGCCCGCTGATGCCAGGGCGCTCGGACCGGTTCTGTGCATCTCGCCCTGGAATTTCCCGCTCGCCATCTTCACTGGCCAGATTGCCGGAGCACTTGCAGGTGGTAACACGGTAATCGCCAAGCCTGCCGAGCAGACCCCTTTGATATCGCAATTCGCCGCAAGGCTGTTTGCAGGCGCAGGTCTGCCGGAAGGTGTGTTGAACATCGTCCAGGGGGATGGCGCAAGGATTGGGCCTGTACTTACCGGTGATCCGCGCATTGCCGGTGTCGTTTTCACTGGCTCGAACGAAACTGCGCGAGCCATCGACATTTCCATGGCCCGCGATGGCAATCCCGATGCGCCGCTGATTGCCGAAACCGGCGGCCTCAATGCCATGATTGTCGATTCCACCGCGCTGCCGGAACAGGCTGTTCGCGATATCCTGGCCTCCGCCTTCCAGAGCGCCGGTCAGCGCTGTTCCGCGCTGCGTGTTCTTTATGTGCAGAAGGAGATCGCCCCGCAGCTAATCGAAATGCTCGAAGGTGCAGCCCAAGAACTCTCGATTGGCGATCCGTGGTTGCCATCCACCGATGTTGGTCCGGTAATCGATGATGAAGCCCGCAAGATCATCAAGGATCATTGCGAAAAACTGGCCGCCCAGAGAAGGCAATTGTTCAAGCTCGACCTGCCGGCGCACTGCACCGCGGGGACTTTCGTGGCTCCGGCAGCCTTCCGCATCGGTTCGATCAGTGAACTGGAGCGCGAGATTTTTGGCCCCGTTCTGCATGTCGTGGAATTCGATGCCAGTGAAATTGACAAGGTGGTCGCCGAGATCAATGCCGCCGGTTATGGCCTGACGCTTGGCGTTCACAGCCGTATCGACACGCGCGTGGACAGGATTTGCGAGGCCGCCCACATTGGCAACATCTATGTCAACCGCAATCAGATCGGCGCTGTGGTTGGTGTGCAGCCATTCGGAGGCGAGGGCCTGTCGGGAACTGGTCCCAAGGCCGGCGGGCCGCACTATGTCGAGCGTCTGGTCTCAACCGCATCGACGGGTGCCCAATTGCCTGCTTCCACCGTGCTGAAGGGTCCCACCGGGGAGCAGAACAGCTACAGGCTCAGCCCGCGTGGACAGGTTGCCTGCCTCGGACCTTCTTTACAGGACCGCAAAGCGCAGGCAGCTATGGCCGCCAGGGCTGGCAACAAGATACTTGAAACGCAGGCCATGTCAGATCGGTTCCTCGCGGAACTGGAAGCCGATCGCCTCGACGTCGTGATGTGCATGAGCCCTGTTCCAGGGGAACTGCGCACAGCATTGGCCATGAAGCAGGGCAGGCGGATACCGATACTGGCAACACTCGGCAGTTCCGGCATGCTCTACACGGAAACCAGCATCAGCGAGGACACGACCGCATCGGGAGGGAATGCCTCGCTGCTGTCAGCCGTATCATGACGCTGTCAACATTCCGGAATGTTGACGGCCAGTCCGCCTTCACTCGTTTCCTTGTAGCGCTCGTTCATGTCGATGCCGGTCTGGCGCATGGTTTCAATGCATGCGTCCAGCGGCACGAAATGAACACCGTCGCCTTTCAGCGCCAGCGAGGCAGCCGTGACAGCCTTTACCGCACCAAGCGCATTGCGCTCGATGCACGGGACCTGAACCAGTCCGCCAACTGGATCGCAGGTCATTCCAAGGTGATGCTCAAGGGCAATCTCCGCAGCGTTTTCGACCTGCTCGGGCGTGCCGCCAAGGACCTGCGCAAGACCCGCAGCAGCCATGGCGGACGCCGAACCGACCTCTCCCTGGCAACCGACTTCCGCCCCCGATATCGAAGCATTGTGCTTGATGATCCCCCCGACTGCCGCTGAAGCGAGCAGGAAGTCGCGAATGCCGTTCTGGTCGGCATCGTCGTGGAAATGCACATAATAGCGGATGACTGCAGGAACCACTCCGGCTGCTCCGTTCGTAGGCGATGTGACGACCTTGCCGCCCGCTGCGTTTTCCTCGTTGACCGCCATCGCATAGACAGCCAGCCAGTCATTGGCGAGGAGAGGATTCCGGCGGTTCTGTTTCCACTCTTCCTGGAGCTTGTCGTGCATTGCCCGCGCCCGCCGCCGGACTTTCAGCCCGCCCGGCATGATGCCGTCACGCGCAATGCCGCGTTCAATACAGCCGCGCATCGCACTCCAGACGGAATCGAGACGCGCATCGAGCTCTTGACGGCTCATATGCGCTTCCTCGTTGGCGCGCTTCATCGCTGCAATTGAAAGCCCCGATCTGGCGGCCATCGCGAGCATCTCGCGCGCATTGCGGAATGGCCAGGGTACATTCTTCTGCGCCGGTGCTCGCGTGCGATCCTTCATCGCCTCAAGCTCGGCTTCTGTCGCCACGAATCCGCCGCCAATGGAAAAATAGTTTCGCTTCAGGAGCATTCTGCGTGCGCTGTCATGCGCGATGAACTGCATTCCGTTTGCATGGCCAGGCAATGGCGTCTTGCGATCAAGCACAAGATCCGTATCGGGATCGAAACGGTAAGCTGGGTGGCCAGCCGGGCGGACATGTTTTTGTTCCCGGATGGACGCCACGATCTCATCCATGCGATCTGGATCAACCGTGTCAGGCAATTCACCGGCCAATCCGAGGATCACTGCACGGTCGGAAGCGTGCCCCACGCCTGTGAAGGCCAGCGACCCGTGCAGGGATACGCTGATATGGGCGACCTGCGCCCCATGCGGGCGTGGCCAGTCGCCTGAAACGATCTCCTCCAGGAAACGCGCGGCAGCCGTCATGGGCCCCATCGTATGGGAACTCGAAGGGCCGATTCCGATTTTGTAGATGTCGAATACTGACAGGAACATCACGCCCCCCTCAACCAAGCTGGCTAAGGTTCATACAGAAAGCCCGGGATTGCCGATACTCTGTTCGCGCCACTGTTATTCGCTCTGGAGTTCGCGCGCTGTCGTGACGATGGTGTTGAAGGCGACATCCAGATCTGCCGCGCTGGTCTCGAACTGGCCAACGGAGACACGAATGACGAACCGGCCATCCAGCATCGTCTGGGTCAGGTAGATGATGCCTTCATCATTGATCTTGTTGATGAGGCGCTGGTTGAGTTCATCAAGATTCTTGCCGTTCTGTCCCAGATAGCGGAACGAGAACAGGGACAGGACGGGTTCGCTGGCGATCTCGAAATCGGCTTCCGCGCGAAGCCGTTCAGCGAATTGCGATGTCCATTGTACATGGTTTCGGATCATCTGCCGCAGGCCCTCGAGCCCATGCGCGCGCAGTAGGAACCAGAGCTTGAGCGCCCGAAAACGCCTGCCAAGCGGCACGGACCATTCGGAATAGTTGATGATGTCGCTCTTGCCATGCGTTTCGAGATAGGCAGGCCTGATCGCCAGTGTACGCACGAGTTCATCCGGATTGCGCACGAAATGGGCCGCGCAATCGAATTGCGCTCCGAGCCATTTGTGGGGATTGAAAACAACGGAGTGGGCTCTCTCCACGCCCGCCCACAGGTGACGGAATTCGGGGCAGATCATTGCCGAGCCGGCCCAGGCTGCATCGACGTGAACCATCAGGCCATGGCGTTCGGCAACATCGCAGACCGCCGCCACATCGTCCGTTCCGCCGACGCCCGTCCCGCCCACGCATGCAATAATGCCTGCAGGCAGCAGCCCCTTGCTGCGATCTTCGACGATGGCTGCCTCCAGAGCGGCCGCATCCATTGAGCGCCGCTGTCCCCTGGTCGCTATCCTGACCAGGTTTTCCTGACCGATGCCTGCGATCCAGATGGCACGATCAATGGAAGTATGCACCTCGTTGGAGGAATAGATCCGCACGGTCCTGCCGCTTGCCAGACCCTTGAGATTGCCCTGCCATTCAAGGGCTCGTTCGCGCATGGTCAGGACTGCAGCCAGTGTGGCCGTCGAGGCTGAATCCTGGAGCACGCCGTCAAAGCCATCAGGCAGGCCGAGGGCCTGGCGCAGCCAGTCCATCACCTTCGTTTCCAGTTCGGTGGCCGCAGGTGAAGTCTGCCAAAGCATGCATTGCGCTGCCATGGCTGTAACCAGATACTCGGCTATGACGGAAACCGGCGCGGAATTGGCGGGGAAGTAGGCAAGGAAACGCGGGTGCTGCCAATGGGTCATGCCAGGCACGATGATCCGCTCGAAATCCGCGAATATCTCTTCCATTGGCTCGCCCTTTTCGGGCGCCGCCGGACCAATCTGGCTCGCTATCTGTCCTGGTTCGACCTGTGCCCGTACTGGCAGGGTTGCGAGCCGCGCGCGATAATCCGCACCCCAGTCGGAAGCCTTGCGTGACCAGCGACGGAACCAATCCCCGTTCATGCCTTGAGCGCCTCCTCGATATAGAGCTGGCGCAGCCGCAGTGTCAGTGTGCCCGGATTGCCATTTCCAATCAGCTTTCCGTCAATCGAAACGACAGGCATGACGAAGGTCGTGGCGCTGGTGACGAAGGCCTCGTCGGCATCCTTCGCTTCGTCGGCCGTGAAGGCGCGTTCCTCGATCCTCAGCCCGTCTTCGGCCGCAAGCCGCAGCACGGCCTTCCTGGTAATGCCATGCAGGATGTCGTTTGACAGCTGTCGCGTGATGATGGCGCCGCCCTTGATGATCCAGGCATTGTTCGAAGTGCCTTCCGTCACGAACCCGTCCTCGACAAGCCATGCATCGTCTGCGCCTGCGTCCATTGCCGCTTGCTTGGCAATGGAGGGCGCAAGCAATTGCACGGTCTTGATATCGCGCCTGCGCCAGCGGATATCCGGCATGGTGACGACGGAAAAGCCGCGATGAACGGCGGGATTCTCGGCCAGATTCTTTTCCTGCGTGAACAGCACCATCGAAGGGACCGGGTTGGCCGGGAATGCGAAATCACGGTCCGCCACACCGCGACTGACCTGCAGGTAGAGCGCGCCTTCCACAAGGTTGTTACGGCGAACCATCTCCAGCTGGATGGCTTCGATTTCAGCGTCGCTTTTCTGGAAATCGAGCTTCAGTTCGCACAGCGAACGCCTCAATCTTGCAAGGTGAGCGCCATTGTCGACCAACTTGCCACGCAGCACTGACGTCACTTCATACACGCCATCGGCGAACAGAAAGCCGCGGTCGAATACGGAAATCCTTGCATCTTCCTCGCGCAGGAAATCTCCGTTTACATAAACGGTGCGGCTCATGTCCTTTCAACCTCCCAGTAAATCGCGAACATCGGGTCAAACACGGTCACCGGTCCAGCTCCCGTTTCAATGCGGGTTGGAAACGCTACCGGCTTTCCGCGCCTGACCAAGCGGATGGTCTCCTGGCTTGGCGGCATGCCGTACCAGTTCGCGCCATGCTCGGATACAAAGCCTTCAAGGCGATCCAGTGCCCTTTCCTCCTCGAACACATGGGCGAGGCAGGACAGCGCATTTGGCGCAGTAAAGCAGCCAGCACATCCGCAGGCTGCTTCCTTGAGGGGATCGGCATGGGGCGCTGAATCGGTGCCGAGGAAGAAGCGGTGATCGCCCGAAGTGGCCGCTGCGCGCAGCGCCAGCCGGTGGGTTTCACGCTTTGCCACCGGCAGGCAGTAATAGTGCGGTCGAATACCTCCGGCCAGAATTGCATTCCTGCTGATGATCAGGTGATGCACAGTCAGCGTTGCCGCCATGTTCTGCGGCTGGGAGGAAACATAGTCGACGCCCTCGCGCGTCGTCACATGCTCCATCGTGATCCTGAGTTCTGGAATGCGCTGGCGCAGCGGATCAAGCACTGTATCGATGAACACCGCTTCCCGGTCGAAAATGTCGATCTGTGAATCTGTCACTTCACCATGCACGCAAAGCGGCATGCCGATCTTCGCCATGCGCTCCAGCACCCGATAGACACTTGCCAGGTCGCGCACACCTGATGCGGAATTGGTCGTGGCACCCGCCGGATAGAGCTTGACTGCGCGAGCGATACCGCTTGCATAGGCGTGTTCCACATCGTCTGCGTCCGTCGTCTCGGTCAGATACAAGGTCATGACCGGCTCGAAATCGCTTCCCTGCGGCAGGGCCGCCATGATGCGATCACGGTAGCTGTTGGCCTGCTGTGCAGTAACGACGGGCGGCACGAGGTTCGGCATGATGATTGCCCGGCCGAAATCGTTGGCGGTATGCGCCACGACACCGCTGAGCATTTCGCCGTCGCGAAGATGCAGGTGCCAGTCGTCTGGTTTCTTCAAGGTGATGCTGTTCACGTCATCCTGCCGGTCTGGGTTGGCATGTAGGCCCGCAATGGCATCATCATCTATTGAAGTGTGTTCTCATCGGCAATGGAGTTGTGCAAACAAACACGGGCTTGCGCATGCTTGTGCGCCGGTCGCATGGCTATGCGCCAGTTGACGGCCTCGAAAGATCGCTGAAGCCGATCAGCCGTTTGCGCTTCTCGTCCCACAACGCCAGCCGCACGCATTTCAGGCTTTCCGTGACACTGAGACGGCTGATTTCGCGCAGTTGCGGATAGGCCTTCAACACTGTCGGAAGGCGGTAGAATGGTATCTTGCTGCACAGATGATGCACATGGTGAATTCCGATATAGCCGGTGATCCATTGCAGTGGTTCGGGCAGGTCATAATATGAACTCCCGTGCAATGCTGCGCCGTGGCGATCCCATTCGGGTTCCTGTGCCCATACCGTGTGTTCGAACTGGTGCTGGACATAAAAGAGCCACACGCCGAACGTGCCCGCGAGCACGACGATTGGCAGGTGAACGAACAGCAATGTCTTCAGTCCGAAGAGCCAGACCATCGCCACAGCCAGAAGAAGGATGCCGAGATTCGTCGCCATTGCGCTCGCCCAGGGCTTCCAGTCCCTGCCCATCAGGCCCACCGGCAGACGATGCTGCAACAGGAACAGATAGGATGGTCCAAGCACGAACAGCACGAAGGGATTGCGGTAGATCCGGTAGGCAAGTCGCCGCATTTTCGGCAGTGCCAGATATTCTTCGACGGTCAGCGTATCAACATCGCCGATGCCGCGCCGTGCCAGATTTCCCGAACTGGCATGGTGGAGCGCATGCGTCCTCTTCCACCAGTCATATGGCGTGAACGTCAGAACGCCGAGAATGCGCCCCGTCCAGTCATTGAGTGTCTTGTGGGGAAAGAAGGAGCCATGCCCGCAATCGTGCTGAATGATGAACAGGCGCACCAGAAATCCGGCGGCAGGCAGGACGAGCGGCAAGGCAATCCAGTATCCCGCTTGCAGCGAGATGCACAAGGTTGTCCAAAGCGCTACGAGCGGCAATGCGGTCACGGCTATTTCGTAAAGGCCACGACCAGTGCTTGCTTCGCCAAATGTTGCCAATGTTCGCGCCAGATTGCGCGGTTCTATTGCCGGCCTAGCGCCAGGCTTGCTGGATAAATTGAGCAGCGCCCCGTTCCCTGTCTTGTGCCGCCGTTACGACGATCCTTGATTCGCCTGAATAGTAACATGGCATTGAATGTCAGTATGCAGTCGAAGATGCCGCATGCATTGCTTGCAGCGAGTGCCGCTGGCTGGCTTATAACCAGTGTTCAGGCAGGCGCCTTCATGGCTCACACGCGCCCCAGTATGATGTTTTCGATCAGCTTGTCGCGCCCGTAAATGTCGTCAAAATTCGACACTTTGCCATCATCGCCCACCCACAGGGTAAAATAGCCCAGATGGACCGGAATCGGTTTGCGCAGCTTCGCCTGCAGCGTCTTGCCCGACTGGATCAACCCGTTGATCTGCTGGGCTGACAGGGTTCCGTCCAGTCCATGAAGAAGGGCTGCCCATTCGACCGGCTTGTCGACCCTGATACAGCCATGGGAAAGCGCGCGATCATTCTTGTCGAACAGTTGCCGGGACGATGTATCGTGCAGATAGACATTGAACCGGTTGGGGAAGAGGAACTTCACCACACCCAGCACATTGTCTGGCCCAGCCGGCTGAACGATCCTGTATGGAAACTTGCGCGCGCTGACCGATGACCAGTCGATCGCCCGGGCATTCATGGCGGGCGCATCCGCTTCCCAGCTCGTGTAAAGCACATATCCCTTTTTCTGGAGATAGGATGGGTCCTGTCGCAGTTTGGGGAGGACCTCATTACCCGCGATCGAAGGCGTTATCGTCCATGTCGGATTGAATTCCGACATCTGGATATTATCCGAGAACATCGGCGTCTTGTGGTAGGCCTCGCCCACGATCACCCGACGACGGTCAACCGTTTTTCCCTTCTCGCGCGTGTACATCAGGAAGGCAGCTGTGTTGACGAAGACATGCCTGTCGCCGAGGTCCCGCGGCAGCCACCGCCACCGCTCCATGTTCGTCACGATCTTGCGTTGCATTGCCGGATCGCTGGTGCGCTGCAACAACTCACGCAAATAGCGGTACTGACTGTGCTGCGGCCGCAGCCGTTCCATCACCTTGGCCACGCCATTCTTGTCCAGCGAACCCAGCAGCGCCACAAGATCGAGCTTCTTGCGGGCGATGACGATATCGGGCTCCGTGATCGAAGGTGTCGTGCGACCGCCATGCAGGTCGCGTGCGAACTTGTGCGCCGATTCTGACAGGTAGAGTTCGAGCGCGCTGAGGTGATCACCGGAAAGCTGGGCGTAGTTGCCTGGCAATCCGGACAGGTAGTCCCTGGGATCAAGTCCATCGGCCGGGGCGTTGGCAAGCACTTTCGCAAGTTCCTGACCGCGCGGGGACAAGCCCATATTGCCGGTCCAGATGCCCTTGAAGAACTGGCGTTTGTAGAACGCCATCAAGGGTCCCGAATCGACAACCCTGCCGTTCCAGTTGATTGCCTGGGTGTTGGCGAACTTGAGCACACTGGCGGCATTGGCACCGCTGCCGAGCATGGCTAACCAGGTGCCCGCGATAATCATCAGCAGTTTTGCGGTGCGAAACATCAATTGTCTCCGGATCAGCCTATCTGCCACCATGGGTGGTCATACTATTTGGTACGCTGCAATTCGCAAACAAGGTTCTTGTGTGCCCGGTCAGCCGTCTGGCCAGCAGGCGCCAGCGACGGACATGCATGCAACATGGGAAGGGACCCACTTGACGAAAGGGCTTGCTTTGCTATTAAATGAATGAACGTTCATTTATATTGGATGAGAAATGGCGAGAACTGCAGGCTCGACCGGCGAGAAGACTTCCCAGGCTGTCGAAAAGGCGGCGCTGGAACTTTTTGCCAGGCATGGCTATGCCGCCGTTTCCATGCGTCAGATTGCTTCTGAAGTGGGTGTGCAACCCGGCGCGCTTTACAACCATTTCCCAGCTAAGCAGGACCTGCTTCTAGCCGTGATGCGGAACCACATGCATCGCCTGCTGGAGGCCTGGGAACTGGAAAGCCGCAGGTTTTCCAGCGCCCGAGCGGCATTTGAGGGCTTTGTGCGCTTTCACCTGCGTTATCACCTCGACAAGCCCGATGCAGTCTTTGTCTCCTACATGGAATTGCGCAGCCTTGAGCCGCAGAACTTCCGGGAGATCGAAGGCATGCGCCGCTACTATGAGGGGTTCTTGCGCAAGATCATTTCACGTGGCGTCGATGATGGCATCTTCGAAGCTGTCGACGTGCCGGTTGCTGCGATGGCGATCATCTCGATGCTGACGGGCGTGACCACCTGGTACAAGGCCGGCGGAAGACTGGACGCACGCGACGTCGAGAACATTTATCTGGACATGGCGTTGCGCAGTGTTGGCGTGGCGACCGAACTGCAGGCAGCCTGAAGAAGGGAAGGAATGACAATGTTTCATGCGAGCATGAATTTCGCGCTAGGTGAGGAAATCGAGGCGCTGCGGACAATGGTGCATGACTGGGCACAGGCGCGTGTCGCGCCAATGGCAGCCGAAATTGACAAGACCAATCAGTTCCCGGCCGAATTGTGGAAGGAAATGGGAGATCTTGGCCTGCTTGGTATCACAGTCGAGGAAGAATATGGCGGTGCCGACATGGGATATCTTGCCCATGCGGTTGCGGTCGAGGAAATCGCGCGAGCCTCAGCCTCGGTGTCCCTTTCCTACGGTGCCCACTCCAATCTGTGCGTGAACCAGATCAAGCTGAACGGCACGTCCCCGCAGAAGCAGAAATATCTGCCGGGCTTGGTTTCGGGCGCTCACGTTGGCGCATTGGCGATGTCGGAGGCCGGTGCCGGTTCCGACGTTGTGTCGATGAAACTGCGCGCCGAAAAGCGCAATGACCACTATCGGCTCAATGGCACGAAATACTGGATCACCAACGGACCCGATGCTGACACGCTCGTCGTCTATGCCAAGACCGACCCTGATGCCGGTCCGCGCGGCATGACTGCCTTCATCATCGAGAAGTCTATGAAAGGCTTCTCGACTTCGGCTCCTTTCCACAAGCTCGGCATGCGTGGTTCGAACACCGGTGAACTCATTTTCGAGGACTGTGAAGTGCCTTTCGAGAACGTCCTGGGAGAAGAAGGCCGGGGCGTAAACGTTCTCATGTCCGGTCTCGACTATGAGCGCGTGGTGCTGTCGGGAATTGGCGTCGGCGTCATGCATGCCTGCCTCGACCACATGATGCCCTACATGCATGAGCGCAGGCAGTTCGGCCAGAAGATCGGCGATTTCCAGCTGATGCAGGGCAAGATCGCCGACATCTACGCTGCCATGAATTCCGCCCGCGCCTATGTCTATGCCGTAGCCGCGTCCTGCGACCGTGGCGAGGTGACGCGCCAGGATGCTGCTGCCTGTGTGCTTTATGCCTCGGAAAAGGCCATGGAAGTTTCCGTGCAGGCGGTGCAGGCCTTTGGCGGCGCAGGCTATCTCGATGACAGCCCGGTTTCGCGCATCATGCGGGATGCAAAACTCATGGAGATCGGTGCTGGAACATCGGAAATCCGCCGCATGCTGATTGGTCGCGAACTGATGAAGGTCACGGGATAATGGCTCGCCTCAACTCCTCCATTTCCCCGAATTCGGAGACATTCCGCGCCAATCGCAAGGCCAATCTTGAAAGCCTTGAAAAGGTGCGCGAAGCCGCAGCCGCCGCAGCGGCAGGCGGCGGTGAGGCAGCGCGCGAGCGCCATGTTTCGCGTGGCAAGCTCCTGCCGCGTGAC
>JBATLL010000094.1:0-1603 GCA_049289295.1 Rhizobiaceae bacterium
ATCACAGCCTTCTGTACGGAGGCATCATACCCGAAAGCATTGAGCCTTGTGGTGCGGGTCCTTCATGTTCAGGTTCGAATATGGACATCTTTGGATGGGTCCCCATTCCGGTGCTCTCATTCACCGCCTTTACGGCAATCACCATTCTTCTCATCATCGTCCGCCGGAGGTCTATCGCATGAACCGACGCATATCGGTCGCCGCCGTCGCCGCCATTGCCTTGGGTGGCTTCGCCATCGCAGGATTTTTCTACACCAATAAACCAAAAGATGCGCCTGCAGCGCCGCCGCAAGAATCGAGTACGCTTGTGCGGCCTCACTCGCCGGTCCTCGGTCCTGCCGATGCGCCAGTCACTATCGTTGAGTTCTTCGATCCGTCTTGCGAGGCGTGCCGCGCCTTCTATCCGATCGTGAAGCAGATAATGGCGCAATACCCGCAGGATGTGAGGCTAGTCCTGCGATATGCCCCATTCCACGACGGTTCGGACGAGGCCGTGCGGATCCTGGAAACGGCACGCATGCAGAACCTGTTTGTGCCGGTGCTGGAAGCTCTTTTGGCCCAGCAACCGGCATGGGCTCCTCATAATGGGCCGCAACTCGACAAGGCTTGGGCGGTGGCGGGCGTAGCGGGTCTCGACGTTGTGAAAGCGCAGGGAGCAAAGCTTGCGCCCCATATCATGGCAACCCTGAACCTCGATGTCGCCGACGGGAAGGCGGTCGAGGTCTCGGGGACGCCGACGTTCTTCGTCAATGGCAAGCCCTTGCCTAACTTCGGGGCGGATGAGCTCAAGAAGCTTGTCGACGACGAAGTTGCGGCGGTCCGATAATTCGCGTCGGCTCGTTGCCGGCAGCGCAATCAAAAGGAGCATACAGACGTGAAATGTCCTATCGACAATACCGAACTCGCCATGGCGGACCGTCAGGGCATTGAGGTTGACTATTGCCCAAAATGCCGCGGGGTCTGGCTGGATCGCGGCGAACTCGACAAGATCATCGAACGCTCGGCAGGAGATACAGCGGCCCCTCGGCAAGCAGAGTCGCCGCGTTACCGCGATGCTGACGACAAACATGGCGATCAGCGGCACTACGGCTCGCAACAGGCCCATAGGAAGAAGAAATCGCTTCTGGGCGAGCTTTTCGATTTCTGAGTAAGATTGATAATCGGATCCCTTCCCTATGGTGGTGAAACTCAAAGCGTGGGGGCGGAACGCTTTGCAGAGCAAAATTTTCTCAATCCTCGGCTTGCTCAGCGCGATATCGATTCCGCGCTGGAATATCGGGGCACGGACGGAGGGTACTTCGAAGCAGCTATGGAGCGGCCGGATATGTGGGCCGAGAGTTTTCCTCGCGTCGCAAAGACAACGTTATTGCAAGCCTCACTTGAGTCTCCCAACCATTGATAGAAGAAACTTCTCACTTTGTATGCTCGGCATCGGATGCATTTCCGACGAAGACTCGAAACGCATCGAGAGTCTCTGCACTGACGTGATGTTCGATTCCTTCGGCGTCGATGCGCGCCGTCTCAGGACTTATGCCGAGAGCGCGAAGAAAACCTTCGACAACCCGATGGCGCTCTCGGCTCAAGCGCGCCAGTTCCTTTCCTT
>JBATLL010000095.1:0-3163 GCA_049289295.1 Rhizobiaceae bacterium
CGATTTGCCTACACCGCCTTTGAAATTCGAAACGGAGATAACCGCAGGGGTGTCCGTTGGCGCTCGCCAAGGTCGAGTACCGAAGACAGCACGCATCTGATCGAGCTCTTCCAAGGTATACTGCACCCGGTGACCAGATGCTGTTCTATCCCGTTGCGGTAGCCGCCCATCGCGCTCGGCCTCTCGAATTGCCGAGGCAGTTCTTCCGACAAGCGCAGCCGCCTTCGAGATTGAATAGGATGGACCGACCTTTTGACCGGTCTCCGGATCCAGGGCACCATCACGAATTCGCTTGAGGATGGTGAGGGCTTTGCGGTGCAAGGTCCCCAGGCCGTCTTCCAAGAGTTCATCGGTCTGTGCGTCGAGCGCTGCTTCGCTAGCCATTTTCACCGCTTTGTTAGATTGAGCAGGCGAATTAGCACTCTTGGCAGTTTTGAGCAAACATTGGCCACCAACCTTACAAACTGACCGATGATCTCCGTGCCCTTTTCAATTCTGGTTGCGAATCAGACCTTTCAAATCAGTCTAAAGCAGGTGACAGCTACAGGTGGGTAGGTCGGTATCGCGATGGGCAACCGGACTTGCACGGAAGTTCGGGCACTTGGCTTGGCGGCCTTGTGGAAAACCGCCGATGATCTCGGTGCAAACCGATGAATTCAGTGCATTTAAACGATGATCTCGGTTCCCTTGAGACCGATGATCTCGGAGCCCATACCTACTAAAGGAATCTCCTAAGAAAAACCGATTCGCGAATCGCTTTTTGACAATTTGAGTTTGAGTTGGGGCCAGTCCAACCAAACCGCTCTGAGATCATCGGCCATTTTGGAGGTTTGAACCCCGGAAATCCGTCAAAACTGCCAATGGCCTTGCTTTCGAACCTCAAACCTGTTGTTTAACGACCAACCCGAGGCTCCAATGAGTCGGGAAGGGACGGTTCAATGAGCGGAGACACACTGCGTCCAATCGGACATCAATACGCCCTAGCAATGCTAGGCGGTGGTGAGGAGCGAGTCAGGTCGCTCGCGCAGTCTGCCGGTACACAACTAACCATGGACGCGTTTCTACGGGTTCAGGACGAAGAACCAGTTCCGGCATTTCTGCATTCGGCACTTTGCGCAATGTCGCTGCCGACGAAGCGACCGAAGGATGATACGCAGCCGATCCTCCGCGAAGACGGAAAGTATGCACTTGCGATCAACCCCAGGCCCATATTGCAAACCGTCGATGGCAAGCCGACGCTGCGAAGTATCGGAGTGCCATATGGTGCTTATCCGCGCGTCGCACTGATCTATTTGCTGTCGCAAGCAGTCACCAAGCGCTCGCGCGACGTCTACTTGGGCCGTAATTTTACCGAGTGGATGCGCCGTCTAGGCTATCAGACGATATCCTATGGGCCTCGCGGGACTGCCAATCTGATGCGAGAGCAGGTCGACCGACTGCTTGCTTGCGAATGGCAAATTCGTTGGGAAGGTAATGATGGCGGTGACAACGCTTTTGCCGTTCGGGATGTCAAAATTTCGAACGAGTATGCCGGTTCGCTAGAGAAGAATGGCGCATTTGCGCGCGAGATTCGGATGTCAGAGGCTTTCTATAGCCATCTGCTCGATCACGCCGTTCCGCTTAACGAGGTCGCCATTCGCGAGCTCAAAGGTACTCCGACCGCGCTCGACCTTTATACCTACCTTGCGTACCGACTGCCGCGGATTGGTAGTGACCGGGGGCAAGTGATCTCCTGGGATCAACTGGCGAAGCACTTGGGCAATGACGCCGACAACAAGCGCTTTCGGCAAACCGTGCGCGAGACCATGCAATTGGTCTCCGCGGTTTATCCCAACGCAGACGTCGATTTCAGCGGACGCAAGGTCGTCCTGCGACCTTCACCAGCACCGTTGGAGCGCAAGCTCGTCGGGCCGCACCTTCGTGCCATTGGCGCGCCAGCACTAGAAACCGCACCGAGATCATCGGTCATCAAGGCCACTGGCACGCCACTTCGCGAGGTGAAGGCCTCTGATCCTCTGCTCCATTTCCCTAGCGGTAGCCTGACATACGGAGATAGAGAGACAAAGTTTCGGGCGATCGGTGTAGACAAGGGCGCACCCTGGTGCGTCGACACTATGGCGAACGCTTTTCGCGCTGGCTTCCCCGGGATCAAGCAAGCGCGCACCGATGCCGAGTGGCTCAGGGTCTGGGAGGCATTCGTCATCAAATACGCCGAACGGCGTTCACAATCTGGCGCAAGCTGACCGATGATTTCCGAGCACTTCGCCCCAGCCTAAATCGCGTCGGGGGAGGGGAGTGGGGGCGATCTGGGCGATTATGCCCTTCGTCTGCAATCACCCCACTTCAAACCTACGCGCCCTCGTCGCCCGCCTCGGTGGCAAGTGGTCAGGCAAGACGGCGATGTGCCGTTGCCCCTCCCATGCAGATCGAACTCCATCACTCGCGATCCGGCAAGGCGACCGCGGCATCCTGGTAACATGCCACGCGGGGTGCGATGCGACCGATGTTCTTCGAGCACTTCGCCGGATCGCTGATCTCCCAAGCATCGGTCCTGCGGTGGGCAAAGCACGCTCGTCCCAAAGAGCACCGCCTCATCTCAACATCTGGCAAGCTGGTCGCCCGATCGAGCAAACTCTTGCCGAGCGATATGTCAGGGATGTCCGCAACATCTGGGCACCGCTGGACGACCTACGCTTTCACTCGAGGTGTCCAAGGGGGCAGGGGAGGTTCGTCCAGTTCGAGCCCGCCTTGCTGGTCGCTTTGCGCAAAGCTGGCGAGATCGTCGCGATCCAGCGGATATTCCTCGATCCATCAAGCGCCAGCTACACCGAAAAGCTGGTACTTGGGCGCGCAATCGGCGCTGCCTGGACCAACGGACCGTCGGGCAAGACGATAGGCCTGTGCGAGGGCTTCGAGACCGCAGCGGCCTACACTTCGCTGACCGGAATTCAGGCCTGGGCCAGCATGGGCGCCAAGCGATTCCATCAAGTCGAAATCCCGCCGAGCGTCGAGCGGGTGATCCTACTCGCCGACAGAGACCCTGAAGGTCGCCGCGCGGAAGCAAGGGCGCGTGAAGCGCTGGCCCGACCTGACCTCGTGATCGAAACCGAATGGCCTCCCGGGCGCATGAACGACTGGGCCCAGCTTCTGAAGCGGTGAGGGG
>JBATLL010000096.1:0-9394 GCA_049289295.1 Rhizobiaceae bacterium
CCTCTGCCCGTGGCCGCTAGGCCCCAGGCGGGAAGCCGGGGGGGGGGAGAGGGGGCGGCTGCTTGGCCCTCCCCTTGCCCCTGGCCGGGAGGTCGGGGTAGGTCAGCGAGTCAATCAATAGTTGCCCAGGAGGTTGCGCTCTCTAGCCCGGTTATATCCTTGTTTGAAAACAAGAACACCCAACAAGACAAGAAATGTCGTTTGTAAGAGAAGGCCCAGCCAGGTAAATGTATCGACGGATATGTGTTCTGAACTGCCACTGGCTGTGACAGATCGAAGGGTATCTATCCCCCAGGCAAATGGAACCAATATCTTCATCAGGCCGAAATAGAACCCCAGGCTGTTAAGGGGAACTAGCACACCTGTAGCAAGCGTTGCAAGTAAGGACAGAACGCCAATGACTGACCCAATTTCTTTGTGAACAAAGGCAACGCCACTCAGAAGAAGTGTCAAACCAAATGCACTGACAATCATGATGCCGATCAGCAGCCACATAGCACCTGACATCTGCATATGTAAACCCAACACCCACGCCAATAGGTAAGCGAGCATCGATGATCGTATCGCCCGGACCATAAAGGCCGAACTCGTCCGCGCTGAGAAGAGCAGTAGAGGATCAACAGGTGAAAGAAAAATTGGTTCCAGTGTCCCTTGCCTGCTCTCCTGGGTGATTCCCTGGATCGCTACCACCATAACGCCGAAGCACAAATCCCAGACGAGGAAACCGAATAACGAAGCTGTCTGTTCCATTTTGTCGTAATTGGCGGCAACCGACTCAAAAATGAGCATCATCATAGGGAATGCAACCAGCCAGAGAGCGATCTCGCCGATAGTTTCAAAGCGGTAAGACCAGTTCTGTTGAAGTTGTCGACGCATTTCAACTTGATATATCTTGGCAAAGGTGAAGATCATCCCAGCGTACTTCCTCCTAGTAATGCCCCAAGCTACCTCGGACCTGAGCATTCCTCTCGCCCCAAATGAACACCATTTGGCCGATTACAAAATAGATAAACGAGTGGACAATCAGCCAGATGCCTTCAGATGTAAACCAACCAATAGGCGAAGACTGCGTTAGATATGTCTGCAACAGGTGAATTCCCGGGCCAAGCGGTAAAAATTGCACAACCTTAGCAAGCCATACAACGTTGTCGTAGGGAGCCAGTGCGCCTGTAACAAAAAGGAGAGATGTGGAAAATGCGAGCGTAAGTGAAGTGACCCTCTTATAGGTCAACTGCAAACCCATCAAAATGTACGCAGCTCCAATCACACCGAATTGAGAGAGCAGGAAGACAGCCACCATTGAAGCGCTAAACTGCATTGGTATCCTAAGGGTGACTTGTAGAATTCCCCCCAGAAGAACGGCACGCAGCAAATAGGAGACAAGAACGACGATGGTGCGGCAGAGCAGTATTAGCCGTGGTGAGGTGGCCGTCAACCATATCTGCTCAAATGTACCCCATTGGGTTTCCTCGTCAATCATAGATACAGACCGCAACATCACTCCATCTGCTACACGCCAGGTTACAAACCCTAGAAGCGACATCCATTGCTGTTGTTTAGTATATCCGCCATCAGTGAGGATATAGAAAATGCCGGAAAGCAATAGAAAACCGAAAACAAACAAAGCCTGATCCGCAACAAACTCGAATCGATAAGCGACACTTCTATTCATCTCTCTACGAGCTTCAGCGACTAGAATTGGAATCCACCTCATGCCGCGTTCTTTTCAGTCAAAATCAAGAATACTTCCTCAAGGGTTGGGCGTCGATATCGGATGTGTTCGATACCACAACCAAGTTTGTTCAAGTGGTTGACGAAATCAAGCATTTCCTGCTGACTATGGCTGGGTAAGCCGATTGTATCAACACCACCATTTATCTGCCGCTGCAAATCGGGAAAAGCCACGCAAAGGTGCGCCCAGGTCTCTTCGGCAAGAAATGCGGATAACTCAACTTCAACAACCTTGCTTTGAAGATTGTATTCGCTTAACAGCGACTCCTTACTCCTGTAAACAACTTCCTTGCCTTCAGCCATTACGAAAATATCATGCGCTACCTTTTCTGCCATATGCATCTGATGTGTTGTCAACAGGATGGACTTTCGTCGCTCCGAGGCCAAATATTCAATGATCGTTTCAATCGTCTTGGCGGCTTTCACATCCAGACCAAGTGTTGGCTCGTCGAGCAGAAGGACGCGAGGGTCGTGTAATAGAGAACAGGCGATGGCGAGCTTTTGCTGCATTCCCCGGCTAAACTCACGCACCGGCTCGTGTTTGTGTGCGCTCAACTCAAACAGCGCGAGTAGCTCTTCGGCGCGGTGGACCAGATGGTTGTGTGGTACAAGTCGAATGCTACCAAAATAAATCAGGTTTTCCCACGCAGAAAGCCGCCAGTAGAGATTGCGCGCACCTTCTAGTACAGCACCGATTTGGGCGACCGCCTGTGCACGTTGAGAAACCACATTGCAGCCCCATATAGTGATTTCACCAGCGGTTGGTAATACCAGACCAGCAATCATTTTGACAGTCGTTGTCTTGCCGGCGCCGTTTGGACCGAGCAGTGCTAAAATCGATCCTTCGGGGATGGAAAATGAGATGTTGTCGACGGCTGAATGTGTCGCCGCCTTGTATGTCTTGTTCAATTCTTTAACATGGACAGGAAGTTTCATGGCATCCGTACAATCCCGATGTTCTTGTTTGTCTCAGGTATCAGCCGTTGCTATCATACCTCACCACCCGGGCACACACGATTGGCGCTGGCAAGTCTTGGAACAATTGAGGCAAATACATGTTCTGCGTACTCTCGCAGGTATCTGGCCTCCTCAAGATCAAAGCCAGATAGAGCCGAAACTGCTCTGGCACGATATGCATCTGCTACCCTCAACGTGAAAGAAAACGCCTGCATTTCATCAAGCATTCCGATAATGGTGCTTGATGTCTTTTCAGAAAGTCGCTCTTGTGAAAAGCATAGAGATGTCAGTCGGCTGTGGAGAGGATGCTCTTTCATCTGCAATCCGTGAAGAACGGGTAGTGTGAATTCACCTTGCTGCAAATCACCCAGCACTTGCTGAGAAGTCATGTCACGACAATCGTCCCGTAACTGAATAAGAATACCCAAGTTCAATCCGTACTCTTCAATTGCTGCCAATTCGGTACTGGCCCCAGCCCCGATATATGCGCCCGTCCAAGCAACTGTGGAAAAGATTGTCCCCGATTTGGCTATTAATTGTTCAAAATATCGCTTGATTGTGGGAGGATTCGACTGACAGAAAGATTGCGCGTGAGCCGCTAACATGCCAGTGTCGGCCCATCTACGACTAATTTCTGCCATTGCCCTGTGGGACGTTTCTATGTGGGCAAGGCAACGCTGTGCGGCAAACAGAAGGGCAAGTCCAACTGAAATCGCAACGTGTGGTTGCCATTGATTCCAAACGCGGTCTTTTCCATCTCTATCCTGAACATCGTCGAAGACATCAGACGAAAGATCGGATAGTATCCATGCCGCCGTGGCTGGTAAGGATTGCCGAAGGTCTCCACCTACGAGCTGGCTACACAGTTGTGGGAGAACAGCAGCATATATCCCTAAACCTGTCAGAAATTCATCCTGACGATCCAGGATCGCTGCTTCCAGTTGTTTCCAAGAGATTTCTTTCAGAATGTGCAGATGGATAAACGTGAACGCTTCGTGATACTGCTCAAGAATGAATGCAGGCAACATTCTGGACTGGGCAGGGACCGAATTAGCGACGACCAAGCGCGATTTCTTCTCGAGTCTCATCGATTTGGACCTCTTTCCGTCTATGGTAGCCCAATGGTTTTCAAATGATCATCAAGCGCCGATTGAACAACTAGAATGGCACGGGAAGAAATCAGTCCGCTCGACTGCCTCGACTTGCTTGTGGTATGTATTGAATACCTAACTGCCGGGCATTGTCATAGTATATTTCGTCAGATCCATGGATGTCCCACAAACTCGAATACTGGTGTTGTTCATCTAACTCATCAGCAAATGGTGTAACGGCGATGTGACGGATAGCTTTCCCCGCCTGGATATCTGCAACAATAGATTCTGCATCGTTGACTGCTGTGACGATCTGGGTCTTCACTGTGCTCATGACTTGTTTCTCCTCTATGTAATGTTCGAGTAACCTACGGGCACATATCCATCAGTCGAAAATTTGCAGCCAAGTTCGAAATGGCTCTGGGTAGCATTATAGATGTGACTCCGAAATGTTCAAGCCAATCGATGTTCCTTTGTTCAGCTCCGATTTGACCCATAGTTCGCCCTCCACAGACCTTGCCCATTCATGCATACCCACCATTCCAAAATGGTGATTGCGAAATAGATCGATTAGAGTAACTCCGGTCACCTTGATGCCGATTCCATCATCGGTTATGCAAAGTTTCAGATATCCTTCGTCCAGCGAGAGCGTTACCTCAACCGTTGACGCCTGAGCATGTTTGCGCACATTCGATAAGGCCTCCATCAAAACGTGAAAGATAGCAATGACAACTTCCTCTACCACATGGATGTCCAGAGGAAGTTGGATGTTGCGCCTCACAACAAGACCACTCTGTAATTCAAACTCATAGAGGATTCCTTCTACAGCCGCAACCAGGCCCTGATCGAGAATAGGAGGGTGCAGATCGGCGCAAATGGAACGTAGTTGACGAGTAACTTCCAGCAGCTTGACGCGTTCTCGATGGATGCCTTCCACGACTGTATTGCTTGGGTCGCTTCCAGCCAGAGAGTTCAGCGCGCCCGCGACCAGAGTGATCTGCTGTAGTGGTTCATCGTGCAGGCGGGTGGCAAGTTGTATACGTTCCCACTCTCGAACCCGCAATAATTCACGGGACATGGCGCGTGAAGATTCAAAAAGGCGAATATTCTCCGCGGTAATTGACATGGCTGCAACCATTTGGGAGACGAAGGCTACATCGAAGCTATGGAAGTAATTGTCCGGTACTTTCGGACCAAGAATCAGTAGCCCGATAATCTCCTCGTTGCTCACCAAAGGCGCAATAAGCTCAGCCCAACGAACTTGTTCAAATACCTCCTGGTCCTGCTCATCTCGTAGCGTTGCCCGTACAATCAGGTAATGAGGCGGATTGGTTTTCAGAAGCGGAAATTGAGGGGTAGCGACACCCCGTACGAATACTGGGACCTGACCTTTCACATCATCCAGCAGCCACAGGACCGCCTGCCCAACTTCCAGCAATTCCACCATTTCTCCGCATACTTCGGCCAAAGTTGGATGCTCAGGATGGCGTGCAAGACGTCCTGCATACTCCCCAGCAGTACGGGTATCAGTCACTGTAGGGCCGAAAACGAGGACCCTCATCTTACGAGCAATCGAGCCGCTGATACCTAACGCGCCTCCAACCGCTATCCCTATCGCAAAGATGCCAGGTAAAGGCTCAACAAGGGAAATTTGTTTCTGCAGTGCCAGAAGCGCCGATGAAATTCCATAGAGTAGAACCGCTGCGAAAAGTACGAGAAATGCGGTAATGGTGCGTGTAGCTACGATATCCAGACTTAGAAAATTGCGTCGATAGATCACATAGCCATAGGCTACGGGCAGCAAGATCAACATGGCAAATCCTACTTCCCACGGGATTAGCGGTCCCCCGGTCATGACACGAGGTAGTATCACGAGCAAGCTGAGGGGCAAGATTGCCAAGGTAGTAAGGATTAGCAAGATGGACACTTGATTGCGTTCCGATACAGACGCCAATGTCCAGTAGCGAATAAACAAGATGACGGGGTTCAGGAGTAAGCCGACGGCACAAACCAGCAATATCCAATCATAGATAGCTATATCCGCAAGGTGACTTATGCTGATACCTTGAGGAATCAAAAAGAGAATGTCAATTAGCTCGGCCAGCCCCAAAAGGATTGCGAATCCGTAGAGTAGACGAAAGAACCACTGGGAGAACCGAGATGTGTTTGCCTTTCCCGGAATCAGGGCAAGTTGGGCGAAGGCAATGGTCATAAAGGCTAGGAAGGGATCGGAAACAAGCCAGGCCATCGGAATGTTATAGATTCCGGCCTCCGATACGGCCAGTACTACCGCTAACCCAATGATCGTCAGCCCTACTTGCCAGCCATCCCGATTTCGAGCGGATGCCAACAAGAGAATCACGACTCCTACCAGCCAAGCCCCCAGACTGATCAGGCCGGGAATAAGGCGCCAGCGGACGATATCTCCGGTCAAGGATTGAATCGGAATCATAAACCGCGTTATCTCGTCTCCCCGCATTACCGTATAGGCATATGCTTCCTTTCCGGGAGCAAAGAGAAAACGCCAGGGTGACCTTACGATAGGGACGTCGTCGATTGTGAGGATGTGGTCGCCCGGCAAGAGAAAACTGCTGGCTGTATGTCCAGGGAGTGTACGATCCACTCGCAGCTCGCCCGCGGGTGACCAGGATAGTACAAAGCCGTAATTCGGGACGAATGTGATCAACGCAAGAGAATATCCGACAATAGCCACTAGCGACAGCACGACAACCGATATCCGTAGGGTACGTCGAACCGCAATCATTCTCGACATTTCAAACCTCTGTCTAGCTCTGGCGGGGTCTTTTTCTCATTGGGAATATCTCATATCCCATTTGTGGCGACGGGAGTAGATTCAATTGAAATGCTCGGATCAGAGCTGCTGCCAGGTTCGAGACATCCAATTCTTCGTATATCTTGTTCAGATAACGATTCAACGTGTGTTCACTGATAGATAGCTGCTGAGCAATCTGTGAGCGCGGCATATCTGGCTGTGTAGCCAGTGCAGACAGTATCTCTAGGTAACGAGCATTAAGGATTGGACCTTGCCGCTCTGCCAAAGTAAGCGCTCGCTCTTGAACTCCCTTGCTGAAATAGATGCCTCCACGATGCACGACTCGGACAGCATCGCAGAGTTCCGTTGTTAGAACGTCATCTTTGACCAAATAGCCACGTACACCTGCATCGACAGCAGCACGAATCAGTGAGTCTGTATCGTACTGTGACACGATGATTATGCGAGTGTCGGGAAACTGACGAGCAAGTCGATGCAGTGCTGGGATAATCGCAAATCGAGTGGGAAGGCCACCTGCCAGGCATTCATTGGTCGCTGGAAGACCAACATCCAATAGAAGTATGTTCGGACGATGAAGAGCCAGCAAATGGAAGACATGCTCTCCGGTCCATCCTTCTGCCACCAGTTCGATATCTGTTGATTGTGACAGTATATGATAAATGCCTTGGCGTACCAGGGCATGATCGTCGATTGACACAACAGTGATTTTTTTGTTGACGAAGTTGCTCATCCGTGTACCTCTTGCATACATTCTGGCAGGTCACCGTATGGCAACTGCCAAGCACCTGGACGCAAACGCATTACAGTACTATTGGAGCCTCAGGGGATGCTTAGCAAGGTGTCTAAGTGTAGTCTGAATGCTTGTATGCTGCTAGAGTATAGCAAAATCGAGATTTGCTTTCAACTAAAAGGAAGATTCTAGAATTTAGCACAAAGATTACGCTTGCGTTTTTTTCCGTGGTCTTGAGATTACGAAAATGACCGTTCGTCGGCTCTCATCACGTGTTCTGGTAAAGTTTCTCGTGTTTTCATTCTAAATCTGGAGGAATCCAATGGGGTTTTCGTTGCCGTATGCGAAAACGCAATGCACATCCTGAACTTTATCAAACACAAATCAAAATAATTCCTAACAATCCCAAGCATTACTGTACTAATTTTGATATAAAAAGAGTAACAATCTTTGTAATTGATCCAGGCCAGCCTTTGTGCTTCAATAGGTACGAAAGGTCGCTGGAACGGGCAGAGTCTACCCGCTCCCCAGGCGGCCTTTTTGTATAGTTTCCATGCGTACAGGAGGAAAGTGTGCCGTCTGCCCAGAAGTTGCCCCGCAAATATCTGACAGCCCTTGACGATGCGGTCAGCGACCTCAAGCTGATGGGCCAGCGCCTGGGCAGACTGGTCGAAGAGTTGGAGCGGGAACGTCTGCCCTCGGACCGGCTGCTGGCTTCCCTGCGCAGCCTGCAAGCCCAGTCCTATGCGGCTGCTCTGCATCTAAACGAGATGGAGGTGGCGGGTGGCTGCGACATCTGCCCCTCCGCTCCGGCCCAGACGACCGCCCAGATTCAGCTTGCCGTCATCGGCCAGGAGTTGCAGCGTCTGGCGCAGACTGCCCAGATGAGCGCCAAGATTACTCATGCCACATCCATTGTTCACTTTCTACAGGAGGGATAAATGTCACGCCGCAACAATAGTGTCTTTCTGGTGGGGACACCCGCCGGTCTCAGTGAACGTACAGTCCAGACCCAGGAGGGCGAGTTGCTGGTCCTGGACCTCTATCTACGCACGGACAAGCCGGAGATTACCGGGCTGCATCGGGTCATTGTGCGCGGCAGGCAGGCCCAGGAGGTGAAGTACTTCCTCAAGGCGGCCGACCCGGAAGTGCCGGATTTGTATGTCCTGGGCTGGCTGCGTAGCGGGGAAAAGGAGAATGTGGTGGTGGCCGAGCGGGTCACTGTTCTGACCAGCCGCCACGTACGTCAGACCGCGGTGGAGGCGATTCAGAGGGATAAAACTATTGAATAGCGCGAAAATTTAAGATCTTTAGCGACGCCAGCGTAAGATATTCGCCGGTTTTGGGCTTGACCACCCACCAACTATCTGCTACCCTATTTGGCAAAGAACAGAAACATATGTTCTTGCACACCACCATCATGTGAAATCAGGAGGCAGTAGCAATGGTTCGTTGGCGCACACAAGATTTGATTAAGGCCTACGAAGAGAAAACCGGGGAAACACTCACAATGTCGAAGCTCGCTCTCGCAACAGGGCTGTCAGGTTCAGCTATTCACAAACATATGCACTATCCCCCCATGCGGATGGACACTCGGTCTGTAGATGCAATCCTGACTTTCTTCTCTCGGACATTAGGACCGCTTAACACCAACGACTTGCTGGAATTTGTTCCAGAATTCGAAGAATAGTATAGTTTTCGTCAATCGCTTCCTGTTTTTAGGAATGAGAAAAGCCGTCCCCAGGCGCCAACCATGAGACGGCTTTCCTCATACAGGTACATTAACAACTGAACGACTTGAGAAGTAACATCTCAGTCATATGAGAACAGGCGATGGAGCCTGTACTCTACTTGTGGTAGCATTTTGGTAGCTGTCTGCTTCCAAAATAACAATTCGGCTTGGCCAATTGGTGTCGGCACGAATCTGCAATTTTATTGCACAGCCACCATCCGCTCTTTCGCCTCGCTTTTACGCAATTGCTATCGAATGAGCCCCCTGGGACTCGAACCCAGAACCCACGGCTTAAAAGGCCGTTGCTCTGCCATTGAGCTAGGGACCCACAATATACACGTCAATGACTATACCTTATC
>JBATLL010000097.1:0-2653 GCA_049289295.1 Rhizobiaceae bacterium
ATCCCAAGCTCGTCACCCGATCTTATATTTACTCTTGCAGATAGATCGCCGGATTCAATTTTTTTAGCCATCAAAGCCAGATCTGAAATTGGTTTTGTTAATCTTTTTGTGAAGAGAAATGTTGCAAGAAATGATAAAAGAATTGTAGCCAATGCTAGAAAGATAGCCCTTGTAATCATTTCAGTATTAGCTTTATTGTAACTTTCTGTGGAAAGACCAACATGAATCCAGCCCCACTCAATGCCTGTATAAATAAATATTTTAGAAAGATGATAAACTTCATCTTTCATAATTTCTGAGTTGATGATTTTACCATCTGCAAAATTCTTTGGATTTACCCAGAAACCGTCAAGATTTTCATTACTCCAATTATTTTTTTGAAACAAAAAAGATTGTGTTGCATCGTTTTTAATAACTGCGATATATAATATTGAGTTACTATTATTTACTGTACTCATACTATAATCAATGATAAGTTGGTAGTCATCCGTTATCAAAGCAGATTTATTTGCCTGGATATAGGATGATGCAACATCCTGGGCTTCAAATCTCATTCTTTCCAATAGTGTGGCTTTTTGATAAGGTATGCTAAAGAAAATGTAAAATGATATTGTAAAGATTATAAGAATCCAAATTAGAATAATTATTCTAAATGTTATGCTTTTTTGGTTAAACTTTGATATTGATGTCATCACATTAAATAATTTAAAATATTATTTGAAAAACTTATTATATAGATTTATTACTTTTTCGGCCTCAACCAATTGCTCTTGTGTAATAGGAATAATTTTATAAATCTTAAACAAGCTTAAGATTTGTTTGCCGTTATTGTCTTTGTGAATGTTTATTGCAATATCACGAATTGTTTTAATAGTCTGGGGGTCCATACCTTTTTTATATGCAAAAACACCATTTAAAAACGGCTCAGATTTTTTTATGATTTTTATTTTTGATTTGATAGTGGGATTCAGCTCGCATGCTAATTGAAAGCTACCTTCAGAAATAATAGTGTAGTCTATTTTTCCAAAAAATAAGGAAAGCAAATCTTCATTTTCATTTTGATTACTTAATTGAAAATTAATTGTTTTATAAACTGATGCTCCTAACTCATTTCTTAAAAATCCTTTTAACCAATAATTACCCATAGATGATTCAACTGTATTTGGAATATTGATTTTATGATTTCCTAATTGCTTTAAGTTGCTGAATTCATTTTTAACGTTTGTAATTAGTAAATAATATTTACTCTCTTCAGAAGGATGATTTATCCCAGATAAAAAAGGCACAAAATCATTTTTTGTATTTAGTTTTAAATAATCATAAACAGAAACATTAAAATATTGTATATATCCGCTTTCAACATCCTTAAGTAACATTTTGGTATTATCATACATTTTGCCTTCAAAATCAAAATCATATATTTTTTGTTCCTTTAATCTTTTAACAAATGAATCTGTTAAGATTTTAAAAGCAGCTTCAGCATCTTTAAGCTCAATACCATCAACCATACTTGCAAGTCCGCCTAATCTTACAACATCTCTTTTTAATGTTTTGTTTGATTGGGCATTTACCGGCTCAAATAGTAATAGGATCAATAAGAGAAACAAGGGTTTATAAAAAATCATTTTTCTACTCTATTATCTTATAATAACTTTTTAAATAATCTTCTCTAAATAAAATCAACTTATCAGCACCAAATAATTGAAGTAACTGCTTACCATACTGGTTTTCGTGCATAGTTGGTAAAATATCCTTCATTACTTTGTAATTATCCGAACTGGTACTTTGAGAATTAAGACAAGTAATACCTAAAATTAATGGTTCTGAAGAATATATTATTTTTGTTTGATTGCTAATACCTGGATTTAATTCTTTAAGTAGATTAAACGATGCGTTTGTTACTATGCAAGCTTTTGCTTTATTAAAGAAAACAGGTAATAAAACGTTTGTTGCTTTATTGCTCAATATAATCTCTTTGAAAAATGCATCCTTCGGTTTTAACTTAGCATCTTTAAGAAGTTTATTTAACCATTTTGTAGCAGCTTGATCATCTGAATTTGTTTGTATATAAATTGTTTCACCTTTTAACTGTGCAATATCATTTATGTTATCATTCTTATTTACAATTAATTGGTAAACATAACCATAAGATGAGTTTGTATAATTAACACAAAATGGTTCAAGCGGTAATTTCTTTTTTAATCTTAGATATTCTTCAGTTGTAAGCAATATCATATCAAAGCCATTGCTGCAGCTTTCAATAATTTCTGCATCACCAGTTACGATTTCAACATTAAAATCATTTTGTAGGTTTTTTAATTTCTTTATATGATTTGCTAAAATTTGTGCAGTTGCATGTGCATCTTCAGTTTTAATATTATGAAAAGAACTCTGTGAAAAAATTACTTTCATTGCTTTATCGTTTTCTTGTAAATTCTTTTCAGTACTTTGACTAAACAAAGTTAAGTTTAACAAAAAGAATACTTGTATAAATAAAAGAAGATTCATAAAAATTACTTCGATAATATCAGATAGTTTTGTAAATATTCATCTTTATATGGCACAAGTTTATCAGCATTAAAAAGATGAAGTAGTTGTCGGCCATATTCGTTTCATGCAGAGATAACATAATTTCCTTCAATATTTTATATGT
>JBATLL010000098.1:0-6283 GCA_049289295.1 Rhizobiaceae bacterium
ACGCCTACTTCTGATCGGGCGATCTTGGCTGCAGGACAGACCATCGCCGAAAGTTCGGCTTGTGAACATCGATCCCAACGCTGTGTTCACCTCGATCAGCTTCGATCCGAGGCTCCAGCCATTCGAACTAAATGAGCGGATCACCGAGTTTCGGGCGGCTGGCTACACCGGCGAAATCGTTCGAGACCCCAGTTATCAGAAGGTCCTCTCCCTCCTTGTCATGATGCGAACCTGGCCCGATCCATAGTGTGAAGAAATGCCCGGTTTTTTTTCTCAACGGCAGCCACTCAGGCATGCTTTCCGCCATCGGACGGTCTTCGAACGGGTCTCAGTTGTCGTCGCTTCGCGCTTGCTGATCGGAACTGTCGCCTTCATCGATAGCGTTCCCAAGGAGTTGGTCCGAGCGCCCGCATCCTGTATGATATCAGAATCTGGAAAGCGGGGCAGGCAACGAATATTGGGTGATGATCACCCAGGTCGACGTGCCTATGAGCGAGTATAGGGATCAATCCAGCAAATCCCTTGAGGCACGGAATTGTATGGCGAAAAAGAAAGTTCCGTCTCGCAAGCGACCGTCGCTTGAGTTGCGCTTTGAATTCGTTGGCGATGCCATCGCCCCTAGTGATCGCGCGGCACTCAGATCAGCGATTTTCGAGGTCGAGGACCGGGTCACTGGGGCGAATTACAACCTAAAGCTATGGCGAAAGACCAATACCGCTGTCGATGATGATCTGCGACAGTTGTGGCTGCACGAGATGCGCCAGATGCAACGGCTGATGTCTTATGGCGGCGCTCGCGACGTGATCGTGGACGTGGTTGAGTTCGTCGAAGACGAAGAGAATTTCGGCGTGTTACAACCGCAGCTTGGCCAGCCTCTGGCCCAGCGCTTGAAACGCGTTTCCCGGAACCATTGGCTGAAGAACCTCGGGGCTATTCGGTCACGCGTGCTCCTCTGGAGGAATGTTGGCCGGCTGGTAAAGGCACTCGGCATCGTGCATGCCCAGGGCCTAGTGCATGGAAACCTGAGCTCGGACATTGTGCTCACTGATGGAGCGGAAGACCCGGACTTCTACCTTTCAGGATTTGAATGGAGCCTGTGGCTTAGCGCCGATTCCGTCGCGGCGTCGCACGCGCGTCTCAGTCCGCAGGGTGAATCAAAACGGGCCGCACGATACTCATTTGAAGAGGATTGGCAGGCTCTCGGTCGGCTGATAGCGGCGATTTTTCGTGTGATCGTTCGACCAACCGGGGACGTTGAAGCCCTTGATGAGCCCGACCAAGCTCTAGAATTGAGTCCTTCAGAGCGCGCGGTGTTGCGCCGCCTCATTGTTCCATCCCGCCTTGACGTTCAGGACGCTGGGACGATTCTGCGGGCGATCGAGGACATCATCTCGAATGTCGCACGCTCTGTTTCAGTCAGGGCGGGAACGTTCCTGGTCGCATTGCCGGTTCCATCGCGAGTGGCTGACGCGATCTTTGACGCGACCGGTGGCCAAGTACCTGTCGACGAGTTTCGCAAGCAGGTGGATTGGCTGCAGGCAGATATGGCAGGCGGAGCGACATTGCTCGTCCCAAAGTCGTTTGATCCCAAAAGAGATCGCCTCACCCTCGTTACCGAGGCGATGAACTACACGTTGACGGCGTTCCAGGACGATGGTGCCTCTGTTTGGGATATCGCGTTTTGCGCCAACGCCGAGCCGCGAGGTGGCCCGATCGGACTAGGTAACTTCGTCGAGCACACCATTCTTCAGCCAATCTCGGTATCAGGTATTCGGCGAGCCCGGGAGCTACGCGCCGAACTTGGGCCTGACGTTCTGGATTGGGGTGCTTTCGCGGATCAAAAAGACAGCTCCGACACTGGCCGCACCGAGGACATCCAAGCGGCGCTGGTATTGGTGCAAATTGTCGAATCCGTTGTCAAAGCGTTTGAAATCTATCCGATCGAAGTGCTCGAATCGACCAGTGACCGCGGTCGACGCTACGTGACGATACGCGGGCTTCCAAACAATGATCGCGATCGTGTCGCGAAGCGCATCGGACTTCCGGAAACATCTGCGGCGCTCAACAGGCTTTTCGGTGAGGAGCACCGCGATGCCGAAAGCCAGTGGCGTCTCAGCCTTTCTGCGAGCTTGGGCGGTTCCAAGGCTCACGATGTCACGGCCTCGTTTGTCGACGTCGTCGAGAAAAGGGGCGGTCAGGCATATCGATTCGAGGTAGACGACGAGGTCCCTCATGACGGCTCGCTGTTTCTCCGTGCCGACGGCGAGACCGGCACCGAAAAGGTCATATCCCGGCACCTCGCGAACATTCGCGCACTCAACACCCGCGTCGATCTCGTCGATATGCTGGACGATCCTTGGCGCCTGCAGCGCTCAAGCAAGGAAACGGTGAGGGATGACGACGCAGAGTTCGCGGAACTCGATCAGCCTAAGCAGAGGGCTCTACGCGCCATCTTGGGGACCCTTCCATCGTTCTTTGTTGTGGGTCCGCCAGGTGTGGGAAAGACAAGGCTTGCCACAGAATTGATCTGGCGTCGTTTCGAGGACCCGTCGGCTCGCATGCTCCTAAGCGCTCAGGGTCACGACGCCCTCGACAACTTGCAAGATAAGGTCAAAGAAGCCCTGTCCGTTCATGATGCCCATGATGTTATTGTGGTGCGCTCGTCATCGCTCCGACGGGCGAAAACCGAAGACGACGTTCAGCGTGTTGCCGCGAAATATCTTCGCGCTTTGGCCGGCAGCAAAATGGTCGGGGAAAACATCTCCGGTGAGCGCGAGCAGATCAAGCGGCTTTCCGCGGCATACGACAGGCTCGAGGCCAAGGCCGCGCAGTCGAAACGAGCTCAGTCCTCGACTGAGGAGGATGAGTTGCATGATGAGGAGCGAAAGGGACTGCGAGGCATGTCGAACCTCGTCCTCGATGCGGCGAACATAGTGATTTCGGCGGCTAACTCTGCCGACATCGAGCGGATGGTCGACGCACGCGAGCAATTCGATTGGGTAATTGTCGAGGAAGCTGCAAAGGCAACCGGACCTGAGCTTGTCGGTCCTCTGATGCTCTCAGGCCGGCGACTTCTGATCGGAGATCATCATCAACTGCCGCCGTTCGGAGCCGAGCGCGTCGGTGGTATTCTGCAAAATCACGCACTGGTTGAGCAAACGCTGGATATCGCAGAACAGGTCGTCGCCTCGGTCTTTAGAGATGGCGAGCTCGAAGCCATACAGGCCCTGCGGGGCAATCCACAGAAGTTCAGGGAGGTCGCCGCCCTCGCGTTCCGGCTGTTGGAGCCATTTCGAAGCGTGGTGGTCGAAGACGAGCGGCGATCACAGGCCAGTCCAGGTCATCGCCACATAGCGGCAACGCTGACCGAACAGAGGCGCATGGATCCGGCCATAGCTGAGATTGTCTCCAAGGCATTCTATCGAGGCGAGCTTCTAACCGAGCGCGGGCGCGCCGAGCGGGCTCAAACCGAGCCACCTCCTTTTGCTACGCTCGAGCCTCTGCCGGCTTCACCTGTGGTAGTGGTCGACTTTCCACACGTCAGTTCGACGGGGCGGCGTGAACGGATGGAGTTCGGTAGTCCGCGTTGGCACAATCCCTCCGAAATCAATGCCGTGGTCAATGTGCTTAAGCACGTTCGGGCAGACGCGACACGCGGCGTCCCCACGCTTGCAATCCTTTCGCCTTATAAAGCGCAAGTCGAGAAGCTCGCCGACAGAGTCACCTCACTGCTTCGTAGCGACCTGGCTCACTTGAATGCGTTTCAGCCCGTGCGACGCGGGGGCAGCTTCGTCGGCACTGTCGATTCTTTTCAGGGGAGCGAAGCCGATCTCGTTGTTATCTCTCTCGTGCGCAACAATCCACGATCAGGCGGCTCGGCGATCGGCTTCCTGCGCGACCGACGTAGAATGAACGTTGCGCTAAGCAGGGCGAAATCCAAACTCGTGATCGTCGGTAGTCTTCAGTTCCTGAGCGAGGCTGTTCGCGGCGTCAATCCCGACGAAGAGACACATGACCTGACGTTCCTGACCGACATGCTTGCAGCGATCAATGATCTGACCGGACAGCGGAGAGCTGACGGCCGAACTCTCGCCGAGCTTGTCAAACCGGACATTCTGGGAGGAAGGAGGTGAGCATTCTTGTCGCCATCCCGATCTTTCGGGTGTCCTGCCGGGTTGGAATCGACAAAGGTCGACCATGGAGTATCGTTGACGAACTCATCCTGGCGTCGATCTCGCGCGTGCCGCGAACGATCAAGGAGCTGGCGGAACACGCCGATTTGCCACGTCAGCTTGTGGTTGCATCCATTGCGCGGCTGATGCGATTTCGCTTGGTCGAGGTTCGAGCGTCCGCCAATGGCGCGTCGTTCCTGACAAGCCCCTATGGGTTTGAGGCAGTCAGCAGCGGAAATCCGCTGCCGTTCTTTCCAAAACGGCTCGTTCGAAAAGCAAGCTTTGTCATTGAGAGAGCGACCGGGACCTTTTTCCCGACACGAGATGTATTGATCAAATCGCCTCGAAAGATTGAGGCGGAGCGCAAGGTTGGCGCTGATGTCCGTGTCCTGGGCATAGAGGGCGATGGGCCAACCATGTCACAAGAGGCGAATCTCAATCGTCTCAGCGAGGTAGTTGCTCAGGGATGGGATGAGCAGCTCGCGTCGATTGATGGCCGTACAGCGTCGGTACGGGAGGATGAGTACCTGGTAGTTCGTGTCGTCGACGGTGTGCCGCGAGGGCTTCCCGAGGCAGCGGGTGATGAATTGCGAAAGATTGTCGACGCGGTTGCGGCGCTTGACGTCGGAAAGCAAAGTCTTACCGTTAAATATTCGGGGCCGCAGTCTTCGAGACCCACGGAGCCGATATACCATGATTGCTCGTTCAACCCGGACGATCTGATCATCGGAGGTTCCGCCCAGCGTCAGGAATTCGAAAAGCTCGTCGCGGGCGCTCACCAGCGGGTGATCATCCATTCGACGTTCATCAAAGCCGCTGACGTTCAAGCATTGTTCGAGATCATACGCGCGGCGTGCCGGCGCGGCGTTCGCTTCAGCGTCTTCTGGGGCGCAGAATACGATGAGGAGACTGAGAGCCGGAACGCGGCAGAGGCCGCCAAGATCATGGAGATGGTAAGCAAGGATCCGGATACGGCTGGCCGGTTTGTCGTCGACATGCGCACGACTGGATCCCATGCAAAGGTGATGCTGGTAGACACGCCTTCGGGGGATTGGCTGGCCGCAGTGAGCTCCTGCAACTGGTTGAAATCGCCGTTTCGAAACGTCGAGTTGACGGTCATCCTGCGCGACCAAGCCGTTGTTGCCGATGTAATGGGCGCCTTTCAGCAGATCATAGGGCGACGCGGGCTCTCCGATACCGTCGCCACCGAATTGCATTTGACGAAACGGGACCTGAAGCGCCTGATTCCAAACGGGGGGTCAACGCGTATTGCCGTCATCTCCGGCGACGCACACGACGCGCTCTTGAGAGAGGCTAGCGGCAAAGCTTCTCATCGGCTTGTTCTAGGGTGTCACAAGCTAGGGTCTACCGCGCGTCCGGGCGCCTTGTTGCAGGGTCAGGTGGCGGCCGCCCGGCCTGGTATGGCGGTCAGTGTGCTCTATACGATGGTGTCCAAGCCCATGCGAAATCGCCACGCCCGAGAGTTGAAGGCCGAAGCAGCCGCCAACGGCTTCCGGCTGATCGAAGCTGGCAAGATTCCCCTTCATGGAAAGTTCCTTGCTTGGGACAACGACGATCTCGTTGTCACCAGCATGAATTGGGCGTCGGCTTCGTCCGAGGTGGATTTCCCCGATGCTGAGATCGGAGTGCACATCATATCCAACGGCATCGCTACGACAGCGCTCGATCAGTTGATCACGATCTTTCCCGATCTCGAGCAGGAGCCGTCGAACCTCAAGTCAGAAATAACTGACAAAGTGGCTTCGTAAGGCACGGTGCCCGTTCACCCTTGATGCACATCCGGCGATGCTGCGCGGCGTCGACCGGCTGGAGAAAAGTGCAAGAAAATTGGAGGTCCTTCGCGCATCCGACCGCGATGCGACCAAAAGAGGTCGGCGAAGCAGAGATGCGATCTGCTGCGGCCACGAGCGAAGGGGTCAATTGCATGAGCGAAATGTTGTTACCCGACGCGACGGCTGTCCCTGCTGGCCGTCAGAGCGTTCGGGTATTCGCCATCCGCTTGTAGGCTTGCACGCGTTTCCAGCGCAGCGTGCCAGGCTTGTATTTGACCAACCATTCCGCCGCCTTCTCCTTCAGGAAAAGGCTGGCGC
>JBATLL010000099.1:0-118897 GCA_049289295.1 Rhizobiaceae bacterium
TACCTGCGCTCTGGACAAAACTCTGATAAAAGGCGGCGTCAGGTTCGACGCGAGTATCACGCATCGCCTCGAGCAACCGCTGTCGTTCGGTCGGCGATTTGGCGACTTCAGCCAAATTCTTGAAGAACGATGCGTCAGGTGCGATGTCTTCTTGAAGCATCAGGTGAAGCACAGACATCCTGTCACCAAAAGAACGACTTGATTGCGAAAAGCTCTTAAACAGCCCAATATCAGGAGCAACCCGAACGCTTCTCATGAGGCCTAATGTTTCAGGTATTTCATTGAATTTGATTTTCCGGGCTGCTCCCCAAAACAGGTTCCTGGTGGGAGAAAAGCCTAAGCCGTCTATGCTCGACATGAGCTCCTTCAGTTCCGCAACATCACGAACGGAGGACGCGGCAAGGTTTTCGAGTTGAACGTTTAGTGTGCTCTCGTGAGAATGAAACGAGTTGAAAATTGACATTCTGTCTTCAAACCGAGTTGTTTGGAACATCTGAATAATCGCAGTAGCAAGCGTAAATCGGCTAGAAGTACCGAGGCGCTCCAGGGCAACATTCTCATCGGGCTTGTAGACCAAGTCTATAAACGACTTGGCGGGCAAAACAGGTATTTCATGCAAGTAGGCTCCGAATGCTTGCATTCTTGTTTCAAAACCATCCATACTACGAACAATTTCGCTCAATGAGGAAAAATCAATTTTGCTCGTTTCCTCATGTCTGGCCTTTTGAACCCCGAGCTGCTGAAGGAACGCTTCCAAACTGGTTTGTCTTCTCCCTGACCTTTCCTCCTCTTCGTCCAATGAACTGGATGGCGGCCGATCACCCTCCGTGCGATCGACGACGTTGACGCCCTCCAAGCTTCGTGGGTCGGACAATTTCACCAAGTCGTATTGGTCAATGTAGAGAACGGCACCAGCAAGACTAGCTCCTCGGAAAGATACGTCCCTCACGTCAGATCCACGAAAGTCCATGCCATCGAAGCTGCCATACATGAAGAATGACTTTGTGTCGTACCCACATTGCGCGATCAAACCAACGATGTCCTTCAGATCAGAGCTCATGATTGCCTCAAAGGCGTATGCCTCCTTGTCGGTCAACCTCAATCCGCCCTCTTCAAAAAGCTCCTTCAGCATTCTACTTCGATCCTATGGAAACACAGAACATGTTCTTCCCTACCGCCCCAGCGTTGGGCGAGGACTTGGCTAATCAACTGACTACGCGCCAAAGGCTCGTTCTTTTCAAAGGCCGGAGCGACTTTGAAGGAAGTAGCAATGCTGGAACGGTCCTCCGCCAGAACTTTGAAGTCGATTACTGCATTTTCTGATGTGCGTAGTCGGCCCAGGTCCAATTGGCCCAAGTCTCCCCACAGCCAAATATCATTTGCCGACTTGCTCACTGTCCATGCAACTTGACGTGTGTGGTCCTTAAAGACCTCACACCCTTCAGAGTAACCGAATTCGGCACTTTCGCCACTTCGGAGTCGGCGAAAACCTGGTTCGAAATCTCCTTCCGCCTCTACAGACAGAATTGCGTTCAGCACAGCGTACTGAACGGTTCCAATAGTTTTCTCAGGAGAGACGCCGTCTTTTTTCTCTGATTGTTTGGTGTGGCCGAATAGTTTCGCGGTGACGGTTCTGCTGCGGTCCCGGAAGGTGAGGAGCGGGAGCTCTATGCGAAAAACAATACTGCCATCATCTGCAGGTGCGTTGGATAATTGCTGTACTTGCAACTTTGATATTTTTGCGATTCGAGTGAAATTCAGCTCCGCATCTGAAAAGAGTCTCTTCTTTGTAACGTCGATACCTGTGGCTTGGAAAAATGCGAATAGGCAACTCCAAGGACGATACGTTGCTCTAACGCCAGCGCCATTTTGCCAGTTAGTGAAGGATTGCGCATCACCAATTGGATAGTCGGGTCGGTCTTTTTGATCCCCGAGTATTTCACTTACGGTTTTATTTATCGCTCGCACTGCGTCGCTGTGCGAGCTGAAGCGTGCGCGCCATGAAGGAAACCACTCGGCAATGGCCGCCCTATCGAGCTCTTCATCTGGATCGTTCTCATTGTGTCTACGCGCGTGTTTCGCCATGGCTACACTCTCGCTGAGCTGGCAGTCAATTTTCAACCCTTCATGTGCGTTCCTTGTGAACCGAATGCCGACCGCCAGACGTGATTAGGAAGCTTTCAGACAGATTGGGTGGCGCCCTGACACATTAGGCATTTGCCCGGATGTGATTAGGAGGCGGGCGCAGGCCCAACCGTTTCTAGTGGCGATCTTCCTTCGCCGCGACCCAGAAATGGAGGGCTTCAGAATGGGCATCTGGTCGCTGAAACGGTTCATGTACTTGGTCCTGTCAATCACGCATTGCTGGCTGTTCCTCATGACGGGGTATCTGGCGTACGCAATCGGCAGTTTTGCATATGCTATTCTTGCATTGAAGTCGTAGGCGGTACATTAACGCATAAGAGACAAAATGTCCGTCGCGGTATAGCTGGTCTTGCTGTGGCGGACACTGCGACTGCAATCTAATCCAAAATCCATATCGATTTGTCCAATCACTAAAGCCGACATTCGCGCGTCATGCAGCATTCGTTAGTAAGGGCTCGAAGCAGCCCTTTGCCGCTCGCATGATCGGATCCGTGGAGCATCTGGTTCGCGTCACACCGCGAATTTCTCAAGGGTCCGCAACCAAATAGACGGGTATCGCGGTTTGAAAGGAAGTGCCGGACAGTGAGCATGCCATAAGTGACGGTGTCATCGCGCCCGGTGGCTTCACTGCGGATCACTATTACCTGTGGGAAGACCAGACCTTCCACATCATTGCAGGACCACGGGAAGCCAGGATCGGGGATCAGGTTGTGAGCGTCGGAGCTGGCGATACGGTTCATAGCCTGCGGGGCGTGTCCCTTTACATGAAGGACACTGGCGACAGCGAGGCTCGCCTCATCCGCTACATCTTTCCAGGCGACTGGGCTGAAGACTTCATGGCTGAAACCTCGCGGCAAAGCCACGGCGGCAAACACGGTTTCGAATTGATCCAGCCGAAACGCTGGTTTCAGGCGTGCGTATCCGTCTGCACATGAAGTTGAATTGCAACGCCTGCGGGAACAGGCATCATCAGGCCAGTTGCCGCCTCTTGAGCGGCACGAATGCACAAAAAGGCGCGGTCCATTCTCTGGTGCTGATATGGAAGAGGTTCGTGAAAAGGCGTTTTTCTGTGTCGGGCGCGCTGTTTTTTTTGCCGCTCTTGCGATCACGCTCGTCATGCTCGGCCTCGCTTTCGAGCCGGCCCTGGCGCTGAGGTCGGGGGCCATCCTTGGGCTGGTAGTGTGCGCCGTGCTGATCTGGTTTGCCCAGACCGCGCATGGTCGCGAACCCAACAGGACGGAGACCTGGCTGCTGCTCAAGCCCGATGCGCGACCCGGCAATGAGCATGGCGTGCGTTACTTCAAGGAAATCCTGCACGAGACCTATCTCTATTTCGCCGTGCGAGCCTTCACCATCTCGCTGTTCCTGCTTGTTTCCAGCATCATCGCAACACTCCTGACAGATGTGCCTGCCTGACACCGCTCACCCGCGCCTGCCAACACGCAAGCCAGGTGCCGGGCGTTCCTGCAGCACGTCGCGGCGGAAGCGGAAAAGCGCAGCCGGGCGACCGCCCGTTTCGTTGGTCGAGGCACCTGTCGGCTCGACCAGCTTGGCGCTGTCCACGAGGCGGCGGAAATTCTGCTTGTGAACCGCCCGCCCGAAAATGCTCTCCACCGTCTGCTGCAGTTCGGTAAGTGTGAACTCATCCGCCATCAGTTCGAACACGACCGGGCGATATTTCAGCTTGGAGCGAAGGCGTGACATTGCCGTTGCCAGAATGCGGCGGTGATCGTGGTCCATCGGACTGCCGGTCGCACCACCGATCTGCAGCGCCTCGTAGCGTCCGTCGCGCACGCTCTCATCCACCAGTCCGGCCGAATACATCAACTCATAGCGATCAAGCGCATGCTCCTCGTCCCACTGCGCGCCATCAAGACCGAAGGCCATGCGCACGCGCGAAGTTGGCGTATGGCCCCGGCTTGCATACGATCCCCTGGCATTGGCCCGAGCCCATTTGTCGATGGCTGGCACAATCAGTTCGTCAAGCAGTGCCGGGCGGCCTTCCCGCCAGTCCTCCCAGGGCAGGAACTGGTACCAGCTGCGAAACTCCGCGCCCGCCAGCCGGATAGCCGGCATCTGCTCCGACTGCACCCGCGTCAGGGCAAGGTATCCAACCGACACGACGTGCGGGCTCTCATCGTCGGCGCGCCTTTGCCTGCCCCGGTCACCGAAAGTGTAGAGCTGTTCGACATAGCCAAGCTGCAGCGCCGTCTGTTCCTCGACCCAGCCGCGCAGGCCGATTTCCATCGTGCGGTGCTTGAGCGGATTGAATGGCCCCCACGGCAGGGCGTCGGCAAAGTTCCGGTCCTGACCCGGAACACGCAGGATGCACGGATCGGAACCCACCATCGCCACGATCGCGGCATTGAGGCCTATCTCGATCCGATCCGGATTGTCCATCCGCACTCCTGTCGTGTGGCGTTTGAGTTCTTTGCTGTTGTAGCGGAAAAATGCAAACGCTTCGATAGTAACCGCTCTGCGCGATCCTGCCTGTCGAGCCGGTCAGGAAAGAGCCTGTTCCAATTGCGCGAAGGCGTCAAGGAACTGCGCCTGTGCTTCGCGCGGCGGTAGCGGATCGAGCAGGCGAGGGGGCAGTTTCACGATGGCGCCATCGCCGAAAATCCGCTTCGCTTCCTTGGGCATGAATCCGGCCAGGCTGGTAGCTTCGTGAAATGCCGCAATCGTGTCGGCCTTCTTGATCGATTTCAGCAGGGCCGGTGGCGTCGCGGCGGGAAGCCCGAAGCGGATGTGAACCGCAGCCAGCAGCCGAAGTTCAAGCGCCTTGTAGTCTCCGCCGATCATCGCCTTGAAGGGCGAGATGAGATCGCCCACGACATATTCAGGCGCGTCATGCAGGAGCGCCATCATGCGCTTCCTGGTGTCGAGCCCGGGATGTATCTGATCGATGATGTGAAGCACCAGGCAGGAATGCTGCGCTACCGAAAAGGCATGGTCGCCATGGGTCTGTCCGTTCCAGCGCGCCACACGCGCAAGCCCATGGGCAATGTCTGTTATCTCGATATCGACCGGAGACGGATCGATCAGATCAAGGCGGCGACCCGATAGCATGCGCTGCCAGGCCCTGGGTTTCTTGGTTTCTCTGGCTGCCATCTGCCTGCCGGGATTCGTGATTGCGTTTGTGCTACTCCCGTTTTGCCGTGCCGCGCCGCGCTATTCAAGCCGCATGCACCTTGATCAGGCAACCGGCAGCGTGAAATTCACCCAGGACTGCAGATGCACCGAAATGGGCTGGCTCCCTGCCAGGATTGGTTTGCCCGCCGCCAGCGCATCGCCAACCTTGTCGAGGCGCAGTAGCGCCAGGCCCTTGTTGGCATGGGAACTGCCCATTGTGCCGGCGGGCTTGCCCCCGGCCAGGATATCCGTGTTTGCAGGCGGTAGCGCCCTTGTCGACTCGACCATGATGAAGCGGCTTCGCGCAGTGCCCCGGTGTTGCATGCGCGACACGACTTCCTGCCCGACATAGCAGCCCTTGGTGAAGTCGACCCCGCCGAACTGGTCCATCAGCACTTCGTGCGGGAAACAGGCTCCGAATGCGAAATCCTCACCCCCTTGCGGCATGCCATGCGCCAGCCGGTGCGCGCGATAGTCGCCCGCTGTGCCTTTGGGCGGACGGCGGCAGTAGAGGCGCTGCCCCAGTGCAGCCAGTCGCGGGTCGGTTATGGCGATGCCATCCACATTTTCAGCAGCGCCGTCCCATGCGGCATGAATGCCGGTCCGCTTGTCCATCGGCTCGATTTCCACGCGCGCCCTCAACCGGTAGAAGGTCAGGCGGCGGATGAAATCGGGTTCGACCGCCCTGGCAACATCCGCGAGATAGCCCGATACGGAGCGGATCAGGAAGAAGTCGAACAGGATCTTGCCTTGGGGCGAGAGCAGGGCGCCGAACGCGCCTTCGCCGGTTTTCAGTGTTTCGACTTCACACGTCACCAGACCTTGCAGGAAATGCGTCGCATCCTCTCCCGCGATGCGCACGAGTGTACGGTCGGTCAGTTCGGCAGTCTTGCAAGAGGTCATGAAATGTTCCGGCTACGGAGTCTGCGAGCGGGATGTTTCTGCGTTCGAAATGGCATGCCTGCCATTGCGGATTCGCAGGAATTCGAATTGATCTAGTCGTTGCCGGATCGCGGGACAAGGCCTGTTCATCGCGTGTCAGTCCCCGGCAACAAAGAATCGCCAACGCCCCTGCGGTGTGATTCCGACCCGATAGAAGAGGTAGGTCCCGAAGGATTTCATTTCCTCATAGTCGCCCGATGTCAGAAGACGGAACATCTCGACCTTTTGCGGCGCATCGAGCTTTTCCAGCGGCACGGCAAAGAAGTAGGGCCAGACATAAAGCTCATTTTCGGTACCAGGTTCCAGATGCACGAAACCCGTTTCCAGGACGTCCAGCAGGATGGCGAGTATTTCCATCCCGTCGCCATCTCCCGAAATGGATTTCAGGAAGTCGATTGGATCGCCCTCGATACCGCCAAACGAGAAGATGGTCATGTCATCGCCTGCGCCAATAAACGGTCGCAGCTTTTCCAGATCACCACTCCTTGCCGCTTCGATCAGCAGTTCGCGCATCTTGGCGACAGGAAACGGCAGCACTGTAAGATCGCGCTGGATGGCTGGCACTTCGAACTGTTCGCCAAGCGGATGGCCAGGTTCGTTAGCCCCAGCTACGCCACCTTCTTCGTCACCATCGGCTTCACCGGAATTCTCTTCAGGATTGGCAGCATCGGGCGCAGGCTGTGTCTCCTGAGTCTGAGCTTGCGCAAGGTTTCCCGGAGCAAGGACCGTGAGCGCCCTGTCGGCAAATGGCGTGCCCGGCAGCATGGGTGCCAGGAAAAATGTACTCGACAGCAGGAAAACAAGAGCGCCGGTTTTCATGAACAGGACCCTACCTGCTGCTCATGCGCATGAAAAGCAGTGCCTTGCAGGGCCTGGTCAAATCTTGGCGATTGTGTTCGTGAAGCTACTGTAGCGTGCGCGCGGTCGTGAAACGGCCTTCGTCTTCCATCTGGACGAGCCTTTGGACCAGCTTTTCCGATTCGGGCGCACCGCACCGGCGAACCAGTTCCTCGATTGCGGCATGGATCAGCGATTCTGCCAGCAGGTCCGGTTCGATCCCCGCCTCGATGCCGTCTTCCCAGGCACTGGCGAGAATGTCGCGCGCCACCAGGCGCTTCTCTTCCAGGATGAGCCTGTCGAGTTCCTGCCGTTCGTCGGTATCCATCATGCCGCCGCTGCCATTTTCTTGTGAGTTTCGCTAATCCCATACCCCTTTTTGGCGGCGCTGTCGGGGCATTCCTTTAACAATGGTTAACAAGGATGGCGGTGCCGTTACTGGCCATAGCGGGCGGGGATTTCGCCTGCAATGCGCATGCCCTGGCGCAGATATCTGTTTGCCGCTTCCGCTGCGGCCGGGGTGCATTCGCGGTAAATCTCCTGGAAACCGCGAAAACCGCGATTGAAACGGCCTACCATCCGCGCCTTGCGCCCTTCGTCTGGTTCTTCCAGCACGATGATGCGTTCCATCTGCTCGCGCCAGGTCGTCCCTTCATCAGCGCCGCACAACTCGCGCAGATAGTGAAGTGAACCCAGAATCTCTGCCAGTCGCATGAGTGAATCCTCATAGGCAGGTGGCAGTACGGCAATTGGCGGCTGCGGCTTTTGTGCCGCTGGGTCCTCCTTTGTCGATGGATCGACCTTGATGACAGCCTGCGCCATGCCGCTGCAGGGCAGCAGGGCAATCATGACGGCAGCGAACATGCTTTTGGCATTCCTGCCATATCTGATCGGTTGCGGTGACATTCGCGTATCCAGCGTCGGGAGATCGGCAATATGCGTTGGCGAACGCTTCCATGCAAGCTGGCTGTCGCCGCCTCGCAGGGCTAGGACGGCTGCGCTTGCGACCAGCCTGTGCAGCATTGCCGCTGCCATGCCAATAGCGCTCATTTTCGCGTCAGCGCTACGTGGCATCGCTGGATGACCTCTTCGGTACTGGGCGTCAGCTGGAGTTGGCTCAACTGGTCCAGTCGCACCCATTGCACGCCGTCGGCATCATCGCCTGCCATCGCTTCGCCTGCGGCCGAAAAACCGGCATGCACCGCAAGCACGAAATGGGCGGCGACCTTGCCGGAATCGTCGCGGCGGATCGGTTCGACGATTTCCACGAACATCAGCTGGCTGGCGGTGAGACCGGTTTCCTCCCGCAATTCGCGCTGTGCTGCCTCGCCAACGGTTTCCCCGGCATTCTGCGCTCCACCCGGCAAGGACCACACACCCCTGAACGGCTCCTTGCCGCGTTGGATCAGCAGCACGCTTGCACCGCGAAACAGTGCGACCGACACACCGGTTTTCGGCCAGGACATGGACGCACCTCCACGGAGCAGATAAATAAATCCAAACGGAGGTGCATATGTGCGGCAGGTTTTCACTCACGGCAAGCCCGCAGGAAGTCGCTGACCTTCTGGGACTTGAGGAACTCGAGGATTTCCCGCCCCGTTACAATATCGCGCCCACACAACCGGTGCTGATGGCGCATGATGGTCCTGCAGGCAAACGCGAGGCGGTTCTGGTGCGCTGGGGGCTGGTACCATCCTGGGTGAAGGACCCGGCCGATTTCACGCTTCTCATCAATGCACGCTCCGAGACCGCGGCGACAAAACCATCCTTTCGCAATGCCATGCGCCACCGTCGCACGCTGATACCGGCTTCCGGCTTTTATGAATGGCACCGTCCGACGGACAGGTCCCTCCCGCGCCAAGCCTACTGGATCCGGCCCCGAAACGGGGGAATCACCGTCTTCGGCGGATTGATGGAGACCTGGTCGTCGAAGGACGGTAGTGAAATCGATTCCGGCGCCATTCTGACTACCGCAGCAAACAGGACCATTGGCGCAATTCACGACCGTATGCCGGTCGTCATCCAGCCGGAAGATTTCGAGCGCTGGCTGGATTGCAGGACGCTTGAACCGCGCGACGTGGAAGACTTGCTGAAAGCAGCACCAGAGGATTATTTCGAAGCCATTCCGGTAAGCGACAGGGTCAACAAGGTTGCCAATTCCGGCCCTGAAATCCAGTTGCGCGTCGATCCGGACCATTCACCTCCAGCCAGGGCCCCTTCAGCCAGGGCGGCAAAAGCTGACAAGGCAGGCAAGACCGGCCAGCAGGAACCCTCATCCGATCAATTGAAACTGTTCTGATCATTTCATGCCAACATTGCTAACGACCGCCGCTTCCGGCTTTTTTCTCGGAGCATCCCTGATTATTGCAATCGGCGCGCAAAATGCCTTCATCCTGCGCATGGGCCTTGCGCGAACGCATGTCTTCTGGCTCTGCCTGACCTGCTCGCTGGCCGACGCCCTGCTGATCGCGCTGGGCGTGGCCGGCACCGGCGCGCTCGTCTCGTCCAGTCCGGCAATCCTGAAGGCGGTTGCGCTTGGCGGGGCCTTGTTCCTTGGTGCCTATGCCGTGCTATCGGCGCGAAGGGCCTTGACACCGCAAGTCCTGGAACTCACCCGAAAGCCGCAACCGGATCTCCGGCGTGCACTGGCAACCTGCCTGGCACTCACCTTTCTCAATCCGCATGTCTATCTCGACACGGTGGTGCTGGTCGGTGCCTATTCGGCACGATATCCGGGCAATGCGAAACTCGCCTTCGCGCTGGGCGCGATGGTTGCTTCCTTTGCCTGGTTTTTTTCGCTTGGCTACGGTGCACGACTTCTGGCGCCGATATTCACCAGGCCGATGGCCTGGCGAATACTTGATCTGGCGATCGCCGTGGTAATGGCGACTCTGGCCTTATCCCTGCTGGGAGAAGTCATCGCGTGAGGCGATTTCGGCCATCCAGCCGAACTGGGTGTTCTGGCGGGCGCTGTGGCCGGCCTGCTGCTGGGTGGCAGACTTGGCTGCTGCCACTGCCGGAATGCCGATCTGGCGATAACGATTGCGAAGTCTTGCCTCAAATTCCGCATCCTGCCGCGAGCGGAAGCCGTTCTGATTGGTCGACATTTTTCTATCCCGTGAATGATGTGACGGCACATTTGCTGCGCCGTTCCCCGACAGATTCGCAAATTGCGACCAATCTGGGCAAATCTGGGGCGATGGCAGGCGATATCGCAGCTGTTTTGGCATGACAGGCATGCAACTGGTGCAAGGCTGGCGAGGCGGACTGCCGCTGCGGATCGTGCCCTTGACGATCCGGTTGACGCCGCCAGGCATTCCGGCGATAAGTCCGCCATGAACACGGTCAACGCCGCGTCGCGCGGCTGCTGCATTACTGGCATTATCATCGACTAGCAATCTGCTGGTCCGGCCGTTCATTTCCTTAAAGAAGCGAAAGATCGAACGTCCCGGCCAGCCGGAGGCGAAATGGATGCGCTTTCGCACGGGGGAAGGACATGACTGATCTCAGGCTCTACAATACGCTGACACGCGAAAAGGAGACTTTCCGGCCGATCGACCCGGCAAATGTCCGCATGTATGTCTGCGGGCCGACCGTCTATGATTTCGCCCATATCGGCAATGCGCGCCCGGTGATCGTGTTTGACGTGCTGTTCCGGCTGCTGCGCCATCTTTATGGCCAGGATCACGTAACCTATGTCCGCAACATCACCGACGTGGACGACAAGATCAATGCACGTGCGCTGCGCGATTTTGGCGACAGGATCGCCTCCGGCGAAATGAGCCTCAACGAGGCGATCCGCGAGGTGACGGAAAAAACCGCAAACCAGTACCATGCCGATGTGAAGGCGCTCGGTTGCCTGGAACCTACCCATGAGCCCCGCGCCACCGAACATATCGAGGGCATGGTCGCGATGATCCAGACGCTCATCGACAAGGGTCATGCCTATGTTGCCAGCGGCAGCGAGGGCAGGGAGGTGCTATTCGATGTTGCCGCCATGCCCGAATATGGCCGCCTCTCCAACCGCAGGCTGGAGGACCAGCAGGCAGGCGCGCGCATTGCCGTCGAGGCGCACAAGAAGAACCCGGCAGACTTCGTCCTGTGGAAGGAATCCTCGGCAAGCGAGCCCGGCTGGGAAGGGCATTTCACTGCCAATGGGGAAACCGTTCATATTCACGGACGCCCCGGCTGGCACATCGAATGCTCGGTCATGTCCAAGGCGCATCTGGGCGAGACCTTCGACATTCATGGCGGCGGGCTGGACCTGATCTTCCCCCATCATGAAAACGAGATCGCTCAATCCTGCTGCGCCCACGGCACGAAGCGCATGGCCAATGTGTGGATGCACAATGGCTATCTGCAGGTCGAGGGAAAGAAGATGTCGAAGTCCGATGGCAACTTCGTGACGATCCATGATCTGCTGCATACGGAAAAATTCGGCAGGCGTATGTGGCCCGGCGAAGTGCTGCGCCTTGCCATGCTCATGACGCATTATCGCGAGCCGATCGATTTCAGCGTCAAGCGGCTGGAGGAGGCGGCGAATATCATCGAAAAATGGCGTAAGGCTGATATCGATCCAGAGACGCGGTTCGAACTGTCTTCCGAGGATGCCATGGAAGCTCTTGATATTATTTCAGATGATTTAAACACGCCTCGGCTGATTTCTTGGGTGTCGCAAATGATAAATAAGCTGGATTCGAGGACCTCGAAAGGTGCTTACGCGTTTGCGCGGGATGTTCTTGGCGTACGTCTCTCAATCATAGAAAAAATTAAGCTCTCCTCTTCGGTTGAAGATGATATTCAAAGGCGCCTTGCCCTCATCGCCGAAAAGAACTGGGCAGAAGCAGATCGCATTCGCGATGAGCTTCTTGCGCAGGGAATCCAGCTGAAGGACGGCAAGGACCCAGAAACCGGCGAACGCATCACGACCTGGGAAGTGAAGCGATGAGCGCGGAAATGACCTTTTCGGGTGGATGCCAGTGTGGCGCCATTCGCTTTCGCCTCAAGGGCCAGCCAAGGGACGTTTCCATCTGCCATTGCCGCATGTGCCAGAAAGCGTTCGGCAATTTCTATGCGCCGCTTGTCAGCACGCGCGGACGCGAGTTCGAGTGGACACGTGGCGAGCCGAAACGCTGGCGCTCGTCCAATCACGTGCTGCGCGGCTTTTGCGAAAGTTGCGGCACCCCGCTCACCTATGAGGCGGAGGATGGTCTGGCTGTCGCCCTCGGTGCTTTCGATGATCCGGCAAGCCTCAAGCCGATTGTTGCCTATGGCTCGGAAGGAAAGATCGGCTCGGTGGATGAAATGGCGAACCTGCCCGAGCGCCACACGATGGACGACATTGCCAGCGCGCCGTTTCTGGCGACCATCGAGAACTACCAGCATCCCGATCATGACACCGATGAATGGCCAGCAGCATGAGCGAAAACGAACCGCAGGTCGGCATGCCGAAATGGCTTCTTTACGGCCTGATCGCCAAGGGCGTTCTCGTCGTTTGCATTGTGTTAGCCGTCCTGTGGTACGCGGGTATCCTCGGGTAGGGATCGTATGAGTATGGAACGCATCTATCTTTTCGACACGACATTGCGCGACGGCCAGCAGACGCCCGGCGTCGACTTTTCGGTTGCCGACAAGATCACCATTGCGCAGATGCTCGATGATCTGGGCGTCGACTATGTTGAAGGCGGCTATCCCGGCGCCAATCCTACCGACACGGAGTTCTTTTCGCGCAAACGCACATCACGTGCGGGCTTTGTCGGCTTCGGCATGACCCGCCGTCCCGGGGTTTCCGCCTCTAACGATCCGGGCCTGGCCGCACTGCACCAGTCCGCAGCCGATGCCATCTGCTATGTCGCCAAGAGCTGGGACTATCATGTGCGCGTGGCGCTGGGCACGACCAACGCGGAAAACCTCGCCTGCATAGCCGATTCCGTTGCCGCAACGCTGGGGAATGGCCGCGAGGCCTTGGTCGACTGCGAGCACTTTTTCGATGGCTACAAGGCAAACCCCGACTATGCTCTTTCGTGCGCGCGTACGGCCTGGGAAGCAGGCGCACGCTGGATTGTGCTGTGCGATACCAATGGCGGCACCCAGCCAGGGGAAGTGGCGCGCATCGTTGAAGCCGTCATCGCTTTCGGCATTCCCGGCGATCGGCTTGGCATTCACGCCCATGACGATACTGGGCAGGCGGTGGCGAATTCGCTCGCTGCCGTCGAAGCTGGCGTGCGTCAGATACAGGGCACGCTGAACGGCATTGGAGAGCGGTGCGGCAACGCCAATCTCGTCTCGATCATACCGACACTCGCCCTGAAGCCGCACTTCTCCACGCGCTTCGAGACCGGTGTTCCCGCAGCCAGGCTCGCCGACCTTACCCGCATGTCGCACAAGTTCGACGAACTGGTGAACCGCGCGCCTGACCACCAGGCGCCCTATGTCGGCCAGTCCGCCTTTGCCACCAAGGCCGGTATCCATGCGTCCGCGATCCTGAAGGAGCCGCAGACTTATGAACATGTGCCGCCCGACTCGGTCGGCAACCGGCGGCGCGTGATGGTGTCGGATCAGGGCGGCAAGTCGAATTTCATCACCGAACTGACACGGCGCGGCATCGAGGTCGGCAAGGATGATCCACGCCTCGACCGGCTGATCACAATCGTCAAGGAACGTGAGGCGCAGGGTTGGGCCTATGAAGCTGCCGAGGCGAGTTTCGAATTGCTCGCCCGCCGCACGCTGGGTGAAATCCCGGAATATTTCGAGGTCGAAAGTTATCACACGACTGTCGAACGCCGTTTCAACGCGCGCGGCGAACTGGTCACCCAGTCCGAAGCGGTCGTCAAGGTTGTGATCGAAGGCTCCCGCCTGATGTCGGTCGCGGAAGGCAATGGTCCCGTCAATGCGCTCGACCAGGCTCTGCGCAAGGACCTCGGCAAGTATCAGGACCTCATCACCGATCTCGAACTGACCGACTACAAGGTGCGTATTCTCAATGGCGGTACGGAAGCCGTGACCCGCGTCCTGATTGAATCGATGGATTCGGCGGGCGAACGCTGGACCACGATAGGCGTGTCAGCAAACATCATCGACGCCTCGTTTCAGGCGCTGATGGATTCGATCCGCTACAAGCTGATGCGCGCTCAGGCCTGAGCCTTTCCCTTGCCTTCCTCCGGAAACCACTCCTTCTCCATGCGTGCGAGATAGGCGGTTAGATTGGCATGGCCCTGTATCTGCCCGATATGCGGCGTGTCGAATTGCGGGCAGGCCATGCTGGACAGGAAAGCGTAGGCTGTCGCGTCAGTTCCACAAACCCGTTTGCCCAGAATATAGGGATTTTGCCCGAGAATGTTGGCAAGGGCATCGATCGCTAGCTTTCCCAGATATTGCCGCCCTTCACCATCGTGGCGACCGATCCCGTGAACCTTCACATTCCTGCGCACGCTCCGCAGCACAAGGGATCGCACGATGGGACGGATCAGGGCTGGCACACTGTCGAAGAACCGGATCGGCCCACGTTGGAAATTGTCGCCATCCAGCCACCGCGAATGGATGTTGAGCCAATAGACATGGTCCTCGAGCAACCGCTCGATGGCCAATCCGATGCCCTGTTCCCGCTCGCCATAACCGCCAGAAAAGTTGATGCCGTGCTTTTCTTCCAGATGGCGCTTGATGAACGCGCTATCGGGAACGATCAGGCCGTCATCGTCGATCCACGGGATCTTTCCCTTCGGGGCCTTGCGGATATCGGCCCTGGCAAGCTGGTATTGGAGGCCGGAAAGTTTCAGCAGCATTTCGGTCTTTATTGCAAAGGGACTTGCATGCGGCAGGCCGAACATCGGCCCTGTTCCATATAGCGTGATCATCTTCTGTGTTCCCGGTGTTTGATTTGCATCTGATAGCATGATCCTCCTGACAGAGCAGTGTTAGCAGCAGCGGGCCATTGCGAAAAATTGCGCTGGTAAGTTCTGGTGATCCGTATAATCAAGGCGGAATGACCAAGCCGACAGCATCCCACAATCCTTCCATCAAGGCCGCAACCGAAACCGGCGACACCCGCAACGGCTTCAAGCTGGCCCTGCTCGTCTATTTTCTGTGGGGGTTCCTGCCATTCTATATGAAGGCCGTCGCCCACATTCCGACGATGGAAGTGCTGATGCACCGGATCGTGTGGTCTGTGCCGATAGCAGGGGTGCTCCTGTGGTGGCTTGGTCGCACGGATGACATACGTCGAGCGATCCGCGAGCCGAGAACCCTGGCGCAGGCCGCGATGACAGCATCGATCATCGCCATCAACTGGTTCGTCTATGTCTGGTCGATTGCCAACGGGCGGGCGCTTGAAACCGCGCTGGGCTATTACATCAATCCGCTCTTTTCCGTGTTTCTTGGCGCCGTCATCCTGGGCGAAAAGCTTGACCGCACAAAGATGCTGGCCATTGCACTGGCCACTTCTGCGGTGATCATACTTTCAGTCATGTCAGGTGGTGTGCCATGGGTCTCCATCGTGCTGACGGTGACCTGGGGCTTCTATGCACTCTTCAAGCGCACCCTTCCGGTTGGTCCCGCTCAGGGCTTCTTCCTGGAAACGGCGATACTCTTCATTCCAGCCGCCTCCTATCTGGTCTGGCAGGCAGCAAAGGGCCAGTCGCTCTTCCTGTATGGCGGTGCCATCGATTCCATGCTGTTGACCCTGGCAGGTGTCGTTACTGCCGTGCCGCTGATCATCTATGCCTATGCGGCCAAGGGGCTGAAACTGTCGACCATCGGCATCATGCAGTACATCGCGCCATCCATGATTTTCGTGATTGCGGTGTTCATATTCAACGAGCCGTTCGACAGTGTTCGCCTGCTCGCTTTCGTGCTGATCTGGTGCGCGCTTGCAATCTATTCCTGGAGCCTCTTTTCCGGGCGCAAACGATAGGCCGGCTCAGTTATTGATCGGCAGGAAGCCGGACTTCAACGCCGACCGAGCCGTACCACTCGGCCACATCGAATATGTCCTGGTCCGAAAGCCTCGACGCAACGTCCGTCATGACATCGCTTGGTCGTTCGCCGCTTCTGAACTGGAAAAGCTGGATCCGCATATACTTTCTGTTCTGGCCGGAAAGGTTGGGCGCGTCCTCCGTCAGCCGTTGCCCATCCACGCCATGGCATTGCTTGCACTGGCTTTCGGCAATCGCCTTGCCCGCAGCACCATCGCCTGATGCCTGGGCTGGAACCCCGCCAAGCAACAGGGCGATGGCGGCGAGGCTAGAGGTTCGCAATGGTCTCTTCCTCGCCTTCGGGATCGCGAACCATGCGCGCGGCATCCACGATCAGCGGCACGATCTGCGCGGGATCGCTGGTCACCAGTGGCTTCAGCCGCCACGCGGTGTGGATGAAGCCTTCACCCTTCATGTGTTCCAGCATGGCCAGGACCGGTTCCCAGAAACCAGCGATGTTGGCGAGGCAGATCGGTTTCTCATGGCGGCCAAGCTGGGCCCAGGTCATCACCTCAACCAGTTCCTCCAGCGTGCCGATGCCGCCGGGCAGCGCCACGAAAGCGTCGGACCGTTCGAACATCGCATGTTTGCGTTCATGCATGTCCTTCGTGACGATCGTCTCGCTGAGACGCGCGAGCGATGGCCCCGCTGTTTCCTTGCCGACGAGAAAGTCGGGAATGATTCCCGTCACGTGCCCGCCATTTTCCATCACCGCATCTGCTATCGCTCCCATGATGCCTTTCGCGCCACCGCCATAGACGAGTGAGATGCCCGCCCTGGCCATTTGCGTGCCAAGGGTGCGCGCGGCATCGCGGTAAACGGGTGAGGCGCCGGGCTGCGAACCGCAATAGACGCATATCGAACGGATTGTGCTCATCTTTTCCTTCCTGCAACTGCATCGACAATACAGACAAAGCCGATCCGGCAAAACAGCCTTTGCCACCTTGCCGACGGTGAAATTGCCGATGCAATCTCGCGCTGCGCGTTGACCATGAAATTGAATGTCGCATGTTGTTATTCCGGCTTTTAAGCTATAAGGGCAGCGAAAAAGCCGGATTCCGCAACAAAACCGAACTGGGCGAAACGGATTCCGGGCTGCGTGAAGGGCACGCTCAACAGGGAACTATCCATTATGGTCTTGGCTTATCTGAAAAAGAACCCGCTCGCCTCCTGGCTTGTCGCTGGCACGGTTGCCGCTGGTGCCGGGGGCGGTGCATATTTTTATTCCAACCCGCCTGCGACGGAACCCGCGAGCATTGTATCGAGCGCGCCTGAAAGCAGTCAGACAAAGTCTGCGGAGACGCAGCCGGTGGTGAAGGAAGCGCCAGCAGCAGATGCAGCCCAGACGGCTGAACCGCGCTTCGATATCCTGCGGGTGGAAAAGGACGGTTCGGCGGTTATCGCCGGAACGGCAGCACCCAGCAGCACCGTAGATATCCTGTCGGGCGGTGAAGTTCTGGCTTCCACGGCAGCAGGCTCTGGCGGCGATTTCGCCATTGTTCTCGACAAGCCGCTGGCACCGGGCAGCCACGAACTGGCACTGCGCTCCACTCTTGCTGATGGCAGCGTGGTCATGTCGTCAGAAACCGGCATCGTGAATGTTCCAGAAGGCGGCGGTGAACTCCTCGCCATGGTGACGAAGGAAGGCGAAGCCAGCCGCGTGTTGCAGCAGTCCGCGAGTGAGCAGACAGCCGGTGAACAGCCAGCCACTGAACAGCCAGCAAGCGGGCAAGCCACAAGCGAACAGCCCGCAGCCGAGCCATCCTCTGGTGCTGCTTCCACGGAAGCCACTGCCAGCGAACCAGCTTCTGGCGAAGCAAAGCCAGCAGCCGATATCAAGCCGGTCATGGTTCAGGCGGTCGATGTGGAAGGTGGCAAGATATTCATCGCTGGCACAGGCGAGCCTGGCCGCGCCATCAACCTCTATCTTGATGACCAGCTAGTTGGCACCGCGACGGTTGGAGCCGAAGGTGGCTTCCTGCTCGAAGCCAATGCCGAAGTAACCGGCGGCAATCACCGCATCCGCGCCGATATGCTGGAAGATGGATCTGCCACGGTTGCAACACGCGCCGAGGTGAACATCGTTCACGAAGTGCCGACTACCGAAGTCGCAAAGGCTGAGCCGGAAGTTAAGCCAGCCGCCGAACAGCCAAAGGCTGAGGAAACGACGGCAGCACCAGCAGCAGAACAGCCAAAGGCCGAGGAAACGACGGCTGCACCTGCAGCAGAACAGCCAAAGGCCGAGGAAACAGCCGCCGCACCTGCAGCCGAGCAGCCCAAGGCCGAGGAAACAGCCGCCGCAACGCAGCAGCCAGCAGCGTCCGAACCGATCAAGACCGGTGCCTCTGTCATTATCCGGCGTGGCGACAGTCTGTGGCAGGTTTCACGCCGCATGCTTGGCGCGGGTATTCGCTACACCACGATCTTCGATGCCAACCGCGACCAGATCAAGGATCCTGACCTGATCTATCCCGGACAGGTATTCGATGTGCCAGGCGGTGTGCAGGACGGCAGCAAGGGTTGATGCGGCAGGTTTGACTTTATCGGCATTTGCCGATAAAGCGAACCCATGACCCGTTCACATCAGGTTGTTGATGCTATTCCAGTCGAGGAACAGCTGGCCTTGCGCCTGAAAGCGCTGGGCCATCCTGTTCGTCTGGAGATTGTCCGCCACCTGGCTGGTTGTGGATGCTGCTGTTGCGGTGATTTCTGCGATACGCTGCCTTTGGCCCAGTCCACCATATCCCAGCATCTCGAACTCTTGTGCAAGGCGGGAATCCTTGCCCTGCACAAGTCGGGAACCCGTTCGAACTACTCCTTGAACCGCCAGGCGCTTGCCGCAATTGCCGAGCATCTGGGTACATTCTCCAACGCCGGAAGCACGTCGCCATCATGAGGAAGATCCGCATCGAAACGGACAGGAACAAACCCGCGCCAACAGCGGATGGCGACGACACCTGGCGCACGATCCGCAATCTGTGGCCTTACATGTGGCCGGGCGACCGGCCGGATCTCAAGGCCCGTGTCGTGTGGGCGATGATCATCCTGGTCTTTGCCAAGATCGTCACCGTCCTCGTTCCCTATTTCTACAAATGGTCAACCGATGCGCTCACCGGCACGCAGTCTGCGCCGGGCTGGCTACCGGCAATCGTCGCCGTGCCGATGATGCTGGTCATCGCCTACAATTTCGGGCGTATCGCCATGGTCGGTTTCAACCAGTTGCGCGATGCGATGTTTGCCAGCGTCGGGCAGCATGCCGTGCGCCAACTGTCTACAATCGTCTTTCGCCACATGCATGCACTCTCGCTGCGTTTCCACCTGCAGCGGCGCACGGGTGGACTGTCGCGGGTCATCGAACGCGGTACCAAGGGTATCGAGGCGATAGTCCGCTTCACCATCCTCAATGGCGTACCCACGCTCATTGAATTTGCCTTCATGGCAGGCGTGATCTGGTATCAGTTCGGCTTCACCTATGTTGTCGTCATCGCCATCATGATCTGCGCCTATGTCTGGTTTTCCGTGCGTGCGTCCGACTGGCGCATCGCCATACGCCGCGACATGAACACGAATGACACGGAAGCCAATTCAAAGGCAGTCGACTCGCTTCTCAACTTCGAGACAGTCAAGTATTTCGGCAACGAGGCCTGGGAAGCAGGGCGCTTCGACCAGTCCATGGCGCGTTACGAGAAGGCTGCCACCCGGGTGTGGACTTCGCTTGCCTGGCTCAACTTCGGCCAGTCGGCGATCCTGGGGGTAGGCACAGGCATCTGCATGATCATGTCAGGAATCGCTGTTCAGCGCGGCCAGCAGACAATCGGTGATTTCGTCCTCATCAATGCGCTGCTGCTGCAACTTGCCATTCCGCTGAACTTCATAGGCTTCATCTATCGCGAGATTCGCCAGGGCCTGACCGATATCGAAGCCATGTTCGGCCTGCTGGATGTCGAGCCGGAGGTCTGCGATCTGGCGGACGCTGTTCCGCTCGCCATTGCCCGCGGCGAAATCGAATTCTCCGATGTCGATTTCCGTTATGATCCTGATCGCCCGATCCTGAAGAACGTGTCGTTCAAGGTCCCGGCCGGAAAGACCGTTGCGATTGTCGGCCCCTCGGGGGCGGGCAAATCGACCATTTCCCGTCTCCTGTTCCGGTTCTACGATGTATCGGGTGGCCGGATCACCATTGACGGCACAGACCTGCGCAACGTCACGCAGGCTTCACTGCGCGCGGCCATCGGCATGGTTCCCCAGGACACGGTGCTCTTCAACGACACCATCGCCTACAACATCCGCTATGGCCGGACGGATGCCAGCGACAGCGAAGTGGAACGCGCTGCGGAAATGGCACAGATCGGCCCCTTCATTGCATCGCTTCCACAGGGTTTCCGCACCGAGGTCGGTGAGCGCGGCCTCAAACTGTCTGGCGGGGAAAAACAGCGTGTCGCCATTGCGCGAACCCTGCTCAAGGCACCGCCTATCCTGATACTGGATGAAGCCACTTCCGCACTCGATACGCAGACGGAGCGTGAAATCCAGTCATCGCTCGACATGGTGTCGAAGAACCGCACGACGCTGGTCATCGCGCACCGCCTTTCAACCGTCATCAATGCCGACGAGATCATCGTGCTGAAAGCAGGCGAGATTGCCGAGCGCGGCACCCACAAGGCATTGTTGCGCAAGAAGGGCCTTTACGCCGAAATGTGGAATCGCCAGCGTGAAGCGAGCGAAGCCGAGGAACGCCTGCGCAAGGCGCGGGAAAACGATGCGCTTGGCGTGGTGGTTCGCGGCGCTGCAGCGAACTGATTTTCCGCCTTTCAGGTCTGTAATGCGGGTGGCAAAAACTCCGTGTCACCTGGCTGGCTGCGGGTTTACCAAACATAAACCACGCAATGAGATTCTCCACGGCGATGGCCGCAATCTGCGGCCACTGAAAGTGATGGGGAGCTTTCGTGAGCAGAATTGGCAATGGTGGGCCGGGCAGTCGCCTGAAGAGTATCTTGTTCGGCGATGCGGTGGATGGCGAAAGCTTCGGTGCCGCACTGGCGCAAGTGCCAGCTTTGCTGGCCGCCACGGCCATAACCTATGTCGCAACAAATCTGGTTTTCCTCAGCCGCAGGCCGGACTGGATCATGCCGACCGCCTGCATTCTGTCCTTCATGCTGTTGAGCAGCATCTACCTGCTTGGACGCCGTCGCACCAGATCCGCAGGCCATCGTCATGAAGTCATCGCAATCCATCTGCTCTCTGGCCTGTCTGCCGCCGCCATCATTGCTGCCAGCATCCTGATCGCGGAGACCTTCGGCACGGATGACGTCCCTGGCATCGTCCTGATCTGCCTGAACGCCACAATGGCAATCCTCATCGGCTTTGCCTTCGCCGCACTGCCCAGTGTCGGTCTTCAGCAATTGCTGATTGCCGGCATTCCCGGCATGGCCAAGATCCTGTACGACCAGAACCCGGACGCCATGGCCATCGGTTTCATGTTCATTGGCATTGTCACCCTTATGGTCCGCATGATCATGCGTTCCAACAAGGAACGTCTGGCGCTCATCGACATGCGCGAAGACCTTGCCCGCAAGAGCGAGGAAGCGGAAAAGGCGACCCTGGCCGCGCGCACCGCTGACCGTGCGAAGTCGGAGTTCCTCGCCAACATGAGCCACGAAATTCGCACACCGATGAACGGCGTCATGGGCATGGCGGAACTGCTGGCGCGCACCGAACTCGATGCAAGGCAGCGCACTTTCACCGATGTGATCGTCAAGTCGGGCGCATCCCTGCTCACCATCATCAACGACATCCTCGATTTCTCGAAAATCGATGCCGGGCAGATCGAACTCGATCCAGCACCTTTCAGTCTCTCCGAGGCGGTGGAGGATGTCGCCACGCTCTTTTCGACGAAAGTCCTTGAAAAGGACATTGAACTGATCGTGCGCGTTGATCCGCAACTACCAGCGTCGGTATCCGGCGATGTCGGTCGCATTCGCCAGATCATCACCAATCTTCTCGGCAACGCCGTCAAGTTCACCGAGTTCGGCCATGTCCTGATCGAGATATCGGGTAGCGTGGATTCCGGCATGGCCAGTCTGCGCTTTGCCATCGAGGATACCGGCATTGGCATTCCCGCCGACAAGATCGACAGCATTTTCGAAAAATTCACGCAGGTGGATGCGTCCTCGACCCGTCGCCACGAAGGGACAGGCCTTGGCCTGGCAATCACATCGCGCCTGGTCGAACTGATGAATGGCAAGATCGGGGTGGAATCGGACGAGGGCAAGGGCGCGACGTTCTGGTTCACCATCGACCTTCCCGTGGTCGAGTGGGGACAGAAGCGCAAGCGCGCGCCGATTGATGTTTCTGGCGCCAGGATCCTGGTTATCGACGACAACCAGGTGAACCGTTCGATCCTGCTGGAGCAGCTCGCCAGCTGGAACTTCGATTGTGCCGCTGCCCCCGATGGCCGCACCGGCCTTGCCGTTCTTGCCCGCGCGGCGGAGTGCGGCACACCGGTCGATTGCGTGATTCTCGATTTCCAGATGCCGGATATGAATGGCGCCGATGTGCTGCATGCCATGCGCCAGGACCCGGCAACCGCCGCCACGCCCGTGGTTCTGCTTACCTCCGTTGAGCAGGCGGGCTTTGTCGAGATGGTGGCGAAATATCGCGTCTCGGCCCATCTGACCAAACCAGCACGCTCGTCACAGCTTCTCGATGCGGTCGTCAATGCGCTGAGTGAGAACATTGCTTTGATGCAGACCACAATCGCAGCGCCGGAACCAGTTCGCGTGGAACCGGAAATTCCCTACATGGCCTCCAATTTGAGAAAAGATGATGAAGGCGAACCACAGTCGTCCATTGACGTTCTCGTTGCAGAAGACAATGAGGTCAACCAGATCGTGTTTACCCAGATCCTGAGCGGGATCGGTGTCAACTTCAAGATCGTCGGCAATGGCCGTCTTGCGCTGGAATCTTCCGAAAGCCTCGATCCGGCTCTGATCCTGATGGATGTTTCCATGCCGGAAATGAACGGCATCGAGGCGACACAGGCCATTCGCGCCAGGGAACAGGGAACCGGTAGGCACGTGCCGATTGTCGGTGTCACTGCCCACGCCCTGAAAGGCGACCGCGAGCGTTGCCTGGAATCCGGCATGGATGATTACCTGACCAAGCCGGTATCGCCTGCGAAACTGGCTGAAATTGTCGGCAAGTGGATGGACCGCTCCCGTCGCGCTGCCTGAACAGTACCAATAGCCACCTTTCCCGAACCTGCGTTTCCTGCTAGCAAGCCAGCTCGAAACGGAAGGGCAAGATGGATTTTTCAAACCTCATCTCGACGATACGCAAGGCCATTGTTCCAGTGCACAAGGAAGGATGGCCGTTCATTGCCATTTTCTTCGTGGCTTCCATCATTCTGGGCTGGGTTTCCGATCCGCTGTTTTACATAGGACTGGCACTGACGGCATGGTGCGCCTATTTCTTCCGCGATCCCCAGCGTGTATCGCCGGTCAGCGATGATCTCGTCATTTCACCCGCTGATGGGCGTGTTTCGCATATCGGGCAGGCCATCCCGCCGCGCGAACTGGGCCTTGGCACCGATCCGCTGATGCGCATTTCGGTTTTCATGAATGTGTTCAATTGCCATGTGAACCGCTCGCCCGTGCGTGGCCGACTGGATATTGTTGCCCACAAGGCTGGCAAGTTCCTCAATGCCGAGCTCGACAAGGCCAGCGAGGACAATGAGCGCAACGCGCTGCTGATCGACGGTCCCCATGGCAAGGTTGCGGTGGTGCAGGTAGCGGGTCTTGTTGCCCGGCGTATCGTGTGCTGGGCGCGCGAGGGAGACACGCTGGGCGTTGGCGAACGGTTCGGCCTCATCCGATTCGGCTCCCGGCTTGATGTCTATCTGCCGCGTGGAGCCACCGTGAGTGTTGCGCTCGGCCAGACCGCGATTGCTGGCGAGACCATTCTCGCGCGTCATGACGGCGTCAGCCCGGCACCCGTCACGCGGGTCGCCTGACAGATGGAAACACCGTTTCCACCTTTCGATCCTGACGGCGAACCCGATAACCCCGATGCCGGTTCCAGAGCCAATGGACACGCCACGCCTCGGCTACGCGACATTCCACTGCGCACGATCTTTCCAAACCTGCTCACCTTGCTGGCAATCTGTTCGGGCCTTACCTCGATCCGCTTTTCGGTCGAAGGGCAGATCGGCCTTTCGATCGCTGCCATCATCCTTGCCGCATTTCTCGACGGCATCGACGGGCGCATCGCCCGCTTCCTCAAATCGTCCACCCGCTTCGGTGCGCAAATGGACAGTCTGGCGGATTTCGTCAACTTCGGCGTGGCTCCAGCCATGCTGCTCTATTTCACGCTGCTGGATGGCATGCGTTCCTTCGGCTGGATCGCAGCAATCATCTATGCCAGCTGTGCCTGCCTGCGCCTAGCACGTTTCAACGCCATGCTGGACATGCCGAGCCGGCCAAAGTGGCAGAACAATTTCTTCGTCGGTGTCCCGGCACCCGCCGGCGCCATGATCGTCATGGCACCTGTCTATTTCCTGCAGCTGGGCATGGAAAACACCATATCGCTTGATGTGTTCGCCGCTTTCTATGCGATCTTCATCGGACTGTTGATGGTTTCCAGCCTGCCGACCTTTTCGGGCAAGGACATGGGCAGCCGCGTACCGCGTGACTATGTCATGCCGCTGCTGATCCTGACGGTGGTGGTCGTGGCAGTCCTGCTCAGCTACCCCTGGGAGACGCTGCTCGTCCTCACGCTCGCCTATCTCGCGGCCTTGCCGTTCGGCCTGCGCGCCTGGCAGAACAGGCTGAGCGAGGAACTGGCGGCATCAGACGAGGGGAAGCCCTCGCAGGAAGAATAGGCGTCAATCCGGCAGTTCCTAGGCGGCGTCGTCAAGGCCCAGATTGGACAGGGCTACCTTGCGCGTGGACTGATAGTCCGTCTTGCCGGTGCCCAGCACCGGTATCTCCACGACCTGCACCACGACGCTTGGCGCCATCAATTCAGTATAGCCCTCGCGTTTCGTTCCCTCGAGCAGGTTCTCGCGGTTCGCACTCGTGGCGGTCGTGACCAGCACGATGCGCTCGCCCTTGCGCTTGTCGGGAACTGCAACGACCGCGTGATGTTCCTCCGGCCACAGGCGTTGCGCGATGAGTTCAACAGCGCCCAGCGAAACCATCTCGCCCGCGATCTTGGCAAAACGCTTGACCCGCCCTCGAATGGCGATGAAGCCGTCATCATCCAGTTCGACAATATCGCCTGAATCGTGCCAGCCGTCGCCAAGCGGCTGAACGACGCCGGGCTTGTCGGCCAGCATGTATCCGAGCATCACATTGGGGCCTCTGAGGAACATCCTGCCGCCACGCGGAATGCCGTCGACAGGTTCAAGCTTCACATCGATGCCGGGAAGGGGTTTGCCAACCGTCCCCGGGCGGTTTTCGTCCGGCGTGTTGACCGCCACGACTGGAGCAGCTTCCGTCATGCCGAACCCTTCCAGGACCAGCGTGTCGAAACGTTCGCGCCATATGCGCCGGGTTTCGTCCTTGACAGCTTCAGCACCTGCCACAACCAGGCGGACGCTTTCGAAATCCTTGTCCTTGGCCGTGCGCGCATAGCCGGTGAGAAACGTGTCGGTGCCGAACAGGAGCGTTGGCTTTGTCCTGGCGATGGCCTGCGGGATGATCTTGTAGTGAAGCGGGGAGGGGTAAAGGAAAAGCCGCACGCCGAAGACGAGCGGCAGCACCATTCCCCCGGTCAGGCCGAAGGAATGGAACACTGGTAGCACGTTGAAGAGCTTGTCCTGTGGTCCGAAGTCGATGCGCTGCTCGATCTGGCTGCAATTGGACAGGAGATTGGCGTGGCTGAGAACCACGCCCTTTGGCAGGCCTTCCGATCCGGAAGTGAACAGTACGAGCGCAGGGTCTTCAGGCCGCGTCCTGGCAATGGCCCGCTTGTGCAGCAGCAATCCGAGCGCCTTGTCGAGCGGTCCGATTGTCTTGGCCACATCCTCCAGCCACAGAATGTCGAGCCCGTCCTTTTCCAGTGCTTCGACGAGGTCACCCAGTTCCGCCTTTTCAACAAAGGCGCGCGAGGCAATCACGAGCTTTGCCTGGACCGTGTGGCAGGCCGAAACGACGGTTGCCGGTCCCGCTGTATAGTTGAGCATGGCGGGAACCCGTCCCGCTGACTGCAACGCGATGAAGGTTGCCGCAACCGCATTTGCATTGGGCAGGAGAACAGCGACTATCTCGCCCTTTTTCGTGAGGCGCGCAAAGCGGGTTCCCAGGATGCGCGCGCCGATCATCAGCCTCTTGTAGGTCGACGAACCGCCTGTTGCGTCTTCTACCGCAGGGCTCGCGTCGCCATGAAGCCGGCACGCACGGCAAAAGGCGTCGAAAAGGGTCATACCCTCGAATCTGGAATGGAATTCTGGCACGTCGCTCGCCTCCCACGCGAAAATCGACCGGCACCTCGCCAGCCGATTGTCCGCCAGCAATCGAACCTGCTGGTTCCTCCGGACAGCATTTGCGTGGCAGTTTGGCACTATCGCGCCGATTTTCAAGTATTTGGTGCAATGGCGCGCGAATGTTGCCGTTGCAGGCGCAAGTTATCCAGAAAGGCGGGTTGACCTGCCGCCTTCATGCGGGCACTTAGGGCATGTCAGCAGGTTCGGCGGAACCTGGAAAATCCCGGAAGGAACAACATGAGAGTACCCCTGACGGCCGTGTGGCCGCCACTGGCCCTTGTGTTTGCCGATATCATGGTGATGGTGCCGGCAGTCTATTACGGCATTCATGTCATCACCGCGGCCCTGGCCCTGGGCCTTCTGATCCTTGCATTCGACATTCGCGGCCGGCGCATGGATTTCCGCAACGCCCATCGCCATTTCACCATGGGTCGTGACCCGGCCCGTGTCGCAAAGTCCTACCAGTTCTCATGGTGCAGCAGGGTCGCATGCGAATCGGCGGCCTGGTCGGCTGGCAAGGAATCGGGCGAAGCCGTTTCAGACTACTATCTCGGCAATGGTTATCGCTGGTTCCATATCTTTCCTGACCGCACCTTTTCCCGCGACTGTCCATTCATCACAGTGCGCTTCTGGGAAGTGACGCTCAGGGGCAATGCGCGGGCGCGCTCCAAGCTCGAGGCCGAATTCGCTGCCGAGGATTCCGGTTCCGGCGAATCCACTTGCGAACCTCAAACCATTCGCCGCGCCGCCTAACCGCAACAGGTTGTTCAGCCGGGCATGGCGGGTTCGAGGAAACGCTTGCTCGTACAATCCCAGATCTTGCCGGACGTCGTCATCTGCGCTTCCGACAGCATCACGAAATCAGCTGCGAGATCGGCGGGATGAGGCAGGCCCATAGGGTCTTCACCCGGCATGGCCTGCGCGCGCATCGCCGTTCGCGTCGCACCGGGATTGACGATGTTGGCGCAAATGCCGGTGCTTGCCGATTCAGCCGCATAGACACGGGCGAGCACTTCAAGCGCTGCCTTTGACGCTGCATAGGGCCCCCAGAATGGTCTGCAGGAATGGGCCACACCGGAACTGATGAAAATCGTTCTTCCACTTCCTGAAGCGCGCAACAGCGGATCAAGCGAGCGAATGAACCGCCAGTTGGCAGTCACATTGATGTCGAACAGCTTCTGGAAATTCTTCGGTTCATGGTGACCGAGAGGCGAAAGACCGCCAAGCATGCCGGCATTGGCCAAAAATATGTCGAGCTTGCCCCAGCGCTGGTCGATCGCCGCGCCAAGCCGGTCAATGGCGTCGAAATCGGCAAGGTCCATCGGCACCAGCGTTGCCGATCCGCCTGCTTCCCTGATTTCGTCATCCAGCTCTTCAAGGCCACCGGTCGTGCGCGCGGTCGCAATCACATGCGCACCTTCTCGCGCAAGCCCAAGTGCGGCGTGATAGCCAATCCCGCGTGATGCGCCAGTGACAAGCGCAACGCGCCCTTCAAGCCTGCCCATGCCTATTGCCCCTTCGTGTCCGACAGGAGCGACAGTTTGCGGATATTGTCCCGCCCTTCATGGTCGGTAAGTGCCGTGGGATATTGCTGCGAGAAACAGGCATCACAGAACTGCGGCGCATCGCCGTTGCGCGCCGATTCACCAGCCGCCCTGTAAAGACCATCGATAGAAAGGAAGCCAAGCGAATCCACGCGGATGAACTCAGCCATGTCCTCGATGCTCATGCGTGAGGCAAGCAGTTTCTGCTTCTCTGGCGTATCGACCCCGTAAAAGCAGGATGAAACGGTTGGGGGGCTTGCAATGCGCATATGCACTTCACGCGCACCAGCATCGCGAACCATCTGCACGATCTTCTGCGATGTCGTGCCGCGAACGATTGAATCATCGACGAGCACGACGCGCTTGCCTTCGATCATCCTGCGATTGGCGTTGTGCTTCAGCTTCACGCCCATGTGCCGGATCGCATCGGAGGGCTGGATGAAGGTCCGCCCGACATAGTGATTGCGGATGATGCCCAGTTCGAACGGCAGGCCGGCACCCTGGGCAAAACCGATTGCCGCTGGTGTTCCCGAATCGGGAACCGGTACCACGAGATCGGCATCGGCGGGTTGCTCGCGGGCCAGTTCCACACCGATCTGCTTGCGCACCGTATAGACGTTGCGTCCCTGAACGACCGAGTCCGGGCGCGCGAAATAGACATATTCGAAGATGCAGAAGCGGCCCGCCACCTTTTCGAAGGGCCTGCTGCTCTGAAGGCCCTTGTCGGTGATGATCACCATTTCGCCCGGTTCCAGATCGCGGACAAAACGGGCGCCGATAATGTCGAGCGCGCATGATTCGGACGCCAGGATATAAGCGCCGTCGAGATCGCCCAGCACCAGCGGGCGAATGCCCAGAGCGTCGCGAATGCCGACCAGCTTCTTGTTCGTGATGCCCACGATCGAAAAGGCACCTTCCAGCTGCGACAGGGCGCTGATCAGCTTTTCCTCGAAAGAATGCTGCTTGGCCGTGGCGATCAGGTGCAGGATGACTTCGGTGTCGGATGTCGTGTGGAATATCGAGCCGTCGCGCTGCAACTGATGGCGCAGCGTCAGCGCATTGGTCAGATTGCCATTGTGTGCGACCGCAAAGCCGCCACCGGCGAACTCGGCAAAGAAGGGCTGCACGTTGCGCATCTCGTCGCCACCCGTTGTCGAGTAGCGGGTGTGCCCGATTGCCCGGGTTCCCTTCAGACGGTCCAGCACCTGCTTCTTGGTGAATGTGTCGCCAATCAGTCCGCGATGGCGCTCGGCATAGAACTGGCTGCCGTCATAGGAAACGATACCGGCTGCCTCCTGGCCCCTGTGCTGCAGCGCATGCAGACCGAGCGTTGTCAGGGCAGCTGCATCATTCGCGCCGAAAATGCCGAAGACACCGCATTCCTCATGAAGCCTGCCATCCTCGCCCGCGAAGGGGTGAACCGGCAGAACCATGCCACCCGAACCGCTGGTGCCGCTGTTCGCCTTGCTCTGCCCTGCCATCCGGCTGTTCCTCTCTCGCGTTCGCGAAAAGATCAGTTCTGCTGCGTCGTTCCCTGGGCTGGCGCACCGGCATCGTCGCCTGCAGCCGGCGCTTCATCATCATTCTTGGGAATGATCCGATCCAGAAGCGAGTTTTCCGGGTCATCCGGCAGCAGCTGGACGATGCTGTTGCCGATCGATTCAAGAACGGGCTTCGATTTCGCGTTGGCAATCCAGCCCGGCTGACCGTCTGGAACAAGCCAGTTGTAGAACAGCAGCGCCACGACGACGAGCAAAGCGCCACGAACCGCACCGAACACGAAGCCGAGCGAGCGGTCGAGCGCTCCAACGCGGCTGTCGACGATGAGGTCCGCGATCTTCATCGTCAGCAGGCTCACGATGATGAGCACAAGTACGAAGATCACGCCGGCAGCGGCAATATCCGCAACTGTCTTGCTGGACGTCACCTGCGCGGTGTATCCGGCGACCATCGGGGATAGGGTTGGGTAGAAGGTGTAGGCAGCTGCTGCCGCCGCGACCCACGATCCGACGGAAAGAACTTCCCGTGAGAAACCGCGGATCATGGCGAGGACGCCGGACACGAGCATCAATCCGATCAGGATGCCGTCGAAAAGGGTAATCGGCATGTTGGCCCCGTTTCATCTCATTAGGCGGACACCGGCAGGCGGACTGCTGTTGCTGTGAGTCGCGACGCGTTCGCTTGTGGGTTCCGGCTCGACGGTCAAATAAACCGTATCGGCCTGCCATTCCACCAAAAAAAGTGGTTTTCCTGGCGATACGCTCAGTTACCGGCTGCGATTGTTGCAACCAGTTCTGACAGATCCCCATGTTCGCTCGCCGAAAGCCCGGTTTTCTGGCCTTCAAGGCTCCCCCTGGGGATGAAGGCGCGTTTGAAGCCGAGTTTCTCGGCTTCCTTTAGCCGCGCCCCACTATGGGCAACCGGGCGCACCGCACCTGACAGGCTGGCTTCGCCAAAAAAGACGCTGTCTTGATGAAGCGCCTTGCCAGTCAGCGAGGACACCAGTGCGGCAGCAACTGCAAGATCAGCCGCAGGCTCCGATATCCGGTAACCACCCGCGACGTTGAGATAGACGTCATGGCTGGCGAGGCGCACGCCGCAATGGGCTTCGAGTACCGCCAGCACCATGGAAAGACGCGATGAATCCCAGCCCACGACGGCGCGGCGTGGCGTGCCCAGCGTCGACTGCACGACAAGCGCCTGTATCTCGACCAGGACAGGCCGCGTGCCCTCCATGCCGCCAAACACTGCCGCGCCCGGCGCAGACGCATTGCGCTCGCCCAGAAACAGTTCGGAGGGATTGGAGACCTCGCGCAACCCGGCATCAGACATCTCGAAAACGCCGATCTCATCGGTCGCGCCGAAGCGGTTCTTCACGGTGCGCAGGATGCGGAAATGATGCCCGCCTTCGCCCTCGAAATACAGCACCGCATCAACCATGTGTTCGACAACGCGCGGTCCTGCGATCTGGCCCTCCTTCGTCACATGGCCGACCAGCACCACACAGGCACCGCTCTTCTTGGCATAACGGATCATGGCCTGGGCCGATGCGCGCACCTGGGTAACGGTTCCCGGCGCCGATTCGGCCAGGTCCGTCCACAGGGTCTGGATTGAATCGATCACGACAAGGGCAGGGGGCGGTCCCTGCTCCAGCGTCGCCAGGATGTTCTCGACGCTGGTCTCGGCCGCCAGCCCCACATTCGGTTCCACGGCATCAAGGCGGCGTGCGCGAAGGCGGATCTGCGCAACCGCCTCTTCACCGGAAACATAGACTACGCTGTGCCCGCTGCGCGCCAGTGCTGCGGCGGTCTGCATGAGAAGGGTCGATTTGCCGATACCCGGGTCCCCACCTACCAGCAATGCGGAGCCACGCACGAAACCGCCTCCCGTCACGCGGTCAAGTTCGGCAATGCCGGTGTCAATGCGTGGGGCTTCTTCGATCTCGCCGGAAAGCGGCACCAATGCCACCGGGGTTCCCTTGCGCATTGAGCGGGCACCGGGCGATGCACCGACCCCGGAACCGGAATTCTCCTCAAACAGCGTGTTCCATTCGCCGCAGGCGTCGCACTTGCCCTGCCAGCGCGATGATACCCCGCCACAGTTCTGGCAGATGAATTGGGAGCGGGGAGATTTGGCCAAGCGAAAACCCTAGATTGTTCATGAAATGTTCTAATTGAGATCGAGGCCGAAGGCAAGCCGGGAAGGGGAGCGTGCAATTCGGGAATGGTGGATATCATTCAGCTGCGACCGGCTCGTCAGCTTGTCAGATTTCTGGCTGTCAGTCGTTCAGATATTTCCGGTTTGCCCGCCTGCCGATGCCTGTGAGGGCTTCATAGCCGATGGTACCTGCAGCGGCGGCAAAGGCATCAACGGCAATATGGTGGCCGAACAGTTCCACCCATTCTGCTTTCTCCAGCACCGCCTGGGGAACATTGCTCACGTCGAGCGCGCAACTGTCCATCGACACCCGACCGACGATCGGCACCATGTACCCGGCCAGCCAGACTTCCGCGCCGCCCGATAGCTGGCGCAATGGCACGCCAGACCCCGAAGCCGAGCGCAGGATGCCGTCGGCATAGCCCGCGCCGATGGTCGCGATCACGCTGTCACGCTGCGCAGCAAAGGCAGCGCCATAGCCCACACCTTCGCCCTTCTCCACCTGCCGCACCTGCAGGATACGGGCTTCGAACTGCGCCACGGGTTCCATGCCACTCAACGTCCCGTTGACTGCCTGCGCGCCGTAAAGCGCGATACCGGGCCGCGCCAGTTCCATGCCCTTGCCAATGCCGCTGATGGTGCCCGCTGAATTGGCAAGCGACGCCGGTGTGCCGGGAAAGAGCGCCCGCACCATTTCGAAGCGCGACACCTGTCCGCCTGTCAGCGCATCGCCGGGATCATCGGCGCAGGCAAGATGGCTCATGATCAGGATAGGCGTGATCGAGTGCCGCTGCTTCTCGTCGCCAGCATGGGTTTTTGCCTCATCGAGCGTCAGGCCGAGCCGGTTCATGCCCGTATCGACATGCAGTGCACACGGCCGCCGGTTGCCTGTTTCGCGGCAACGCTCAGCCCAGCAGACAATATCCTCCAGGCTGTTGAGCACTGGGATGAGCCCCGCTTCCTGGTAGATTGGTGCATTCGCCCGGGTCAGGCCCGCGAGCACAAAGACTTCTGCGCCAGGTGCCGTCTTCCTTGCCTGAAGACCTTCATCGGGTGTTGCGACAAAGAAATGCGCACAGCCCGCCCCTGCGAGCGCCACAACGGTCTTTTCAAGCCCCATCCCATAGGCATCCGCCTTGACCACCGCCGCCACGGCACTACGCGGCACAAACGCATGCAGCCGCTGCCAGTTGCGCACGATCGCGCCAACATCAACAGTGAGGCGCGACGTGGCGATCAGTTCAGGAACGTTTGCAGTCATCTGACCTAATCATGGCGTTCTGGCAGATACTCGTCTTCCGCCAGATCGGAGAAGCGGGTGAACATCGCCTGGAAGCCGAGCTTGGCGGTCCCTGTCGGGCCATGGCGCTGCTTTGCAATGATGACCTCAGCCTTGCCGACTGTCTCGCGCATCGCCTGGTCCCATTTGAACCATTCCTCGGTGTTTTCCTTCGGTTCCTTGTTCTTGAGATAATATTCCTCGCGAAACACGAACAGCACGACGTCGGCATCCTGCTCGATGGAGCCTGATTCGCGCAGGTCCGACAGTTGCGGGCGCTTGTCGTCGCGGCTTTCCACCTGGCGCGACAGCTGCGACAGCGCAATGATCGGTATCTGCAATTCCTTTGCCAGTGCCTTCAGCCCTGTGGTGATCTCGGTCACTTCCTGCACGCGATTGTCCCCCGCGCGCTTCGAACCCTGCATGAGCTGGATATAGTCGATGATCAGCACATCAAGCCCGCGCTGGCGCTTCAACCGTCTTGCGCGTGCTGCCAACTGGGCAATCGAAATGCCGCCGGTCTCGTCGATGAACAATGGAATGCGGCTCATCTCCTGGGCGCAGAAGGAAAGCTTCTCGAAGTCCGCTTCAGTGATTTCCCCGCGCCGTATCTTGCTGGACGAGATTTCCGACTGTTCGGAGATGATACGCGTCGCGAGCTGCTCGGCACTCATTTCCAGGCTGAAAAAGCCTACCACGCCACCATCCATTGCAGTTGGCGTGCCGTCCGCCGCCACATCGCCGCGATAGGCGTGCGCGATATTGAACGCGATGTTGGTGGCGAGCGAGGTCTTGCCCATGCCGGGACGTCCCGCAAGCACGATCAGATCCGAATGCTGCAGTCCGCCCATACGCCCGTCGAGGGCGTGAATGCCTGTTGCAATGCCAGACAGCCCGCCTTCGCGCTGGTAGGCCGCACTCGCCATGTCGATCGCTGTATTGATGGCTGTGCCGAAATCATGGAAGCCACCATCATATGAGCCGGTCTCGGCCAGTTCGAACAGGCGTCGCTCGGCATCCTCGATCTGCGAATCAGGTGGCATGTCCACCGGCGCGTCATAGGCGATGTTGACCATGTCCTCACCAATGGTGATCAACTGGCGGCGGGTATGCAGGTCATAGACCGAGCGCCCATAATCCTCGGCATTGATGATGGTGGTCGCTTCGGCGGCAAGGCGCGCAAGATAGCTTGCAACCGTCAGGTCGCCTATGCGCTCTTCGGCAGGCAGGAAGGTCTTGATGGTGACCGGGTTTGCCCGCTTGGCTGCCCGGATCATGTCGGATGCGACCTTGAAGATCTGACGGTGCAGCGGCTCGAAGAAATGCTCCGGGCGCAGGAAATCCGACACCCGGTAATAGGCGTCATTGTTGACAAGGATCGCGCCAAGCAACGCCTGCTCGGCCTCGATATTGTTGGGGGCCGTCCTGTAGGCAGCATCAACGGCAGTCAGTTTCTTGGCAGCTTCAGCCATGGCTAGTCTCATCGCAATTCATGCGCCGACGACGGCGCGGCTAGGGAAAAAAGTTGGTGATACGCAGACGCTGATTCAAAAACGCGGCACAGCTGGATAGACCGAACATACGGCTATTCCAACACCATGAAAGCCGAATATGGCTGCTTCCCGCTATTCACAGGGAAAAAAATCTCCTTCCGCTTTCGCTTGACGCAGCTTGCGCATGCGGGGCGATTCGCCATGGGTATCTGAACCCATGATTTTGTCGGCAAATGGATTAAGGTTAACAAAGGGTTGTGATTGCTTGTGCAATGCAAGCAATTAGTGTGCGGGGCATGAAACCTGGGTCTGCCCACTATCCCAATCTCGATCTGGCGCGCCTTGTCGCGGCCTTCTGGGTGGTGATGACCCATTATTTTTATGTCGGTCCAAGCTGGGGGTTGACCGGCTACGCCACGCCCGGGGGGATTCTGGGGGGGATCTCGGCTCTTGGCCATCTGGGCGTGGCAATCTTTTTCGTCATTTCGGGTTTTGTCATTCCCATGGCCGCCGAAAGACGCTCACCATCGCAATTCGCTGTCGCCCGTTTTGTGCGGCTTTATCCCGGATTCATCATCTGCATGACGCTGTCCTCGCTGGCGCTTGTCATGTTGGGGACGGACCGCGCACCCGATCTTGCACAGTGGCTGGCCAATTTCATCGTGCTGCCGCAGCTGGCGGGCAAGAATTTCGTCGATGGCGTGTACTGGTCGCTGGTCTATGAAATCCTGTTCTACGGCTGGGTCTTCCTGCTGCTGGCCTTTGGCATATTCCATGAACGCCTGACGCTGATCTGCTCCGTCTGGCTGGCGATCACGCTGGCGGATCAGCTCTTCATCGAAAGCGCCATCCTTGAGCGGCTGTTGATCACGCAGTTCTCCGCCCTGTTCATCATCGGCCTGACTGGATACAGCCTGATCCGGCAAGGCTTCACCAATGCGCGCCTGTTTCTGCTGTTTGCCGCTCTGGCAATCGCACCGCTTGGGCTGGGAGATTTTTCCATTCTGGAAACCGACCACGGCGCAAGTGCACGCCCGTCCTATGCAAGCCTGCTGATAGAGACACTTTTCTTGACGGCCTTCGTCGCGGCCTGCATTCTGGCGCCGCAATTGAAGGCCCGCAGCAAGCTGCTGCTGGCTCTGGGCGGAGCAAGCTATCCGCTATACCTGCTGCACCAGGAAATCGGCTATGCGCTCCTGAGCGCCAGACCCGAGAAGATCGCAACCGTGATCTGGGCGGGCCTGATCACCGCCTCGATGCTGGTCCTGTCCTGGATGATCTGGAAACGGGCCGAATTGCCTGTGCGCAACTGGCTCCTGCCGCGTATCTCGCCAATTGCAGAACGGCTCATGGCGGCGATCCAGGCGAAAAGAAAAAGGCGCAGCATGACGCCGCGCCCTTCCTGATTCCACCTGATCTGTCAGGCTTATTCTTCGCTATCGCCTTCACCTGCTTCAACGTCCGCGCCTTCTTCGTCTTCAGCGGGAAGTTCTGGCAGTTCGAAGGTCTCGCGCTTGGTCAGATCCTCGCCCTTCGACTGACGCTGTGCTTCGTCTTCGGAACGCGCCACGTTGACGGTAACGCTCGATTCGACTTCCGGATGCAGCACGACTGAAACTTCATGCATGCCGATGACCTTGATCGGTGAGCGCAGGCTGACTTGGCTGCGGTTGACCTTGAAGCCGTTTTCGCCGAGCGCATCGGCGATATCGCGTGAGGATACCGAACCGTAGAGCTGGCCGGTTTCACCAGCCGAGCGAATGATGACATAGGTGGTGCCGTCCAGCTTTTCGTGGATCGAACCAGCTTCCGACTTGCGCTCCAGGTTGCGTGCTTCCAGTTCGACGCGCTGGGATTCGAATTTCGCCTTGTTGGCATCCGTTGCGCGCAGCGCCTTGCCCTGCGGCAGAAGGAAGTTGCGGGCGAATCCGTCCTTGACCTTGACGATATCTCCCATCTGACCCAGGCGGGCGATGCGTTCGAGAAGAATGACCTGCATGTTTGTATCCTTTCCAGATTTTGAAACGGTCAGCTCTTTCCACCAGTTGGTGGCGTGGTTGATATTCCGGCTGTGCGCAGAACCCGCCCGGCACCCATCACCGCGAAGATCACGATGGGAAGCGAGAACAGGATCAGCGTGAACCAGCTCAGAAAGAGAATTAGAGGGCGCGACGGCCGGTTGCGCGTCACCGTATGGAGTTCGCCCAAGCCCGTCAGGCCAAGTCCGGCAATGCCAAGGCCAGCCATCACCGAACCGGCTTCGCCAAAGGGACTGTCGAGGAGGAGCATCGCCAAAAGCCCGATACCGGTGAAAACGAGGGCGGCAGGCGGCAGCGTGACATTTGCGGCAATATCTTCTGCGGGCCTTGCCAGTTTTCCTGACAGGCGCGTCACCTGTGAACTGAGGTGAAGCACAAGCATGTGCAGCATGAGCCAGATTGCCGGGATGATGAGCGGAAGGATGGCGGCGTAAAGCCTTGCGCTGTCCATCAGCACTTCATCGGGGACTGGCGGAAGTTCCGGGTTGGTCCTGGAAATCTCTTTCATCAGCTCGACGAACAGCGGCGCGATACGATCTTCGGAAAATCCGCCGATATAGCCCGCGACCCAGAATCCGACAGTCAGAACGAGCATCATGTGCCACAGTATGCGCCCGACCGGATACCAGACCAGCGTCCTGCCATCGCCAAGCACCTGGCCCAGATTGGCAAGATGCCCCGCCCACGCAGCGGGAGCGAACAGCACAACCAGAGCGACCAGCGGCATCTTCAGTTCGCCGTCATAGGCAAGCACGGCAGTAGCCGCGAGCGCTGCGGCAAACCCGCTCAATGGCCCCCAGGCCAGCGACGCAAGATAGATCGCGGCAGGCGCGGCAAAGATCAGTGCAATGGCAGCCGTACCGGCCTGGAAACCGGCAAGCGCCATCAATCCGCCGGCGATGCCTGCGAATATTCCAATGGCCAGATTACCGATTTTCATGCCTTGCATATTTCGCTGTCCTGTCTTCGTGACAGTTAGGGCGCAGTCAGGCCCAACTTGGTTTCGTTATTTCTTGCTCGCTCCAGGAGCAGAACCGTCCCGATGGGACAATGCCGGGCGGGTGTTGTTCCCGCCCGGAAATTTCATCAACCGATGATGTAGGGAAGCAGGCCGATGAAGCGCGAACGCTTGATTGCCTGTGCCAGCTCGCGCTGCTTCTTCTGGCTCACCGCCGTGATGCGGGAAGGAACGATCTTGCCGCGCTCGGAAATGTAGCGCTGCAGCAAGCGGGTGTCCTTGTAGTCGATCTTCGGCGCATTCGGGCCCGAGAACGGGCAGGACTTGCGGCGGCGATGGAATGGGCGGCGTGCGCCCTGTGATGCGTCAGACATGCTTATTCTCCTTCACCACCACGCGGCGGACGGCTGTCACGCCCTTCGAACGACCGGCGTGGGCCTCTATCGCCCCTGTCGCCGCGGTCGCCCCTGTCACCACGATCGCCACGATCATCACGGTCGCTCTTGCGCATCATCGCGGACGGGCCTTCCTCGTGCTCTTCGACGCGGATGGTCATGTAGCGCAGGATATCGTCATGGATGCGCATCTGGCGCTCCATTTCCGCAACTGCCGGAGCAGGAGCGTCGATATTCATCAGGATGTAATGCGCCTTGCGGTTTTTCTTGATGCGGTGTGCCGTGGAGCGCAGGCCCCAGTTTTCCACCTTGCCAACCTTGCCGCCATTGCTTTCAAGTACGGACTTGAAATGCTCGGCAAGGGCATCGGCCTGCTGTCCGGAAATATCCTGACGTGCAAGCAATACATGCTCGTAAAGGGCCATTAAGCCGTTTCCTTTCCTTGTGGTGGGCACCCGCGCAAAGCCTCCAGGCCGCATTTCACTCCGGCAGGGCCGGGCGGAAAGGCGATTTGGAACGGTCGAGAGCGGAGACACGGGAGGCCGGATCATCTTTCGATCCTGCGCTGCAGTTGCCTGCAGCGACCCTCCGTTCAGCCTTCGGCGGAATGCCCGAACCGTGAACGCGGGCTTTATACGCGCATTTCGCCGTTTTGCAAGTGCGAACAGCCAGTCGCGGCTGGTCGCTCGGCACCCGTGCCAGCTCTCATGCGCCCGGGGGATGCAACGGCCGCCAGAAACTGCTAACTAGCGCGGCATGTCTTTGCGGTTTTCCAGATCAGCCCTCATGGCGCTCCCCATCCTCGTATCGTTGTCAGCCTGCACGGGCGTGTCGACGGATGCGCTCGATTCAGCCAGAACGACTGCGGTCAGTCAGGAAACATGGAACGGTCCGCAGTCGGGCCTGCTGGCACCCTTCAAGGAAAACGCCTTCAAGTATCGCACCCCGCTGGAGGTGAGCGATGGTGGCCGCTTTCTCAAGGTGCCCTATGACGAACTTGTCGACATCAACAAACGCGACGAGATTCCCGTGCGCAAGGTACGTTCCTTCTTCGTGAGGAAACTGCCGCCTGGCGCTGAAAAGGAAGGGGAATACGAGGTTGGTGGCCGCAAGCTCGCCTACCGAGCGGTTGGCAAACTGGACGGCGGCGCATCCCTGACCCTGATCTACATCCATGGTCGTGGCGGCAATCGCGACTGGGGTTTCGATGACGAACGCTTCGGCGGCAACTTCAATCGCCTGAAGAACATGATCATCGCTGCTGGCGCAGCCTATGTCAGCCCCGATTTCACCGACCATGAGGCGACCGGCCTTGAAGACGTGAAGGCACTGGTGGCCAAATATCGTCCGCTGACCAAGGGCAAGCTGGTCGTGGCTTGCGGGTCGCTCGGCAACAGCCACTGCTGGAACCTCCTGATCGACCAGAAGTCAGCCAGGATGATCGACGGCGCAATCGTGCTGGCGGGCTTTCCAGATGATCGCTTCCTGTCGTCGCAGACCTTCCGGTCAGCGTCCGCCAACATTCCGCTTCTGATCGGCCATGGCAGTTGGGATCCGACCTATGACTACAAGCCGACGCTGGCCTTCTACGAGCGCATGCGCAAGGCCGCACCCTCCTATCCCGCGCGCTACATCCTGTTCGAGACAGGCAAGCACGGTGCACCCGTGCGCATGATCGACTGGCGCGACACGCTGAACTGGATCGCGGCCCAGTAGTCCATCGGCCCGCGATCCGCGCGTTCAGGCCACCTGCTTCAGGCGCAAAGGTTCACTGCTTCCGATGAAGGGCCGCGCCCACGCGATCACCGACCGTGCTGCCGCAGAGGTTGACCACAGGCCGCAGGAGATTTCTGTGCCGTTCGCATCGGTCATGCTCGACAGGATTTCCGCCCGCGTGCCGTAGATGCGCTGCATGTCGAAGAATTTCTTCTCGCAAACCCCCACCACGCTGTCGATGCCGTTGGAACTGCAGAATTCAAGCACTGCCAGCGACAGAGCCAGCGTTGCGCGGTTGACGAAATTGCGCTTGCGCGTCCCGTTCGAGACATTGTCCACGCAAAAGCGCGTTGCTTCCCAGATATTGGGCGAGCGGAAATCGTCGGGATCGGGCAGCATGTCGCGCCAGACCGTGTGCATCAGCGTTGGCCCGGTCGTGGGCATCAGCCGCACACCACCGAAGACCTCTCCCGTCTTTTCGTCAACGTCCAGGATAACGACATTGTAAGCCTCGTCGAACTCGTCATGTTCCATGCCGCCCGGTTTCGGCGGAACCCAGCCAAGCGCATCGCAAAAGACACGCTTGCGTAACTTGTAATAGCCTTTTATCAACCCTGAGTTGTGTTTCCTTTCAGGCATGTCTATGTAGCGGATCATTTCCCTGCTCCTTTCAATTTCTTGCAGGAAAATCGATTCCATTCATGCGTTTTGCGTGCAATCACCCCAATCTAGGTGATTGTTCCATCTGTCTGGCGGATGGTTAGATGGCGTCCGAAAGATCAATGATTCCCGCAACGATTGCCTGCGCAACAGTCGAGGCGCGGTTCGAACTGCCGAGCTTGAAACGCGCTGACTGCAGATGGCCGACGACCGTCCACTTGCCGATGCCGATCAGTTCCGCAATCTGGTCGTCCGTGCGTCCGAGTGCCACCAGGCGAAGCACTTCGCGCTCGCGCCGTGTCAGGCGGAAATCGCGCCGCGGCCGGTTCTCGAATATCTCGTGATACAATTCGCCCGCCCGGTCCGCCTCAAAGCGAAACACATCCCGGTTCTGTTCGACATGCGCGGACCATTCGCCATCGCCCACATCGAAGGTCAGTGACAGGGCGCAATACTGGCTATCGCCCATGCTCCCCACTATGGTCAGCGCATTGCGTCCCAGGCCGAACTCGCGAAAGCTGGTCAGGATTTCACCGGTTTTCTCGTCGCAGTACAGATCGCGCCAGTCGATCATTCCCGTGCGGTTGAAGTTTGTCGAAAGCAGCGGATCGATTTCCGAGTAGAACTGGCGGATGTAATGGGTGATCCACTCCATCGGATAGGTCAGGAAATGCATCGACATCGCCTGTTCCGACTTCAGGGAATAGATCGCCGAATTCACATATTTCGCAGCGGTGTTTTTGCGGATCGACTTGAGAACCTCCAGATATTGCCGATCCAGGTTTGTTGCTGACGAAGGCGCATTGAAGGACGCGAAGACCTTGACGTTGAACATGGGCACAATCCTCCGACCGCCGGTCAATGAGCTGGGGTCAGGGCAATGGCGTCCCCGCCAAGCAGCCCGCTCTGCCGAAAACTGAAATTCTCGCTCTCGCCAACAATCAGGTGGTCGAGCACGCGAATTCCCAGATGATTGCCGATTGTCACCAGCCTGTCCGTCATGCATCGGTCGCCGCGACTGGGCTTTGCATTGCCGCTTGGATGATTGTGGACGAGGATGATGGACGCGGAGGCCTGCGCAATCGCCTTGTGCATGACTTCCCGCGGATAGACCGTCACATGATCCACCGTGCCGATCTGCAGCAGGTCATGGCCGATCAGCCGGAAAGCCTTGTCGAGATGCAGCACATGGAACTGCTCGCGGACCTCGCCCGCCAGAATGCTGCGCAAAAAGGCCCATAGCCGCTCCGGCTTGTCGAGCACCGGACGGTCCAGCGCCTCCAGCAACGTCACTGCCTGAACGATCTCGCGGGTCGAGTGAAACTCACTCGCAATGTCCGGTCCGAAGCCGGTAATGCCGGCAAATTCGGCCTCATTGGCCCGCAGCACCCGCCCCAGGCGCCCGAAACGCTTGAGAAGTGCGATTGCCAGTGTCTCGGTTTCCCTTTTCCCTCTTCTTTTCCCGATGATGGTCTTGAGCAGTTGCAGATCGGAAGTATGCACCGGGATAAGCCCGGCTCCATATTGGTTACGCATGTTACTAATCCCCACTAGCCGGATGATTCCGGCGATACCCTAAGGGAATGTAGCAAATGAAAATTGCCCTGACCGCCCCAAGGAATTGGGATGTACCCCAATTTCTTGTATGCGCCTTGACGTCACCCTTTTGATCAGGATCATTTCAACCAGCCCGTTTGCAGGGCAAGTTCAGGCATGGACATTGCAGGAGACCAACACATGAAACTCAGACGCATCCGCCTCGAACTTGCCCGTGACCACGACTATCCGGCTGGCAACCCCTCGTGCGGTTATGATTTCGTTGCGCCGCTCGACGATGACGGGCACATGATCGGCGACGCCTGGAAGGCCAATCGCAGCGCCTGCGTCGTGACGCGGTTCTGGGAAGGCCAGAAGCCGGAAATCGGTCATCTGATCCGCAAGCCGGGCGGCAAATGGGCATTTCACTACGACGTATTCGGCGACGAGGATGATGACGAGACCGGTTACCGGTTTTCGTCCGAACGTTTCGTCGTCGGCGAATATGTGTCGATCCTCGAACATGATGACAAGATGCGCACCTTCAGGGTGGTCTCCGTCATCAATCCGTGAAGGTGGGCGCGCAGGTCTTTTGATCCTGGCCAGCCGCGCGGCCCCTTGACTCCCGCCTGCCAAACGCTCACTAACGCCGGGTTTTCATGACAACCAGGCGACAAGCCCGGCTGGCCGGGCGACAGCGCCACATTATCGGATTTCTGCACATGACATTGGCGGTGACCTTTCCCGGGCAGGGAAGCCAGGCAGTTGGTATGGGCAAGGCGCTCGCGGATGCATTTCCGCAGGCCCGTGCGGTGTTTGAGGAAGTGGATGAGGCGCTTGGTGAGCGCCTTTCCGCTACCATCTGGGAAGGCCCGGAAGATCGCCTGACCCTGACGGCAAATGCGCAGCCGGCACTGATGGCCGTCTCCATCGCCGCAATGCGGGCGCTGGAATCGCGCGGCTTTTCGCTTGCCACCCACGCTGCCTTCGTCGCGGGCCATTCGCTCGGCGAATATTCCGCCCTTTGCGCAGCCGGTTCCCTGTCCCTTTCCGACACCGCGCGCCTGTTGCGCATTCGCGGCAACGCCATGCAGGCAGCTGTGCCTGTTGGGCAGGGTGCCATGGCCGCGATCATCGGCCTGGAACATGCCGATGTCATGGCAGTGTGCGAAGCGGCCCGCGGATCAGGTTCCTGCCAGATCGCCAACGACAATGGCGGCGGCCAGCTCGTCATTTCCGGCTCGAAGAACGAAGTCGAGAAGGCCGCTGAACTGGCGAAGGAAAAGGGTGCCAAGCGCGCGCTGCTGCTGCCGGTATCCGCACCTTTCCACTCTGCGTTGATGGCACCCGCAGGCGAGGCCATGGCAGAAGCGCTGTCAAAGGTCGATGTGAAGGCCCCGGTCGTTCCACTGGTTGCCAACGTGCTGGCTGCCCCGATCACCGATCCGGCCGAAATCACAAGAAGGCTGGTGGAGCAGGTTACCGGACAGGTTCGCTGGCGTGAAAGCGTTGAATGGATGGCAGCCAATGGCGTCACAACCGCCCTTGAAGCAGGTTCGGGCAAGGTTCTGAGCGGGCTGCTGCGCCGCATCGCGCGCGACGTCAATTCGCTGAACGCAGGCGCGCCCGACGATATCGACACCGTCATGGCCGCGCTGGCCTGACCGGTTGGACCAACCCACCAGGAAATTCGACGACAAGGAGTATGTCATGTTCGATCTGACCGGCAAGAAGGCGCTGGTAACCGGCGCATCCGGCGGTATTGGCGAGGAGATCGCCCGCGCTCTCCATGCCCAGGGAGCAATAGTAGGCATCCACGGCACGCGCGAAGAAAAGCTGCGCGAACTGGCAGCCGAACTGGGTGATCGGGTCATGATCTTCCCAGCCAACCTGTCCGACCGTGATGCTGTAAAGGCGCTTGGCGAGAAGGTGGAAGCCGATATGGGTGGCCTCGACATCCTCGTCAACAATGCCGGCATAACCCGCGATGGCCTGTTCGTGCGCATGTCCGACAAGGATTGGGACGATGTCATAGAAGTCAATCTGACCTCGGTTTTCCGCCTGACGCGCGAACTCGTCTATCCGATGATGCGCAGGAAATCTGGCCGCATCATCAACATCACCTCGATTGTCGGTGTCACCGGAAATCCGGGCCAGGCCAACTATTGCGCCTCCAAGGCCGGCATGATCGGCTTCACCAAGTCGCTTGCCCAGGAAATTGCTTCGCGCAGCGTGACCGTGAACTGCGTCGCGCCCGGCTTCATTGCATCGGCCATGACCGAAAAGCTCAATGACAAGCAGAAGGAAGCGATCATGGGTGCCATTCCCATGAAGCGCATGGGAGCGGGTTCCGACATTGCAGCTGCTGTCATCTATCTGGCGAGCGGGGCAGGTGGCTATGTCACCGGGCAGACGATCCACGTCAACGGCGGCATGGCAATGATCTGAGGCCCGGATGCACAGCTTGAACAGTCCCGCCATGCGCGCTGCACTGGCGGGGCTTTTTGCAATGGCAGCAGCCATGGGCATCGGGCGTTTCGTCTATACGCCGGTTCTGCCGCACATGCTTGAAAGCGGTGCGTTGACTGCCTCGCAGGCCGGAACGGTCGCAGGCGTGAATTTCCTCGGTTACCTCATCGGCGCTCTTGCCGCTTCCTCACGCAGGTTTGCTGCCCGGCGCAGCACATGGTTCTTTTTCGCGCTGGCGGTCAGCGTTGCCACCACCGCCGCCATGTCCGTAACCACCGGCCTTGTTGAGATGCTCTGGTTTCGCTTCCTTTCGGGTGTGGCCAGTGCTTTTTCCATGATCTTCATCACCGCGCTCGTGATGGCCAGGCTTGCGCATGAATCGCGCCCCGGGCTGATCGTGCTGCATTTTGGCGGCGTTGGCTTTGGCATTGCCGGTTCTGCCATGCTGGTCTCGGTGCTGGCCGCATCAGGCAGCCATTGGCGCGAACAGTGGCTCTTTGCCGGGGTTGCTGCACTTGTTGCCTGGATCGCGGTGCGTTTGCTGCTGCCCAAAGCGCTTTCCGAAACGAGCACTGTCCAGTCCAGTGCCCACTCCACCCACCTGCCAGCCGGTCTGGCATGGCTCATCGCCAGCTATGGCCTGTTCGGCTTTGGCTATGTCATCACCGCGACTTTCATCAATGCAATGGCGAAGTCCGTGCCGGCGCTGGCGCCAGTCGAACCCTGGGTCTGGATCGTCGTCGGCCTTGCCGGTGCGCCATCGGCCTGGTTGTGGAACCGTTTCGCCGCCAGAACCAGCATCATGTTCGCCTATTGTGCGGCCTGCATCGCGGAGGCAGTCGGCGTGATGGCTTCAGTGACACTGCAGGTGCCGCTGGTCCTGATCATGTCGGCAATCCTGCTTGGCGGCACTTTCATGGCGATCACCATGCTTGGCCTGGCGCAGGCGCGCACGATGGCACCCCACAACGCGGCCGCAGTCATCGCCTACATGACTGCATCCTTCGGGCTGGGCCAGATGATCGGCCCGGTTGTCGCGGGCTTCCTGTTCGAGCATTCAGGCAGTCTGTGGAGCGCATCCCTGCTGGCATCCGCCGTTCTGGTCCTGTCCGTCATCAGTACACTGCCGATGTATCGGCTGGCACGTTCACCCCAAAGCAGCATGTGAAAAACGCCGCAGCGGACAAACCCGCTGGAATCTTCAAATGAAGTGTGTTAAGCGACCGGCGCTTTCCGGGTTTTGCCTTTGCGCTACCGCAATTGCGGTGCGGATCCGGCTCATCGGGAGCTTCAGACAATCCGCCGTTGGAAAGACGGGTCCTGCCTGTCCAAACGGTTTACCTTGAACTAATCACCCGGCCCGGCTATCAACGGGCAAGAAGCGAAACCAATCAGCCGAGGACCGCACATGAGCGACATCGCCGAACGCATCAAGAAAATCGTCATCGAACACCTGGACGTTGATGCCGAAAAAGTATCCGAAAACGCCAGCTTCGTTGACGATCTCGGGGCGGACTCGCTCGATACCGTTGAACTCGTCATGGCTTTCGAAGAGGAATTCGGCGTCGAAATCCCCGACGATGCAGCTGAAACGATCCAGACCGTCGGCGACGCCATCAACTTCGTGAAGAAAGCCACAGCCTGAAGCTGTTGGCCGCGACCTGACGCCAATACCGGCAGTCGATGGTTGCATATTCACCAAAAAACACTGGACAGGCGGCCATTGAGCCGCCTGTTTGTTGTTTGTAGTCGCCGAAACCGCTATGACGGGACACCCCGGATTTCCCGGCGGTTCGCAGTTCAAACGAAACAGGAATTGGGCCGGCATGAGAAGAGTTGTCGTAACCGGATTGGGTATGGTTTCGCCGCACGGATGCGGAGTGGATGTAACCTGGAAACGCATGCTTGAAGGGCGCAATGCCGCCGCACAGGTCACCGATTTCGAGACTTCCGATCTGGCCGCCCGAATTGCCTGCCGCATCCCGTTCGGCGATGGCACTGACGGCACTTTCAATGCCGACGACTGGATGGAGCCAAAGGAACAGCGCAAGGTTGATCCCTTCATCATCTATGCGATGGCAGCAGCCACCCAGGCGCTCGACGATGCCGGATGGCACCCCAGCACCGAAGAAGACAAATGCGCGACCGGAACGTTGATCGGCTCGGGCATTGGCGGCATCGAAGGCATTGCCGAAACCGCGCTGGTTCTCCATGAGCGCGGCCCCAGAAGGGTCAGCCCATTCTTCATTCCAGGCCGCCTCATCAATCTTGCCTCCGGCCACGTCTCAATCCGCCACGGGCTGAAAGGCCCCAACCATTCGGTTGTCACGGCCTGCTCCACCGGCGCACACGCAATTGGCGATGCTTCGCGGCTCATCATGCTGGGCGATGCCGATGTCATGGTTGCCGGCGGCACCGAATCGCCGATTTCCCGCATTTCCCTGGCCGGTTTTGCCGCCTGCAAGGCCCTGTCCACCCAGCACAACGACAATCCGCAGAAGGCATCCAGGCCTTATGACGCTGACCGCGACGGTTTTGTCATGGGTGAGGGCGCAGGCATTGTCGTCCTGGAAGAATATGAGCACGCTAGGGCGCGCGGCGCGAAAATCTACGCCGAGGTGGTCGGTTACGGCCTGTCGGGCGATGCCTACCACATCACCGCCCCAGCGGAGGATGGAGATGGTGCCTATCGCTGCATGAAGGCAGCTTTGCGCAACGCCAGGCTCGAAGCGTCGGACATTGATTACGTCAACGCGCACGGCACATCGACAATGGCTGACACGATCGAACTGGGTGCAGTTGAACGCCTTCTCGGCAACACTGCCTCCAGAGTTTCGATGTCCTCGACCAAATCCTCGATCGGGCATCTTCTGGGTGCAGCCGGTGCGGTCGAGGCGATCTTCTCGATCCTGTCCATCCGCGACCAGATCGTTCCGCCCACGCTCAACCTGGACAATCCGGAACGCGAAACGCCAATCGATCTGGTGCCACACACCGCGCGCAAGCGTGAAGTGAACGTTGCCCTGTCGAATTCCTTCGGCTTTGGCGGCACCAACGCTTCGCTTATCGTGCGGCGTGTCTGAGGCAATTCCGGCAAATCGCCACAATCGCAACTATGCTGCCAACAGCAAGGGAACGGCGCTGAATTGATGGATGGTCGATGATGAATGAAATTCACGAAAACCACCAGCAGGGATCGCGCATCGTACCGCGATCCGCGTCCGATGTGCTGGAGCCAACGGAAGCCCCACCGCCGCCAAAGCGGTCGAGGCACGCCCGCAACGGCATGGTCGTGATCTTCAATGGCATTATGAGCCTGCTTGTGTTTGCCGCCATTCTCGCCAGCGGCGTTGTCTATTTCGGCAAACTTCGCTTCGAGGAACCGGGACCGCTACAGTCAGCCCGCACCATTGTCATCAAGGAAGGCTCCAGCCTTTCGCGCATCGCCCAGCAGCTTGAAACTGCCGGCATCATCGAGAGCGAGCTCGTCTTTCGTGGCGGTGTCATGGCCCACAAGTCGGCCGTTTCGCTCAAGGCTGGCGAATATGCGTTCAAACCCGGCATGAGCATGTTCGAAGTGATGGATGCGATCCGCTCCGGCAAGGGTGTGGTCCACAAGGTCACGCTGCCCGAAGGCCTGACGGTCCACCAGATATTCCAGCGCATTGCCGACAATGATGTTCTCGTCGGTGACCTGCCAAGCGAACTGCCGCCGGAAGGCAGCCTCCTGCCGGATACCTATCCCTTCCAGCGCGGCACCACCCGCCAGGAAGTGGTCGAGCAGATGCGCCGCGCCCGTGACAAGCTTGTCAATGAAATCTGGGGTCGCCGTGTTGGTGGCCTGCCAGTAGGCACAGCTGAGGAAATGGTCACGCTTGCTTCGATCGTGGAGAAGGAAACCGGCAGGGCAGACGAGCGACCACTTGTTGCCTCGGTCTTCATCAATCGCCTCAACAAGGGCATGCGCCTGCAGTCCGATCCGACAATCCTGTATGGCCTTTTCGGTGGCGAGGGGCGGCCCGCAGACCGGCCAATCTTCAAGTCGGATATCGAAAAGCCGACGCCCTACAACACCTATGTCATCGAGGGTCTGCCACCGGGTCCGATCGCCAATCCTGGGCGTGCGGCGCTGGAAGCGGTAGCCAATCCTTCACGCACCGAAAACCTGTTCTTCGTCGCCGACGGAACGGGTGGGCATGTGTTTGCCTCCACGCTTGAAGAGCATGAAACGAACGTCAAGCGCTGGCGCCAGATCGAGAAACAGAAGAAGGAAGAGGCTGCCAGGAAGTCCGAGGAAGCAAGTAGCACAGCCGAAGGCGCTGCAGCCGAAGGGACGGACGCTCAGGGCGGCAACCAGGCGGGAACGCAGTAGCACCGTCATTGGCGCATTTGCGCAAGGGGGAGGGGCTGGGATGACCCTGCAGAGCATGACCGGTTTTGCCCGGTCGCAAGGTTCGCTCGAAATTGGGCAGATGTCGGCACGCTGGACCTGGGAACTGCGTTCCGTCAATGGCAAGGGCCTGGACGTGCGCCTGCGCCTGCCACCGGGCTTCGAACAGCTTGAAGCCGACGCCCGCCGCCTCGTCGCAGCCGGGTTCACACGGGGCAACATTCAGGCCACGCTTCAATATGAGCGCCAGGGTGCGCAGGCGACGCCTGTCATCAACCAGGCAGCCCTTGAAGCGGTGCTTGCCCATGTTCGCGACCTCTCGCAGCGCCTGGGTTCGCCACCGCCAGCAGCGGAAGCCATCCTGGCCTTGCGCGGCGTTATCGAGATCGCCGAACCATCGCAGGACGACGAGCAACTCACCGAACGCAATGGCATCATCATGGACGGGCTTTCATCTGCCCTCAGGGATCTGGCATCCGTGCGGACATCGGAAGGAACGGCGATAGCTGTCGTGCTGGCCGGTCAGGTTGCGCAGATCGAAGCCCTGACCCTGGCGGTAGAGGCCGATCCTTCGCGTCAGCCAGAGGCGCTGCGCGAGCGGTTGCGCCAGCAGGTTGCCCTGCTTCTCGAATCAGATACGCGCCTCGATCCCCAACGCCTGCACCAGGAGGCCGCCATTCTGGCAACCAAGGCGGACCTGCGTGAGGAAGTCGACCGACTCAAGGCCCACGTCCAGGCAGCCGGTGTCCTGCTTGCTTCCAGCAATCCGGTCGGCAGGAAGCTTGACTTCCTGGCGCAGGAGTTCAACAGGGAGTGCAACACGATCTGCTCGAAGTCGAACGCTTCCGCCGTTACGGCCTTGGGTCTGGAAATGAAGGTCATCATCGACCAGTTCCGCGAACAGGTTCAGAATCTGGAGTGAAGGCATGACGAAGAGGGTTCTGGAAGGCGGCATTTCCGACACGATCGAGCGCCGTGGCATAATGATGGTCCTTTCATCGCCAAGCGGTGCTGGCAAGTCGACCATTGCCCGCAACCTGCTCGACAATGTCTCGAACCTCACAATGTCCGTCTCGGTGACTACACGTGCCCGCCGCGACAGCGAAATCGATGGCGTGCACTATCATTTCATCACCAGGCGCGAATTCGAACGCCTGAAGGAATCCGACGCGCTGCTTGAATGGGCCGAGGTGCACGGCAATTTCTATGCCTCACCGCGGGACCCGGTGGAAAAGGCGATGTCGGAAGGCCGCGACATACTCTTCGACATCGACTGGCAGGGCGGCCTGCAACTTGCCGAAAAGGCACGTGCCGATGTCGTTTCCATTTTCATTCTTCCGCCATCGATGACCGAATTGCGCGGACGGCTGAACCGGCGCGCTGAAGATACGCAGGAAGTCATCGAGAAGCGTCTGGCCAATGCGCTGGTCGAAATCCCCCACTGGCGCGACTACGACTATGTCGTCGTCAACGATGACCTCAACCGCGCATTCCACCAGGTCGAGGCTATCCTGACCGCCGAACGCCTGCGCCGCGACCGCCGTCCAGGCCTGTTCGATTTCGAGGAAAATCTGATCGGCTGATCGCCTATTGGTTCGACTGCGCAATGTTGGCGAGCGTCACGAATTCGGCGACGCTGAGTGTCTCCGCCCGGCGTTCCCCATCAATGCCTGCCTTGTCGAGCAGGGACTGGCCACCCAGCTGGCGCAGGCTCGAGCGCAGCATCTTGCGCCGTTGCCCGAATGCTGCTGCAGTCACGGTTTCAAGACGCCGGACATCGCAGGCAAGCGGCTCCGCGCGCGGTATCAGTGAAACGATGGCGGACGTTACCTTGGGCGGCGGCGTGAAGGCCTTCGGCCCCACTTCGAAGGCCAGTTCGCATTCGCAGCGCCACTGGCACAGGATCGCCAGGCGGCCATAGGTCTTATCGCCAGGGGCAGCACAGATGCGCTCGGCCACTTCCTTCTGGAACATCAGCGTGAGCGATGACCAGTAGGGCGGCCATTGTTGCGCGCCGACCCAGCCGGTCAGCAGCGGTGTGGCAATATTGTAGGGCAGGTTGGCGACGATGCGTACAGGCTTTGAGGCAAGCCTTGCATAATCCGCCTTTAGGGCATCCCCCTCGATCACTTCAAGTCGACCGGGATAATGCTCGGCAATCTCCGCCAGTGCAGGAAGGCACCGCCTGTCGCGCTCGACCGCAATCACACGGCGCGCACCATTGGCAAGCAGGGCCCGCGTCAGGCCGCCTGGCCCCGGGCCGATCTCGATGACGTCATGGTCGCCACGGTCTCCCGCTGTTCTTGCTATGCGGGAAGTCAGATTGAGATCAAGCAGGAAGTTCTGCCCCAGTGCCTTCAGCGCATCAAGGCCATGGCGGTCAATGACATCGCGCAGGGGCGGCAGATCGTCGATCTGCCCTGAGGCGCCGATCATGCCTTTGCCCTTACCGCCATCGCATGTGCCAAGCGCAAGGCCGCGATGAAACTGGCCGGGTTGGCCTTGCCGCTGCCTGCAATATCGTAGGCTGTGCCGTGGTCGGGGGAAGTGCGGATGAATGGCAGGCCGAGCGTGACATTGACTCCGTCGTCGAAAGCCAGCGTCTTGGCGGGAATGAGTGCCTGGTCGTGATACATGCAGATCGCGACGTCATAGGCCTGCCGCGCGCGCTCGTGAAACAGTGTGTCGGCTGGTAGTGGACCAGCGGCGCGAATGCCTTCGCCAACCAGTTGCTGCACCGCCGGGGCAATGATGTCGATATCCTCGCTGCCGATGCTTCCCTCTTCTCCCGCATGCGGGTTGAGCCCACACACTGCGAGCCTTGGATCAGCAATCGAGAAACGGTCTTTCAGGTCCCGTGCCACGATGCGGCAGGTTTCCACGATCAGGTGGGTGGTGAGACTTTCCGTGACCGCGCGTAGCGGAATGTGAATCGTGACCGGGACGGTCTTAAGTTGCGGCCCCGCAATCATCATCACCGGTCGAAACTGCTTGCCGGTAGCGCGATTTGCCAGTTCGGCCAGATACTCAGTGTGACCGGGATGCGAAAACCCGGCCGCGTAAAGAGCCCTCTTGTTGATTGGGCAGGTCACCAGTGCGCACGCATGGCCTTCGAGCACATGTGCAACGCCGGTATCGATGGCGCCAATCACGCCAGCAGCATCATGCGGCGAGGCGATGCCGGGCTCTGCTTCCATTGCGTGACCAGTGGACAGGACCGCCAGTCTGCCCGTGCCCCGCTCAGGCGTCACACCATGTCGGTGTTCTGCGATGCGCAGCGGCAGGCCCAGTCGCTTCGCCCGCCTTTCCATCAGATGTGGATCGCCGATCAGGTAGAAGGGCGGAAGACTGGCTTCCAGCATGGCATGCGAAATGGATTGAAGGACGATGTCGGGGCCGATTCCAGCCGGTTCGCCGATGGTCACCGCGACGGGCGCCTTTGTCATGGCCTACTTGTAGACGATGGTTGCCGACTTCTTCAGTTCGGCAAGATATTCGTCCGAGGCAGCATCGCCCTTTTCCTCGATGGTCTCGAAGGCCTGGGATTGCGCGACCAGTTCCGCCGCCTTGTCGTCCGATGTCAGTTGCGCCTTGCAGACTGCGATCAGTTCGACGCCATTGTTGGTTTCCTTGGGTTGCGTGATCGAATTGACTTCGGTTTTTTCGATCTCGTCTTTCCACTCTGCTGGCAATTGCGGCTGCATGATGCGGCCAAGGTCCTTGATGGCGACGTCATGCAGTTCCTTGGCCAGCACAATGGCAGAATCGCAACCCGTGAAACGCTGGCGGAAGGCGAAGGCTTCCTGGCGACGGATCTTGAGCAGACTGCCTCGCTTGGCCTGCGGTACCACGAAGATGATCTGCTTCAGCTGATATTCGGTTGTCTGGGGTTTGGACGCGCCTGACTTGCGCAGGTCGAAGATCGCCTTGGACTGCGATGACTGCTGGGTCTCGCTGCGCAGCTTGCTGCCAACAGTGCGGCTCCAGCTCATCTGTGCACGGATGAATTCCTTGAAGTGCGAACTGCCGACGCCGAGCCGGTCGAGATCGGATGCCATCTTCTGCGGCGTGGCGCGATTGCCCTTGGCGAAATTGGCGAAGGCGGCATTGACCTGATCATCGCCTGCCAGAGTTCCGCGCGCTTTTGCTTCCTGCAGCTTGATCCGTTCGTCGATCAACTCCTGCTCGGTCTCCGCCTTGCCTGCCTTCAGGCGGCGCAACTGGCGAAACTTGGCCCTGCGCTGGATGTCATAATTGGTGATCGGATCGCCATTGACGAGGATGCGGATATAGGTGCCCTTGCGCGACACGGTCGAAGGCTGGTTCAGAACCTTTGCCGTTTCAACCGCCGGCGTTTCCTCGACACCGGCAGTATCGGTCTGCTCGCTTGCCGGGCTTTTCGCGCTCTTGAGGGCAGAAGTCGAACCCGTGCACGCGCTGAGCGCCAGGCCAAGCACCAGCATCAACGGGCCGACGAGCATCGCCTTGCGCGGCTTAGGCATGAAGCTGGTTGTTGCTGGGGTCATTTTCATTCCGGAAGGTTGCACAAATTGGTGCTTCTGCGCCAAAGCGGGCTTTTGACCCGGGTATGAGGCAAAACCGTGGTAGCAGGCGAAATATCCCTGCAATTTGCCATCACTGGCTGTCTTCAAGCGAATATTTGTAATCGTAATCCCCGATGGTTCTCAGGCCGAAACGAAACAGCACTGAGGTTTCCGTCGTGTCGCCGGAATAGCGTGGCTCCGTGCGGTTATAGGCTACGGAGAAGGAATAGCAGCTGTCGTCATAGGCGACACCAAATCCATGCGAATAAAGCCGCGACTGCGCAAGGTCATAGGAGAATGAGCCAAAGCCGCGCCACGTGTCGGTCAGCTTTAGGCTCGCCGAACCATTGGCTTCATGGCGATCATCGGCATAGCCGTAATTGGGCTGCGCACCGATGAACGTGTAGGAGCCGCTAAGCGCCACGATGGGCGTTGCGTAGCGCGCAACAGCTTCGCCACGGCGGAAGGAGAAGTTGTTCTCGTCGAAGCGCCCGCCAAGGCCGAAGGTCAGGCCATGGCCATTGTTGATGTTGGCGCCAAGGACATAGTCGGAGCGGTCCGTTTCCAGACCCGATTCAAGCCCCGCATTGACAAGGTCCTGTCCGCCTGCGGCGAAGGAATTCTTGCCCGCCAGATGGTAGGACTGGCCGCCCGACACGTTGATGGTCGCGCCATTGAGATAGCTTGCCGAATAGCGGAAGCCGACATTGGCGCGCGTGCCGCCTTCGATACGGTCGTAGCCTGAGAACTTGTCACGCTCGAATAGATTGCTGGCGTCGAACACGAGGCTCTGGGCGTCCTCGTTCGGGAATTCGCCGATATGCGTTTCGTCAGGCCGTACGATGATCTGTGCGACTGGTTCGAAAACATGCGTCGCATAGGCATCCTGCGCGATCATCGGGTAGCGGATTTCAAGCATCCCGCTCGCCATGCCGCGGAACAGCGAATCGTTGGAAGTCAGCGGATTGCTGACCGATGCCAGATTGTCCGTGTTCTGCCAGATGGCGTCTGCCCGTCCGCTCAGTGAAGCCGTGACGACCGCCCCATTGACGATCTCGCTGCGCTTCCATTCGCTTTCCATCGCAAGGCGCGCATTCTGACCGGCAATGCCATGGAACCGCTCGTTGGCTGGCACCGTGACGGCATTGTCATTGTTGAAGATCTGCGATTCCGAACGGTGGATGTTGCGGAAATTCACATCCAGCGAAACTTCACCACCGGCAACCGGATAGTCCGATACTCGGTTATAGTCGAGCACCGGCAGCGCATTGCCCTGCTGGTCCTGCAATTTCTGAATGCCGGGCGTCGTTGGATCCTGGTCGAACAGATCCTGCTGGACGAGGAACTGCTGCGCGCGCAGATCGAAATAATTCTTGCCCGCCAGGCCGATCAGGTAGACTTCGTTCGTCACATCGCGACCGTTGAAGCGGTTCAGGTTGTAGGTAAGCGCAAAATCCTCATCGGACTGCCACAGCGCATTCCAGCCGAACTTCCAGCGTGAATTCAGGTTGAACTGGCCGGTGGTCATGACTGCCAGGCGATCGGTGTGATGCGAATCGATCGTCGATGCCTTGAAGTCGTTCGGGTTCTTCTGGTTGATGCCTGCAATGCGCAGATTGTACTGGCCGGTTTCGGTCCTGTGGCGCCATTCGGCTTCGCCGAGGAAGCCCTGGTTGGACAGGTAGGTGCCCGAGAAGGTCAGGTCGTAATTGGGGGCGAGCGCCAGGAAATAGCTGTTCTTCATGCCAAAGCCGAGATTTTCGGAAAAGCTCGGTGTCGGGGTCAGAAATCCGGACTGGCGCTTGACCGCCGGATCAGCATGGCTGAAGCGCGGCAGATAGGCGATCGGCTTGCCATAAAGTTCGAAGCTTGCGCCTTCATACTCCACCCTGCGGGTGCGGTTGTTTATCACCACGCGGTTGGCGCGGATCTGCCACAATGGCGGCTTGGTCGGGTCTTCCTTGCACGGTTCGCAAGCAGTGTAGACACCATGGTTGAAAACCGCGATCTCGCCGTCGCGCCGTTCCGCACTTTCGGCGGCAAACCGGGTATTGTCGGCGGTCTCGACCCGCAGCGATGAAACGAATCCATCCCTGAAATCATCCGTTACATCGATTTCCTCGGCAAAGATGCGCGATCCGTTCGGCTCGAGAATCTCGACATTGCCGGAGGCAACGACACGGCCCGATGACCGCGAATAGGTGACGCGCTGCGCCACCAGCGTATAGCCGTCATAGGCGATCTGCACGTTGCCTACGGCCGACACGGTGTTCGTATCATTGTCATAAACGACATTGTCGGCTTCCAGCAGCATCTGGGCATTCGGGTTGGAAGACTGCGAACCGAACACCATATCGCTGGCGCTCTGCGCGCGTGCCGTGCCCGGTATGCCGCCAAGGCCAAGAAGGACGCCAAGCACAACAAGACCACCCGACGACACAACGCGCCCGGGCAACCGCTTGCCACTTCCTTTCAGCCAACCCGGAAGATCAGCCATCAGCCATCCTCCTGGTGCAACAAGATGCTTGTTCCGAACAATATAGCCACGACAGAAGGGGACCACGCTGCCACGATTGGCGGCACGATCCCGTTACTCCCCAGGGAAACTACCAATTTCGTTACGGTATAAAGCACGAAGCCGCTCAGGATGCCACCCAAAATCAGCCTTCCGAGCTGGCCAAATCGGACAAAACGCAGCGTCACGGTTGCCGCGATAAGCACCATTGCAACCAGGAAAAGCGGCAGCGAGAGCAGGCTGTAGAACTGTACGACGTAAGGGTAGGGATTTCCACCTGCAAGAACCGCCATTCGGGCCGTGTCCATCAGGTTCCAGAACGGTACCGTATCCGAGCTCGACGTGACGCCAGCGAGGATCTCGCGCGACAGGTTGCTCGGCACGGAATAGCGCGCATGTTTTTCCGCCGCAGCACCCGAACGCAACACGGTTGCATCCTCGAACAGCCACTTCTGCTCGTCGAAAATCGCGCTGCGCGCGTCGATTCGCTCCGCAATCGCCTGGTTTGCATCGAATCGAAGCACCTTGACGTCGTCGAGAATGGCACCGCCCGAGCGCGCAATGCGTGCGTTGAGCACCGAATAGCCCGATTCGTCTTCCTGCTTGATCCAGTAGCCGGAAATCTCCGCGTTCTTCTGTCGCGCGACGCGATCAAAAATCGCGACTTCATACGCCTTGCTCTTCTCGAAGGAGGCTATCGCCAGCGGATTGTAGATAAAGGCTGCAAACAGGCCAATCAGGACTGAAACGGCGCTGACCGGCATCAGGAACTGCCATGCCGATACGCCTGCCGCCCGCGCCACGACCAGTTCCATCTTCAGGTTGAGCTGTGTCAGCGTGATCATGGCGGCAAACAGGCATCCGAACGGGAACGCCTTGTCGATGAAGATGGGTGCCTTGAACAGCGACAGCATCAGCAGCGCGCCGACCTGGATATCGCTGGCTTCCGATGCCTTGCGCAACTGTTCGACGAAATCGACCATGATGATCAGCAGCAGCAGCGAGACCATCATGCCCAGCACGGTCTTGAAGTAGCGCGTCGCGATGTAGCCAAACAGCGTGCGGCCGATCATGCGCGCACCTCCATCTGGCGACGACGCCAGGCGAGATAGCGGGCGTTGAGGCTGGCGATACGCTGCTCGATGGCAGCATTGTTCGCATCGATGCGCTTCTGCCATGAAGCGGGCAGGGAGACCGGACGGTTGGAAACAAGGAACCATGTCCCTGCAACAATGCCCGCGATCGGCAGGGCATAGACGAGCCACACCGCGGAAGCATCCGCCTTGGAGGCACTGACCGCAGAAAAGGCAACGCCACGCAACAGCGTCACGCTGAGCATGGCGGCACCGATGGCCGATCCGTGACCCTGGCGGCTGGAACTTGCCTGGCCCGCAAAGGCCAGCATCAGCACGACATAGGCAAAGGGCCACAGCATTTCCGAAAAGCGCTCGTGAATTTGCGAGCGATAAAGCCCCGGTCGATCCTTGTAGAACGGGTCATCCGGATCGGGATCGAGCAACTGCGGCGTGGTGCGTTCCTTCGGCCGCAGATTGCCCACTTCAAGCTTGCGGGCAAAGGTCGACAGGTCGAACAGGTAGGAATCATAGCGGATCACGGTGACGTTATCGCTGTCCGGGGAACGCTGCTGGATCTCGCCATCCTTGAGTAGCAGGTAGGCTTCGCCATCCTTCTTGCTGACGAAGCCCTTGGAAGCGGTGAAGATGAGGGACTTTCCCGCTTCACGTTCGTCCGAAATCAGGATCCCGGAAAGCACGCCACCTGTTTCGCGGCGCGCCACGTGAAAGACGAGGCCATCCTCGATCTTCGAGAACTCGCCTTCGCGCACAAGCACTGAAACCAGGTCGGCGCGCATTTCGGTGGCAAATATCCGCAGGGTCACCAGGCTCCACGGCGAAACGAAGTGCCCGACAAGTCCGGTGAACAGGCTGCACAGGAGCGCCAGGATCAGCAATGGTTTTGCCAGCACCCAGCTTGATGCGCCACTTGCATTCACGACCACGAGTTCGGAATTGCCGTTCATCGTGTTGACGGTGAACACGGTCGCCAGCAGCAGGCCGATCGGGATGACGGCGAGGATCAGCATCGGTATGGCAAGTGTCGTCAGCGCCAGATAGGCGATGATCGTCTGGCCCTTCGTGGTGATGACGTCGATTTCCTTCAGCGCCTGGATGATCCAGACGACACCCGCGAGCGAGCCGAGCGTAATCAGGGCCGCAATGCCGGCGCGCCTGAATATGTACCACTCGATCAGCTTCATGCGGTCCCTGTTTGCCTTGGCCGGTGCTGCCGTTTGCGCCGTCCAGTGTCCCTGCCGCCCGCTATGACAACTGCACAGCCCTTGCGGCAATTTGAAGGCCTCTACTGCGCGCGATCGCAAGCCGCGCACCTGACGCCCTTTCCGATGGTTACCATCCCATTAAGCGTTCTCGCAGGGAATGGATAAAAAACGGCGAAAGGACAAGGTTAACAGGGATTTAAGCCGATTTTACACGATTGTTGCGAAACAGCCACGCGACAGGCGCCACATTCATGCTCCGGACGCTGCAATGGCTGATTTTGCCGGGAAGACAAGGCTCTGAAAAAGCGCTATTGAACCAATTCTCCCGTTCTGGGTGCGAATCCCCGGCATCCAGGCAGATGAAATCCTATCGAGGTCTCCGTATGGCAAGAATTCCCGCAATCCAGTTCGCCAAGTCAGCCAGGTCTTCGGCAGGCGCAATCGTCGCCCTGTCCGGCAAGGATGGAGCTTTGCCACCAGCCGCCGCTGCCTTCGACAAGAATGGGCGTGTGAGCAAGGCCGTGAAGCTGGCCGAATTCAAGGGCAAGCTTGCCGCTGCACTCGAAGTCATCGTGCCTGCAGACGGCATTGATCGCCTCGTACTCATTGGCACCGGCGACGAATCTGCGGGCAAGCAACATGCCTGGATGAAAGTGGGCGGAAAGGCGCAGGCCGCCTGTGCACGGTCTGAAGAAGCGATCATCTTTGCCGAGGGCATTGATGCTGGCGACGTCGCCGCTGTTGCCGCAGGCATCAAGCTCCGCGCCTATGCTTTCGATGCCTACAAGACCAAGGACAAGAAAGAAGCCAGGCTCACGCGCGTCACGATTTCCTGTGACGATCCGGCTGGCGCGAAGAAGGCATGGAAGGCTCTTGGCGGCGTGACGGATGGTGTCATCACGGCCCGCGATCTTGTCAACGAGCCAGCCAATACGCTTGGTCCGGTTGAATTTGCAACGCGCGCGAAAGCCCTTGAAAAACAAGGTGTTGAGATTGAAATTCTCGACGAGAAGGCGATGCGCAAGCTGAAGATGGGATCACTCCTCGGCGTCGCCCAGGGCTCGGTTCGCCCGCCGCGCATGGTCATCATGCGCTGGAATGGCGGCAAGGCGAAGGATCAGCCCGTTGCCTTCATCGGCAAGGGCGTTGTCTTCGACACGGGCGGCATTTCCATCAAGCCCGCCGCAGGCATGGAAGACATGAAGGGTGACATGGGCGGGGCTGCCGCTGTCACCGGCCTGATGCACGCGCTTGCCGCGCGCAAGGCGAAAGCCAACGTCATCGGCATCATCGGACTTGTCGAGAACATGCCGGATGGCAACGCGCAGCGCCCCGGCGATATCGTGACATCCATGTCCGGTCAGACCATCGAGGTAATCAACACCGATGCGGAAGGCCGCCTCGTTCTGGCCGACGCGCTCTGGTATTGCCAGGAGCGGTTCAAGCCGCGTTTCATGGTCAATCTTGCCACGCTGACAGGTGCGATCATGGTTGCCCTCGGCCAGTCGCATGCGGGTCTGTTCTCGAACAATGACGAACTGGCCGAAAACCTGACCAAGGCAGGCAAGGACACCGGCGAAAGTGTATGGCGCATGCCATTGGGTGCGGAGTACGACAAGATGATCGATTCGACCTTCGCTGACATGAAGAATGTCGGCGGGCGCTTTGGCGGTGCGATCACCGCCGCACAGTTCCTGCAGCGTTTCGTCAATGACGTGCCATGGGCCCATCTGGACATTGCCGGCACGGCAATGGGCTCGCCCAAGAACGAATACAGCCAGTCCTGGGGTTCGGGATATGGCGTTCGCCTGCTCGACCGGCTTGTCGCCGATCACTACGAATAGACACCGCGAAAGGCACGATGGCTGAAGTCCTGTTCTATCACCTGACCGAACGAAAACTCGAGGATGTGCTTCCCGGCCTGGTCGAGAAGAGCCTCGAGCGGGGATGGAAGGCTGTTGTTCAGGCTGGCTCGAAGGAGCGCCTTGAAGTGCTTGACGCACATTTGTGGACCTATTCAGACGAAAGCTTCCTTCCGCACGCCATGGTGCGTGACGGTACGCAAGAGCGCCAGCCAGTCTGGCTGACGCTGGAGGACGACAATCCCAACGGGGCCAGCATCCGTTTCATGGTCGATGGCGCAACGCCCCCTTCGCTCGATTCCTATGTGCGCGGGGTCTACATTTTCGATGGCTATGACAATAGCGCGGTCGAACATGCCCGCGAACGCTGGAAGGTGGAAAAAGCCGCCGGTCATGCCGTCACCTACTGGCAGCAGGACACACAGGGCAGGTGGGAGAAGAAGGCGTGACGAAGACGCCTGTTCACAGCGATGCCTTCCTGAAACGGCGCGAAGAGCTCAAGGCGCGACTGGATCCCCTCGACCCGGCACTTTCGTCTGGTGATGCATCCGGCCCGCAGGATCGCATGCGGTTCTTTGATGCCGTCTACGCTCTTGCGGATGGAGATGCAGCGGCGGTCCCATGGGCTGATCTTGCACCAAAACACGAGTTGTCCCAATGGCTTGCGGAAAATCCGGTTAACAGGAGCAAGACTGCTCCAACAGCCATCGACGTGGCTGCGGGTCTGGGCGACAACGCCGTCGCCATTGCGGAAGCTGGCTATCGAACGACAGCGTTTGACCTTTCGCAGGGTGCAATCGATTGGGCGAGCAGGCGATTTGCCGACAGTTCGGTTTCATGGCAGGTGGCCGACCTGCTCGACCCGCCTGCGGAATGGCAGGGTGCCTTCGATCTTGTCCATGAATGCTACACTCTGCAGGCGGTGCCGCCTTCAATGCTCGAAGCTGTGACACGCGGCGTTGCAGCGCTCGTGGCACCAGGCGGCACACTGCTGGTCTACACCCGAATTCGCGCCGAAGGGCAGGACGCGGACGGTCCGCCCTGGCCGCTTCTGGAACGCGAGGCCATGCGTTTCGAGACACTCGGATTCACTCTGGTGTCGCGCAAGGCCTTTGCCATCGAACGGCCAGGCCGGTCCATTCCACACTGGTTCTGTGTCTGGAAAAGGGAGGCGTGAACATGCGCGTGATTGCGATATTGCTGCTGATCGCAGGCATTGGTGTCGCCTTCGTCTGGCCTTCGCTTGTCATGCGCAATTCTGGCGAAGGTGGCGACACGGTCCTTGTCTTCGACCGCACGGATGGCGGTTGGCAACAGGGCTGGAGAGCAGCCACCATCCAGCTGTCGCCAAAGGACAATCCGGTCCGCCTCATGATCGAGGCCAGGTTCCTTCCGGGCCTGAAATTCGATGCCGCCACCACCGATATGGAAATTTCGCTGGCGCGTGGCGGCACAGTGGTTCTGGAAGGGCTGTTCGAGTTGCCGCTGCCCACCGATGCAGGCAGCAACGCCCCGACCCTTGGTTCCAGCATGGTGACGCCCGAGTTCGATATTGCCGAGGCGGGAAGCTACACGATCTTCGTGCGCTCCACCGAAAGCAGGGACATTAACTTCGCGGAAGTTCGTGCTTCCACGCGCTCCAATGTTGCTGTGCCCGATGATTCCCTGCGAACGCCCGCCTTCGCGGCCATTGGCCTGGGGATCATCCTGCTTGTTCTTGACCGTTTGACCTCGAAGCGGCGCAAGGGAAGGGGGCGCAAACAGACCGCCAGCAGATGGGGCAGGCGACGCTAGGCATCAAGTGCCGTGGCGTCAGGCCCTCGCTGAGAGCCGCCCTTTCCCGAAATCCCACTGAGTGCGATCAGTCAGCGAGCGCCGACTCATACTCCTCGCTCAGCCGCAGCCAGTTTTCCTCTGCGCTGACGAGTTTCTTCTCCGCGTCTGCCCGCTCCTTCGCGAGCCGCGCGGCCTGATCCGGGAATCGCCCGTAAAGCTCTGGCGAAGCGAGCTTTTCATCGATTTCGCCAATCTGCTTCTGCAACTTGCCCATTGCGGCTTCCGCTTCGCGGATGCGCTTTTTCAGCGGTTCGGCCTCCCGCCGCCTTTCGGCAGCATCCTTGCGCCGCTCCGCGGCTGGCTTCGCTGGCGCCCTGGCAGCCTGAACAGGGTCTGCCTTTGCCTGCTTCTCCTGAGGCTTGCGCCCGGTCAGCACTTCGGTGCGGTAATCGTCAATATCCCCGTCATAGGGCTTTACCGTTCCATCCCTGACCAGCCACAACCGGTCGACGGTTGCTTCCACCAGATGGCGATCATGGCTGATGATGATGACGGCACCCGAATAATCGTTGAGCGCCATCATCAGCGCTTCGCGCGAATCGATGTCGAGATGGTTGGTCGGTTCGTCGAGAATGAGCAGGTTCGGCCCATCAAAGGCAATCAGGCCCAACAGCAGGCGCGCCTTTTCGCCGCCTGACAGGTCCTTTGCCTTCGTGTCCATGCGGGCCGTATCGAGGCCCATCTGCGCAACCCTGGCGCGGACCTTCGATTCAGCGGCTCCCTGCATCAGTGGCCGCACATGATCCACCGGTGTCTGTTCCGGCTTGAGGTCGTCGAGCTGATGTTGCGCGAACATCGCCACCTTCAGCTGTTGCGCCTTCACAGTCTCGCCGTTCACATGCTCAAGCCGGTTCGCCAGCAACTTGGCGAAGGTCGACTTGCCGTTGCCGTTCGATCCCAGAAGCGCGATGCGATCATCCTGGTCGATCCGCAGGTCGAGTTTGCGCAGGATCGGATTGTCCGCCGCATAGCCTGCCTCGACCCCTTCCAGCCGGATGATCGGCGAGGCGAGCTTCCTGTCCGGTTCTGGAAAGCGGATCGGTGCCGAGCGCTCTTCCACGAAGGCAGCAATCGGTGCCATGCGCTCCAGTGCCTTGATGCGGCTTTGTGCCTGGCGCGCCTTGGTTGCCTGCGCACGGAAACGGTCGACAAACGCCTGCATGTGCTTGCGCCGTGCTTCCTGCTTCTCGCGGGCCTTCTCCTGCAACATCAGTTTTTCCGCGCGCTGGCGCTCGAAACTGTCATAGGTGCCGCGATAGAAGGTCAGTTTCTTGTGTTCCAGGTGCAGGATCGAATTCACGGCCTTGTTGAGCAGGTCCCGGTCATGGCTGATGATCAGCACGGTGCCGGGATAGCGTGCAACGAAGTTCTCGAGCCACAAGGTGCCTTCAAGGTCGAGATAGTTAGTCGGTTCGTCAAGCAGCAGGATGTCGGGCCGCGAGAACAGCACCGAAGCGAGCGCTACGCGCATGCGCCAGCCACCGGAAAAGCTCGAGGCCGGGCGCAACTGGTCTTCTGCCGAAAACCCCAGGCCCGAAAGGATCGCCCCGGCGCGCGCTTCGCCTGAATGGGCCTCTATGTCGGCAAGGCGCATGTGAATGTCCGCGATTTTCAGCGGATCCTGCTCCACGTCCGCCTGCGCAAGCAGGCTGGCGCGCTCAGCATCGGCAGCCAGCACGATCTCGATCAGGCTCTGCTCTGTGCCGGGAGCTTCCTGAGCGACCTGGCCGATGCGCATTCCCTTTGGAATGGTCACGGAACCGGTGTCGGGCTGCAGTTCGCCGGTAATCGCGCGGTAAAGGGTAGTCTTCCCCGATCCATTGCGCCCCACAAGCCCGACCTTCGCGCCCGTGGGTACGGTCACGGAAGCACTGTCGATCAATTGGCGCCCTGCGATGCGCAGCGTGAGGTCGGATATGGTCAGCATGGCGCGCTATGTGCGTCAGCGAGCGCAAAAGGGCAAGGGGAGATATCCCTGATCGTCGATTAGGCGTGCACTGTTACCTCTTGGCAACCGGATGGTCGGTCAGCCGTCTTAGTTGAATTCCTTGCCCTCGTTGCGAAGGAACAGCACGAGGTCCAGCGATGGCGGCTCCCTGCCGAGAATTGACAGGATTGCATGGGCCTGGCCCCGGTGATGGGTCTGGTGATTGAAGAAATGCGTGAGCGTGGGAGCAAGGCTTTGCGTCGTCAACTGTGGACTGGTGATCGTCGTGAAGGTGATCTTGCCCAACAGTTCCTCTGGTTCGAGATGCTCCAACCAGCGAATGATGCGCCTGTCTTCCGCCTTGCGCGCTATGCGCAGCGACGCCAGATCGCCATGGAGCGTGGCATCAAGCGAGTTGGGATGTTCGCCTTCACCGGTAAAGCGCTTCATCCAGATCCGGTCTGCTACCAGGATATGGTTGAGCGTTCCGTTCATCGATTTGAAGAACGTGCCAGTGTCGCGATCATATTGCTCGCGTGTCAATCGTGCTGCCTCAGTGTAAACGCGCTCGTTCGCCCAGCCATTGTAGGCAGCCAGCATCGAGTAGTGGTTCTTCATGCTTGCGCTCTCCGCGGCACTTGCCGGGGTTTCCCGCTTTGGCGGTGCAAATGCGCGGGCAGAATACCAGATGCGCCGGACACGCGCCATGGTGCCCCTGTGTTCGACCGGGCCGCAAGGAGGCATTGGGCTGGCAATTGGGCCACTTGCAGACACAGGCCGGTGCGGTTATACAGCGCCGACTTTCAAGAACATCCCTCCCGAAAATAGATGACAGGTGAACACATGGCCATCGAACGTACCTTCTCGATGATCAAACCCGACGCTACGAAACGCAACCTGACCGGTGCCATCACCAAGATGCTTGAAGATGCGGGCCTTCGCGTCGTCGCTTCCAAGCGCGTTTGGATGAGCCGCCGCGAGGCCGAAGGCTTCTATGCAGTCCACAAGGAACGTCCGTTCTTTGACGAACTGTGCGAATTCATGTCTTCCGCGCCAACCATCGTGCAGGTCCTGGAGGGCGAAAACGCCATTCTGAAAAACCGCGAAGTCATGGGCGCAACCAACCCGGCAAACGCCGATGAAGGCACCATCCGCAAGACATTCGCGCTGTCAATCGGTGAAAACTCCGTCCATGGTTCGGATGCTCCCGAAACCGCGGCACAGGAAATCGCCTACTGGTTCTCCGGCACCGAGATCGTCGGCTGAAGCTGCAGCCATCCGCAAGTCATGAACCGGGTCCTGCTGTCATGCATGGGCCCGGTTTTTCTTTACTGGTGATTCATCCTTTGCCTTCATCTGATTGCAATTGATGGCGAGTATGCTGACAGCACAATCAGCCGGGACCGCCAGTACATGAACCAGCAGGCCCATCATCCCCATCATAGCCCAGCCGAACGGCTGGCCGACGGCTTGATGCATGCGGTCGGGATTGCCGCCAGCCTGATCGCAGTTCCCCTTCTTCTGGCTTCGGCATTGCCGGTGGTAGGCTCGGGGACCGGGGTTGCCCTCGTCATCTACGGCATGGCCATCATCATTCTCTTCATGACTTCCGCTGCCTATCACATGGTTCCCAACCTCGATTGGAAACCGGTGCTCAAGCGCTATGACCAGGCTGCCATCTTCCTCAAGATCGCTGGGACCTACACGCCGCTGGCCATTCTCCTCGGATCGATCTTTGCCTATCTCTTCCTGGCGTTGATCTGGGTCGTCGCCCTGGCAGGCGCCATCGCGAAGATCGCGCTGGGACCAAGATTCGAAAAATTCTCCGTTGCCCTCTACCTGCCGCTGGGATGGGCAAGCCTCGTCCTCCTGTGGCCGATCTTCGCCACCTTGCCAGCGCTTGCATCAGGACTGATCGTTGCCGGTGGCGTGCTTTACACGATCGGCGTTCTGTTCCACATCCGTGAAAAGCTCGCCTTCCAGAATGCAATCTGGCACGCCTTTGTTCTTGCGGCTTCCGCCTGCCACTTCATGGCCGTATCCAACGCGGCAATGGCGTTTCCTGCGTCGTGAGACCCCAGGCCAGTTGCCCGGCCTGAATCAGGACTTCAACCGGCCAACGAGTTGAATCGGAATCACAACTTTCAGAATCGTAAGCTTCACCAACTCTGGCAAACGCTTGTAATCTAAGCGTTTCTGATGGCATCATCGCGCACAGACCGCAGCTTTGCGCCAATCATGGAAGAGGCATTGTCCCATGTTCCTGAAGGATCAGATGAAGTTCGACCCTCTGCCGCTGCCCGACCGTGTGGAGCGCAGCCAGGCAGACATGATCGCACAGTCGCAGGCCTTTCTTTCCTATATGCGCAAGCGCCACACGGTGCGCGAATTCTCGCCGCGACCAGTGCCGCGTGAAGTCATCGCCAATTGCGTGGCGACCGCTGGAACGGCGCCGTCGGGAGCAAATCACCAGCCCTGGCATTTCGTGGCCATATCCGACCCCGCGACCAAATCCGCCATCCGCAAGGCAGCCGAAGAGGAGGAGGAAGCCTTCTATGATGGTGGTGCAGGCGAGGAGTGGCTGAAGGCCCTGGCTCCCATCGGCACTGGTCCCGAGAAGCCGCACCTGGAAATCGCGCCCTGGCTGATCATCGTTTTCGCGCAGCGCTATGGCGAGTTTTCAGATGGCACGCGATACAAGAATTATTATGTGCCGGAGAGCGTTGGCATCGCCACCGGTTTCCTGATCGCGGCGCTGCACAATGCAGGCCTGTCAGCGTTGACGCACACGCCCAATCCGATGAAATTCCTCAACACGCTTCTGGCGCGCCCGCAGTCTGAAAAGCCGGTGATGATCATCGCCACCGGCATTGCTGCACCAGATGCAATCGTGCCTGCAGTCGCCAAGATCAAGAAGCCGCTGGATGAGATCATGACGGTGATCTGATCAGCGATCAGGACAGCCTGCCATCGAACCGGCAATAAGATTGCCCGCGTCATCATAGGCCAGCGGATTGCGATCATAGGCAGGACCAATTACCGGTGCCGTGGCGGGAAGGACGGATTGGTCGAGGTTGGAACTTGCCGTCCCGGTGATCTCCTGCAGTTCCTCGCCGCTGTCATTCGTCACCTTGATCGTGAAAGCGTATGGCCGGTCCTTGCGCACGCATTTGAGCGGCCGGCTTTCAAGCGCAATCCGGCTGGCACCTGGATGGACCGTTTGTCTTTGCTGGATCGCTTCGCCGCCCTGCGGATTTTCAAAGGACACCGAGACAAGCAGCGTTTCATCCAGTGGCCGCATCGGCTGCAGGGTGAAAAGCAGGGTCGCCTGTGCCTGGCGATAGTTGAAGACGAAAAGATGCCCGGTCAGTTCCAGTGGTCCAGCTTCGCGCTCGCGCTGGCAGGCGGTTGCAAGCACAAGCAATGCAGCAAGGACAGGCATGACAAGGAGCTGCGAGCGGCTCACGACGCTGCCTCCATCCGCTTGCGATGGTAGTGCCGTCTTGCCTTGTTGCGATTGCCGCAGATCGTCATGTCGCACCAGGTGCGGCTGCGGTTGCGACTGCGGTCGATGAACAGCCAGCCGCAATTGACGCAAAGCTTGATCCTTCCAGCCCACCGGCCCTGGCGCTCATCCATCGCCAGCTTGAGGGCGGAAAGAGCTGCGGCGCCATCAATTCGGTCCCCCGCAATGCTCGTGTCAGCAAGGATATCGCCACACAGGCACGCAAGTTCGCCCAACGATTGGCTGGATAGAGTCTCGCCAAGCGCGATCTGCCGGAAGTATCGGTCTGAAACTTCCCGCAAATGCAGCAACCTGGCGGCGGCACGGGCTGGCAGGCCAGAAAAATCAGGGCCTTCACGGCATTCTTCACACCACAGGCTCGCCGCCTCGGCAAATCGGTTGATATCGCCAATATCCGCGAGCCTGTCCCGGCGCCGCTGCGGGTCGGCACGCAGGATGACCGTGTTGGCAAGGTCTAACACCAGCGTGCCGCCGGAAAAGCGGTGTTTTGTCCAGACGAATGTCATGCATGCAATTATAACTGACAAAACCGAATTAACCAGTTAGAATTGCACTGGTTGTCCCATGGCCTATTTCGCCCAGCAAATCCTGAATGGCGTGCATGTCGGTGCAATATATGCGCTGCTGGCATTCGGCTATGCACTCGCCCATGGTGTCCTGCGAAGGGCGAGCTTCCTGCATGGTGCCTTGTTCGCCTTTTCCGGCCAGATCACGGTCTATGCCACTGCATTCGGCTGGACGAGCCTCTTTTTGATCTATCCTGCCGCCCTGGCGCTGGGTGCGTTCGTGACCATCCTGCTCACGCTTGGTGTTGCCTGGTACACCAGCAGCACCATCCTGGAGCGCGTGCGCCATGCCTCCCCGAACATGACAATTGCCGTTTCCCTCGGTCTGATGATCGTGTTGATGGAAGGCGTGCGGCTTGCAGCAGGCAACTGGTCGCCCTGGCTCGCACCGTTCTGGAACCGGGTCATTATCCTTGGTGGCGCAGATTTCACGATCACCACGACCCCCATCAAGCTGGCCATTACCGCCATTTCAGCTGCGACAATTACCCTTTCGGCCATTCTCCTGGCCCGCACCAGCGCGGGGCGGGTGTGGAATGCGACTTGCCAGGACGAAGCGGCGGCAATGCTCATGGGCGTGAATGTCCGCAAGGTCTTTGTCCTGTCGATGGTTTTCGCCGGCGGGCTGGCTGCTATCGCAGGAATTCTCGCCGCCTGGCACTATGGGAACATGGATTTCTCGACTGGCCTTGCCTTTGCGGTGAAGGTTCTGTTCCTCACGTCACTTGGCGGACTGTCCACGCCACTGGCAGCAAGCCTCGGAGGGCTGGCAATCGGCATATTCGAAAATCTCTGGGATGGCTGGTTTCCCGCCATGTGGCGCGACGCGGCCACCTATTGTCTGCTCGCAGCACTGCTCATTGCTTCGCGGCGCAGCCGCTATTCGAATTACAGGTGAAGGTGTTCGGGTGGCGCGCTCCCGAACGGTCTTCGGCCAGGGACAGACGGCAATTTGTTCGCCAGCTTTTTGCATCTGCGCTGGCGCAAGCGGAACATGTTGGAGTAAGACGGCTATTGCCTGACAGGTGGCGCGCTCACTATTCTTGCGGTTCCAGCCATCCGGTTCGGTTATTTGACAAGATCAGGTCGCGAATGCGCGCTCGCCGGGCGGCCGGATATGAGAAATTCGAGGCGAATGGGCGATTGCGCCCACTGGCCTTTACAGGCTGACTGGGAAAGCGGATCGGAGGATCGGCCCTCGTCGCAATAGCCGAACGACAAGACAGGAGATGACATGCGATATCACACGCCGGCAACATTCGAGGATGCTTCCCGCATTGCTGCATCGGCTTCGGGCGTCACGCGTTTTCTGGCCGGTGGCACGGATGTGCTGGTGCAGATGCGTTCTGGCATGGTTACCCCCGATGACCTGATCGACATCAAGAAGATACCGGGCGTGCATGACATTGCCCGGACGGCCGATGGCGGCTGGCGAATCGGCGCAGCCGTGTCGGGCGCAAGCATGGGCGAACACACGGACCTTTGCCGGGACTGGCCGGGCGTGGTCGAGGGCATGAACCTTGTCGGCTCCACCCAGGTTCAGGGCAGGGCAACACTGGCAGGCAATCTTTGCAACGGTTCACCGGCTGCTGACAGCGTTCCGGGTCTTGTCGCGGCCGGCGCAACCGTCACGCTCGTCGGACCGCAGGGCAAACGGGAACTGGCAGTCGAGGATGTGCCAACTGGTCCGGGAAGAACGGCGCTCAAGCCGGGCGAAGTGATCGCTGCGATCAGCTTGCCGGCGCGCGGCAATGCTGCAGGCGATGCCTATCTGCGCTTCATCCCCCGCACCGAGATGGATATCGCCGTCGTTGGTTGCGCTGTCAGCCTTCGTCTTGATGGTGCCAGGATTTCTGAAGCGCGAGTGGCGCTTGGCGCTATTGCACCAACTGTGGTTCTGGTTGCTGACGCGGCCAGGGCAATCATTGGCACGAGCCTTGACGACCAGGCGCTGGCGGCACTGACAAAAGCTGCCGAAGCGGCCTGCAAGCCGATAAACGACAAGCGCGGTACCATCGAGTTTCGCACGGAAGTGGCTGGCGTGCTGGCCCGCAGGGCAGCGCGCATTGCCTATGATCGTGCACAGATACGTATGAGTGGAGCGAAAAGTTGAGCAAGATACATGTAACGACAACCGTCAACGGCGAGACGGTCGAGTTCCTCACCGATCCGCGGGAAACCCTGCTGGACTGCCTGCGTGACCGACTTGGCATGACCGGCTCGAAGGAAGGCTGCGGCACCGGCGACTGCGGAGCCTGTTCGGTGACGCTCGATGGCGTCCTCGTCAGTTCCTGTCTCGTGCTCGGCGTTGAAGCCGAAGGCAAGAAGATCGACACCGTCGAGGGCATGGCCAACGGCGGCGAACTGCATCCCTTGCAGCGCAAGTTCATCGAACATGCAGCACTTCAGTGCGGTTTCTGCACACCGGGATTTCTCGTGGCGGCCAAGGCGCTGCTCGAACAGAACAACAATCCCACTGAAACCGAAGTGCGCTACTGGCTGGCCGGCAACCTTTGCCGTTGCACCGGCTATGACAAGATCGTCCGCGCGGTGCTGGACGCCGCTGCTGAAATGAGGGGAGCTGCGTGATGAACAAGGTGGAACGCATTGAAGGGTTCAAGCTCGTTGGAACCCGTCCCGACCGACCCGACGGCCTCGACAAGGTTACGGGCCGCGCCCGCTATGGTGCCGATATCCAGGCACCGAACATGCTGCACGCAGCCGTTGTTCGCTCGCCGCATGCCCATGCACGCATTGTCCGGATCAACACGTCGAAGGCCGAAGCGCTGGACGGCGTAAAGGCAATCGTCACACGCGCCGATCTTCCCACCGGCCTTACCGGTGAGGACTGGAACCTGCAGGAAAACACGCTTGCTGGCGACGTTGCGCTTTATGACGGCCATGCGGTGGCCGCTGTTGCCGCGACCTCGGCACTGCTTGCGCAGGATGCCGCTCGGCTGATCGAGGTCGAGTATGAAGTGCTTCCCCATGTCATTGATGTGGACGATGCGATACGCGCCGATGCACCGGCTATCCGTCCCGGAGCAGCGGATCACTCCGTTCCGGAAGGCTCGCCTGCCAACATAGTGCGCCAGATCGAATTCGGCCATGGCGATGTCGAAGCGGGATTTGCCGCAGCCGATCTCGTCATGGAGCGCACCTACAAGACGGAAGCAACACACCAGGGCTATATTGAACCGCACGCCTGTCTTGGCCAGCTCGGCGAGGACGGCAAGGGCGAGATGTGGGTTTGCACCCAGGGACACTGGTTCATCCGCCGCATGTGCACGGCGGTGCTCGGCCTCGAGGCTTCGCAGTTGCGCGTCACACCGTCGGAAATCGGCGGTGGCTTTGGTGGCAAGACCACGATCTTCATGGAACCGCTTGCCCTTGCGCTCAGCCGCAAGGCGGGAGGGCGTCCGGTCAAGCTGGTGATGAGCCGCTCCGAAGTGCTTCGGGCAACCGGTCCCACTGCGTCTGCTTCAATGGACGTCAAGATCGGAATGAAGAAGGACGGCAGCATCACCGCAGGAAGAGCGGAATTCCGCATGCAGGGTGGTGCCTTCCCCGGTGCGCCGGTCGACTTTGGCCTCTACTGCGCCTTTGCGCCCTACAAGATGCCGGCACTCGCGGCCATCGGCTATGACGTCCTGGCCAACCGGCCGAAATGCGCAGCCTACCGCGCGCCGGGTTCCCCAATGGGTGCCTATGCGGTTGAAAGCCTTGTTGACGAGATGTGCCGTGAACTGGGTCTCGATGCTCTCGAGGTGCGCATGAAGAACGCGGTCAGGGAAGGCGACACAGCCGCCTATGGACCGAAGTTTGGCAGCATCGGCCTTGTGGAGGTTCTGGAGGCAACCAAAGCCCATCCAAATCTCGCCCAGCCGCTCGGACCCAATCAGGGCAGGGGTATTGCCAGCGGCTACTGGTTCAACCATGGCGGCGAAACCTCGGTCTCAATGGCCATTTCGGAGGATGGAACGGCTCAGGTCTCCATCGGCACTCCCGATATCGGTGGCCTGCGGGCATCCATTGCGCTGATGACAGCGGAAACCCTCGGCATCCCTTACGAAGATGTCCGCGTGAATGTTGTCGAAACCGGCGCGCTTGGCGTGAACGAGCCCACCCATGGCAGCCGTGCGACGTTCGCCAGCGGCAAGGCAGCGGTGGAAGCGGCAGGTCATGCCATCAAGGAAATGTGCAGGCGCGCGGCCAAGGAATGGGGCATCGATCCCGAAGCCGTGGAATGGGCAAACGGAGCGGCACGTCCCGCCGGGCCAAATGCTGGCAAGTTCAAGCCGATGACGATTGCTGAAATTGCAGCGAACATGGGCACGACTGGTGGGCCGATTTCAGGGCATCACGAGTCGGTTCCCGGTGGCGTTGGCGCAAGTTTCGGCACCCATGTCGTGGATGTCGAGGTTGATCCCGAAACAGGGCGCACGACGATCCTGCGCTACCTTGTCGTCCAGGATGCCGGTCGTGCCATCCATCCATCCTATGTCGAGGGGCAGTATCAGGGTGGTGCCGTGCAGGGTATCGGCTGGGCGCTGAACGAGGAATATGTCTACGGCAAGGATGGCCGTATGCAGAATCCCATCTTCCTCGACTACCGTGTACCCGTCGCTTCGGATCTGCCGATGATCGACACCGTCATTGTCGAAGTTCCGAACCCCGGACACCCCTACGGTGTGCGCGGCGTGGGAGAGACCGGCATCACGCCGCCTCTGCCAGCGATTGCAAACGCCATACATGCCGCGACCGGAACGCGACTGCGCCACCTGCCAATGTCGCCGCCGAAAATCCTCGCTGCCATGAAAGCGGCCCGCAATGGTTGAAGTGAATCTGTGGACCGGCCTGCGCCGGTTCACTGGTGGCCTGGACAAGGTTCAGGTCGAGGCCGGCACCGTTGGAGAAATGCTGGATGCGCTGGTTCGCGCGCATCCGGCACTCGAACCGGTCATCAAGGCGGGAATTTCTGTGGCGATTGACGGCGAGATCACCAATGGCAATCGCCATCTGCCCGTAAGCGACATGAGCGAGATTCACCTGCTTCAGCAGATGCGCGGCGGCTGAGCGCCCGGCAACGGTCTCAGCGCGTTGTTTTCCAGCGCGCCTTGGCGGCTTCGTCGCCTTCCTTGGCATCGACCCACTGACCCGTGGAGCCATCCAGCGCATGTTCCTTCTTCCAGAAGGGTGCATCCGTTTTCAGGAAATCCATCAGGAATGCCGCCGCATCGAAAGCCGCCTGGCGGTGTGAGGAAGCAGCGGCGACGAACACGATATTGCCGCCCGGTTCGATCTTGCCGAAGCGGTGAATGGCAGTGATTGCGCTGAGCGGCCAGCGTTTGCAGGCTTCTAGCGCTATGCGACGGATTTCGGCTTCCGCCATGCCCGGATAATGTTCAAGTTCGAGCGCAGCAAGCCTGCCGCCCTCATCGCGGCACAGGCCGGTGAAGGTCACGACCGCGCCGACATCATTTCGCCCTTCGCTCAACCGCGCAATTTCAGCTGCGATGTCGAAATCGTCACGCTGGATGCGGATTGAGGGAGTGACGTCCATGTCAGCCACCGGTCATGGGCGGAAAAAGCGCAACCTCGCGCGCATTGCCGATCACGGCATCGCGCTCATCCACATGTTCCTGGTCGATCGCCACCCGGATCGCCTTGTCGTGGCGCAGGGCATGGGCATATTCTTCACCGCGCTCCTTGAGCCAGCCGATCAGGTCGCCAACCGTCCGCACGCTCGCGGGCAGGTTCACTTCCTCTTCGCCAAGTCCGATTCCTTCTCGGATCCAGGAAAAATAGACGAGCTTCACCGTTCAGTCCTCGATCACATGCTTCATGCCGGCGCGGAAATAATCATACCCTGTATATAGGGTGATGATTGCCGCAACCCAGAGCAGGACGATGCCCAGTTGCGTGGTGCCGGGAAGCAGCTTGTCGCCTGCCGGTCCTGCAAGCAGGAAGCCGATCGCAATCATCTGCAGGGTCGTTTTCCATTTCGCGATGCGGGTAACGGGAACCGATACTTTCAGTTCAGCCAGATATTCACGCAGGCCCGACACCAGTATCTCGCGACACAGGATGATGATCGCAGCCCAGAGCGACCAGCCGGCGATGGTCTTGTCCGTGTCGGCAGCAAGCAGCAGCAGGCAGGTAGCAACAAGCAGCTTGTCGGCAATCGGATCGAGCATGCGCCCGATGGTAGAGGTCTGTTCCCAGATGCGCGCCAGGTATCCGTCGAAGAAATCCGTGATGGACGCCGCGATGAAGATTGCCAGCGCCGACCAGCGCGCAAAATCGGACGACTGCAGCTTGCCTTCGAGGAAGAAGCACAACACGACCAGCGGCACGGCGATGATGCGCCCATAGGTCAGCAGGTTGGGCAGCGCCAGCCAGTGCGCATCCTTCTTCTTGGCTTTCCTTCCAGGGCGGACATTTTTCATGCGCACACCAAATATGGGTTCTTTTCGTTTTTCAATCACCTGGCGGCAATTTGAAGGAGAAAAATGACACTTCTACCGTTTCAGTGGAAATGGTCATAGATTGCCTGCGCCATCTGCTCCGAAATACCTTCCACAAGCTTCAGGTCGTTAAGGGCAGCGCGACTCACCGCCTTGGCCGTACCGAAATGATGAAGCAGAGCCCGCTTGCGGGATGGTCCGATGCCCGGCACTTCGTCCAGCGGGTTTTTCACCATTTCCTTCTTGCGCTTGGCGCGGTGGGAGCCGATGGCGAACCGGTGCGCCTCGTCGCGAAGCCGTTGCACGAAATACAGCACCGGATCGCGTTCCGGCAGCATGAAGGACGCCTTGCCTTCCATGAAGAACTTCTCGCGCCCCGCGTCCCTGTCAGGCCCCTTGGCTATGCCGACCAGTGAAACCCTGTCGAGAATGTCCAGTTCGCGCGCCACTTCGAGTGCTGCGTTCAACTGCCCCTGGCCACCATCAATGAGAAGCAGGTCCGGCCATTGTGGCAGCGTGTCGTCTTCGATCACGTCATCGCCATCCGATTCGGTTTCGAGGATGACATCGTCCGCTGGCGCGCTTTCCTCCGATTCGCGGATCAGGCGGGTGAAGCGGCGTGTCAGCATTTCGCGCATCATGCCATAGTCATCGCCCGGTGTTACCCGCTCGGCCTTGAAATTGAACTTGCGGTACTGGTTCTTCACGAAGCCGTCAGGCCCTGCCACAACCATCGCACCAACAGAATTTGTGCCCATGATGTGCGAGTTGTCGAATATCTCGATGCGCCTTGGTGTCCGCTCCAGGCTGAACGCTTCCTGCAGGCCGTCCATGAGGCGGCGCTGGGTCGAGGTTTCGGCCAGCTTGCGCCCCAGCGCCTCGCGCGCATTGAGCGCGGCGTGATCCGTCATTTCCTTCTTCTGACCGCGCTGAGGCACGGAAATCTCCACCTTGTGTCCTTCCTTGAGCGCGAGCGCTTCGGCCAGAAGTTCCAGTTCGGCGGCATCTTGCGACAGCAGGATCAGGCGCGGGCAGGGGCGATCATCATAGAATTGCGCCAGAAATGCCCCAAGCACCTCTTGGGCTTCGATGCTTTTGTCCGCACGTGGAAAATAGGCGCGGTTGCCCCAGTTCTGCCCGGTGCGGAAGAAGAACACCTGAATGCAGGTCATGCCTGCCTTCTGTTCGATGGCAAAGACATCCGCCTCCTCGATACCCTGGGGATTGATGCCCTGGTGTGTCTGGACATGCGACAGTGCGGTGAGCCGGTCGCGATAGATGGCTGCAGTCTCGAAATCCAGATTGGTCGATGCGCTTTGCATCTGCGCGGCAAGCTGATCCTGGATTTCGGTGCTCTTGCCCGCCAGGAACTTGCGGGCCTGGGTGACAAGCGCACCATAGCCCTCAGCACTGATCTCGCCGGTGCAAGGCCCCGAACAGCGCTTGATCTGGAACAGCAGGCAGGGTCGCGTCCGGCTTTCGAACATTGAATCCGTGCAGGAGCGCACAAGGAAGGCCTTCTGCATTGCATTGATCGTGCGGTTGACTGCTCCGGCATTGGCGAAGGGGCCGTAATAGCTCCGGTTCTTCTGGCGTGCGCCACGATGCTTGAAGATGCCTGGTGAGGCGTGATCGTCCGTCACCACGATATAGGGAAAACTCTTGTCGTCACGCAGCAGCACGTTGAAGCGCGGGCGAAGCCGCTTGATCAGATTGGCTTCCAAGAGCAGCGCTTCGGTTTCCGTATGCGTGCGCACGAACTCCATCGTTGCCGTCTCGCGGATCATCCGGGCAATGCGGTTGGTATGGCCGCCCATCTTGGAATAGGAAGCGACCCGCTTCTTCAGGCTGCGCGCCTTGCCGACATAAAGCACGTCGCCCGCGCTGTTGAACATGCGGTAGACGCCCGGTGAGTTCGGCAGGTGCTTGACGAATTCGCCAATCAGCGCCGCGCCGCCGGTTGCTTCACCGGGAAGCTTTTCCACTGGCGCTTCCTGCCAGATGATACCGCTTCCAGCGCTGTCGTCCGGTCGGGGCTGCGGTTCGGTTTGCGTCTGGTCGCTTGTCTGTGTCATTGCCTGTGCGATGCTGATTCCGCGCGTGCGCTCGCGCAACTCTATTCCCGGATTCCGGCTATGTCAGGCGTTTCCCAGGCGAGATGCTGCCCGCCATCAAGCGCTATCATCTGGCCGGTCACGGAAGGCGTGTCCCAAAGATAGCGGATCGTGCGGGCAAAAGCCGCCAGGTCCGGCCCCGTGCCGATCAGACCATCAACCTGCCGTGCAAAATCCGATGCGCCTTGTCGTTCGTTTGCAAGCGTGGGGCCGGGTGCAATCGCGTTCACCCTTATGCGCGGCGCAAAGGCCTGTGCCATGGTCTGCGTCGCGGTCCAAAGCGCGGATTTCGAAAGCGTGTAGGAAAAGAAATGCGGATTGAGACGCCACACGCGCTGGTCGATCATGTTGACGACAAGGCCGCCATCAATTGCCTCCTGTCGTGCAAAAGCCGCTGAAAGCAGCGCTGGCGCGCGAACATGGATGGCAAAATGCATATCCCATAGGCGCGCATCAGGTTCATGCGCCTGGTCTGGTTCGAAGATCGAGGCATTGTTGATCAGCAGCCTGATCGGCCCCATCCGCGTCACGACAGCGCCAAGCAGGCCCGTCGTCTCGCTGGCATCACACAAATCGGCGCGGAAGGTTTCGCATTGCCCGCCCTGTTGGCGAATTTCCGCGGCAAGCGCCTCTGCTTCTTCATCGGAAGCGTGATGATGGATGGCAACGGCAAAACCCTGTGCGGCAAGATCACGCGATATCGCAGCGCCAACGCGCCGCGCACCGCCCGTGACCAGCACGCTCGGCAGGGAATCGCCGGTTGGTTGAAGCCTCGCCATGAATCACAGGATATAGGAAGCGATGGCATAGACGCCATAGGCAGCAATCATCGCGCCACCCAGTTTCTTGCCGATTGAGATGCAGTAGTGCGCGAGCGCGGCGACAAGCAGCGCAGAGGCAAACATCACCCACATGTCCACCTGGATGATCCTGTCTGCCACAGGCACCGGCGCGATTACCGCTGTCAGTCCCATGATCAGACCGATATTGAATATGTTCGAGCCAATGACATTGCCAAGCGCAACCGAACTGTTGCCCCGCCATACCGCCAGCAGGCTTGTGGCCAGCTCTGGCAGCGAGGTTCCAAGTGCGACCACCGTGAGGCCGATAACCTCCTCCGAGACGCCGTGGTTGCGGGCAATGGAGGTCGCCGCATTCACTGTCAGTTCCGCACCAATCGGCAGGAGCACCAGTCCGCTGACCAGCAGCAGGGCGATCATTTTCACGCTTTGCGGCACCGAATGGATTTCGTCGAGATATTCAGCCTGTACCGCCTGCCCGTTGCGATGGCTCTGGGCGCTGCGCAATTGTTCGTAGAGATAGAGGCCGAGAAGTGCGAGGAGGATCAGCCCGTCAAGCCGCCCAATGCTGCCGCTCGCCAGCATTCCCATGAAAACGATGGTCAACCCCACCATCACCAGCATGTTTCGCCCGATACCCTCTTCGGCGCAAACGGTCGGGATGATGAGCGCCGGCACAGCCAGCACCAGCAGGACATTGGCAACGTTCGACCCGATCACATTGCCGATTGCTATGCCGCCCGAGCCATTCAGCGCGGCGTCGATCGACACCATCATCTCGGGCGCGGATGTTCCCATCGCCACGATTGTCAGCCCGATGATGAGTGGAGGAATCTTCAGGCGCTCGGCAATGCCGACCGCACCGCGCACAAGCAGGTCACCTCCCACAAGCAATGCGCACAGACCCGCCAGAAGCAGCAGATAATTCAACATGGATAGCCCCCGGCATCCTGTTACAGGGATTGACGTGCGACAGCAGCAGGAACCCCTCCTGCCCATGGCGCAAGGCAGCCGGATCGAGCGGCCGCAACCACGACATTGTCCCTATATAGAGAGCCGTTTGCCGATTGTAACCGCCGTTCGCAAATTCGGGTTCGACACATTCCCTCCGCAATTGGTCATGGTCTTGCCGCCTTTTGTCAAAAGCCAGGCCATATTCCTGGTGCAAGCAGGTGGCCAAGGCTGCGGGACGTTTCGCGCCAGTCCATGAAGGGCGGCGCCTTGGCGGACGCAGGCGGAAATGTAGTGCGTACCGTCTGTTTCGAGGAGTTTGAGATGCGCAATGAAATCAGGGGATTGATACTGGCAGCCAACCTGTTGCTGGCAGGCCAGGCCCATGCGGCCGATGTGATCGAGACGCGCCCACCCGAAGACCCGCTGCCACCGTCGGTGACGAACCTGTTGTGGGCTGGACCCTATATCGGTGTCTATGGCGGCTACAACTGGCTGTCGTCCGGCATTACCGGCCAGCCTGACGTTGATGGGATCGATGGTCTCACCGGTGGCCTGTATGCCGGCTACAACCATCAGTTCGACAATAACTGGGTCGCGGGCATCGAGGGCATGGGCGGCATGTCTGGCGCTGAAAACACTTTCGGCGGCGTCAATGTCGAACAGGACTGGGAAGCCTCGCTGCGTGGGCGCATGGGCTATGCTTTCGAGAATTCGATGGTCTATGGCCTCGCCGGTGTCGCGGGAACGAAAGCCAGCGTGTCAACGCCAACCGGTGCCGACAGCAAGGTTCATCTTGGCTGGACAATCGGCGCAGGCCTTGAAACCCATCTTACCGAGTCCGTTACCGCGCGTGTCGAATATGGCTTTTCCGACTATGCAAGCCGCAACTATTCGCTTGGCGCTGGTTCCGGCAATGTCGATCTTACGAGCCATGCCGTCAAACTCGGCATCGGCGTGAAATTCTGACAAGATATCCAGCCGGTGTCCGATAATTGTTTCGGGCACCGGCTGGCGTTTCAATTCAGATTTTCGGAACGGTCGCCGCCCTAGCGGTCGCCACCGATGATATCGCCCAAGGTCCCAAGCACTGAGCCTTCGCCGACATTCCTGCCACCACCTTGTGGTGCTGCAGCAAGCATTCGCCCTGCAAGGCGTGAGAAGGGCAATGACTGTATCCAGACCTTGCCGGGGCCACGCAGGCGCGCGAAGAACACGCCTTCACCGCCGAAGATCATCGACTTGATCGATCCAGCCCGCACCACGTCCATTTCGACATTGCCGGTGAAGGCTGCGATACAACCCGTATCGACATGCAGTTCCTCGCCCGGTGCCAGGTCGCGCACCAGGGTCGTGCCGCCGACATGGACGAATGCCCAGCCGTCGCCCTTAAGGCTCTGCATGATGAAGCCCTCACCGCCGAAAAGGCCGGTAAGTATGCGTTTCTGGAAGAAGATGCCGATCTGCACTCCCTTGGCAGCGCACAGGAAAGCATCCTTCTGGCAAACCAGTTGCCCGTTCGTTTCGTCGAGCTTGATCGCCAGGATATGGCCTGGATATGGCGCGGCAAATCCAACGCGCGCCTTGCCTTGTCCCTGATGGGTGAAGACGGTCGTGAACAGGCTCTCGCCCGTGATGAGGCGCTTTCCGGCACCCACCAGCATGTCGAGAAATCCACCAGCCTGGGCAGATCCGTCACCAAAGACGGAAGTCATTTCGATGTCGGGATCCTTGAACATCATTGATCCAGCTTCTGCCACCGCAGATTCGCCGGGGTCGAGTTCGATTTCGACGAACTGCATTTCCAGGCCCTTGATCTCGAAGTCGATATCGTCCGCCAGGCCAGACGTGCGTTCATGCCGGGCAGTGGGAACCTGCGGAACCGAGCCGAATACCATGCTTTTTCTCCTTGGAACTGATGTCAGCGACGCACTGTGCGGCAATTGCCGCCATACACGTACCAGCGGTCATGCCCCTGGACGCAGAATTCGACCTTGTAGCCGGTGCCTGCCAGTCCCATGCCGCGCTCGATACGGTAATGAACGGTGCGCCGATGCCCGTCCGAAAGCCAGGCCACGGCCCGGCAATAGCGTCTTTCGATCGGGTAGGGGCCAAATAGCTCAACCCGCCTTTCATACTCCCGCTCGATCCGGTCGAGCGTCAGGCCCTGATACCAGGTATGCCTGTCGGCCCAGTTGAACTTGTCGATGATCCTCGCCTTCACCGAACCTGCCCCGCAGTCGGGAAATGTCTCATAGGCCTTTGCGCCTGATACGGCGACGGCACAGCCCATGGCGGCCAGTGCGGCTGCGCACAGGATATTGCGAATTTTTGCCATTGCATTCTTCCCTGGAGATTGCCCGCGCCGACATTTGCGTCGGCTTGCGCAGCTGATTCATTCCGCGCGAAGGATTGCCCTGTTTGCAGCCGGGGTCAAGGAAACCTCACTCCGCCGTCAGCCGCTCGTAAAGCCAACTGCCTTTTTGGCCATCGCCAAGCACGGAACAAAGCGCTGGCAGCACGACTTCCATCTCTGCTTCCAGCTTGAAGGGCGGATTGCGCACGATGAGGCCAGAGCCCGAAAGGCCGGGCCCATCGTCACCCTCGCGCACGCTCAATTCGATGCGCGCCAGATCGCTGATACCACTGGAACGCAGGAATTCGATAAAGGCCTCGCGATCATTTCCAGCTTTCACCGGATACCACAGCATGTAGATACCCCCGGGCCAGCGCCTGTCGCCCTTTTCCAGGGCGTCGGCAAGCCGCTCGAATTCGCCCTCCTTCTCGAAGGGCGGGTCAATCAGCACCAGTCCGCGCTTTTCCTTGGGCGGCAGATGCGCACCCGCTGCAAGCCAGCCGTCAAGATGGTTGACCCGCACCTGCCAGTCACCGGCAAACAGCGCGCCAAGTGCCTCATGATCGACAGGATGCAGTTCGCAGGCTGATAGCCGATCCTGCTTTCGCAGCAACCGACGCACGATCAGCGGCGATCCGGGATAATGCTCAAGCGGACCGTCATCCACCTGGATAGCGCTGAAATAGGCTTCGAGAAGTTTGCCTGCTTCTCCGCCCGGCCGGTTCGCCAGCAGGCGTCCGATCCCCTCGATCCACTCGCTGGTCTTTCCAGCCTCGATGCCACCAAGGTTATAATTGCCGCGTCCCGCATGGGTGTCGATGACGCGAAAGGCAGCTTCCTTGCGCTTGAGATATTCGACGATGCGCACCAGCACCAAATGCTTGAAGACATCGGCAAAATTTCCCGCGTGATAGGCGTGGCGATAGTTCATTGCGGCAAGGGGGGTGAGAAGATAGGGGGGGCTTCCGCGCTCTCCCCGTCAGCGGAATGGACCGCCCGCCCACCGCTCAGGCGTACCTTGCCCGAAGCAACCAGCGCCAGGGCATGGGGATAGAGGCGGTTTTCGACGGCAAGAATCCGCTGGGAAAGCGCATCAGGCGTATCTCCGGCCTGCACCGCGACAGCGGCCTGTGCAATCACAGGGCCTTCATCCACGCCTTCGGTGACGAAATGGACGCTGGCGCCGTGAATTCGCACACCTGCAGAAAGCGCGCGTTCATGCGTATCCATTCCCTTGAAGGCTGGAAGCAGGCTCGGATGGATATTGAGCAGCCGTCCCGCATGGCGCTTGACGAACCCCGCCGACAGGATGCGCATGTAGCCTGCCAGACACACGAAATCCGGCCGATCCTCCTCTATCGCGGCAAGCAGGGCATCCTCATGGGCTTCGCGGCTTGCATATGCCTTGTGATCGAGAACCAGTGTTTCGATCCCTGCGGCTTCGGCAATTTCCAGCGCTTTCGCTTCGGGTCGGTTGGAAATGACCCGCTTGATGTGAGCGGGATAGGCCGGGTCCATTGCCGCCTGTATGAGCGCGGTCATGTTCGTGCCGCGGCCCGATACGAGGACATCGACCCTGGCGCGTTTTGCTGCTGTTCCGTTCAAAGGCCCAGCTTCCCTTCGAAGATGACGCCCTTGTCGCGCCGTGCAACCAGCGTTCCAATGCTGAACACGGTTTCGCCTGCCGCTTCGAGCGCGGCACGTACCGCCTCACCATGGCCTGATCTTGCGACAACGACCATGCCGATACCGCAATTGAACGTCCGCAGCATTTCGGATTCGCTGATATTGCCGGTCGCGGCAAGCCAGCCGAACACGGGCGGCACATTGAACGAACCGCTATCGATCTGGGCAGCCAGGTTGCCCGGCAGGACGCGCGGGATGTTCTCGGTGAAGCCGCCGCCGGTAATATGCGCCATGCCCTTGATTGCGCCCGTTTCGCGTATCGCCTTCAGCATCGACTTCACATAGATGCGGGTGGGTGCGAGCAGGGCCACGCCAAGCGCGCGTGCGGGATCGAAGGGGGCGGGTGCGTCAAATGCCAGCCCGCTCAAAGCTACGATCTTGCGCACAAGCGAAAAGCCGTTCGAGTGAACGCCGGAAGAAGCCAGCCCCAGCAGTTCGTCGCCCTCTGCCATGTCCTGCGTGGGCAGAAGCGTTCCACGCTCTGCTGCACCCACAGCAAAACCGGCCAGGTCATAATCGCCGTCCCTGTACATGCCGGGCATCTCGGCAGTTTCCCCTCCGATCAGCGCGCATCCGGCCATCCGGCAGCCCTCGGCAATGCCCTTGATGATGCTGGTGCCCTCCTGGACATCCAGCTTGCCGGTCGCGAAATAGTCTAGAAAGAACAGTGGTTCAGCACCCTGCACGACGAGGTCGTTCACACACATTGCAACAAGGTCGATGCCCACCGTATCATGGATGCCGGCATCGATGGCAACCTTCAGTTTCGTGCCTACGCCGTCATTGGCCGCCACCAGCACCGGATCGACAAAGCCAGCTGCCCTGAGGTCGAACAGTCCGCCAAACCCGCCGATTTCAGTGTCCGAACCGGGCCGCCTGGTTGAACGCACCGCAGGCTTGATCGCCTCCACCAGTGCATTGCCGGCGTCAATGTCAACGCCCGCATCCGCATACCGCAGGCCCTGTGTCCCATTCTTGCCCATGGCCGCTCCGCTGTGTTCAACTCACTCCGCAATTACGCGCCCCGCCTGCGCGCCGCAAGCCTGCTTTTGGATCATGAACAGGCTTCATGCCGCGCTTTCAGCCAGGACCGGGTCCGCCTTGCGCGGCTGTACCAGCGCCATGCCGCCAATCATTGACAGGAGTGCAAGCCACACCGTCCAGCTGTAGCTTTCCGACAGCAGCAGCGCACTTGCGCCAACGCCAGCCAGTGTGACGACATAGGAAATCTGGCTGGAGAAGACCGCCCCCGCCCGTCCCAGCAGCCAGATATAGCCTGTATAGGCCGCCGCATGAAGCAGCGAACCAGCCACCAGCGCCCATTCCGCCTTGCCCCATGTGATGAACGGGTCGATGAACAGTCCCGTGGGGACGACCAGCGGCAGGCAAAGCACGGCCGTGACAATCGATGCACCGAACAGGGCTGTAACGGGATCAAGGCCCCTGGGCGTGAAGCTCGCCACGTAGTTGCCTTCCATCGCATACAGAAGCGGTCCCAGAAGCCCGATGAGCACAACTCCCGAAAGAGCTGGATCGGGCAGACTGGTTTCGGGCGCGACCAGCAGGATCACGGCGACCAGACCCATCAGCACGCCGCATAGCCTCTTGAGCGAAAAAATCTCGCTTCCCAGCGACAGTGCAACGGCCACCGAAAAAAGCGGGATCGACGACAGGATGATCGACGCGATGCCGGCTGGAAGTTTCGAAGAGACATAAAGGCCAATGCTGTTGGGCAGCAGCGTGCCAATCAGACCAAGCACGAGATAGTAGAAAAGCGCCTTGCGGTCTGTTCTGGGCCTGCGGCCCCGCATGACAATTGTCGGCAACAGGGCAAGGGCAACCAGAATGACCTGCCAGAAGATCAGGCCGAGCGGATGATAGCCGGTGGAAATGGAAATCTTGCCGAACGGTACGGACAGGCCCCAGGCAACGCCGCAGATCACAAGCACGAAGGGCGACACAAGACGCTGCATACCGATTCCCGATTGAAACACGCCCTTGATACGCTGCCGCATGCCTGCCGCCAAGCCAGTATTGGCCACACAACGGCCCGCAGGGCGCATGAAACGGCGTAAGCCCACCGCCTGCCGACCCCGTGCCATGGCCGGGCAATTCTGCTATTAGAACTGGCGATTCAGGCGCTCACACCACACGGATGGGATTGATGGACCAGAAAATGGAAAACCAGATTCGCCGCCAGGCCTTTTTCTGGCTGCTGGCGCTGGTGGGGCTGTCCTTCTTCTTGTGGCTGTTTTCCGGCATCCTTCTGCCATTTGTCGCAGGCATGGCGCTGGCCTACTTCCTCGATCCGGTTGCCGATCTTTTCGAGCGGCTGGGCCTGTCGCGACTGATGGCGACCGTCTTCATCCTTTTCACCTTCGTCATCATTTTCGTCGTTGCGCTGATGGTGCTGGTGCCGGTGCTGGGCAATCAGATTGCCGGTTTCCTCGAACGCATGCCGGAACTCGTTACAAGGTTGCAGTCGTTGGTCGCCTCGACGGAAAGCGAATGGGTTCGCAAGCTGATCGGTGACAATGGCAAGACCCTGCAGGATTCGGTCAACGAACTGCTCAAGCAGGGCGCGGGGTGGGTCACGACCCTGCTGCGCCAATTGTGGAATTCGGGCAAGGCCATCGTATCGCTGGCTTCCCTGCTGGTGGTAACGCCTGTCGTCGCTTTCTACCTGCTCTATGATTGGGACCGGATGGTCGCCAAGGTCGATTCATGGCTGCCACGTGACCACCGCGACACCATCCACGAGATTTTTGCGGACATCGACAAGGCAGTGGCCGGGTTCGTGCGCGGGCAGGGCACGCTGTGCATGATACTGGGCCTGTTCTACGCCATCGCGCTGACCTTCGCCGGGCTCAATTTCGGTCTGCTTATCGGGCTGTTTGCCGGCCTGATCTCCTTCATCCCCTATGTCGGTTCGCTGACCGGGCTGATCCTCTCGGTGGGGGTTGCGCTCGTGCAGTTCTGGCCCGACTGGGTGCAGGTTGCGATCATCGTTGGCATATTTGCTCTTGGCCAGTTTCTGGAAGGCAATATCCTGCAGCCGAAACTGGTCGGCGAAAGCGTCGGGCTTCACCCGGTCTGGCTGATGTTCGCCCTGTTTGCCTTTGGTGCGCTTTTCGGCTTTACCGGGATGCTGATCGCCGTGCCAGCTGCCGCAGCCGTGGGGGTCGTCGTTCGCTTCGGGCTTGGACGCTACCTCGCCAGTGAGCTATATACGGGCCATGGGACGAAGGCGTCCGGGAAAGGCTGAGGGCAATGTGCCCGCAAAGCCTGGGTAAGTCCGCGAAATCAGTAAGGCGTAACGCAGGATCATGTCACCGCTTCAGCTACCCCTTGATCTGCCGTTCAACCCGGCACGCGCCAGGGACGATCTGATCGTCACGCCATCCAATGCGCGCGCGGTGGACATGATCGACGCCTGGCCGAACTGGCCAGGAAACACGGTACTCATGGTTGGACCCATCGGGGCGGGCAAGACCCACATGGCCGAAGTCTGGGCTGCCATTGCCGGTGCGACAATGCTTTATCCCGCTGATCTGGAAACCATCATTCCCGAGCCCGGCGCGTCCTATGTGATTGAGGATGTCAGGCCTGGAGAAGCGCCGCAGACCGCGCTTTTCCACTTCCTCAATCATCTCAGTCAGCATGGCGGCTATTGCGTGATAACCAGCCGTGAATTGCCTGCCGACTGGGGGTTGACTCTGCCAGACCTTGCATCGCGCATTCGCGCTGCCCATCTCGTTGAACTGGAGGCACCGGACGACGATCTGCTTCGCCAGGTGATCTTCAAGCTTTTCGCCGATCGGCAAATGCCGGTGGAGCCGCAACTGGTGGACTATCTGGTAGCACGCATGGAACGCTCGCTCGGCATGGCAGGCGAACTGGTCAGCGAGATGGACCGCGAGGCACTGGCGCGCCGCTCACCGGTCTCAAGATCGATCGCTGCGTTAGCATTGAAGAAACTGGGTCTGGTGTAGAATGCGGGAAATGACCGTTATCAAACGGTCACAATGTGCCTTTAGCCGATTGGCAAGCGGCACCATTTCCGGAGTGTGTTCAAGCGTATGGAACAGATTGCACATGGCAGGCATGCAGGCATCCTGAACGAACCCGTCAGTGAGCCGCCAATGGACGTTTTTTCCGATCCGGCGCGCTTCATGAACCGGGAATTGTCGTGGCTCGAATTCAATCGCCGGGTGCTCGAAGAATCGGCAAATACCAGCAATCCGCTGCTGGAGCGGGTACGGTTTCTCTCCATTTCCGCCAACAATCTCGATGAATTCTTCATGGTTCGCGTCGCTGGTCTTGTCGGCCAGGTCCGCCAGGAAATCGAGACCCGTTCCGACGACGGGCTGACGCCGCGCGAACAGCTTACCGCGATTTCGGCCTCTGTCGCCAATCTGCAGAACGAACAGCAGCTGGAATGGAAGAAGCTGCGCAACGAACTGGCGACCCAGGGCATTCACATCGTGGGTCCGCAAGACCTGAACAAGGGCCAGCGGACCTGGCTGGAACAGCATTTCCTCGAAGCGATCTTTCCGATCCTCACGCCGCTTTCCATCGATCCGGCCCATCCTTTCCCATTCATTCCCAATCTTGGCTACACCTCCGCCTTTGATCTCGCCCATTCCCAGACTGGCGAAGCGATGACCGCGCTCGTGCGCCTGCCGACCGGGCTTCGCCGCTTCGTGGAACTGCCACAAAAGGCGCCTTCCGCCATTTCCGTCATCCCGATCGAGGATGTCGTGACACTGTTCATCGGCAGACTCTTTCCTGGCTTCATCGTGCGCGGTTCCGGCAATTTCCGGGTCATTCGCGACTCCGATATCGAAGTCGAGGAAGAGGCGGAAGATCTGGTGCGCACCTTCGAGACCGCGCTGAAGCGCAGGCGGCGCGGCTCGGTGATCCGGCTCGAGATTGAAACCGGCATGCCGGCAAACCTGCGCAATTTCGTCATCGCGAAGCTCGAAATGAACGAAAGCCAGGTGTTCATGGTCGACGGCCTGCTTGGCCTGCACAACCTGTCCGAGATCGTTTCACTGGAACGCCCCGATCTGCGCTTCGAGCCCTACAATGCCCGCTTTCCAGAGCGCATCCGCGAGTTGAACGGCGACTGTTTCGCAGCCATCCGCAAGAAGGACATCATCGTCCATCACCCCTATGAATCCTTCGATGTCGTCGTGCAGTTCATTCGCCAGGCAGCGCGGGACCCCGAAGTCGTAGCGATCAAGCAGACGCTTTACCGCACATCAAATGATTCACCCGTCGTTGCCGCACTTGTCGAAGCGGCTGAAGCGGGCAAGTCGGTTACCGCGCTGGTCGAACTCAAGGCACGCTTCGACGAGGAAGCCAATATCCGCTGGGCGCGCGATCTCGAGCGCGCCGGAGCCCAGGTTGTCTTCGGTTTCGTGGAATGGAAAACCCATTCCAAACTGTCGCAGATCGTACGCCGTGAAGAGGGCAAGCTCGTCAATTATGTCCATATCGGCACCGGCAATTATCACCCGGTTACCGCACGCATCTATACCGACCTATCCTATTTCACGGCTGATCCGGTCATCGCCCATGATGTCGCGCAGGTCTTCAACTACATCACCGGCTATGCCGAACCCGAACATCTGGAACTGCTGGCCATTTCGCCGATCATCCTCAAGCAGCGCATTCTCGATCATGTCGAGCAGGAAATCGAACATGCGCGCGCAGGACGGCCAGCGACAATCTGGGCGAAGATGAACTCGCTCGTTGATCCAGTCATCATCGACGCATTCTACCGCGCCAGCCAGGCTGGTGTGCAGATCGAACTGGTTGTGCGGGGCATCTGTTGTCTGCGTCCGGCCGTGCAGGGCCTGTCGGAAAACATTCACGTCAAGTCGATTGTCGGGCGTTTCCTCGAACACAGCCGCATCCTGTGCTTCGGCAACGGCAAGCCGATGCCGTCGCGCTCGAACATCGTCTACATCGGATCGGCTGACCTGATGCCCAGGAATCTGGACCGCCGCGTGGAGGTCATGGTGCGCCTGAGAAACCAGACCGTGCACCAGCAGGTGCTGGAGCAGATCATGCTGGCCAATCTCATGGACACCGAACAAAGCTGGGAGATTCTACCCAATGGTGCATCGCGCAGAATAACCGCGAAATCCGTGGCAGAATCGTTTAATGCACAACGATACTTCATGACCAATCCGAGCCTGTCAGGGCGTGGAGAATCGTTGAAATATGATGCGCCGAAGAAATTTACAGACCGCGAGTTCGGCGATCTCTAGGATTTCAGCCCGGTTGGGGATCGAATCCGGAATGGAGCAGGCGCAGGGCCGACTTGGCCAGCGCAAGCCTGTGGCCGTTGTCGACATCGGCTCGAACTCCGTACGCCAGGTCATCTATGAAGGCCTGACGCGAGCGCCCGCGGTGCTTTTCAACGAAAAGGTCCTTTGCGGTCTTGGCAAGGGCATTGCATCGACTGGTCGCCTTGACGAGGAGGCGGTGGAGCGCGCGGTTCACGCTCTCGTGCGCTTTCGCGCGCTGGGCCGTCAGGCCGGCGTGAGCCAAACCCATATCCTGGCGACGGCTGCGGCGCGTGAAGCGGAAAACGGCCCGGAATTCATCAGTCGTGTCGAGGCACTCTTCGGCCAGCGCGTGCTGGTGCTTTCAGGTTCCCAGGAAGCTCACTATTCGGCGATGGGCATCAGAAGCGGTTTTCACAAGCCGCTCGGCATTGTCGGCGACATGGGCGGCGGCTCGCTCGAACTGGTTGGCGTCAACGGCCATATCGAAGGTGGAATTACCCTGCCGCTGGGAGGCCTTCGCCTGGCGGAAGTATCGGGCGGGGACCTTGCGGTGGCACGAACGATCGTGCGCAAGGCGCTCGACAAGGTGGACATTCCCTGGCCGGGTGCTGATCACAGCTTTTATGCCGTTGGCGGTACATGGCGTTCGCTCGTCAAGCTGCACATCGCCTCCACCCACTATCCGCTGATGGCGGTGCATGATTACCATGCCGACGCCAAGGCGTTCCTGTCCTTCTGCAACAAGCTCGTCACCAAGAACATCGAGAAACTGCCAGGTATCGACGCCGTATCGCGAAACAGGCAGGCTCTGTTGCCCTACGGTGCCATCGTGATGGCGGAAATACTCAAGCGCCTGAAAGCCGACACGATTGTCGCCTCGTCGCTGGGGGTGCGCGAAGGTTATCTCTACTCGCTCCTGTCCATTGAAGAGCAACAGGAGGATTCACTTCTGGTCACCGCGCGCGATCTTTCGATCCTGCGCGCGCGGTCACCACGCCATTCCGAAGAACTGGCGAACTGGTCGACCCGCGCATTCGAAATCCTGGAAATCGACGAAACCGAGAATGAGCAGCGATACCGCGTTGCGTCGTGTTATCTGGCCGACATCGCCTGGCGCTCGCATCCCGATTTCCGGGCGCAGCAAAGCCTTGCGGTGATTGCCAATACCGGGTTTGTCGGCATATCGCACGAGGGCAGGGCCTATCTGGCGCTCGCCAACTACCATCGCTACCTCGGACTGGGGCAAAAGGTTCCCATGCCCGAGATTGCAAGGATGGCTGGTTCGCGCATCCATGCGCGTGCCCGTGTCCTCGCCGCGATCTTCCGTGTCCTTTACCTGTGGTCGGCATCCATGCCAGGCATCATCCCGCGCCTCGACTTTGAACGGCGCGCCGATGACAGCCTTGTGCTGGCGGTGCCCAGGGAAATTGCCAATCTCGAAGGAGAGCGTCCAGCGGAAAGGCTGGATCAGTTCGCAAGGGAAACGGGACGCAGGATCACACTCGAACTGGTGTGATCATTCTGCAGCCTGGCGCGCCTGTTCGCCGTCGAGCGGGATGATCTGCACGGCCTTGCCCTTGTAACCCAGCGCAAGACCGCCATTCTTCAGCCTGAGTGCATGTTCGCCGAACAATTCCCTGCGCCAGCCCTTGAGCGCCTGCACATCCGCATCGTCATTGGCGGCAATCTGCTCCAGATCATCAACGGTGGCGATCACCTTGGCCGCAACCCCATGCTGCTCGACGATCACCTTGAGCAGAACCTTGAGCATTTCGGTGGCGGCGCCAGTGCCTTCAGGCGTCTGTTTTTGCGGCGGCAATGCAGGCAATTGCTGCTTTGGCATTTCCAGCACGCGCTTGACGACGCCGATCAGATCCTGACCGTAACGATTGCGGTCGAAACCGCGTGACAGGCCACGCATTTCCGTCAGCGCTTCCATCGTCTGTGGCGGGTGGCCACAGATTTCGTAGATCGCGTCATCCTTGAGAATGCGCCCGCGCGGAACATTGTTGGCCCGCGCCGTGACTTCACGCCACTCCGCAATCGACTTCAACATCGCGAACTCGCGCGGTTTGCGCACACGCATCTTGAGCCGCTGCCACGCCTTTTCCGGTGGCATGTCATAAGTCTCGCGCGACGTGAGGACTTCCATTTCCTCTGCCACCCAGTGTGCTCGCCCCTGTTCGTCGAGGTTGGCCTTGATCGACTGATAGACCTGGCGCAGATGCGTCACGTCCGCGAGCGCATAGTCGAGCTGCTTCTCGGTCAGCGGCCGCCGCTTCCAGTCCGTGAAGCGCGAAGACTTGTCGATCCGCTCCGATGTGATGCGGAACACAAGCTGGTCATAGGAAATCGAGTCGCCATAGCCGCAAACCATTGCTGCGACCTGTGTGTCGAAAATCGGATGGGGGATCAGGCCGCCCAGATTGTAGATGATTTCAATGTCCTGGCGCGCGGCATGAAACACCTTGACGATGCTCTCGTTCGCCATCAGCGCGAAGAAGCAGTCCATTTGCAGTTTTGGCGAAAGCACATCGACGATATAGGCGCTGCCGGGGCACGCCATCTGCAGAAGGCACAGTTCCGGCCAGAATGTCGACTCACGCAGGAATTCGGTATCGACCGTCACAAACGGATGCTCGGCAATGGTGCGGCAGGCTTCGGCGAGTTCCGCCGTGGTCGTGATGATCTTCATGAATTCTGTATAGCCAAGAGTTTCGGACTTGTCATGGGGAGGCACCAAAGCCGCCGAATATTTTGGCGAATGTGAGTTGGCTGTCGCCGCGCGGGCAAAATGTTTGCCGACGAATCAAATGTTGCGACGGTGTCGAAGGCATGATAGTATCCAAATAGTATAGGAGTATAATTCAATGAAAAATCTGGCCTTAGCATTCTTAATTCTAGTTTTTTCATCTTTAGAAACCATGGCGGCCTGTGATCTTTACAGAGCGGATGAAGGTTTCCGTTTCTGCAAACGCGAATGCGAAGCTGGAAAAATGGATTGCGGATCCGTTTACAAAATGAAGGATGAGGCTCAGTACAACAGAGCAGGAAAAGTATCGGAAGCCTATGGTGTATGTCAGACCAAAAACAGTGATGAGCGGGAAAACGTCAAGAATTGTTCGCTCGAAGACCCTGATGGCCTGGTGAAGGTAGCCTGCAATGTATTTGGATGCGTGAAGAACGATCCGAAGCCGGTCGAAAAAAATTTGGAAAAATTCAGTTTCGATCAGGCAATGATTGCGTCGGACACAAGCAACATCATTGTGCAATCCACCGTCATCTTGCCAAAGAAGGGAGAGTTTCAGTTCATTCAGATGGACTTTGAACGCGATGGTCTCAAGACGTGGTTGATGGGTACGTATGATGTAAAGGTTGGCGAACAGAATGGCGTTACGACTGTCACCGTCAGCACATATGACAGGCGGCACAAAGGACGGGACAACGTTCACCGGCACAAGTATCGCATTCACGGAATAATAGCTTTGCTGGTTGAGAAATAGGAAGCCTAACCGCCGCGTCTTGACAAACAGAATCCGAAATGTGTTTGTCGCGGGAAATTTCCCTCGGCGCGTGCTGGTTTGATTTGGTCACTTGATGATCTGAATTCGGTGCGGCCCCCAGTAAGCCGGAATTGACCATGCACCGTTACCGCAGCCACACTTGTGCAGCACTCGCAAAAGCCGATGCTGGCTCCTCCATCCGCCTTTCGGGCTGGGTGCATCGCGTCCGCGACCATGGCGGGCTGCTGTTCATCGACCTTCGCGACCATTACGGCGTTACCCAGATTGTTGCCGATCCCGATTCGCCTGCGTTCAAAATCGCCGAGAGCGTTCGCAGCGAATGGGTCATCCGCGTTGACGGCAAGGTCAAGGAACGCGACCCATCGGCGGTCAACCCCAATCTCCTCACAGGCGAGATCGAGGTGTTCGCCACCGAGATCGAGGTGCTTTCACGAGCCGACGAACTGCCATTGCCAGTCTTTGGTGAGCCGGATTATCCCGAGGATATCCGCCTGCGTTACCGGTTCCTCGACCTGCGCCGCGACACGCTGCATGCCAATATCGTGCGCCGCACCCAGGTTATTGCCGCCATGCGCACGCGGATGGGCGAGGCGGGCTTCACCGAATTCTCCACGCCGATCCTCACGGCTTCATCACCGGAAGGCGCGCGCGACTTCCTGGTGCCAAGCCGCATCCATCCCGGCAAGTTCTATGCCCTGCCGCAGGCGCCGCAGCAATACAAGCAGTTGATCATGATGTCGGGCTTCGACCGCTATTTCCAGATCGCGCCCTGCTTCCGCGACGAGGATCCGCGCGCTGACCGTTTGCCCGGCGAGTTCTACCAGCTCGATCTGGAAATGAGCTTTGTCGAACAGGACGATGTACTTGCGACAATGGAGCCGGTCATACGCGGCGTGTTCGAGGACTTCGCCGAAGGCAAGCCGGTTACGCAGACTTTCCGCCGCATCGCCTATGACGATGCAATTCGCCTTTATGGCTCAGACAAGCCGGACCTGCGCAACCCGATCGAAATGGCCGATGTGTCCGATCATTTTGCCGGTTCCGGTTTCAAGGTGTTCGCCAACATCCTCGCCGCTTCGGCCAGGAACCGCGTATGGGCAATTCCCGCCAGGACAGGCGGCTCAAGGGCCTTTTGCGACCGCATGAACTCGTGGGCGCAGGGCGAAGGCCAGCCGGGACTGGGCTACATCTTCTGGCGCAAGGAAGGCGACAAGCTCGAAGGAGCCGGACCCATCGCCAAGAATATCGGCGAAGAACGCACTGAGGCCATCCGCACCCAGCTCGGCCTAGAGGATGGCGACGCCTGCTTCTTTGCAGCCGGTGATCCTGCCAAGTTCCATCGCTTTGCTGGTGATGCGCGCACGCGCGCCGGCCAGGAACTGGGGCTGGTGGACGAAAACCGGTTCGAACTTGCCTGGATCATCGATTTTCCATTCTACGAATGGGACGAAGACAACAAGAAGATCGAATTCTCGCACAATCCCTTCTCCATGCCGCAGGGCGGCAAGGCTGCGCTGGAAGAAGCACAGTCGCAGGGCAATGACGCGCTGCTTGGCCTCAAGGCCTACCAGTATGACCTGGTCTGCAACGGCTACGAGATCGCGTCGGGTGGCATCCGCAACCATCTGCCTGACGCCATGGTCAAGGCGTTCGAGATTGCTGGTCTGGACAAGGCGACAGTCGAGGAACGATTTGGCGGCCTTTACCGCGCCTTCCATTATGGCGCGCCGCCACACGGCGGCATGGCTGCAGGCGTTGACCGCATCGTCATGCTGCTCGTTGGCGTGAAGAACCTGCGCGAAATCACCATGTTCCCGATGAACCAGCAGGCACTGGACCTGCTGATGGGCGCACCGGGCGATGTCATGTCGAAGCAGTTGCAGGAATTGAACATCAGGGTGTTGCCGCAAGCCAAGGACTGAGCGGCAGCCCCGCTATACGTCCAGCACCATCTCGAACCCGCCCCAGATCATCCGCTTGCCATCAAAGGGCATCGGATTGCTGGCCGGGTCGAACATGGGCTCATTCATCATTGCCGCAAATGTCTTTTCGGCAACATCCTTTGAAGGCCATTCGACCCACGAAAACAGAATGGCTTCGCCGCGCTCGCGTTTCACGGCCATCGGGAGAGATGTCAGCTTGCCGTCTGGTACGCTTTCTTCCCAGCACTCGACCACCCGCGACGCACCGTGCTTGCGAAAATAGTCTGCCGCAATTTTCGCGAAGGCAAGGTATGCGTCCTTGTTGGCAACCGGAACTGCCGCCGAGAATCCGCTTACATAAGTCATGCTTTTCTCCTCACGTTGCGTTGTAGGCCGCTTCCAGCGCGCCGATGTCGATCTTCACCATTTCCATCATCGCGGCAAAAACCCGTTTTGCCCGCGCCGGGTCGCCATCCCCCATCATGTCCAGCAGCCGCCTTGGCGTGATCTGCCATGAATGACCCCACCTGTCCTTGCACCAGCCGCACGCGCTTTCGCGCCCGCCATTGCCGATGATGGCATTCCAGAAGCGGTCGGTTTCTTCCTGGTCTGCCGTGATGACCATGAAGCTGACCGATTCATTAGGGACGAAATTGGGTCCGCCATTGAGGCCGATGAAATTCTGGCCCAGTACCGTGAATTCGACGGTCAGTTCGGCACCCTCGCGCCCGCTCGGATAGTCGCTGGGGGCGAGATTTGCCCGTTTCACCTCGCTGTCGGGAAATGTGGCTGCGTAGAATTCCGCTGCCTTGCGTGCTTCGCCATGGTCATACCACAGGCATGTGACGAGTTCGGCCATTGTCGCTCTCCTGCTGTTGCTACGCTCTTCATTGCGTACGCCCGCGCGGTCCGATCAGGCTGAAATGCGCGCCTTGCGGATCAACCATCGGACAGATCCACGAACCGCCCGGCACCTCGTGAATGTCCATCATTCTGGAGCCGCCATGGGCGAGGGCGCGTTCCACTGCCGCATCAATGTCGCTGACCGAAATGTAATAGGCCCAGAAAGGATGCGGCGTGTCGGGCATTCTGGTCATCATCCCGCCAGCAGCGATCGCCCCGCCGGTCGCAAAAGTCTGGTAGACGAACGGCCCCATGTCATGCGCTTCGACCTTCCTCCAGCCAAACAGCTTTTCGTAGAAAGCGAAAGCTTCCGGCATGGATTCGGCATGCAACTCACGCCAGCCAATGGTCTTTTCCGCCATCAGTGGCAATGCATCGCGCGCTGATCCAGGCGCCGGTTCGAACAGGATGAAACCGGCACCCTGCGGATCGGAGACGATGCAGAAACGCCCGACCCCGGGAATGTCCTGCGGCCCCCGTTGCACCATGCCGCCCAGTTCGCCCAATTGCCGCGCCTTCGCGTCAAGATCGCTGACGCCGATGTAACCCATCCACATTGGTGGCACGCCCTCGGCTTCCGCGGGAACGGGCATGATGCCGCCGACCAGTCGCTTGCCGTCGCTGATCAGCGTGTAGCGCTGTCCGGGCATGCCTGAATCCTGCATCGTCCAGCCAACGACCGCGGCGTAGAATCTCTCCGCCCCCTCAACATCGGTTGTCATCACGTCGTACCAGACGAAATCGCCAGAACTCATCTCAATCTCCTTGTGAATCGCCAATTGATGGCGGTCGGTAATGTCAATGATTACAGTAGGATAGACAGGTTCATGGAATCCGCGCATCAATGTGTTGAATCATGATGCGAAGTCCCGCCTTCCACATGGCGCCTGAAGTTATCGAGTATTGCCTGCCAGCCACCGCGCTGCATCTCGATCGGATGCTCGCTTTCCGGATCGAAGGTGACCCGAACGGTGACGCCCTCTGCGCTGGCGTGAAAATCGACAGCTGCGTGTCGGTCGCCGAAATCATATTCGATCAGCTTGTGGGGAATGATGTTTGTGTAGTTTCCGGCAAAATCGAAACCGAAGCTGCCATCCTTTGCTTCCATACGGGAGGAAAACGCGCCGCCTTCGCGCAGATCGACCGCGGCAGCTGTCGTGTGCCAGTCGTCGGACGCGGCATTCCATTTCACGATGTCCTCCGGTGTTGTGTAGGCGCTCCAGACTTTTTCCAGGGGCGCGCGGACAACGGTTTCAACGGTGATCTTCATGACGTTTTCCGATCTGTTCCTTCGACCTTGAAAAGCAATTCAAAATAGCGCCGCAGATGGCCGACCATCTGGCGCGCGATTTCCGGACCGTTGTCGGCCTTGGCCAGGATGAAGGCACCTTGCAGCACCGCCTGAGTATAGAGCGCGAGGCTGCGGGCATCGGATTCCTCGACGCCGTGGATTTTCATGGCCTCGCCAATATCGGCTTCAAGCGTGGCGGCATGATCGAATATCGCGTCACGGCACGCTTCGCGGATCGGTGTGGACTGGTCGAAGGTTTCCTGGACTGTCGTGCCTGCATAGCAGGTGAATTCGGATGGCTTGCCGTCCAGTATCGCCATGCGGAAATCGATATAGGCAAGCACGCGATCCAGTGGATCGCTCGGCTGGTGATAGGCGGCACTTGCGAACAGCGCCCCGGTCATTTGCGACCAGTGTCGCGCAGCCTCGACACCCAGCGATTCTTTCGAGGGAAAATGGTGAAAGAATGCCCCCTTCGTAACACCCGCAGCCTTGCACAGATCATCAACGCTGGCTGCGTTGAAACCTTTCGCACGCACGACTGCGATAGCCGCATCGAGCAGCTTGTCGCGGGCCTGGGGATGGGGTGAGACGGTCATGGGCGATCCTTTTCCAGTCAACATACCAACCGGTTGGTATGTTAGTCAATTGCCGTCATGTTGATTCTGTTGGCCCTTGTGATAGGGCTGGTTCCTGCAAAACACGGATCAACCCATGCAGACCTTCCAGACATTTTTTCTCGTTGCGTTCCTTTCTGGAATGGCCTTCCTCGCAGGGGCCCAGCCGACCCATGCCGCTGCTGCAGATGAAGCGGATACTGGGACAATGGTGCAGACCGTTCAGGTCGGCGCGGGGCTCAGGGCGGATGTCTACACGCCGCCAGCACCAGCAAAGGCGGGCCTGTTTGCCCTGTCCCGTCCGGCCAAAGCACCCGTTCTGCTCTATGTTCATGGCGGTGGCTGGATCAAGGGCGAGCGAGGCAAGGTCTACAATCTGCCTGCTTATGCCGCGTCACGCGGCTATGTTCTGATATCAGTCGATTATCGCCCTGTTCCGCGCACCAACATTGACGGGCAGGTGAGCGACGTCGTGCGTGGCATCAGCTGGACGCGCGCCAACATTGCCAAGTATGGCGGCGACCCCGGCAAGATCGTCATCATGGGGCATTCTGCCGGATCGCACCTTGTTGCCCTGATTGCCGCTCGCAAACTTGGTGGCGCACTGCGCGGCGTCGTTGCCAACGATGTCCAAGCCTATGACCTGATTGCCTATGAAGCAATGCGCGGCGGCATGGCCGAAGTCTACCGCAAGGCATTCGGCTCCAACCCGGCCAACTGGCTGAAATGGTCCCCCGTCACTTACGTGCGCAAGGCGTCGGGTTTTCCACCGTTCCTGGTCATGGCTTCGCGCTCCGATCGTCCGCGTCGCGCGCAACTGGCGAGAGCCTTTGTCGGGGAACTCAAGCGCAAGGGCACGAAGGTGAGCTATTTTGACGGTGCCCGCTACACGCACGGCTCCATTGCATCCACGATTGGCACCAGTTCGGAAGTAACCGGCGCACTCGATCGCTTCCTCGCTTCCGTGTTTCGTTAGGACGCCACCAATTGATCGGGCAGGGGCACACAATGTCGCCAGTTCTGGCACGCTTGCTGGCAGGTTTCAGCCCTCTGACCATCGGTCTTGGCATCACGATGACCGTGTCCTACGGCGTGCTTTTCTACAGTTTCGCCATCCTCGCCCCGGTGATCATGCGTGATTTCGGCTGGTCGAGAACATTCGTTTTCGGGGCCTTCTCGGCTGCCCTGGTTGCAGGCGCAATTCTGGCACCTGTTTCCGGTCGTCTTCTCGACAGGCATGGCGGGCGTTTCGTGCTGTCGCTTGGTACCGTGATCTCCAGCCTTGCCCTGGCCTCCATGATGCTGGTGCAGAACCCGGCAAGCTTCTTTGCCGCCCTGTTTGCTATCGAGGCCACGGCCACATTTGTCCAGTATGAAGCCGGGTTCGGGGCGCTGACCCAATACAAGGGCAATGGTGCACGGCCCTATATTTCCGCAGTCACGCTGATCGCGGGCTTTTCCTCAACCCTGTTCTGGCCCTTTTGCGGTTGGCTCATCCAGCACCTGACATGGCGCGAGACCTATCTTGTGCTGGCTGCGGTAAACCTTGTCGTCTCCCTACCCATTCACCTCATGCTGCCAAGGCACAGCAGCGCTCACGCCACTGGCGAAGTGGCGCACTCGGCGCTTCCCGCCTATCGCCCTGTGGCGCAGGGCGACCGGCGGCGGGTGCTGGTCCTGCTGGCCATTTCCTTTTCCGCAGGTGGGTTCGTGGTTGCAGCCGTGCAGTCCCATTTCCCGAGGATTTTTGTCGAGGCGGGTTACACCGTTGTAGCTGCCACTGCCTTTGGCGCGATGATCGGTCCTTTCCAGGTCGGCTCTCGCATCATCGAACTGCTGTACGGGCAACGCCACCACCCCGTGCGCGTGGGCATCATCGCGAATTGCGCCCTGGTCGTGGGAGTTGCATTCCTGCTCGCCATTGGCCTTGGCTGGTTTACCGCAATCCTGTTCGCGATATTCTTCGGCACCGGCCAGGGGCTGGCCCATATTGTTCGCGGTGCGGTACCCCTCGCGCTGTTCGGACCGACTGGCTATGGACGACTGACTGGCAATCTCGGTTTCGTGCGCATCCTGGCGACAGCATCCGCCCCGTTCCTCGTGGCACTGCTCAGCGATACGTTCTCAAATCAGGTGTCGATCCTGTTTGTTGCTGCCGTCGCCGCCATTTCGATGCTCGCCCTGTTGCCACTTGCCAGTTACGCGAAGTGACGGTCGCTGGGCATCGCGGAACCGCCACATCATTCATTGGCGCTGAAATCAAGACCCAGCAATGGCGGCAATGTCTGAGGGCCGGAAATGGCTGTTCCCATGATCTGCGTGAAGGCCAGCGGTTCGCGCGGCGTTAGCGTGATCGTGAAGTTCCTTGGATCGGAAACGAACTTCGATAGGGCGCCACTGGCTTTTTCCACCAGTTCCGGGCTCCCCAGCGATTCGAGCATGCCGCCAACCATGGTCGGTACCATCATGACCATGTCGGCCCGGCTTACACCCATGGCGGCAGCCTGGACGTCGAGGAGTTTGCTGGCCAGCGCATGATTGGTCACCTTCAACCTGGCCTGTGAAAGCTTGAGTTCCCCCAGGGCGCTCATCATGCGCTGGGAGGCTGCCGGCAAGGCGTCCGGATTGATCGCGATGGCCTGCTGGCGTTCCTTGCGCGCATCGCTTATCTCGCGGCTGACATCAACCGTGATACCTTCCAGCATCATCGAAAGGTCGATGCGCATCGCATCAGGCATGTCCAGCGAATATTCCTCAATCGCGATGCGCCCCGTTTCCGCATCCCACTCCGCTTTCAACAATATGTTTAGGACCGGTTCGCTCAGACCCGTCGCATTCATCTGCGCCACGAAGCCTGGACTGTCGATAGCCGATACGGCCGGTCGGATATCCAGCGCCTGCGTCGCGAAGCGATAGGTCTGCGTGCCATCCAGGCGTGTCGTGCTGCTTTCAACAAGTGGGATATCACCGAGCGGCTTGCCATCGCGCGTGAGCTTGATGTTTCGCACGGTCAGCCTGGCTGCCCCTTCAACCGGCAGAAAACCGCGTGTATCGCCGATTGTCTGCATGACGAAATTTTCACCCGTGACGCTTTCGACCTGGATGAGCAATTCTTCCCCCGAGGGTGAACGCCGCAATGACGAAATGCCGAAATACCCGATACGCTCGACAACCAGTTCATCGCCGATTTCCTGGGGATTTGTTACTTCCAGCCTGTCAATCGTCATGGGCGGTTGATCTGCCTCCAACGTGACGCTCACATCCAGCAGCGAAAAGGAGCCCGGTTCGCCGTCAACGATGCTGCCAACCGCGATCTGTACGCCTTCTTCCGTCAGTCGCTCCTTGTTGATGGCAAGGAAAGTGGCGCCATCCATGGCATTGGCCATGCTTGCCAGCACTAGAAAGGCAAGCAGCATTGCTGGATATCGCAGGCATGATGAAGTCATGGAAAGCCTCCCGAAACACAACCGCAGAATCATATTCCGATTCGCGGTGAAAGGAATGACCCCTGCCAGCCCTTGTCTTCCTGCATTGGCAGTATTAACCCGGCATCATGGGAAAGGACCTGATTCCAAAAGGCGGTGGTGAAGGCGACGGCATCGAGCCCGTTGATCTGAAGTCCGCGCTTGAACAACGTTATCTGGCCTATGCGCTGTCCACCATCATGGGCCGCGCACTGCCGGATGTTCGCGATGGTCTCAAGCCCGTGCACCGCAGGATCCTGCATGCCATGCGCATCCTGCGCCTTGATCCCAACACCGGTTTCAAGAAATGCGCCCGCATCGTCGGTGATGTCATCGGCAAGTTTCACCCGCATGGTGACCAGGCGGTCTATGACGCGCTTGTGCGCCTCGCACAGGACTTTGCCGTTCGCTACCCGCTGGTCGACGGGCAGGGCAATTTCGGCAACATCGATGGCGATAATGCAGCCGCCATGCGTTACACCGAAGCGCGTATGACGGAAGTCGCGACCCTTCTCATGGAAGGTATCGCCGAGGACGCCGTTGATTTCCGCGAAACCTATGACGGCGAGGATTCCGAGCCAGTCGTTCTGCCCGGAGCTTTTCCAAACCTGCTCGCCAACGGTTCTTCCGGCATTGCCGTCGGGATGGCGACGTCGATCCCGCCGCACAATGCTGCGGAACTTTGCGATGCGGCACTGCATCTCATCAAGCACCCCAACACTTCCGTCGAGAAGCTGGTCGATTTCGTCAAGGGACCCGATTTTCCGACCGGCGGCATCATAGTCGATGAACAGGATTCGATCATCGAATCCTACCGCACGGGCAGGGGCGGTTTCCGTGTGCGTGCACGTTGGGAAAAGGAAGATGCCGGTCGCGGCGGCTACCGCATCATCATCACCGAAATCCCCTGGCTTGTGCAGAAATCACGGCTGATCGAGAAGATCGCGGAACTGCTGCTCGCCCGCAAATTGCCGCTCGTGGAAGATATCCGCGACGAATCCGCTGAAGACATCCGCGTGGTGATCGAGCCGAAGAGCCGTACTGTCGACCCGGAACTGCTGATGGAATCGCTGTTCAAGCTGACCGAGCTTGAAAGTAGGGTTTCGCTCAACATGAACGTGCTTTCGCACGGCAAGGTGCCGCGCGTCCTTGCGCTCAACGAAGTGCTCAGGGAGTGGCTCAACCATCGCCGCGATGTGTTGCAGCGCCGCTCGCGCCATCGCCTTGCCCAGATCGAAAAACGGCTGGAAGTCCTGGCTGGCCTTCTCATTGCCTATCTCAACATCGATGAAGTGATCCGCATCATCCGCTTCGAGGATGAGCCGAAGAAGAAACTCGTCGAAACCTTCAGCCTGACCGAAGTGCAGGTCGAGGCCATCCTCAACATGCGCCTGCGCTCGCTGGCCAAGCTTGAGGAAATCGAGATACGCACCGAGCATGAGGCGCTCGCGAAGGAAAAGGAACAGATCGAGGCGCTGCTGGCGTCCGAAGACCTGCAATGGAAGGTCCTTGCACAGGACATTCGCCAGATCAGGGAACAGTTCGGCCCGCAGACACCGCTTGGCAAGCGCCGCACCGGCTTCGGGTCCGCGCCCGATCACGACCTGAAGGACATTCAGCAGGCGATGATCGAGAAGGAGCCGGTCACGATCGTGATTTCGGAGAAGGGCTGGATTCGTGCGATGAAGGGTCATCTCGCCGATTTCACCACACTTACATTCAAGGAAGGCGACAGGCTGCGGACGGCCTTCCATGCCGAGACGACCGACCGCATCATCCTGTTCACCACGAATGGCAAGTTCTTCACGCTGGGTGCTGACAAGCTGCCCGGCGGTCGCGGCCACGGCGAACCGGTCCGTGTCATGATCGACATGGAAAACGATGCCGATATCATTTCCGCCTTCCGCCATGAGCCGGAGCGCAAGCTGCTGCTGGTCTCGACCCTCGGCAATGGCTTCATCGTCCCCGAAGCAGAGGTCGTGGCCAATACCCGCAAGGGCAAGCAGGTGATGAATGTGGCGCTGCCGGTGGAAGCGCGGCTTTGCGTTGCCGTGCCAGACGAGGCCGACCATCTCGCCATCATCGGCCTCAATCGCAAGCTGCTGGTATTTGCCTTCCGCGACGAGAGCAAGCCCGACAGCAAGGTGCCGGAACTTACCCGTGGCAAAGGCGTGCGCCTTCAGAAATACAGGCAGGGCGACCTGGTCGAGGAAAGCGGCGTTTTGGACGCCAAACCCTTCCGCATGTCGGATGGCCTGACCTGGACCGATACGGCTGGCCGGACCTTCACGAAGAGCGAAGCCGAACTGGCCGACTGGCTCGGCGCGCGTGCCACCTCTGGCCGCAATGCACCGAAGGGCTTTCCGCGCAGCGGCAGGTTCGAGGGTTAGTTCTCTCCGATCCCATGTTCCAGGATCACCGGGACAACCAGTTCTTCCTCGTCGGCAAGATGGCGATCAAGAAATCCGCCAAAGCGCGCTACAGTCTTTTCCAGCACGCCAGCAGCATCCGTTGCCGCTCGGTTTTCCATGATTGCCGTCAGCACGCCATTGGTGTCTGCCGTCAGTGTGCCCAGAAGGTCGTGCAGCGCGTGATGGTCGGCATCGAGCATTTCAAATCCCCGCTGCAGTCCTTTCTCTCGCGCCACCAGCATCGGGAAATAATGTCCATCCTCGATCTGGTGATGGCCCTGCAGATTGTTGATGAACATTGACGCATAGCGGTAAAGCCGGTTGCCATAGGTCTGGGCATCCAGCCTGCCATCGAGAAATTGCTGCGCTTCGTCGCCCAGTTTTGACTGCAACTCGCGAAACATCAAATGGCGATCGAGCCAGAAGCGGGTCAGTTCGTTGAAATTGGTGTGCCCGTTCCACTCCCCGCGAGGAAAACGCTCCGCCAGATAGCGCAATTCTGCCGGCAGCCCTTCGCGCACCGCAATATCCAGATCATCCACCTGATATTCCTCTCATGATCCATGGCGCCATATTGCCCGAACCGCCTGCCTGTAGCATGTTTTGCTGACAAGGACAGTTCACATGGGAATGCGAGTATGAAGCAAAGATCGGACCGGGTGCGCCTCACCGCCCAACGCTATGTCGACATGGGTGCCTATGCCTCGCTTGAGTGGCTCGTGCTGCGCGACGGTCGTACCTGGTTGCGCGGTGCTGTCGGCAAGGCCGATCCTGCCAACGACATAGCGCTGCCTGAAAGCCCGATCCACCGCATCTATTCCATGACCAAGCCCGTCATTTCGGCCATAATCCTGATGCTCGTCGAGGAGGGGAAGCTGCGCCTGTACGATCCGGTGGCAGCATGGATACCTTCCTTTGCCAGGCTTGAAGTGATGGATCCCGACGGCAAGCGGCGCAAGCCCTCCACCTTCATGAACATCGAGCATCTGCTCACACATCGCTCTGGCCTGACTTACGGTTTCCTGCCCGATTGCCACGTCGCACCTCTGTATCGCGAGACCACATTGCGCTCCGATGCCGGGCCGCTTGCCGGGATGATCGACATCATTGCCGGTCTGCCGCTGGCATTCGATCCTGGCACGAAATGGCGCTATTCGGTGGCAACAGACGTGCTTGGCCGCATCATCGAGATCGCCGAGAACGAGCCGCTGAACAAGGTCGTGCGCCGACGCATCATCGAGCCGCTTGGACTTGCAGATACGGATTACCGCGTTCCTGCAGAAAAGCGCGCCCGTTTGATGCCGATGTTCGGCAACGACAATCTCGACTCGCTTTTCAAGATGCCGGAGGGACCACAGAAGCTCACACCGGCCAATGTCGACGAACTATACCCGCACGACAGTCCTGACTTCGCGCGTGGCGGCTATGGCCTGTTTTCCACGCTCGATGACTATGCGCTGATCGCGGACTTTCTGGCGAGCGGCCAGAACAAGGCCGGCGACGTGCTCTTGTCGCCGCACATGACCCGCATGATGTGGCGTAATCGCATTCCCGATTCCCAGATGCCGTTGCTGCTGGGCCCCGTCCGGCTTGCCGGATATGGCTTTGGGCTTGCAGGAAGAATAATGGCGCGCCATGGCGAGGCAGAAAGCCTGTCCGGTGCGAATGAATTCGGCTGGTCGGGTGCCGCCAGCACTTTCTTCTGGATTGATCCCGATGAACCGATGGTCGGCATTCTGATGGCCCAGTATCTGGGATCGAGATATCCGGTAGCCGATGATATTCGCGCCGCCTGTTATCAGGCTCTGGAATGAGGGCAGGGGCCGGACGCCTGATGAAAGGCTCCAGCCCCCAGGTTCCCCTCGCTGATGGTTTCACATGCTCATCGCTTCGGCGATTTCCACGCTGCCGCCGTCGAGGATCGGGCAGCCCTTGGCGATGCGGATTGCTTCATCCATGTCTGCCGCATTGATCAATGAGTAGCCGGAAATCGGGTTTGCGCCGCCGTCATGCTTGACGCCGCGCGCCGAAACGGTGACCGATTTGCCGAGTGGATTGCCGCCGTCAGCGACATGCGGGCCGATGGAGCCGAACCACTTCTCCCACGCCGCCATGATCTTCTTTCCCTCTTCGGGCGATGAAGGCGGGTTGCCGCCATGATAGGCAAATACATATTTCGGCATGTTCATTTCCTCCCAGTTTTGGACAGTCCAGCCATCCGTTCGAGTTTTCTCAGGGACGATGACCATCCAATTTCATGGTTGGCCACGCTTTCCTCATCCGGCAATCCGCTATGGATCAGCACGAACCGACTGCCGCCATTGCGCCCTGCATGCACTTCGAAACGCACCAGACTTTCATGGCCGCGCGCATCCTTCTCGTCATGCCATGCCCAGGTGAACTCCACGCTGCGTGGCGGATCGCACGACAGGACCTTGCCGCTGCACTTGTAGCGTTTGCCGTCGGCATTCATCATCACCGACAGCCACAATCCCTTGCGGGAGAAATCGAGCGCCTTTTCCGGCAGCGTCATTCCTTCCGGTCCCCACCACTTGGCGAGATTTTCGCTGCGCGTCACGAAACTGAATACGGTCGCGGGATCAGCCGTGAATTCGCGCTCCATTTTCAAGGTACTCATCTGCGTTTCATCTCCTCCATCAATGCCTTGTCCAGCCGGTCGAGGTTTGCCTGCCAGAATTCGCGGTAGGTTGATGTCCAGGCCGAGATTGCCTGGACGGGCTGTGGCCGCGCGCGGTAAAGGCGGCGCTGCCGGTCTATTCGCTGCTCCACGATACCCGCATCGCGCAGCACCTTGAGGTGACGTGAAAAGGCGGGTGCCGAAACGGTCGCATCGCTTAGGAGTTCGCCGACGCTCAATTCGCCTTCGCCCAGCAGTCGCTCGACAATCGCAAGCCGTGTCGGGTCTCCCAGTGCGGCAAAAGTCCGTGTGAGGTTGTTCATGTTGATTCCAGTAATTGTTAATTAACAAAAACATAAAATAACAGAACTGTCAACGCCTGCCCGATTATCCGGTTGACCACCCCGTCCCGCCATAGTCAAAAGGGCTGCTTGAAAAGCGGAGTGCTGGCGATGAAGCTGTTCATCAGTAACAAGAATTATTCTTCCTGGTCGTTTCGCGCATGGATCGCACTGGCTGCGAAGAACATTGCTTTCGACGAAGAGCTGATCCCCTTTGATGATTCCGGTGGCAATCCGAAGTTCCGCGCCTTCTCGCCAACCGGCAAGGTTCCGGTTCTCGTCGATGGCGATCTGACCGTATGGGAATCGCTTGCCATCCTCGAATATCTTGCAGACAGGTTCCCCAATCACGGTTTCTGGCCACAGGACAGGGCCACGCGCGCGGTTGCCAGATGTGTGGCCACCGAAATGCATGGCGGGTTCGCGGCTCTGCGCTCTGCCTGTCCCATGAACATGCGCAGGCCGGTCAGCGCAATCGAAACAGGCGATGCGGTCCGCCGCGATGTGCGCCGGATCGAGGAACTGTGGGCGTCATGCCTTGAAAAGTCTGGAGGCCCGTTCCTCTTCGGCGAATTCTGCAATGCAGATGCCATGTTCGCGCCAATTGTCAGCCGGCTGGAGAGATATGCCCTGTCGAGCCATCCGGCCGTGCTTGCCTATACTGGTGCGATGCGGGGGCTTGATGCGTGGCAGCGCTGGGAGAAAGCTGGTCTCGCCGAGACCTGGATCGTGCCCGCAGACGAGGCCTGAAACATCCCGTCGCCAGGCCTGCGTCAGCGCAACGCTTCGCGATGATCCCTCGGTGCCTTAGCCGATGCCGGACTGGCGGATGAACACCGTCACGAACACAAGGCATCCAAGCACGAAGGCAATTCGCAGCATCTGGAATTTCCGCAGCAGGATTTTCGACACAGCACTGTTTGACCGCGCGATGGAATGGACGACCTGCGATACTTCCGCCGTCTGCATGAAGGTGGCGTAGGTGTTGGCATCGAATTCTGGCGAGGTCAGCGAAGGCCAGGAAAACCGGTCAAGGTCGGATAGATGCTCGCGATGCTTTTTCGCCGGATAGCGCGGAAAGGCCGTCAGCATGCAGAACAGGATGCAAAGTGCCGCGAGCAGGCCGCTTGCCTTGGTGAACATGTCCTGTGTCATCAGATCGGTCATCGGCAGGGGGCCCTTGAGGGCTAGCAGGCCAACCAGTGTGACAAGACCGCCAGCCTTGGCGTCGGCAAACTGTGTTTGCTGCACCAGCGAGGCATGCTGGTCGAGCAGCATCTGCACGCGAATGCGGCTTGCGTGATTGGGGTCCACCCCTTCGCTTCCCGCCAGCGGCTTTGACAGGTCGACAAGTTCGATCGGATTGCTTGCAGTCATGCCCGTCAGCCTAGCGCAGACATTTCAGTTGTAAAGAACCCTGGAACAGCGCTCAGCTGGCGGCTTCTGCCGCGGCAGGCACGGCCCTGCGCGACCTGGCAATTCCCCATGCCGCATGCGCGAGGACTGCGCCAAGAACGATCGAGCCGCCGATGATGGTCTGACGCGAAGGTTCTTCGCTGAACACGTACCAGACCCAGACGGGCGCAAGCACGGTTTCGAGAAGGAAGAAGATCGCGGTCTGCGGCGCAGGAATATAGCGTGGGGCAAGCGCCAGGCAGAACCCCGAAACTGGTACCAGGATCAGCCCATTGGCCCACAGCCAGCCGATCTGGCCCGGCATCTTCAGGTCCGCCAGCGCGAAGGGAAGCGCAAACAGCCCGGCAATCAGCCCGCCCAAGCCCGGCGCCAGCGACAGATCCTTGCCGGACTGGCGCGTTCGCACCAGCGCATAAGCGAGTGTTGCACTGCACAGGATGGACGCCCCATCGCCGAAATAGGTTCCGTTGCCCAATCCGCCCGACACGATGATCGCCACGCCGATCATGGTTGCGGCAATGGCTGCCCAGGTCGCCTTGTAGGGGCGTTCACCGATCAGACGCCAGGCCAGCAGCGCAGAAATCATCGGATTGAATGCGAGGATGAAAACCAGATTGGCCGTCGAGGTGCTGAACACGGCAGTCGAAAAGAAGATGTTTGTCAGCCCGTAGAACAGCCCGACTGTCAGCCAGTCGCGGTCCTTGAGCGGATGGCGCGGCATGTCGTCATTTCGAACACCAACAAGATAAAGCGCAAGGAAAACCGCGCCTATGCAGAAGCCGCGCAGGCTCATCGAGAACCAGACGTCGCTTTCCGCGAGCCGGATCATCGGAACATCGAAGGAAATGACCAGGCCGCCGAACAGGCCAAGCATGACCCCCTTCGCCTGATTTGCTTGCTGCGTGGATTGCATGTGATGCTCTGGTAAAGTGCAGGACCCCTTTACGCTGGCGTTGGTACGCGCCGCGCCCACCCCGACATGGTCAGATGTTCCTGCGGTTGGAAGCGCGTCTTGTATTCCATTTTTTCAGACCCGTGAACCCAGTATCCGAGATAGACATAGGGAAGCCCCATCTTTCGCGCACGCTCGATATGATCGAGGATCATCCAGGTTCCAAGGCTGCGCTGTCCCTCTTCGCAGTCGAAATAGCTGTAGACCATCGACAGACCATTCGACAGCACGTCGGTAAGCGCTGCCGCTACCAGCGGGCCGGTGCCGCGCCCCGTGATGCCGGTGTCGGGACCGCGACGGCGATACTCGATCACCATCGTGTTGACGTGCGTATCCTCGACCATCATCGAAAAGTCGAGCGCGCTCATGTCCGCCATGCCACCGCCAGTGTGACGATTGTCCAGATACTGGCGGAACAGGGTATATTGTTCCGATGTCGCGGCTGGCGGCAATTGCAGGCCAACCAGGTCGCGATTGGCGCGAAGAACCCGCCGCATCGATGAACCTGGCTTGAAATCATCGACAACGATGCGCACCGACACGCATGACCGACATTCCTCGCAGGCAGGCCGGTAGGCGATATTCTGCGACCGGCGAAACCCGCCCTGGGTCAGCATGTCATTGATTTCCGGCGCCCGCGTTCCAACGAGATGGGTGAAGACCTTTCGTTCCAGCCGGCCCGGAAGATAGGGGCAACTCGCTGGTGCAGTCAGGTAGAACTGGGGCGTTTCTAGTGCGTGACGAGTCATGTTCCATAATACCAGGGACCCACGAAAGAGTATGTGAGCCACATCAGGATGACAAGCGGTACGCCTGCCTTGAGGAAATCGGAAAAACGGTAGTGGCCTGGCCCCATTACAAGCAGGTTGGTCTGGTAACCCACTGGGGTCGCGAACGAACAGTTTGACGCGAAGATCACCGCGGCGACGAAGGCCATCGGATCTGCCCCCAGTTCGCGCGCGATGGAAATGGCGATTGGCGTGAACAGTACTGCCGTTGCATTGTTCGAAAGGATGTTGGTCAGCACTGCAACGCTCAGGAAAAATACCGAAAGCGAAACCGACACCGGCAATCCCTCCAGAAGGGTTGCGCTCAGGCTTGCCAGATATTGCGCCCCGCCGGTCTTCTCCAGCGCCACCGCACTTGCCAGCGATGCTCCAACCATCATGAAGATGCGCGAATCAAAAGCGCGCGCTGCCTGGCGGACATTGATGCAGCCGGTGACAATCATGGCCGTTGCCGCCAGCAAGGAAGCGGTCATGATCGGCAGGATCGAGAAGGCCGCGGCAACAACCATGGCGGCAAATACACTCATCGCCACTGGCGCAAGTCGGCGCATCGGCACCGCAACCTTCGACCATTCCAGCAGCAGCAGGTCGCGCGATGAGCGCAGGCGCGCAACGTCTTCCGGCGTGCCACCGATCAGCACCGTATCGCCCGGTTCGAGCCTGATATCGGCAAGCCCGGCGCGCTGCATGTGGCTCTTGCGTTGAATGCCGAGTACCGCGACGCCGTCATTGGCGCGGATACCGGCATCGGCAATCGTTCGCGAAACATAGCGTGAGCCCGGCGCGACGACAGCTTCAGCAAGCGTATAATGCGGCTCAAGCTTCTCGTCCTGCACTTCGCCATCCTCGATGTCCGCGTTCACCGCCATGCCGCTTGGATCTTTCGCCAGCACTCGGGTGAGCACAGCGCGGGTGGCTGCAACAATGACAGTGTCGCCGAGGGTGAGCGTCACATCCTCGAAGGGCGGAGGGATCGGAATGTCGTTTCGCACGATGGCGCGCACGGTCAGGCCGGACATTTCCCTGAAGAGGCCCGCGCGAGATGTTGCTCCTTCCAGCGGATGGCCGGAAGTCACGACGATTTCGGATATGAACTGCTTTCCCGAACGCGTCTTGATTTCCTCGATCATGCCGGGCCGGTCAGCCAGCATCAGCGGCATCACGAAAAGCACGTGGATCATGCCGACCCCGGCAAGGATCAGGCCCGGCACCGTGATGTCGAAAAAGCCGATATCAATTCCAGCCCTCTGCGCAACACCGGCCACCAGCAGGTTGGTCGAGGAACCGATCAGCGTGGTCATGCCGCCCAGGATGGAGGCGAAGGAAAGCGGCATGAGTATCTGCGCCACCCCCAGATTGCGTTGCCTGGCGACCAGCGTGAGGATCGGAATGAACATCACCACAACCGGTGTGTTGTTGAGAAATGCTGAAATCGCTGCCGGTAGCGCCAGCAACAGCACGATCATCAGGCGCCTGCCACCCAAAGGCGAACGCGACAGCCATTGCGCCAGTGGATCGAGCGCATCCGTGTTGTAAAGCGCCTGGCCTACCACCATCAGCGCCAGCACGGTCACGAGAGCAGGATTGGCAAAGCCGGAGACCAGTTCCATCGGCGCCACAATGCCCGGATGGAACGAGAACAGGATCAGCAGCGCGCACAGCACGATCAGTGATACCTGTTCGATCGGCCAGCGATCGGTGGCATAGGCGATGATGGTCGCGATGATGATGGCGTAGGTCGCCCACATCGTGAAGCCGCCCGTCGCAGCCTGAAGCAGTTCAGTGGACATCTCTTGACGAATCTCCCGACACTGCAATCACGCCATTATCGCAGCCATGGGGCTGGGCGCAAAGGACGCTTTTCAGGCGTGGCGGTCGGAACGAACGATTACCGTGCCAAGAAGGATATCCTGGACCAGCTGCTTGCGGCTGTTGAACAGCGATACGACCAGGAGCAGCGGCGTCAGCGTGACATGCGCGACCCAGAACAGGATGCCATGCACGATTGCCGTGATGCCATCGACCGGTTTGCCGTCAAGCCGCTCGATTCTGAGCGCGAAGAAATTCATTCCCCACGTGGCCTGGTTTGGGCCGCCCATCGTCGAGCCGATATAGGCAGCGGCAACCAGCAGGCCCAGCACCGGGAAAAGCAGCCAGCCCGCGCCAAAGGTCACAATGCCGAGGAGAAAGACCGGGATGATCGAGATCAGGAACATCACCGAAATCGCGAGATAGTCGATCAGGAACGCCAGCACGCGACGTGTGCGCACGCTTTCGAGCCGACTGGCGTTCAGGGCGCTGGCCGAGGAAAGTGTGTCGCCAGGATGATGTGAAACCATTGCCGCTTCTCCTTTCCCTGCATATGGGGGTGCCGAAACGGAATGCAAATGGGCAGCTTTGAGTTGCCTGCACAGCGTTGATCCAGGCCATCAAAGCCGGATCACATATTCCTTGCAGGTTGTCTCGATGACTTCCCACACGCCCCTGAAACCGGGCTGGAGAATGAAACTGTCTCCCGGGCCAACCCTCGACGCCGTCCCGCCATCCTCGTGGATGATGGAAACACCGGACAGGATACGGCAGTATTCCCATTCGTCATACTGGATGCGCCAGCTTCCCGGTGTGGATTCCCATACGCCTGCGTAAAGCCCGTCGCGCTCCTCGACACTCCAGGTCCGGAACTGCGGTGAGCCGGTGACAATGCGATCGGCTGCAGGTCCCCCAAGTTCGACTTCGATGCCATCTATGTTCAGCGTCTTGAAATGCATCTCACCGGTCCCGTTTCAGCCATTCGGCGATTTTTGGCGCAAAATAGGTCAGAACCGCATCGCAGCCCGCCCGCTTGAAGGCCATCATTGTTTCCATGATGGCGCGTTCTTCATCCAGGAAGCCTTTTTCGACACCCGCCATGATCATCGAATATTCACCCGACACCTGATAGGCATAGGTCGGCATGGAGAACGTGTCCTTGAGCCTGCGGATGATGTCGAGATACGGCAGACCCGGCTTCACCATGACCATGTCAGCACCCTCGATGATGTCGAGTTCGGTCTCCCTGATGGCCTCATCCGTGTTTGCCGGATCGATATAGTAGGTTTTCTTGTCTCCCTTGAGCAGGCCGCCGGTTCCCACCGCCTCGCGGTAGGGGCCATAGAAGGCAGAGGCGTACTTGGTCGCATAGGACATGATTGCGACATCGTTGAACCCTGCCGCATCAAGTGCCTGGCGAATCGCGCCGATCCGTCCATCCATCATGTCGGACGGTGCAATGATATCGGCACCCGCTTCCGCCTGCAGCACGGCAGCCCGCGCGATCTGGTCGACCGTTTCGTCATTCAGGATGATCCCGTCGCGCAATATCCCGTCATGGCCATGACTGGTGAAGGGATCGAGCGCCACATCCGTGATGATGCCGATTTCGGGCACGGCCTTCTTGATCGCGGCAGTCGCCTGATTGATCAGATTGTCCGCGCGCAGGATTTCCGAACCTGAAACGTCCCGCTTTTCCAGTGCCACGTTGGGAAAGGTGGCGATGGCAGGAATGCCCAGCTTCGCAGCCTTTTCCGCTGCCTTTACGGCAAGGTCGACACTCATTCGCTCGACGCCTGGCATGGCACCAATCGCTTCCGTGCGATTGTTTCCCTCGATGATGAAGATCGGCCATATCAGGTCATCTGCCGTGACCACGTTTTCACGTACCAGACGCCTTGACCAGTCGAAGCGGCGATTGCGCCGCATGCGCCTGCCGCCTGTGATTTCGTCCACGTTCACCAACTGTCTCTCCCGATCCAACCCGGTACTTGCGCCAAAGAGGTTCACCATAGGCGCGATTGTATCATGCCCCCCGGCCACATGTCTGCGCCACGGACCGGGCCAGACGCTGCCACGGAGCTGACTTGGGGCCGCTCATGTGTCGCACTGCCTTGCCAATGCCGCAACCATGACATAGCAGTCAATCCCATAAGCCCGGAATCGGGAGTAGGGGTGTTGGAACAGGACAAGGAAAACGTGGCCGGTCTGGCCCGCAATCTCTATGCGCTGTTCCTGCGCGTGGTGTCGATGTTCCTGCTTCTGTTTGCCTTGCAGTACTGGGGCCGCCTCGTCGGCATCTTCGATGGTGCCGACTACCGCTTCGACACGATGGCCGCGCACTGGCGCGCTGGTGGCTCCCTGTTGGCGGTACTCTTGCCCGTTGCAGCACTCGGCCTGTGGGGCCTGTTCTCCTGGGGCCCGGTCGTCTGGCTCATCACCGTTGGCGTTGAAATCAGCATGTATACCTGGTTTTCAGACCTGTTCGGCCGCGCCGATCTGCGTGTTTCCTTCCACCTGCTTGCGATCGTCATTTTCCTTGCATTCCGCTTTGCAATTCTCGTTTTGACAAACAAGAAGTAAACCGCCAGGCCCGTTTTTGGCCATTCAGGTGGAAAACCCGGTAATTTCGAGACAGTTTCGCGATTCAGGTAACTCCCGGTTAAGCCTGCTGTTTAAGTCGAATTTTATGTGAAAGCGCTATGGTCTGTTTCGAGAGTGGGAGGAAACAATCCCACCGATGCAGAGAGGCGAAGCGAATGACCAATGCACTTGGCTTGGTGGGTAAGGCCATTGACCCGCAACCCACAGGCGACATCAAGACCCAGTATCTGGAAACGCTTACGCTGGTGGAGCGCCTGCACAGGCGCCTGCTGGATGTAATCAAGGACGAATTCGATCGTCAGGGAAGAAGCGACCTGAACGCGGTTCAGGCCCTGTTGCTGTACAATATCGGCAATTCGGAACTGACGGCCGGTGAACTGCGCACGCGCGGTTACTATCTGGGTTCGAATGTTTCCTACAATCTGAAGAAACTCGTCGAGATGGGCTTCATCCATCATCAGCGCTCGCGCGTTGATCGCCGTTCGGTGCGCGTCAGCCTGACCGACGACGGAAACAAGATCGCCCAGATCGTGGATGGACTGTATCAGCGCCACATGGCGACTGTGGAGCAGGTCGGCGGGATCAATCCCGACGAGTTCGCCCGCATGAACAAGTCCCTGCAGCGCCTCGAGCGTTTCTGGACCGATCAGATACTCTATCGCCTCTGATCTATCGGTGGATCAACACCATGCCGGACCCCGCCACTTGTGCGGGGTTCAGGCGTTTGATCACGAGCCTGGCAGGCTCGGGGCCGATGGCTTCGCGTTCTTTCCTGGTCCGGAGAGAAGCTGGCCAAGGAATGTCAGATCCTTGCCGCCCGTGGGCGTGGTCCTGCTGATGAAATCGAAGATCTTTCCATCCTGCATGCCGTAGTTGGCGACATGGGCAACGGTGCCGACATCATCGAAATAGACGGCAAGCACGCGCTGGTCGACGATCTTTGCCTTCTGGTAGGCGAGATTCTTCTGCTTCTTTTGCGAAATGTAATAGAAGACCTCGCTGTCGAAGCTGCCTGTCGTCGAGGGTGTGCCGAGTGCCAGCAGCACCTGATCGCGGCTTGAACCGACAGGAATGAGATCGATCTGATCCTGCGTGATGATGGCGCCATGCGTGAACACCTGTTCGGTACTGCATGCCGCAAGCGTGAGCGGAGAGGCCACAAGCAGCCCGGCCAACACGCCCCAGACCGCAAATTTCGAATGATTTCGCCCGTTTTTCACTGTTCACTCCGCGCTGCGCTGCCTGCGCAGGATTGCCTGCCATGCAGCAGGGCTGTAATTCGGTCCCTGTCCGGTATATCACCAATAGACAGTTTTCAACCTGAGGCCTGTATACCGTCTGGGCAGGCCGGATGGAACCCGATAGCCATGCTTGCCCGCCTTGCATCGATTTTTTCCGCTGGAGCGAAAACCTCATCCGTTTCTGAGGATATTTATGGCCGTGTTATGGCACAGGCGCGCTGCGAGGCATTCTTCACGAAAATGGGGATCGCCGACACCGTTACCGGGCGCTTCGATCTGCTTGCCTTGCACATGTTTCTGCTTTCCCACCGTCTTTCCAGCGAGACAGAGGCTGAAGCGCGCGACCTCAGCCAGGCCGTGTTCGACCATTTTACCGCTGACGTTGACCGCGCGCTGCGTGAAATCGGGATTGGTGACACATCGGTGCCGAAGCGAAAGAAGAAGCTCATTGCCGGGTTCTACGGCCAGATCGCCGATTTTGATGAATCGCTTTCGCGCGCCAGTTCCAAAGACCTCACCGAACGCGTCAAGGCACGCTTCCATGACGGCAGGGATGAAGCAGGCGCAGCAATGCTCGCAAACTACATGATCGAGGCTGCGCGCCTGCTTGGCCGCCAGACCTATGGCGCAATTGCTTCTGGCAGGATCGAGTGGCCAGAGGTCGAAGACACGTTCAAGAGCGTTCCGAGCGGGAATGTCTGACATGCCGGGAGCTGCGAGAATGCTGCAATATCCGCTCAACGTTTCCAGGATTCCGGGGTCAGGCTACCGCATCACACTGCGTCCCGATGAGCGCGAGCGCGGGCAACTCGCAAGAGCTCTTGGCGTTTCAGCCATCCCGCTTCTGGAAGCCGACATCACGGTACGCCGCTGGTTGCGCGACGGAGTGGAAGTCGCAGGCCAGGTGCGGGCCAGTGTTGAACAGCCCTGCGTGGTGACACTCGAACCAGTGCTTCAGGCAATAGACACGCCATTTCGTGCCCGTTTCATTCCCGCTGATTCGCGCATTGCCCGCCGTCAGGCAGATCACACGGGCGAATTGCTGCTCGATCCCGAAGGCGATGACATTCCCGACAGTTTTAGCGGCGATACGATCGACATATGGCCGGTGGTCAGCGAACATCTTGCGCTGGAGATCGATCTTTTCCCGCGAGCTGCGGGGGCCGAGTTGGCCGAACCTGCACCGCACGATGACAATGAGCCAGCAAGGGAATCGCCTTTTGCAGCGCTGCGCAAGTTGAAGGAAGGTGACGAATGACAGGGCGCAAGCCTGTGCGTAGTCCGAGCCGATGCCTTGCACCGCCACGTGAAAACGCTATTGTCCGCCACAGATGGACAGTCTATTGAGGCCTCCCGGCGGACGAACCGCCCATTTTTTTGGGCTTTTCGCCAAGCAGGACATCAGGAGCGGCACCGGATCCACAAATGGCAAGCAATCTGACGGTCTCACTGGACGCAATGGGCGGGGATCATGGCCCGGCCGTCGTCATTGGCGGCGCCGACATTGCGCTGGAACGCCAGCCCGGCCTGAAGTTCAAGCTTTACGGCGATGAAGCGGCAATCATGCCGATCCTCGATACCTATCCGCGCCTGAAGGCTGCCAGCAGCGTCATTCATTGCGAGGTCTCCATTTCCATGGAAGACAAGCCGAGCCAGGCGCTGCGCCGCGGCAGGTGGAAATCGGGCATGTGGCGGTCCATCGAGGCGGTCAAGAACGGCGAGGCGGACGTCTGCGTTTCTGCGGGCAATACTGGCGCGCTGATGGCGATGGCGAAATTCTGCCTGCGCACGATGGCGGGTATCGAACGCCCGGCAATGGCGGCCCTGTGGCCCACACTGAAGGGCGAAAGTGTGGTTCTCGACGTTGGCGCCAATGTTGGTGCCGAGGCCGGCCAGCTGATCGATTTTGCGCTCATGGGTTCAGCCATGGCGCGCGCGCTCTATGATCTCGAACGCCCGACGGTCGGATTGCTCAATATCGGCGTCGAGGAAGTCAAGGGCATGGAGGAAGTGAAGGAAGCAGGCCAGATCCTGCGCGAATCCGAACTGCCCAACATGCGCTATCACGGCTTTGTCGAGGGCGATGACCTCGGCCGCGGCACGGTCGACGTCGTCGTCACCGAAGGATTTTCGGGAAACATCGCGCTCAAGACGGCTGAAGGCACGGCCAAGCAGATTGCGGAATATCTCCGTTCGGCCATGGGCCGGACCATCATGGCCAAGATCGGCTACCTGCTGGCCAAGTCCGCCTTCGACCATCTTCGCGAGAAGATGGACCCCAGGAAGGTCAACGGCGCGGTCATGCTCGGCCTCAACGGCATCGTCATCAAGAGTCACGGCGGAACGGATGCGGAAGGCTTTGCCGCTGCGATCAGCATGGGCCATGACATGGCGGCAAACGACATCATCGCAAAGATTGCGAACGACTTGACATATTTCGGCGGAGCCAGGTCCAGGGAAACCAGGCCCGCTCAAGAGTGACGGGAAAAAAAGTGATACGATCGATTGTTACCGGCTGCGGCTCCTATCTTCCGTCGCGCGTGATGAAGAATACCGACTTCGAAGGCGTCGTGGAGACGAGCGACGAGTGGATCATTCAGCGCACCGGCATTCGCGAGCGCCGGATCGCGGCCGAAGGCGAGACCACAGCCGATCTGGGCGAGAAGGCCGCACGCGCAGCCATGGCACAGGCCGGCATCACTGCCGATGATCTCGACATGATCATCCTTGCCACTTCCACTCCCAACAACACCTTTCCCGCAACCGCGGTGGAAATCCAGAACCGGCTTGGCATGCATCATGGTGCTGCATTCGACTCGCAGGCGGTCTGCTCCGGCTTCATCTTCGCGCTGACCACGGCTGACCAGTATATTCGCACGGGATTTGCCAGGCGTATCCTCGTCATCGGAGCAGAAACCTTTTCGCGTATCCTCGACTGGTCGGACCGCACGACCTGCGTACTGTTCGGCGATGGCGCCGGTGCGGTGATTGTCGAGGCGCAGGAAGGCAGTGGTACCAACAGGGACCGGGGCATTCTCACCGCGCATCTGCGCTCTGACGGCACCCACAAGGAAAAACTCTATGTCGACGGCGGGCCGTCCTCGACCGGAACTGTCGGGCATCTCCGCATGGAAGGCCGTGAGGTTTTCCGCCATGCCGTCGGCATGATCACTGACGTGATCGAGGCCGCTTACGCGGCCACCGGCCTCGGTTCCTCGGACATTGACTGGTTCGTGCCGCACCAGGCCAACCGCCGCATTATCGACGCATCGGCCAGGAAGCTCGACATTTCCCCTGAAAAGGTGGTGATCACGGTCGACCGGCACGGCAACACGTCAGCAGCTTCTATTCCCCTTGCCCTGTGCGAGGCGGTAAATGACGGGCGCGTCAAACGCGGCGATGTCATCCTGCTCGAGGCGATGGGCGGTGGCTTCACCTGGGGCTCGGTACTGCTGCGCTGGTAGGCGCGACTCAGAGCCACCTTCAACATGATTGCTTGATGGAACTCTCAGGAAAGTCTAGGATATTGGGTGCAAGAACAACGTGCGCGAGCAATTTTATTGTTTGCGAACGAAATAACATGTGAACTTGCAGTTGCGCCGCTTGGGGAAGGTCGTCGTAGTCTGTGAGCTTGTTGGTCAACCTGTGTAAGTGTCTGAATCAGAATGAGCAGTGCATTTTCAAGCCCTTGCGAGCCGTCGGGTGATCATGCGGATATGGGCGATGAAGACCCAGGCCTCGGCGGAAGCGATTGTCCGCTCGAAGTCCTTGGCCAGCCTGCGGCATCTGCCCAGCCATGCGAAAGTGCGCTCCACCACCCAGCGGCGCGGCAGGACCTCAAAGCCCTTGGCGGCGTCACTTCGTTTGACGATTTCAAGGGTGAACTTGCCGACTTTTTGCAGCGCGCCCCTCAGCTTCGGCCCGGCATAGCCGCCATCGGCGAAGACATGACGCAGCCAGGGCCAGCGTTTGAGGATGGATTTCAGGACGGCCGGCGCGCCGTCGCGGTCCTGTATGTCGGCGGCGTGAACGACGAGACCGACGATGAGGCCGGTGGTGTCGACGATGATGTGACGCTTGCGGCCCTTGACCTTTTTGCCGGCGTCAAAGCCCCGTATTCCACCGCTTTCGGTGGTTTTCACGCTCTGACTGTCGATGACGCCGGCTGTCGCGCTCGCCTCCCGGCCCTCGGCCTCGCGGGCCGCCATCACGAGGGTGTTGCTGATCGTGCGCAGCAGTCCTTCGTCACGCCAGCGCCAGAAGTATTTCTGGACCGTCGAGAACGGCGGAAAATCCTTCGGCAGCAGCCGCCACGCGCAGCCGGCCGAGGCCAGGTAAAGAAGTGCGTTCACCACCTCGCGCAGGTCGCTCTTGCGCGGGCGCCCGATGCGATTGGGCACCGGCATCATCGGCTCGATCAGCGACCATTCGGCATCCGTCAGATCGCTTGCGTAGCGGGGGCAACGCCGCTCATAGTGCGGCCGGGTGATTTCAGTCCAGGGCATCGTGGCCTCCATCGAATCTCAGCAATCCGAAGGAATCACAACCTGCTGAAATCACCCAACTCTTTTTGGAACGGACACT
>JBATLL010000100.1:0-1558 GCA_049289295.1 Rhizobiaceae bacterium
CCAGACAACGCCCGCAGAAATGTTGACTGTCTCGAGAGGAAGCGACAGAGAGCCCGCATCGGCTTCCCCTTGCATGTACGAGACTGAGAGTCCGAGACTGAGGTACCCTCAAAAGGTGTGTAAATGAGCTGAAGGCGGCGTAACCTTCCGGTCGCCAAGACCACCGGGAGATCCCGGAGAAACGGAAACGCCGCCATGTCAGAGAAGATCACTGAGGGAGAGTTTGGGTCAACGAAATTCTTCGAGGAGCTGGAGGGTTTCGCGCGTGGGGAGATCCAGCGCTGGTTGCAGCGTCTTCTGGAGGAGGAAGTGACGAGCGCTCTGGGGCGCTCTCCGAGTGCCCGGCGGGCCGGTGTGGATGGTTCGGTCGGCTACCGCAACGGATACGGCAAGCCTCGCCGGTTGTCGATGAGCTGCGGCACGGTGGTCGTGCAGCGACCGCGAGTGCGTGGGCTCGAGGAGCGATTCGAGAGCCTGGTGCTGCCGATGTTTCAGCGTCGAACGAAGCAGGTCGGCGAGCTCTTGCCGCAGCTTTACCTGCATGGCCTTTCGCAGGGCGATTTCGAGCTGGCGCTGCGAGGCCTTCTCGGCGAAGGGGCGCCGCTGTCGCCGTCTTCGATCGAGCGTCTTCGTGGCAAGTGGGTGGTCGAGTACGAGGCCTGGCAGAAGCGATCTCTGAAGGGGCTCGAGCCGGTCTACTTCTGGGCCGACGGCGTCTACGTGAAGGCTGGCCTGGAGAAGGAGAAGGCGGCCCTCCTGGTGGTGATGGCGGCGCTGCGTGATGGCCGCAAGGTCGTCTTGGCCGTCGAGAGCGGCTATCGCGAATCGAAGGAATCCTGGGCGGAGATCTTGCGCGGCTTGAAGGGCCGAGGACTGACGATGCCGCGGCTGCTCGTCGCGGACGGTAGTCTCGGAATCTGGAGTGCTCTGCCCGAGGTCTTTCCGCAAGCCGCCGAGCAACGGTGCTGGAATCACAAGATCGTCAACGTGCTCGACAAACTGCCGAAGAAACTCCAGTCGCAGGCGCGCGAGGTACTTTGCAAGATCCCCTACGAGGAGACGCGCGAGGCCGCGGAGCTCATGCGCGACACCTTTGCTGAGCGCTACCGCAAGGACCACCCCAAGGCGGTGGCCTGTCTGCTCGACGACTGGGAGCGTATGGTCACCTTCTACTCGTTTCCGAAAGAGCACTGGCGGCACCTGCGCACGACGAACGTCGTCGAGTCGCCCTTCGCGCCTGTGCGCCTGAGAACGTCGGCCGCCAAGCGCTACAAGAAGGTCGCCAGCGCTTCGGCGCTCATCTGGCGCATCCTTCTCGTCGCCGAGAAGTCGTTTCGAAGGCTCAACTGCCCAGAGATCCTGCCGCTTGTCGCTGAGGGAGTGAAGTACGTGAACGGCCTGAGAGCCGAGGTGCTGAACGCCGACCAGAAGGCCGCCGCCTGACGCGTGTTTACACACCTATTGACGCAACCTCCCGAGACTCCATCGCTTTCTCTTTGCGCTAAGCCTTTGCTTTCTTCCCAACGCAATATCCATCCCATACTGCACCGTCCATGTG
>JBATLL010000101.1:0-1628 GCA_049289295.1 Rhizobiaceae bacterium
CCCGCATTTCGCGGCGCGCGGGGTGTTCGGCCGGAAGCTGGCGATTGCCGGCACCAAGGTGCCGGCCCTGCCATTGCCGATCGCGCCCGGTTTTCGTGGTCCGGCGGATCAAATCGGTCGCGCGCCATCTTTGGGAGAAGACAATGCGCGCCATGCTGTGGTGGAACTTGAGCCGAAATGAATCCCGTTGACGCGTGGGCTTTCGGACATTATTCTAACATTTGTTAGAAATATGAGGGAGAGTTGCGATGGCACAGTCCAAGGAGGGCTTGTCTGCTGAGGCCGGTCAGTATGTGATGCCATCGCGCTTTGTTGAGAGCGACAGCGTGGAAGTGCAGGATTTCGTTTCCTCAGCATTGCGTGATCTGCCTGCGGATGCAACCGACCGGGACAAGGCGATCCGCCTTTTCGAGGCGGTACGCGATGGCATCCGTTACGACCCATATTGTTTTGCATTGGACGAGGATTCTTATCGAGCCAGTCGGATCGCGGGCGCCGAGGCGGCGTTCTGCGTCCCCAAGGCCATTCTCCTAGCGGCTTGTCTGCGGGCCGCGGGCATACCGGCGGCGCTGGGTTTTGCCGATGTCCGCAACCACCTGAACACACCCAAACTGCAAGAGCTGATGGGCACGGATCTGTTCGTCTATCACGGCTATGTACAGCTGTGGCTGGATGACGAGGTCTACAAGGTCACTCCAGCCTTCAATATCGAGCTGTGCGAAAGGTTCGGGGTGAAACCGCTGGTCTTCGACGGCCATCACGATGCCCTGTTCCACGAGTTCGACGAAAAGAACAATCGGCACATGGAATACGTGAACGACCGTGGTCTCTTTTTCGATGCGCCGATAACGGAGTTCCTGAGCGTTTTCCGGGAAACCTATCCCCAGCTGGAGGAGTTCAACCGCGTTCGTATTGCCAACGGGTCCAAGGGCTATGATGCCGGATTCTCGGTAGAAGGCGAGTCATGAAATACCTGGAGGATTTCCATCCAGGCCAGGTGTTTCGCTTTCGAAGTGCACCGATGAGCGCGGAGTCGATAAAGGCCTTTGCCCTGGAATGGGACCCGCAGCGGCTGCATACCGACGAGGATTATGCCACTGCCATGCACGGAAGCCTGATTGCCTCCGGTTTTCAGACCATGCTGGAGGCGTTCAAGCCCATCATGATCGAAATGATGGTCGACGTGGCCAATATCGGCGGCATGGGCTTTGACAATCTGCGCTGGTCGCGCCCCGTTCGCCCCGATGAACCGCTCGATATCGAGATGCAGGTCAACTCGGTCACGCCGTCGCGCAGCAAGCCCGACCGGGGTGTTCTCCACTATACGCTGCGTGCCAAGAACCCGGCGGGCGAGGTCGTTTTCTCCACAGACACGCCTGTCATGATCAAGCGAAAACCAAATGAAACAGACTGAAGACAACACCCAGGATCAAGAAGACCTGCGCCTGCTGAGGGAAAGCGCCCAAACCCTGTTCGCCCGGGCAGGCGGCAGCGACCGCGCCAGAAAACTGCGCGATACCGGTGGTCGGTGGGGTGACGGCATGATTACCGAACTTGCCGGCGCGGGCGTTTTCGGCGTCGCGGTGCCGGAGGAAAACGGCGGCCTGGGCATGGGTCTTGCTGCTGCC
>JBATLL010000102.1:0-186437 GCA_049289295.1 Rhizobiaceae bacterium
TCCCGCAGGCCTCTCCCTCCTCCCTGGCAGCGGGAAAACCGAGGTCCGGTCTCCCTCCCCTCCCACATAAACCGGATCTCCCAAAAGCACCCGCTGACCCACAAGGCAGCGGGTGTTTTGCTGTCTGGGCTAGACGACGACACTTCAGGCGTTTAGGTGAACCTCGCCTGCAGCCATGACGCGGGAGTGTATTCATGAGCCGGGCTGGCAGGCGGGACAAATCGGGAGCAGGCGCAGACATGACAAGAACCTTCAGGACGACCCGCATGCTGCATTTCGGCGATTGCGACATTTCGGGAACCGCCTACTTCCCTTCCTACCTCAACATTCTCAATGGCGTGAACGAAGAGTTCTGGGCCCATATCGGCTACCCGTGGCACCACATCATCTGGAATGAACGCTGGGGAACTCCGACTGTCCATATCGCAGCCGATTTCTCCAAGCCCTCCTTCTTTGGCGATGAACTGTCATTCGAGATCAGGGTCGTGAAGGTCGGCCGTTCCTCTGTCACCCTGCATCACGACATCAGTTGCGGCGATGAAAAGCGCTGGGCAAGCACGCAGGTGCTGGCAGCAAGCGACCTGGATAAACATACCTCGATCCCGTGGCGCGACGATGTCCGCGTCGCGCTCGAAGCCTGGCTGCCGCAGGAATAGCCCGCGCCAGCCAGCCCCTTGTTTCTTGCGCCTCAGGCGTTCACGTCAACGACGACGCGGCCCCTTACCTGACCCTTGAGAATATCCGAACCAAGCCTCGGCAAATCTTCGAGGCGGGCGGGTTCGATCATCGATTCCAGCCTGTCCATCGGCAGGTCGCTTGCGACGCGCTTCCAGGCCGGCAACCGGTTCTCGAAGGGTTGCATGACCGAATCGATGCCAAGCAGGTTTACCCCGCGCAGGAGAAACGGAATGACGCTGCCCGGATAGCTGGCACCGCCAGCCAGTCCGACCGCCGCGACCGAACCGCCATACTTCATCTGTCCCAGAACCCGCGCCAGCATCTCGCCACCAACGGCATCGACGCACCCTGCCCAGGTCTCGGTTTCAAGCGGCCTTTTCACTGCCTCGTTGATGCTGGCACGTTCAACGATGGTCGTGACCCCGAGTGAACGCAGATAGTCTGCCGTTTCCGGCCGTCCGGTGACCCCTGCCACCTCGTAGCCAAGTTTCGCCAGGATGGCACTGGCAACGGAACCGACACCGCCCGCTGCACCGGTCACCAGAACCGGCCCTGCCCCAGGCTTCAATCCCATGCGCTCCAGCGCCATCACCGCCAGCATGGCGGTGAACCCGGCGGTACCGACAGCCATGGCCTGCCTTGTGGTCAGTCCGTCAGGCAGGGGCACCAGCCAATCGGCATCGACCCGCGCTTTCTGCCCATATCCGCCCCAGCGAACTTCGCCGACGCGCCAGCCGGTCAGGACGACCTTGTCGCCAGCCTTGTAGCGCGGATCGCTGCTCTTCTCGACGACACCGGCAAAATCGATGCCCGGCACGTGGGGATAATTGCGAACGAGACCCCCGCCCGGCCCGATGCAAAGCCCGTCCTTGTAATTGACGGTCGAATATTCGACCGCAACCGTGACATTGCCTTCAGGCAGTTGTGTCTCGTTGACCTGTTCGACGGAAGCGGATGTCTTGCCCGTTTCCGCGTCCTTGCGCACCACCAATGCCTTGAAGTCCATTTCTGCGACACCCTTCCATTTCATTCGTTTCAGGCACACCAGCGCTGTAACAGGTACCGCGCCATTCCTGAGCCGATCTTCATCCGACCCTCATAGGCCGCATTGCGGACCCGTTCGTCAATATGCACGATTGGCCGGGCGTAGCTGCAACCTCGTTCTGGTCACCTACAGAAATGGCAATTCGACGAGCTTCGCCGCGACGCCCTTGCCGCCACGCACCACCTGGACTTCCTGTCCTGGATGAATGGAAGTCGAAATCAGTGCATAGCCGATATTGGCATCCATGCGCCGCGACCAGACACAATTGGTCATGTCGCCGACCTTCTTGCCATTCACGTGAATGGGATCCCAGCTGAAGCCGAGCGGTGCGGGTTCCCTGCCTTCGAGCACAAGGCCAAGCTGATGACGCCTCGGTCCTTCGGCCGCAACCTTGCGCAGCGCCTGGATGCCGACAACATCGTTGCCGACATCAAGATCGACATATTTGGCAAGCCGCACCTCGAACGGATTGGTCTCGTCATCCGTATCGCCACCCACCGAAACAAGACCGCTTTCCGTGCGCTCTGCCGTTGCCGGTGCGCCAGGGCCAATTCCCCACGGTTTGCCTGCTTCCTTGAAGATGTTCCACAGTTCGGTTCCCCTGGAACCGTCACGCAGATAAATCTCGAAGCCGCCCTGCTTTGACCAGCCAGAGCGCTGCACTGCGACGGGAATGCCCTCGATCTCGATTTCCTTGAACCAGAAATACTTGACCTGGCGCACCCAGTCGCCAACCACCGAGGCGACCACATCTTCCGCTTTCGGTCCCTGGATCGCCATCGGCGACACATCGGGCTCACTCACCTCGACGCGCAGTCCCCGCTCTGCGGCGATGGCACGAGCCCAGAACCATATGTCTGAATCAGCGATGGAGAACCAGTACAGGTCATCGGCAAGCTTGAGCAGGATCGGATCGTTGATGAGCGTTCCCTTGTGGTTGCACAGGGGCACGTATTTGCCCTGCCCCACTGCGCATTTGCTCAGATCGCGCGGCGACAGCATTTGCGCCAGCACACCAGCATCGGGACCCTTGAGCTGCACCTGGCGCTCACAGCCCACATCCCATTGCGACACGCCCTTGATGATCCGCCAATATTCCTCTTCCGGATGGCCATAGCCTGTCGGCATGATCATGCGGTTGTAGATGCTTGCCGACTTGAGGCCTTCGGCAATGGTCGCTTCATAGAAGGGCGATGGGCGCAACCGCGCGGTAGGATGAATGGAGAACATCGTCGGGTTCCTGGTCTTGAGCCGTCGGCAAGGCCATTGCCTGCCGCCAATCTCCAGCCCGACGCTCGCCCGGCAATCCCGGATATGCTCATGGGGTGGCTAGCAGCGAGCGATCCAGTACACACATCATCCCAGGCGGGTATCAAAACGGGAAATCTGCTCCACTTTCCAACGCCGCTTGCCAGCGGGCAACCAAAAAAAGAATGGACCATGACATAACTTGTGGAATAGCAGGATCGGGCATGAGACAATCATGTCCTTGTTTGAGCAGGCCAATGCGGCAACGTGGCAATGAGGGGACGGGCCAATGAGTGACAAGTTACCCCATCTTATCTGGCTGCGCGCCTTCGAGGCCTCGGCCAGGCATCTCAGCTTTACCCAGGCAGCAAATGAACTCAACCTGACCCAGGCAGCCATTTCCAAGCAGGTCAAGCTGCTGGAACTCTATCTGCGCGAGCAGCTTTTCATTCGCAAGCCGCGCAGCCTGCTGCTGACCCGCACCGGTGAGGCCTACCTGCCCAAGGTTCGCGATGCCTTCGAGCGACTGGCGGCAGGCACCAGGGAAGTCTTCGGCAACCGCAAGGCGGGAGCGCTGACGGTGCGTTCGGCGGTGGGCTTTTCCGTCAACTGGCTGGGCCCGCGGCTTGGCGGTTTCACCATGCGTTATCCAGAAAAGCAGATACGCATCATTTCCAGCGTCTGGTCAGACGAGTTCGACAAGGAACGTTTCGACCTGGACATCCAGTACGGCACCGGCAAGTGGCCCGGCTTCAAGATCGACCGCCTCACCTGGGAGACAGTCACCCCGGTCTGTTCACCCGCACTGCTAGAGGGACCGAACGCCTTGCGCAGGCCTGAAGACCTGGCAAACCATTCGCTGCTGCATGTGCTTGGTTACGAGGAAGGCTGGGGAAACTGGCTGCAACTGGCGGGCGCTTCGAAAGTCGATTCAGGCCGCGGCATCAAGTTCGACACATCGCTGATCGCCTTTGAGGTGGCCGCAAGTGGCCATGGCGTTGCGCTTGGCCGCAGTTCGATGGCCAACAAGGAATTGGCGGCAGGACGCCTGGTTGCACCCTTCGACGTGCACCTTCCCCTGAAGGAATCCTTCTATCTGATTTCGCCGATCGAAGGCACCGGCCATGCCGATACTGATCTGTTCAGGGACTGGCTGCTGGCCGAAGTCGCCGCGGAGCGCAATGCGAGCCAGAGCGCTGCCTCACCCGATCAGGAGCGTTGAAAAGAAATGCGGCGGGTTTCCCCGCCGCACGCCGCTGTTGATAACTGTCAGGATCAGGCGAACCACCAGCGCTCGGAAGCGCGGCCACCATCCAGATCCCAGTTCGAGGCAACATCCTCGCCATGCTGGATCTTGTTCGACAGGCCGTTGATGTAGTTGTTGAAGAGCGGAACAATCGCACCGCCATCATCATGCAGCAACTCCTGCGTTTCGCGATACATCGCCGCGCGCTTGGCCTCGTCGAGTTCACCCTTCGCAGCCTTGGTGATTTCGTTGAACTTCTTGGCTGCGTCGGTGGTCTTCCAGGCAGTGTCGTTCCATTCGGTGCTGTCCACGTAGGCGGAAGCATACATCCAGTCGATGGTTGGACGACCGGACCAGTAGCACGCGCACCAGCCCTTCTTGTTCCACACGTTCGACCAGTAGCCGTCGGATGGTTCACGCACCACTTCGATGTCGATACCGCACTCCTTGGCGGAAGCGGCGATGAGCTGGGCTGCATCGACGGCACCTGCGAAAGCTGCATCCGAGGCGGACAGCTGGATCGCGCCCGAATGGCCGGACTTCTTGTAGTGTTCGGCAGCCTTCTCGGGATCGAACTCGCGCTGCGGTAGTTCAGCATAGAACGGCATGGATGGCGAAACAGGGATGTCATTGCCCAGAGCGCCATGGCCAAGCAGGATCTTGTCCACCAGTTCCTGGCGCTTGATTGCCAGTTTCAGTGCCATGCGCAGATCCGCATTGCCGAACGGCTCCACATCGAGGCGCATCGGGAAGGTGTAATGCGCGGTTCCCGACTTCTCCATGATGGCGATATCGGGATTGCGCGCCAAAAGCGCTACCGTCTTGGGGTCGACGCGGCTGATGACGTCCACATCGCCGTTCATCAGAGCGTTCTGGCGTGCGGTCACATCGATGATCGACAGATATTCGACCTCATCGAAATGCGCCTTGCCTTCCTTGAAGTAGTTCGGGTTGCGCTTGAGCAGCGCTCGTACACCCGGATCATAGCTATCAACCATGTATCCACCGGTTCCGATACCGGCATTGGGATCGATCTTGCCATCGGTGGCCGGCAGGATCATCAGGTGGTAGTCGCTGATCAGGTAGGGGAAATCCGCATTGGCTGCGTTCAGTTCGAATACCACATTGTCTCCATCCTTGCGAATATCGACGATCCCAGAGATAACGCCCTTGGCAGCGGACTTCGAATCCTCGCCGCGGTGGTAGTTGATCGAGGCGATCACATCGTCGGCAGTCATGGTCTTGCCGTTGTGGAATTCAACGCCCGAACGCAGCTTGAAGACCCAGGTCTTGGCGTCGGAAGAATCGTAGCTTTCCGCGAGTTCCGGTACAAGCTGTCCCTTTTCGTTCACTTCGGTCAGGTAGTTGCCAACCGAAAAGCCGACACCCGAAGCCCAATCGTTCTCGAATGTGCCGGGATCAAGTGAGTCGGTCGTGGAACCATGGCCGGAACCGATCCGGAACCGTCCGCCCTTCTTTGGGGTCATGGCCATAGCCTTGTCGGCGAGACTCAAAGCCGCTGGCAGTGCCATGCCGGTGGCCAGTGCGCCCATGACGAACTGACGTCGGTCGATCTGGCGCTCGCTCAGCATTTTTGCCTGACGGTTGAGATAGTCTTCCTTCTTCATCTTCAAATCCTCCCTGGCGTAACCCGAAAACCATGAATTACCGGGCCAAGATGGCCGCACAAAGCGGGTTGCCAGCATCAAGTGGGCAATAAAATTTGCACGACGTCAATGCGAAAGAACGTTTGAAGGCTCACGGCAGTTCAATTGTTGATGATGAAACAGGGCCGAAAACGGCTGCGCGATACCCAGCCCAATTCCAATTCGCCAGGAAAAAAGCGGCGGGTTTCCCCGCCGCTCCATCGATTTTTCAGGCTGGAATTGCGCCTGGATATCAGGCGAACCACCAACGCTCGGCCATCTTGTTGCCGTCGTTGACCCAGTTGGCTGCCACTTCCTCGCCATGCGCGAGTTTCTTGGAGTGGCCCTGAATGAAGCTTGCCCACATAGCAACGATCGCGCCGCCATGTTCCTGGAGCAGTGCCTGGGCTTCCCAGTACTGGTCCTTGCGGGTCGCGTCGTTGGTTTCCGAACGCGCAGCGACAACCAGAGAGTTGAACTTGTCGGCCTGCTCGCCGGATTTCCAGGCGGTGTCGTTCCATTCGGTGTCGTTGGTATAGGCAGCCGAATACATCCAGTCCTGGGTTGGACGACCACCCCAGTAGCACGCGGACCATGGCTTCTTGTTCCACACGTTGGACCAGTAACCATCCTTCGGCTCGCGCACGATCTCGATGTCGATGCCTGCTTCCTTGGCAGATGCCGCGATAAGCTGGGCTGCATCGACTGCACCGGCAAATGCAGCGTCGGAAACCGACAGCTGGATTTTCCCGGAATGTCCGGACTTCTTGTAGTGCATGGCGGCCTTTTCGGCGTCGAACTCATGCTTCGGCAGTTCGGTGTTGAGGAACGGCATCGAGGCATTGACCGGAACGTCGTTGCCCGCCTCACCATTGCCAAGCAGGATCTTGTCGACCAGTTCCTGACGCTTGATCGCATACTTGAGCGCCATGCGCAGATCGTAATTGTCGAACGGTGCTGCATCCACACGCATCGGGAACGTATAGTGCTGCGTGCCCGTGGTCTTCAGGATTTCCACGTTCGGGTTGCGGCCCAGCAAGGCAACCGTCTTGGCGTCGACATTGTCGATATAGTCCACATCGCCATTCATCAGTGCGTTCTGACGCGCAGTGGTGTCGGCGAGTGTCAGCATTTCAACTTCGTCGAAGAAGGCCGAATTTTCCTTGAAGTAGTTCGGGTTGCGCTTGAAGGTTGTGCTGGTGCCGGGATTGTAGTTTTCGACAACATACCCGCCGGTGCCTATTGGGCTGTTCGGGTCATCAATGCTGCCTTCCGCATTCGAATGCATGATCATGATGTGGTAGTCGGACACGATGTACGGGAAGTCGGCATTGCCGCCCGACAGTTCGAAAATAACCCGGTTGTCACCATCCGCCTTGATGTCGGTGATGGCGGAAAGCAGACCCTTGGCTGCGGACTTCGAGTTTTCGCCACGATGATAATTGTACGTGGCAATCACGTCCTGGGCTGTCAGGGATTTGCCATTGTGGAACTCGACGCCCTTGCGAAGGTTGAACGCCCAGGTCTTTGCGCCATTGGACGGTTCGAAGCTCTCGGCAAGTTCCCCACGCAGTTTTCCGTCCTGGCCGATTTCGGTCAGGTGGTTGCCGCGGGCATAAAGAATGGCCTGGCTCATGCCGTTTTCGGAGGTGCCAGCGTCAAGAACGTCGGTCGTGGAACCATAAAGAGAACCAAAACGGAGTCGCCCGCCCTTGTTGGGCGTTGCTGCAAGCACATTGTCTGCCAGAGACAGGGCTGTGGGAATGGCAAGTCCGGCCGCAATCGCGGACATAACAAACTGCCGGCGGTCAATCTGGCCTTCGGAAAGCCATTTCGCCTGCTTTTTCAAATAGTTATCTTTCACGTGTTCCTCCCAGGAAAGATCGAGTTTCAAACCTGCCAGACAAACTCGGCGATCTAACACGCCGCATTGGTCGGGCTTGTTGGCCAATAATCACTGTTTCGAAGCCGGATTATCGTTTGGATCACACCGACGACTTCATTAGTTTAAACAGCCCCATGGAAAACCTAAGAACAATTTTTATAGGGTCATTGCAGGCGCGCAGGTTATGGTGTCCGCTTTTTCTCCCGGCTTTGCATCAATGCAGCCCGATCTTTCCCCAGGGGCTTTCAAAGCGGGCGAAGCGAGTGCTTTACAAATGATAATTCATTGCTCCACTATAGGGGCACGACAGGCGAACAGCCAAAAAAAGAGACAGGAGCCGGTCGGGGGAGGGTAGAAATTTGCATCCGGTACTTTCAACGGTGCTGAAGCGTCTTGGTTTGGGCCTCGCTACGCTTTTCGTCGTTTCGGCAATCATCTTTTCTTCGATATCGCTCCTGCCGGGGGATTTCGGCCAGGCTGTCCTTGGACAGGCTGCCACGAAGGAAACGGTTGCCGCCTTCCGCAAGGAACTCGGCCTCGATAAGCCGGCGGTGGTCCGCTATTTCTCCTGGGTGGGTGACGTCCTGCAGGGCGATCTGGGAACTTCCTTTTCAGGAAGGAACGCCTCTGGCCAGGACCGTTCGCGCGCCGTCATCGACCTCGTCACACCACGTCTGAAGAACACGCTTTTCCTCGCTGGCGTGACCGCCATCATCGCAGTGCCGCTCGCCCTGTTCCTGGGCCTGACCGCAGCGCTCTACCGGAATTCGACCTATGACCGCGCCGTCAACGCGGCAACGCTCACGACGATTTCGACACCGGAATTCTTCGTTGCCTACATCCTGATCCTGCTGCTGGCTTCGCTGTGGCCGGTGCTGCCGTCACTGGCCAATGTGGATGAGAATACGGGACTGGCCGAACGGCTTTACCGAACTGCCCTACCCGCCCTCACGCTGACGCTGGTCATCGTTGCGCACATGATGCGCATGACGCGCGCGGCAATCATCAACCTGCTCGCCAGTCCCTATATCGAAATGGCCAAGCTGAAGGGCGCGTCGCAGTCGCAGGTCATTTTACGCCATGCATTGCCGAACGCCTGGGCGCCGATTGCCACCGTCATCGCCTTCAACCTCGCCTACCTCGTGGTTGGGGTCGTGGTTGTCGAAGTGGTGTTCGTCTATCCGGGCATCGGGCAGCTGATGGTCGATTCGGTCACCTCGCGTGACATTCCCGTCGTTCAGGCCTGTGCGCTGATCTTCGCAGCGACCTACATCATCCTGAACCTCCTGGCCGACATCATCGGCATCATCACCAATCCGAGGCTTTTGCATCCAAGATGAGCGACAATAGCGAAACCTATTCGGCCGCAGCCGAGGTGGGCGCGGTCCGCAAGCGCCGGACCAGGTTCGAACGGATCATGATCGACCTGAAAAAGGCGCCTTTTTCCGCCTGGTTCGGCATGATCGTCGTCTTCCTTTATGTGTTTGTCGCGGTCTTTGCCGACTTTCTGGCACCCTATGGCGAGGCGCAGGTCTTCCCCACGCCATACGAGCCCTGGGGTGCCCAGCATGTTTTCGGCACCGACCAGATTGGGCGTGATGTCATGACCCGACTGATCTACGGTGCGCGCAACACGATGGGCATCGCCCTCGTCACCACACTTCTGTCCTTCCTCATTGGCGGCGGACTGGGCCTGGTCGCTTCGATCGACCGTTCCTGGATCGATCAGATCCTGAGCCGCTCGGTCGACGTGCTGATGGCCATTCCCAGCCTGATCTTCGCCCTGATGCTGCTTTCCATCTTCGGATCGACGGTCACAAGCCTGATCATGATCATCGCGGTACTTGATTCCACGCGCGTCTTTCGCCTTACGCGCGCGGTCGCAATCAATGTCGCCGTGATGGATTACGTCGAAGCGGCACGCCTGCGCGGCGAAGGCATCGGCTGGGTCATGCGTCGGGAAATCCTGCCGAACATCCTGCCACCGCTGGTAGCCGAATTCGGGCTGCGTTTCTGTTTCGTGTTCCTCACGATCGCGGCACTTTCGTTCCTGGGTGTCGGTATCCAGCCACCAACCGCTGACTGGGGTTCTATGGTGCGCGAGAACGCCTCCCTCATCCAGTTTGCCAAATACGATCTCACCGCGGCGTTCACGCCCCTCCTCCCGGCATCGGCGATTGCACTGCTGACCGTAGCAGTCAACTTCATCGTCGACTGGTTCCTCCACAAGACAAGCGGGCTTCGCGATGACCACTAAGCGCAAGACAGGCCAGAAGGGCGATATCCTGCTCGAGATGCGAGACATTCGCATCGACGGCTTCTCGGATGAACGCTGGCACCAGATCATCAAGGGTGTGGACCTCACGCTGCGCCGTGGCGAAGTCATGGGCCTCATCGGTGAATCGGGCGCAGGCAAGTCCACGCTCGGCAAGGCTGCGATGGGCTATACCCAGCCCGGCTGCAAGCTGGTCGGTGGTTCCATCAGTTTTGATGGTATTGATCTGGTGAAGGCGAGCGAAGCGAAGAAGCGTCGGCTGTGGGGCACCCGGATCGCCTATGTCGCGCAGTCCGCTGCTGCCTCCTTCAACCCTGCCCATCGCCTAATCGATCAGACCGTCGAGGCCGCCACCCGTGAGGGGATCCGCGCCGAAGCGCAGTCGCGTACGGATGCGGTTGACCTGTTCCGCGCCCTGCAGCTTCCCAATCCCGACACGATTGGCGGCCGCTATCCGCACCAGGTCTCCGGCGGGCAGTTGCAGCGCGTAATGACCGCGATGGCCATGTCACCCAGGCCCGACCTGATCATTTTCGATGAGCCGACAACCGCACTCGATGTCACGACGCAGGTCGAAGTGCTGGCGGCGATGCGAAAGATCGTCGAGGAGTTCAACACGGCCGCGATCTACATCACGCATGATCTCGCGGTCGTGGCGCAGATGGCTGACTTCATCAAGGTCCTGCGCTATGGCGAGGAAGTGGAGCAGGCTCCTACCCGTCAGATGCTGAAATCCCCCGAAAAGGCCTATACGAAGTCGCTCTGGTCCGTGCGTTCGCTTGAAAAGCCCGAACACAAGGGCAAGGACATCATTCTCGACATCGAGCATGTCGATGCCGCCTATGGTGCCCACAAGGTACTGAATGATGTATCGATCTCGATACCGCGCGGCAGCACCGTCGCCGTGGTTGGCGAATCCGGTTCCGGCAAATCCACTACCGCAAGGGTAATCACCGGCCTGTTACCGCCCCTGTCCGGCAAGGTCACCTTCAATGGCTCACCGCTCCCTGCCATGCTGAAGGATCGCACCAAGGATCAGTTGCGCCGCGTCCAGATGATCTACCAGATGGCCGACACCGCGATGAACCCGCGCCAGACCGTGGAGGAAATCATCGGCAGGCCGCTGGAATTCTATCTCGGCCTCACAGGCAAGGCGCGCGAGGCGCGCGTCATCGAACTGCTCAAGATGATCGAACTCGATGACAGCTTCATGGACCGCCTGCCTTCGGAACTGTCGGGCGGGCAGAAGCAGCGCATCTGCATTGCCAGGGCGCTTGCCGCGGAGCCGGAACTCATCATCTGCGATGAAGTGACATCCGCCCTCGACCAGATCGTCCAGGAAGGCATTCTCAAGCTGCTTTTGCGCCTGCAGAAGGAGTTCGGGATCACCTACCTGTTCATTACCCACGACATTGCAACGGTAAAGGCGATCTCCGATGAAATCGTCGTCATGTTCCAGGGCAAGGTTGTCGAACAGGGGCTGAAGAGCGAAATCCTGTCGCCGCCCTTCCCCGAATATACCCAGTTGCTGCTTTCCTCTGTCCCCGACATGGACCCGGACTGGCTCACGAACCTGCTGAAGGAACGCTCAGCCGAGCAGCCCGCGAAGTAGGCCTGACCCAAGCATCATTTCACCCAGAGCCGCGCGATCAGTGCTGACCCGCGCAGATCATTTCGGCAGCTTTTTCCGCGATCATGATCGTTGGCGCATTGGTATTGCCACCGACTAACGTGGGCATCACCGATGCATCGACAACCCGCAACCCTTCCATGCCATGGACCTTGAGCTGGGGATCGACAACGGCGAGCGGATCGACGCCCATCTTGCACGTGCCGACCGGATGGTAGACCGTGTCGGCGCGCGCGCGAATATGCTCTTCCCATTGCGCGTCAGTCATTCCTGCATGGGTAAACATTTCGCTCTTGCGATACTTGGCGAGCGGCTCGGTTTCGAGGATTTCGCGCGTGATCTTGGCGCCCTTGATGAGAAGCTTCACGTCCCGCTCATCCGAAAGGAAGGCTGGATCAATGCCTGGGGCTGCCATCGGATCGCTGCTCTCCAGGAATACCGTTCCGCGTGAATGTGGACGCAACACGCAGACATGGCAGGAATAGCCATAACCAAGTCGCAGCTTGCGGGCATGGTCTTCCACCAGGGCAACGACGAAATGAAGCTGGATATCGGGTCGCTTCAAGGACGGGTCAGACTTGAGAAAGGCACCGCTTTCTGCGAATGGCGTGGCCACCATGCCGCTGCCATTGCGCCGCCATTGCATTGCTTCGCGGATCAGGCGCACCGTCCCGGCCAGCCCGATACCAACCAGGTTCGTGTCATTGGACCTGTAGTTCAGAATGAAATCGATGTGATCGACCAGGTTCTGTCCCACGCCGGGCAGATCATGAACGGGTTCTATGCCGTGCCGACGCAGGGCTTCGCCATCGCCCACACCCGAAAGCTGCAGCAATTGCGGTGAATTGAACGCTCCTCCGCACAGGATGACTTCCTTGCGCGCTTCGGCGCGTTCCTCCTTGCCGCCCTTGCGATAGGTGACCGCCTTCGCCCGCCTGCCCTCGAAAAGAATCTTCGTCGCGTGCGCACCGGTAATGACCGTCAGGTTCTTGCGATCCATGACAGGGTGCAGATAGGCGCGCGCGCTGGAACAGCGCTCGCCGCGCTTGGCTTCGTCATGAAACTGCGTGACCTGATAATGCCCGACGCCTTCCTGCTGCGGCCCGTTGAAATCATCATTGGTACGGTATTGCAGGCTGTTGGCTGCCTCGATGAAGGCCCTCGAAACCGGGCGCGGTTCCCGCTGGTCGGAAACCTGCAAGGGCCCGCTGCTGCCATGCAGGGCATCTTCGCCACGCACATTGCCCTCTGCCTTGCGGAAGTAGGGAAGGACATCCTTGTACGACCAGCCCTCGCAACCGCCATTGGCCCAGTCGTCATAGTCGGAAGCATGGCCGCGCACATAAAGCATCGCATTGATGGCGCTGGAACCTCCGAGCGCCTTGCCACGGGGCTGATAGCCTCGCCGCCCGTTGAGGCCTTTCTGGGGCACGGTTTCAAAGGCCCAGTTGCTGATCCTGGGTCGGCCGGGAAGCATGCCAATCACGCCAAGGGGTGTGCGAATGAGGAAATGGTCACCCCTGCCGCCCGCTTCGAGAAGGCACACGCTCGTATGCGCATCTTCGCTCAGCCGCGACGCCAGCACCGACCCTGCCGAGCCGCCGCCAACAATCACATAGTCGAATGCCATGCCGATTCCTCCCCAAGACGGCCCCAGGCGGCCTCAAATGGCCAACCTCACCGGCAAATGTTGCACCAATCCCACCAGCCGATCAATGCGATTGTCAGCCGTGATACTGCGAACACCGTGGGACAGGCCGGTCGGCAAATACCCTGTTCCGCCCGCTACACGGATGGGATAAGGACTGCACATCGGATCATTTCATGTCGAAAGACCGTTTTCACGCCCTGCACACGGAATTGCATCATGAGAAAACCACGCGGCATTGTCTGCCCACTCCTGACACCCTGCAACGTGGACGGCTCGATTGTTCGCGATCTGTGGGTTTCCCATGCCGCCTGGGTGCTGGAACAGGGAGCGCACTATCTTTCGCCCTTCGGAACCACCGGCGAAGCAACATCCTTCACAACTGCACAGCGCATAGAAGCGCTTGATTGGCTGATCGAGTCCGGCATCCCTGCTGACAGGCTCATGCCCGGCACCGGTGTGCCATCGCTGGGCGAGACCACGCAATTGTCGCTGCATGCCGCCAGGGCTGGCTGCACCGCTGTCATGGTGCTGCCTTCCTTCTTCTATGTTCAGGCTGGCGATGACGGTCAGGCGCGTTTCTACACTGAACTGGTCGAGGCAATTGCTGATACTGGCGCGGGGCTGATCCTCTATCACATTCCGCAAAACTCCGGCGTCAAGGTTTCACCATCCCTCTCCGCGCATCTCGCGCAGGCATTTCCGCGCACGATCGTTGCCTACAAGGACAGTTCCGGCGACTGGAACAATACCGCCGCCATCATCGCGGCGGCACCGGGCCTGTCGGTCTTTCCCGGCTCCGAGACCTTCCTCTCCACCGGTTTGCAGGAGGGCGCTGCCGGGTGCATTTCGGCCACCGTAAATCTCAACTCTGCCGCTATCCGCGCGGTGCATGACGGCTTCGCCGCTGGCCAGGATGTTGGCGAAGCGGACGATGCGATCAAGCGCTTTCGCCACATCGTTCAGGATGCCGGGCTGATCGGTTCCATGAAGGCACTGCTGGCTGTCACATCAGGCGATGATCGCTGGCTCAACCTGCGCCCGCCCCATCTCGACGCAAAAAGGCAGCAGGGTCAGGCCCTTCTGGCTGCGCTGGGCGAGATGGCGAACCATATCCCGCGCCACTAGCGTCCTGCTGGACCATAAATAGATAACATTATCAAGCGCTTGCGTCGGATAGTTGAATCAGACTGGCAGCCATCCTGTCAGCTTGTGCGGCCAAGATAGTCGGCAATCCGCCCGCCCTTGCTGCCATCCAGCATTTCCTCAGGTGTGCCGACACTGTCGACCTGCCCATCCACAACCAGTGCGATCCTGTCGCTCAGCATGCGTGCATCTTCCGGCTGGTGAGTGACGAGCAGGATCGTCATGCGCCGCTCCGCATGCAGCGCCGTAACTAGCGCCAGCATTTCCGCACGCAAGGCCGGTCCCAGCGAGGCGAAAGGTTCGTCCAGCAGCAGCACTGGCCGATCCATCAGAAGGGTCCGCGCAAGCGCTGCGCGCTGGCGTTCTCCTCCGGACAATTCGTAGGGAAGCCTTGCCTCCTTTCCCTCCAGGCCGGTGCGGGCAAGGGCCTCGCGCACAGCCTCCCTTTGCCCGGCATCGAGTTTCAGGGATGAAGACAGGGCCAACCCTGCATTGTCAGCGACACTCAGATGCGAAAACAGGTTATTGTCCTGGAACATCATCGATACCGGCCGTTCCTCCGGTTCAAGCCCTGCCATATCCTGCCCGCCGATCCGCACGAAACCCGAGGCAGGAACGATGAAACCAGCAACCATGTCCAGAAGTGTCGATTTGCCCGAACCGCTCGGACCGATGATGGCCATGATCTGGCCCGCCTCGACAGTGAGCGAAAATCGGAAAGTCTGCGACTGCCAGGCAAATTCAACCCGGTCGAGTTCCACTCTCTCACCGCTCATGCTCAACGCCCTTTGTGCCTGCCCACATCAACATCAGCACCAGCACGCTCAGGATGAGCGCCAGGCCTGCCGCATCATGGGTCCGATAACTGCCCATCCTTGCATAAAGCAGCCAGGGCAAGGTTTGCAGATCGCTACTGCCGAACAGGGCTATGGCACCCAGATCGCCCAGCGATAGCGCCATGGCAAAGGCAAACGCGCCCATGATTGCCCGTATCAGGACAGGCAAGTCCAGCAGGCGAAAACGGTTCCAGCCTCCGATTGCCAGCGATCGCGCCAGTCGCTCATGCTGGCTGAAGTAGCGATCATGCGCCGGACGCAGTGTCCTCAGCACGAAGGGCAGCGCCATCATGGCATTGACACCAACGAGTACCACCGGTGCGGCAACCCGCATCTGCCCTGTTCCTGCCAACAGGACGAACCAACCAGCGCCAAGCACGATGGGCGAAAGGGCGAGCACTGCGTTGCTGGCCCCAGAAGCAAGAAGGCCGGAAAGCCCCGCCCTTGCACCACTGCCCGCATTGGCAAGGTTTGCGCGCAACAGCAGGAAACCAAGTAAGACCGATATCGATGCCGACAGCAGGCCGACGACAAGGCTCGTCGCCAGCGCGCCGTGAAATGCTTTTTCACCCAGGAGTTTCAAGAGATCGGCCTGCAGGCCGCGCCACGCAATCGCCGCGACAGGTGCTGTTACATAGAGTGTCGAGCAGGCCACGAGCATCATCGCGAGCACCAGGCCGCTGAAACCAAGGCGCGGTGTCCAGACGGCACGCGAAAGACTGTCCCTGCCCTCCGTGGCTGGGCTGGCAATGCGCGCGAGCAGGAAAACCACCAGCCCCGCCAGCAGCAACTGGACAAGCGTAAGGGCTGCCGCCCTTGCCGGATCGAAGTCGAAACGCAGCGACTGGTAGATCGCCACTTCAAGCGTCGTCGCGCGGGGCCCGCCTCCCAGTGTCAGCACGATGGTAAAGGAGGTTGCGCAAAGCAGGAAAACCAGACCCGCAATACCCGGCAGGGCGGTGCGCAGTCGTGGCCATTCGACGATGCGGAAAAGGCTGCCCGCGCGAAGGCCGAGCTGTGCGCCGATGCGCCAGTTCTGTTCCGGGATGGACTGAAGCGCCTCCAGGAAAAGGCGCACCGCCAGCGGCATGTTGAAGAACACATGCGCGATCAGAATGCCTTCCAGCCCGAAAATGCCGTTCCATGCTCCAAGGCCCCACTGGTTGACCCACCATCCTGCCACGCCTGAGCGTCCCAGAAGCGCGATGAGGGCCAACACTACCGCTATGGCAGGCAGGGCCAGCGGTAGCGCGTGCAATGCGAGAACAATTCGCCTGCCGGGAAAATCTCCAAGCCGGAAAATGGCCCGCGCAATGAAGATTGCCGGTATCACGGAAAGGAGGGTGGAAAGGGTAGCCTGCCACAGCGTGAAAGTCGCAACCCGAAGCAGGTAACCATCGATCTGGCCGACAAGATTATCGGGCGCGCGCAGTGCCGGCAGGATCAGGCCAAACAGCGCACCGCTGCTGACAAGCGCAAGGAAAGCCGCAGCGACCAGTCCGCCAGGATGACCTTTCACCAATGTCCGCGGTAGCAGACTGGACGCGCCGCCAGCAGCCATTGTCAGCGCGCCAGGCTCATTGCGTCAAGCCACTCCGCCACCCATTGCTGGCGACTGGCTGTCACTTCCTCGCTCGAAAAGATCAGTGCTGGCTCAGGCTTTGGAATGGCACTGAAAACGGCGTCGAGCGGTTTGGAAGTTGCTGCGGCAGGAAGCATCCAGTTGGTTTGCGGAATGATGTCCTGGAAGGCCGGTGAAATCATGAAGGACAAGAACTGCGCGGCCAGCGGATTCCCTGCGCCCGTGAGCGTCATGCCAGCCACTTCAACCTGCATGTAGTGTCCTTCCGAAAAGGCAGCAGCCTTGTAGCGCTCACTGCCTTCCGCGATCCGGTGATAGGCTTCCGAAGTGGTATAGGAAAGCACCATCGGCGCTTCTCCTGACGTGAACAGGCCATAGGCCTCGCTCCAGCCTGGCGTCACGGTCAGCACCCTTGAGGAAAACTTCTTCCAGGCCTCGCCTGCACCATCGCCAAATACCTTGCGCGCCCACAGCACCAGACCGAGGCCAGGCGTCGATGTTCTGGGATCCTGGATCACGATCTTCTGTGCCGCGTCCCCCTCGAACAGTTCCTTCAGGCTCGAAGGCGGTGTCGTGATCGCCTCGCTGTCGTACATGACGGCGAAATATCCATAGTCATAGGGCAGGAACAGGCTGTCGTTCCAGCCGTTGGGAACTGCAAGCCCTGCCGTCGCAATACCGTGTTCGGCAAAGAGGCCGCTCGCCGCAGCATCGGCTGTCAGATTTGTATCAAGCCCCAGAACGATGTCAGCCTGCCCACCGGCTCCTTCCAGCTTGACCCGGTTGAGCAAAGCGACCCCATCGGCAACTGGTACAAACACCAGTTCGCACGAGCAGATCGCCTCGAATGCAGTCTTGACCTGCGGACCCGGACCCCAGTCGGCGGTAAAACTCTCATAGGTATAGACAGTGAGCCTGTCAGCTGCCGCCGCAGGCAAGGCAGCGAAAAGGGAAATGGCTGCAAGCAATTGGGTGGTTCTGTGCATCTGCGCCTCCTTGGCAAGTGTGGAAGGAAGGCGCCTGATTGCGCTTCTAATCCCTCCGCCGGTTCTAGCCGGATCAGGTTCAGCGGGTTGGCAAGTGCCTCTCAGCCGCAAGATCGTTTGCAGCACCCCGTTAGAGCGAGACCGACTCTAATGGAGCCGTTGAAGGCCCGCAAGTGTTTCACGGGTTCGGCTTGCACAAATCCTTGGCCATGCTAGACCGCCAGCACCATGACCCTTTTCGTGATCCTTCTGGGTGGAGACGTCACACCCTCGCCCCGCCTGCTGACCCATATCAGCGGCGCGCGCGCAATTGCTGCCGATTCAGGCATGAAGCACGCCCATGCGCTTGGCATCACGCCCGAACTGTGGGTGGGTGATTTCGACAGTTCCAGCAAGGGGCTGCAGGACGCCTACAAGGCCGTTCCCCGCCTGCCCTATCCGCGGGACAAGGACCAGACGGATGGGGAAATCGCAGCCGCGCAGGCGCTGAAGCTGGGCGCGACCCGCCTTCTTTTTGCAGGCGCATTCGGCGGCGAACGCACCGATCATGAATTTGCCCATCTGGCCGCAGCGATCCGACTGAGCGAAGCGGGAACCAGCATTGTGTTGAGCGATGGCAGGCAGGAAGCCTGGCCGGTTCCAGCGAGCGGCCTGAAACCGGACCTGCCGGACGGCACAATGTTCAGCCTGCTGGCGTTCGGTGATCTGGAGGGGCTCACCCTCACGGGCGCGAAATGGCCGCTGCAGGATGCCGATGTCGGATTTGGCTCAAGCCTCACCCTGTCCAATCAGGTCGACGGATCGCTCGAAGTATCCCTGAAAGCCGGACGCGCACTGCTGCTCGCCCATATCTGACCCGCCTGGGCCAGCCAAGAACTTGATTCATCGACGCGAATGAGCGTTGGCCGGTCGGCTGCAAGCGCATCGGTGACAGCCTTGCGAAAGGCTGCCTCGTCGCCCGGCTCGCAACCATGGCAACGATATGCTTTGGCCAGCGCCATGAAATCGGGCCCGATGCCATCCACCGCAACGCGCGGCACATTGAGCGAGCGCATGTCATCACGGATCTGCTTGTAGCCCTGATTGTCCCAGACGATGAAGGGAATTGCCAGCTTCTGCTCGGCGGCAGTGATGAGCTCCTGCGCGCAGAACATCATGCCCCCATCCCCCGCCATGACAACGACCGCGCGTTCCGGCTCCGCAATCTTCGCACCGGCCGCCAATGGAAAGGCAAATCCCAGAGTGCAGTAACCCGCACCATAGAACCAGCCGCGCGGCTTGCGCGAAACCAGACCGAAGGAAGCCGAATAGGCAACCTGGCAGGCATCCCCGGTAATGATGGCTTCGTCCTCAAGAAGATCACGCAGGACTGAAAGCAGTTTCACATGCTTGCGCTCATGATCGCCCAGACTTGCCTCGATACTGGCGCGGATGGTTGCGACATGGGTCGCGGCCCGTTCGATCCTTTCCCTGCTGGCGCTGCCCAGTCTTTCGCTGAGCCCCCGGGCTGCCGACGCTGCATCGCCAATGATGCCGATGGTTGCGGGATAACGATCATTGATTTTCGCCGGATCAATGTCGATGCGTATGATCTGGCCAGCAATCGCCATGCGCGGCAGGTAGGAATCGGTTTCCGACAGTTCCGTTCCAATCGCCAGCACGACATCAGCTTCACCCAGCAAGGCCTGGACCTCGGGCCTGGAAATCGCACCACCCAGGCTCAAGGGATGATCGTCGGGCATGATGCCCTTGCCGGCATTGGTCGCAACCGCAATTGCGCCCGTCTTTTCAACAAGTGCCTGCACATCCGCTTCCACCGCCCCGCCGCCTGCTATCACCACCGGCAGTTTCGCTTTGCCAAGCATAGCCGCTGCCGCATCAAGGCGCGCCGCATCTGCCTGCGGTCGCGATGGCAACACAACCGGCGTCCAGTCCGCTTCAAGGAACTGGTCCAGAACATCGACCGGGATCGCAATGTGAACGGGCCGTGGCCTGCTGCTGGCAAAGTGTGAGAAAGCCTGCGCCATGAGATCGGGTATGTCTTCGGGCTGGCGCGCGAGCGCACTGAAAGCGGTGACAGGGCGCGTTACCGCACAAAGATCGGTCACCTCGTGCAGCGTTCCCCAGCCCTTGCCCAGCGTATCCAGCCTTGCTTCAGCCGAAATCAGGAGAATGGGCACGGAATCATTGTAGGCCTGCCCCAGTGGCGTGAGCGCATTGGTGACGCCAGGCCCCGAAATGGTCAGCAGCACACCGGGCTTGCCGCTGGCGCGCGCATAGCCATCCGCCATGAAGCCTGCGCCCATTTCGTTGCGCGCTTGAATGTGGCGCACTGCCGATCCCTCCCCCAGCCCGCGATAGAATTCGAGGGTGTGAACGCCGGGAATACCGAAAACCGTATCAACCCCATAGCGCGACAAGAGGCGAATGACCGCCTCACCGGTGCTGATTTTCATGTCTTTCTCCGCTGCCAGTTACGCCTAGGCCTCGTGGGTAATGCGTCCACCGCACATTGTCAGTACCGGCGTAACGGAAGCAATCGCTTCGGGGTCGATGGCTTCAAGGTCTTGCGACAGGATCACGATATCAGCATACTTGCCCGATTCCAGTGTGCCGGTCTTGTCCTCCATGAACTGGGTATAGGCACCATCGATCGTATAGCCGGCGATTGCCTCCATCAGGCTTGCACTCTGGTCCGGCATGTCGTCAGCCCACTTCTTGCGGGTCACGGCTGCATGGATACCCAGAATGGGTTCGATGGGTGAGACGGGCCAGTCGGAAGCAAAACAGATCCGGGCACCGGCGTTCCAGATGCTGCGCCATGCATAGGAATGAGGCCAGCGGTGCCGCCCGATTGCCGACACGGTCGGTTCAAGCGGAAGCCCCATCGTTCCCGGTGGGTGTGGCGGTTGCATGGAGGCAATGACCCCCAGTTCAGCAAAACGGCCAATGTCCTCTGGGTGAACGACCTCTATATGCTCGATGCGGTGGCGGCTGTCGCGCTTTCCATTTGCGCGTTGTGCAGCCTCATAACCATTGAGCACGGACCTGACCGCACCATCGCCAATCGCGTGAACGCTGATCTGCAGCCCGCGCCGGTCGATCTCGATGGCGGCTTCATTGAAAGCCTCGTCAGAAAAGAGCGGCTCTCCCCGCCAACACGGCTTGTCACCATAATCCTCGACCATGACGGCAGTGCGCGAATCCAGCACACCGTCGATGAATATCTTCACACGGCCCGATTTCAGCATGTCACTGGCGAAGCGACGGTGCATTTCGCTCGCCTGTTCCAGCGAGGAAAGCGGCTTGCTGTTGGTAAGGTGGAACGGCACTTCGGCCCGGCAAAGCAGGTCGCCCTGATCTTCAACCTGCTTGAGCAATTCCAGCTGATAAAAGTTCCCGTCCATGTTGTGGAATGACGTGATGCCATGGCTCGCGCAATAGGCCAGCCCGCGCTTGAGCACTGCCGCGTCCTTGTCGCGTTCACTGGCAGTCAGGCTGGAATCGGGTTCCACCCCTTCCAGGCCGAGGCGCTCCCTTCCACCTGAATTTCGAAGCCCAAGCACCGGCCGGATGGCCTCGCCTTCGCGCAACTCACCGTTTGCCAGTCCGTCACTGCCCATTACCACTTCATTGCCAACGCCGACATCACGCCCGTGCAGCAGACCCGCGCGCTCAAGTGCAATCGTATTGGCCCATGCCGTGTGATGATCGGGCGCGAACAGAATGACGGGACGATCCGGCACCATCTGGTCGAGGTGATGGCGGGTCAGCGGTTCCTTTTCCCCAAGCAGCAGATAGTTTGCTCCCTTGGCGACGAGCAGGGCCTCATCCGGTCGCGTGGCGGCATAGTTGCGCAAGGCCTTCTGCAACGCAGCAAATCCGAATACGGAAAAAAGCTGAAGCTTGTCCAGGTCAGCCGCCCCGCCAAACAGGTGTAGATGGCTTTCAACGAACCCGGGCAGAACACTGGCACCCTGCGCGTCGATCACCTTCGTATGCCTTTCGCGCAGGGCTTCGATATCGCCATTCGAGCCGATTGCGATGATCCGCCCATTTGCGACAGCCAGCGCCTGCGCGCGTGGCGCAAGCGGATTCATCGTGAGAATTCTGCCATTCCGGATGATGGTATCTGCGCCAGCCATGAGCCCTCCTGCATGCGAATTGGCGCGAAGCTATCACCGCTTTTGTGACCCGTCATCACGAAACCGGCTAAATAGCGCTTGTCACGCCGGTGATTTTTTTCATAGGCTACGCCAAGAGCTCGATGGCGCGATAGACGACAAGGGCTACCAGGGGAGAGAAGTATTGGCGAGCAACGGCAATTCGACCGTGCGGAATCGGAGTGCGGACAGCACCGACAAGAACCGCTCACCCGCCATTCGCGTGCGCAACGTTTCGAAGATATTCCACGGCGAGACCGAAGTGCGCGCGCTCGACAATGTCTCCATCGACATTCTTGAAAACGAGTTTTTCACGCTTCTGGGCCCGTCCGGCTGTGGCAAGACCACGCTGCTTCGCCTGATCGCAGGCTTCGACCACCCCACTGCCGGCGAGATATTCCTCAATGGGCAGGACATCGCGACGCTTCCGCCCTACAAGCGTCCGGTCAACACCGTTTTCCAGAGCTACGCCCTGTTCCCGCACATGAGCGTTGCGGACAATATCGGCTTCGGGCTGAAAATGCTCGGCAAGTCGCAGGCCGAGACCAGTGCGCGCGTCAACGAGATGCTCAAGCTGGTGCGCATGGAATCCATGGCCGGGCGGCGCACGGACCAGATTTCGGGCGGTCAGCAGCAGCGCGTGGCACTGGCCCGGGCACTGGCACCCCAGCCCAGGGTTCTCCTGCTTGATGAGCCGCTTTCTGCGCTTGATTACAAGCTGCGCAAGGAGATGCAGATCGAACTCAAGCGCATGCAGAACGAGACCGGCATCACCTTCATTTTCGTCACCCACGACCAGGAAGAAGCGCTGACAATGTCGGACCGCATCGCGGTCATGTCACAAGGCGATGTCCTTCAGGTTGGCACGCCGAGGGAAATCTACCACCACCCAGCGGTGCGTTTCGTTGCCGATTTCATTGGCGACTCCAATTTCCTCAATGCACAGATTGTTTCCGTCGCTTCCGGCAAGGCCAGGGTGAAGCTCGATGCCGGACCGCAGATCACCGCTGGAATCCCGCATGGCGCCGCACCCAAGGGCAAGGTCACCGTTGTCATCAGGCCCGAACACGCAACCATTTCCGGCAAACCCACAAAGGACCATGTAAAGGCCACGGTCGAGAATGTCGTCTATTTCGGCACTGACACGCTCTTCCATTGCGCGCTTGACGACGGCACCAACTTCACCGTGCGCGAGCAGAACCGGGAGATTGCCGAGGCCGGAATGAAGGTTGGTGACAAGGTTGGCATAGCAATATCCACTGGCGCGGCGCAGGTTCTCAGAGACTGATCATGGCCAACGCAACGCAAATCGCAGAACAGGCCGAACAGCGAAAGGTAAGGAACCGATGGCTGCTGGCAACGCCAGCACTGGTGGTCATCTTCCTGGCAGCGGTTGGCCCACTTGCGGTGATGGTCGTCTATTCGCTGCTTCTCAAGAACGGCTATGGCGGCGTCCACTGGCAATTCTCGACCGACGCCTGGTTCAGCGTCTTCTTCGAGCGCGACATTTTCGATGACAAGCTCGGACTGGCAGACGCGCATGTCTCCATTTTCTGGCGCTCGATAAAGCTGTCCATGTTGACAACCATCCTGTGCCTGCTGATTGGTTTTCCCACCGCCTATTTCATCGCGACACGCCCGGCCAGGTACAGGGATCTGTGGCTGTTCCTTATTACCATCCCCTTCTGGACGAACCTGCTGATCCGAACTTTCGCGATCCAGGAAATCCTGCGCAATGAAGGCATCATCAACACGATCCTGGTGCGCACCGGCATCATCGATGCACCGATCCAGATGCTGTTCACGGATTTTGCCATCACGCTTGGCATGATCTACGTCTTTCTGCCGCTGATGGTCCTGCCGCTATATGCGAGCATGGAGAAGCTCGACTTTCGCCTGATCGAGGCGGGATATGATCTCTATGCAACCCGCCTGCAGGTGCTTCGCCGCATCATTATCCCGCTGGTGAAGCCCGGCATCATTGCCGGTTCGATTCTTGTTTTCGTGCCATCGCTTGGCGCCTACGTCACCCCCCGCGTACTGGGTGGCGGCAAGAACCTGATGATCGGAAACCTGATCGAATTGCAATTTGGCCAGGGCAGGAACTGGCCACTGGGCGCGGCACTGTCGCTGCTCCTGCTGGCCATCGTCATGACGGCGATGCTGCTCTACATCAGGCAATCCTCGAAGAACGGCGGTGGCGGACATGGCTAGGTCCACTCCCTTCTCCGTTCGCCGCCAGACGGGCTTCACGACAATCGCGCTCGCCTGCTTCTTCATGCTGTACATGCCCATCGTCACGCTGGCCGTCTATTCTTTCAATCACGGCCTGTCGGTTGGCATCTGGGAAGGTTTTTCACTGCGCTGGTATGCTTTGGCCTGGGCCAACGAACAGGTGCAGGACGCTTCCATCCGCTCGTTCCAGGTGGCGTCCTTCGCTGCGGTCTGCGCTACCATACTGGCGACCATGGCAGCGCTGGCCACGACCCGGACCGAACGCTATCGCGGCATGACGGCAATCTACGCTTTCGTCAACGTGCCGCTGATGGTTCCGGAAATCGTCACCGGCATTTCGCTCCTCATTGTCTTCTCGGTGATCAAGGTCTGGTCAGGCTATACCGGGCTTGGCTACATGCTTGCGGCACATACCGCCTTTTGCACGCCATTCGCCTTCATGCCGATAAGGGCGCGGCTGGAGAGCATGGACAGCACGCTGGAAACGGCTGCTTCCGATCTTTACGCAACGCCCTGGCAAGCCTTTCGCCTGATCACCTTGCCCCTGCTCTGGCCGGGAATTCTTGGCGGATTCATGCTGGCATTCGTTATCTCGCTGGATGACGTCGTCATTACCGAATTCGTCAAGTCAGCCGGCCAGGAAACGCTGCCGACCTACATGCTTGGTCAGTTGCGCCGCATTGTAACACCACAGATGAATGCGATTTCCACCGTGTTCCTCGGCATATCCATCATCATCGTCACGCTGTTTTTCTTCCTCACCAGAAAGAGGGCGTGACACCACACCTGCAACTGGAGAAAATGACCATGAAAGCCAGAATTACAGGACTTCTTGCAGCGAGCGCTTTCGCCCTGTCGGCGACTACCGCAATGGCTGCAGGCGAATTGAACATCTTCAACTGGGGCAATTACACCAACCCGGAACTGATCAAGAAGTTCGAGGAAAAGTTCGACGTGAAGGTGACGGTTACCGACTATGACTCGAACGACACCGCCATTGCCAAGATCAAGGCCGGCGGTCACGGCTTCGACATCGTCGTGCCAACGCACACCCATGTGCCCATCTACATTTCCGAAGGGCTGCTGCTTGAATCGCGGCCAGACCAGATGGAAAACTTCAAGAATGTCGACGAGCGCTGGGTAGGCGTTGCTTGGGATGAAGGCCGTCACTACACCGTGCCATGGCAGTGGGGTTCGACCGGCGTCATCGTCAACACCAAATACTATAGCGGTGACATCAACACCGCCGCCATCTTCCTTGATCCCCCAGCAGAACTGGTCGGCAAGATCAACGTGGTTCCGGAAATGAACGACGTCATGTCTCTGGCTATTCCTTATGTTGGCGGCGAGCCGTGCACGACGGACCTTGAAGTCCTCAAGAAGGTTCGCGACAAGCTGCTGGAAGCCAAGCCGAAATGGCTCGGAATGGACTATGGTAACGTCGAGAAATTCGCCAAGGAAGACATGATCGCCGGTGTCAACTGGAATGGCGCCACGTTCCGCGTCCGCCTCCAGAACGAAGCCGTCCAGTATGGTTATCCAAAGGATGGCTTCCCGCTGTGGATGGACTCTGTCGCCATCCTCAAGGACGCCAAGAACGTCGACAATGCCAAACTGTTCCAGAACTTCATCATGGAACCCGAAAATGCAGGCCTCATCTCGGCCTTCGCGCGCTATGCGAACGGCATCAAGGGATCGGAAGCCTTCATGCCGGAAGACATGAAGACCGCACCGGAAATCGTCATCCCGGCGGAATTCGCGGACAAGGGCAAATTCAACGCCTGCCCGCCTGAGGCGATCGAGATCTACACCAAGATCTGGACCGAACTCCTGAAGTAAGGGACTGGCGGGGCTCCTCCTGACGTGGAGCCTCGCCGTACACAGCATGCAGTCGTATCGCAACTCTGAAAAACACCCGCCGATCATGCAGGGTAGCCCTCCGCCGGAGGAATGGCGCATCCCCAGCAGGCTCTGGGACCAGCCGCCCTGGAACCGCTGGTCGTTCCAGCATGTGCGACAGTTGCTGCCGACCCAGACAGTTAGCCGCGGCATCGGCCCGGCCTCCCCGCTCCCCGAGAATCACCAGGACATTCTGGACATCGAGTTTGATGCATTCGATAACCGGCGCATGAGCGTCGAGCAGATGCTGGACGAAACCTACACCGATGGTTTCCTTGTCGCGATTGGCGGAAAGATCGTTCACGAATCCTACTACAACGCCATGACGCCGAGCTCGATACACCTCGCCCAGTCGGTCTCCAAATCGGTGACATCAAGTGTTGCCGGCATACTGATCGAACAGGGCCTGCTCGATCCGCAGGCACCAGTCACGCAATTTCTGCCGGAACTGGAACGCACGGCCTGGAAGGGCGCGACCCTGCGCCAGGTTCTCGACATGACCACCGGGGTCCGTTTCAACGAAGAATATACCGCCCCCGATTCCGATATAGCGATGACGGACGTGGCCAGCGGCTGGAAACCCCTGCCCGAGAACGCAGAAGCGGCCAACTGGCCCACCTGCATCTGGGATCAGATTCTGGGATTGAACGAAATGGAAGCAGCCCATGGCGAGCAGTTCCACTATCGTTCGATAGAGACGGATGTACTCGCCTTTGCAATGGAACGCGTTTCGGGAAAACGTCTGTCCAACCTGGTAAGCGAACATCTGTGGTCACGCATCGGCGCGGAAACTGACGCCTGCTTCACCGTGGACAGTTCCGGCTATGCGCTGGCCGATGGTGGCTTCAATGCCTCGCTGCGCGATTTCGCGCGCTTCGGGCTCTTGCATCTGAATGCAGGTGTCAACCATCTGGGCGAGCAGGTAATTCCATCTGCGTGGATCGATGATATTCGGCGCGGCAGGCACGGCAAATTCAATGACGACTATCGCGACCTGCTGCCCAACGGCCAGTATCGCAACATGTTCTGGGTCGAGGACCGCGGCCGGGAAACCGTTATGTGCCTGGGCGTTTTCGGACAGCTTGTCTACATCGCGCCCGAATATGATCTGGTGGCGGTCAAGCTGTCCACCTGGCCGGATTTTCTCAACACGGAATTCAAGTCGAACACCTTGCGCGCCATTCATGCGGTTGCCCGCATGCTCGCCTGAATCATGGAGGACCATATGGACCAGACCGACCTTTGCTACCTGACGGCCAGCGAAGCTGTCGCGCGGTTCAAGGCACGCAAGCTCTCGCCGGTCGAATTGCTGGAAGCGGTGATTGCGCGGGCCGATGCAGTTGAGGGAACCATCAACGCGCTGACCTTCAAGCATTATGACGAGGCGATGGATCTGGCCCGCAAGGCAGAGGCACGATATGCCGCTGGTGCCGACACAGGCCCGCTCGAAGGACTGCCGGTAGGCATCAAGGATGAAAGCTACATAGCAGGCAAGCCAACCTCCAATGGCTCGCTGATCATGAAGGATTTCATTGCCGAAACCACATCGACCAACAATCGCCGCATCATGGAAGCCGGCGGCATAGTTCATGCCCGAACGGCAACGCCGGAATTCTCCTGTGCTGCCTATACCTGGTCGCGACTGTGGGGCATCACGCGAAACCCCTGGAACCCGCAGTTCACGCCCGGCGGCTCCTCCGGCGGCTCATCTGCTTCGCTAGCCTCTGGCACATCGACCCTGTGCACCGGCTCAGATATTGGCGGATCGATCCGCATTCCCGCTTCCACCTGCGGCGTTGTCGGCTACAAGCCGCCCTATGGCCGCAACAGCGACGATCCGCCCTTCAATCTCGATTTCTATTGCCACACCGGTCCCATGGCACGTTCGGTAAGCGATGCCATCCTGTTGCAGAATGTCATATGCGGGCCGGACCCGCTCGACATTGCAAGCCTGCGGCCCAAGCTCGTTTTGCCAGAAAGTTACGATTCGATCAGGGGATGGAGGATTGCCTATTCCCCGAACCTCGGCTTCTTCGAGATCGACCCGGATGTCCGCCGCAACACGGAAGCTGCACTCGACGTCTTCCGCTCGCTCGGTGCCACCGTGGAGGAAGTGGACATTGGCTGGAACCTGTCGATGCTGGAAAGCGCCATGGATTATCTCGGCCATCTTTTCGGCGGCTATCTTTCCACATTGCTGGCCGAACATGGCGACCAGATGACCACCTATGCGCGCGATTTCGCGCAACGCTCGCTCGATTCCAGTGCCCAGAAATTCGTCGCGACACTCGGTGCTGCCAACCAGATGTACGCGACGCTCGGCCCACTGCTCGAGCAGTACAATGTCCTCGTTTGCCCAACGACCGCATTGCCTGCCGTACCGGCGGACTTCGACCAGTCGAAGGACAGCCTGGAAGTAAACGGAAAATCCGTCAGCCCCTTCGTCGGCTGGGCGATGACCACCCCGTTCAACACGATGAGCCGCTGCCCGGTTCTGGCCCTTCCCTCAGGCTTTGCCAGCAATGGTGTGCCGACGGGCATCCAGATCGTCGGCCGTACCTATTGCGATGCCGACGTTTTCCAGGCCGGCATGGCCTATGAAAAAGCGCTGGGTGGATGGTTCACGGACAGCCAGTCGCGGCCGACTGTCTGACATTCCTGGCTGAGCCAAACCCGTGCCGCGCTGGCCGCGTGATCATTCGCTCCGCGAAACGGCGCGCAGCATCGCGGTAATTGCCTGGTCAAGCGGATCATTGGTTGGTTCAGGCTGGCAGGACTGCTTGGCGATGACCGTTTCGCTCTGTGGATCAACCCATATCCACTGGCCATGAATTCCAATGGCTGCCAACTCGCCCTTGCCGGTCTCGTACCAGTAGCTGCGGTACGACCCGCCCGGAAAATGCGCTGCCTGATCCCCTTCGCTCCAGATCGCCCGATTGCCACCTTTCCAAAGGTCGCGAATCCAGTCCGCCGGAACCACGCCCGCACCATCCAGCCTTACCAGTTCGCCGACGCGGGCCATGTCACGCGCGGTAACGCTGATGCCACCGGCAGCGCGCGCCACCCCCTCGCGATCCACCGTGACGAAGGCATCGCTGTGCGCGCCCATCGGTTTCCACAACAACTCCTGCAGCAGTTCGTGCAGTCGTGCGCCGCCCGCGCGTTCCAGAACCATGCCACACATGTCCGTGTTCGGTGATCGATAGGCGTGGACCTCACCATGCCCGACTGGCCCCTTGCCCAGTGAACACAGGAACCCTCCCAGACCCTGTGGCTGGCTGCCCGGCACCTGCGGGTTCCAGCCGGTGGCGCGCCTGTAGGCATCGAACTTGCCGGTCTTGTCGAGATAGTCCTCGTTGAAATCCAGACTGATCTGCATGTCGAGCAGGTTGCGCAAGCTCGCATCGCCATAGGCCGAACCGGCCGCCTCGGGCAGATATCTGGTAACACGATCATCGGGATCGATTGCACCCTGCCCGACCAGTATTCCCGCCAGGAGCCCGGTCAGCGACTTGGAGATGGAGTAGATGATATGCGGCTTGGCCGCATCGGTCGTCGGCGAATACCATTCGAAGATGATTTCACCCCGCCGCATGACGATCATGGAATCCGTGTGCGTCTGCTGCAGGAATTGCCCCAGCTCGCAGCGACCCTGGCCGGGTGCTTCGACCATGAGATGGGCGAAATGATCTGCCCCACCCGGCGCGCCCTCGTTTCCACCGGTTCCATGAATGACGGCAGACGGCACCAGTTCATTCACGTTCTGGAAGGACCAGGCCGAGTAAGGCGTTTCGCGCCAGTTACCGAGATGGACATCCTTGCGCATCAGGCCAGTAGGAAAGCGGACTTCCGGTTTCATGACATTCCTCCGTCAGCTGTCGCCAGCACATCATACAGATCGGTTCGTCGATCCCTGAACAGGCCCCAGAAGGCGCGCTGATCGGCCATCACCTTCCGGTCGAACCGGGCCACAAGCACGGCTTCGCCGTCCCTGTCTGCCGACGCAACAATCTGGCCATCGGGTCCGGCAATGAAAGAATTGCCGTAAAAGCTCTGCGTCACACCGGACAATGTTTGTGTGCCTGTGCGGTTTGCTGCCGCTACGGGCACCATGTTCGACGCGGCATGACCCTGCTGGGCCGTGCGCCATTGTTTCGATGAGTCAATATCCGGCTGGCTTGGTTCCGAGCCGATTGCTGTTGGATAGAGCAGAAACTCCGCTCCTTGCAGCACCATCGCACGCGCAGCCTCCGGAAACCATTGATCCCAGCAGATGCCGCAGCCGATCTTGCCGAAACGGGTCTGCCAGACCTTGAAGCCGGTATCGCCGGGATGAAAATAGAACTTCTCGCTGTAGCCGGGACCGTCAGGAATGTGGGACTTGCGGTAAAGCCCCATTATTGCGCCCTGGTCATCGACCATCGCCAGGCTGTTGTAGAATGCCTGGTTGCGCCGCTCAAAAAACGAAACCGGAATGACCACGCCCAGTTCGCGGGCAAGCGCGCGCATCGCCCCGACCGCCGGGTCTTCTTCCAGCGTGTGGGCGCGGGCAAAATGAACCGGGTTTTCCTCAAGGCAGAAATAGAGCCCGCTGAAAAGCTCCTGCACCAGCACGATGTTGGCACCTTGCGCTGCCGCCTGCCTGACCAGCCGCTCAGCCGTGGCGATGTTTTCCTGCGGATCATCGCTGCAGGTAAACTGCACCACGCCCAGGACGGTTTGGTTTTCGCTGCTCATCTATTTCCTGTTTTCAAAGCCGGCCAGCACGCCAACCGCATTGACCGCGATTTCGGCAACCGCATACCCGCCTTCCATCACGAAGAGCGTTGGCAGGCCGAGTTTGGCGATGCGCGCTCCGATCCTGGGATAGTGCGCGCTCTTGAGCTTGAACCTGCTGATCGGGTCCTTTTCGAACGTGTCGACACCCAGTGACACGACCACCACATCCGGCTTGTAGGCTGCCAGCTTGCGGCACCCATCCTCGAGCGCCTCGTTCCATGTTTCCCAACTGGTACCGAAGGGCATGGGATAGTTGATATTGTATCCCTCGCCCGGCCCCGCGCCGCGCTCGTCCGCATTGCCCAGGAAATAGGGATATTCCTGACGCGGATCGGCATGCAGGTTAATCACCTGAACGTCGCGGCGCTCATAGAATATCTGCTGCGTGCCATTGCCATGGTGATAATCAACATCGAGGATCGAAACCCGCTTGGCACCCTTGTCGAGGAAATATTGGGCGGCAACGGAAGCATTGTTGATGTAGCAATAGCCACCCATGAAGCCCGCTCCCGCATGGTGTCCCGGCGGTCGGCAAAGCGCGAATGCAGTGCGTTCGCTGCCCTGCACAAGCGACGCCGCGGTAAGGGCTGTATCATGCGAGGACTTGATCGCTTCCCAGGTGCCCGCCACAAAGCCGACGCCTGCATCAAACGAGTAATAGCCCAACTGACCATCGATGAATTCCGGTATCACGTCCCCACGCAGGCCGCGTGTGGGCCATGTGAAGGGCAAGGCCGTGCCGGAGCGCCCTTCCGCCGTCCATCGATCCCAGACCGTTGGCAGAAAATCGAGATAGTCCTGCTTGTGCACCTTCGCCGCCGTCGCAAGCGTATGCTTCTTGGGCTTGAGCACGGGACCCAGCGAGAGCTCGCGAACACGCGCGATGATGTATTCCGCACGCTCCGGTTTCTCGAAGGCGGGAACGATAGCCCCCGCGATCAGTTCCACCTGTCCGCTATGCCCCTTGTGCTTTTCGGAAAATACGGTCTTCACGCTGCCCCCTCATGAAATGCTTTGCGACATGCCAGCTTCGCAGGATGGCGAGATGCAGGGAAGCCGTCAATCCTGCCGCGCGAATGAGGTGGCGTAAAGAAGTCCGGTGCCTCAGTCTTCAACCGCCCTTTCCAGCCAGCGCCAGAAATAGGCCGCCTGCCCTTCTTCGACATGGATGAGCGCGGTCTGCTTGTCCCTGCGCACTAGCAGGACCGGAATTCCGGCAAATGAGATCGCCGCCGAAGGGCTGCCAGCAGCAATCCTCGCGCTGGACGACTGTGCGATGAGATCGCCAATCTGGTCGCCGCCAATCTCGAACGCCATCCATCCATCGCTGGCAAGCGACACGGCAAAGCCCTTCCCGTTCCAGCCTGCTTCGAACTTCGGCAGGTGGCTGATGACGATCAGCGCCCGGTCCGTGGCAATGCGGATCATCAGATCACCATCACCACCATTATCCCACAGGCCGCAATTCACCGCCTTTGGCGCAAGGGCGCGCTGCGCGGCCTTCAGATCGCCACTGACAAGCAGCCGATGCAGGCCGCTAACCGGAGCAGCAGTCCAGCCCGCTCCACCAATCCTTGCCTTGCGCCATTCGGGAAGCGGCGTCCACTTGCGCGATGAATCGTGACTGGAAACGAAATCAGGCATTGAGCCGTCCTCCAGCAGGATCGAACACGCAAGCCGGGATGATCCTTGCGCGTCGGTTGGCACCCAGATGATAGAGAACGATCTCTTCGCCCATACGCTCCATCCCACGCTCGATCAGGGCCAGCGCAACAGGGCGGCCAAGAGTTGGTGAATCGTAGCTCGAAGTCACGAAGCCAATCGAGCGATGCCCTTCATTACCGCTTTCAAGGCCATGCGCGCCTGTAGGCAGTTGCAGCCCGCCATCACACGCTTCAAGCCCCACCGCCTGCTGACGATCGACCCGGCGCGCATTGTCTGTAAACAGCGATCGTCTTCCGGCATATTCGTCCTGCCGCTTGTCGCGCGGACCTGTCATGCCCAGATCATGCGGCATGGTTGTTCCATCCGTATCCTTGCCTGCGATGATGTAGCCCTTCTCCGCACGCAGAAGAAGCAACGCTTCCGATCCCATCGGCGCGCCGCCGAATGCCCTTGCTGTGCTGAGCATCGCCTTGAAGAGCGCAGCGCTTTGTGATTTGCCGACGGATACTTCGTAGGACCGGTCACCAGTAAAACTCACACGCGCAAGGCGCGCTGCACCACCCTGGAACTGACCATCCGCAAATGCCATGTGCGGCAGTTTCTCATCGGAAAGATCAACACCAAGCCCGAGCTTCGCGACAATCTCGCGCGAGCGCGGCCCACTGACCGTCAAGGTCGCCCATTGCGGTGTCGAATTGTGCACGAACACCTGCGACTGGTCGAACCGGTCCTGCCGGAATTCCTCCAGCCGGGAAACGACACCGGCCACATGGCCTGACGAACAGGAAACGACATAATGATTGTCGGACACCTTGCTCACCACGCCATCATCATAGATCACGCCACCCTCGGTGAGCATGAAGGCATAGCGGATGCGGCCCGGCTTCAGCGTGGAAATCCTCTGGTAGAAATTGAAGTCGAGCAGAGCGCCTGCCTGCGGCCCCATCACTTCGATCTTGCCGAGCGGCGAGCCATCGAGAATGCCGGCGCATTCGCGTGCCATGCGCGCCTCGCGTGCGATGGCTTCGGCTGCGTCACCTTTTCCATACCATGCCGGGCGCAGCCATCCGCCATATTCGCGAAACACTGCTCCAGCCTTCCTGTGCTCGTTCTCCAGCGTCAGCCTGCGCACCGGATTGTAGAGTTCGCCACGCCTCTTGCCCGCAAGCACCGTGAATGGCACCGGCACGAAAGGCGGACGATAGGTCGTTGTTCCCGTTTCCTCGATGCTCCTGCCGGTGATTGCCGCCATCGCGGCAAGCCCGTTCATGTTCGATGTCTTGCCCTGGTCGGTTGCCATGCCAAGTGTGGTGTAACGCTTGAGATGCTCGACGGAGCGGAAGCTCTCGCGCGCCGCCAGCTCGACATCCTTCAACGTCACATCATTCTGGAAGTCGATCCATTGCCGTCCCTTGTTGGCGGGATCAGGCCAGCTTGGCTCAAGCATGTATCTGCTGCGCGCCGCGCCGGTGCCTGGCGGCTTGCCCTTGCCACCACCCGCCGCATGCCCCTGTTTGACAACTTCGCCAAGATCGAAGGTACCGTTGGCAGCACCTGCGCTCAGGATTTCGCTGCTGCCCGCCTTCGGCACAAAGGCCGCGATCGCCTCATCATAGACAAGCCGCCCCCTTGCCTGGCAATGCAGGTGAACACTCGGCGTGAAACCGCCCGACACAAGCAGGCAATCGGCAGGAATGCGCTTGCCCGCTACCGTAACCGCTTCAACGCCCCTGGCACCATGCACCGCCTCGATCCGCGCCGACGACAGGATCTGCAGCCGCCCGTCGCCCTTCGAAATGCCGCGCGTGTCGGCGATGGCAACTTCTGCACCGGCATCAGCCAGCGCCTCGCCTGCCGCGTGTCCGGCGCTGTTGTTGGTCACTATGACGATGCGCTCGCCTACCAGAACGCCGTGCAGGGCCAGATACTGGAGTGCAGCATCCGCCGACATCACGCCAGGTCGATCATTGTCAGGAAACACCAGCGGGCGCTCGATGGCACCCGATGCAAGCACGATCCTTTCTGGCCGCACCTGCCAAAGGCGATCCGGCTTGCCGTCGCGCCGTTGCCACACCGTCACCAGCCCATGATCGAAGACGCCATAGGCCGTCGCTGACGAAAGAACGACATGGCCCTGCCCGGCGAGATCAGCGGCAACGCCCCTCGCCCATTCGCGCCCTGGCTTGCCAGCAATTTCACCGCCCTGCCACAGGAGCGTGCCGCCCGGCTCATTCCGGTCATCGACCAGCATGACGCTCTTCGAAGAAGCCGCAGCAGCAGCAGCCGCGCCAAGCCCGGCTGGCCCCGCACCGATGACCAGCACGTCGCAGGTATGGTTTCGCACGACACCATCCGCTGGCGGTGCATATTCAGTGTCGATGCGTCCGAGCCCGGCCATGGCGCGGATGCGCGGTTCGAACACATGCCAGTCGGGAAGCATGAAGGTCTTGTAGTAGAAACCCGCTGGAATGAAGCGCGCCAGGCGATCGAGGATTGCCGCCCTGTCGGTCGAAACGCCTGGCGAAGCATTGACCGGCAGAACGCGCATGCCTTCCGTCAGCCGCGTCACGCTTGCCCGGCAATTGGGCTCGTGGCGTCCATCGACCTGGACATCGACAATCGCGTTCGGCTCCTCCTGCCATCCACCCCAGATGCCGCGCGCACGATGATATTTGAAGCTGCGCCCCGTTATCCGCACACCATTGGCCAGCAGTGCCGAGGCAATCGTATCGCCCTCGATCCCCTCAAGGGCCATTCCCTCAAAGGTGAAGCTGATCGGCTTTCCACCGGTGAAAGTGCCAATCCGCCTGCTCATTTGACACCTCGGCGCAGGGATTTCGCGCGGACCACATCAAGTGAAACCGTGTCACGCTCCATCATGAAAAACTCGCCACAAGTGTCATGCACCCAGATTTCACGGGTGGCACCGCGTGGGTTGTCCTTGCCATACAGATAATGCGCCCACTGCTCGGCGCTGACATCGGGTGCTGGTTCGGGACGTTCCTTTCCAGCCTCCGCTGCAAAGTGGAATTCCGTTTCGTCTCGGGGTCCGCAGAATGGGCAGGAAAACAGCTGCATGGAAATCCTAATGTGCTATGCCGGAACCGGCTGCCTCGTCGATGAGCATGCCGCTTGCGAAACGTTCCAGATCGAATGGTCTTGAAATGGCGTGGTGTTCGCCGGTCGCCATCAGATGCGCGAGCAGCCAGCCTCCTGCGGGAATGGATTTGAAGCCACCCGTACCCCAGCCGCAATTGAGGTAAAGGCCTGGCACGGGCGATGGGCCGATGATCGGTGAGGAATCGGGCACGACATCGACATTGCCAGCCCACTGGCGCATCAGCTTCAACTGGCCGAAGGCGGGAAACATTTCCAGCATGCCCGCAATGACGTGGCGATGCTGGGGCGGGTTCCCGCGCTGTGCGTAGGATGGCACCCGGTCGATCCCGCCGCCAATGACAAGTTCACCCTTGTCTGACTGGAACATGTAGGTCCCCGTACCGAGATAGAGAACGACAGTATCCAGGCAAGGCTTCACCGGTTCCGACACGATTGCCTGCAGCGAATAGGACTGGATCGGCAGCGTGAAGCCGGCCATTTTCGCCATGACACTGGACTGGCCAGCCGTCGCGAGGCCGACCGCATCCGCCCTGATCTCGCCGAGGCTGGTCTGGACACCGACACACCGCCCCTTCTTCACGATGAAACCCGTCACCTCGCAATTCTCGATAATGTCTACGCCAGCCCGGTCAGCCGCCCGCGCATAGCCCCAGGCGACCGCATCATGGCGCGCGACGCCTGCCCGTCCCTGCCACGTACCGCCGAAAACGGGATAGCGTGCCTGGTCGGAGCGGTTCAGAAGCGGCGCCTTGGCGAATACGCCAGCAGCGTCTAGCAATTCCGCATCCGTTCCATTGATCTGCATCGCATTGACAATACGGGCCGCTATCTCCATTTCGCCTTCGGAATGGGAAACCGTTACGACACCGCGCTGGGACAGCATGATGTTGTAGTTGAGCTCGCGCGAAAGCCCCTCATAAAGCCTGAGTGAGAAATCATAGAGCGCCACGCTTTGCGGATAGAAATAGTTCGACCGGATCGTGGTCGTGTTCCGGCCTGTATTGCCACCGCCAATCCAGCCTTTTTCGATGACCGCAATCCGGTGAACGCCGTGGTTCTTGGCAAGATAATGCGCAGTAGCCAGACCATGCCCGCCGCCGCCAACGATCACCGCGTCATAGCGAGCCTCAGGGCTGGCCTTGCGCCAGACTGGTTCCCAACCCTTGTGGCCGTTCAAGCCCTCGCGAAAGAGGCTGAAGGCTGAATAATGCTTGCTTCCCATTCGGGCTCCGCAACTGCCTGTGCTGTCGAACGGTGAAGTGCCCCCGTTCATTCCATCAATCTGAACGCGCGAGATGAAATTTGCCAGCGCTATTGCGGCGCAAAATTCCCGGATCACGCCAATCCCGCGGTCTGGATCCCACGCATCATCACGAGATCAGTCCGGCAATTGCGCGCCGCCTGCTGCCGTTCGTTCGGCAATGAAGCGATCGACGCGCTGCGCTGCCTCGGCACAGCCGTCGGGCCTCTGAAACGACGCCAGTCGCGCCTGCCAGATATCGGTCGCGCGTTCTTCGGCTGTCCTGGATCCGTTGGCGGTCCACGCGCCATGGTTCGACAGATCAGCAACCAGTGGCTCGTAGAACGCGTCGCGATACCGGCTCATCGTATGGCTTGTCGAAAAGAAATGCCCGCCGGGAGCAACTTCCGCTATCGCATCAAATCCGATCGCCGCCTCGTCCTGTGGTGTGTCCAGCGCAAGCTCCGCGACGGTCTGCAGCGTCTCAACATCGAGAATGAATTTCTCGTAGCCGAAACTGAGCCCTCCCTCGAGCCACCCCGCCGAATGGATGGTCACGGTCGCACCAGCAAGCACCGCGCCGAAAAGCGCGGTTACCGTCTCCTGCGCGCCCTGTGCATCCGCCACATTTGACGCCGAACCGGATGCTGAACGCCAGGGCATGCCGATATGGCGGGCGAGTTGTCCCGACCCCAGACACGCCTTGACATGTTCAGGCGTTCCAAAGGCAGGCGAACCGGACTTCATGTCGACATTCGAGGAAAATCCGCCATAGGCAACCGGAGCACCCGGTCTGGCGATCTGGGCAAGGGTGATCCCGGCAAGCGCCTCGGCATGCTGCAGCGTGAGCGCACCTGCCACCGTGATCGGCGCCATGGCGCCGGCAAGGCAGAATGGCGTGATGATGCTCATCTGGCCCATGCGCGCAAAGTCGATTATCCCCTGCGTCATCGGCTTGTCCAACTGGCGCGGCGAATTGGAGTTGATCACGGTCGTGGCCCAGACCTGATCGCGGAATTCTCCATCCCCAATCCCGTGCGCCATGCGGATCATTTCGAAGCTTTCCATCACCTGCTCGCGACCGCGTGCATAGACAAAGAGCGGCTTGTCGCTGAGCGCGAGCTGTGCCCGCATCAACTGATAGTGCCGCAGATGGCCCGGCACGTCCTGTGGCTCTGCTGCAGGTCCCATCACATGTATCACGTCGAAGGACTGCTGCAGCTTCAGCGTCTCTTCATAGTCGCGCAGACTGCCCGCGCGCCTGCCGCGTATCCTGTCCGTCGCATTGGGGCAGCCGGAGCCTGCGATGAACAGCATCGCGCCAGGTTCAAAAACCTGCTCTCGCTCCGGGTTGGCAGCGCGCATGCGAATGGATCGCGGTGCACTTTCCAAAGCTGCGTTCACAATTTCGCGGCCCATGCGAACCATCATCGTTTCGTCGTCGACTAGCGCGCCGGCCTTCCTGAACAGTTCCCTGCCCTCTGGCAGGAGGACGCGCATTCCCAGTTCCTCAAGAACCCTCAGGGCAGTTTCATGCATCGAGGCGACGGCATCATCCGAGAAGATTTTCTGCGGTTCGAAAGGAAGGCGCAGGTGACGATAGTCGGCGCGCTTGCTGCCGCTTTCCCTGACTCTGCTCCGCCCGCCTCTTCGCACTGCTTCCACGCGCATTTCTCCCTCAGCCAATTCACTTCACGATCCTGACGCTGCTATAGGTACATGACATTTCAGGGAACGCCAGTCGCTTGTGGCGCGCGCGAAAAGAGCAATCGGTTCGATGCGTCACGATCACAATGCAAATGACGGGAACGGACAACCACGCCGCACTATCGGGCGATACAGTGCGGACCGGAATACTGGAGGGATCGCAAGGATGCTCATCGACTGCCTGCAATATGCGAACTGGTCACCGGGCATATTTCGCCAGATGCGCGAGGGCGGCGTACATGGTGTGCATGTCACGATCGCCTATCACGAGAACTTCCGCGAAACCGTTCTCAACATCGAACGCTGGAACCGCTGGTTCGAGCAGTTTCCCGACCTGATCTTTCATGGCCGCACGGGTGACGATGTCCGCCTGGCAAAGAGCACGAACCGCACGGCTATCTTCTTCGGCTTCCAGAACCCCTCGCCCATCGAGGATGATATCGGCCTTGTTGAAATCTGCCACACGCTCGGCGCGCGGTTCATGCAACTGACCTACAACAACCAGTCCTTGCTGGCCTGCGGCTGTTACGAGGCCGAGGACAGTGGCGTGACCCGTTTCGGCAAACAGGTAATCGCGGAAATGAACCGCGTTGGCCTCGTCATCGACATGAGCCACTCCGCCGAACGCTCGACCCTGGAGGCGATTGATTTGTCGTCACGCCCGATCGCCATCACGCACGCCAATCCTCATTGGTGGCATGCAGCACTTCGCAACAAGTCCGATGCGGTCATTCGCGCGCTGGTCAAGCGCGGTGGCATGTTCGGCTTTTCGATCTATCCCCATCACCTCAAGGATGGATCAGACTGTACGCTCGACTCCTTCTGCCAGATGATTGGCGAAGCCGCCTCGCATTATGGTGTGGAACATCTGGGTATCGGTTCCGATCTCTGCCAGGACCAGCCCGACTCCATCGTTACCTGGATGCGCAATGGCAGATGGTCAAAGGAAACGGATTTCGGTGAAGGGTCAGCATCAGCACCCGGTTTCCCGCCACAACCCGGCTGGTTCCGCGACAATCGCGATTTCGCCAACATCGCCGCAGGACTGGCCAAGGTCGGCTTCAGCGAGGCCGAAACCAGCGCACTCATGGGCGGCAACTGGCTGCGCTTCTTCGATCAATCCTTTGGCGGACAGGGCACATGAGCGACGCCATCACAGACCCAGAACCCGACACACCCGTCTCGCTGCGCGCTCCGCAAATGGTGATGCGCCTTGATCGCATGGGCTCGGCTTTTGCAACGCGGCTGAGTTTCATGCGGGTGCTGCTGCGCCGGATCAAAAACGAAGCCTGGCGCTTCGAGCGCCGCCTGTTTGACATAGACGCACGCGGCGTCGGCACAGCCCTTTACACACTGCATGGCCCGCAGCAAAGCTATACGCTTGTCGCATTCGGCCATGACCTGCCCGCACACATGCGCTCCGACAGGGTTATCGCAACCGCCTGGGACGCGACTTTCACCCTGTTTGATGGCATTCCCGAAACGGCAGATATTGAAAGGCTGCGCGCCAACATTCCGCTGCAGGAAGCTGGCCGGGTACTGGCGAGCGAACTTTCGGTTTCGCGGGCCAACCGATCCGTGCGCCTTTTCGACCATGTCGTTTCCAGCCTTGCTGCCGGACGCCAGCCAGATACCACCATGGTGCGCGATGTCGGTTACCTGATGCGCACAACTGCCGTCTACGGATCAGGCAAGCTTGGCGCGGCCGACCGGGCGACCCTCGTCGACCGGCCAGAATTCCAGGCACCCTTCCAGGTCGAGATGATGTCAGTCTGGCTGACACGGGCATTCATCCTTGATCTGGTCGAACACATGGCAAGCCTGCAGGCACCAGGCACGGCAGTGAAACTCGACCCGCAACTGCGCCGCAGCTTTGGCGTTGGAAACTCGACGGGCCTCGGCATGGCACCGTTCCTGGTCAACCATCCGCTGCTGCTCAACAACTGGATACTGGCGCGTGAGACAGCACTTGCCCGGGTACGCTCGCTCGAAGGTGCGACGGCAGCAGAAATCTCCGCTTTCGCCAGCCTGCTGGCGCGCGCCCTTGCTTCAGCGAAATTGTGGAAGGTCGAAGACGCCGGCTACCAGCAACGCATCATGCGCCTGCAATCGGACCTCACCCGGCTGATCGGCGAATATGATACGCTCATCAGCCAGTCACGCAGGCCATGGGATAGCGTTCATCGCTGGGCGGAGGCAAATCTCGCGCTTGATGCACAGGAGCAGGTCGTAGCGCTTCTCATCGAAAGTCATGGCACTCTCGTCGATGACCTCGCCCGCACAATGGCAGCATCGGAAGACGAGGTATTCCGCATCGACGGTTCCATTTCCGTGTTGCGAATGGCGGACATTCTCACGGATGTTTATGCCGATGGCCTGGCGACGGACTGGCACCAGCCGCAGTCTGACGCGCGCATCTGGTACTATTCTCTGGAAAAGCTGGAACCGCGCCTTGGCGAGCGGCACGAGGAACCGCTGGAGCCCTATGAACAGCCCCTGGCACCACAACGCGATGCCGCGCGCATGTATCATGATATCTGCAAATGGGACCCGAAGGATACGCTGGCAGCCTTCCTCCTCGCCCATCCCCAACATCGGCACATGGCGCGCCGGGCCCAGATTGCAGCGACTAATCCCTATTGCGAAATCAGGGATAACACGATCGCACAGCACATGCTTCCCATTGACCTGCTGCGTTGCAAGCTTGCCTTTTTCGGGGCTGCCCATTTCGATCCACGTTCGGATCGCTGGATCCGTATCAACATGTTCCAGCATGCGCCCTTCCCCCACGAACTGGGTGATGGCGATGTCGAAGCGGACAACTGGGCCTATCCCGGGAGCAGCGCGTGATGTTGAGCGTGTCCTTCAACGAAATCGATGCACTGGTAAAGCGCGCGGCACGCGGTGCGGGTTTTCCATGGGGTGTGGCCGAAGAAGCGGGAAAGGCCGCGAGTTGGCTCTGCCAGCATGGGCTTGATGGAACACAGCTTCTTGCAGATGCGCTTGAAAGCCATGCTCGCGACGGCGCCAGCCTGACCGCACCCAGCGCGCTGGATGGCATCTGGACGGCTGCAAGCGGAAATCTCTGCCCGCTTATGACAGGTTGCACCCTGGCAGATTGCGCCAGGCTCATCGAAGGTCGAAACACCATTCAGATGGGCAGGATTTCGTATCCTGCGATCATCGCCTCTTTTGCGAGCGCCATTTCTGCAGCCACAGGAAAGCCGGTGGTTCTCGCCTGGGGTAATGCCAGCATGATTGTTGATGCTGCAACCGGCATCGCGGATGCCAGCGGGTCGGACCTTGTTTCGCCCCTGGCCGAAAGCATGGAACTGACCCTGGCTCCAGCCGCCGCCGCGAAAGCGTCCAGACCAACAGAACGGTTACCCAGATCAGCCATGGTCAACCCGCAGATCTGGTCGCGACTGAACCAGCTTGCCGAGCGCACCTTTGCGCCGGACACGGAAGCCTCGCGCGTCAAGGGTGCCGGAGCCGGTCTAAACGACAATGACTGAGAGCGGTCAACCCGCTTCGGCTGACGGTTCCACCAGCGTTCCGTCCGCCACTGTATCGGACGGGTAGACAATCACGCTGTCGCCTTCGCCAAGGCCGGACAGAACCTCACCTGTTTCGCCGTTCAGGTGCCCTATCTCCAGAATGCGCAGCTTCGCCCGCTCATCTTCGATGACAAATACTGCCCAGTCGCTTCCCTGACGGAAAAGCGCGGAAACCGGAACCTGCAATACTTTCTCGCCGCGCCAGGTTTCAAGGCCGACCCGCACCCGGAACCCGTGTCCCAGTTCTGATACCGAGCCATCAGGATCGAGATAGACATTGACCCGCTGCTCTTCGATACCCAACGCCGAAACCTTGGTGAAGGCGACCGGATCGACGCGGCGAACCGTCGCCGCAATGTCATTGCCCGACCCGCCACCAGACAGGCTCGCTTTCGTTCCGGGGCTGATGGAAACGGCATCGGAAGACAGCAGGTCTGCCACGATTTCCAGCCGGGACGGATCGCCTATTTCCGCCAGTGGCGCGCCTGCCTGCACGACCTGCTCGCTTTTGACCGAAAGGTTGAGGACAACTCCGTTTATTGGAGCCGTCACCTCGACGCAGCAATTCTCGCTTGGTTCGTTGATCGCCCGGTCTCCGGGCTGCATCAGGCGAGCCCTTGCACTCGCCAGTTCAGCCTTGCGCAGGGCAAGCGCTGCGTCCCCGCTCTTGACCCTTGCTTCCTTCAGCAGCACATCGGTGCGCGCGCGATCAAGGTTCGACTGCGAGATAGTCCGACTTTCGGCAAGGCTCTCCGCACGCTTCAGATCGGCTTTCGACAGTTCCAGTTCCGACCTCGCCTGCAACAGTTCAGCTTCCGCCACGCCAACGGCAGCCGCGGCACCCTCCATCTGCGCCCTCGCCTCCGCGAGGCTCCTTTCATCCATGAAGGCAGGTTGAAGCGGGTTGATGCGTGCAACCACCGTCTTGCCGTCACTGACGGGATCCCCCACTTCCAGCAGCGACCGATCGACATTGCCTGCGACCGGCGAGGATACGCGGTAGATTTCACGCACCTGGGACATGCCGTCTTCGAAAATCGTCACCGCCATCGGCGCAACGGTAACAGTGGCGACATCGACAGAAAGCGGCTTCTCGCTCATCGCCCACCACAGACTTCCTGCAAGCGCCAGGACAAGAGCCAGGCCGGTGGTGATTTTCGCAACTTTGCCACGCATGGTTTACTCCCGGGTTTTAAGCACACGGATCAGATCAAGATTGGCTACGCGACGCGCGACCAGCAGTGCCGAAACGGCAGCAGCAGCCAGCACAATCAGCGACGAAAGGGCATAGGTTCGCGGTTCGATAACCAGCGGTATCGAGAACAGGTCGCTTGAAAAGCCTTCAACCATTGAAAGCGCGAAAGCAAAACCGATCAACCAGCCAAGCGGCTGTGCCAGGCCCACAATGACGCCCAGTTCCACAAGCAGCACAGAAGCTGCTTCCACGCGATTGAAACCCAGAACGCGAAGGCTTGCCAGTTCGCGCCCGCGTTCGGAAAGCTGGATACGGGCCGAATTGTAGACCACGCCGAACGCCACAATCATGGCGATTATCGCATAAACGGCCATCGACACATCGATGTTCTGCTCGATTGTCTCGCGGAACTTGTCACGCGAGAGGGTCTGCATGGCGATGGACCCGATCGCTGGCGTCGCCTTGATCGTGTCATAGAGGAACAGTGGGATCACCGGAAAAGTGATGCCGGTCGCGCCTGCCTGCATGGGCCATCGCCCGCCCATGCCAGGGGGAGCCGATGCAATCGATTGTGAAAAATGTGCAAGCCTTCTCTCATCGATCTCAAGCCAGGCTCCACTCAGTCTGGGGCCATTTCCTGCCAGCCGATCCAGCGCGTCAATATTCATGTTGGCTGCAAGACCAACATAGGTCCTGACAGTGCCAGCCACCGGCACCCGTTCGATGCGATGGCCGGATTCGATCAGTTCCACTTCAACCGTCATTCCCCGCTGCAGACGCAACTGGTGCGCCAGCCTGTCGGATAGGAGTAGCCCCTCACCCGGCATTGTCATTTGCCCGCCATCAGCGTCGAGCACGCGCGACAGCCTTCCCCTGGTTTCGCGTCCTATGATCGCAATGCGTTTTTCATGATGCTTGTTGCGCAGGATTACCGGCACGGAGCGAAATCCCTCAACGCTCAGCACACCCGGCAGACGGGCAACCTCGAAAAGCACGCTGGGTGGCTTGTCAGCCGAAAATGCCAGCCGGGCGTCGGCTCTTTCCGCCTTGAAGAAAACCGTGTCGATCATGGCCTCGATTGATTCACGCGTGAACAGCGATGTCACGAGCAGCGCCACTGCAAAGGCAACACCCAATGTTGTCAGTGCAGCGCGCAGCGGCCTGTGGCTGATCTGCCTGAATGCCATGAGGGTCAGTCGCGAGACGGGGATGGTTGGCAGGAAGGCAAATCGCCGGTAGCGTTGCGGTGCGGGCGGACGCATGGCAACCGCCGGCGGCAGTGTTACCACGGCCCAGATCGCCTTTGCCGCTCCGGCAAGGGCGGCGCTGACGGTCACTGCGGCGGCGATGATGTAAAGATCAGCGCTTTGCTTGAAAATGAGGAACGGGAAAGAGAAGAACTGGCCATAGAGCCGCGTAAGCGCTTGCCCGGTCCAATTGCCGACCAAACTGCCAATCGCCATTCCGATCAGTGCAATGACGATCACGAACTTCGTGTAGTGCAGCGCAACCGCTAAGGAGGAATAGCCGCAGGCCTTCAGCAAGCCGATCTGTTCGCGTTCCAGTGCAACAAGTCGCGACAGGATCATGTTGACGAGGAAAGCGCTGACGAAGAGGAAAACCGGCGGCAACACACGCGCCATTGCGTAGAGCTGCGTCAATTCCCCATCGAGATAGGCATGCGACATCTGCTCGCTGCGCCCGTAGCTGCCACTGCCGCCATAAGGCTCCAGCACGGCATCGACTTCCTCCATCACGCGCCTGAGGTTTGCGCCTCGCATCAGCCGCAGCGCAATGTCGTTATAGGCATTGTCCATCCCGGCAATACCTGCAAGTGCAGCTTCGCCCATGTGAAACACGGCATAGCGCTTGTCGTCAGGCACCATGTCACCGGGTCCAAGCGCATAGACAAACTCCGGCGAAAGCACGATGCCGGAAATTTCCAGTTCAAGCTTTCGTCCGCTCAGCGTTGCCCTGAACCGGTCGCCCGGATGAAACCCGTGCGCCTTGGCAAAGCGTTCATCAAGCGCCACCTCGTTTACCCGTCCAGGCACAGGCAGTCGTCCGCTGCGCAGGAACAGGCCGTTGACGGCCGGATTGCCATTCGCAGGCAGGGATAGCGCCAGTCCGGTCGCAGGCACCGCCATGCCTTCAATGTCGAGGATCACCGGCTTGGCAATGCGCGCGGAAACCGCCATCACTCCATCAATTGCCGCAATCCTTGCGATTGTCTGGCCCGGTATGCGCACAGCCTGCACGAACACATTGGCAAACCGGTAACGGTCGTAATAGGTGCGGCGCGTTTCATCCAGCGAACGGTACGCGCCAACAGCCAGGATGATTGTCATCACGCCACAGGCCAGGACCAGGGCAATGGCCAGCACCTGCGCCCAGAGCCGCAGCAGATCCCGCATCACCTTTCGATCCAGCACGCTCAGCATCACCAGGAAATCTCCGATGCCTTGACCTGCTTGCGATTGCGCTCCTCGTGCGAAATCCGCCCATCATGGAAACTGAACACCCGGTGCGCCATCTTCTGGATGGCCGCATTGTGCGTGATGATCGCAGTCGTCGTGCCCAGTTCGGAATTGATCCGCTGCAAGGCATCGAGCACCCGAATCCCGGTCTTTGAATCAAGCGCCCCGGTGGGCTCGTCGCACAGCAGGATTTCCGGCCGTTTGGCTATAGCGCGCGCAATCGCCACGCGCTGCTGTTCGCCGCCCGACATTTCCGCCGGGAAGTGATGCTGGCGATCTTCCAGCCCCACCATGGCCAGCGCTTCCTCCGGCTTCATGGGATCGCGCGAGATTTCCGTGACAAGGGCCACGTTTTCCCATGCACTCAGGCTTGGAATGAGATTGTAGAACTGGAAGACGAACCCCACATGATCGCGCCGGAAGCGGGTAAGCTGGCGTTCGTTCATGTCGGACAGGACAGCGTCGCGGAACATCACCATGCCGCTGGTCGCCGTATCCAGGCCTCCAAGAATATTGAGCAAGGTGGACTTGCCGGAGCCCGATGGCCCCAGCAGCACCGTCATCTCTCCAGCCTGCAGGGCCATGTCCACGCCGCGCAGGGCATGGACCGTGACCTTGTCCATCTGGTAGACCTTGGTGATGTTCTGCGCACGAAGAATAGCTTCGGACATGGTGCCACACCTTTTGTCCGAAGGGTTACCAGATACGGCCACCCTCTTCCATTGATCCATGACAAGAGAATTTGAACGCAACCTGCGATCTTCCGTGCCTTGCTTTGATCGGATCGCATGCTAGGGTTTGCGCAGATTCACACGATTGACCGGGTCAAATGGCTACACAGAACACATTGCAGTCTGTTGCAAAGGACGAAACCGCGGTTTCGGCCAAGATGATGCAGAATGCCGAAAAGACGACGGACTATCTGAAGTCCCTGTCGCATCCCGTTCGCCTCATCATCCTGTGTCGCCTGGCCGAGGGTGATGCGAATGTGAGCGAACTGGAAAACCTGGTCGGCGTACCGCAGGCCGCTGTTTCGAAACAGCTCGCCCGTCTGCGCGAGGACAAGCTCGTGCGGGTGAAACGCGAAGGCCGCACCATGATCTATTCGCTGACCGGCGAGAGCACTCGCACGGTTATCCGCACGCTTTACAACGAATTCTGCCTGATCTGATCGCGCCATGAAAAAACCGGCCGCCAGGCGACCGGTTCATTCATTTCACCAGTGCCCGGTGCAGGTCAGGCAGTATGCTTGATCAGAAAATAATAGGTATTTCCTTCCTGGCGGGATTCCATCAGCTCATTGCCGGTCGCGCGGCAGAAAGCTTCGAAATCCTTCACGGCACCTGGATCGGTTGCCTGAATTTCCAGAACCGCGCCAGTGGCAAGTTCCTTCAGTGCCTTCTTGGCCTTCAGAATCGGCAAGGGGCAGTTCAAACCCTTGGCGTCGAGTACCTGGTCCGCCATTTCTTTCTCCTTCTTCAGATATAGAGATTGATGTCGCTCTTGGAAGCCATTTCAATGTAGGTCGCCGCGCCGCCAAGCTCCGGACCTTCGATCATGTCTTCGAGCTTGTACTCGAACAGATCCATCGTCATCTGGCAGGCAATCATCTTCACATCGGCGTCAACCGCCATTTCGCGCAGTTCGGGAATGGAGGCGACGCCCTTTTTCTTGATCAGGTTCTTCATCATGCCGGTTGCCATGGCATCAGCGCCCGGCAGCGCGGAAACGAGATTCGGCATGGCCATATGCATGCCCATCATCGGCATTTCCATCGCCGGATTGCCAAGCGTGCTGATCTTCAAGTTCAGATCCTTCTTCAGGAGGCCAAGCCCGTAGAAGGTGAAGAACATGCTGACTTGAAGCCCCATGGCTGCAGCCGTGGTGGCAAGGATGAACGGAGGGTAGGCCCAGTCCAGCGTTCCCTTGGTCACGATGAGTGACATCGACTTCGCATTCGTTTCCGAACCCATTTCACACCTCCTGCCGGTTCATCCGGCGTTAGATTGCATAGATCTGCGCGTTACGCGCATCCGGCAAATTCGTCCGCGGCCATCTTGGCCTCATAGGGAGCAGCTACCGAACTTCCTGGAATGAGCGCACCTGGCGCCGATTCATCGACCGGCTTCACCCGTACCATCCAGCCTTCGCCATAAGTGTCGGAATTGGCGAGCTTTGGATTGTCGCTCAGCACATCGTTGACGTCGATGATCTCGACATCGAAAGCGATCTTGGCCGGACCGACCCACTTGCCCGATTCAACCGTGGCAATGGACTTGCCGGCATTGATCGTCTTGCCTGGCTTCTTCGCCGTGAAGGCAACCAGCTGTCCGGCCATGCCGGTTGCAATCATCGTCATGCCAACAGTGAAGGTTCCATCACCATTCGGCTTGTACCAGAGATTGTTGTCGACATCGTACAAGAGTTCATCTGGAAGGTTGCAGCCTCTTACTACCGGCATCGCTATATCTCCTGAGTCATACTGGTTGCCCGTTCCTGTGCCACTCTAGCACCTTCGCGAATTCCACGCGAGGAACAACAAAACTCCCCCAACCCGCTTTCCCGCAATTTTCCACCCACAAACAGGGCCAGATGCAGAACCACCATCGCGCCCATGCGCGCGGTTCTGTCGGCATCCCCGAGCTTCTCGTCGAAATGGATCAGGTTGCGGTGATAGACGATCTCCCGGCATGTCTCGCGGCACGCATTGAAACTGGGATCGCCCTTCGCCGCCTGCCGGTGCAGGGCAAGCAACCTGAACCCTTCCGTCTGATTGTCTGTCGGTTCGCGACCCTTAGACCATAGCCATGCTTCCAGCACCGCCTCGCCCATGGCCAGCAATTCGTCACCGATCGCGCGCGCGTCTCCTGCAAGCGACCCTGCAGCCGCGCCAACCAGCGCGTCGCAACGCACCTCAACCTGTTCGATGGTCATGGCGGGATTCGCTGTCATGCCAGACCCTTTTCCTTGATGAGCGGCATGGAATCCGAGAAGTTTTCATGCACGCCAACCGCCTTTGGCGACAGGCCCATGGCCATGCCAAGAAGCTGGGTAAAATAGAGTATCTTGACGCTCGTCTTGCGGCCCAGCACCTTTTCGGCGCGCACCTGGTGCATTTCCAGGCCCGAATGGCAGGTTGGGCACTCGGTTGCGATCACGTCAGCACCGCAGGCCTCTGCCGTCGTCAGCAGATTGAGAACGAGTTTCGTCGAAGTATCGCTGTCCGAAAGCGCATGCGCACCGCCGCAACAGGCTGTCTTCAGCGGATAGTCGACATTTTCCGCACCAGCAGCAGCAAGCAGATCATCCATGAAATGCGGCTTGGATGTAGACTCGCTGCCCGGCCCCTTGTCCTTTTCAGGGAAGATATGGCGCGGACGAGTATACATGCAGCCATAATAATTGGCGACCTTGATGCCCTTCAGCGAATTCTTGACCCGCATGGCAAGCCCTTCCTCACCGATGGAATCCTTGATCCAGTCGAGCGCATGGATGGTCTCGACCTTGCCCGGCTCATAGGTCTTGTGACCGGCCTTGCTGCTCAGCCGTTCCGTGACTTCGCGTGACGGCTGGTCATTGGCAAGGTCGTACTCGGCCTTCTTCAGATTGTGATAACAGCCATTGCACGGCGCCATCACCGTATCGAAGCCCATCTCCTCTGCAATCGCGAGATTGCGGGCCGAAAGGTAGGTCTGCAGCTTGGGATCGACGTTCTTGACTTCCATCGCGCCGCAGCAGTTCCAGTTCTTCAACTCGACCAGACCAAGGCCCAGTTCCTTGCCCACCGCCTTCGTGGAGCGGTTATAGGCGTGGCCGGTGCCTTCCAGTGCGCAGCCCGGATAATAGGCGACGTTCTTGTGCTTGCCCGTCATTGCTTGGCTCCCTTTGCATCCAGTCCCAGCGCCTTGCGATTGGCTGCTTCGACCTCATGCACATATTCATTGATGGCATCGCGCGCCTTGTTCCAGCCCTTCGTGCGCGGCCGGATGACTGACGCAATACCAAGGCGGATCAGGTAGAAGACCGGGAAACGCTTCACGAGTCGCATGATCATTTCCACGAGCCATGGCTGGGTCAGCTTCTGGTTGGTGCGCTGGAAGAACTGGCGCATCACCATGCCTTCCTCGATCTTGCCAGTCTCGAACACCTGGCTGGAGAAAGCCTCGTCGAAGACCATGGACGGCTTCTTTTCGGTGTGCCCCTTGAGTTCCAGCCAGTGCGCAGTCGCTTTCATCACCCCTTCCGGGTTGACGTCGCGCGGGCAGGCATAGGTGCACTTGTTGCATGACACGCACTGCCAGATTATGTCCTTGTCGCGTATCAGTTCAGATTCCATGCCCATCCGGATGAGATAGATCCAGTAGCGCGGATTGAAGTCCGGATTGATCGCATTGACCGTGCAGGCATTCGTGCACGAGCCGCACTGCCAGCAACGATGGATGTTCTCACCGCCGCCAAGAGCAGCAATCTCTTCCTGCATTTCCTCATTGTAATCGCTGACGGCACGCGTTTCGATGAACGTGCTCCAGTGACCGGAAACATCGACGCCGTCGATGACCAGATGGTCATGCGTGACGAGGTTTTCCGGTCGGATCAGCGACTTTTCGTGAATGGGCATCAGCGGGCCTCCCCGTGCGTGACCTGTAGCGGCTGTCCGAGCACATGCGCGGTGCCGTCGATGAGTTTGAGGCGGGTTCTTCCCGTTTCCGTGTCGACCGCGTCGAGACCCAGCATGCGCCTGGTATGGGCCATCGGGTCACCGGTATTGGCGAAATCGGAACGCAGATACTGCCCGCCGCGATCGTTGATATAGGCGGCATAGACATGCGCCAGCAGCAGGTCGCAGTAGAAGGGAAGATCGCGGAAAATCCCGTTCTCCCGCAGGAAGCCTTCGATCTCTGTGTTGAGCGTGGAAAAGGTCCCAAGCGTGTTCTGTGCCTCGATCCGTGCGCTGTCCACATCGTCAGCGAACCAGATTTCGCGCAGCGAGCCGGTGCCAACCCGCGCATCCCAGACCCACCGGGTCATCAGCGGATAAAGTTCCGGTGCCACGAAGTGCAGGATTTCCGCACCCAGATCCCTGATCCAGCGATGTTCCTTGTCCGCCGGGAAAGCATTGGTGAACGCATCAAGGCGCGCGTCTGCCGTCGACAGATCAGACCAGCCCTGTAGCAGAAGTTCGATCTGCCTGTGCATGAAACTGAAGCGGTTTGCAGTGAGCCACGGCCCGATGCGCCTGCGCACCGGCGTGATGAAGGCCGCCAGATCGAGGAACTCGCCCTCTTCCAGTTCACTGACCTTGCCCTTGCCCAGTACTTCCTGAAACAGTGAAGCCTTCAGTGCCAGCGCACCGACATAGCGTTCGACGCCGCCGGTCTGCTCGGCAGACTCGACAAGATGCTCCAGTGCCCTGCGCAAGCGCGGCCCGGACAGGTCAAGCACAACGCCCGCCGTCTCCGTCTTTTCCGCTTTCCTGCGCAGAAGCCTGAACATTACTCGGCTGCCTCCAGCACAGCACCACGCAGCGAGTTGAGCGCCGCCATCGCAGCCGCCTGCCCCTGCGCTATCGAATCGTCGATCGTTTCAGGCCCCGTTGCTGCACCCGCCACGAAGACGCCAGGCCGGTTGGTCTCGGCCAGATGCGCATAGCTCGACTGCTTGTCCATGTAGCCATACTTGTTCAGCTTCACGTCGAAGATTGCCGACAGCGTCATGTTGTCGACATTGGGGTCCATGCCGATGGCATGCACGACCATGTCGAAGGGAATGGAAATCGGGCGCTTCACCAGCGTGTCCTCGCCCTTCACCAGCAGGCGCTTGCCATCTGATGTCACCTCGGCAATACGCGCCTTGATGTACTTGACCTTGTGGGTCTCCTGGCTCTCCCAGTAGTAATCGCCTTCGTAGAGCCCGAAGGTGCGGATATCCATGTAGTAGATGTAAACGTTGCAGTTCGGCAGTGATTCACGGATTTCCATGGCAATGTTTGCCGATACGGTGCAGCAGATCTTCGAGCACCATTCACGACCGATCTGGCGGTCACGCGAACCGACACAAAGCAGGATCGCAACACGGTCCGGCTCCCGTCCATCGCTGGGGCATTTCACGCCAGCCCCCGATGAAAGCATCTGCTCGACCTGAACGGTCGTTACCACGTCCGGATAGGTTCCAAAGCCCCATTCCGGCTTGTTCACACTGTCGAAATGCGTGAACCCGGTTGCCAGGATGGCCGCGCCTGCCTTCACCTTCTTGCCATCGGAAAGTGTCGCCGTGAACTTGCCGGCCTTGCCATCGAACTTGTCAACGGTTGCACCCAGATGCACGCTGACCAGCTTGTTCGTGGCAACCCGCTCGACCATGCCGCCAATGGCATCCTTTGCCCATTCATGGCTCGGCACCAGCTTCGCATAGCCCGACAGGATCGGAGCGCCACCCAGGCGATCCTCCTTCTCCACGATGATCGACTTCTGGCCTGCCATGGCCAGCGCGTGGGCTGCCGAAAGGCCGGCCGGGCCTCCGCCTACAATCAGGACCGGATCACTCACTTCGCACCTCCTGCCAGCGCCTTGGGTTTGACATAGCCCGGTCCCGAAGTGATCGCCCGCTTGGGATCATAGAGCGTTTCGATGCGCCCTTCCTTCACTTCCTCCAGATAGGCTTCGAATTCGGCTTTCGCCTTTTCCCAGTCGATGCCCATCTTCTCCAGCAGCGTCTCGAAAGGAGAGGCATGCCAGTGCAACTGGGCAAGCTTGTAGGGATGAGCACCGCACGCCAATGCCGCAAACTGGCAATCGGCCATAACCGGCAGCGCATAGACCTTGTCCACTGCCTTGCCGATCCACTGGTTCTTGTCGAGCGTCGTGATGCAGCCCGTATCATGGCCAACCATCACGTCAGCGCGCGCTTCTTCCACCGCAACCCGGATTTTCCGGTCGATGGCAAAGGAACGGGTGAACTCGCGTTCGCCGATGATGTGGCGGAACCCGAAACCGCAGCAATCATACCATGTCGAATAGTCGATCACCTGCGTGCCGAGCGTCTGAAGCAGGCCTGTGGTCACCGCAACGCGGTTGCCCTCCATGACGGTGTCGTCATAAATGACGTCTTCCGGCACCATCTTGTAGACATGGCAGGCCGGATGAACCGTCGAGCGGATGCCGGAAACATCAACCGTCTGATGCTCCTTCAGCCGGTCACGCACCACATGCAGCCATTCCGAATAATGCACGATCTCTTCGGGAATGAGCAGCTTGCCATCCACAAGGCGTCCGAGCTTGCCAAGGATTTTCTTCACCTCCGCGCGAAGCTCTGCCGAGTGCATCAGGAATATCCGCATCTCCTTGTAGTTTCCGAAGGAGGTGCCGCAATGAACGAGCGGGTAATAGGTTCCTTCGGGCAGACCCTGTGACTTTGCCGACATGTAGGCCTGGTGGAAATTGCGCAGGAACACCGCAGCAAGCGAAACGACATTGCCGATGCCCGAGCCGTGATAATTCCAGGCCGTGCAGGATGTCTGGTCGGTTTCGTCGAGATAGGCGATATCCAGCTTGTTCATCAGCCACAGCACCGAGCTTGGATAGCCCGGAATGTTGCCGCACTGGCCGCAGGACTTGTGGTGCCAGAGATTGTTGGTGGGAATTTTCTTGTCCCAGCCATAGAGCGTCTTGGCCATCACCGGATTGTGCACGTCGGAAACGCGGTGGACGAGGATTTCCCCATCCTTTTCCAACTGCCACATCGCGTCGCGAATATCTTCCTTGCGTTCCTTGCCGGTCAGAAGCGCCCGCTTGTCGATCTTTGCCTCGACCCAGTCGGTGGCGCGGCGGGCTTCCGTTGCAGAAAGCTTGCTTGGCTGCCACTCGGCGCCGAAGCCGCCATAAGCGCCCTTGCCGTTTTCATCCTGTGATCTGCTCATGACTTCCTCCTGGAATGGACTGCCGTGTTACGGCTACTCCGCTCAATCCTCGTCGTCGTCCTCATTCTCTTCAAGCCACTCTTCCCACTCTTCACGCTTCTCATCCATCACGTCCGAAACGACGTCGAACAGGTTCTCGTCAACCGTTTCAAGCTGGTCGAGAACGCCCGTCGCTTCCCAGATGGTGTAGAGTTCGACAGAGGTCTTGAGATTGACTTCCCACGCGGTATCGAGCGTGTGCATGGTCGGCATCGGGATTGCCTTGCGCAGTATGCGCAGCGGTGCATCGATGCGGCTCACATTCGGCCCCCAGTCGGGGAACGCTTCCTTGGTGATCATGTTAGGGGCAAGCTGGTTGCCGGTGGAAATCACCTTCAGAAGCACGCGGCTGAACGGACGAAGCACTTCCTTCGCCGATTCCATGCCATGCTTGATGGCCACTTCGCGCATGATCATCACCAGGCCGCCCGGTGAATTCTCGAACGGGCAGCGCGCCGCACAGGTGTAGCACTGGGCGCAGGCCCAGATCTTTTCCTGCATTGCGTCATAGATGCCTTCGAGATTTTCCGTCCACAGCAACTGGACGATCTCGCGTGGCGAATAGTCGTAATAATGGGCCGAAGGACAGGTGGCGGTGCATATCCCGCAATTCAGGCAGCCGTGAATTTCATGGTCATAGACCGAGTGCGCCTGGATATCGGAAAGAATCTCCTCCAGCTTCTCGCGCGGAACAGCGGGAGCCTCAGAGAGCGGATCACTTGCCAGTGCGTGTGTCATTCAGTCTCCTCGCGAGATTGAGCAGCCGCAACAGCCCGTCAGTAGGTCAGCACCTTCGAATCATCGTTTTCCATGATTTCCTCGATGACCTTTGCACCACCGACAATGCCTTCGCATTCCGGGATCAGATCATCGACCGTCATGTCGAAAAGGTCGAGATTGGGCGAACAGCAGTAGAATTTCGCCCCGGCCTCGTGCGCATCCTTGATGAAATCATAGACGGTCTTCGGCGAGCCTGGCTTGACGACCAGCTTCTCTGCAACGCCCTTCTTCATCAACTGACCTGCGGTTGCGGTGCAGATGACATCGACTTCATAATCCATGGCCGCAGCCACGGTAGCCTGGAAAAATGGCGCGCCCAGTTCCTCGCCATTGCGCGGATCCGTGTTGACCATCACGATGATAAGCTTGCTAGCCAAAGATCCTCTCCCTTCGCTGCATACCTGAAATGCATCGCGACCGGTTTCTCCCCCGCGGCCACGTCACATTCAAAAAACGATACATGTAAAAAACGGAATATGCAAATCGTATTCGTCAGCGATTCACAACGGGCGATACGGTCCGCAGATCAGGCGTCGGCGCTGTCCATCAGCCCGGCCTGAGCTACCAGCCAGACCATCAATTCACTCAGGCGATCCGCGATTTCCCGCTGCACCAGACCAAGCGCCTCGAGTGATTCCACCGTGTTTTCCGGCGTCTCGGCAAATTCCATGATCAGGTCTTCAGCCATGCCCCGCTTCATGCCGGGATGGCCGAGAAAGCCGAGGCAATTTTGCGCGAGCGAATAAACTAGCGGCTCCCCCTGCCCGTCATGCCCCAGGATTTTCGCGTCACGGGGCAAAACCGGGCGATCCCGCAAGTAGCTGGCCATCGGCAGATTGGACAAGATTGCATTGCCATCGCTCGAAGTTACCCGTTCGACCTGGAAGCGCAGGGGCGCCTCCTCCGCGCCACCGCCTGCCGCTACCGCCAGAAGCACCGCACCCAGTTCAAACCCGGTCACGGGAAGCCCCGCAGCAAGAAATGCGCGCGTCAACCGCAGTTCCGGCATCATGCTTGGCAGCAGGTGCCCGCTGACAACGCCATAGGGACCGCCTCCCAGAAGCATCAGCCCATCAAAATCCTCGATGCCGGAGGGCAGGGTGCCACCATGGGTGAACGGCCGGTAGTAGGTAAAGCGGATGTTGCGCCCTTCCAGATGATCTTCCATGAGGCCAAGATACTCGGCCTCGGTATGCTGGATCACGCAAACTGTCTTCATGCCGGGTTCGATCTAGTCGGAACTGGCTGCGGCAGCCATGATGGCCGTCGCCAGGTCAGCTCCCGAAATGCCCGGCATTTCCACTTTCAGCGATTTCATTGCCGCATCTGCTGCGCCAGCCAGTGCTTCCTGATCAAGCGGTGTCCCGGTGAGCGAAGAAGCGATCCGGTCGATGCCCTCTGGCGGCAGGCAGGTGAAATCGCCCGAAACCATCAGGTCCTGGACCTTGCCGTCACGCCCGAGCAAGTGAACGCGGATCATGCCTCCGGGCGCCTTGTGCGCGCTTTCGGTAAGATGGGTGCCCGCAGAAATCTTGACGCCCATGTCAACCAGCTTGCGGCCCTGCGCATAGGTCCAGTCGGGATCAAGCAGCGCTTTTTCCGCTTTCTCGATTGCCGCCATCTCAGCTGCACTTGGCTTGACAAACTCCGGCTCCACGCCAAGCACATCCGAGCAATGCTTGAGGAACTTGGCAATCAGGTCCGCCCGATCAGGTGCCTGCTTCAGTTCCTTCGCCATTGTCGTCATGTAGTCGTCGAGCGTCTGACGCAGCTTGTCGCGGAATTTCTCGGACGGCACCTTGAGGCATTTCGACATCATCTCGGTGTCGAAATCATACATGAAGCTGCCCACCATCACGGTGGCGTCGGCAATGCTCGCAGCTCCCGTTCCGCCAATCTTGCGGCCATTGACGTGAATATCGTTGACCGGGCGATAGTTGGCGTTGACTCCGATCTGCTGGTAGGTGCGCACCACCGGTTCAATGAACATCGGATAGAGGTTGACCGCAAATTCCGGTGCCTTCTTGCGCGGATAGATGAAATGCGTGAAGAGCTGGTTGTGGTCGAGATAGACCGCTCCGCCGCCGACATGGCGCCGATAGACAGCCAGATTGTTGGCCTTGCAGAAATCCTCATCGACTTCCTTGCCGATTTCCTGGTGCATGCCGACACAGACATAGGGCTCCGATGGCGAAACCAGTGACAGGACAGGATCGCTGTCCGGCGTCATGGTCTCGGCGAGCCCGTGATAAACGGCCTGGCTGCGGATTGCTGGCACAAGGCCGAAGTCGATAACTCTGAGTTTCATATGGTCCTCCCCATGCCTCGCCACGCAACATTTGCCCAGCACCGGGCAATGCAGTCAAATGCCCATAACATATTCCGAAAGCGGAATGAATGCTCAAGCTTGCTGTTTTGGATAGATTTTCCCGATGACCGGCAGGAATTGCGCACCCCTGGTCGAAAGGAAACGATTGAAGGCCTCGGTTGCTGGCGGCATCGAGCGGTCTGCCCTGACGATTGAAAACCACTGGCGGCGTATCGGCATGCCGATCACATCGAGTATGACAAGCTTGCGCGCTACCAGTTCCTGCTCGATCGTGTGCGCGGAAATGAACGCGATCCCCAGGCCAGCCATGACCGCCTGCTTGATCGTCTCGTTCGATCCCATCTCCGCGCCAAGGCCTTCGAGCTTCTTGGGTATGTCGCCAAAGAAGAACTCCAGCGCCGTCCGTGTGCCCGACCCGCTTTCGCGCAGCAGGAAATGTTCAGGCACAAGTTGCTCCTTGGTGATGTCGAGCTTGCCGGCAAGCGGGTGGTCGGGAGCGGCGATGATGACGAACGGATGATCGCCAAACACCAATGCGCGCGTTTCGATCTGCTGCGGCGGCCTGCCCATCAGCGAAACATCGACTTCCTGGTTTCTCAGCGCTTCTATGGTCTGGGCCCTGTTGCCGATCTTCAGTTCGATCTGGATGTCCGGATTTTCACGGCGGAAGGCAGCCATCATGCGTGGCACGAAATACTTCGCTGTTGAAACTGCACCAAGGCGCAACGTCCCCCTCTTGCCGGTCTTGAGCATTTCCAGCGCATCGTCCGCCTGGCGCAGCCGGTCCTGGATTGCATGCGCCGCCTCAAGCAGGATCGCACCTGCGGCAGTCAGACGCATACCCTCGGAAGTGCGGTCGAAAAGCGCAATTCCGGCATCCTCCTCCATCTGCTTCAATTGCAGCGTAATGGCTGGACCGGTAAGGCCCAGTTCCACTGCAGCTATTGAAATCCTTGATGTTTGCGCCACAGCGACCAGTGAACGCAAATGTCTGAGTGTCAGGTTTCGCATTACAGTAAGTTAATTTTTCTAATTCCAACTGTAAACAAAATAAATTTTACTGATTGCTACTATTCATGCTGGTTCTCTCCAGCGGCCAGACGAATTGGCCGGGGAGAAAATGATGATCGCCGCAACCCTCGATGCCCATCTCAACGCCTATGCTGCTGGCAGCGATCCGGTCCGCAAGCATATTGCCACCCTGGTCAAGGTGTATGCCGACGCTGCCGTCCACGTCAGGCGCTCGATAAACGAGGGCGCGCTGGGGGCAGCCTTCGCAAACCAGCGCTCCACGTCAAACGCTGGCGGTGACGCGCAGAAGGAACTGGACATCTTTGCCGACAGCCGTTTCCTCGACGCTTCGCGCCAGGCACAGATCGGCTACTACGCCTCCGAGGAATTGCCGGGGCCGGTAGAGATCAGCAAGGATTCGCCGATTGCCGTGGCGATAGACCCGCTGGATGGCTCCTCCAACATCGACACCAATGTTTCGATCGGCACGATCTTTTCAGTCCTGCCCCGCCGCGAAACGGCAGAGAAGACCTTTTCGCAGCCCGGAACCGCGCAACTGGCGGCCGGATTCTTCATTTATGGCCCGCAGCTCGCCCTGGTTCTAACCAAGCTGAACGGCACCCGCATCTATGTCTTCTCCACGCGCCTTGGCGCATTCGTGGAGGCCTATCCTTCCGTTTCGATTGCGCGCTCGGGTTCCGAATTCGCCATCAACGCCTCGAACTATCGCCACTGGGACGAACCGATACGCCTCTACGTGGACGATTGCCTGGCAGGAACGGACGGCCCGCGCGAAAAGGATTTCAACATGCGCTGGATCGCCTCGCTGGTCGCGGATGCATATCGCATCCTGGTGCGCGGCGGCGTCTTCCTCTACCCGCGCGATGGTCGCAAGGGCTATTCGTCTGGCAGGCTTCGCCTGGTCTACGAGGCCAATCCCGTGGCCCTCATCGTCGAACAGGCAGGCGGTCTTGCCACCAACGGCACGACCCGCATCCTCGACCTCATCCCCACCGACATTCACCAGCGAACCGCACTGGTTTTCGGCTCCGCCAAGGAGGTCGACAAGATCGCGCGATACCATAACGACCCGTCCGCCATCGGTAACCGCCATCCCCTGTTTGGCAATCGCGGCCTGTTTAGGGCCTGAAGAAAATCCTGAATTGAATTCCGGGAGAATTCGAAACTCATGTCCCACAAGCATCCAATCATTGCGATCACGGGATCGTCGGGCGCAGGCACCACGACCGTCAAGGACACGTTCGGCAAGATCTTCAACCGTGAAGGCGTCACGGCAGCCTTCATCGAGGGCGATGCCTTTCATCGTTATGACCGCGCGGGCATGAAGGAACGGGTGGCCGAGGAAGAAGCGCGCGGCAACACGCACTTCTCGCACTTCAATCCGGATGCGAACGAGCTTGAAATCCTGGAATCCGTCTTTGCAGAATATGGCCGCAAGGGCACCGGCAAGACACGCCATTATGTGCACGATGAACATGAGGCGAAGGTCCTGGGCTCTGCTCCCGGAACTTTCACGCCCTGGAAGGACCTGCCCGCTAGCGATCTCCTGTTCTACGAGGGCCTGCACGGTTGCGCCAAGACCGGCTCAATCGATCTGCCGCGCCATGTCGATCTCAAGATCGGCGTCGTTCCGGTCATCAATCTGGAATGGATTCAGAAAATCCACCGTGACAAGTCCCTTCGCGGCTACTCGACCGAAGCGGTGACAGACACGATCCTGCGCCGCATGCCCGACTATGCGCGTTACATCTGTCCGCAATTCTCGGAAACCAACATCAATTTCCAGCGCATTCCAACCGTCGACACCTCGAACCCCTTCGTTGCGCGCTGGATACCCACGCCGGCTGAATCCATGCTGGTGATCCGATTTTCCAATCCGCGCGGCATCGACTTCCCCTACCTGCTTTCCATGCTGGGCGGCAGCTTCATGTCGCGGGCCAATTCAATCGTTTGCAGCGGCGACAAGCTCGACCTGGCAATGCAGCTCATTTTCACACCGCTGATCCACAAGCTGATGGATCTCAAGCGCCGGGCATCCTGAGGAGGATACCATGAACATTCAGACACGAAGCGAGGCGGCTGCCTCGGCAAGTGAAAGGGACATGGCAAACGCCATTCGCGCGCTCGCCATGGACGCAGTCCAGAAGGCTAATTCGGGCCATCCCGGCATGCCGATGGGCATGGCGGATGTTGCAGCCGTTCTTTTCAACCGCTTCATGAAAATCGATCCTTCGAACCCTTCCTGGCCAGACAGGGACCGCTTCATCCTGTCGGCTGGACATGGTTCGATGCTGCTTTATGCCATGCACAACCTGCTCGGCTATGAAGACATGCCGATCGAGCAACTGCAGCGCTTTCGCCAACTGGGGTCGCCCACGGCGGGCCACCCGGAACATGGCCATGCACTTGGCATCGAAACGACCACCGGCCCTCTCGGCCAGGGCATTGCCACGGCCGTGGGCATGGCACTGGGCGAACGCATGATGGCCGCCCGTTTTGGCACTGCACTTGTCGATCACCACACCTATGTCATTGCCGGCGACGGCTGCCTCCAGGAGGGCATCAGCCACGAGGCTATAGACCTTGCCGGGCACCTGAAGCTTTCACGCCTGATCGTGCTTTGGGATGACAACCGCATCTCCATTGATGGCCCCACCTCGCTTTCCACATCCATGGACCAGGTCACCCGTTTCAAGGCTGCGGGCTGGCGCGCGGAGCGCGTCGATGGTCACGATACAGACGCGGTAGCCGCGGCAATCGAACGGGCGCGCTCAAGCCGCAAGCCGTCACTCATCGCCTGTCGTACGATCATCGGATACGGCTCGCCCAATCTGCAGGGTTCGGAAAAGACCCACGGCGCACCGCTCGGCGAAAAGGAAATCGCTGCGACCCGCGCCAATATCGGCTGGACGCACGAACCGTTCGACATTCCCCAGAACATCCGCGACGCCTGGCTGGCAATTGCGAAGCGCGGCGCAATATCCCGCGAGGCCTGGACAGGACGGCTCGCGACCAACCCGCGTCGCAAATCCTTCGAGGCGGCGATATCAGGCGAACTGGAGTCGCGCATGGCGCGTGAACTCAATGCCTTCAGGAAAGACCATGTAACGCGCGAGACAAAGGTCGCCACGCGCAAGGCGTCGGAAATGGTGCTGGAGCGCATCAACGCCGCCACCAAACTGACAGTTGGCGGGTCAGCCGACCTGACCCATTCGAACCTGACTGTTACCAGCGGCATGGAAAGCATCAGGCCAGGCAAGTTCAAGGGACGCTACATCCATTACGGCATCCGCGAACATGGCATGTCGGCAGCCATGAACGGGTTGGCGCTTCATGGCGGCTTCATACCCTATGGCGGCACTTTCCTCGTTTTCTCCGACTATGCGCGCGGTGCCATGCGCCTTTCGGCCCTGATGGAACAGCGCGTCATCTACGTCATGACGCACGATTCGATCGGGCTCGGCGAGGATGGCCCGACACACCAGCCGGTCGAGCATCTGGCCATGCTGCGCGCCACGCCGAATATCAATGTCTTCCGCCCGGCCGATATCATCGAGACTGCGGAAGCCTGGGAACTGGCGTTGCGTTCCAGGGGAACACCCAGTGTGCTCATCCTGTCACGCCAGGCCCTGCCGATGCTGCGCGAGCGCCACTCGGGCGAGAACCGCTCAGCCATGGGCGGCTATATCCTGCGCGAGACGGTTGGCGAGCGCGATCTGACTCTGCTTGCGACCGGATCGGAACTGACCATCGCCAAGGCAGCATCCGACAGGCTGCTCGCCGAACACGGCATTCGCGCCGCAATCATTTCCATGCCCTGCTGGGAACTGTTCGAGCGCCAGGACGTGTCGTATCGCGATGCCGTTCTGGGTTCGGCTCCACGTATCGCCATCGAGGCGGCGGCGCGTCTGGGATGGGATCGCTGGATCGGCGAGAATGGCGCCTTTGTCGGCATGAACGGGTTTGGCGCCAGTGCACCGGCTGAAGATCTCTACCGCCATTTCAACATCACGCCCGACGCAGTCATTGCGCATGCCAAGCGGCTTGCTGGCAGGTCGACATGAACGGACTCGCACACGCAATGGATGGCAGGCCAGACCCGATGACCGTTCTGGTCCGTGTCAGTCCCGAGGCGGAATGGGAACCGCGCACGGTCGCGCGGATCAACGCGCTTTCGCAGGGCTGCGCACGCGTTGTGCTCCTGGCAGGAATTGGCGAGCCGCGCGACGACATCAACCCCGCCTACTCCCTTCGCAAGCTGGTGCCCGCCATCTCGCAGGCGCTGGGACGCGACGTGCAGTTCATTTCGCAAAGCATTGGCGGTGGCGCGGAAGAAGCCATCAGCCGGCTTGAGGCAGGCGGCATCGCCATTGTCGAAAACCTGCGCTTCCACGGCGCGCGAAAGGCCAATGCAGGCAGCTTCGCAATGCAGCTCTCCGTCCTTGGCGACTATTTTGTCGATGAAGGCCAAAAGCCACAGGATCCGGCGGGTTGGCAGATCAGGCTTGCCGCCCTTCTTCCCGAACCGCCAGCTGAAATTTCCTCAGGCCAGGCCTGACAACAAGAGTGCATTGAAAGGAAACAACATGGCCCGCATCACCCTCCGCCAATTGCTCGACCATGCCGCCGAACACGGATACGGCGTTCCGGCCTTCAACATCAACAACATGGAACAGGGCCTGGCCATCATGGAAGCCGCCAAGGCCTGTGACGCACCTGTGATCATTCAGGCGTCACGCGGCGCGCGCTCCTATGCCAATGACATCATGCTGGCCCGGATGATCGACGCGCTTGCCGACATCTATCCCGAAATTCCCCTGTGCATGCACCAGGACCACGGCAACAACGAAGCCACCTGCATGACCGCGATCCGCCACGGCTTCACCTCCGTGATGATGGACGGTTCACTGGAGGCGGACGCAAAGACACCCGCCTCCTACGAATACAATGTCGAGATCACCGAGCGCGTCTCGCGCATGGCCCACTGGGTCGGTGCTTCCGTTGAAGGCGAACTGGGCGTGCTGGGTTCGCTTGAAACCGGCGAAGGCGAAGCCGAGGATGGTCACGGAGCGACCGGCAAGCTGTCACACGACCAGTTGCTGACCGATCCTGATCAGGCGGTGGACTTCGTCCTGCGCACAAAGGTCGACGCCCTGGCAATCGCCTGCGGCACTTCGCACGGGGCCTACAAGTTTTCGCGCAAGCCGGACGGCGACATTCTTGCCATGAAGGTGATCGAGGAAATCCACCGCAAGCTGCCGAACACGCATCTTGTCATGCATGGCTCCTCCTCCGTTCCCCAGGAACTGCAGGACATCATCAACGCCCATGGCGGTGCGATGCCCCAGACGTTCGGCGTACCGGTCGAAGAAATCGTGCGCGGCATCCGCCACGGCGTTCGCAAGGTCAACATCGATACGGACTGCCGCATGGCAATGACTGGCCAGTTCCGCCGGATCGCGCAGGAAAACCCGGCCGAATTCGATCCCCGCAAGTTCCTGAAGCCCGCAATGGACGCCATGCGCGATCTGTGCCGCGCCCGCTTCGAAGCATTCGGCACCGCTGGTCATGCGTCGAAGATCAAGGTCATCGCAATGGACCAGATGGCCAGACATTATGCTTCCGGCGACCTCGACCCCTCTTCTGCCGTTGCGCGCGCAGCGTGACTTTCCGAGAAAGGAAATGACCATGAACAAGGATGCAAAAACCGAAATCAAGGGCAAGGAACGCTACAAGGCAGGCGTCCTGAAATACGCTCAGATGGGATATTGGGACGGCGACTACGAGCCGAAGGATACCGATCTGATCGCGCTTTTCCGCATCACACCGCAGGAAGGCGTCGATCCGATCGAAGCCGCTGCTGCCGTGGCAGGTGAAAGCTCGACGGCAACCTGGACAGTCGTGTGGACAGACCGTCTGACGGCTTGCGACTCCTACCGCGCCAAGGCTTACCGGGTTGATCCGGTGCCAGGCACGCCAGGCCAGTATTTCTGCTATGTCGCCTACGATCTCATCCTCTTCGAGGAAGGATCCATTGCTAACCTGACGGCCTCGATCATTGGCAACGTCTTCTCGTTCAAGCCGCTCAGGGCAGCACGCCTGGAAGACATGCGTTTCCCTGTCGCCTATGTGAAAACCTTCAAGGGACCGCCAACCGGCATCATCGTCGAACGCGAAAGGCTGGACAAGTTCGGCAAGCCGTTGCTGGGAGCTACCACCAAGCCCAAGCTCGGCCTATCCGGCAAGAATTATGGCCGCGTCGTCTATGAAGGCCTCAAGGGTGGCCTCGACTTCATGAAGGACGACGAGAACATCAACTCGCAGCCCTTCATGCACTGGCGTGACCGCTTCCTCTACTGCATGGAAGCCGTCAACCACGCTTCCGCCATCACCGGCGAAGTAAAGGGGCACTACCTCAACATCACCGCTGGAACGATGGAGGAAATGTACCGCCGCGCCGAGTTCGCCAGGGAACTGGGTTCCGTCATCGTCATGGTCGACCTGATCGTCGGCTGGACCGCGATCCAGTCGATTTCCGAATGGTGCCGCCAGAACGACATGATCCTTCACATGCACCGTGCGGGACACGGCACCTACACGCGCCAGAAGAACCACGGCATCTCCTTCAGGGTCATTGCCAAGTGGCTGCGCCTTGCTGGTGTCGACCACCTGCACACCGGCACGGCAGTCGGCAAGCTCGAGGGCGATCCGCTCACGGTCCAGGGCTACTACAATGTCTGCCGCGAGACCCGCAACGAGGTCGACCTGCAGCGCGGCCTGTTCTTCGAGCAGGATTGGGCTGACCTTCGCAAGGTCATGCCGGTGGCTTCCGGCGGCATCCATGCCGGACAGATGCACCAGCTTCTCGATCTTTTCGGCGACGACGTCGTTCTCCAGTTCGGTGGCGGCACCATCGGTCACCCGATGGGCATTCAGGCAGGTGCGACCGCAAACCGCGTTGCCCTGGAAGCCATGGTGCTTGCCCGCAACGAAGGCCGCGACATCGTCAACGAAGGTCCGCAAATCCTGCGCGCCGCTGCCAAGTGGTGCAAGCCGCTTGAAGCTGCCCTCGATACCTGGGGCAACATCACCTTCAATTACACCTCGACCGACACGTCGGACTTCGTTCCGACCCCGTCGGTGTCCATGTAGGCGACCCGAAAGGAGCAAGAAATGCGTATCACACAAGGGTGCTTTTCCTTCCTGCCCGACCTCACCGACGAGCAGATCACGGCACAGGTCGAATATTGCCTGCGCCGCGAATGGGCCATCGGGATCGAGTTCACCGACAATCCCCATCCGCGCAACACCTATTGGGAAATGTGGGGCAATCCCATGTTTGACCTCAAGGACGCCAAGGGCGTGATGATGGAACTGGAAGCCTGCCGCAAGGCCGTCGGTGAAAGCTACATCCGCCTCAACGCCTTTGATTCCACGCGCGGATTCGAGACCGTGATGATGTCCTTCATCGTCAATCGTCCGAAGAATGAGCCGAGCCTCGAAATGACGCGCAGCGACCGGACCGGGCGTACACAATCCTACGGCTGGAAACTGGCCAACTGACAGGACGGAATCGCCCCATGGGTGACAATGGAGACGAACTGCCGACACAAATCGACCTGGCGGAGGAATACCGCCAGTCCGGCGTCCAGGAAATCCTGGACGAACTGGACCGGGAACTTGTCGGCCTGAAACCGGTGAAGCAGCGCATTCGCGAGATTGCCGCCCTCCTCATCGTGGAGCGCGCGCGCAAGGCCATGGGCCTGTCTCACGACACGCCTACCCTTCACATGAACTTCACCGGCAATCCCGGCACCGGCAAGACAACGGTCGCGCTTCGCATGGCCAATATCCTTCATCGCCTGGGCTATGTACGCAAGGGCCATCTCGTCTCCGTGACCCGTGATGACCTGGTCGGGCAATATATCGGCCACACCGCGCCCAAGACCAAGGAAGTGCTCAAGCGTGCGATGGGGGGCGTTCTCTTCATCGACGAGGCCTATTACCTCTATCGCCCGGACAATGAGCGTGACTATGGCCAGGAGGCAATCGAGATATTGCTGCAGGTCATGGAGAACAACCGTGAGGACCTTGTCGTCATTCTCGCCGGCTATGCCGATCGCATGGACAAGTTCTTCGAAAGCAATCCGGGCTTTCGCTCCCGCATTGCCCACCACATCGATTTTCCCGACTACGACAATGGCGAACTGTTGCACATTGCCGAGGCGATGCTGGCAAAACAGAACTACCAGCTGGATGATGAAGCATGCACCGTGATGCAGGATTACATCCGCCTGCGGCGCGCCCAACCGCACTTCGCCAATGCGCGCTCGATCCGCAATGCGCTGGACCGCGCCCGCCTGCGCCAGGCAAACAGGCTCTTTTCAACAGCAAATGGACCCGTTACAGCCACGCAACTGTCGACAATCACCGCGCCGGACATCAGGGTAAGCCGAGTCTTTACCCAGGGCACGCCGGATGCCGAGAAAGTTTGAGCCATGACCAGGACGATCATCGCCCCTTCCATCCTGTCTGCCGATTTCTCCCGGCTAGGAGATGAAATCGAGTCCGTCGTCAATGCCGGTGCCGACTGGATCCATATCGACGTGATGGACGGCCATTTCGTTCCCAACATCACTTTCGGCCCGCCGGTCATCAAGGCCGTGCGCAATCGCACCGACAAGGTGTTTGACTGCCACCTGATGATCGAGCCCTGTGACCCCTATCTGGGCGCTTTTGCCGATGCGGGTTGCGACATCATCACAGTTCATGCCGAAGCAACCCGCCATCTTGACCGCTCGCTCCAGGCCATTCGCGACCTTGGCAAGAAGGCAGGCGTTTCGCTCAATCCCTCCACGCCGGAAAATGTCATCGAATATGTGCTGGATCGGCTCGACCTGGTTCTGCTGATGACCGTCAATCCTGGCTTCGGCGGACAGAACTTCATCTACCCGGTCGTCGACAAGGTCGCCCGCATCAAGGCGATGATCGGCTCACGGCCCATTCACATCGAGATCGATGGCGGCGTAACGCCGCAAACCGCACCGCTGGTCGCCAGGGCGGGTGCCGATGTGCTCGTGGCAGGATCGGCCGTGTTCAAGGGCGGCAGCGAAGAAGCCTATCGCAACAACATCGCCGCTATTCGCGCAGCTTCCGACGGAGCCATGGCTAGCGCGACCTGAACCGCGAAAGGAAAGGAAGCCGCCATGTCGTCATTCAGGACAGGCCTTGCCCTTCTGGCGTTTCTCGCCATCTCACCGGCGCAGGCCAGCGAGGAAATTCCCGACCAATATCCTGCATCGCCGCTTTATTCCAAGCCCGTCGAAGTCATTCCCGGCGTCTGGTCGGCCATCGGCGCTACCGCACCGCCGACCTATGAGAATTATGGCCATAACAACAATCTGTCGTTCATCGTCACCGGCGATGGCGTCATCGTCATCAATGGTGGTGCAGCCTACAACCTGGCCAAGGCCCTGCACGATGAGATCGCTACCATTACCAGCGAGCCGGTAAAACTCGTCATCAATGAAAACGGCCAGGGCCACGCCATGCTTGGCAACAGCTACTGGGCGCAACAGGGCGTGCCGATCCTGGCGCATGAGGATGCTCTTCACGAAGTCGAGGAACAGGGCTTTCGCGCGCTTGAAACCCACCAGCGCGTCCTTGCCGAGCGTGCCGAGAACACCGAGATCGTCCCTCCTGGCGAAACCTTCTCGGATCGAAAGACCATCGAGATGGGCAATTTCACCATCGAAGTGCTGCGACTGGGGCCTGCCCACAGCCCTGGCGACATCTCGGTCTGGTTGCCCCAGCACAAGCTGGCGATAGCCGGTGACATGGCCTTTCATGAACGGATGCTGCCAATTTTTCCCGACACCGACACAGCAGCCTGGATCGAGACATGGGAAAACGCTTTCGAGCCGCTGGGCGCGCTCTACGTCATCCCTGGCCATGGCCATCCCACGAACATGGCGCAGGTGCGCCGTTACACGCACGACTATCTGGTCTATCTGCGCGGGAAGGTCCGCGAACATATCGATAGCGGCGGCGGGCTGGATGAAGCCTATTACGTGGACCAGACGCCATACGCCCACCTCGACACTTATGAAGAACTGGCGACGAAGAATGCCGGTCGTGTGTTCGAGCAGATGGAATTCGAATAGGAGCAGGTCATGGCGGCCATTCCCCCGGTATGCGACTTCGGCTGGAAAGCGGTGGATGCCCGCCTTCCCTCGACACGAGGCGACAGCGTTTCTCTCAAGGATTGCGCCGGGCCGAACGGTCTGGTGATCGCCTTCATCTGCAATCACTGCCCCTATGTGAAGGCAGTTATCGCCCGCATCGTGCGTGATGCGCGCGAACTTGCCGGTCATGGTGTTGGGTTCGTCGCCATCTCCTCCAACGATGCGAACGCCTATCCCGAGGATTCCTTCGACAGGATGAAGCGCTTTGCCGAGGACAACGGCTTCGGCTTTCCCTATCTATACGATGAAGACCAGCAGGTCGCCCGCGCCTATGATGCGGCTTGCACTCCGGACTTCTTCGGCTTCAGTGCTGACGGCGAGCTGCAATATCGCGGCAGGCTGGATGCTTCACGCAGGGAGGCAGGCCCTGCTGAGCTGCGCCGCGATCTTTTCGAGGCAATGGTGGAGGTGGCGCGAACCGGCAAGGGCCCGCGCGAGCAGATCGCCTCGATCGGCTGCTCGATCAAATGGAAGGACGCCTGAACCGCTCAGACGTGCTCCTTTAGCCTTTCAATCGCCATCAACACGCGTTCCGGCGTTGCCGGTGCATCAAGGCGTGGGCATTCGCGATAGTCCGCCACGCTCGCCACGGCCATCGAAAGCGCTTCGAAAACCGAAATCCCCAGCATGAATGGCGGCTCGCCAACCGCCTTCGAGCGGCGGATCGTCGCCACCTTGGCCTCAGACCAGGATGCCAGCTTGACGTTGAACTCTCTCGGGCGGTCTGAAGCCAGTGGTATCTTGTAGGTGGAAGGCGCATGCGTGCGCAGTCGTCCCTCCTTGTCCCACCACAGTTCCTCCATGGTCAGCCAGCCCATGCCCTGGATGAACGCGCCTTCGACCTGCCCCTTGTCGAGAGCCGGATTGAGTGACCGTCCGACATCATGCAGCACGTCCGCGCGCTCTACCCTGTATTCTCCGCTCAGCGTATCGACACTCACTTCCGATACCGCCGCGCCATAGGCGAAATAGTAGAACGGCCTGCCCTTGCCTGCTGCCCGGTCCCAGTGGATTTCCGGCGTCTTGTAAAAACCGGCTGCCGACAGATGGACCCGGCCCATATAGGCTTCCTTGATGAATTCCGGGAAGGTGAGGCGCATATTGCCCACCATCACGCAATTATCCTCGAAGATCACCTGATCGACCGCGACGTTCCATTTCTCCGCTGCAAACGAGACAAGGCGCGCCTTGATCTGTTCGGCAGCATCCTGCGCCGCCATGCCGTTGAGGTCCGTTCCCGAAGAAGCCGCCGTGGCCGAGGTGTTGGGCACCTTTGCAGTTGTCGTCCCGGTGATCTTGACCCGGTCGAGATCAACCTTGAAGCAATCCGCGACAACCTGTGCCACCTTGGTGAACAGGCCCTGCCCCATTTCGGTTCCACCGTGATTGAGATGGATCGAACCGTCATTGTAGACATGCACCAGCGCACCGGCCTGATTGTACCATGTTGCGGTGAAGGATATCCCGAACTTCACCGGCGTCAGCGCGATACCCTTGCGGATGATTCCACCCCTGGCATTGTGTTCCAGAATGGCCTTGCGTCTCGCCTGATAGTGCGAACTGGCCTCCAGATCATCAACGACCCTGTCGATGATATTGTCGCTTACGGTCTGGTGATAGGGCGTGACGTTGCGCTCGCCTTCGCCATAGAAATTGCGCCTGCGGATTTCGAGCGGGTCCTTGCCCAGTGCATAGCCGATTTCTTCCATGATGCGCTCGGCCGCAATCACGCCCTGCGGACCACCAAAGCCGCGAAACGCAGTGTTGGACACGGTATTGGTCTTCATCGGCCGCGATTTGAGCAACACATCGGGATAGTAATAGGCATTGTCCGCGTGAAAAAGTGCACGGTCGGTCACCGGTCCTGAAAGATCGGCGGAAAATCCGCAGCGCGCGGCAAACACGCCGTCGACTGCCAGGATCCTGCCCGTATCGTCAAAGCCGACTTCATAGTCGATATGGAAATCATGACGCTTGCCTGTCGCGGTCATGTCGTCATCGCGATCAGGCCTGATCTTGACGGCGCGATTGTATTTCTTCGCCGCGACCGCTGCCACGGAAGCAAACAGATTCGGCTGTGTTTCCTTGCCGCCAAAGCCGCCGCCCATGCGCCTCACATTGATCGTCACCGCATTGGACGGCACACCCAGCACATGCGCTACCATATGCTGTACTTCGCTTGGATGCTGGGTAGAGGAGATCACCGTCACATCCTCGTCTTCACCCGGAATGGCAAAGGCAATGTGGCTTTCAAGATAGAAGTGATCCTGCCCGCCCACATTCATTTTCGCCTTGATGCGGTGCGGCGCGGATGCCATCGCCTTGCGCGCATCGCCACGTTCCAGTTTCAGCGGTTCCGTCACATGGGGATAGTTGGCCGCCAGCGCTTCTTCCACGCTGGTGACATGTTCGAGCTTGCGATAGCTGACCTTGGCCAGCTTTGCTGCGCGCCGCGCCTGATCCCGCGTTTCGGCAATCACGGCGAAGAGCGGCTGGCCGTGAAACTCGATCTTCTCCTCGACAAAGACCGGATCGTCATGCTTGCCGGTCGGGCTGATATCATTGTGCCCTGGAATGTCACTGGCAGTCAGCACGCCGACAACGCCCGGTGCTGCCCTGACCGCATCAAGGTCGATAGCCTCGATTGTGCCATGCGCTATCGTCGACAGGCCGAGATAGCCATGCAGCGTGCCGATCGGCTCCGGCACATCATCGCAATATTCGGCTGCGCCCGTGACATGCTTGTGCGCTGAATCGTGCCGTTCCCCGGTATGAACCGCGCCCTTCAGGTTTGTCTGGATTGTCATGTCGAAATCCTCATGCCTGCAGGCGCAGGTCTTCGCCCTGGCCCGAATGCTCATGGTAGAAGCGGATCATCAGATTGCGCGCAACGGTCCCGCGATAGGTTGCCGAGGCCCGCCAATCGGTCAGCGGCGTGAAGTCCTCCGCCAGCCGCACAGCTGCCGAAATCACGTTTGCCTCGTTCCAGTCCTTGCCCACCAGCGCCGCCTCTGCCAGCCCAGCGCGCTTCGGTGTTCCAGCCATGCCGCCAAAAGCGATGCAGGCATCGATCACCTTGCCGTCTTTCACCTCAACGCATATGCCCGCAGCCACCGAGGAAATATCCTCGTCGCGGCGCTTGGATATCTTGTAGGCGGAATGAAATGCATCTGCATTGCGTCTTGGAATGATAACTTCCTCAACAAATTCAGATGTCTGCCGGTCTTGCTTACCATATTCAATGAAGTATTTCTCGAGCAGGACCTCGCGCCGTTCCTTGCCCTTGCGCAAGATAACCGAAGCACCCAGCGCGATCAGCACGGGTGGTGTGTCGCCAATCGGGGAACCATTGGCAATGTTGCCGCCGACAGTCCCCATGTTGCGAACCTGCCATCCGCCGATGCGCCGCCAATATTCGCCAAGATGCGGATACTCGGCAAGGATTGCCGCCTCGGCCTGCGTGTAGGTCACGCCTGCGCCAAGCCGGATGGCATCCCTGTCTTCGCTGATTTTCTGCAACCCGCCCAGATGGCCGATGAAAACCGCCGGGGAGATGTTGCGCATGAACTTGGTGATCCACAGGCCGACATCGGTGGAGCCGGCAACGATGGTGGCATCAGGATTTTCCACCAGCACCTGTGCAAGGTCATCGACATTGCCGGGCAGGATGGCGCGTTCGCCACCCTTTGCAACTTCGACGCGCTTGCCATCATTCATGGCCGTCAACTGCGCAATGACGCTATCGCGTTCGTGGACGAGCGCGTCCATCGCCTGCCCGCCTGCCCTGGCTGCTGACTGGGCCGCGGCAATGATCGGCTCGTAGCCGGTGCAGCGGCAAAGATTGCCCTGGAGTGCCGTTTCGATTTCGGCCACCGTCGGATCGACATTCTGCATCCACAGCGCATAGAGCGACATGACGAAGCCGGGCGTGCAGAAGCCGCACTGGCTGCCATGATGATCGACAAGCGCCTGCTGGACCGGGTGAAGCTGCCCATCGGCTGCCGCGACATGCTCCACGCTCACAACATGGCATCCATCGACGGAAGGCAGCAACCGGATGCAGGCATTCACCGCTTCGTAGCGAAGCGTTTCCCCGCACAAACGCCCGACAAGGACCGTGCAGGCACCGCAGTCGCCTTCCGCACAGCCTTCCTTGGTGCCGGTAAGGCGTCGGTTCAGCCGCAGATAGTCGAGCAGCGTGTCGGAAGGTCCGGCATCGCTGATCGCGACACTTTTCCCGTTGAGAAGGAAACGGATTTCCTTTCTTGCCTCAGCCATGGCTCAACTCCCGCGATAGGTTGAAAATCCGTAAGGAGAAAGCAGCAGCGGCACATGGTAATGCGCCTCGCCGTCGGAGCTTCCAAAACGGATCGGGATTTCATCAAGAAAGAGGAATGCGTCCTTGCCGTCCACCAGCCCGTGCTTCTTGAGATAGTCGCCCGCTGAAAACACCAGCAGGTACTGGCCGGGCGTGAAATGCCCCTTGGCCAGGATCGGACCATCCGTGCGCCCGTCCGAATTGGTGACCGCACTGGCGATCTCGACCTGCTTGCCTTCTGATATCCGGTAAAGCGTGACCGGAATGCCCTCGGCAGGACAGCCACGCGCCGTATCAAGAACGTGTGTGGTTAGGTAGCCGCTCCCCGCGGACATATTGGTACCCATTGTCCCGAACTCCTCCCTTCAAGCAATGGCCCAGCAGCATACTTTGCAAGCCGCAGAAAACTTACTGCCTGGTCAAAAAATGCGATAGGGGATTAAGCAACCTGATTGGCGATGACGAAACCGGGCTGCGAATTGAACACATTCAATATTTTTTTGATAATCTGGTACCATTCTTACGTTATTCTGCAAAAACAGGCAGGCGCGAACGGTGGCCAAGATGCGATATCCTAGAAATTTCAGGGGTTACGGTAGGGCTGGAATCAACCCGCAATGGCCTGGCAAAGCCCGCATAGCAGTCCAGTTCGTGATCAATTACGAAGAAGGCGGCGAGAACTGCATCCTGCATGGCGACAAGGCCTCCGAAGCGTTCCTGTCGGAAATCACCGCAGCTCAGCCATGGCCGGGAATGCGCCACTGGAACATGGAATCCATCTACGATTACGGCGCGCGCGCCGGGTTCTGGCGGCTGCACCGCCTGTTCACCACAATGAAGATCCCGGCCACGGTTTATGGTGTGGCAAGCGCGCTGGAGCGTGCCCCTGAACAGGTCGCTGCGATGCAGGAAGCTGGCTGGGAAGTCGCCTCGCACGGCCTCAAATGGATTGATTACCGCGATTATCTGCCAGCCGAGGAACAAAAGCACATCAACTCGGCCATCGCCATCCACACAGCGGTAACTGGCGAACGCCCGACAGGTTGGTACACCGGCAGATGTTCGCTCAATACGGTTGATCTGGTCGCGCGCACCGGCGGTTTTGCCTGGTGTTCGGACACTTATGACGATGATTTGCCGTACTGGTACGATGCCCACCTTTCCGGCAAGAACGCCCAGAACAACGGCGAACCGCTGCTCATCATCCCCTACACGCTTGACGCCAATGACATGCGTTTTGCCATACCGGCGGGCTATGATCACGGCGAACCCTTCTACCAGTATCTGAAGGATGCCTTTGACGCACTCTACCGCGAAGGCGGAGAAGGAGCACCGAAGATGATGTCGATTGGCCTGCATTGCCGCCTGATCGGCAGGCCAGGCCGTATCGAGGCGCTTCGCCGCTTCATGGAATATGCCGCTTCACACAAGCGCGTCTGGTTCCCGCGCCGCATCGACATTGCCGAACACTGGCGCAAGGTCCACCCCTACAAGCCATCGCTTTGTCCTAGTCGCCTGGAAAAGAGGGAATTCGTCGAGCGCTTCGGCGGCGTCTTCGAGCATTCTGCCTGGATCGCGGAAGGCGCATTCGCCCGCGAACTGGGCCCAGCGCACGATTCTGCAATCGGGTTGCACTCGGCACTCGCTCGGATTTTCCGTACAGCCTCGCGCAAGGATCGCCTGAAGGTCCTTCTGGCCCACCCCGATCTGGCTGGAAAACTGGCGCAGGCCAAGCGCCTGACGAAGGAATCGACCGCCGAGCAGGCATCCGCAGGCCTTGACCGTCTCACGGACAAGGAACGCAAGACATTCACGCAACTCAACACCGCCTATGTCGAGAAATTCGGCTTCCCCTTCATCATCGCGGTGAAGGGCCTGAGCAAGACCGACATCCTCAAGGCGTTCAAGACCAGGATATCCAACGACGCCGATACGGAATTCGACACTGCCTGCAAACAGGTCGAACGCATCGCGCTTCTGCGGCTCAAGGACATGCTGCCGTAACGGCGGGAGTTTTCAGATGACAAGCTATTCCAAACCGATTGGCGGATTGCCACCCCAGAACCAGCTGATGACAGATCGGGCGGTCTTCACCGATGCCTACGCCTTCATCCCAAAGGGCGTGATGCGCGATATCGTCACCAGCTATCTTCCGCACTGGAACAATACCAGGGCATGGATTATCGCCCGCCCCCTTTCGGGTTTTGCCGAGACCTTTTCCCAGTACATCATGGAAGTGAGCCCTGGCGGCGGCAGCACAAGTCCGGAACCGGATGAGCAGGCGCAGGGCGTTCTCTTCGTCGTCGATGGAACGGTCAAACTGACACTGGCTGGAACCGTACACACCATGGAGCCGGGTGGCTACGCCTATATCCCCGCAGGCATGTACTGGTCGCTTGCGAACGACGGACAGGTCCCTGCGACGTTTCACTGGGTCCGCAAGGCCTACGAGGCGGTGGAAGGCATTGAAAAGCCGCAGGCATTCGTCACGCGCGATGCCGACGTAGAACCGATCGCCATGCCGGGAACACAGGGCAGATGGTCAACGACGCGCTTTGCCGATCCTTCTGACCTGCGTCACGACATGCATGTCAACATCGTCAACTTCGAACCGGGCGGCATCATCCCCTTCGCCGAAACCCATGTCATGGAGCATGGGCTTTTCGTGCTGGAGGGCCAGGCCGTCTACCGGCTCAACAATGACTGGGTCGAAGTCGAAGCCGGTGATTTCATGTGGCTGCGCGCCTTCTGCCCGCAAGGCTGCTACGCAGGGGGACCGGGGCGGTTCCGCTACCTTCTCTACAAGGACGTGAACCGCCATCCGAAACTGTGGAACCGCTGAGCGCCTACAGATCGATCTCTATCGCCAGGCCTCTGGCAAGGGCGATATCGGCTGCGACTGATGCGACCGCAAGATCCTGCAACCCTATGCCTGTGCCATCGAAAAGGGTGATCTGATTGTCGTTCTCACGGCCGGGATGATCGCCATTGATCACTTCGCCAATTGGCGTGATCGCCGTTTCGTTGATCAGGCCGCGCGCAATGGCATGCTGGCATTCGCCGATGGAGATCGACTGCGCAACCTCGTCGGTAAACAGCAGGGCCGCTTCCACGAGTTCGGCTTCCACCTCCTGCTTGCCCTTCGTATCGGTTCCCATGCACGCCAGGTGCGTTCCCGGCTTGATCTGGGTGCGCGTGAGGATAGGCGCAAAGCTTGAGGTGATCGTGATGATCACGTCCGATTCCGCGCCAAGCCCGTCGAGATCGACTGCTTCAAACGGCAGACCGGCCTCATTGGCCGTTGTCTCCAGGCGCGACAGCATCTCCGGATGGAAGTTCCAGCCCACAACCTTCTCGAAATTGCGCTGCTCGAGTGCCGCGCGCATCTGGAAGGCAGACTGGAAACCTGCACCCACCATGCCAAGCACCTTGGAATCCTTTCGCGCCAGATGCTTGATCGAGACGGCCGACGCCGCTGCAGTGCGAACCGCAGTGAGGTAATTGCCGCCAACCATGGCTTTAGGCCTGCCTGTATCTGGATCGAAAAGGAAGACCGTGGACTGGTGGTTCGTGAGCCCCTTCTTTTCATTGCCCGGCCAATAGCCACCGGACTTGAGCCCCAGCACCAGCCCGGCCCTGTCAAAGCCCGACTTGAAGCCATAAAGCGCGTCGGCGTGGCCGATAGCCTCGCGGATGACCGCAAAATTCCAGGCATCCCCCTTGGCCATCGCGCCGAACACCGCCTCGACCGCGCTGAACGCTTCCGCGCGGCCGATGATGTCGCGGCAGGTTTCTTCCTTGACGATGATCATGCCTGTTTCCCCGCCCTCAATAGGCCTTGCCGCGCGCCGATACCGGCCACAGTGTTTCTACCTTGCCGTTGCGCACGCCGACATACCAGTCATGCACATTGCAGGTCGGGTCGCAGTGTCCGGGCACAAGGCGCAGCTTGTCATTGACCTTGAGAACACCGCCGGTATCCTCGACCACGCCATGCTCATCCGAGCACTTGATGTACTTCACGTCCGTACGACCGAAGACGACCGGCAGGCCGCTGTCCACCGACTGGGCCTTGAGGCCGGCATCGACAATTGCCTTGTCAGCCTTTGCATGGCTCATCACCGATGTGAGGATGAAGAGGGAGTTTTCCCATTCGCCCTGGTCGATCCGCTTGCCGTCCTTGTCCAGGATGCGGCCATAATCGGCATCCATGAAGGCATAGGAACCGCACTGCAATTCATTGTAGACGCCTGAATTGCTCTCGAAATAATAGGAGCCGGTTCCCCCGCCGCTGACCAGTTCGGGCGGCAGACCCGCTGCCTTGAGCCCGTCCACGGCATCCTTGACCATGGCAATGGCAGTATCGAGCTTCGCCTTGCGATCCTCATACTTGTCCATGTGCTGCATGGCACCCTGATAGGCCTGGATTCCAGTGAACTTGAGGTTTGGCGCCGCGTCGATTGCCTTGGCAATGTCCACGACTGCCTGCGTCGTCGTCACACCACAGCGACCAGCGCCGCAATCGATCTCGATGAAGCATTCCAGCTGCGTACCATGACGCACGGCGGCTGCGGAAAGTTCAGCGACGTTGTCGATATCATCCACGCAGACAATGGTTCGCGCACCAAGCTTCGGCAGGCGCGCCAGCCGGTCGATCTTCGCAGGATCGCGGACCTGGTTGGAGACCAGAACATCCTTGATGCCACCACGGGCGAACACTTCTGCCTCGCTGACCTTCTGGCAGCAAACGCCGACCGATCCACCAAGCTTTTCCTGCAGCTTGGCGACATCGACGGACTTGTGCATCTTGCCATGGACGCGATGGCGCATGCCATGCGCCTTTGCATAGTCGCCCATCTTCTTGATATTGCGCTCAAGGGCATCGAGATCGAGGATCAGACAGGGAGTCTGGATATCCTTCTCATCCATGCCCGGCACCGCCGGCACGTCAAAGCCAACTTCCAGATCACCGATTTTTGCTGGTGCGTTCATGATCTTCCTCCTGTTCAAGACATCCAGGGCAGTTTGTCGAGATCGACATTGCCGCCAGTAATAATGACGCCGACACGCTTGCCGGCAAATAGCTCACGGTTCTTCAAGATGGTGGCCAGAGGCACGGCGCTCGACGGTTCCATGACGATCTTCATGCGCTTCCAGATCGTCTTCATAGCATCAACGATTTCACTCTCTGATGCCGTTAGGATATCTGTCACATGATTGCTGACAAAATGCCAGGTCAGTTCCTTGAGCGGCACTTTCAGCCCGTCCGCCACCGTCTCCGGTGCATCGTCGGCAATGATATGCCCTGCCTTGAAACTGCGATAGGCGTCATCTGCCTGTTCCGGCTCTGCCGCATAGACCTTCACGCCTGGCGCGATGTTGGAAAGCGTCAGGCACGTGCCCGAAATCATGCCACCCCCGCCAATTGGCGCGATAACCGCGTCAAGTCCTTCGACCTGCTCGTTGAGTTCGCGCGAACAGGTACCCTGCCCGGCAATCACGCGCGGATCATTGTAGGGGTGCACGAATTCCGCGCCTGTCTCGGCAACGACTTCGGCAAACACCGCCTCGCGGCTCGTGGTTGACGGCTCGCATTCCACAACCCGCCCGCCATAACCGATGACGGCATCCTTCTTCGCCTGCGGCGCCGTGCGCGGCATGACCACCGTGCAGGGAATTCCCCTTCGTCCCGCAGCATAGGAAAGCGACAGGCCATGATTGCCGGACGAATGCGTGGCAACGCCCTTCTTCGCCATTTCCGGCGACAGGCCGAACACCGCGTTGGACGCCCCGCGCGCCTTGAAGGCTGCTGCCTTCTGGAAATTCTCGCACTTGAAGAACAGCTCCGCCCCTGTCAGGGCGTTGAGATAGCTCGATGTCAGCACCGGCGTGCGGTGGATATAGGGCTTGATGCGTTCATGTGCTGCCATCACATCGTTAAAAGTCGGGATGATCATCATGTGTGTCCGTTTGTATGTTCCCAGATTTGGCTTGCGCCAGATTGCATCAGGCCGCAGCCGCCTGTTTCCGGCTTGCGCTGCCCCGATAATATTCCTGCGCAGCAGCAACACCTGACCCAAGCTTCACCGGCATGCCGAGGTCGGCCATGACCATTTCCGCTGCCGATATGCCCGATAGTGCCATCACGTCAGTCATCATGCCCAGGTGCCCGATACGGAAAACCTTGCCAGCAACTTCGCCGAGACCGGTGCCGAATGCAACGCCATACCTGGTGGCAGCCAGCGAAACGAAGTCATTTCCGTTGAAGCCCTTGGGAACCAGGATCGCGCTGACAGTTTCGGAACAGATGTCTGGTGAAACCGCGCACAGCTTCATGCCCCAGCCAGCCACGGCGCGACGAACACCTTCCGCAATGCGGTGATGACGGGCAAAGACATTCTCGAGCCCTTCCGTCTCGATCATCCTGATCGCATGGTCGAGCCCGCGAATGAGGCTGACTGGCGGCGTATAGGGAAAACCGCCATTGGCATTGGTTTTCAGCATGTCGCGGAAATCGAAGAAGCAGCGATGCGACTTCGCGCTCTTCATGTTTTCCAGCGCCTTCTGGCTGATCCCCAGGATCGAAAGCCCGGCTGGCAGCATGAATCCCTTCTGCGAGCCGGTAATGGCAATGTCGACGCCCCACTCATCCATGCGGAAATCCATCGAGGCAATGGAACTGACGCCATCAACCAGCAGCAGCGCTGGATGTTTCGCAGCTTCAATGGCACGCCGAACCGCCGCAATATCGCTGCGAACACCGGTAGCCGTTTCGTTGTGCGTGACGAGAACCGCTCTGATCTTGTGAGCTGTGTCAGCCTTGAGAACCTTTTCAAAGGCTCCAAACGGCGCTGCTTCACCCCATGGCGCTTCAATGACCTCGACATCGAGCCCATGACGCTGGCACATGTCTATCCAGCGATGGGAAAACATGCCGTGGCGCGCTGCCAGAATCTTGTCGCCCGGCGACAGCGTATTGGTGATCGCTGCTTCCCAGGCACCGGTTCCCGTTGCCGGAAAAACCACTGCTTCGCCGCTCTGCGTCTTGAGAATGCGCTTGATGCCGGCAAGCACCGGCTTCAGCATTTCGACAAAGACTGGCGAACGGTGGTCGATGGTCGGAAAATCGATGGCCCGGCGCAGTTCGTCCGGTATGTTCGTGGGGCCGGGTATGAAAACCGGGTTCTGCGATGACATTGGCCTGCTCCGTCACTGGAATTTTCTGCTTCCCCACACTAGGACGCCACAAGTCTGCATGCAATTTTTTTGAAAAAGTTTTTCAATTTTCCTTTTGTTCATCTATCCTGTTGTTTTCTAAGAAGTTTGCATTTTTTCATCTAGTGAAATAGAATTTCATAAAAATGGAGTTCGGCAATGGCTGGAAGCCCTGGAAGAAGTCGTGGAAGGCCAAAGGCCTTTCATGACAAGAGCGAAGGATCGATCATCCAGTCGCTCGATCGTGCCATGGAGGTTCTCGAAACGGTCGCCTCCGGCACCGGCATGTCGCTGACCGAGATCGCCAATTCCGCAAGCCAGTCGCCAGCCACCTGCTACCGCATTCTGACCACGCTCAGAAAGCACCGTATGGTCGAGTTTGATGAGGTCAACCAGCTCTGGCATGTCGGCCTGCAGGCCTTTCGTATCGGCAGCAGCTTTCTTGGCCGTTCGCGCATTCTGGAAATCAGCAGGCCGATCATGCAGGGCCTGATGTCGGCGACCGGTGAGACTGCCAACCTGGCCATTCTCGACCGCAGCGAGGTCGTGTTCATCTCGCAGGTCGAGACCCATGAAACCATTCGCGCCTTCTTTCGCCCCGGCACACGCGGACCGGGCCATGCCTCGGGGATTGGCAAGGCGATCATGGCCTATCTTCCGCACGACCATGCGGCCAAGCTCATTCCCGCAACTCTCGAATCCTTCACCCCCCTCACCTTCACGAACCGCGAGAGTTTCCTTCGCGAACTCTCCTCGATCCGCCTGACCGGATTTGCCGTGGACAATGAAGAACGCACGCTGGGCATGCGGTGCATTGCTGCTCCGATCTTCAATGCCTGGGGCGAACCCATTGCCGGTGTTTCCCTGTCCGGCCCGTCGGTACGCGTTCGCACCGAGTTCGACCGGCAGTTCGGCCAACTGGTGCGCGAGGCTGCAGACGAGATTACCGTCGCGACCGGCGGCACGCTTCCTGCCCCGCTGCCGCTAGCCACAGGCTGAAAGTGAATTGTTGCCAATATGCGTCGGTATTGGAACTTTTCGCTGCCCCCATCAATCCGCTAGAAGTGTCAGGCTGGACCTATGTCCGGCGACAACCCGCAGCGGAAAGGCCCCTGCCAAATGCGCACCCATGCTCAAGCAGTCGTTATTGGTGGTGGCGTTATTGGATGCTCCATCCTCTATCACCTGGCGAAAATGGGCTGGAGCGATGTCGTTCTGCTGGAACGCGATGAACTGACATCAGGTTCGACCTGGCACGCTGCGGCCAACATTCACGGCCTGCACGATTCCACCAACATCTCCCGTCTCCAGCATTACACGATGGGCCTGTACAAGGAACTCGAGGCCGAAACCGGTCAGGGCTGCGGCATTTTCCAGCCCGGCTCGCTCTACCTTGCGCAGACCGAGAATCGTGAACACCAACTGCGCCTCCAGGAAGCCAAGGCGCGCCGGTATGGCATGAATTTTCACGAGGTAAGCCGCGATGAAGCCGAGCGGCTTCACCCGATGGTCGACTTCGACGGCATCCGTTGCATCATGTACGAGCCAGATGGTGGCAATGTCGACCCGTCCGGGGTCACTGCTGCCTATGCCGCTGGCGCAAGGCAGCGCGGCGCGGAAATCCACCGCTTCACACCCGTGACCGCAACCGAGCAACAGCCGGACGGCAGCTGGATCGTGCGCACCCCAAAGGGCGAAATTCGCACGCAATGGATCGTCAATGCCGCTGGCCTGTGGGGCCGCGAGGTAGCAGCACTGGCAGGGCTTGAATTGCCACTGATGCCAACCGAACACCAGTATTTCGTGACGGAAACGATCCCGGAAATCGCCGCCATGAACCGCAGGCTTCCGTCGGTCGCCGATCGCGATGGCGAATATTATCTGCGCCAGGAAGGTCTGGGCCTGCTCATTGGTGCCTATGAACGCGACATGCGTTTCTGGGCTGAAGATGGCACGCCTCTCGATTTCGGCCATGAACTGTTTCCCGATGATCTGGAGCGCATCGAGGAAAACATGATGCGCGCGATCGGGCGCGTTCCCGCCGTCGGCACTGCTGGCATCAAGCGTGTCATCAACGGCCCGATGATCTGGTCACCCGACAGCGCCATCCTGTTCGGCCCGGTGCCGGAACTCTCGAACTATTTCTGTGCGAACGGCATCATTCCGGGCTTCTCGCAGTCAGGCGGCATCGGCAAATTGTCCGCCGAATGGATGGTGGAGGGCGAACCCACGCTCGACATGTTCGGCTGGGACATGGCGCGGTTCGGCAGCTGGGCCGGAAAGGCCTTTACCAAGGAACGGGTGCGGGACCAGTATTCGCACCGCTTCAAGATTCACTTCCCCAACGAGGAACGCACGGCAGGGCGTCCGGTGCGTACCCGTCCTGCCTACGCAACGCAAAAGGCAATGGGCGCGATATTCGGCCTCAATTATGGCTGGGAACATCCGCTCTGGTTTGCCGCGCCGGGCGAGCCACGCGAGGAAACCATCGGCTTTGCCCGACAGAACTGGTGGGCACCGGTTGGACGTGAAGCAGCCATGCTGCGTGAACATGCCGGCATCATCGACATCTCGAACTTCGCAAAATATTCGGTGAAGGGGCCGGGCGCGCAAGCATGGCTCAACGCCCTGTTTGCCAACAACATGCCAACGGCCGTCGGGCGTTCCTGCCTGACCCCGCTGATCGGCAAGCGTGGCGGCATCGCAGGCGACTTCACCGTGACCCGCCTTGGTGAAGTGGAATTCATGATCATCGGCTCTGGTATGGCCGAGCGCTTCCACCAGCGCTATTTCAAGGCGATCCCGCTGCCCCAAGGCACAAGCTTCCGCTCGCGCACCGAGGAAATGTGCGGCTTCAACGTCGCCGGCCCGAAATCGCGCGCCCTGCTGCAACGCCTCACCAATGCAGACCTTTCAACTGCGGAATTTCCCTTCATGCGCTCCAGGCGCATAACCGTGGCAGGCATCGAAGTGGTGGCACTGCGCGTATCCTTCACCGGAGATCTTGGTTGGGAACTGCACTGCGAACAATCGGACCAGGTCGCGCTTTACCAGGCGCTGGTCGAGGCAGGCCGTGAATTTGGTGCCGGCCCGGTCGGCTCGCGTGCCCTCATGTCACTGCGCGTGGAAAAGGGCTATGGCAGCTGGAGCCGCGAATATTCGCCGGAATACTGGCCGCAGGAAGTGCATCTCGACCGCCTCGTGAAACTCGACAAGAAGTTTCTCAACAAGGCTGCCTGCGAACGGAACATGGGCAAAAAGCCCCGCGAAACACTTGTCATCATGGAAGTCGATGCGAAGGACGCGGACGCCACGGGCGGCGAGCCGGTATTCCTGCCGGACGGCACACCAGCCGGACAGGTCACATCCGGCACCTATGGCTACAGTGTCGGCAAGTCGCTGGCGCTGGGCTATATCAAGAGCGGGCTCGCCAAGCCTGGCGACAAGGTCCATGTAGCAATCCTGGGCCGCCCTCATGAAGCGACCATCCTGTCCGAGCCTCCCTTCGATCCGCAAGGACAACGCCTCAGGGCCTAGGATCTGGACTCTTAACCAAAACAATACCGTGGCAGTGAGATCGCACTGTACGCCTGGAGCAGGATCACGCCAGCATTACGGTGACAGTAACCGAAATTATTGCCTTTCCACAACCTTGGATATATGAACTTCATGCCTAGCGTTGCCCGCCCACTGGCTCCGCAAGAACGCGGACCACGAATGAAGGCGGAATAGTTTTGGTAACTGTCACCGTAAGTCAAATGACCCCTTCGAGCCCTTCCAGGACACTCACTTCCATGAATCGATTGGAATTTTTGACCCAAAGCGGACGTTCGGACAAGCGGTTGAAAAAGGCTATTGTGGGAACGGCGATGCCGTTACCATACATCCAGTGAAAACGGTTCAGACGTGCAGATCAGGAATGATATCCAGGATACTCATCCCCTGCATGTCGGCCTTCTTGAAACGGTTTGCTGTCAGCAGTTGCGCATAGCCGTGCACCAGGCTCCAGACGAACATCTGCTGTCTCGCCTCAATTTTGGCTGCGTCACCATGAAATCGTCCGAAGTCCCTCGAGAGGTCCGCCAGGATCATAAAGCACCCCCTGACATGGCGTAGCAAATCCGGATCGTCTGAAGACACCCGGTCACGCGCAAACATCAATTCGTAGAGAGCGGGGTGATCCTGCGCGAATGCCACGTAGCCAAGAAGTGCCGCCTCCCGGCGTGCATCGCGGTTCGCTCCGTCGTCAATGCCTCTGCGCATGTAAGTTTCCAGTTCGGCGTAACCCTGCGCTGCGAGGGCTGTCAGAAGACCAGCCTTGTTCGCGAAATGGTTTTGCGGCGCGGTCGCACTCACACCGACCGCCTCTGCACACTTTCGCAGAGACAAATTGCTGTGGCCCTCGGCCTCCAAAAGGCGTCGCGCCGCGTCAAGCAGTTCATCCCTCAGATTACCGTGATGATAGGGCTTTGCCGGTATGGTGTCTGATCTCATGTGTGCACTGTAAACTTTTCCTTGACACCAGTGCAAGGCTGAACATACAGATATGTTCACTGTAAATATGCACTGTAAATATAGAGGTAAGAATGAGGAAGTTCATGCTCTACGCTCTCGGAACAATCGCTGGAATTGCCGTTCTGGCCGCAGTCTTCTGGTTCGCAAATCCGATGGGAATGCGGGATACGCTTCTGGCAAACCAGATTGTCAAAATGAGGGTTGCACCCAGCCGGTTGGGCAATCCCAAAACGCCAGGCGACTATGGCATGGCTTATAGCGATGTTGACATCATGACAGATGACAATGTGCGTCTCAGTGCCTGGGAAATCCCGGCAGCAGAGCCGTCGGAGCGGACGGTCATCCTCAACCACCCATTGACGACAACCCGATACGGTTCAGAGTCCGGACTTGACGGCGTTCCGGCTGAGTTTCTGCCTATGGTCAAGCATTTGCATGACGCAGGGTACAACGTCGTAATGTACGACCATCGCGGCCAAGGCGACAGCGATGGGGGTGTGGGCAGCAACGCCAAGGGTACCGAAGCGCCGGTGGGGGCGGGTGTGACGGAGTGGCAAGACGTTGTCGCATCGCTCAAATACGTCCTGGCTCACCCGGATTTCAGAAATGACGACATTATTTTCATGTCGCAGTGCATGGGGGCGAACGCAACATTCCTTGCATGGCAGATGGAGCCAGAACTGTTTGGCAATCCGCAGATCAAGGCCCTTGTCGCCAACCAGCCGACCTTGTCTTACAAGATGACCGACCGGCTCATTCGGGCAAAGACAGGCCTCGATCTGGTGGATCGCGTACTGGAGACGCAACGAGAGAAGTATGGATTTGGCTTTGCAAACGCCCTGGAGACAGTTCCGAGCGTCACGGTGCCGATCCTGTTTTCGCAGGTTGAGAAGGACCAATATACCTTCAACACCGAAACCGGGCAGAACGACATACAGGAGATCATCGACGCATCCACGACCGAAAACGAGGTCATCTGGATCGGGCGGGAACATCCAAACGCATTCGGTTCCGACATGCGGTTTGACGGATACCAATATTTCAACAAGCATCCCGAACAATTACTGGATTTCATGTCCAGACATTTCAGCTGAGAACAGGGCCAGGCATCACTTCCGCCTTGATGAATTGGAAGCGGATCTTCGGAAAGATAACCTGTTGGGCTGCTTCCAGTTCCCATATCCTGGTCACATCGAACATGCTGAATTCATGACGATCTCCTGTCTTGAATTCGCAATTACGGCTAGCCCCCGGAGCATCTGACATGCGTTTCTTGAAATGGACATCGATAGGGTTGATCAGTGTCATCTTGATATTGACTGGATTGATCGCTGGCATTGGCTGGCTCCTGAGCGTCCCCGTCAACGAAGAAACCAGTGCCAGGATCGGTAGATCCGATCAACATGCCGGTGACCGTTTCGTTAACGAGGAACCCGAAGCAGGACTGAAGATCACGCCGGGACGGGTGGCTGAACTGGTCAGAAGCTATCCCCGCCAGTCGCCAATCGGTGCAATTCCGGTCGTGCCAATTGGGAAGCAAATACTGGAATCCCCTCCATCTGAGGAATTGCAGGTCGCGTGGCTTGGCCATGCCGGTGTGTTGATAGAGGTTGACGGCAAGCGAATCCTGATCGACCCGATCGTTTCAGAACGCGCCTCACCCGTTGGCTTTGCCGGGCCGGGGCGCTTCCATCCGTCACCTCTGTCAATGGAGGAACTTGCGGGGATCGACGCTGCCTTCATCACCCATAACCATTACGATCATCTCGACAAGGCAACCCTGCTTCGGCTGACCGCACAAGGAACACGGATCGTTGTTCCACTGGGTAACAGGCCGTTATTGTTGGCCTGGGGCATACCTGAAAGCCAGGTAACCGAATTGGACTGGTGGCAAGACATTGAAATTGGAGATGTCAGGATTGTGGCGACACCTGCACGGCACTATTCCAATCGCGGCCTCTTCGATTTCAAAAAGACACTTTGGGTGTCGTGGTCAATCATCGGAAGGAATGAACGGATCTTTGTGAGTGGGGATAGTGGCTACACGACAGCGTTCTCGAAGATTGGAGCGGAGCTCGGACCATTCGATCTGACGATAGTAAAGGTTGGTGCATACGGACCGGGACAGAACTGGCGCGACATCCATATGCCTCCGGAGGAATCCATCCAGACACACCTCGATGTAAAGGGCCGGATCATGCTGCCTGTGCACTGGGGAACCTTCGACCTGGGAAATCATGAATGGGATGAGCCGATCAAGCGCACACTGGCAGCAGCGGACAGCGCCGGGGTCAAGTTATTGACACCCAAGGTCGGGGAGTTTGTCTTGCCATCCAACTACAACAGCACGCAATGGTGGGCCGGAATCGAATGACGGTTTTTACCTGTTTGAGACCCTGGAACCCTTTACAAGGTCTGCCACATTGTCTGCATATCGGTCATTAGCCGATTTTTGGCCACCGTCCGCTATTGATTGAAGCGGACTTCGCCGTCACTTGCGTTCATAGGTCCAGAGCCTGCGCCCGGTCCCCTTGCAGGTTTGCCCCTGATGGCCCACGCTGCTGTTGTCTGATGAGGCCGGAGTGGGTGGGCAGATGAGCCAACAGGAATTCACCATGCTGGTGTACGGCTGGATCGTGCTCGCATTGCTGCTTGCTCCAGTTCAGTTCTTCATCATACCGCCCTATGGTCGCCATGCCCGGGGCAACTGGGGTCCGCAGATCAGCAACCGGTCCGGCTGGATCATCATGGAACTGGTGGCACCTTTGGCCCTCCTGCTGCCGTTCGTCGGCAGGGGCATTCCCACCAATCCGGTGATTGCCCTCTTTATGGTGATGTTTCTCGTCCACTACCTGTACCGCGCCCTGATCTATCCCTTCACGATGCGCACGACAGGCAAACGGATTCCGCTCCTGATCGTATTGTTTGCAGTCGGCTTCAACGCCATCAATGGCTGGATGAACGGTTACTATCTCGCTGGACCATGGGCACATTATCCTTCGGACTGGATCACCGATTGGCGCTTCATTGCCGGGGTGGCGCTGTTCCTGGCTGGTGCCATCATCAACCAGTGGGCAGATCGCAGGCTGGTCAATCTTCGAGGCCCTGGGAAAAAGGCCTATTCGATACCCCGCGGCGGGCTGTTCGAATTCGTTTCCTGTCCCAATCACTTCGGCGAAATCCTCGAATGGGCGGGATTCGCCCTCGCTTGCTGGAATCTCCCCGCTGCAGCCTTTGCTGCCTGGACTGCCTCCAATCTTGTACCAAGGGCTGTTGCGCATCATCGCTGGTATCGGGAGAATTTCCCCACCTATCCGTCGTCGCGAAAAGCCTTGATACCCTTTCTGCTCTAACACTGGAGTTCATGATGCGCGTTGCCATTACCGGAGCAACCGGCCATCTCGGCACCAATGTCATGCGCGCGTGCCTTGACCGTGGCCATGTGGTTCGCGCTCTGGTGCGCGATGTCACCCACAAGGCCATTGCCGGTCTGCCGGTTGAAATCGAAACGATCGATGTTCTGGAACACGCCACGCTGCGCCCCGCCCTTTCAGGCTGTGATGCCGTCATTCACCTCGCAGCCAGGATATCGATCACGGGTGACCGAGACGGGTTGGTCGCGAAGACCAACATCGAAGGCGTGCGCAACGTGGTCAAGGCATCGGTTTCGGCTGGCATTTCGAGACTTGTTCATGTCAGTTCGATACACGCCATGCAGTTGGAAATGGCCGGTGAGACAGTGGACGAGACCTGTCGACTGGTCGGTGATTCCGGATTTGCCTATGACCGCTCGAAGGCTGCAGGCGAACGGATCGTGTCTGAGGCGGTCGCCAGCGGATTGAATGCCGTCATCCTGCGTCCGAGCGGCATTCTGGGCCCACTTGACTACACGGTTTCGCGCGCGAACAGGATGCTGCTTGATTTCTTTTCCGGCAAACGCCGCTTTCTCATTCCGGGCGGTTTCGACTGGGTTGACGCACGCGATGTCGCCAGAGCAGTTGTCTCCGCCCTGGATCGCGGAAGTGCCGGGACGCAATATCTCCTGTCAGGCCATTGGCAATCGCTTTCCGACATCGCTGAAGCCTGCGGAACAATCAGCGCCAAGCCTGTCAGGCGTATCACTGTTCCAGGTCGCATTGCAGCTGTCGCCGCGCCCGTCGTCGAGGCAGCAAGCGTCATTTCCGGCACGGAGCCACTGTTTACCCGCGAGGCACTCGCTGCCATAGCCTCGAACTGCCGCCATTGCTCATCCGACAGGGCTATTCGCGAACTGGGCTTTGTCGCGCGACCGCTGATCGAAACACTGCGCGACAGCCACGAATGGTTTCACGAACAGCAAATGCTGTAATCAAGCGGCAAACTTCACGCCCGCACTCATCGACCCAGCACCTGCTGGCGCCAACACGAAACGCTGCTCCGAGTTCAAAGTTCGGTGCGAACGTGCCACAGTTCGGGGAACAGTTCGACCTCGAGCATGCGCCGCAGGTAACTCACGCCCACCGTGCCACCTGTACCGCGCTTGAACCCGATGACCCGTTCAACCGTTGTCACGTGATTGAACCTCCAGCGGCGGAAATAGTCTTCAAAATCGACCAGCTTCTCCGCCAGTTCATAGAGTTCCCAGTTCGTTTCCGGGTTGCGATAGACAGCCTGCCACACCGCCTGCACGCCGGCGTTCGCCACGTAGGGCTCCGACACGTCACGCCGCAGGATGTCGCCGGGCACATTGGCACCCATGCGCGCTGCCAGCCGCAGCGCCTCGTCATAAATGCTCGGCGTCTCAAGTTCGCGCGACAGCTTTTCGCTGATATCGGCGCGGTGACTGTGTGGCTTCAGCATCGCCTTGTTGCGATTGCCAAGCATGTATTCGATCAGTCGATATTGCCACGACTGGAACCCGGACGATTGGCCCAGCTTTGTTCGGAAATGCGTATACTCGCTTGGAGTCATGGTGCGCAGCACATCCCAGGCATTGTTGAGCTGTTCGAAGATGCGCGCCACCCTGGAAAGCATCTTGAAGGCGGGCTGAACGGCATCGCTCTTGATCGCCTGGCGCGCTGCATTGATCTCGTGGATAGCCAGTTTCATCCACAATTCCGATGTCTGGTGCTGGATGACGAACAGCATTTCGTCATGTGCATCCGACAGGGGCTTCTGCGCGTCCAGGATCTGATCGAGATGCAGATAGTCTCCATAGGACATGCGCCCGTCAAAGGCCATCTGCGCACCTTCGGCCGCAGGGTCATAGGGTTCCATCTGCGTCATGTTACTGCTCCCTTTATCTTGAATTTCGGATTATCCCAGCGCTGCTCGTCCATGATCACCTGAAGTCGGCGGGCAGCTTCGACAACGTCATCATTCCCAACATAGAGCGGCGTAAAGCCGAAGCGGATGATATCGGGCGCGCGGAAGTCGCCTATGACCCGATCGGCCACCAGCGCCTGCATGACCGCAAATCCTTCCTTGTGTCGGAACGATATCTGCGAGCCGCGCTGGCTTGCATCACGCGGGCTGGCCAACTCGAGTTCGGGGCATCGCGCTTCGACTTCCCGGATGAAGATTTCGCACAGCTCGATCGACTTCTTCCGCAAGTCCGCCATGTCGACTTCCTGCCATGCATCCATCGCCGCATCGAGAACGGCCATCTGGATGACGGGCGGTGTGCCAACGCGCATCCGGCTGATACCGGGTCCGGCACGATAGCTGAGATCGAAGGCAAAGGGCTCCGCATGGCCAAGCCAGCCCGACAGGGCAGGAACAGCCTTTCCCTGCAATTGCGGGCGAACATAGATGAACGCTGGAGCGCCCGGGCCCCCATTGAGATATTTGTAGGTGCAGCCGACTGCGAAATCGGCACCACATCCTGCGAGATCGACGGGCAATGCCCCGGCGGAATGCGCCAGGTCCCAGATCACCAGCGCGCCATTTTCATGTGCACGTTGCGTGATCGCCGCCATGTCGTGCATCCTGCCGGTCCGGTAATCGATATGGGTGAGCATGACCACCGCCACCGTTTCATCGATTGCTGCAAGCACTCCCTCCGGCTCCACGGTTTTCAACCGATGGCCGCGTCCCAGCGACGAAAGCAGGCCTTCAGCCATGTAGAGATCGGTTGGAAAATTGCCGGTGTCCGACAGAATGACCCGTCGTTCCGGGTTGAGGTCAATTGCGGAAGCCAGCGCCTGGTAGACCTTTATCGACAGCGTATCGCCAACGACAACACTGTCTTCTTCCGCACCGATCAGTTTCGCGATCCGGTTTCCGATCTTGATGGGAAGCTGCATCCAGCCAGCCTTGTTCCAGCCGGTGATGAGCATCTCGCCCCATTCGTCCGCCATGACGCCCGACGCTCTTTGCACTGCATTGAGCGGCAGGGGCCCAAGCGAATTGCCGTCTAGATAGATCAGTCCATCGGGAAGATGGAACAGAGCCCGGGTTCTGGTGAAATCGCTCAATTCTGTTTCTCCTGGCGAAGCCTGAACCGCTGGATCTTGCCGGTCTGTGTCTTGGGCAGTGCATCAATGAAGATCACGGAGCGCGGATATTTGTAAGGCGCGATCACCGACTTGACGTGATCCTGGAGAAGCTTGACCGTTTCCTTGTCACGCGCCACGCCTTCGCGCAGGACAACATGGGCCTGCACGATCTGGCCGCGTTCCTCATCGGCTGCTCCAATCACCCCGCATTCCACGACATCGCCATGGGACAGCAGTGCCGCCTCCACTTCGGGACCGGCAATATTGTAGCCAGCCGAAATGATCATGTCGTCCGAGCGCGCGGCAAAGTGGAAATAGCCATCTTCATCCTGGATGAAACTGTCGCCAGTCAGGTTCCAGCCCTTGACCACATATTTTTTCTGGCGTTCGTCAGCAAGGTATCGGCAACCGGTCGGACCGCGCACGGCCAGGCGGCCCACCGTACCGCGCGGCACCTCGTTCATGTCTTCATCGACAATGCGCGCTTCATAGCCACGCACAGGCTTGCCGGTACAAGCTGGTTTGGAATCGCCAAACCGGTTGGAGATGAAGATGTGCAGCAGTTCGGTCGCGCCGATGCCGTCCAGCATTGGCTTGCCGGTCTTCTTCATCCACTGTTCGTAAACGGGCGCTGGCAGGGTTTCGCCAGCCGATACGGCTGCGCGCAACGAAGACAGGTCCGCCCCCTCCTCCATCGCGGCGAGCATGGCGCGGTAAGCCGTTGGCGCCGTGAAGCAGACCGTAGCCCCGTATGTCTGGATGATCTCGATCATGTTGGGTGGCGAGGCATTCTCCAGCAGGGTTGCTGCTGCACCGAAGCGCAATGGAAAGATTGCAAGTCCGCCGAGGCCGAAGGTGAATGCGAGCGGCGGCGAGCCGATGAAAATGTCTTCAGGCACCACACCCAGGACTTCCCTGGCATAGCCGTCGGCGATGATCATCAGGTCGCGGTGGAAATGCATCGTTGCCTTCGGGTCGCCCGTCGTGCCCGATGTGAAACCAAGCAGTGCCACGTCATCGCGCCCTGTCTCGACACTCTTGAACTTGACCGACTTGTTGAGCGCGGCGCGGTCCAGTTCCGCGTCATGGTTCGCGGTACCATCAAAGCCGATCACCTTCTTCAGATATGGGCTGTCCTTTGCGCACGAGACCATTTCATCCATCAGCCGCGTATCGCAAAGCGCCAGCGAAATCTCTGCCTTGGCGACGATCTTCGTCAGTTCGCCAGCCCGCAGCATCGGCATCGTGTTGACGACCACCGCACCGGCCTTCGTCGCGGCAAGCCAGCACGCGACCATTGCCGGATTGTTGGCAGAGCGGATCAGCACCCTGTTGCCGGGCTTGATGCCATAATCCTCGACCAGCACATTGGCGATGCGATTGGTCCAGTCTGCCAGTTCCTTGTAGGTACGCCGCCGCCCGTTGCCGATCAGCGCGGTATTGTCGCCAAAGCCCTTCTCGACCATTCGGTCGGTCAGTTCCACACCGGCATTGAGATGGTCGGGATAATCGTAATCCGAAAGCAGGAAATCCGGCATCGCATCTGCCGATGGCAGATTGTCCCTGCTGAAACTGTCAACATGTGCACTGGGCCCAAGCATTTGTTCCTCCATCCCTGTCATGATTTCCAGGCTATCATCCCTGCGGAATGACTGCCGTCGCCTCGATTTCAACCTTGGCCCGGTCTTCGACCAGTGCCGTCACCTGCACCATGGCCATTGCCGGGAAATGCCTTCCGATGATATCGCGATAGGCAGCGCCAAGTTCCTTCAGGCTTGCCAGATATTCCTTCTTGTCCGTAACGTACCAGGTCATGCGAACAAGATGCTCCGGGCCTGCTCCCGCTTCCTTCAGCACTTCGATCACATTGCGCAGTGCCTGGGCCGCCTGTCCGGCGAAGTCGTCGGTTTCGAATTCCTGTTGCCCGTTCCATCCGATCAGGCCGCCGCAGAAGATCATGCGCCCGCTCGCCATGACGCCATTGGCGTAACCAACGGCCGGTTTCCAGTTCCTGGGATTGAGAAACGTGTGGGGGCTGTCTGCGTTCATTGGTCGTTCCTTTCCGCCTCGGCAGCCGCCAGGGCCGACCTCGCTATGATGATCTTCTGCACGTCAGAGGCACCTTCATAGATGCGCAGCGCGCGTATTTCCCGGTAAAGGCTCTCGACAATGTTTCCGCTGCGCACGCCATCGCCGCCGAAAATCTGGACCGCCGCGTCGATGGTACGCTGCGCGGTCTCCGTGGCATGCAATTTGGCCATCGCCGCTTCGCGGCTGACACGGGCAGCACCCATGTCCTTTGTCCAGGCTGCGCGGTAGATCAGCAGCGCCGATGCATCGATGTCGAGCGCCATGTCGGCAAGATGCCCCTGTACCATCTGCAGATCGGCCAGTGGCGAACCGAAAAGCTGGCGCGAAAGGCTGCGTTTCAGGGCCTCGTCGTGGGCACGGCGCGCAAAACCCAATGCGGCCGCACCGACAGTCGGCCTGAACACATCCAGCACCGACATGGCGATGCGAAAGCCCTGGCCCGCTTCGCCGATCATCGCGGAAACTGGCAGTTCGATATTGTCGAACCGCAGGTGGGCGAGCGGATGGGGTGCAATGACCTCGATCCGCTCGACCACTTGCAGTCCAGGCGTATCGGCAGGGAGGAGAAAAGCCGATAGCCCCTTTGCACCCGAATCGACGGTGCCGGTTCGCGCAAACACCACGTAGAAGTCCGCAATTCCCCCGTTGGAAATGTAGGTCTTCTCACCATTGAGAATGTATTTGTCGCCCCGCAGCACTGCCGAACTCGTGGTGCTGGCGACATCAGAGCCTGAATCCGGCTCGGTCAGCGCGAACGCCGACAGGGCCTTGCCGGCCCGTGTGAGGTCCAGCCATTCCTGCTGCTGTGGCGAACCGAACAGGCTGATCGCGCCCGTACCAAGCCCCTGCATAGCGAAGGCGAAATCGGCAAGTCCGTCATGGCGCGCCAGCGTTTCGCGCGAAAGGCACAGCGTGCGCACATCGAGCTTCTCCCCGGCCCTGGCCGAGGTAGGCTTCAGCCATCCCGCCCCGCCGAGATCAGCCACCAGCTTCCTGCAGGCTGCATCTACATCCTTGTGGTCAACGCTCAGCGACGAAGCGCACCAGCTGTCGAGTGCCTCGTAATGTTCTCGGTGACTGCCCTCGAAGAACGGCCAATGGAGGAAACTCTTGTCCGACACATCAGTTCCCCTGGAACACGGGTTTCTGTTTGGCAACGAAGGCATGATAGGCGCGGTCGAAATCCTGCGTCTGCATGCAGATCGCCTGTGCCTGCGCTTCCGCCTCGATTGCCTGTTCAAGGCCCATGTTCCATTCCTGGTTCAACTGGGTCTTGGTAATGCCGTGGGCAAATGTCGGCCCCTCGCCCAGACGACGGGCAAGCGCCATCGCTTCGCTTTCCAGCACATCAGCCGAATGCAGCGCGTTGAAGAAGCCCCAACGCTCCCCTTCCTCGCCATTCATGGTCCGGCCCGTATAGAGCAATTCCGCCGCGCGACCCTGTCCGATGATACGCGGCAACATCGCGCAGGCTCCCATGTCACAACCCGCCAGTCCGACCCGCGTGAACAAAAACGCCGTCTTCGCCTGCGGTGTGGCAAGGCGCAGGTCGGACGCCATCGCAATGATCGCGCCAGCGCCAACACAGATGCCGTCGATTGCAGCGATGATCGGTCGGCTGCAGCCGATCATGGCCTTGACCAGATCGCCCGTCATGCGCGTGAATTTCAGCAGGTTCTTCATGTCCATCGCCACGAGTGGCCCGATGATATCGTGCACATCCCCGCCCGAACAGAAATTGCCGCCATTGGAAGCAAACACGATCACATCAACATCGTCCGCATAGGCCATCGCCCTGAACGTATCGCGCAGTTCGGCATAGCTTTCGAAGGTCAGCGGGTTCTTGCGATCCGGCCTGTCCAGGCGGAACGTCGCTATCCGATCCTTGACCTCCAGCAGGAAATGCTTCGGCCTCAGTTCGCCTATCAGTGTCATGCATTATCCTCCTGCTTCATCATGTGCTTGATAAGCGCTTCCATCTTCACCACCTCGCCCGCGTTCATCGAGGCGAAGAGCTTGTCGACCAGTTGCTCATGTGTCCTGGCCTGCTCGCCAAACTGCTCGCGTCCCAACGGCGTCAGCGCCACGTGAACCGTCCGCCGGTCGCTTTCCGACGGCACCCGCCTGACGAGGCCATCCTTTTCCAGCCGGTCAACCACTGCAGTCGTGTTTCCGTTCGAGACAAGAAGCATCCGCGACAGTTCACTCATCGTCAGCCCGTGGTTCGCCCGGAATAGCGCTGCCATGACATCGAAGCGTGGCAGGGTTGTGCCGTGTGCGGTGCGCAGGTGGTCGCGAACCTGCATTTCGAACAGCCGGGTTGCGCGCAGCAGGCGCAACCAAAGACGCAAACGCATCTTCGACATCGCCTCGCTCATTCACCGCCTCCCGAAATGACGAGACCATGTCCGTTGACCATCGCCGCCTCTGGTGAAGCCAGGTAGAGCACTGCTGCCGCCACTTCTTCGGGCTTCACAATTCTGCCGACCTGCAGATCGCCGAATACCCTTGCCTGGGCTTCCTCGCGCGAAATCGCGAAGCGTTTCATGACACCGTCAACCGCTTCGTCGGCCATTGGCGTATCGACCCAGCCCGGACAAACCGCATTGCACGTGATGCCGGATTTGCCAATTTCCAGCGCCAGCGAGCGCACCAGCCCCATCACACCATGCTTTGCAGCGCTGTAGGCAGCGACATTGGCTTCGCCATGCAGGCCGGAAATCGACGAGATCGCGATCAGCCTTCCACCCTTGCCCATGCCCGCCAGCGCTTCACGGAAGGTGAGGAAAACCCCGGTAAGGGTGACGGCAATCGTATCGTTCCACAATTGAAGGCTCGTGTTGGCCACCCTCGACGCCTTGCCGACACCGGCATTTGCAACCACCACATCGTAGGACTTGTCGAATAACGCCTTGACTGAAGCTTCACTGGTCACGTCCGTGACACGGCAATCCATACCGCGCCCATCATCGGTTTCCTGAAGCGCATCGAGGCGTCGGCCAGCGATGGTCACGGCCGCCCCCGCTTGCGCGAAGGCGCGAGCGACAGCCCGCCCAATTCCAGAGCCGCCACCCGTTACCAGTACCCGCTTGCCCTTCATCGTCATACCTTGCCCAGCATCACGTCGGTGCGTTCCGCAAGCCGCCACATCTGGTCCCTGCCTGCCAGGTAGGGGTTGGGCCAGCTTTCCTCATGATCGCCCAGGGTGCTCGCTGTGTGCAATGTCCAATACGGATTGGAAAGATGCGGCCTTGCCAGGCACACCAGATCCGCACGTCCCGCCATCAGGATGGAATTGACGTGATCGGCTTCATAGATATTGCCAACCGCCATCGTCGCGATGCCGGCCTCGTTGCGGATGCGATCAGAAAATGGCGTCTGGAACATGCGGCCATAGACAGGGCTCGCCTCCGTCGAGGTCTGGCCTGCCGAAACATCGATAATGTCTGCGCCCGCCTCACTGAACAAGCGCGCGATTTCCACCGCCTCCCCCGGTGTGACACCATCGGCACCCACCCAGTCATTGGCCGAAATACGCACCGACATCGGCATTGCCTGCGGGACAGCAGCGCGCATTGCCCGCATCACTTCCAGCGGATAGCGCATCCTGTTTTCTAGGCTTCCCCCATATTCATCGGTTCGATTGTTGGAAACCGGCGAGATGAAGGATGATATGAGATAGCCATGCGCCGCATGCAGCTCGATCATGTCGAAACCTGCGCGCACCGCCATCTGCGTTGAAGCGACGAATTCATCGCGCACCCGGTCCATGTCACCGCGATCCATCGCTTTTGGCCTGGCATTTGCCTTGGACCAGGGAATGTCGGAAGCGGAAATCAACGGCCAGTTTCCGCTTTTCAGCGGAGCGTCACCCTCCTCCCAGCCAACCTGCGTCGAACCCTTGCGGCCCGAATGACCGATCTGGCAGCAGGTCTTGGCGGTCGTGTTGGCATGGATGAAATCGTTGATCCGCTTCCAGGCGACTTCATGTTCGGGTGAATAGAGCCCCGGACAGCCTGGTGTTATGCGCCCGCTGGGCGAAACGCAGGTCATCTCCGTATAGACCAGCGCCGCACCGCCCTTGGCGCGCTCGCCATAATGAACGAGATGCCAGTCGGTCGGACAGCCATCCTGCGCCATGTATTGCGCCATTGGTGAAACGACGATCCGGTTCTTCAGTTCCAGCTCTCGCAGCCTGTAGGGCGCAAACATCGGCCTGCGGTCGGCTCTGTCCTTCGCCGCACCAGCCTGTTCCTGGAACCAGCGCTCCGCGCTTTCAAGCCATGCCCTGTCACGCAATCTCAGATTTTCGTGGCTGATGCGCTGCGAACGCGTCAGCAGGGAATAGGTAAACTGCACCGGATCGAGATCGAGATAGCGTTCCACCTCCTCGAACCATTCCAGGCTGTTGCGCGCTGCCGACTGCAATCGAAGCACTTCCAGTCGCCGCTCTTCCTGATAGCGCTTGAACGCGCCTTCCATCGTCGGCTCGCTGTGCAGGTAATCGGCCAGCGCGATTGCACTGTCGAAAGCCAGCCGCGAACCTGAACCGATGGAGAAATGGCCGGTTGCCGCCGCATCCCCCATCAGTACCACATTGCCGTGATACCATTTCTCGCAGATCACACGGGGGAAGTTCATCCACACCGCCGAGCCGCGCAGATGGGCCGCGTTGGACATCAGCTCATGCCCGCCAAGATGCCTTTCGAAGATCGAACGGCAGGTTTCGACCGTTTCTTCCTTGGTCATGTCGGCAAAGCCCCAAGCGTCCCAGGTGGGCTGGAGGCATTCGACGATGAAGGTCGCCGTATTGTCATCGAACTGGTAGATGTGCGCCCACATCCAGCCATGCCTCGTCTTCTCGAAAATGAAGGTGAAGGCGTCGTTGAACTTCTGGTGCGTGCCGAGCCAGATGAACTTGCAAAGGCGCATGTCGATGTCGGGCTTGAAGACCGGCTCATACTCCTTGCGCACGAGAGAATTGATCCCGTCGCATCCAACGACCAGATCATATTCCCTGCGATATTCTTCCGCGCTCTTGAATTCCGTCTCGAAGCGCATGTCGACGCCAAGTTCGCGCGCTCGCTCCTGCAGGTCGATCAGCATCTGCTTGCGTCCGATGCCGGCAAATCCATGCCCGCCGGAAACGGTACGGATGCCGTTGTGAATGACCGCGATATCGTCCCAATAGGCGAAATGGCTGCGAATGACGTCCGTGCTTTGGGGGTCGTTCGCCTGCATGCGCTCGAGCGCATCGTCCGAAAGCACCACGCCCCAGCCGAAAGTGTCATTCGACTTGTTGCGTTCCATCACTACCACTTCATGGGCCGGGTCGCGCAACTTCATGGAGATGGCAAAATAAAGTCCGGCCGGACCACCACCAAGGCAAAGCACTTTCATCGCCAAATCCTCCAATGTCACGAAATGAAGGTTGCCACTGGCCGCAAGGAATTTCAAGTTCAAAATATTTGAGCTTGAAATTCTTCCCCGCAAATCGAACCGGTGCGCGCTCGAACCGGCCTCAACCCCTTCCCGAACCACAATTCGAACCACTGCTACCCGCTGGACTTCAACGGAATTCAGGTAAATTGCAGTCTCGATTTAAGGACGCAGACAATGGCGCAACTATCCACAGGCTCTCCAATGACTTCCCAAATGGCGGGTTTTCATGCTATTATTGAATGAACGTTCAGCAATTATTTAGTCACGATAACGACTCGTAACGGAGCACCGACATGAACCGCATCCTCACAAATCGCGAAATTTCAGTGCCGCAGGACTGGGATCGCCGGGGGTTGCCTGGATGGTGCTACCACAGCCCTGCCCTGCTCGAACTGGAAAAGCACAACCTTTTCCTGAACCATTGGCAGATCATCTGCCACATCTCCGATATCCCCGAGCGCGGCAACTATGTGACGCTGGACATGTGCGGCGAACGTGCACTGGTCATCCGCGGCGATGAGGGGCGCATTCATGCTTTCCACAACATGTGCCGCCACCGCGGCTCACGTGTCGTTTCGCAATCGCGCGGCACGTGCAAGGGCTCGCTCGTCTGCCCGTTCCACGGCTGGGTCTACAATCTCGATGGCAGCCTACGCGGCGCAGCACAGCCCAAGTCGTTCCCCGAACTCGACAAGGCTGAATTCGGCCTGCCGCCACTCGAACATGAAGTGTGGAACGGATTTGTCTTTGTGCGCTTCCGCAAGGGCCCCCAACCCTCGGTGGCAGAACTCATGGCGCCATTTGCCGCCGAATGCGCCAACTACAGGATGGAAACGCTCGTTCCCACCGAAAACGAGTACTGGAACGGCGTTTCGAAGGTAAACTGGAAGTCCGTGCGCGACGTGGACAATGAGGGGTATCATGTGGCGCTTGCCCACCCCGCCCTGCAGGATCTCTACGGACCGACCTATTACGACGAGCCCTTCGTCAATGGCGTCGCCAGGTCCTTCGCGACCTTCAATCCGTCAGGCGGTCGTCTGTGGAGTGTACGCCACTACACCAGGCTCTCGCAGCCCTGCCCGCCCCTGCCCGATGAATTGAAGACAGCCTGGGTCTACTGGGGCCTCTTCCCCAATGCAGTGATCGCAGTGACGCCGGAATCGGTGCAGTTCTACCAGGAGTTCCCGCTCGATCCGGGCCGGACGCAGCTGCGTGGCGCGATCTATCGCTATCCCAACGAAACACGCCAGCAGCGCCTAGCACGCTATCTCGCCTTCCGCATCGATCGCGATACCCAGGCCGAGGACGTGCAACTGACAATGTGGTCGAACGAGGCGATGGCCTCACCCACCTTTGACGGCTTCTACCTGTCCGACCTCGAATATGGCGTTCGCACCCATCATGATGGCATTCGCCGCGCCGTGCCGGTTGCCAACCTTGAAGAAGCGCCGGGCGAAGAGGAAATGGCTTCGCTGAACGCGGCAATGCAGCTTCAGTCGGGACGTGACTGAAGCCCGCGAAGCGGCCTGCTTCAGCCGTTCCAGAGTCCTTCGGCCCGCAATTCATCCTGCGTGCGGCTGATTCCCTCGCGCAGCATTCCAACCAGATCGTCGATCTGGTTGCGGGTAATGACCAGCGGCGGCGACATCACGCACATGTTGAACAATGGCCGCACCAGCAGGCCGAGTTTCTGGCAATGGCGGTCAATTCTCGCACCCACTTCGGTGTCGAGGCGCAGCGGATTCTTCGATTCACGATCAGCGACGCATTCCACGCAGGCCATCAGCCCGAGCCCGCGCACTTCACCAACCAGCGGCAACTCCTCCAGCTTGCGCAACTCCGACTGGAAATAGGGCGCAACCGAGCGCGTATGTTCGAGAATGCCACCTTCAAGCAGTTCCAGGTTCTTGAGCGCGACCGCGCAGCCGGTTGGATGGCTGGCATAGGTGAAACCATGCGCATACATGGCTTCGGGATGGTTGGAGCGCCGCAGTTCTTCCAGCAGCCGCCCGGAAACCATCATGCCGCCAAGCGGGAAATAGCCGGATGTGACACCCTTGGCGAAAGTGATGATATCGGGTTCGACGCCAAACACATCCTTCGAGGCAAAGAGATGGCCAAGCCTGCCGAAGCCTGTCACCACTTCGTCTGAAATGAACAGGATGTCGTTGCGCTTGCACACTTCCCACACCCGCTTGAAATAACCCTCCGGCGGCACGATCACACCGCCTGAAGCCATGATCGGCTCGCCGATGAAAGCCGCGATCCTGTCCGCGCCTGTTTCCGCGATCTTCTGCTCCAGTTCCTGGATGAGGAAGTCGCAGAAAGCCTCGACTGTCATGTCGCTGGGCCGGCGCAACGGATCGGGATTGGAAAGCCTGACCGTGAGTTCACTGGCAAAATCCATCCAGTTGCGGCTGCGTAGCGCTCCATTCATCGAGGAACTGAGATAGGTGCTGCCATGATAGGCGCCTTCGCGGCACAGGAATTTCTTTTTCTCGCTCCTGCCCGTGACATTGTTGAAGAACTGGATGAAACGCAGCGCACTGTCGACTGCCGTTGACCCGCCGGTGGTGAAGTGGACGTGGCTCAGATCGCCCGGCGCACGTTCCGCCAGTTTCTCGGCCAGTTCCGCCGATGGCACATTCGAAGTGTACCAGGGCGTGTTGAACGACAGCTCCATTGCCTGGTCGTACATCACTCGGGCCAGCGCTTCGCTGCGGTGCCCGACATTGGTACACCACATGCCCGCCGGACCATCAATGATGCGACGTCCCTCCTCGTCGATGATGTAGATGCCATCGCCGGACGTGATCAGTCCACGCGCCTCGTTGCCGATGCTGCCCGCATAGGGCCATGGCTGGACAAGGTGGCGTCTGGCCTTGTCGTTTATTCCGGCACTGCGCGCACGCGAGTTATTGTTCATCGCCTGATCGGTCATGGAATGTCCTCCATCCTTTCCAGGGCATCAGAAGACAAATGTGCCCGCGTTATTGAATGACTGTTCAATCAACAGTGTCAGAATTGCCACTTGATTTCAACGCTGATCTGACGTCTTATCCATATAAAACAACGTGCATGCGCACCTGGTGGGGCGCGCGCTGCACGATGGGAGGGAACATGGCAACAGCATCGGCGCAGCCTGATTCCGTGCGCTCGCGAGGGATGATGTCGCGCCTGGCTGCCAATTCCGAGGCGCAGGGCTGGTTCGTCATTTCACCACCCTTCCTCTACGCCCTGCTCCTGCTGGCAGGCCCTATCCTTGTCATTTTTGCCAACAGCTTCTGGACGCAGGATTATCTCACGATAGATCGCACCTTCACGCTGGAAAACTACCGTCAGGCACTGACCGAACCGATCTACCGCGACCTTCTGTTTCGCTCGCTGTTCGTGTCATTGACCGTCAGCATCGTGACAGTGCTCACCGCCTACCCAATCGCCTATTTCATCGCCTTCCATGGCGGGCGCTACAAGTCGCTGCTGCTGTTCGTCATCACCGTCCCCTTCTGGTCCGGCTACCTGCTGCGCATCATGTCGTGGAAGGTCATACTGGGCTACAAGGGCGTGCTCAACACCGGCCTGATGAGCATCGGCCTCATTTCCGAGCCGCTTTCCTCTCTGCTTTACAATGTCAATTCGGTTGTCATCACACTCGCACACAGCTGGGCCGCATTCGCAATCCTGCCGATCTATGTCTCGATCCAGAAGCTTGACCGCTCGCTGCTCGAGGCTGCCGCCGATCTGGGAGATGGGCCAATACGCCAGTTCCTTCGTGTCACGCTACCACTCACGCTTCCAGGCATCATCGCCGCACTGCTGATCGTCATGATCCCGACCGTCGGCGACTATGTCACACCCAAGCTCGTCGGCGGCAAGGATGGCGTCATGATCGCCAATGCAATCCAGGCCCAGTTTGGCAAGGCGGCAAACTGGCCGCTGGGTGCGGCACTGGCGATTTCGACCATGTTCATTGTCACCGCCATGGCAGGTCTGGTGATTGGCATATTGTTGCTGGCGAAGAGGTTCATGCGATGAGATTTTCCTCGATAGCCAGACGCTGGTTGACCCCCTATTTCATTGTCTATATCGCCATCCTCTACCTGCCGGTCCTGCTGCTGCCGGTCTTTTCATTCAACGATTCAGCCACGCCGTCGCTGCCACTGTCGGGTTTCACAACCAAATGGTTCGCCAGCCTCGCGACAAACGGCACCATGCACAAGGCGGCATGGAACAGCCTCGTGGTGGCCGTATCATCAGCCATTCTCAGCACGGTCATGGGCATTTGCGCTGCTCGCGCGCTCACACGCTACAAGTTCCGCGGCCAGGCGCTGGCCAGCGGCCTCATCATGGCACCGCTGATACTGCCCGAAATCATCATCGCGATATCGCTGCTCGTCGTGATCCTTGGCATCGGCATCCAGCCATCCCTGATCACCGTGATCTGCGGACACCTTCTGATTTGCGTGCCCTATTCGATAACCGTGCTGGTTTCCGGTTTCGAGGGTTTCGACCCTAGCCTGGAGGAAGCCTCGCGCGACCTTGGCGAATCCGCCTTCGGCACGCTGCGCCGCATCACCTTGCCGGTGCTGATGCCTTCCATCATTTCGAGCCTGCTGGTCGCCTTCACCATCTCGCTCGACGAGTTCATCCTCGCCTTCTTCCTGTCGGGAACCGAGCCCACGCTTCCCGTCTATATCTGGGGCCAGTTGCGCTTCGCGGCCAAGCTGCCCAACACGCTTGCGCTCGGCACCATCATGCTCCTTGCGTCCCTCACCCTCTTGACACTGGCCGAGATCGTGCGTCGCAGAAGCGAACGGCGCCTTGGTGGAAACCAGCAGGATTGATTGCTCCGATGAAGAACATGATCAGCATACGCGGTGTGACAAAACAGTTTGGCCATTTCACCGCCCTGCACGAGATCAACCTCGACATCCGCGAAGGCGAATTCTTTTCCCTTCTGGGGCCATCGGGTTGCGGCAAGACCACCTTGCTGCGCATGATCGGCGGCTTTGACAACCCGACAGCGGGCTCCATCGCGATTGACGGCCAGAACATGGAAGGCACGCCCGCAAACCTGCGCCCGACCAACATGGTGTTCCAATCCTACGCGATCTTTCCCCACCTCAACGTTGCCGACAATGTCGCCTATGGCCTCAAGAAGATGCGTCTGGGCGCTGCAGAAGAGAAGAAGCGCGTTGCCGACGCCCTCTCACAGGTGCAACTGGTCGGGCTTGGCGAGCGCATGGGCAACCAGCTTTCAGGAGGCCAACGCCAGCGCGTTGCCCTTGCCCGCGCCCTTGTCATGCGACCCAAGGTCCTGCTCCTCGATGAGCCGCTTTCCGCCCTCGACAAGAAACTGCGGGAACAGATGCAGGTCGAATTGCGCCACCTGCAGCAGCAGATCGGCATCACCTTCATTCTCGTCACCCATGACCAGTATGAAGCGCTCGCAATGTCCGATCGCATCGCTGTCATGTTCGGCGGCAACATTACGCAAGTTGCTCCCCCGCAGGAAATCTACCAGCATCCTTCGACCAAGCAGGTCGCCGACTTCCTTGGCGGCATGAACTTTCTCAAGACAAGCAGCATCGAGCGCAAGGGCGAAGCCGTGCTCGCTGATATTCCCGGCATCGGCAAGATCAACTGCAAGCTGCCCGCCGCAAAGACGGGCGATGAAGTGGTCGTGGGAATTCGCCCGGAGCGCCTGCGCATCCTGTGGGAAGGCGAGAAAGCGCCCTCTACCATCGTCGGCAAGGTTGTCGATCGTCACTATTTCGGCGAGGTCACCAACCTGACCGTAACCATCAAGGACCAGCCAGACCTCCTGTCCGTCGTCGAAACCAACGATTTCGGCGCGGACGACATTCCGGTCGGTTCAGAAGTTCGCCTGACCTGGGACAAGGATGCATTTGTCGCCATGGCCAGCTGACCGGCAATCCGACAATGAAAAAAGGGCAGGCTCGCGCCTGCCCTTCTGTTTTCGCTTCTGATGATATCAGTAGCCGGCCTTGATCTTCTCGAACTCGGCTATCATCTTCTGGCGCAGTTCAGTGGGGACCGGCGCCTGGAACAGCGTCTTGTCAACGAACGCGGCAACATCGCCATAACCTGCATCAGCCAACGCTGTCGCATCAATGGCGGCCATGCCCTTGCCGTTCGAATGGCCATAGCCCCATGCCGTCACAAGATACTCGGACACGCGCTCTTCCATGACCGCGTTGAGATAGTCATAGACCTTGTCCTTGTTGCCGTCGCCGTCCTTCAGGATGACGTAACCGCAAACCCAGGTCGACAGGCCTTCTTCGGTGTCGCGCTTGATGGCAACCGGCACTTCTTCGCCCTGAAGGGTTGTCGCGGTTTCATTCCACGCCCAGGCAATATCAACCTCATCGCCAGACATCGCCTGTGCAATCTCAGTGCCGTCGGTCCAGTAGAGGCGGACATTCTTGTGCACTTCGCGCAGGAAGTCGGAAGCTGCCTTGAACTGGTCGTCGGTCATGCCGGTCCAGTCCTTGAGCCCGATGGCAAGAGCAGCAAGCGCATATGCGTCATCGACATTGTCGCCGATTGAAACCCGACCCTGATACTTGGGATCGGCAAAGACCTTGAGCGAGGACACGTCTGCATCCGAAAGCTTGTCGGTCCGGTAGGTCAGGGCTGTATTGCCCCAGTCGAATGGCAGCAGCCAGGCCTTGCCATCCTCGGTCATCATGAGGTTCTTCATTGCCTTGAGGCCGGGAAGAACGTCATTCCAGGCGGTGATGCGGCTGGTGTCCAGTTCTTCCAGGATGCCTGCCTCGCGCCATTTCACGACACTCTGCGAGCATGGATGCGCGATATCCGCCTTGAAGCCGGAACGCAATTTCTGGAAGGCTTCCTCTTCATCGCCAAAAAAGGAGAAGGTGGGCGAATCGCCGAACTTCTCGGTATAGGCGGGATGGAATGCCGGATCTTCGTATCCAGACCAGTCGAACACGGTCAGTTCACCGTCTTCCGCGTGGACTGGCGACAGGCCTGCAACGGCAATTCCAACGGCACACACGCTGCCCAGCAGCATCGATTTCCAGCTATGTCTCATTTCAATCTCCTCCAGTCTTGCCCTTCTTCTTCAGGCTTCCATCATTTTCAAAATGCAGGGGAAATAGGCTCCCGAGCAGTTCCATTGCCGCAGCAACAGCTCCTTCACGCTTGAATTCCCGGCCACCCAGCATCAGGCGCAGCCACAGTCCTTCCTGCATGCAGTAGATCGCAACAGCCACATTCTTCGGATCGAAGGCGTAATTGCCCTCCTCCTTCAAGGCTGTGCAAACCCTTCGGATTTCTCCCAGATAATCATCGTCGCGGTCCCAGCACAGCTTCTGGTAGCTGGGCCTGGTCTTGGCCTCCGCCCAGAACGCGGCCCAGGCCGAAATCAGCCGCGAATTGCAGATCTTCTTGTCGAGATCTGCCCGTATCAGCATGCGCAGCTGCTGGGCGGCCTGCCCCCCTGCCCCTGCCAGCGCCTCGCGCCAATGACGCCCATACTCGTCGGACATGGATTGAAGCGTTTCGATCAGCAGCTTTTCCTTGCTGTCGAAATGGAAATTGACGATCCCGCGCGACAGGCCGGCACCATCGGCTACGTCTGCGAGCGTGGTCGCCGCATAGCCGCGCTTGGCCAGGGAATCAATCGTCGCATTGATCAACTGTTCCCTTCGAAACTCCTTGGATTCGCGCCGCTTGCCGGTGGTTTTCCCATCCGCCCTTGCCGCTTGCGAGTCCATTGCCGAAGCACTGGCCATTCCGTCTCCTTGAGCCTTTATGGCCCGTTAGCCCGGCTTGCGGGCATACAGATGTGTTGGACAATGCTCGCCGCTTTCAAGCACGGTGAGCATCGCGGTCCAGGTGGCGATATTCTTCTCCAGATATGGCGCACCGACAAGAGCAGAAATCTTTTCGCGCAAGGCCCCCTTCATCAGGTCCAGTTCCTCGCGCGCCCGCACCTTGTACCATTCGTTTCGGCTGCGCGTGCGCGCCTCGACGAACCCTGCTTTCTCCATCGCCACGCGATAGCGGCGGGGCGACGCCATGCCGAAACTCAACCCCTCGGCCGCCAGATAGGCCTTCATCTGCGCCGAAGGTTCGCCGTCATGCGAAATCAGCCAGTCGCTTGCCACGAAAACGCCGCCAGGCCTGAGCACGCGGTGCACCTCACCAAACAGCGCTTCCTTGTCGGAGACATGGATCATCGCGTCCTTCGAAAAGACAATGTCGAAAGACGCATCACCGAATGGAAGCGGACCCGGTTCACCCTTGACGAAACTGACCCGCTCGCCAAATCCCTCGCCTTCAGCCATGCGCGACGCCGCGTCGATGACCGGCTGCTCGACATCGAAACCCGTAATGTGCGCCAACGGCTGTTCACGAGCCAGGTGGCAGGTGATGCCACCCGAACCACAGCCGATATCCAGCACATGCGCGCCATCGAAATTCACGCCTTCAATGACCCGGTTCACCTCCTCCGGCCCACCGGGCGAAAGGAATCCCGGGCCCCATACGGCTTCCAGGAAAGCAATCGCCTTGTTGTCATATTCCGGCTCGTCATGGACCTGCGATACCATTGCTCCCTCCAATGTGTCAGTCGCGGGCTTCAACATGCCCCAACCTTACCGCAATAAGGACTCAATGCAATTCTTTTTGCTGAACATTCATTCAATAACTATGGACAGACCGCCTTTTCCCATGGCAGATTTGCACGATGAACACGTCAGCTGGAACTCATTTTGACGCGATTGTCATCGGCTCGGGCCACAATGGCCTGGTCAATGCCTGCTATCTTCAGCGCTCGGGCATGAAGGTCCTCATTCTGGAAAAGAACGACTGGATCGGCGGCGCGGCGGTGAGCCGGGAACTGACGCCGGGAATTCTCTATTCCAACTGTTCCTATGTCTGCAGCCTGTTCAGGCCGGAGATCATGCGCGACCTGGAACTGCCCCGCCATGGCCTCCAGGTTATCGCCTATGAAGGCGGCGCGGTTTTCACCCGCGATGGCGACTATCTGGCAGCCTATCGCGACCATCATGCACATCGCCGGGAGTTCGCGCGCCACAACATCCGCGACGGCGAGGCCTATGAACGCTATTCGCGCGATGTCACACGCCAGTGTCGTTTCATTCAGCCGCTGCTCATGCGCACCGCGCCCGATCCGGCCAGGCTGGCACCCCGCGACATTGGCGAACTGCTCTTCATGCTGCGCAAGGTCAATGAATTGTCGCCTCGCCAGCTTGCCCAGACCGCCCGTTTCTGGACCATGTCCATTTCCGACTTTCTCGACGAATATTTCGAGACAGATGTCATCAAGGCGCAATTGGCAATAGCGGGCATCATCGGCACAGCTCTTGGCCCAATGTCCCCAGGCACTGCCTATGTGCTCCTCCATCACTATATGGGCGAAGTGGACGGCTCTGTCGGCGCATGGGGCTATTCACGCGGCGGCATGGGCGGCATTACCGGCGCGCTTGCCTCTTCCTTCCGCGCTTCCGGCGGCACGCTCATTACCGAAGCAGAGGTCGCCAGCGTCATCATCCGCAATGGCAAGGCCATCGGCGTGGCGCTGGCCAACGGCAACACTTATCATGCGGATACGATTGTCTCGAACGCCGACGTCAAGCGCACTTTCCTGAAATTCGTGGACGAGAAGGAATTGCCGGGCGACTTCGTGCGCAAGGTACGAAACTTCAAGATGCGCGGCTCATCGGGCAAGGTGAATATCGCGCTCGATTCCATGCCGCACTTCCCTGCCCTGCCGAAAGACAGTTCCTGCATTCGGGGCGACCTGCATTTCACCGATTCCGTCGAGCGGATCGAACGCGGCTATGATGACTGGAAGAATGGCCGCTGGTCAGCCGATCCGTTCCTCGACATGATGATACCAAGCGCAGTCGATCCGACCATGGCGCCCCCCGGCAAGCACTTCATGAGTTGCTTCGTGCAGTATTGCCCGCCGCTGGTGGAAGGCAAGGACTGGACGGACGCCGATCGCGATGCTTTCGGCCAGACAGTTGTCAACCAGATTGCCGACTATTCGCCCGGCTTCAAGGACCGCATCATTCACATGGAGGTGCGCACCCCGCGTGAACTGGAGGCTGAAGTCGGCCTGTCGGAAGGCAATATCTTCCAGGGCGAACTGACCTTCGACCAGTTGATGTTCAACCGGCCGGTCCCCGGCTACGCCCAATATCGCAGCCCCGTGCGCGGGCTTTACATCTGCGGTTCATCCACCCATCCAGGCGGTGGCGTCATGGGTGCTCCCGGACGCAATGCCGCCTATGAAATCCTGCGCGATCTCAAGCGCGGCACGGATCATGTGAGCGAAGCATATGAAGTCATTTGACGCCATTATCATAGGCGCTGGCCACAATGGACTGGCCGCCGCGGCACTGCTCGCTTCAGGTGGACGCAAGGTCCTCGTTTGCGAAACAGCAGACGGTCCGGGCGGCATGGCAAGGGAACTGGCATTCGCACCCGGTTTCAAGGCACCGGGTCTTGCTGGCTGGTCAGACAGCCTGTCGCCAGGCCTGATCCGCAAACTGGCGCTGGAACGCCACGGCCTGAAACGCGCCACAACGCCCGGCACACTGACCGCGCTAGCAGCGGGAACAAGCCCGCTCATGCTTTCGGCAAACTACGAAACGCTGCCCAGCACCGACCTCACGGGCAACAGGGACGAGTGGAGCGAACTGCTTGCAAGGCTTGGCTTCCAGGCTTCCATCCTGGCCCGCTTCCTCGAGACAGTTCCTCCTGGACCTGGTGCAAGCACCTGGCCTGCTCGACGCCAGGCACTGACCGCCGGCCTGAAGCTTCGCCTGGGCGGCAAGGAAGAGCTTCGGCAGTTCCTCCGCATGATCCTCATGCCGGTCTGGGACATAGCCGATGAAGTCGTACGCGACGAACGGCTCAAGGGCCTTCTGGGCAGCGATGCGACGCTCGGCACTGCCCTTGGTCCGCGCTCGCCAACATCAATCCTGGGTCTCTACTATCGCCTCGCCCTTGCCCGGCGCGACCAGGATCGCAATCCCGTGCTTGTCTCGACGCTGGGCCCCGCGCTCGAAGCTTCGGCAAAGGCAGCAGGCGTTGAAATTCGCTATGGCGCTGGCGTTGCCAGCATTCTGGTCGAAAACCGTTCGGTCACAGGCGTGGTTACAACGGGCGGCGAAACCTTCAAGGCTGGCACCGTGCTATCCGCTGTCCATCCCGCAAGAACGATCCTCGAACTGGCCGGTCCGGTCCACTTCGATGCAGGCCTGGTGCGCGACATCCGAAACATGCGCTCGAAGGGCAATGTCTCGAAAATGCTGCTTGCGCTCGACAAGCTGCCTGCTTTCGAAGGCGTAGGCGCTCGCCAGCTTTCCGGACGGCTGGTTGCAGCAGGAACCAGCGACGAAGTGGAGCGTTCCTACAATCCGTCCAAATATGGCGAATTGCCCGCCAATCCGCCGCTTCACATCACGATTCCCTCCATCGGGGACAGTGCACTGGCGCCAGCAGGCGCGGCAGTCGTGTCCGTGACCATCCAGAACACCGCCCACGATCTGCGAGAAGGCTGGAAAAAGGGAGTGCCTCGCCTGGAAAAGACCGTGATGAACAAGCTGGAAGGCCTGTCGCCTGGCATTTCGCGCTCTGTCGTTTCATCGCAACTCATGACGCCAGTCGATATTGCCAGCCAGTTCGCAACGCCGGGCGGCCATTGGCACCATGGTGAATTCCAGGTCGACCGGCTCTACAGCCTGCGCCCTGTCTTTGGTCTTGGCGGCTATGCAACACCCCTCAAGGGCTTGTGGCTTTGCGGCGCTGGAACTCATCCAGGCGGTGGCCTGAACGCAACCAGCGCCATGAATGCCGTATCCGCCATCAAGGCTGCAGGAGGCTGAACATGGCAAGGACCACAAAGCCGGCAACTGACAACCGCACACCCCGCATGGCAGCGCAGGGTCACATTCTTCAGCGCCTCAAGCGCACGCCATTTCATGAGCGGATCGAAGCGCTCATGCAGGTTGCCGGCTGGTATGACTGGGCGGGATATGTCTCCCCTGCCGTCATCGACGATGAGGAACTCGAATATTTCGCGATCCGCAACTCTGCGGCCCTCTTCGACATATCGCCGATGGTCAAGTACCGCATTGAAGGCAGGGACGCGGAGATCTTCTGCAACCGGCTGACGGTGCGCGACGTTCGCAAACTCAAGCCGGGTCGCGTCCAGTATACCGCCTGGTGCGATGATGATGGCTATGTCCTTGATGACGGAACCCTGTTCAGGCTCACACCCACCCGCTTTCGCCTCTGCTCGCAGGAACACCACCTGCCATGGCTTCTCGACACGGCTTACGGGCTGGATGTCGCAATCACGGAAGAGACACAGGAAATTGCCGGGCTTGCCATCCAGGGGCCAACCGCTGCCACCATCCTGCTCGAAGCCGGGCTGGACGTGCGCGCGCTTACGCCCTTCTCGATCAGCACAGGGCGGATCGGGCGCATTGATGTGACCGTTTCCAGAACCGGATTTACCGGCGATCTGGGCTACGAATTGTTCTGTGAAGCCAAGTGGGCGCTCGACCTGTGGGACCGCCTGATGAAAGCGGGCAGCCTGCGCGGCATCCGGGCCATCGGCTATCACGCGCTGAACACGGCGCGCATCGAGGCGGGCTTCATTGTCGCCAATGCCGATTTCATGACCTCAGGCCATGCGCTGCGCGAAGACCGGTGCCGCACGCCCGACGAGATCGGTCTCGACTGGATGGTCGACATGGGCAAGGACCATTTCACGGGGCGTGATGCGATCGAACGCGCGCGTCAGCAAAAGGGCACGCGGTACCGCATTGTCGGGCTCGAAATCGACGGCAAGGAGCCAGCCGACGCAGCAATCGTTTATCACAGGGCAAAGGCGGAAGCCGGGCTTGTCACGGCCGCCACATGGTCACCAACCGCCAAGCGCAACATCGCTATCGCCAGTCTCGAGGAAGCCTATGCCGGGTCATCCGAACTGTGGGTGGAAATCTATGCGCTGCGCGAACTGAAATACCACAAGATGATGAAGCGGGCGCGCATTGTCGAAAGACCATTCCTGAAACTGGCAAGGCGCACGCAGACACCGCCAGCAGATTTCTGATGCCCGAATTCACGGACACGAACAGGGAAAACGAGCGCCAGCGCCGCCTGCTGGAAACACCTGTCGGCATCAGGGGTTCGGGCTTCGCGCGCTACGGCGCTGCCATGTATTTTTACCAGCAGGGCCAGATGTCCGCCCAGATGCTCGAAGTCTATCGAACCCTTGCGATCCGCGACAACGAAGACCCGCTGGAAGTCGCCCGCCTGCAGGACGTCAGCTGACGCACCTCAATAGGGAAGGCCGATATAGTTTTCAGCAAGCGAAGAACGCGCAGCTTGCGAACCGACCAGATAGTCGAGTTCGGCTTCCTGTATTCGCTGCCCGAAATCGCCCCCATCCGGGAAACGGTGCAGGATGTTGGTCATCCACCAGGAAAACCGCTCGGCCTTCCATATCCGTGACAGTGCACGCTGCGAATAATGATCAAGCCCAGCTGAATCGCCATCCTTGAAATGTCCCCACAGCCCCTCGAACAGGTAATGCACATCGCTGGCAGCGAGATTGAGCCCCTTTGCTCCCGTCGGGGGCACGATATGCGCAGCATCGCCTACCAGGAACAGGCGACCGAAGCGCATCGGTTCGGCCACGAAGGAGCGTAGCGGTGCGATGGATTTCTCGATCGACGGGCCGGTAATCACGGCTTCGGCGAATTTTCGCGGCAGGCGCCTGCGCAATTCGTCCCAGAACCGCTCGTCGCTCCACTGTTCGACATTTTCTTCCAGCCCGCATTGCACATAGTAGCGCGAGCGCTTCTTCGAGCGCATGGAACAGAGCGCAAAGCCCCGTTCGTGATTGGCGTAGATGAGTTCGTCATGGACGGGAGGCACATCGCTGAGCAACCCCATCCAGCCGAATGGATAGACCCTTTCGAAGTTCCGGATCGCATCCTGCGGAACAGCCTTGCGGCTCGGTCCGTGAAACCCGTCGCAACCGGCAATGAACGCGCAGTCGACACGGTGCTCCTGTCCATCCTTGTGGAAAAGGACGTGGGGCGTATCACCGTCAAACGCGCAGGGCTGCGTGTCCTGCGCATTGTAGATCGATGGCGCTCCGCTTTCTTCCCGCGCCTCGAACAGATCGCGCGTCAGGTCGGTCTGGCCATAGACGACCACGTGACCGCCAGCCGAATGCTTCATGTCGATCCGCTCCGCCCGCCCGTTGAACGCGATCTCGAAGCCGTCATGCACCAGGCCCTCGGCCTTCAGCCGCTCGCCCACGCCAGCCTGTTCCAGCATCTGCACCATGCCGGTCTCCAGCACCCCCGCCCGGATGCGTCCAAGCACATAAGCCTTGTCGACACGGTCGATGATGATGTTGGCAATCCCGGCCCGCGTCAGCAATTGACCCAGCAACAGGCCCGATGGTCCCGAGCCGATGATTGCGACCTGTGTGGAATGTCTGATCACGTTCCCTCCCTGCTGCCTGCAAATGTCCTCACGCGGACACGCCCAGCAGCCGCATTGCATTGTCCTTCAGTATCAGCGGACGAACCTCGTCGCGAATGGCGATCCTGTCAAAATCCGAAAGCCAGCGTTCAGGTGCAATCATTGGCCAATCCGAACCGAAAAGCATCTTTTTTCGCAGGATCGTGTTGGCGTATCGCACGAGTATCTCCGGGAAATATTTCGGAGACCAGCCCGACAGGTCGATATAGACATTGGGCTTGTGCTGGGCGACGGAAAGCGCCTCCTCCTGCCATGGGAAGGACGGATGCGCCAGGATGATCGGCATGTCAGGAAAATCCACCGCTACATCGTCGATATGCATCGGGTTGGAATACTTGAGCCGCATCCCGTTCCCCCCTGCCATGCCGGAGCCAACGCCCGTCTGGCCGGTATGAAAGAGAGCAGGCTTTCCCGTTTCTGCAATCGCTTCGTAAAGCGTATAGGCCATGCGGTCATTGGGATAAAAGCCCTGCATGGTCGGGTGGAACTTGAAACCCTGCACGCCGAATTCGGCCACCAGACGCCGCGCTTCGCGTGCGCCGAGCTTGCCCTTGTGCGGGTCGATTGAAGCGAAGGGGATCAGGATATCGCTGTTTTCCGCTGCCAGCTCCGCCACTTCCTCATTGCGGTAGCGCCGGTAGCCGGTCTCCCTTTCAGCATCCACCGGAAAGATCACCGCGGCAATATTCTGCTCGCGATAATGCGCTGCAGTCTGCGGCACGGTTGGCGGATGTTCCCACGGCGCCTTGAAATACATCGCCATCGTCGACTGCAGTTCGTCATAGCCGTCATCGGCATGGCAACCGCAGGGTTCTTCTGCATGCGTATGAAAGTCGATAGCCCTGACCTTTGAAAAATCCACCATGATTTCAGACCTTTGCTACCGCTGTTTCATTTTCATCATAAAGCCGAGCCACCATATCGGCGCGCCGCGCGAGCACCTGGCGATTGTTGAGGTTCCCCTTGCTGGTGACCTCATGGTCCTGCAGCGACGGTGGCTCGGCCACGATGATGGCCCGGCTGATACGTGTTGAAGAACCTGTCGAAAGAGTCGCCAACTGGCGCAGGCGCCGCTCGATTTCACCAATCAGAACTTCGCCGCCAAGCGCCCCATCAACCATTTCAGAACTGATGCCTGCTGCATCGAGCGCTGCCTTGTCGGGGAACATGACAAGCCCGATCTCCATGCGGTCGTGACCGGTGACAACAACATCCTGCGCAAGCGGTGCAAGCGCACCAAGCGCGGCAAGCCGGATATGGCTTGCATGAACCCAGGTGCCGCTCAGGAGCTTGAAGTCTTCCGCAACCCGCCCGTCAAAGGAAAGTCCCGCCTCCATCCTTTCCGGGTCTGCGAAACGCACAGCGTCCCCGGTGATCAGATAGCCCTCCTCATCGAATGCCTCGCGCGTCTTCTGCGGGTCGCGAAAATAGTTCCGCATGACATTGGGGCCCTTGACCCGCAATTCGAACCGCTTCTCGCCCAGCGGCAGCAGTTTCGCCGTCGCTCCGGCCATCGGCACCCCAATCCTGCCGGAACGATCAACCGGTTCATGCACCATCAGCACAGCGGGCGCAGTTTCGGTCATACCCCAGCTGGAAGTCATCAGCGGCACTGAACCGGTTTCCGAAAGCGCGAAACTTTCAAGCGCCTGCCAGATTTCCTGCGGCAGGGACGCGCCCGAATAGAAGATCATGTCGAGATCGGTAAAGAATTTGCGGCGAAGCGCTTTGTCCTTTTCCAGCGCCTTCACCAGCATGCCATAGGCTACCGGCACGTTGAACGAAATGGTGCCGGCATGCATCGCCATGTTTTCAAGCGAGCGAGCAAACGCGTCGCGAGTCGGCTTGCCATCATCGATGTAGAGGCTGCCGCCATTTGCCAGCATCAGATTGAAATTGTGGCTGCCGCCGAAGACGTGGTTCCAGGGCAGCCAATCCAGTATTCTGGGCGGATGATCGTCGAGAAACGTAAAGCAGCCTGCGATCTGCGCCTGGTTCACGCACATCATGGCATGGGTCGTTTCCACTCCCTTCGGCAGCGAAGTCGAGCCGGACGTGAACAATATCTTGGCAAGCGTGTCAGGCCCGACCGTTGAATGGATAGCATCAAGCACTGGCCCGGGACTGGCCTTGAGCAGTTCGTCGAAACCTGTCACCCCGTCTGCAACTGCGCTGCTGGCCGAGACGATCTCAACGCCTTGCAGCGCATCGAGACGGAGTGCATCTCCATAGCGTACCGGGTCCTGTACATAGGCCATTGCCGGACCGCTCAGGCGCAGAATGTGATTCAGCCGGTCATGCGCACCTTGAATGAGCGAATATTGCTCGGCAACCGGAATGACCGGCACGCCCACATACTGGGCGGCGAGCGAAAGCAGCCCATGATCGACGCCATTGCCGGAAAGCACGATCAGGGGCTTGTCTGGCCCCAGACCGCGTTCAAGCAGGCTGGCTCCGATGGCGCGAACCATTCCCAGCGCTTCGCCATAACGCACTTCCCGCCACCCGGCACCGGAACGCTCGGCGATGAAGACACGCTGCGCTGCATCGCGCGCATGCTTGTGCAGCCACTCGCCAGTATTGCGCGCGACCGGCCCCAGTGCGCGCGGCGAAGACAACAAGAGCGCGCCATCCGCGCCCGTCTCCATCACCACCTGATGTTTGAGATATTGCTTGTTCATGGTGTGCCGGCCTTTTCGATGCGAGCCAGAATGGAAGCCAGTTGCTCCTTCTCTTCACTGGAAAGCACATCGAACAGGCTCGCCTCGGCCTCGCTCACCAGTTTCACGACCCTGTCGCGAAACCGCATGCCCGCCAGCGTCGGGTTGAGCGCATAGGCGCGGCGGTCGCCCTCCACCCTGTTGCGCACGATCAGGCCCCGTTCTTCCAGATCATCGATGATCAGCACAATGTTGGAGCGTTCCAGGCTGAGCGCGGACGCCAACTGGCTTTGCGTCATTTCGGGCCGGGCACAGATGAGGACCAGCGCGGAAAAACCAGCCGGCCGCAAACTGAACGCATCAAGCGATTTCTGCACCTTCGCCTGGATGACAAGCCAACTGCGCTTCAGGCAATAGCCAAGCAGCAATTCGCGCAGGACCGCATCTTCCTGCATGGCAGCCGCAGGCTCATCCGTTGCAATCTTGCGCGGCTCTTCGCGACCCATGTCTCACCTGAACCTTGGCTGGCGCTTTTCCAGAAATGCGCGCAGGCCCTCTTCAGCGTCCGGAGATGTCTGGGTGAGTGCTGCACACAGGCTCTCAGCGAAATGCCCGTCCGCCTTGGCCATGTCCTCGATGCGCGACAGGGCCTGGATCATGACATAGTTCGAAAGCGAGGCGTTCTGCGCAATGCCCTGCGCAAGCTCCCTCGCCTTTTCGAGTGCCTGGCCTGGATCGCAGAAATAATGCGCCAAGCCCAGTGCCAGCCCTTCCTGGGCGGTATATTTGCGACCGGTCAGCATCATTTCGATCATCCGGTCAGCACCCAGAATGCGGCCGATCCGCACCGATGCGCCACCGCCAACGAAAATGCCGCGCCTGCCTTCTGGCAATTGGAAGATCGTGCCCGGATCAGCCACCCGCACATGTGTCGCGGCAGCAATTTCCAGACCGCCACCAATCACCGCACCTGTCAGGGCCGAAACGACGGGCAGACCGCCAAACTGGATCACATCCATCACGCGCTGCCAGTTGCGCGAATGGCGCAGTGTACCTTCCGCGTCACGGCGAACATGTTCTGAAAGATCCAGTCCTGCCGAGAAATGCCCTCCTGCTCCAGCAAGAATGGCAACCTTGACGCCCTTGGGTGGCGCTGAAAAGAACCGGTCAAGACCCTCAATCAACGCATCGCACATGGCATTGCGCTTTTCGGGCCGGTTGAATGTGAGTGTTGCAATTGCATCCTCAATCTCGATCAAGAGATCGGGCGCAGCCCTGTCTTTGGCCATTGGATTCTCCCGTCCGGAAGATCGTTATCCAACAACATTGTTATGTCAAGTAACATTCAATTTCAGGCAATGGCCGAAGCACCTTCCGCCAGGCCGTTGCCGCCATAAATCCACTCGACGCTGTCATACCAGTCATCAGCCGACTTCGAGCGCATGATGGCGTTTCTCAGTTCTGCATGCCCACCTGAAGGATGGTAGATGTGATCGCCAATGAGCCTGGATTGAAGCTGGACCCGCGCCGTGCGCAGCGTGCGCATGGAAGTATATTTGGCAAAGGCCCTGACCGGATCGCCCGACGCCCCTTCAAGGCTGGCGCAAAGGCAAACCGCATCTTCCATCGCCATGCACGCGCCCTGGGCGAAATATTGCAGCATCGGATGCGCGGCATCGCCAAGCAGCACCACCCGCTCATCCTGCCAGGTTGTCACAGGATCGCGATCGCACAGCACCCAAAGTTTCCAGTCGGTGCCATGATCGATGATCTTTCGCGCGCGTTCGCTGATATGCTCGAAGCCGCGCCGGACTTCTTCGTGGCTGACGGGCTTGCCCGCCACGGGTTCAGGCGCATCATTGTGATAGGTCACGACGAGGTTGAACATCTTCCAGCCCGAAAGCGGATAATGCACGATGTGGCACTTGGGACCGGCCCACAGGGTTGCCGCGTTCCAGCGCAGATCCTCCGGCATGCTCTCGAAAGGTATCACCGAACGATAGGTCGTGTGACCCGAAACGCGCGGCGCGCCATCGCCCACCACCTTCTTGCGGATATTGGACCATAGACCGTCCGCGCCAACGAGCGCCGAACCGACAACCGAACTGCCATCGGCAAGGATAGCCGTGACGATTGATCCGTCCTGTTGGTGGGAAACAACTTCGCTGCTGGTGCGCAGGTCCACAAGCGGATGCGCTTCGCACGCTTTCAGGAACACGCCATGCAAATCGCCTCGATGCACGACTGCATAGGGATTGCCCATACGGGCACGAAAACGATCGTCGAGCGGAATGCGGGTGATTTCATCCCCGCTCATCGCATCCATCAGGCGCAAACTGTCGATATAGACGGCCATGGAACGCGCCGCATCGCCCACGCCCAGATAGTCGAAGGCGTGAAAGGCGTTGGGGCCCAGCTGAATGCCCGCACCAATTTCGCCAAGTTTCGCAGCCTTCTCCAGAACGATGGAGGCGAAACCCTTCTGCGCCAGGCCGATCGCGGTGGCAAGTCCGCCTATTCCGCCGCCAGCAATGAGAATGGGTGCGTTTTTCATGCGGTCTGTGCTTGCGCGATTGCCAGATTGACTGGCGCGAGCCCCTCGATTTCCCCGTGAATACGGTCCCCCGCAGCAACCGGGCCAACGCCTGCTGGCGTCCCGGTATAGATCAGGTCTCCTGGCATGAGATGGTAAAAGCCGGAAAGATGGCTGATGATCTCCGGAACGCTCCAGATCAGGTCGCTTAACCTTGCATCCTGCCTTACCTCGTCATTGACTGTGAGCATGATCCGCTGGTCGCCGACAGTACCGAAATCGGCGGCCTTGCGAATGGGCGACAGGATGGCCGACTGTTCGAAGGCCTTGCCCAGATCCCACGGGCGCTGCTTGGCCCTCGCCTCCAGTTGCAGGTCCCGGCGTGTCATGTCCAGCCCGCAGGCAAAGCCATAGACAGCGGCAGGTGCCTGGGAAACACTCACCTGAAATGCAGGTGCACCAAGCGCAATGACCAGTTCCATTTCATAGTGATAGTTGGCCGTGCCGGGCGGATAGGCGATCGTTGCGCCAGTATGGACAACAGCGCTTGCCGGTTTCGTGAAGTAAAACGGAGCCTCGCGGTCCACGGCGACACCCATTTCCGCTGCATGGGCGGCATAGTTGCGCCCGACGCAGAAGATGCGGTGCACCGGATAGGCCTTGGATTCGCCTTCCACCGGCACTGCTGGTGTGGAGGGTACATCAAACAGAAATTGCTGCGCCATGGTCAGCGTGACCTTTCTTCATAATAGCCTAGTTTTTCCTGCAGGGGCCTGTCGTGAACGCGAACCAGAAAGGCTTCGCCATCCAGGGAACTGTGCTCCATCTCAGCGAAGACGGGGGCGGTGAATGTGTCCTTGGGACCCCAACTCACCGTTTCGCCGTTGACGAGACTGCGACCTCGCCCCTTGATGACATGAAACACGCTGCTGGCCGAACGCAGTGGTGGCCTGTCGGTCTTGCCCGCCACCAGCATCATCGCCGTGAAGCCCATCGTCGGGAGGACATCGCGGCCGGTTTCAGGATTGACGAAATCGATCTCGACCGGCTCCGATCCGCCATATTGCGCAAGACTGCGCAAGGCCGCCTCGGTCCTGTTCCAGGGGAAGCGCATCATCGGATAGGGCTTTTCGTTCTGCGCCCTGCTGCGTGAAGGAACCAGCCCGGCAGCGGCATATTCCACCTGGCTCGCATCAGGGCGATTGCGCTGCGCCTGCAAGGGCGCTTCTTCTGCATACGACCCTTCGAGATAGACGAACAATGGCAAGTCAAGCGCATCGAGCCACACGACCGGCTCCTCGCCCTCATGGCCATGATCATGCCATTCCCCGCCAGGTGTCAGGACAAGATCGCCGTCGGACATCGGCAGCTTCTCCCCATCAACCACGGTATAGCCACCCCTTCCCTCGACAATTATGCGCGCAGCACTTGGCGTGTGCCGGTGTGCTGGTGCCTTTTCGCCGGGAAGCAGAAGCTGAAGCCCGATATAGATCGAGGACGTGGCCTGCATGGCGCCGACGCCACGCCCGGTATCGGAAAGAACCAGTACCCGCCGTTCGGCCTTTTCCACCGGAGTGAGCTCACCAGCGCGCAGCAATAGCGGGCGAACATCGCCATAGGTCCAGTGGCTGGGCCGTGTGACAGGCATCGGTTTTCCGTGCGGAAGAAGGTTGCGCATCATTGGCCACAGCGGCGCGACACCCGCCTTCGTCATGGCATCGCGATAATCCTGCGGCAATTCTTCCAGTGTTCCAAGCTGTTCGCTCATCTCGTTCCTCCGCAAGGCACTTGTTATTAGTAAGTATGCTTATTATTATGGCGGAGTCAACAGGAAGCGAAGCGATGGCGAATTTCCATGATATGCCAGGCCACCTGATCCGGCGGCTGCATCAGATTTCCCTGTCCGTCTTTGCCGAACGGACAGCCGCGGCGGGCTTCGACCTGACACCGGTCCAGTATGCCGCGCTCAATGCGATTTCCATTGCGCCGGGCATGGACCAGGCGACACTGGCGGGAACCATTGCCTATGACCGAGCAACCATTGGCGGGGTCGTGGACAGGCTCGTTGCAAAGGGACTGGTGGCAAGACAAACCAGCAAGCGCGACCGGCGCGCCAGGGAACTGGTCATCACCGGCGATGGCGCGGATATCCTTTCAGGCGTTTCACCCGTGGTTGAAGCACTTCAGACCACGATACTGGCTGGACTGAACAGCCAGGAACAGGCGCAGTTCACGGCGCTTCTGCAAAAGACGACACAGGCAGGCAACCAGTTGAGCCGCGCTCCGGCCCGCGAACCGGATCAGCTTTCGCAATAGGCGAGAATGCGCGCCTTGAGATCGTCATCCACCGCGACCCCTTCCCGCTCGATGCGCACTCTGTTCGCCGCACGCCTCGAACCAGGCAAACGGGCGCCATCCTGCTCCTCGATCAACTGGCACAACCGCTCGATCTGTGCATGGAAATAGGCTCCGCTATGGGCTTGCGGATCAATCGCGATGAAGCATTGCCCGCTCGACGGCGGGCCGCCTGCTGTTCCTGAAAACGCGCCGGCATCCTTGCTGAGCAGCGCGCCAGCAAGGCAAGACGCCAGAACCTCGACAGTCAGACCGATGCCAAACCCCTTGTAACCACCTGCAGGAAGCATTGCGCCTTTCAAAGCCTCCTGCGCATCCGTGGTCGGCCTGCCTTCGCAATCAATTGCCCATCCCGGTTCAATGGGCTCGCCCATGCGTGCGCGCAGCATGATCTCCGACTTGGCGATGGCGCTGGCGGACTGGTCGATGACAAAGGCAGCCCCACCCTTTCCATCCGGCACGCCCAGCGCGAACGGGTTGGTTCCAATCACCGGCTTGCGCCCACCAACCGGCGCGATCGAGGCAGGCGCATGGGTGAAGCACAGGCCCACAAGGCCCACTTCCGCAAAACGTTCCGCATGATGTCCAAGGACACCGCAATTGTAGGAATTGTGCAAGGTGAGCGACGCAATGCCATTTTCACGCGCCGCCGCACAGGCAAGTTCGAAGCCCGCATCGATTGCGGGATGGGCAAAGCCATTGCGCGCATCGACGCGCACCACACCTGGAGCGGAACGCGACACGACTGGCACCGCCTCACCGTCCACCTTGCCGCAACGCACATGCTCGGCATAGATCGGAACGTAGAGAAGTCCATGGCTGCGAATGCCATCACGTTCCGCAAGCACCGTCGAGCGGGCGACAGAAGCTGCATTCTGGTCACGGGCGCCTGCTCCGCGAAGCGCATTGGCGGCCATCTCGCCAATCTCGGCGAGTTGCATCTTGCCTGACATTGTTTCCCTTCCCTGCGTTGGCGGGCCTGAGGCTCCGCTCCGCAACAGCCTTCCCGGTCAGGCGCGCACACGCTCCGACTTTGGGTCGTACATTGGCTTGAGCGAGGCTTCCGCCTTCACCCGTACACCGGCCACCTCGATCTCGAATGCCGAGGCAAGCACGCTGTCAACACTCTCCCCCTTGCACGGAACATAGCCCATCGCAATCGCCCCGCCAAGGAAATGACCGTAGCTTCCGCTGGAGACATAGCCGACGATCTCGCCATCGCGAACGATCGGCTCATTGTGATAGACCAGCGGTTCGGGATCGGTGAGCCTGAACTGAACCATGCGCGTCAGAAGGCCCTCTTCCTTCTTGCGCAACACGGCGTCGCGCCCGATGAAATCCGCCTTCGTCGTGTCAACGGCAAATCCCAGTCCTGCTTCAAGCACATGATCCTCTTCGGCGATATCATGACCGAAATGCCTGAATGCCTTTTCGATCCGGCATGAATCCATCATGTGCATGCCACACAGCTTGAGGCCAACATCTTCCCCCGCCTCTGCGAGCGTTTCGAAGACATGGGCCGCCATGTCGGAGGAAATGTAGATTTCCCATCCAAGTTCGCCGACATAGGAAACGCGGTGCGCGCGGGCCAGTCCCATGCCGATCTCGATCTGGCGGGCATGGCCAAACGGGTGGTTCTCATTGCTCCAGTCGTGCGGGGATACTTTCTCAAGCAGCTTGCGCGCATTGGGACCCATCACTGCCAGCACGCCTTCGCCTGCCGTCACGTCGGTAAAGACGACACGGGCATCCTCCTTGTGGCGCTTCAGCCAGTTCATGTCGCGCACCATGGTCGTGGACGGTGTCACGATCAGATACAGGGTCGATGAAAGCCGCGTCACGGTGACATCAGCCTCGATACCACCGCGCGAATTGAGGAACTGCGTGTAGACGATCTTGCCGGGTTCAACGCTCATGTTCGCGCCACATACGCGATTGAGAAACGATTCTGCGTCAACACCTTCCACACGAATCTTTCCAAACGAGGTCATGTCATACATGCCGATATTCGTGCGCACCGCCATGTGTTCATCACGGGCATTTTCAAACCAGTTCTGGCGCTTCCACGAATAACGATATTCCCGCTCCTGACCGGGTCTGGCAAACCAGTTTGCGCGCTCCCATCCTGCGGTTTCGCCAAACACGGCACCCCTTGTCTTGAGATGTTCGTGGAAGGGCGTGCGGCGCACGCCGCGTGCCGTGGCCTTCTGGCGATAGGGGAAATGGTCGGCATAAAGCAGGCCCAGCGTCTCCTTGGACCGCTCGAAAAGATAGGTCTTGTTGCCCTGGAATGTCTGCATCCGGCGAATGTCGACATCGAACAGATCATAGGGCGGGTGGCCGAATTCCATCCAGTGGGCAAGCGCCATGCCCGCTCCTCCCGATGACTGGATACCGATCGAGTTGAAGCCGGCGCAAACATAATAGTTCTTCAGTTCAGGAGCCTCGCCCAGATGGTAGGCATCGTCTGGCGTGAAGCTCTCCGGTCCGTTGAAGAAGGTATGAATGCCAGCCGTGGCCAGCATCGGCATGCGGTTGACCGCCTTCTCCAGGATCGGTTCGAAATGATCAAAATCCTCCGGCAACTGGTCAAAGCAGAAATCGTCGGGAATACCCTTCATGCCCCATGGCTTGGCGACAGGCTCGAACGCACCGAGCATCATCTTGCCCGCATCTTCCTTGTAGTAGGCGCATTCGTCGGGAACACGCAGCACCGGAAGTTGCGACAGTCCGGCCACCGGCTCGCTCACAATGTAGAAATGCTCGCAGGCATGCAGTGGCACATTCACACCAGCCATGCGACCGACCTCATGTCCCCACATGCCCGCGCAGTTGACCACGGCCTCAGCCTCGATGGTGCCGGTTTCATCCGAGCCATCCTTGGCCCAGGAAACACCGCTTACCCGTCCATCCTTGCTGTGAATGGCCGTGACCTTGATCCCTTCGACGACCTTCGCGCCCATCTGCCGTGCACCCTTGGCCAGCGCCAGGGTAATGTTCGCCGGATCACCCTGCCCGTCGAGCGGAAGCCAGACAGCGCCGGTCGCGTCAGACACGTTGAGATGCGGGTAGCGCTTCTTCACTTCATCGAGCGAAATCTCCTCGACATCAACGCCGAAGGCGCGCGCCATCGAAGCGCTGCGATATAGTTCCTCCTTGCGTTCCCGGGTAAGGGCGAGCGAAATCGAGCCGACCTGGCGAAATCCAGTTGCCACGCCGGTTTCGGCCTCAAGGCCGGTGATCAGATCCGCTGAATATTTTGCAAGCCGCGTCAGTGCCTTGGTCGCCCGCAACTGGCCGATAAGGCCCGCAGCGTGCCAGGTCGTTCCAGACGTCAGCTGCTTGCGCTCCAGAAGGACGACGTCCTTCCAGCCCATTTTTGCAAGGTGATAGGCGACCGAACACCCGGCGACGCCGCCGCCAATGATTACTGCCCTGGCCTTGTCCGGAAGTGTCATGCCCTGCGCCTTCTTGAAAATGAAAATTTCTTGAAAAATTTCATTTCACCGAAAAGAACGCAAGGGATTTTTTCAATTCGAGGCATTGCCGCGCCGGTAATTCGACACTTACCGTACCGGCGCAGGGACAAATTCATCATCATCACCCGGCGGAAGCCTGAATTGGCCCCTCTGGAAGTCCCCTGAGCGCCACTGCGCCTTGGCAGCCTCGATGCGCTCGCGCGAGGAAGCAACGAAGTTCCACCAGATATGGCGCGGTCCTTCCAGCGTGTCGCCGCCAAGTGCCAGAAACCGCGCACCGCCCGGACCTGCCCGCACGGTAATGGCGTCCCCCGGCCGGAAAACGACCATTTGCCCGACCCTGAATTCCTGGCCACCAACGTCGATACTGCCATCCATTATGTAAATGGCGCGATCCTCATGGTCATGCGGCAATGGCATGGCAATGCCGGGACCAGCCGCCACATCGCAATAGAAGAGACGCGAACTGGTGGTGACCGGTGAACTTTCACCCCAGGCTGTGCCCGCGATCAGGCGGACCTTGATTCCCGGCGCATCCAGCAGCGGGATACCTGATCTGCCATGATGCTGGAATGCAGCGTCGCTGTCCTCCTGGTCTTGCGGCAGGGCAACCCAGCTCTGAATTCCTGACGGAAGGCGCCTGCCCGTCCGCGTCTGGCTATCGGTGCGCTCCGAATGCGTGACGCCTCTGCCAGCCACCATCCAGTTCACATCGCCGGGCCTGATGATCTGGTCCGCACCAGTTGAATCGCGATGATGAAATTCGCCCTCGAACAGATAGGTCAGCGTTGCAAGGCCGATATGGGGGTGCGGCCTGATGTCGATACCCTGGCCATCAATGAGTTCCCCCGGCCCAACCTGATCCAGGAAAATGAAGGGTCCAACCATCCGCCTGCCGGGCGCTGGAAGGGCACGACGAACCGCAAAGCCCTCGACGTCGCGCGTCCTTGCCACAATCACCGTTGCGATGGCATCGGGGCTGGACTTGGCTGCCTCATGCCCAGCGATCAGCGGATGGTGGCTCATGGTCTTCTGCCTTCGCCCGCGCGGGCAATTTCAGTCGCCACGCACCCCGGTCAGCCCCGCATTCTCCCGCCATTGGGATCATGAAGCGGCTGGGCCGTCACGCTTGCCCGGTGCATCGCGCCGTTGATTTCGATATCGAGAACAGTGCCATCAGCGGCAAGTTCGGGAGGAACATAGCCGAACGCAATGGACTTGCCCACATGATGGGCATAGCCGCCCGATGAAACATAACCCACGCACTGACCGTCCTTGAGGATGGCCTCATCATTGACGACATCGCGCTCGCCTGCCTCGATGACCATCGTGACCAGTTTGCGTTCCGGCTTGCCTTCGCACTCCGCCATCGCGGCTTCCTTGCCGATGAACGCCTTGTTCCAGTCGATGAAGGCATCGAGACCCGACTGGGCCGCCGTGAAGTCCGGACGATAGTCGAGTGTCCACACACCCCAGTTCTTTTCCAACCGAAGCGACATGAGCGCTCGCGCGCCATACCATTTCAGCCCGAGATCCGCGCCCGCTTCCTCGATCGCTTCAGCGAGGCGCAACTGGTATTGCGGCGCGCAATAGATTTCATATCCCAGTTCGCCCGAGAAGGAGATGCGCGCCAGGATGACTGGCACCAGCCCAACGAAAGCCCGTCGGATATCACGGAACCGGAATGCCTCGCTGCTGACATCCTGGCGCGTGATGCGTTGCAGAAGTTCACGCGAATGCGGCCCCGAAATGGCAATGCCATGCAGTTCATCCGACGCGTTGCGATAGTGCACGCCAGATTTCGGCAGGTGCTTTTCGAACCAGCGACGATGCATTTCCTGCGCAGCGCCCGATCCGAACAGCATGAAATGCTGATCATCAAGACAGGCAACCGTCAGGTCGCCATAGAGTTTGCCCTTCGGTGTCAACATCGGCGTGAGCGACATGCGACCTGGGCCGGGAATACGTCCGGCAAGCAAGTGATCCAGGAATGCACGCGCGCCCTCCCCCCTGAATTCATGCTTGGCGAAGTTGGCAATCTCGATTGCCCCCACCGCTTCACGCACTGCACGCACTTCGCCAGCAACATAGTCATGGCTTCGGTTGCGCTCGAAGGTTTTTTCCTCGTGCGCATCCTGTGGTCCGTTCGCGAACCACAGCGCATGCTCAAGCCCGAAACTCGTCCCCATGACAGCGCCCTTCGCGACCAGTCGGTCATAAAGCGCGGTGGTCTTCTGCCTGCGACCCTTGGGCAAGGTCTCGTTTGGAAAGGTCATCACGAAACGGCGTTCATAATTCTCGCTCGACTTCACCGTCCCCCAGTCCGGCGTCGCGAAGTCGCCGAAACGTGCAATGTCCATTGCCCAGACATCGATGGACGGTTCGCCGTCGATCATCCATTCGGCAAGGCACAGGCCGACGCCGCCAGCCTGGCAGAAACCTGCCATCACGCCGACCGCGGCCCAGTAATTCGTCATGCCAGGAACCGGCCCGATCATCGGATTGCCATCCGGCCCGAAGGTGAAGGGCCCATTGATGATGGACTTGATCCCGGCATTGCCGACAGCCGGAATGCGTTCGAACGCGAGTTCCAGCCTGTCGGCCACGCGCTCGAGGTCGGGTTGCAGCAGTTCGTGCCCGAAATCGAGTGGCGTTCCATCGACTTTCCACGGCGTGGATCGCGGCTCGTAGGTGCCGAGCAGCATGCCGTTTCGCTCCTGCCGGAAATAGATGTTGGCCTCGTAGTCGATGCCTGCCGGCAGTCGTTCGCCACTGGCCATCCGCTCAGCGATCTGCGGGATTTCCTCCGTGATCAGGTAGTGATGCTCCATCGGCTGGACCGGCAGGTGAACGCCGGACAACCGACCTGCCTCACGCGCCCACAGACCCGCTGCATTGACGATCATTTCGGCGTGGATCGTGCCTGCTGGCGTGACGACATCCCAGGTGCCGTCCTTGCGCTGTCGCGTCTCGGCAACCGGTGTATGGGTGAAGAACTGGGCGCCATGCACACGCGCCGCCTTGGCATAGGCATAGGTCACGCCGGAGGGATCAATGTCGCCATCCAGCGGATCCCACAGGGCCGCCATGTAATGGGAAGGGTCGATCAGCGGATGGCGACGCGCTACTTCTTCCAGCGATATGAATTCCTGGTCCAGCCCCATGTAGCGCGCCTTTGAGCGTTCGCGCTTGAGGTAGTCGTACCAGACCTGGTTGGATGCCAGATAGAAACCGCCCGTATTGTGCATGCCGACCGAATGGCCTGATGTTTCCTCGATTTCCTTGTAGAGGTTGATCGTGTAGCCCTGCAGCCTGGAAATGTTGGGGTCGGACGATATCGTGTGAATCTGCCCTGCAGCGTGCCACGATGAGCCGGAGGTGAGTTCGCTGCGTTCGAGCAGGACAACATCCTTCCAGCCGAACTTGGCCAGGTGAAACAGGATCGAGCAACCCACGACACCCCCGCCGATGATGACCACTCTTGCCTGGGTCGGCAGCTTCTTTCCCTCGCTCATGCTTCTTCCCTTTCTCCCGGTCGGTTTGACCGTCCTTTTTGACAGGCACGCCGTTCAGTACCAGGCGTCGGCCATGCTTTCCTTGCGCTTTGCCACATAGGCCCTGAGCGCTTCGTCCACGCCAGCATCAATTGGCGGTGCTTCATAGGCTTCCAGCATCCCGGTCCATCTTTCATAGGCCCGCTGCTCGGTATCCTTCGATCCGTCATCACTCCACTGCTCGAAGGAATTATTGTCCGACATGACAGCATCGTAATAGGCGGTCCTGTAGTTGGCCATCGTGTGCGCCGAACCCAGGAAATGCCCTGCTGGCTGCACATCGTCATAGGCATGGCGTCCCAGGCCATTGTCCGAAAGATCAATCCCGCCAAGGAGTTTCGCATAGCCTCCCAGCCGGTCGGCATCGATGATCAGCTTCTCGTAGCCGGTCGTCAGTCCGCCTTCGAGCCAGCCTGCCGAATGCAGCACGAAATTGGCACCGCCAATCGCAGTCGAATGCATGGAATCAGCGCTTTCCGCCGCCGCCTGCGCATCGGCCACCTTGGACGCAGTCAGCGATCCGCCGCAGCGCAAGGGTAGACCAAGGCGTCGCGCCAGCTGGCCGATGATGTAGTTCGACGCCACAGGCTCCGGCATACCGAATGTCGGCGCGCCACTCTTGAGGCTCATCGAGGAAAGGAAATTTCCCAGAATGAAGGGCGAACCCGGCCGCACCAATTGTGAAAAGGCACAGCACATCATCGCTTCCGCGAAGGCCTGCGCAATCGACGCGGCGGTCGTCACCGGCCCCATGGCACCACCCAGAATGAACGGCGCAACGATCATGCCCTGGTTGGCTGCCGAATAGGTCCGGATCGCTTCCGTCACCACCTTGTCCACCATCAGGGGTGAGTTGGTGTTCACATTGCCAATGATGACGCAATGCTCTTCGAGATAGTCCGCACCAAACAGGATGCGCGCCATCTCGACACTGTCGCTGGCGCGCGACATTTCGGTTATCGCCCCCAGCATCGGCTTGTCCGACCAGCGCATGTGGCTGTAGAGCATGTCGAGATGCCGCTTGTTCACCGGAATGTCGCAAGGCTCACAGGTCACGAAACCCGAATGGTGCAGATGCGGAAGCATGTAGGTGAGCTTCACCAGATTGCGAAAATCCTCCAGCGTCCCATATCGCCGCCCCTTGCTGACATCGCGCACGAAGGGAGATCCGTACACGGGCGCAAACACCTGTGATCGCCCGCCGATCTCCACGCTTCTGTCCGCATTGCGGGCATGCTGGATGAAGCTGGACGGCGCAGTGGCGCACAGGCTGCGTGCCATGCCACGGTCAAGGCGCACGCGTGTGCCGGTCACCTGGGCCCCCGCATCCTTCCAGATTTTCAACGCCACCGGATCGTCACGAAACTCCAGGCCGATTTCCGTGATCAGAAATTCTGCCTGTTCCTCCAGCAGTACCAGCTGCTCCTCTTCGAGATAGTCGAACCAGGCAATCTTGCGACGGATGAAGGGCTGCGCGGGTGGCGCCGCGCGCTGGCCGCGCTGGCTGTCGCCGCGTGTGCGCGATCGTCTGCCCGATTGAGCCTGCTCTTCCATCCGGACCCCCCGTTGCGAAGCGGACAATAAGCAGACGGGCAAAGCTTGTGACGGTTGAAAAAACTTGGTTTATCTATAAGCTGAAGTAATGCGAAACTTTCAGAAACTCATTCACTCCCCGTCATCGCTTTTTGCCTTCGAGGCAGCCGCCAGGCACATGTCCTTCTCCCTTGCGGCCAGGGAGCTGAATGTTTCGCAACCGGCTGTTTCGCTCGCGGTCAAAAAACTTGAAAACGCGCTGGGCGTACGCCTCTTCGAACGCCGGCACCGGCGGATCGAGTTTACCCGCCAGGGAGAGCGATTCTACGCTGACGTATCATTTGGACTAATGCATATCCAGCGCTCGGCCGAAAGCATCGCGCTCCAGGAGAAGGGCTCGCATGTAACGCTTTCCTGCTCCACCGCCTTTGCCCACTACTGGATGGTCCCGCGACTGGCCCGTTTCAAGGCGGCCTATCCCGACATCGACATCCGCGTCCAGACAACCGACCGTGACATTGATCTGGACCGGGAGAACATTTCCCTGTCGATACGCCGTGGCGATGGCCCATGGGCTGGATATGAAAGCCGCCTGCTGACGCCGGAGCGCATCTATCCTGTCTGCAGCCCGAAATATGTGGCCGAGCATGGAAGCCCTGGCTCGATTGCCGAACTGGCGCGCCACAGCCTTATCCATCTCGAGGAACCTTTCCGGTTGCGGCCAGGATGGGTCGACTGGTTCGCCCAGAACGGCTTCGCATTTGCCGATCAGGGCGGCGGGCTGCGCCTCAACGACTATGCCCTCGTCATCGAAGCTGCCATGGCCGGAGAAGGCATCGCCTTCGGCTGGCACCATATCGTCGCGCAACTTGTATCAAAGGGGCTGCTTGTGAAGGCGCTTGACGCGCAGTATCGCGGCGTCAGCGGCTTCCATGTCATCTGGGCCTCACGCGTGGAACTCAGCCCCCAGGCGAGCCAATTTCGCCAATGGCTGCTGGATGAGGCGGGGCAGGACACCATCCCGCCCCTTGCCTGACATGCAGGTCTTCGCGCCTTACATGAACGCCTGAATGCCGGTCTGCGCGCGCCCCAGGATCAGCGCATGAATATCATGCGTACCTTCATAGGTGTTGACGGCTTCCAGGTTCATCACGTGACGGATGACGCCATACTCGTCGGAAACGCCATTGCCGCCATGCATGTCGCGGGCCGTGCGCGCAATATCGAGCGCCTTGCCGCAATTGTTGCGCTTCATCAGCGAAATGAGTTCGGCTGGTGCCCGCCCCTCATCCATCAACCGCCCGAGCCGCAGGGAGCCTTGCAATCCAAGCGAGATTTCCGTCTGCATGTCGGCTAGTTTCTTCTGGATAAGCTGGTTGGCTGCCAGCGGACGCCCGAACTGCTTGCGGTCCAGCACATAGGAACGCGCCTGTTTCCAGCACGATTCCGCCGCGCCCATCGCGCCCCATGAAATGCCGTAGCGCGCCCGGTTGAGACAGCCAAAGGGTCCAGCCAGTCCGGACACGTTGGGCAGCAGGTTTTCCTCGGGAACGAACACTTCTTCCATCTGGATCATGCCGGTTACCGAGGCGCGCAGCGAGAACTTGCCCTCGATCTTCGGCGTCTCCAGGCCTTTCATGCCTCTTTCGAGGATGAAACCGCGTATCTTGTTGTCATGCGCTGCAGATTTCGCCCACACCACGCACACATCGGCCACCGGCGAATTGGTGATCCAGTTCTTGGCGCCCGACACAAGATAGCCACCGTCCACCGGCTTGGCTCGGGTGACCATGCTGCCAGGATCGGACCCATGATCCGGTTCGGTCAGACCGAAACAGCCGATCCATTCACCCGATGCGAGCTTCGGCAGGAACTTGCGCCGCTGCTCTTCCGAGCCATAGGCGTAGATGGGATGCATGACCAGCGACGACTGCACGCTCATCGCCGAACGGTAGCCCGAATCGACTGCCTCGACTTCCCGTGCAACCAGGCCGTATGAAACATAGTTGACGCCCGCGCCGCCATACTGGTCGGGAATGGTCGGTCCGAGGAAACCCAGCTCGCCCATCTCGTTCATGATTTCGCGATGGAATATCTCGTGTCGGTTTGCCTCGATGACACGTGAACCCAGCCTGTCCTGGCAATAGGCGCGCGCAGCATCACGCACCATGCGCTCGTCTTCACTCAACTGTTCATCAAGCAGGAATGGATCTTCCCAATCCAGTTCCGGGGGCTTGGCTCGCGATTCTTCGGGCGTCATCTGAAAACCTCGATCATGAGAAAGGCAGATACCTAACAAGCACAGGGCGGGGAGCCTAGTAAAGAAGTAATTTTAAACTTAAAACATTTTTGCCGGGCGCAAACCGCATTTTTGCTGCAATGCAACATGAAGCTGTTAGACTGCGGTGACAGATTTCTGGCACCATCACGCCGTGAGCATGAAAGCACACCATGACGATTCGCAACCTCGACAAGGCATTTGCGCCCGCTTCCATCGCCCTGTTCGGCGCTTCGCAACGCGACGGCGCAGTCGGCAACGTCGTGATGAAGAACATTCTGGAAGGTGGCTTCGAGGGGGATGTCTGGCCGGTCAACCCGAAGTACCGCATGGTTCACGGCCTTGCCTGCCATTCGTCAGCCGCCACACTGCCCGGTGCTCCAGACCTGGCGGTGATCGTTACGCCACCCGCTACAATACCCGGCATCATCGCTGAACTTGCCGCCAGGGGATGTCGTGCCGCAGTCGTTCTTACCGCTGGCCTGACGCGCGAAAATGGCCTGCGCCAGCAGATGCTGGATGCGGCCAGGCCGCATCTGTTCCGCATATTCGGTCCCAACGTGCTCGGCCTCATCCTGCCGCATGCTAAACTGAATGCGAGTTTCTCGCACATGAATGCCAGACCGGGCGGCCTGGCGCTGCTGTCACAGTCCGGTGCCATGATCACCTCCATCATCGACTGGGCCGCAGACAAGGAGATCGGCTTTTCCGCCCTCGTCTCGCTTGGCGACATGGCCGATGTCGATGCCGGGGATTGCCTCGACATGCTGGCGAATGATCGCGGCACGCGTGCAATTCTCATGTACCTGGAATCCATACCCAACCCCCGCAAGTTCCTCAGTGCGGCGCGCGCCGCTTCGCGCCTGAAACCCGTCATCGCCATCAAGGCGGGGCGCAATGAACAGGCAGCCAAAGCTGCCGCCACGCATACAGGCGCACTTGCCGGCATGGACAGTGCCGTGGAGGCTGCCCTGCAGCGCGCGGGTATCCTGCGAGTCGATGACCTCGAGGACCTGTTTGATGCGGCCGAAATCACGACCCGTTTCAAGCCTGCGGAAAGATCGCGTCTGGCAATCGTCACGAATGGCGGTGGAGCCGGTGTGCTCGCAGTCGATCAGTTGGCAAGCCTTGGCGGCGAACTGGCCACCTTGTCGCGCGAGACGATTGACCGGCTGGATGCAAGCCTTCCTGCAACCTGGTCTCACACCAACCCGGTCGACATCATCGGCGACGCACCGCCTGAGCGCTACAGCGAAGCCGTGATGGCCACCGCGCAAGACCCCATGGTTGATGCAATTCTGGTGATCAACTGCCCGACTGCACTGGCCTCGCCGGTGGATGCGGCCGTGGCCGTCGCCTCGGCGACGAGCGATGGTCACATCAATGGCAAGCCGGTCCTGGCCTGCTGGCTTGGCGATCACACTGCGCGCACCGCAAGAGCCGTTCTGCAGAAGGCCGGCATTGCAAGTTTCGACACGCCTTCCGACGCTGCGGCTGCCCACGACTTCATGGCGCGCTGGTCGCGGGCACAGGCCGCCCTGTCGCGCGTTCCTGAAAGCGGTAGCGCAGACATCAGCGGCCAGCGCCAGAAGGTTGCCGCCATTCTGGCCGGATGCTCGGGCGAAGGCCGCAGCCTTCTGAGCGAAATCGAGGCCAAGGAAGTCCTGTCCGCATACGGCATCCCGGTGCCGCAGACGATACTGGCGACCGATCTGGACGCAGTGGAAAAACAGGCTGGCTTGCTGCTGAAGGAGCATGCCCGCATCGTGGTGAAAATCCATTCAAAGGCGGTTTCCCACAAGTCCGATATTGGCGGCGTCGTGCTCAACATTTCCTCACCCGCCGAAGCAAGGGCTGCGGCATGGGGCATGGAGAAGCGTTTTGGCGAGCATTTTGGCGGCGGAAAACCGGAGGGTTATGCCGTGCAGCCGATGATCGAACGACGCAAGGCTGCCGAAACGCTGATTGGCGTGGCACGCGATTCCGTCTTTGGCCCCGTCATTCTTTTCGGTACCGGCGGCACCGCCGTCGAAGTGGTTCGGGACACTGCCACCGCCCTGCCGCCACTCGATGACGTACTGGGCCTCGACCTCATCGAGCGCACTCGCATAGGCCGCTTGCTGAAGGGCTACCGCGACGTGCCACCTGCCAATATCCCTGCCCTGTTGCGCGCGATGAACGGCGTATCACAAATGGTCGTGGACTTTCCAGAAATTGCGGCACTCGACATCAATCCGCTGCTGGCCGACGCGAAGGGAGTGATAGCGCTTGACGCCAGGATCGAACTCGACCTTTCGCGCAGAGGCGAGAAAGGACCCAATCGCGACCTGCCCATCCGGCCCTGGCCGGCAGAATGGATTCGAGAATTCATATCCCTGAGCGATGTTCCCTTCGACATCCGCCCGATTAAGCCCTCCGACATTTATCTGTATCCGGAATTCTTCGAGGGCCTGACACCGCAGGATATCCGCTTCCGATTTCTCTCGCCGCGCCGGCAATTCACGGAAGCCATGGTCAAGCGCCTGACACAGATCGACTATGAACGCGAGATGGCTTTTGTCGCACTCCCGCATGGCAAGGAGCAGATTTCAGCCATCGCGCGCCTTGCAACCGATCCTGGTCGCACGCAGGCTGAGTTCGGCATCATCGTGCGCACCGATTCCCAGGGCATGGGCCTTGGCCGACGCATGATGGAACTGCTCGTGGAATATACGCGTTGCGAAAGGATCACATTGCTGGAAGGCCATGTCCTCACCGAAAACAGCAAGATGCTGAAGCTGATGCGGGAAATGGGATTCTCAGCCAGAACGCTGGCTGAAGATCCCGGCATCACCTACGTCACCCTTCACACCGACAAGCATTGATCCGTTATCGCCAGATTGCTCAGCGCTGCTGGCGAAGCATGGCCAGGTTGCGATGGACGCTTTCGAGTGTCTCCTCGATTTCCGCCCTCGTATTGTAATTGGCAATGCCGATCCTCACCACACCATCGCTGGGTGCAATGCCCATCTGATGCACCGGCCCCCAGGCGTAATTGTGCCCGGACCAGCAGAAGATGCCTTCCTCGTTCATCAGCTTGACAAGAGATACGGGTGCCAACCCGTCCACCGTGAAGGATACCGTTGGCACCCTTTCGCCAAGGCGCGCCTTGTCCGTGATGCCGCGAATTCGCAGGCCCGCAATGCTGGAGAGCCCATCGATCAATTGCTGTGCCAGCGGGTTTTCATGCGCGATCGACACTTCGAAAGCCTTGCGTATCTTTTCCCGGCGCGAGCCGGTTGCACCCGCCCACTCGCCCAGGCGACTGATATGGTTCACGGTCTCGCTCAATCCCGCCAGCAGTTCCACTGAAGGCGTCCCAGTTTCAAATCGCCCTGGCAACGCATTGTCCGAACAGCGCAGCTTGTAGGGTTTCAGCGTTTCCAGCACCGCCTTGCGGCCATAGACAACTCCCAGATGCGGTCCGAAAAACTTGTACGCGCTGCAGGCGAGGAAATCGCAGCCAACATCCTGGACATCGACAAATCCATGGGGCGCGAACTGTACCGAATCGACAAAGACCAGCGCCCCCGCCTGCCGGGCGATCGCCACGAGTTCCCTGACCCGGTTGATCGAACCCGTGAGATTGCTTGCATGGCTCAGCGCCAGCAGGCGCGTGCGCTCACTCAGCGCAGCGCGCAGGCTGTCGGCCTCGATCTGCCAGCTGTCCTGTGAGAATGGCAGCCACTTGATCGTGACGCCCTTTTCTTCGGCTGCCTGCATCCACGGACCGACATTTCCCTCATGGTCCATCTGCGTAAGGATGATTTCGTCACCAGCCTTCCAGTCGCGCGCCAGTGTTCGCGAGAACTGATAAGTCAGGCTCGTCATGTTGAGGCCGATGACGATCTCTTCGTGGCTCTGTGCGCCGAGCATGTCCGCCATCGCCACATGAGCTTCGTGATGGATATCGCTCGCCTGGCGCGACGTGATGAAATTGCCGCCAAGATTGGCATTGGTGAAAAGCAGCGCGTCGCGTATCGCATCGCCCACTGCAGCTGGAACCTGTGTTCCGGCAGGATTGTCGAGATAGATCCGGCGTTTTCCATTGTCCGTCAGTGCAAGGCCAGGAAAAGCGCTGCGAACCTTCTCTACGTCAAAACTCATTTTTCGGTCCTGTTATTTCGTGACTGATTCATAAGCGAGGATTGCACCGGCAAGGTCCTCAAGTGCGGCACCCACCGACTTGAACAGTGTTATCTCCTGCACTGATCGCCGACCGGGATGCTCGTTGCGCGCAAGCGCAAAGAGATCCGCCCTGATGTCTTCTGCCTTCAGGGCACCGCTGCGGAACGCCTGGACAATATCGCCGGCTTCCCTGGTTCCCGCCGCCATCGTGTCCACGAAAACACTGGACCTGCGCATGCATTCATCATCGCTTTCGCGCATTTCGGTGGTAAAGGCACCGATCAGGTCGAGATGTTGTCCAGGCTGCAGCCAGGCCCCGTGTACGAGCGGCTGCGCCGAAAGCGTGGCACATGAGATCATGTCCGCTCCTCGCACCGCCTGTTCGAGATCGCCCGCAGCCTGCGCTTCCAGCCCCAGTGCGCTGACCTTTTCGCAAAGCACCTTCACCTTGTCGCTGTTGCGGCCCCACACGGTCACCTTCTTCAGATCACGAACTGCCTGGTAGGCTTCCACGACATTCAGCGCCAGTCGCCCCGTCGCCACGACGAGCAGGTGGCTTGCATCCTTGCGAGCGAGATAGTCCGCCGCAAGTGCGGACGCCGCAGCCGTTCGCCTCGCGGTAAGTTCTCCGCCGTCAATCAGCGCCAGATTCTGACCCGTCTTGCCCGACATCAGCATGTAGGACGCATTGACGGCCGCGAGGCCACGCTCCGAATTGCCCGGAAACACGTTTGCGATCTTCACGCCGACATACCTGCCGGATATCCAGGCGGGCATCAGCAGCAGCTTGGCCGTGTCCTCGCCTTCCATCTCGATGAAATGATGGTGGCGAACCGGCATCTCGCAGCCTGCTGCAAACATGGCGCGCAACGCTTCGACGAGGCCTTTCATGGGCAGGGCTTCGCGGGTCTTGTCTTCGTCCAGCAGCAGCATCAATTGTCTCCCTTTCTGCCGACAAACGGGCTGAACCGGATCAGGCTCAAAATCTCGAACATCACCTGCGCGCCCGCCTGCGCAGTGTTTGACGACGGATCATACTGCGGCGCCACCTCGACCACGTCACCGCCGCAAATGTTGAGCCCCTTGAGACCACGCAGCAGTTCCAGCACTTCACGGGTGGACGGACCGCCGATTTCCGGGGTCCCCGTCCCAGGCGCAAAGGCAGGGTCAAGACTGTCAATGTCGAAGGACAGATAGACCGGCCCATCGCCGACAATCGCCCTTGCCTTCTCGATGATCGCCGGTATCCCGAATGCGGACATCTCCTCGGCATGGATGACCGTCATGCCGCTCTCATAGGAAAACTCCCACAGATATTCGGCTGGTCCACGGATCCCGATCTGGATGGTGCGTTCCGGATCGAGAACGCCGTCCAGAACAGCGTTGCGGAATGGTCCGCCATGGTGAAACTTCGAATAATCGAACGGCCCGCCCGTATCGCAATGCGCATCGATATGGATCATGCCGACCGGCGCCTTGCGTCCGACCGCCTTGAGAATGGACCCGGTAATCGAATGATCCCCGCCAGCAGAGAGCGGGATGACGCCCTGATCGACGATCCGCGTGTACCAGGCCTCGATGTCCTCATGGCACATTTCCAGGCTGTAGCGGCTTCTGAAGGGCACATCACCGACATCCGCCACCCGCAATTCGTGCACCGGCGCGCATTCCAGCACGTGATTGTAGGGACCGATCCGTTCGATCGCCCGAAGCGCCCTTGGCCCGAAACGCGATCCGGGCCGGTTGGTCACGCCAAGATCCATCGGCACCCCGACCAGCGCAACCTGCAGATCTCCGAAATCGGGATTGCTGCCGTCGAGCGGGTGATGCGGCGCTGCCAGCAGGGTAGGCACGCCAGAATAGGGTGCAGCACGCGTACCGCTTGCCGAAAAGATGTTGGAGGCCACACGCGCAAAGCGCGGATCATGTATCTGTCCGCCATGCGCGCTGCCAAACCGCTCGCGCAGGCGTTCCAGCTTTTTCGAATCCACTGCCGATCCCCTCTCGGATTTCCCGGAAATATGTTTTCCCAATCCTTCGCACGATCAACGCCCCGCTTCAATCTCCCCATTGCAGACCCGACCGCAACCGGCATCCGGGACAGGCGGGAACTTTCCACTGCAGCATTGCAGCGAACCGTTCAATTGTGCATTCTGATTTGACGGAATGTGAATGAGGGGCAGAAATGGACGCCATGGCGCAAAAAGCGAACGGCGCGGCACGCGAACCATCCACGGCAACCGCCGAAACAGTGCCGGTCATTGAATTGCGTAACATTCACAAGAGTTTCGGCTCCCTTGAAGTGCTCAAGGGCATTGATCTGGCTGCCCACAAGGGCGATGTGACGGCGCTGATTGGATCATCGGGTTCAGGCAAGAGCACACTGCTGCGTTGCGCCAACCTGCTTGAGACGCCCCAGCAGGGCGACATCATCTTCCAGGGCGAAGCCATCCGCTGGAAGGGCCGCTCCGCAGGTCGCGTGCCCGCCGACATGAACCAGGTCCGCAAGATCAGGACCAACCTCTCCATGGTCTTCCAGCAGTTCAATCTATGGGCCCATCTCACGGTCCTGCAGAATGTCACGGAAGCGCCCGTGACAGTGCTAGGCCACAGTGCAGGTGAAGCCGAGGAAATGGGCCGCGCCCTGCTCGAGAAGGTCGGCATCGGCGACAAGTGCGACAACTACCCTTCCCAATTGTCCGGCGGGCAGCAACAACGCGCCGCGATTGCACGCGCGCTTGCCATGGAACCTGCGGCAATGCTGTTCGATGAACCGACCTCCGCGCTCGACCCCGAACTTCAGGGCGAGGTCGTGAGAGTCATCAAGGCACTTGCGGACGAAGGCCGCACCATGCTTATCGTAACCCATGATATGAAGATGGCTCAGGATGTGGCCAACCACGTCATCTTCCTACATCAGGGCGTGATCGAAGAGGAAGGAACACCTTCCGAACTCTTCGGAAACACCAAATCAGAAAGGCTTCAACGGTTCCTGAGTGCCACCGGGGCCTGAACACAGCAAATCCTGAAGAGAGGGTGCTAATATGAAGAAACTGCTTCTCGCGGCCGTGGTGGTCGCAATCTCCGCCGGTTCGGCATGGGCGCAGACCGTGCGCATGGGCACCGAAGGTGCATATGAGCCGTACAACTTCGTCAACGACAAGGGCGAAATCGACGGCTTCGAGCGCGAACTGGGCGACAAGCTTTGTTCCATGGCCGGCTACACCTGCGAGTGGGTCAAGAACGACTGGGATTCAATCATCCCGAACCTGACCTCCGGCAACTACGACACCATCATGGCCGGCATGTCGATCACTGACGAACGCAAGGAAAAGATCGACTTCACCCAGGCCTATTTCCCGCCAACCGCCAGCGCCTATGTTGCACTCAAGGGTGCTTCCGATGACGTCATCAGCGGCAATGTCGCTGCCCAGGTGAACACCATCCAGGCAGGCTATATCGCCGAATCCAAGGCGACACTGGTCGAATTCGCAATCGCCGACGAAACCGTCGCCGCGGTTCGCAATGGTGAAGCCGATGCCGTGTTCGCGGACAAGGACTATCTCCAGAAGATCGTCGATGAATCCAACGGCGAACTCACCTTCATCGGCCCCGATGTTCCGCTTGGCGGCGGCGTTGGCATGGGCCTTCGCAAGTCCGATGCGGAAATGCGCGACAAGTTCGACGCAGCCATCTCGCAGATGAAGGGCGACGGCTCCCTGAACGTGCTGATCGAGAAGTGGTTCAACATGAAGAACGCCTTCTGATCGAACGATTGGGCGGGATCCCGGTTTTCGGGGTCCCGCTGCTCCTGCCAGGGGGATGCAGATGTTTGAAATGTGCGCCGATCCAAAAACCCTTGAAGGGTTTCAGTGGCTGGCCTGCTACCTGACCACCCCCAAGCATTTCCAGTTCTATTTCAGTTTTTTCATGGTTCTCCTGCTGATCGGGATCACGGCGCCAGTGGTCCTGGCACTGGGATTTGCCGGCGCATTGGCGCGCCGGTCGTCCTTTTTGCCCTTCAAGCTGGTCGGCAACATCTACACATCCATGGTCCGCGGCGTGCCGGACATCATCTTCTTCCTGTTCGTTCCCATCGCCATGGACCAGGCAGTCGAATTCCTGCGCCACAAGGTCAAATGCCCGGAAGTGACCGAACCGATCTACCGGGGAAACGATTTCGTCGTCTGTTCGCAGGCAAAGATGCCGCTCGGTGACGCAGCACAATGGGTTCATGAAACCTGGGGCTTCACGCTCGCGGTCGCAGCCTTCGCCATCGTCTTCGGTGCATTCGCCGCAAACACGATCTACGGCGCACTGGATGCCGTTCCACGCTCACAGCTTGAAACCGCACGCGCCTATGGCATGAGCGAGCGGCAGATGTTCCGCCGTATCCACCTGCCGCAAATGTGGAGCTATGCCCTGCCCGGCCTGTCAAATCTCTGGATGATCCTCATCAAGGCCACGCCGCTGCTGTTCCTGCTCGGCATCGAGGACATTGTCTACTGGGCACGCGAACTGGGCGGCACCAAGACAAGCTTCTTCGAATATCCCCATCCCGACTGGCGCCTGTGGTACTTCACTGCGCTGCTGATCTTCTATCTGGGTTTCACGTCGCTGAGCGAGCGCGTGTTCCGCCGCATCAGTGCGCGCGTCAATCGCGGCCAGGCGACGCTGGGCAACATGCCGACGGGGGCTGCACGTTGAGTTGTTCTCAAACCATCGCCGACTATGCTTTCCGCTCCATCGGCATTGGCCTGCGGGCACTGCCCAAGGCAGACATCACGCTTTGCGAGCAGGTCGTCCTGATCGGTTCCGGCCTGTTCTGGAACATCTACTTTGCGTCCCTTGCCGTTCTCAGCGGTTTCTTTTTCGCAACCCTCATTGCCGTCGCGCGCAACTCCGACAATCCCTATTTCCGCAAGCCAGCCGAATGGTTTGTCTACGTCTTTCGCGGCTCGCCGCTCTTCATCCAGTTCTTCTTTGCCTATGAGGCATTCGTGCTCATTCCGCGAACCGGCTTTGACCTGGCGCTTGGGTTCACCACCATCACCGTTGAAACAAGCTGGCTGACCAAGGCCTGGCTTGGCGCGCTCATTGTCCTGTTCCTCAACACTTCAGCCTACAGCGCGGAAATCTTTCTGGGCGCATTGCGGTCTGTCCCCAAGGGCGATCTGGAAGCGGCGGAAGCCTATGGCATGTCCGGCTACACGAAGTTCCGTCGCATCGTCTGGCCAACCCTGCTGCGCCTGGCATGGCCGTCCTACACGAATGAGGCCATCTTCCTCTTCCATGCCACGACGCTGGTGTTCTTTTCCGGTTTTCCCGCCTGGCGCCAGGAGGGCGATGCGCTCTACTACGCGAGCTATTTCGCCGAAAAGACCTTCAATCCCTTCGTGCCCTACCCGATCATCGCGGCCTATTTCATCGTCGTGACGCTTCTCATCATCCTGCTTTTTGGCGCGATCAACAGGCGGCTTAACCGCCACCTCGATCCCGCCTCGCTCGCCAGGATCAGCTACCGGCCGCAATTGATCCGCTGATCCGCGCCTGCACGTCACAGATAGCGGTTGACTATGTTCTCCAGCAGTTCCTGGCGGCCCGATTGCGGCTTTGGATCGATGTCGGCCCCTTCCACCCATTCCGCGATCTGTTCAAGCGTCCGCCCGCCATCGAGCATCGCCTTTGCCCCGGGCTGGTTCCAGCCTGCGTAGCGTTTGGCGACATGCTCGCCCAGAACACCATCCTCGATCATGCGTGCTGCTGCCTTTAGCCCGCGCGCGCAGCAATCCATGCCGCCGATATGCGCGATCAGCAGATCGTCCGGTTCGATGGACTGGCGGCGCAGCTTGGCATCGAAATTGGTGCCACCAGTCGTGAACCCGCCACCCTTGAGGATTTCGTGATAGGCCAGCGCCATCTCCGGCACATTGTTGGGAAACTGGTCCGTGTCCCACCCCGACTGATAGTCATTGCGGTTCATGTCGATGGACCCGAAAATGCCGAATGCATTGGCAAGCGCAAGTTCATGCTCGAACGAGTGGCCAGCCAGGATCGCATGGCCCTGTTCGATATTGACCTTTACCTCGCCTTCCAGGCCATGGCGGCGCAGAAAGCCGTACACGGTGGCGACATCATAATCATACTGGTGCTTTGTCGGCTCCTGCGGCTTGGGCTCGATGAGGATCGCGCCCTTGAAGCCGATGCGGTGTTTGTATTCGACCACCATGTTGAGGAACCGGCCCAACTGGGCATCCTCGCGCTTCAAATCTGTATTGAGCAGTGTTTCATAGCCTTCGCGCCCGCCCCACAGGACATAGTTCTCCCCTCCCAGGCGATGCGTGGCATCAATGCAGGTCTTTACTGTCGCAGCAGCAAAGGCAAAGACTTCCGGATCTGGATTGGTCGCAGCCCCTGCCATGTAGCGAAGGTGCGAAAACAGGTTTGCCGTGCCCCAGAGCAGTTTCACACCTGTCTCGGCTTGCTTTTGCGCAAGATAGTCGGTGATCACCTGCAGGTTGCGCGTGTTTTCCGCGAAACTGGCCCCTTCCGGGCGAACATCGGCATCGTGGAAGCAATAATAGGGAACGCCCAGTGTCGTGAACATCTCGAAGGCAACATCCGCCTTCAGACGTGCCGCATCCATCGTGTCGGCAAACCACGGGCGCTCGAATGTCTGGCCACCGAATGGATCATTGCCCGGCCAAACGAAATTGTGCCAGTAGCATACCGCGAACCGCAGATGATCTTCCATCCGCTTGCCCATGACCAGTTCGTCACGGTTATAATGGCAAAAAGCGAGCGGATTGGTGCTGGCGGGTCCCTCATATCCGATCCTGGCAATGTCTTTGAAAAATCCGGTGCTCATGGCATCGCTCCCTTGATGGCCGGATACAGCGCAGTGAAACGCTCATAGGCTGCGGTGAACGCATCTGCGAGCGTGCTGTCCGGTTCGATTGTTTGTGCTGTGCGTGGTGGTGTGCAAACGGACTGCGGGTCGGCATTTTCTGCCGCGATCAAGCCAAGCCTTGCAGCACCGAATGCCGCGCCGAAATCGCCGTCCGCGGGAATGTCTACCGGCATAGCAAGGGCGCTGGCCAGCGCCTTCAGCCAATAGCGTGACCGCGAACCACCGCCCACGGCTGTGACCCGCTCCACGGTCGTGCCCGCGCGTTCCAGTGCCACCAGATTATCGCGAAACGCAAAGCAGACGCCTTCGAGCACTGCCCGCGTCATTGCCTTGCGGTCACTCTCATGACCAATGCCGGCAAACACACCACGAATGACCGCATCATTGTGCGGCGTGCGCTCGCCAGAAAGGTAGGGAAGAAAAGTCAGGCGGCCCGGTGCCTGTAGCGATTCACCCAGTTCCCGGCTCAATGTCTCAGCCGGCGTGGACGTCAGTTCAGCCAGCCAGTTCAGCGCATCGGTTGCCGACAGGATCACGCCCATCTGGTGCCACCGACCCGGCAGGGCATGGCAGAATGTGTGAACGGCACTTGCCGGGTTGGGCAGATATTCCCCGTTTGCCGCAAAAAGCACGCCCGATGTTCCAAGCGACGCGAAAGCCGAGCCGCTGGCAATCGTACCCATGCCGACCGCAGAGGCTGCATTGTCTCCCGCACCTCCGGCAATCACGACATTGGCACCCATCCCCCATCGTGCTGCCAGTGCCGGATGAAGCCGGCCAGCCGGTTGTGTGCCCTCGACAAGTTCGGGCATGTGCGAAAGGCCGAGGTCGCAGGCGGCCAGCAGTTCTTCATTCCAGCCGCGCTTTTCCGTGTCGAGCCAGGAAGTGCCAGCCGAATCGGACATGTCCGAAATGTGCTCGCCTGAAAGCCACAGGCGCAGATAGTCCTTTGGCAGCAGGACCTTGGCCACATTGACGAAGATTTCGGGTTCGTTGCGTGCCACCCAGACGAGTTTGGGTGCCGTGAACCCCGGAAACACGATGTTGCCGGTGTACTTGCGAAACCGCCAGTCTGAATCGAGATCAGCCGCTTCTGCGTGTGCCCGCGTATCATTCCACAGGATGCAGGGACGCAAGGCCTTGTCTGCCCGGTCGAGAACTGTCGCACCGTGCATCTGGCCCGACAGGCCAATGCCTTTCACTGCAGACAATTCTTTTGCGTGGGAGGCCTTGAGAGCATCGAGAACAATTGTGCAGGCCTGTGTCCAGCTTTCCGGATCCTGCTCGCTCCAGCCTGGTTGCGGGCGCGATACGCTCAGCGGCGCAGTCGCTTCTCCAACCTTGACCTGGTTTGCATCGATCAGCAGCGCCTTGAGGCCGGAGGTTCCAAGATCAAGCCCCAGATACATGACACTATTCCTGCATGGCTCCCGGACCCGGGGTCGCGCCAGGTGGACACTTGCCAAGAATGATCATGCCGAGCACTTCGTCCTTGGTTACATCGCTGGTGCTTGCACTGCCGACGACCTGCCCGTTCTTCATCACGAAAACCCGGTCCGCCAGGTCGAAGACATCGTGAATGTCATGGCTGATGAGGAAGATGCCGATGCCGTCTTTCTTCAGTTCCTTGATGAGCTCACCGACCTGGGCCGTCTCCTGTGGACCAAGCGCCGCCGTCGGCTCGTCCATGATCAGGATCCGCGCATTGAAAAGGATTGCCCTTGCGATCGCGACAGACTGGCGCTGACCACCCGACAGCGACTTGACCGGGTCCTTGAAACGCCGGAAATTCGGATTGAGGCGGCCCATGACCTTGCGCGCTTCGGCTTCCATCGCACCATCATCTAGGGTTCCCCAACGGGTACGCAATTCCCTGCCCAGGAACAGGTTTGCCGCTGCATCGACATTGTCCGCCAGTGCCAGCGTCTGGTAGATCGTCTCGATGCCATAATCCTTGGCGTCGCGCGGATTGGCAATGTGAACGCTTTCGCCGTTGATCTCGATATCGCCATGATCACGCGGATAGGCACCAGAGAGTATCTTGATGAGGGTGGATTTGCCGGCACCGTTGTGGCCGAGCAGCCCCACCACCTCTCCGGGGTAAAGATCGACGGAAGCATGATCCACCGCCTTGATCCCGCCAAAGGCAATCGAAATGTCACGCATCTCGACCAGGGGTGTCTGTCCTGCACGGGAAATCGAAGCAGGCTTTGCCTTGAGTTTCGCAGCCATGGTCCCCTCCTACCTTGAACGACGCCGGTACACGATGTCGACGAACACCGCGATGACGAGAACCGACCCGACAACGATCTGTTGCATGGCCGCATCGAAGCCGATCAGCACCATGCCGGTCTGCAGCGACTGCATCACGAGAGCGCCAAGGATGGCCCCGTAGATCGTGCCGATGCCTCCGCCGAGCGACGTGCCGCCAATGACGGCCGATGCGATGACATAGAGTTCGTCAAGTGTTCCAAGCGCGTTTGTCGCCGAATTGAGGCGTGCGCTGGCGACCACCGCCGACAGGCCGCAAAGGAAACCCATCAACGCGAAAATCTTCACCGTCACGAAGCGCGTGTTGATACCGGCAAGTTCCGCGGCTTCCGGATTGCCGCCGATGGCAAAGACATAGCGCCCGAAGCGGGTGCGTGTTGCCAGGAACGTGACGGCAATGCCAACGCCGATGAGAATGAGAACAGGAATGGCGAAGCCGTGGCTGATGAACAGGCCCTCCGGCGGCACCTCGATACCATTCTTCTGGGCAAACTGGTTCACGATGCCCTTTGGCCATGGATAGGCATTGACCAGTGTGACAAAGCCGATGACCAGGCCGCAGCCAAGGATGGCAAGGAAGATTTCGGCCCACATGGGGCGCAGTGGAAACTGGAACCGCTTGCGCTGTACCCGTCCCGTAACAAGCATCGCAACGATCCCGGCACAAGCAATGAGGCCGATGACCCAGCTCGCCGTCGAGCCAACAGCACCGTATGGACCACCACCCAGCAGCGCGAAAGTCGCATCCACCGGGGCAATGGTTTCACCACGCGCCACAAGGAAGGCGGCACCGCGCCATACCAGCAGCCCGCCAAGCGTCACAATGAAGGCCGGTATGCCCAGATAGGCCACGAGCCAGCCATGGAACGCACCGATCGCCGTTCCTACGGCCATGCCGGTTGCAGCCGCGATGATCCATATCAGCGGATGCCCCAGGCCCAGATAGTGCGGGAGGATGTTGACCTGGACAACGCCCATGATGATCGCGGCGAAACCCAGGATCGAACCGACCGAAAGATCGATGTGGCGCGTGACGATGATCAGCACCATCCCCGTCGCCATGATGCCGATGGAGGCCGTCTGGACTGACAGGTTCCACAGGTTTCTGGGTGTCAGAAAGGCGCCAAAGCCGTTGACCAACGCGCCGTAAAGATGAAAGCCGACCCAGATCAGTGCAAGCGCACCGATCATGCCGAGCAGACGTGAATCAAGCTCGGTCTGGCGCAGGAAGCGCGTGAAAATTCCATCGCCGCCAGCCTCTTTCCTGATGACAGGTGCGGAAGCCGCTGGCCCAGATGCTTGTTCGCTCATTGCAAAAATCCCTCCAGCCCAGCGCGCGATGACACACGGGCACATGAGCCCGGCAGCGCGAACGCCCGTCCCCGGACAGGCTCTGGCATTATCCAGCCGAATTCAGGTGGCTGGCAAGCCTGCGGCGGTTTCCCGCCGCAGGTATTGTTCCATTCAGGTTCAGCAGCCGTTGACGCCGGCCATTGCACCTTCGCAGACCTTTTCCTTGGCAATGTGGCCAGCTTCGATCACCACGGAGATATTGTCCTTGGTAACCGGGGTTGGCGCGAGGAAGATCGCTGTCATTTCAACGCCCTTCTCACCGCCGGACCACTTCACGGCATCCGGGATGTCTGCCATTGCCTTGCCGTCGGCAAGCATGGACGCGATATCACCGGCTGCCTTGCCGAGCTGGCGGGCATCTTTCCACACGGAAACGGTCTGCGTACCACGCGCAACGCGGTTGAGCGCTGCATGGTCGCCATCCTGGCCGCCGATCGGAATATTCATGCCCTGTGCGGAAAGCGCTGCAATCGCACCACCGGCCATGCCGTCGTTTTCGGCCAGAACCGCGTCAACAGCGTTGCTGTTGGCCGTCAGGATCTGTTCCATGTTCTTCTGCGCATTGTCCGGCTTCCAGCCATCGGTGAAAGCTTCACCGACAATCTTGATCTTGCCGGCGCTGACATCGCCACCGATCACTTCCATCATGCCTTCAAGCAGGAAGGCGGCATTCGGGTCACCCTTGTCGCCCTTGATGATGGCATAGTTGCCGTCAGGCTTAACCGCCTTCACGGTTTCGGCGATGATGCGGCCCACGCCCTTGTTGTCAAAGGTCAGGTAGAAGGCGCGATTGTCTTCGATCAGGCGGTCATAACCCACCACCGGAATGCCTTCTGCCGCTGCCTTGTCGACCGCCGGGCCAACTGCATCCTTGTCAACGGACAGGATCACGAGCGCGTTTGCGCCCTGTGCAATGAGGCTTTCGACGTCTGTAAGCTGCTTGGCCGCGGATGCCTGCGCATCCGCTGAGATATAGGTGTCGCCATTGGCCTCGATGGCTGCCTTCATGGCTGCTTCATCGGTCTTCCAGCGCTCTTCCTGGAAGTTGGACCAGGAAACGCCGATCACCTTGCCTGCTGCCAGTGCGCTGGACGCAACCGACATGGCGAGCATGGCGCCCGCGAGCGCCAGGACATGTTTCTTCATAGCTGTTCCTCCCGGTGCATCGCGCACCATGATTGAAAGCCGACACCCTTCCTTTCATGGAAGTCGTCGGCACCGGCGAGCCTCTTTAATTCGAGGTTCGAAAAAAAGAGTGACTCAAGAGCCGTGCTGTGTCAACATGAATTTCAGTCAGGCTAAATTATTGCAATGCAACAACTTTTTTTGGTGCAATGCAATATGGATCATGTCGGCGGCAACCCGCCGCACGGAGGAGCACGGATGCCGGCGATAGTTCGTTCGGATGACCTTCGTCGCCAGAATCAGCGGCGGATTCTGGCCGCTCTCAGGCGGTCGGGAACCCTTTCGCGCACCGAACTCAGTGCCGCCACGGGCCTCAGCGCCTCCACTGTCACTGCCATCACCTCAACACTGGTTCCAAACGGCATTCTGCTCGAAACACCGGGGCTTGATTCCGCCTCCGTTGACACACTCGCGCGTCGCGGAAGGCCGCAGGTGGCCCTGTCCCTCAATCCCGCCATTGCAAGCGTTGCCGCCCTCTCGCTTTCCCTGAATCGCGTTTCAGCCGCACTGATCGACTATCGCGGCTCGGTGATCTCGGAAAGCATTCGCCGCATCAACACCGGCAGTGCAACGCAGGAAATGCTGAAGGACGCACTCGCAGACGTGCTGCGCGATGCCATGGCCAACGCATCGGGCGAACCTGGTCCGCTGCGCCATATCGCAGTAGGTGTCCAGGGTGCCACAAGCGCCGATTCCGCCTCGATGCTCTGGTCCCCGATCACGACATGCACCAACGTACCGCTTGGCTCCATGCTGTCCCGGGAATTCGCGGTACCTGCCACACTCGCCAATGATTGCAGCATGATCGCGGAAGCCCTTCGCTGGAAATTTCCCGAGCGCTACGGCGACAGTTTTGCTGCCGTCCTGCTGTCGCACGGCATCGGCATGGGGCTGTTCTTGCGCGGTGAGCTCTTTTCCGGCATCGGCTCGTCCGCAACCGAATTCGGACACATGATCCATATTCCGGGTGGCAATCTTTGCCGCTGCGGCACACATGGCTGCATCGAGGCCTATGCCGGGGACTATGCCATCTGGCGCGCGGCGCACGAAAAATCCGGCAGCCAGCCGCCTGCCGACACGCTGTCTGCAACAGACATGGCCGGGCTGGCCGAACGCGCACGGCGTTTCGATGGACCCGAAAGACTGGCCTACCGCAAGGCAGGCGAAGCAATCGGCTCCGGCCTTCGCAGCATGTTCGCGCTGTTTGACCCCTTCCCTGTCGCCTTTGTCGGATCGGGAGCCATTGCATTCGATGTCATCGAAAAGCCGATCCGTGATGCGCTTGGCAACCAGGCAGCCGGGCTGGCGACACCGCGTATCGAAATGCAGTGTTTTCCCGACGAGTTTCCTCTTTTGCGCGATGGTGCAATGATGAGCGCGTTGGTCCATCTGGACAATCACGTGTTTGGTTCAGGCGAAACGGCGGGCACGGTGCGGGAGCAGGATTATGCACGGGCGTGACAAATTTCGTACCGCTTTGATGGTTGCGACGCTTGGCGCGACCCTTGCCAGCACCCCCTTTGTGCCCGCTATCGCCGCAGACGCTTCCTGGCAGGAAAAGGCCATCGGGGAACATCTCGACATTGCCGATTTCGCCGGCACGCTCGACAAGCCGCGTTTCGACCGGCTGGTTAAGGCTGGTGAATCGCTGTTCGGCGCAAAGTTCACCCCTGCCGACGGCGTAGGCCGCCCGCTGGCAACCCAGGCCATCACACCGGTAAAGCGCAAGCGCCCCGCCCGTGACGCCTTCAACCGCACTGCCGGCATGGACGCCAATGCCTGTTCGAGCTGCCACAATGTGCCGAAAATGGGTGGAGCGGGCGATTTCTCGGCCAATGTCTTCGTATCCGAAGGGTTCACCAACGCGGACTTCGACAGTCTTGATCCGCAGTTTTCCAACGAGCGCAACACAAACCACGTCTTCGGGTCCGGCCTCATTGAACTGCTCGCCCGTGAAATGACGGCAGAACTTCACGCCATGCGGCGCGAAGCGGTGGAACAGGCGCGTTCCAGCGCAAAACGTGTCGAGGTCAGACTGGTTACAAAGGGCGTCGATTTCGGCAAACTGTTCGTCGATCCCGACGGCATGATCGACCTTTCGGCGCTGGATGGCATTGATACCGATCTCGTCATCCGCCCCTTCAGCCACAAGGGCGTGATGACTTCCCTGCGCCAGTTTACCGTCAATGCACTGAACCATCATCACGGCATTCAGGCTGTCGAGAGGTTCGGCGCGAGATGGACCGGCGAACAGGATTTCGACGAGGATGGCAAGCCCGATGAATTGAGTGAAGGCGATGTTTCCGCCCTGGTCGCCTGGCAGGCTTCGCTCCAGCCACCCTCCATCAAGGAGCCAGCCGAAACAGACTGGCGCAAGGCTGCAAGCGAAGGCAGCAGGCTTTTCGACCAGATCGGCTGCACTTCCTGCCATGTTCGCCAGTTGCCATTGTCATCGCTGGATTTTTCCGATCCCGGCCCCTTCGACGCTGCAGGCACGCTGCGCGCCAGTGATGTGGCCAACCCCACCCGATACCATCTCGCGCTGGCAGGCTGGGCGCAAACGCTCCAGAAAGATTCAGATGGGAACTGGCTGGTTCCGCTTTTTGGCGATCTCAAGCGCCACCGCATAGCCGATCCGAGAAACGCCGCCTTCGGCAACGAGCTTCTTGCCCAGCGTTTTGTCGATCGCGATGTATTCCAGACCACCGAACTGTGGGGCATCGCCTCCACCGCGCCATATGGGCACCGCGGCGACATGGTGACGCTGGATCAGGCAATCCGCGCCCACGGTGGCGATGCGGCACCGGTAACGGCAGCCTACATCGCCCTGCCGGACGATGAGCGCTCCGCCCTTATCGCCTTTCTCAAGACACTGGTGATCGAATGAGAGTGGCACCCCTTTCAATGGCGGCAAGCCTTGGTGCGCTGATGCTGATCGCCCAGCCAACGGGCGCCAGTGCGCAGGACGCTGCCGCGCGGGCGATGGATGTGCCGCTCATGCATGAAGAGGCGGTGTCCGCCGGTATCGAGCATGCCTATCGCGGCCCATGGGAATATTTCGTCGGCGGAGGGGCTGCAAGTTTCGATTGCAATGGCGATCGCAAGCCCGACCTTTTCATTGCCGGGGGCACGCAACCCGCCGCGCTACTGGTCAATCGTTCGCCGATTGGCGGCGCACTGAAATTCGAGAAGCGGGACATCGGGCTGGGCGAACGCGAACTCACCCGCATTACCGGCGCTTATCCCCTCGACATCGACAATGACGGCATCATGGACCTTGCCGTTCTCAGGATAGGCGAAAACCTGCTGCTCAAGGGTGGCCCAGACTGCACCTTTTCGCTTGCCAACCGGGCCTTTTCCTTCGATGGCGGCAGGGCCTGGACCACGGCCTTTGCTGCCAGTTTCGAAGCAGGCATGGCCTGGCCCACCCTGGTATTCGGCAACTATGTCGACCGCTCGGCACCCGGCTCCCCCTGGGGTACCTGCCATGACAACGAGCTTTTCCGCCCGGTTCGCAAGACCCAGGGCAATAACCCGCAGGCCGGTCCACCTGACTATGGCGAGCGCACCGCCCTGTCGCCTGGCTATTGCACCTTGTCGATGATCTTCACCGACTGGGACAGAAGCGGCACCCCTGCCCTTCGCATGACCAATGACCGCCAGTATTACAGGGGCGGCGAAGAACAATTGTGGCGACTTGATCCCGCCAGGGCTCCAAGGCTCTACACCAGCGCCGATGGTTGGCGATCGGTATCGATCTGGGGAATGGGCATAGCAGAAGCAGACCTCAACGCTGATGGCTATCCGGAATATGCCCTGACCTCGATGGGCGACACGAAATTGCAGACGCTCGACGAGGATTCGGAGGAAGAACGCCCGGTCTATCGCGACATGGCCTTTGAAAAGGGTGCGACAGCGCAGCGTCCCTATGCGGGCGGAGACCCCAAGCCGTCGACAGGCTGGCACGCCGAGTTCCAGGATTTCAACAATGATGGCCGCCTCGATCTGTTCATTGCCAAGGGCAATGTCGAGCAGATGCCGGAATTCGCGGCTTTCGATCCCGACAACCTTCTGCTGGGAACCTTTGATGACAAATTCGCTGAAGCAGGCGAACCAGCAGGCATCGCCCAGCCGACAAAGGGCCGCGGTGCCGCAATTGCTGATTTCAACCTTGATGGCATGCTCGACCTTCTCGTCGTCAATCGCGAGCACAATGTCAGCCTGTTTCGCAACACGGGTTCGCGCACGGATTGGGGAACACGGCCAATGGGCAACTGGCTGCAGGTTGAATTGCGCCAGAAAGGCACAAATCGCAACGCGGTCGGTGCCCATGTTTCGGTCAAGACCGGCAATACGGCGCGGGTCCGTGCACTCAAGGTGGGTGGCGGGCATGCTTCGGGTTCCGCCGGCTTCATCCATGTGGGCCTTGGACCCTCTGAACGCGCGGAAATCCGCATCCAGTGGCCGGACGGGGAATGGAGTCCTGCCTACCGCGTCTTTGCCAACAATTTCGTTGTCATCGAGCGCGGCGCAGAACAGGCCAGATACTGGCTTCCCCAATAGGCAACGGGCGGGCAGCGCGCGTTTTACCTGTTGTTCCCGCGCAACAAGGCATCCTTTGTTGAAGGATAGCACACAGGTTTTCTTCGCAATTGCAGCATGGCCGAAAGCCGATGCTGGACAATTTGCAAATCTATGGCTAAAAGCGCCGAGTCTTTGCAGGCATTTCAGCCAGCCGGCTGCGTCTGGCGCGCGGACAGGCAATTGGGCGACGGCGGGCCAGCGGCTCCTCGGACAGCAACAGGAATACAGGCGGGTTTGCCCGGATCGTTGGATGCGGAGCGTTCGCCATAGCGACGAACAAGAGGCAATAACGTGAGCACGACATTCGACAAGGTCGCCGACATCATCTCCGAAACTAGCGAGATTCCACGCGAGGAAATCACGCCGGAAAGCCACACGATTGACGATCTGGGAATCGACAGCCTCGATTTCCTCGACATCGTGTTCGCGATCGACAAGGAATTCGGCATCAAGATCCCGCTCGAGACCTGGACCCAGGAAGTCAACGAAGGCAAGGCCTCTACCGAGGAATACTTCGTGATGAAGAACCTGTGCGCCAAGATCGACGCGCTGGTCCAGGCCAAGGCCTGATTACCTGCCTGTCACACCGGCAGGCAATCGCGAATCACGAAGCGTTTTGGGGCCCCGCGAGGGGCCTCGCCATTTGAAGTGACCAAAGGCAGGCAATTTCGACCATGCAACTCGAATATTTCCAGATGATCGACCGCATCGTTTCCGTGGACATGGAAAAGAAGGTCCTGGAAGCCAGATCGGTCGTTCCCGCTACCAGCACCGTGTTCGAAGGCCATTTTCCCGGCCATCCGCTGGTTCCAGGCGTCCTGCTCATCGAGACCATGGCGCAAGCCTCCGGCATCATGATCATGCACACGATCGACTTCACGAAGATCCCGCTTCTGGCCGGAGTGAAGGAAGGCAAGCTGCGCGATTTTGTCGGTCCGGGTGCCGAGCTTGAAATCCGTGCGCAGATCGAGCACGAAGGCTCGGGCTATGCCGTGACAAAGGCGGAAATCCGCTCAGGCAACAAGCGCATAGCCAATGCCCAGCTGACCTATACGATCCTCCCCTTCCCCACCCCGGAATTACAGGGATTGATCAAGGGACAGGTTGCTGACATGAAGAAGCCTGTTTGAGCCGGGCGGCCTTCCGATTTTTGCTGTCCTGCCGGATTGAATTGGCTAAAAGGGATCGGGCCGCATGCTGTGCGGGCCTGATCTGATCACCAACGGAACTGTATTGACCGATGAAATCACGTGAAGTGTGGATTACGGGTATCGGACTGGTATCCTGCTTTGGCGAAGGTGCCGAGCATCACTGGAACATTCTGGGTGGTGCCAGCGCGCCAGCGCCAGTCATCGATACCGAGCGCTTCAAGCCCTATAGCGTTCACCCGCTGCCAGAAATGGACTGGTCCAAGCAGATTCCGCGTCGCGGTGACCAGCGCCAGATGGAAAACTGGCAGCGTCTGGGCACCTATACCGCCGGTCTTGCACTTGAAGATGCCGGCCTGAAGGAAAATGAGGAACTGGTCTCGACGATGGATCTCGTTGTCGCGGCAGGTGGCGGCGAGCGTGACATTGAGGTCGACAATTCAATCCTGCGCGACGCCACATCGCGCAATGACCGTGACCGCCTGCTCAACGAGCGTCTGCCATTTGACCTTCGTCCGACCCTTTTCCTGGCCCAGTTGTCGAACCTGATGGCAGGCAACATTTCCATCGTCCAGAAGGTGACTGGATCATCGCGTACCTATATGGGCGAAGAGACCGCCGGCATCACGGCAATCGAAAACGCGCTGTCGCGCATCCGCGCCGGTCAGAGCACGCACCTGCTGGTAGGCGGCGCATTCAATGCCGAGCGCATTGACCTGCTCCTGTCGATGGAACTGGGTCAATATGTGCATCGCGGTGAACCGGCACCTGTCTTTGCCCGCCAGAAGAGCGGCGGCGGCATGATATCGGGCAGCGTTGGCGCGTTTCTCGTTCTCGAAGAGGCTGACCACGCCAGGGCGCGCGGCGCGCGGCCTTATGCCCGCATTTCGGCAGTGGTATCCGATCTGGGTTCACGCGACCCGCAAAAGGCCGGTCCACGTCTGGATGCCATGCTCGACACGCTCGCAGTGCCAAAGGGAACACCAGTCGTGTCTGGAACCACCGGCTACGGCCCGGCGACAGAACTCGAAATGGCAGCCCTTGCCCGCAAGCTGGGCGAAGATGCACCGGTGCGCGCCTTCACGTCCATGACCGGCAATCCGCTGGAAGCAAATTTCCCCGCTGGCGTCGCACTGGCAGCGCTGGCCCTGCACAAGGGCGGCTTCTATCCAGCATTCGAGGCAGCAGAAAAAGCAGGCTCCAGCGCACCGGAGCGCGTTCTCGTGTCCACCATCGGCCATCACCTGGGCGAAGGTTTCGGACTGATCGAAAAGGTTTGATGCTGAACGGGCCCACTGGCCACAGTTTGGAGAATTGACATGTCTGGAAAGTTTACCGATCACCTGGGAAGGCCCATCGTCGTCGTGACCGGCATGGGTGTCCTGACTTCGCTTGGTCAGGGCAAGAAGGACAACTGGTCCGCGCTGACAGCTGGTAAATCCGGCATCCATCGCATCAACCGCTTCCCCACCGATGGTCTGACCACGTCGATCGCAGGCACGGTTGATTTCATGAAGCCGGAAGAGGTTTCGGCTCCCGGCATTTCCTATGCGATGGCCGACTCGACGACCGAAGAGGCGCTCGCCGACGCGGGATTTGGCCGCGCAGGCTTCCCCGGACCACTTTACTTTGCCGCACCGCCTGTCGAACTGGAATGGCAGCATCGTTTTGAACTGATGGGCGAAAATCCGGAAGCAGAACCCGGTTACGGCCAGTTGCTGGAAGCAGCACGCCGTGAACGCCATGACCGCATGCATCGCCTCATCCAGCTTGGCACCATTGCCTTCCGCCTTGCCGAAAAATACGGCACCAAGGGGCTGCCGATCTCGCTTTCAACTGCCTGCGCTTCAGGTGCGACGGCAATCCAGCAGGGCGTCGAGGCAATTCGCCGTGGCGATACCGGCGCCGCACTGTGTGTTGCATCCGACGGCTCCGTGACTGCCGAGGGGCTTATCCGCTTCTCGCTGCTCTCCGCCCTGACCACCCAGAACGAGAAGCCCGAAAAGGCCTCCAAGCCCTTCTCCAAGGACCGCGATGGCTTTGTCATGTCGGAAGGTTCCGCCGCACTCGTGCTGGAATCGCTGGAACATGCGACCGCGCGCGGCGCGGAAATCCTCGGCGTCCTCAAGGGTGTTGGCGAGAAGGCCGATTCGTTCCACCGCACCCGCTCAAGCCCCGATGGCAAGCCTGTCATCACTGCCATCAAGCTTGGCCTGGAAGATGCCGGCGTTGGCGTCGATGATATCGACTATATCAACGCCCATGGCACCTCGACGCCTGAAAACGATCGCATGGAATACAACTCCCTGCGCGCCGTCTTCGGCGAACGCATCCTCTCCGTGCCGATCTCTTCCAACAAGTCGATGATCGGTCACACACTGACGGCAGGTGGCGCGGTGGAAGCCGTGTTCTCCTTCCTAACGATGCGCGAAGGTGTCATTCCGCCCACCATCAATTATGACCATCCCGATCCCGATATTCCGCTCGACGTCGTTCCAAACGTCAAGCGTGACGCCGAGGTCAGGACCATCCTGTCGAACTCGTTCGGCTTTGGCGGTCAGAATGCCTGCCTTGTGCTGGGCCGCGACGTCGTGTAACCAGCCCGGACCTTCCCGCAATTACAGTAACCACGGAGACCGCCCGTGCGCGCACTTCAGCTTGTTTCAGAACGTGAGGTCAAGGTCACGGACATTGCACCGCCCCCGCCCCCCGGCGAAGGCGAGGTGCAGCTTGCAATTCGCGTCGTTGCCCTCAACCATATCGACGTGTGGGGCTGGCGCGGCATGGCGTTTGCCAAGCGCAAGCTGCCGATGACCGTTGGCGCGGAAGCCTCGGCCGTGATTGCAGCCGTTGGCCCAGGCGTAAGCGGCCTGAAGACAGGCGATCTTGTCTCGATCTATGGCGCACCGACCTGCGGACGTTGCCGTCCCTGCCGCGAAGGACGTGACAATCATTGCGAAAACCCGAAAGGAGTGCATGGCTTCCATCTCGATGGCTATGCGCGCGAACTGGCCAACATGCCGGCACGCAATGTCGTACCCGCACCCGAAGGCGTGGATGATATCGGCGCGGCTGTCGCTCCCGTTACCTTTGGCACCTGCGAACATATGCTGTTTGACAATGCCCGGCTTGAATCGGGTGAAACCGTGCTCGTCCATGCTGGCGGGTCGGGCATCGGGTCTGCCGCAATTCAGCTGGCCAAGAAGATCGGCTGTACCGTCATCACCACAGTAGGCTCCGACGACAAGATTGAAGCCTGCAAGGCGCTGGGCGCCGATCACGTGATAAACTACCGCACCGACCGTTTCGAAGGCACCGTGCGCAAGATCACCCGCAAGAAGGGTGTCGATGTCGTCTTCGAACATGTCGGCAAGGACACCTGGCAGGGTTCGATGCTGTGTCTTCGCCGCGGCGGACGCCTGGTCACCTGCGGTTCCACCAGCGGTGTTTCTGCCGAAACCAACCTGATGATGCTTTTCCAGCAGCAGTTGCGCCTGATCGGCTCCTTTGGCTGCAACATGCGCAACATGACCGATGCGATGGAAAAGATGGCGCGTGGCATTGTCCATCCCGTCATTGACACGGAAATCGCATTCGGAGACGTTGAAACCGCACTTCAGCGCATGGAAAGCCGCAAGGTCTTCGGCAAGATCATCATGCGGGTCAACACCTGATACGGCCCGACATGGAGCGGGGAGCGCAATGATAGGGCGCAAGAAACCTGCAACCCGATATCCCAGATGGTACGTCCTTGCCCGCAACAGCGGCCATTGGATCGTGGCAAGGTTCTTCTTTGGCTTCATCTGGCTTGTGAAATTGCTGCCGGCAGACGCAGCAATCAACACCATCGAAAAGCTGGGTCGCTATTTCGGCATGCGCTACCAGCGCACGCGCCGTGCCCGGGACAATCTGCAAAAGGCTTTCCCGCAAAAGACCCCTGCCGAAATTGAGACCATCCTCGAAGACATGTGGGGCAGCCTGTCGCGCACCGCCGCCGAATATGCCTATCTGGACGAGATATTCGACTTTGATCCGCAGAAACCGGAGGGCGGTCGTTTCGAGGTTTCCGGCATCGACAATTTCGTGGCGCTTCGTGAGCATGACGGCCCGGCAATCTGTTTCACCGCCCATACGGGCAATTGGGAATTGCTGCCGGTCGCCTCAGCCGCCTATGACCTGGACATCACAGCCCTCTTCCGCCCTCCCAACAATCCCTACATCGCAAAGCGGGTCCTTTCCGCGCGCAAGACCGCCATGGGCCATCTGGTACCCTCCAAGGCGGGCGCATCCTGGGCGCTGGCCGATGTAATGCGCGATGGTGGCAAGGTTGGCATGCTGGTTGATCAGTATTACAAGAAGGGGGTGCCGGTCTCTTTCTTCGGCCGCCCGACACTTGGCAATCAGCTGATCGCCAAGCTTGCGCGCCAGTTCGACTGCCCCATCTATCCCGCTCGCTGCATACGTCTTCCCGGCGGGCGTTTCCGTATAGAATTGCAGGACCGGCTGGAAGTGCCGCGCGACAGCAAGGGCGCGGTGGATGTGCAAGCGCTGACCCAACTCGTCAACACGGTTGTCGAGGGATGGGTTCGCGAGTATCCCGGGCAGTGGTTGTGGCTTCACAAGCGCTGGAAATAGCCCAAACAGGAAAGCCCGCCGGAACAACCGACGGGCTTTTGCCGTTTTATTGCAGTAACTGGTTCAGTGCGCGATGCTGATTTTCGCGTTGCTGGCTCCCGCATTCTGCACCATGTTGTAAAGCGTACGCGCATTGTCTGGATGCAGGCGGACGCAGCCATGGGACGCAGGTCTTCCAAGACGTTTCAGGTCGTTTGTGCCATGCACCGCATAGCCGCCACGAAAGAAGATCGAATAGGGCATCGGTGAGTTGTGGTACTTTCTCGAATACCACATCTTGTGCATGCGTGTTGGCCGATAGGACCCTGTCGGGGTGACATAACCGCCGCGTGCCGTCGACACCGGCCACGTATAGCGCAGGAACCCGTTCTGATAGACGCGCATGCGCTGTTCCGAAAGGTCTATGCGCGCTTCAATTGCCGCCGAATGGGCTGGTGCTGAAAAACATGCAAGCAGCAGTGCCGTTGCTATAACTATCCGTTTCATCAATCCCTCCTGGTAGTCTTGTGACTTTATGACCACTTTCTTCATGCCCCATGGGCCTGGAAGGTAGTCTACAATTCCTTTCCATTCCACTTATGTGCATTTGCTCACACAAAGTTCATCAGCACGCATCAGCGCCGCAAGAAACGCATGTCCTGGCGCAGGATATTGTCGAAACTGGCATTCGGTCCGTGCACCGGCTCGCCGCACAGTTGAATTTCCCGTGTTTTATCAAGAACATGCCGTGCAGCAGCGCGCGTTTGAAGCCGGGCCAGATGCGCGCCCAGACACATGTGCATGCCAGTGCCGAAACCCAGATGCCGGTTAGGTTTTCTCGCAATGTCGAACCTGTCCGGGTTTTCAAATATCTCCGGATCCCGGTTGCCCGCAGACAGCCACAGCACCATTTGCGCGCCAGCCGGTATCGTCACACCGCCAATCCTGGTCTCGATCAGCGCATAACGGTCGATGTTTCGGATCGAACTGTGCAGGCGTACTGTTTCCTCCACGGCGGAATCGACAAGATCCGGCTCGACCCGCAAGCGCTCGCCATCCTGGGGATGCATTGCCATCCTGCGCATGAAATTGGTGATCAGGTTGGTCGTCGTCTCGTTGCCGGCCAACAGCAGCAGCATGGCCATCGACAGCACCTCCTCCCCATCGAGGCGTTCGCCCTCCACTTCCTGGTGAAGGAACTGCGATATGACATCGCCCTCTTTCGGACGGGCCTTTCGCTCATCAATATACTTCGCAAAATAGTCACGCATTTCGAGCGCCGTGTTCAGGCTCAGAGCTTCAATGTCATGATCCATTTCCGCCATCCAGGTCACCGCACCGCTATTGGCACCCAGAACTTTCGCCCACCGGCGAATCCTGTCGCGGTCGGCGTCGGGAAGGCCGAGGACTGCCGAAATCATCGCAATTGAAATCTTCGCTGCAAAGCCCTCCACAACGTCAAAGACTTCGCCGTCGAGCGCATCGTCCAGGCATTGGCCGATCTTGCGGTCGCACACTTCCCTGAACCGTTCGACACCACCAGCCATGAACACGCGATTGGCAATCATGCGCAGCCGCCGGTGTTTCTCACCGCTCGCCGAAATCAGGTTGTTGAACAGGAAGCCCAGATTGGCCTTGCTGACGCGGGCATCGCCGCCGCCGATGAGACTGCGGTCGGAGCTGAAGCGATCCGGGTCAAGCAATATGCTGCGGATATCCTCGTAACCAAAGACATGCCAGCTTTCGAGCATGCCCGGCTTGATGCGCAACACCGGGCTTTCCTGGCGCAGGCGGGCAAGCATGGGCATCGGGTCCGCCCTGAATGCCGGACTGGTCAGCGCATTGAAGTGCGTAACGTCCATATTTCCTGTTGCCCCCTTGAGTGCATGCCAAACCTGTGAAACCTTCGCCTTTTCATGGCGGTTTCTCAATGGTCGAAATGTATCAGCAACTTCTGGCACAGGTAAACGCCAGGCAGGACGACATGGTCTCTCTCGCCTGCGATCTGATCCGGTTTCCAACCGTGAATCCGCCAGGCGAAGCCTATACGCCCTGCGTGGAGTATCTGGGCAACCGTCTCAAGCGCTCCGGCTTCGAGGTAAAGTACATTCGCGCCAAGGGGACGCCTGGCGACAGCGACCGCTATCCGCGCACCAACGTGATCGCACGGCGCGAAGGCGCAAGGCCCGGCCCGACCGTCCACTTCAATTCGCATATCGATGTTGTCGATGCGGGCGATGGCTGGAGCGTAGACCCGTTCGCTGCCCTTGTGCGAGACGGCAAGGTCTTTGGGCGCGGCGCCTGCGACATGAAGGGCGGGCTCGCATCATCCGTGATTGCCGCGGAAGCCTATATTGCCAGCAATCCGGGTTTTCCCGGAGCGATCGAGATTTCCGGCACCGTAGACGAGGAATCGGGCGGGTTCGGCGGCGTCGCCTATCTTGCACGCGAAGGCTATTTCTCCCGGCCCCGCGTTGATCATGTCATCATCCCTGAACCGCTCAACAAGGACCGCATTTGCCTGGGGCATCGCGGTGTATGGTGGGCGGAAATCGAAACCATGGGCGAAATTGCCCACGGCTCCATGCCTTTCCTGGGTGATTGCGCCGTCCGCCACATGGGCGCCGTACTGGAAGCCTTCGAAAAGGACCTGTTCCCGGCTCTCGACAGGCGCATGACGAGAATGCCCGTGGTGCCGGAAGGTGCGCGCCGGTCAACCATGAACATCAATTCGATCCATGGTGGCCAGACCGATGATTTCAGCGGTCTTCCCTCTCCCAACGTGCCGGATTCCTGCAAGCTGACAATCGACCGCCGTTTCCTCATTGAGGAGGACCTTTCGCAGGTAAAGCAGGAAGTCGTTACAATCCTCGACAGGCTGAAGACCGACCGGCCGAAATTCGACTATTCGGTTCGTGACATCATGGAAGTCCTGCCGATCATGGTGGAAAAGGACACGCCCGTCGCTGAAGCTGTTGCGGACGGCATTCGCCATGTGTTCGGCAAGGACCCCGAATATGTGATCTCGCCCGGAACCTATGACCAGAAACACATTGCCCGCATCGGCCATCTGCATGATTGCATAGCCTATGGCCCTGGCATTCTCGACCTCGCCCATCGTCCCGACGAGTTTGTCGGCATCGAGGACATGACACAAAGCGCCCACGTCATGGCGCTGGCGCTGCACACGTTGCTGACCGGCGAAACGGCCTGATTTGCCAGCACCCGGCCTGCCCCGGAAGCAAACAATTTGCCACCGCCAACCATCAATCGGTTGCATATTGGCGATCTTTAAATCAAGCTTGGCATGAGGCAGGAGCCGGAAGGCCGGATTGTCCGTGCGTAACAGCGATCCTGACCGCAAGAGACGGGAACTCCAGTCTACAGGGAGAGTACAAGCCATGAATTTCGCCATGAACTCTATTGTCAGGATTGCCGCCATTGCGGCCATGTCAACCGCTGCAATGTGGGCATCGCCCGCCTTCGCGGCAAAGGACACTCTCACGCTTGGCGTGGTCCTGGAGCCGCCGCATCTCGACCCGACCGCAGGTGCCGCCGCCGCGATTGACGAAGTCGTCTATGCAAACGTCTTCGAAGGCCTCACGCGCATCGGTTCGCAGGGTGAAATCCTGCCAGCACTCGCCGAAAGCTGGGAAATATCGGACGACGGCAAGACATACACCTTCAAGCTTCATACCGACGTGAAGTTCCATGACGGCTCCGGCTTTGATGCAGAAGACGTGAAATTCTCGCTCGACCGTGCACGCGCCGCCGATTCAACCAATGCCCAGAAGGGTCTGTTTGCGGCAATCGAGAATGTCGAGGTGCTCGATCCCGCAACGGTCAAAATCACGCTTTCCTCGCCTGCAGGCAATTTCCTCTTCAACATGGGTTGGGGAGATGCAGTGATTGTCGCGCCCGAAAGCGCGGAAGCCAACAAGGAAAACCCGGTCGGCACTGGTCCGTTCAAGTTCTCCAGCTGGGCCAAGGGCAGCGCCATCGAAATCGTGCGCAATGACGATTACTGGGGTTCCAAGGCTGCCCTTGCCAAGGCAACCTTCCGCATCATCCCCGATGCTTCCGCAGCCATCGCAGCGCTTCAGGCCGGTGACGTGGACGGTTTCCCGAATTTTCCAGCCCCTGAAGCAGTGCCCGCATTCCAGGCTGATGCCCGCTTTGCGGTCGTGCTCGGATCGACCGAGGGCGAAACCATTCTCTCCACCAACAACAAGCGCGCGCCCTTCAGCGATCTGAAGGTTCGCCAGGCGATTGCCCACACCATCGACCGGCAGGCGATCATTGACGGCGCGATGTTCGGCATGGGCACACCGATCGGCACCCATTTCGCCCCGCACCATCCAGCCTATGTGGCGGACACGATCAACACCTATCCCCACGACATCGCCAGGGCGAAGGAACTGATGAAGGAAGCCGGTTTTGAAAGTGGCTTCAAGGCGACACTCGTGCTGCCGCCGCCAACCTATGCGCGGCGCGGTGGTGAAATCATCGCATCCCAGCTGCGCGAAATCGGCATCGAACTGGAAATCGTGCCGGTGGAGTGGAAGCAGTGGCTGGAAGGCCCGTTCAAGGGCGACTTCGACCTGACCATCGTTTCGCATACGGAGCCGATGGATATCGGAATCTACGCCAAGCAGGACTATTATTTCGGCTATGACAGCCAGGAATTCCGCGACGTGATGGACAAGCTGAACCTGACCACGGATGACGCAACGCGCTATTCCCTGATGGGCGACGCGCAGCGCATCATTTCGCGTGATGCCGTCAACGGCTACCTGTTCGAACTGGCAAAGACCGGTGTCTGGGATGCCAAGATCGACGGTCTCTGGGCTAATTCGCCAGTGCAGGCCAACGATCTCACCGGCGTGAGCTGGAAAGACTGATCATCATGGGGCGGCGGGCCAGCCCGCCGCCGCCGTCAGCCGAACTGCACGAACGGGGCGTGACCGCATTTGGCCTGGTATCTTGCAAAGCGCCTGCTGTCGTTTCTTCTCACACTGGCCCTGGCTACGCTCGTCATTTTCGCGATGCTTGAAATCGTGCCGGGTGATCCCGCGCGCCTGATGCTCGGCATCAACGCGACCCAGGACGCTGTGGACGCCCTGCGCCAGCAGATGGGCCTCGATCTGCCGCCACTGACCCGGTACTGGAACTGGATCACCGGCATGCTGGCTGGCGATTTCGGGCGCAGCTACACCTATTCGGTACCGGTTGGCGAACTGATTTCCGAGCGCCTGTGGGTCTCAGTTCCGTTGGCTTTCATTGCTCTGATCCTGTCGACCGCAATCGCCATTCCGGTCGGCATCGCTTCTGCCGCGCGAAGGGGCACCGGCGGCGATACCGCGATCATGGCCGCAACGCAGCTTGGTGTCGCCATCCCCAATTTCTGGTTTGCAATCCTCCTTGTCTACCTGTTCGCCGTTACGCTCCGTCTGGTACCGGCAGGCGGGTTTCCTGGTTGGCAGGACGGTTTGTGGCCCGGCATCAGGACCCTGATACTGCCATCGATTGCGCTCGCCCTCCCACAGGCTGCCATCCTTTCACGGGTAACGCGTTCAGCCCTCATCGAAGCGCTGGATGAAGATTACATCCGCACCGCGCGCGCCAAGGGCCTGACGCGACGCTCCGCCATGTGGAACCACGCGCTGCGCAACGCAATGATCCCGGTCGTCACCATCCTCGGCCTGCAATTCGCATTCCTGCTGGCTGGCACCATCATCATCGAGAATGTCTTCTACCTGCCTGGCCTGGGCCGGCTGGTGTTTCAGGCCATCACCCAGAATGACCTGCCAGTTGTCCAGAACGTCGTCGTGCTGCTGGTTGCCTGCGTCATTGCCATCAATTTCCTGGTCGACATCGCCTATGCCGCAATCGATCCGCGCCTGCGAACGAGGACGCAATGACGACGCCTCCCGCACCCACGATCATGGCAGGCACCTGGCGCGATACACTGTCACGCGCCCTGCGTTCCCGCTCTTTCGTGGCCGGTTCGGTGATCGTCGCCCTGGTCCTGATCGCGGCTGCGGTCTCCTTCTTCTGGACCCCTTTTGACGTCACCAGGCTGGTGATTGCGGATCGCCTCAAGGCCCCGTCCGCCACGCATTGGTTCGGCACCGACCATTTCGGCCGGGACATCTTCTCGATGATCATGGTTGGCGCGCGGAACTCCATCGCCGTCGCTCTGGTTGCCGTTGGCATCGGCATGACAGTCGGCGTCCCGCTTGGCGCCTGGGCGGCGGCAAAACGCGGCCTCGCCGACACCATCCTCATGCGCTTCAACGACGTCGTGTTCGCTTTTCCCGCCGTTGTGTCGGCGGTGATGATTACCGCCATCTTCGGCCCCGGCATATTCAACGCCATCATCGCCATCGGCATATTCAACATTCCCGTTTTCGCCCGCGTGGCGCGCGGCGGTGCGCTGTCGCTATGGTCGCGCGAATTCATCATGGCAGCGCAAGTGGCCGGCAAGGGTGCAGCGCGCATCTCGTTCGAGCACATCATTCCCAACATTGCGAACCTGCTGATCGTTCAGGGCACGATCCAGTTCTCGCTTGGCATTCTGGCCGAAGCTGGCCTCTCCTACCTCGGCCTTGGCACGCAACCCCCATGGCCAAGCTGGGGCCGCATGCTCAATGAAGCCCAGACCATGGTTGCGCTTGCGCCCCACATGGCAATCTTTCCGGGGCTGGCCATTGTCGCGACCGTGCTTGGCCTGAACCTCATGGGCGATGGCCTGCGCGACCTGCTTGATCCTCGCCTTAGCAGGGAGCGGTAGGCCGTGCCTCTACTTGAAATCAGCAACCTCAACCTCGCCATCGCGGGCAAGAAGATCCTCGACAATATCTCGCTGACGCTGGATGAAGGCCAGGTCATCGGACTGGTTGGCGAATCCGGTTCCGGCAAGTCGCTGACCGCGCTCTCGATCATGCGCCTGCTGCCGCGCGCCGCTTCCCTTGCAGGTTCAATCCGTTTTGCAGGCGAAGAACTGGTGAAAGCCGACGAAGCGCACATGTGTGCGTTGCGCGGTGACGATATCGGCATGGTTTTCCAGGAACCGATGACCGCGCTCAACCCGCTCAAGACAATTGGCGAACAGGTCGCCGAAGGTATCAGGCTGCACCGCAAGGTTTCCCCTGCGCAGGCCTGGCAGCAGGCGACGGACATACTGGCAGAGGTCGGACTTCCAGCCGAGCGCTTCCCGCTTTCCCGTTATCCGCACGAACTGTCGGGCGGACAGCGCCAGCGGGTTGGAATTGCCATTGCCTGCGCGCTGCGTCCCCGGTTGCTGATCGCGGACGAACCCACCACCGCGCTCGACGTCACGATCCAGGCACAGATACTGGAACTGCTGCTGAAACTGGTGAAGTCGCACGACATGGCACTGCTTCTCATCAGCCACGACCTAGCCGTGGTTGCAGGAATTGCCGACCGCGTCTGCGTTCTGCGCAATGGCCAGGTCAAGGAAAGCGGCGATGCCGTCACCGTGCTTACCGAGCGCCGCCATGCCTATACGAGACGGCTTGCCGAAGCTTCCTCCCATGTGCCTGCCAGGACCGCACCGCCCATTCTCTCATCGCAGGCCAGTGGTACACCGCTTCTGTCTGCTGTCGATCTCCATTGCACCTATCCGCGCCCCAGGACGAGCCTCTTCAAGCGCCCCCCGCCGTTCAACGCCGTTGATGGCGTGTCCTTTGCCATTCATCCCGGCCAGACGATGGCCCTGGTTGGGGAATCGGGTTGCGGGAAATCAACGCTGGCCAGGGCAATACTCGGCCTGCACAAGGATGTAACCGGCAAACTGGTCTTCGATGGCAATGACCTGGTTGGCGGCGGCATGCAGGCGATTCAGGAAGCGCGCAAGGAAATGCAGATCGTCTTCCAGGACCCTTATGGATCGTTCAACCCGCGCCACAAGGTTGGCAGGCTGCTGGCCGAACCGCTGTTCCTGCGGCCAGAACTGGACAAGGCTGAAAAGAAGCGCAGAACCCTGGAAGCGCTGACAGATGTCGGCTTGCTGGAGGAGGATGGCGACAAGTATGTGCATGAATTTTCTGGCGGCCAGCGCCAGCGCCTTGCCATTGCCCGTGCACTCGTGAACCGTCCCCGGCTGATCATTGCCGATGAGCCAGTTTCCGCCCTCGACGTATCGATCCGCGCCCAGATTCTCGATCTTCTCGCAGATCTCAGAGGCCGTCATGGCCTGGCCTATCTGTTCATCAGCCATGATCTGTCGGTGGTGCGCGCGCTGTGCGACGAGGTCATCGTCATGCGCCATGGCCAGTTTGTTGAACAGGGTGCGGTACAGCAGGTATTCGATGCGCCTGCCCATGCCTATACAAGGCAATTGCTGGCGGCATCTCCCGAACTCGAACAGGTGCTCGCCGAGCGGCGTAAAAGCCGTGCCTAATCGTCCTCGAAGTCAACACCAAGCAGCTCGGCCGTACGCGCAACCAGATTGATCTCGAACTCGTGCAATTCGCGGTCGCTGATCGATATCTGGCGCATCAGGTCCAGCATGTTGCGCCTGGTCTCGTGGGGCAGCTTCTGGACAATGACGGTAAATGGAAACAGCGAGGATTCACTGCCGTGCTTTTCCTTCACCATCGATTCGAACAGGTCTAGTTCGTCAGGCGAAACTTCCAGGATGTCCTGCAGGATTTCGCGGTAGCGCACCACTTCCTCGTTGCGCACCTTTCCATCAACCATGATCACCCGATAAAGCAGCACGGCCATCGCGATGCGCTTGTCGGAATGCGTGAATTCTATCACGTGCGCTTCATTCGAACCCAGTCGCTCGAGAAAGTCCTTGACCACTACATACATGCCATCCTCATCGATCCCGCCTGCCCTGCATAGCTCGGGAGACCCTTAACTTCGGGACCATATCAGAAACCGGCGGTCTGGTCATCGGTTGCCCGAAACAAGAAAACCGGATTCCGCTTGGCTTTTGGAGCCAAAAGGAACCCGGTTTTGAGACGCAACTCGCCAGTTTGACGAGGTCCCCGGTACGCAATACCTGATCCGGGGAGCGAGGCTGTTTGTTGCTTGCCTCGTCCCCGTTTCTATCGGGATATCGTAAACGCCGGGTTATGATAGGGTTACCCATCACTTAACAGACGACTTTTTTCGTGCCGAAGCGAAAATTACTATTCCGCTGCCTCGCTTTGTGTCGATGGAAGCACCCGCGCAGCGCAGAACTTGAATTCCGGTATCTTGCCGAACGGATCGAGTTTGGGGTTGGTCAGCCGGTTGGCCGGGCTTTCATTGAAGCAGAACGGGATGAACACCATGCCGTCAGCAACTTCGCGGTCAGCACGCAGAACCGCTTCCACCGCACCACGCCTTGTCTCCACGCGGATCATGCCGCCGGCAGTAAATCCGCGTTTCTCGATCTCGCGCGGGTTCATCGCGGCAATGCCCTCCGGCTCGATCGTGTCCAGCACGCCTGCCCGGCGTGTCATCGCACCCGTATGCCAGTGCTCCAGCAGGCGACCGGTGGTCAGCACCATCGGATATTCATCATCGGGCACTTCGTCGGGTGCCAGAAGGTCCGCCGGCACGATGCGACCACGTCCATCGGCGGTTGGGAAACTTTCGCGGAACAGGATTGCATTGCCGGGCCTGTCCGGCGCATCGGCTGGATAGGTAACCGCATCCTCGCGCTCAAGCCTCTCCCAGGCAATGTTCTTGAGCGACGGCATCACCAGTTGCATTTCGCCATAAACTTCCGAGATATGTCCGTAGTTCCAGCCAAGTCCAAGCCCATTGGCAATGTCCCTTACCAGTTCCCAGTCCTGTCTCGCTTCGCCCGGCAGCGAAATGGCCGGACGCCCGATCTGGACCTGGCGGTTGGTGTTGGTGTAGGTGCCCAGCTTCTCCGCATGTGCTGAAGCTGGAAACACAACATCGGCGTGCCAGGCAGTCTCCGTCAGGAAAATGTCCTGCACGACAAGATGCTCAAGATGCGCCAGCGCTTCGCGCGCATGGATCTGGTCCGGGTCCGACATGGCCGGGTTCTCACCCATTACATACATGCCCTTTATCTCACCGGCATGGATCGCATCCATGATCTCGACAACTGTCAGGCCGCGCTTTGGATCGAGCGTGCGGCCCCACAGGTCGACATAGCCTGCGCGAATGTCCGGGTTTTCGACCGACTTGTAGTCCGGGAAGAACATCGGAATGAGACCGGCGTCGGACGCGCCCTGCACATTGTTCTGGCCACGCAGGGGATGAAGCCCTGTTCCCTCGCGACCGATCTGGCCGGTCGTCAGCGCAAGTGCAATAAGGCACCGTGCATTGTCCGTTCCGTGCGTGTGCTGCGACACGCCCATGCCCCAGAAGATCAGTGATCGTTCCGCCCTGGCATAGGTCCTGGCGATCTCGCGGATCTGGCTGGCCGCAATGCCGCAAACCTCTTCCATCGCTTCGGGCGAGAAATCACGCACCTTTTCCTTCAGCGCCTCGAAGCCTGACACATGTGCCTGGATGAACTGCTCATCATGCAGTTTCTCCTCCACGATGACGTGTAGCATGGCATTGAGAAGTGCCACATCGGTTCCCGGCTTGAACTGGATCGCATGGGTGGCATGGCGCATCAGCGCCTGCTTGCGCGGATCCATGATGATCAGCTTTGCGCCGCGCTTTGCCGCCTGCTTGAGATAGGTGGCAGCAACGGGGTGGTTCGTGTTCGGGCGCGCGCCGATGACAATGATGCAATCGGCAATCTCGGCGTCTGTAAAGGGTGCCGAAACCGCGCCAGACCCGATTCCCTCCAGAAGCGCAGCAACGGACGAAGCATGGCAAAGCCGCGTGCAATGGTCGACATTGTTGGTGCCGAAACCCTGACGCACCAGTTTCTGGAACAGATAGGCTTCCTCGTTGGAACCTTTCGCCGAGCCAAAGCCCGCCAGCGCCGAACCGCCATCGCGTTCCAGGATGGTCTTCAGCCCGCCAACGGCAACCGCCATTGCCTCTTCCCAGCTCGCCTCGCGAAACACGGTCAGCGGATCAACGCCCTTGAGGTCGATCTCGCCATGCTTTGGTGCATCTTCGCGCCGGATCAGCGGCTTTGTCAGCCGCTCTGGATGGCGAACATAATCAAAGCCGAAGCGGCCCTTCACACAGAGCCGGTTTTCATTCGCCGGGCCATTGCGCCCGTCAATCTGCACGATCCGGTCATCCTTGACATAGACCTTGGTCTGGCAGCCGACACCACAATAGGGGCAGACCGAATCCACGACCTTGTCGAAATCATCAACGGCACGTTTCGTGCCGCCATCATCCATCAGTGTCTTCTCGTAAAGGGCACCGGTCGGGCAGGCCTGGACGCATTCGCCGCATGTCACGCAGGTCGACATGCCCATCGGATCATGAAGATCAAACACCGGTGCTGCATGGCTGCCACGCTGGCCCATGCCGATCACGTCATTGACCTGGACTTCCCGGCAGGCGCGCACGCAGGCGCCGCAGGCAATGCAGGCATCCAGGTTGACCGCAATCGCCGGATTGGTCGTGTCGTGCGCCGCCACTTCATCCTTGCCGAACTTGGACGGCAGACGATCGCTGCCGGCAATGCCGAACGATCCGGCCCAGTTCCAGAAGTCGGCTTGCGGATCAACGCTTTCTTCCTGCGGGCGCATGTCGGCTGCCAGCAGTTCGAAAACCATGCGTCGCGACTTGTCTGCGCGTTCACTGGCCGTGTTGACCTTCATGCCCGGCGTCGGCTTGCGAATGCATGAGGCGGCCAGCACGCGCTCGCCCTCGATTTCGACCATGCAGGCGCGGCAATTGCCATCGGCGCGGTAGCCGGGCTTGTCGAGATGACACAGGTGGGGAATGCGCGTTCCCTCGCGCTTTGCCACTTCCCAGATGCTCTCATCGGCCTGCGCTGTGACCTGTTTGCCGTCCAGCGTGAAGGTGATCGGGTTCGACATTACATTTCCTCCCGGAAATAGGTCAGCAGATGATTGACCGGATTGGGGGCAGCCTGGCCCAGACCGCAGATCGATGAATCGCGCATCACCTGCTCGATGTCGCGGATTGTGGCCTCATCAGCTGTTCCGGACTTGCCAAGCAGGGCGACGAGTTTTTCGGTTCCGCCCCGGCACGGCGTGCACTGTCCGCAGCTTTCATGCTTGAAGAAGTTGAGTGTGTTGATGACGGCATCCTTGACACTGTCCTTGTCGGACAGGATGACGATGGCGTGGCTGCCGACGAACGAATTCAGCTTGGCCAGCTCGCCACCGAAATCGAGCGGAATATCGCCCATCGAGGCTGGCAGCACGCCACCCGATGCGCCGCCTGGATAGTAGGCCTTGAACGCATGTCCCTCGGCCATGCCGCCGCAATGTTCCTCGATCAGTTCGCGCACCGTGATGCCCGCTGGTGCCAGCTTGACGCCCGGGTTCTTGACACGGCCGGACACCGACCATGAACGCAGGCCCGCATGCCACTCGCCTGCCGCATCGCGCTTGCCCTGATCGGCAAACCATTTCGGCCCCTTCTCTACGATATCACGCAGCCACCACAGCGTTTCAACATTGTGATTGAGTGTCGGGCGACCAAACAGGCCGACCTCCGCGATATAGGGCGGGCGATGGCGCGGAATGCCACGCTTGCCTTCGATGGATTCGATCATCGCCGACTCTTCGCCGCAGATATAGGCTCCAGCACCGCGCCGCAGTTCGATGAATCCAGGTGTCACCAGGCCGCGTTTTTCAAGCGCGGCAATCTCGTTGCGCAGGATCGCCAGCACCGCCGGATATTCGTCGCGCATGTAAAGATAGATACGCTCAGCTTCGACGAAATGCGCGGCGATCAGCGCGCCTTCGAATAGCCTGTGCGGATCGCGCTCCAGATAATAGCGATCCTTGAAGGTTCCAGGTTCGCCCTCATCGCCATTGATCGTCATCAGGCGCGGCCCTGCATAGCCCTGCACGAACTTCCATTTCATGTGGGCTGGAAAGCCAGCGCCGCCCAGACCCCGCAAGCCTGAATCCTTCAGAAGTTCCAGCATCGCGGAAAAACCGATCGCGCCAGTGCGGATTCGCGCCAGCAGGTCATAGCCGCCAGATCCCAGATAGGCGGTCAGACCAGCATACCCAGTCTCGTTCGGACCGACATCCTTGTTGGTGGAAGCGGACTTTGCCAGCGAGATCAGTTCGCCTGCATTGGCATTACCGACTTCCATATCGCCGATGCGTGCCGCAGGTGCCACGTCGCAACCGCCCATGCAGGGTGCCCGGGCAATGCGCACGCGCGCCGGGTCCGTGCCGCGCTTCAGTTCCGCAATCAGCGTTTCAGCGCCTGCCATCATGCAGGAAAGCGAATCGCAAACACGAATGGTCAGCGGTGCCGGTGGCTGCTCACCCTCTTTCACTATGTCAAAATGGTCATAGAAGGAGGCGGTTTCGTAAACTTCGGCCTGTGAAATGCGCATGATCTCGCCAAGCGCGCGCAGGTGGGCGGCGGACAGGTGGCCGTTCGCGTCCTGAATACGGTGCAGATACTCGATCAGGAGGTCACGGCGCAGCGGCATGTCGCCAATGAGCGCCGATACTTCGCCAAGCGCGCGATCATCGAGCGGGCGGCCCTTTGCCTGGAATTTCCGGCCCTTGCCGCCACCCCTTCTCCCATCGGAATTGCGTTTCGCTTCCGTCTTGCCTGCCATATCCATGATGCAGTCCCTTGTTCGACCCGTGACCCGCCAGCAGCAGGATTAACCGTTGCGTGGAGTTTGGCGCGGACTGCTTGCGGCTTATTTACGTGCGCAAGCGGCATCGTGGTCGAAGCCGACACCTGCCGGGAACCCTGTCCGGCCCGGAAGCTCATGCGAACTCCCTGTTCGACTGGTACCACAACACCCGGCGATGACAAATCCCGATGCGGCGCAAAAAACGCCTGATTGCGCCATCCTGCAAATCCATTATGGACTTCACATAAAGAAATCTTTATATACTGATGCAACCTCTCCATGGATGATTTCGCAATGAACCCCAATACCGATCCGCTTTCCCTTCTCCTGGCCGAAAAGGGCGTGCTGCTCGCCGACGGCGCAACCGGCACCACCCTGTTTGCAATGGGCCTCACTTCTGGCGAGGCACCAGAACTGTGGAACGAGTCGAAGCCGGACAATATTCGCAAGCTGCACCAGGATTTCGTCGATGCCGGCTCAGACATCATCCTCACCAATTCGTTTGGTGGCACCCGCCAGCGCCTGAAGCTGCATGACGCGCAGGACCGGGTCCATGAACTCAACCGGTTGGCCGCTGCCATAGCCCGCGATGTCGCTGACAATGCGCCGCGCAAGGTGATTGTTGCCGGGTCCATTGGCCCGACCGGTGAACTGTTCGAACCCATGGGCGCGCTCACGCATGACGTTGCCGTATCCGCCTTTCGCGAACAGATGGAAGGGCTCAGGGATGGCGGTGTTGACGTCCTGTGGATTGAAACCATGTCCTCGGCAGAGGAAATCTGCGCAGCGGCCGAAGCTGCAATCGCAACCGGCCTTCCCTACGTCTTCACCGCTTCCTTCGACACGGCGGGAAAGACCATGATGGGTCTGGCGCCCAAGGATATTCACGGCGTCCATGTACAGCTGGTGGGCCATCCGCTCGCCGTTGGCGCAAACTGCGGCGTCGGCGCTTCAGATCTGCTTTCATCCGTTCTCGACATGACATCCGCAAACCCCGAGGCAGTGGTCGTTGCCAAGGCAAATTGCGGCATTCCGGTCGTGAAGGGTGACAAGGTTGAATATACGGGTACGCCCGAACTCATGTCCGAATATGCCTGCCTCGCCATCGATTCGGGCGCGCGTATCATCGGCGGCTGCTGTGGCACTGGATGCGACCACCTGCGCGCGATGCGCATTGCAATCGACACACATGAAAAAGGCGACCGTCCGGACGTAGCAAGGATCGAGGCCATAGTAGGCCCGATGCGCAACAAGACTTCGGCTGCCAACGACGCGCAGCCCCGGCGCGAAAGAGGCGGACGCCGGCGCAGCTGATGCCGCAAAGAACAAGGGCAGCCATCTGGCCGCCCTCGTTGCCGTTTTTCACAATCATACGGCTGCTCAGTTGCTGCCGCTCAGGCCCCGCGCCAGGCGCACAAGCTTGAGGAACTCGGAGCGGTAGCCATATGGGTCATCGCCGCGCGCGCCTGCCGCCAGTTTACCGATCGCCTCATAGCTGTAGTCGTCCACGGCACTTGTTCCGCGCAATTTCTGGCCAAATGCAGCCACTGCAACCGAGAAGCGCACGTCCTGAGGCGCTGAGGAAAGCTCGTCCACACCATTTTGGGGTGTCACCGCGATTTCCGTCAGTTCGCTACGGCTTTCGCCCGGCTTCTTCGCCCGCATTTTCAGGAAAGCGATCTCGTCGGATGACGAGGCGGCCTGCGCAGGCTTGTCTTCACCGTAGCGCAAGGCGCTGACCGACACTGCGGGGCTGCCGACCGGAACGATTTCATAAATCGCCGTTACCGTATGGCCGGACCCGATGTCGCCCGCATCCACCCGGTCATTGTTGAAGTCCTCGCGATCGAGGGCGCGGGTCTCGAAGCCGATCTGGCGATATTCGGCGACCTTGGCCGGATTGAACTCGATCTGGAACTTCACATCGGAAGCAATCGGGAATAGCGATGAGGCGGCTTCCTGAACCAGCGTCTTCTCAGCTTCCGCCAGTGTGTCGATATAGGCGGCAACACCATTTCCGTTCTGGGCCAGCACCTGCATGAGCTGATCATTGTAATTGCCCTGCCCGAACCCGAACACCGACAGGAAAACGCCACTCTTGCGCTTTGCCTCGATCATCCGCTTCAGGCTTTCATCATCACTGGCACCGACATTGAAATCGCCATCCGTGGCCAGCATGACGCGGTTCACGCCTTCCTTGACAAAAGCCTTCTCTGCCAAGCGATAGGCTTCCTCTATGCCCGACGCACCGGCTGTCGATCCACCGGGTTGCAGCCTGTCCATCGCTGTCAGGATCGTTGCCTTGTCGCTGGCCCTGGTTGGTTCAAGAACTGTGCCCGCATTGCCTGCATAGGTAACGATGGACACCGTATCGTTCGGGTTCAGCCGGTCGACCAGCAGGCGGAAAGCGGCCTTGAGCAACGGTAGCTTGTCCGGTGCATCCATGGAACCTGAAACGTCGAGCAGGAACACCAGGTTGGCTCTCGGACGGGTTGCCGGAACCAGATCATAGCCCTTGACCGAAATGTGCAGCAATTGCGTATCGGCGTTCCAAGGCGTCGGCATCAGTGTCACATTCGCCTTGAAAGGCGTGTCGGCACTTTCGGGCCCCGCCCAGTCATAGGGGAAGTAATTGACCATCTCCTCAACCCGCACGCTCTGCGGTTCCGGCAGGCGACCTTCATTCAGCGAACGGCGCACAAGCGAATAGGAAGCCGTATCCACATCGGCTGAAAAGGTGGAAACCGGCTCCTCGCTCACGATTTTCAGCGGGTTGGTGTCGAACTTCTCGAGCCTGTCACGTTCTTCCCTGCTCTCACTGGGCTCGCTCGCAGGCGGGACTGGCCGTGGCATTACATAGCCATCCGCACTGGCAACAGGCTGGTCCCGCACTGCCGCCGAACGCGACATCAGCTTTTTTTCAGGGCGCAGCGCATCAAGCAACAATCCACGAACTTTGGATTCCGCCACCGGGCTTGGCGGCACTGCTTGTGGTTCTGGCGCGGCAAGGACCGCCACTTCCTGCTGTGTCTGCTGGCGCGCGTCCTCCTCATCCGTTCTGGAAGCGGCCTCCCCAATGGCTTGAACTTCGTCCTTTTTCGTCGCTCCACCAGAAACCACCGGTCCGAATTCGCGAACGGCTGCGTTCTCCTGAAGCAGGTTCCATGAAACATATCCACCAATTGGCAGGATAAGCAGCGTGGCCAGCGCTGTGCTGGTGGCCAGACGGTTCTTCATCATCACTTGTCTCCAATGACTGGTTGCATTGGAGATGAGACGATGCACCAGGCCCAATCCTTGGGTCGGTACTGCATTTTTCTGTTCGCCTGCGGCATCGAACGCTGCCATTGCCGCGGCCAGCGCCGCTTCGCGCGCTTGCGCCCGTGGTTCAGGCGTGGCCTTCTTGCCAAGGGAATTGAGACGGTCTTCCATCTTCACTTCTCCCTTTCCTCTTCAATCAATGGCTTCAGTTGCTTGCGCGCTGCATGCAGGTGATAGGACACGGTGCCTTCGGCAACCTCCATGATCTGCGCGGCCTCGCCATGCGAAAGCCCGTCGCCATGCACCAGCATGACCGCCATCCGCTGTTTGTCGGGAAGGCGGTTGACTGCGCTCCAGAGGCTGACATCGCTGTCAGCCTCACCTTCCTGTCGCTCGCTCAGCCATTCGCCCGATACCATCATGTGCAGCGCCAGCCCTTCCATCTTGCGCGCCTCGCGCCGCTCGGAACGTTGCAGGTCGGTCGCCGCATTGATGGTCATCCGGTACAGCCAGGTTGAAAAGGCACCCTCGCCTTTCCATTGGCGGATCGCATTGCCGAGTTTCAGGCAAACCATCTGCGCCACTTCCTCGGCCTGGTCCCGATTGCGGGTCCAGCGCCAGGCAGTGCGGAAAATGAAATCATACTTATGCGACACGAGTTGGCCGAATGCCGCGCGATCACCATTGCTGGCCAACACCGCAAGCGCATGTTCATCGCTCTCCGGCTTGCCCATCATGTTTCCCGAACGCGCAGTCTGTTCAGCCAGCATCAGATCTCCCATTTGTCATTGGACGATGCCAATCGGGCAATCCTTGGGTCAATGGCGAAAATTATTTGTCGCGATGAAATGCGCGCATGTGAAACTGCAATTGCGCGTCCGGGTACCGGTTTTCCAGCCCGACCGGACATGCATTTCGGGCCGTGCAACCACCATTCATGCAGTCCGGACCAGTTGAATCAGTTTGTGAGCCACGCCGTTCATCGAGATAGGAATGACACAGCGGTACATCATATCCAGAATGCGAAAAAGCAGTTACAGGACAAGTATTTAGACAGGGTTTCCCAACACAAGCATCGCAAGGGTGAATCAATTCATCAACACGTTGAATCGGTTTCTCAACTGACGCAGGGATGATGGCCGCCCTGAGCGCAAACCATAGACCGTAGTCCGGATGGATCAGAACGCCGAGCGGCGACGGCTTTGCTCCCATCGCCCGCATCGCCCAGCGCTGGAACGCAAAGACCTTCGACCCAAACGGAAACAGCGCCTCCGCGCCAGGGCCTCCATCAGCTAGCGCTTCCTGCACAACCCGTTCGGTCCAGCGGTTCATGGGGTCCGCCTCGCCATCGTCCATTTCAGGTGCCAGCGAAAGCGCTTCCCACATCGCGCTGCCCCGACTGCCAAGCAGGAGCGCATGCCTGCCCGAAAGTCGCGTCACACCAGCACATTCATCGGCTCTGATCGTGAACCAGCCGAACGGCAAAATGCCAAGAGGCGCCAACCTTTCGGAAAGCGCCTCCTGGAAACTTCTCGCATCCTGTACCATCAAACGTTCACACCCCGGTCGGCACGCCAAGCCGCCAGACTCTACGGGTGAGTTCGTTCCCCACAATCTCCCTGCTGCGAGCCTCGGGAGAGGGGTAACTCTTTCAAGTGAAAGCGTCGGGCATCGAATCCTTTTTCTGCTGGATGAAATCCCGCAGGGCTTCGTCGATTGCCTGATCCAGATTTGGCGGCTGGTAGACATCGAGCCATGAACGCGCGATCTTGTTGGCCTTCTGGTCCGCCCTCAGCGCGCCCTCGATTTCCCACTGCTCGAAGGAATTGTTGTCGGCGAAGTTCGAAACATGAAACGCAGTCTGGAAATTCTCCCGCGTATGCGTGCAGCCGAGATAGTGATTGCCCGGACCGACCTCGCGGATCGCCGACATTGCCTGGCCGTTCTCGCTCATGTCGATGCCGGAAGCCATCTTCTGTGCCGCAGCAAGCTGGTCACAATCCATGATGAACTTGTCGAAGGAAGATACGAGGCCCCCTTCAAGCCAGCCAGCAGCGTGCAGCATGAAGTTCACACCGCCCATCATGGCTGGCCAAAGCGTGTTGGCGCTCTCATAGGCCGCCTGCGCATCTGGCAGTTTCGCGCCGGTCAGGGACCCGCCGGAACGGAACGGCAGATTGTAACGCCGCGCAAACTGCGCCGCGCCCATCAGCACTTGGGCCGGTTCCGGCGTTCCGAAGGATGGCGCACCCGACTGCATCGAGATCGAAGTGGCGAAAGTACCGAAAATCACCGGGCTGCCCGGACGGCAGAGCTGGCCGAATGCAATGGCGGAAGTCGCCTCGCACAGAACCTGTGTCAGCGTGCCTGCTACCGTAACCGGGCTCATTGCGCCGCCGACAATGAAGGGCGAGATGATCGTTGCCTGGTTTGCCCGCGCATAGACCTTGAGCGCGCCAAGCATTGTTGCATCCATCACCATGGGTGAATTGCAGTTGATCAGGCTGACCAGAACGCAATTCTTGTCGACGAATTCCTCGCCGAACACCAATTGCGCCATTCTTACCGTGTCTTCCGCGCGTTCTGGTGCTGTCACCGAACCCATGAAAGGTTTGTCGGAATAGCGGATATGGCTGTAGACCATGTCGAGATGGCGCTTGTTGACCGGAATGTCGACCGGTTCGCAAACCGTGCCGCCGGAATGGTGCATCGCCGGCGCCATGTAGGCCAGCTTCACGAAATTGCGGAAATCCTCGATCGTGGCATAGCGTCTGTTGCCATCCAGGTCGCGCACGAATGGCGGCCCGTAGACCGGCGCAAACACAGTGTGCTTGCCCCCGATCTCGACATTGCGGGCTGGATTGCGAGCATGCTGAGTGAACTGGCTTGGTGCCGTCTTCATCAGTTCGCGGCAAAGCCCCTTGGGCAGGTGCACCCGCTCTCCCTTGACGTCGGCCCCGGCATCCTTCCACAGCTTCAGCGCTTCGGGATCCTCGCGAAACTCGACGCCGACCTCTTCCATCAGGGTATCGGCATTGGCTTCGATGATATCCATCGCTTCCTGGGTGAGAATGTCGGTGGGCGGGATTTGCCGGGTCACATATGGCAAGCTGACAAGCTGCGGCACTGAACGCGACTGGCGTCGCGCCGATGCGCCACCTCCCGCTCCCCTAGACCTGCGGCCAGCTGCAACGTCCCCGCCTGCACCGCCCAATTCCAAATCGCTCATCTGTCTGTTCCTGTTGAGAGGTCGCCCCACCGGCATCGTGCCGCAGGTTCACCAATTTGCAGCGCCAATAGCCTGACGTTGCCTGAATTTTGCATCATGGGCCTATTTTGCATGGGAAGGTGGGCACCGGATTTCCAAAACCGTCACCATGAAGTCGCAGCCGTCGCAATCCTCTTGTACGAAGTCGCATAAAAGGAGGATGGACCATGGCCGAACCTTGCTATAAGCGCTTGGTCGGCATCGGTCTGGATAATTGTATCAGGCCAAGGCCTTGGGATGAGGCGCGACCGTCGGATTGACGGTCGAGATCAGTGCAAAAGAAGGACGGGAACCATGGCGGACGATGATGAAATCATCCTGTCGGAACTGAACGACGAGGAACTCGTCCAGCAGATGTTTGATGACCTCTATGATGGCCTCAGAGAGGAAATCGAGGAAGCAACCCACATCCTGCTTGATCGCGGCTGGACGCCCTATCACGTCCTCACGAAAGCCCTTGTCGAAGGCATGCGCATTGTCGGCATCGACTTCCGCGACGGTATCCTGTTCGTGCCCGAAGTCCTGCTCGCCGCCAACGCGATGAAGGCAGGCATGAACATCCTGCGTCCGCTGCTGGCAGAAACCGGCGCGCCAAAACTCGGCTCCATGGTCATCGGCACCGTGAAGGGCGACATCCACGACATTGGCAAGAACCTTGTCGGCATGATGATGGAAGGCGCAGGCTTCGACGTGCACGATCTCGGTATCAACACCGATGTCGACAAGTATCTGGCCGCGCTCGAAGAGCACAAGCCGGACATTCTCGGCATGTCAGCCCTGCTGACCACCACAATGCCCTACATGAAGGTGGTCATCGACACGATGACCCAGCGCGGTATCCGCGACGATTACGTGGTCCTGGTAGGCGGCGCGCCGCTGAACGAGGAATTCGGCAAGGCAATCGGCGCAGACGCCTATTGCCGCGACGCCGCGGTCGCCGTAGAAACAGCCAAGACATATATGGCACGCAAGCACAACCAGATGTGAGTCAGGTGAGCACCCAAACGTCCAGTCTGAAACGGGCATCGGCCTTTTCCATAGCGGCTCTCGCAATTCTGGTCTGCGCCATCGTTGCAGGCCTTGGCGAACCAATCGCCGGTCAGGAACAGTTCGAGACCCTTTCAGACCCGGCCGCCTATTCGGCCCTGCTTGCCGCGACCGGACCAAGGCTGAGATGGGTGCTTTACATCGACACCCTGTTCGCGCTTTCCTACACGGCGGCAGTCGGCTTTGCCGCGCTGGCCTATTATGGGCGCAACAGGGCAGTGGCGCTGGTTTCGGGCGTCAGCATCATCATCGTGATGTTGCTCGACTTCGTCGAAAACGCCACCATGGCCCACTCTCTCGACCTTGTCGGGCTGCAGGGCCAGGTCACTCTCGAAATGATCCAGCATCAGGCCACCATCTCGGCAGCGAAATGGCATCTGGCAGCGGCCACCCTGTTCACGGTGAGCTTCCTCCTGCCAGACGAAACCCTGCCTGAAAAGCTGCTCGTATGGGGAGCAAGGCTCGGCTTGCCGTTTGCCGTTCCCGCCTTTCTGTTCGATCCATCGGGATTGCGCGAGATGGGAGGCTTGCTGCTTTTGATTTCCATGTCGGGCGGCCTGCTCCTGCTGGCCATCACCGCGGGCGCGCGCGCCCGATCCGGCTGAAATGCCATGGGCGACCAACCGGTCCACGCCCCACGTCGCATTCGCGTCATTGCCTGCGGCATGATCGCTAGGGAAGTCCTGGCCGTGAACGAGCAGCTGGGGCTCGATCATATTGATCTGAAATGCCTCCCGGCCGAGTTTCACCATCATCCCGACAGAATAGCACCGGCCATGGACCGGGCGATCATCGCGGCCAGGGCAGAAGGCTATGAGCATGTCTTTGCCGGCTATGCCGATTGCGGCACGGGCGGCGCACTGGACAAGGTTCTGGCAATACACGGTGTCGAACGCATCGCCGGGCCGCACTGCTTTTCATTCTATATTGGCAATGACACCTTCGCCCGCGAAGGCGAAGAGCACATGATGACCTTCTTCATCACCGATTTCCTCGCCCGGCATTTCGAGACCTTCCTCATCAAGCCATTGGGACTGGACCGCCATCCCGAACTCATCCCGGTCTATTTCGGAAACTATCGCAAGGCGCTCTATCTCGCCCAGACAGAGGATCCACAGCTGGACGCGCTGGCACGCGAAGGAGCCGGGCGGCTAGGACTGGAATATGAGCGCCGCCTGACCGGCTATGGCGACCTGACAGCCGCACTGGCGGAATTGAAATGAACCGCCTGACCACGATCGGCTTCGATGCCGACGATACGCTTTGGCACAATGAGCGCCATTTCCGCCTGACACAGGACCGTTTCGAGGCCCTGCTTGCCCAGTATGCGCAGGCCAACCATCTTCATGACAGGCTGCTCGAAGCCGAAAGGCGCAACATCGCCCATTATGGCTATGGCGCCAAGGGTTTCACCCTGTCGATGATCGAAACGGCTGTCGAAGTCACCGACGGAAAGGTGCCCGCCACGATCATCGCCGAAATCCTGGCTGCCGGGCGTGAACTGATGGCCTTTCCCGTCGAGTGCCTGCCGGGCGTTACAACAATTCTCGGCGAGCTTTCACGAACCTACCGGCTTGTTCTCATTACCAAGGGCGATCTGTTTGATCAGGAGCGCAAGCTGGCCCAGTCCGGCCTTGGCGATCTTTTCAATGCCGTCGAGATCGTGTCGGAGAAAACCCCTTCCACCTACCGGGAACTTTTCCAGCGCCACGGCACCGGACCACAGGCAGCCATGATGGTCGGCAACTCGCTGAAATCCGATGTTGTGCCAGCGCTGGAAGCAGGTGCATGGGCAGTCCACGTTCCCCACGAACTGACCTGGGCACTGGAACATGCCGATGAACCGGCGAGCCATTCACGCTACAGGAAGGCGGCCAGCATTACCGATCTGCCAGTGCTCCTGTCGAAAATTACCCGAAATCCCTGAAACTGAAAGACATGCTGCCTGACGCAGCAAATGCAGCCAAATGCGCCTAGTTCACCGCAAGCCGGTCCGAAGCTGCAGTGCTTGGCGGCTCCTGATGCCATGAACCAGGCCCCTTCAGACCATCCGCATAGCCCGCTGCATAAAGCTTGCGCATACGCTCATTGTCGAAGTTCAGGCTTTCCTGGGCCATCGGGATGGAATCGGGAATGGCTGTCAGCCGGAATTCCGCTGACGCGCCCCGCGCCACGACGAAATCGCGGTAGATGGTCTCATCCTGCAGGCCGCGCATCAACTCCACGATGGTCTTCTTGGCAATGTCTGCAAGCTTGCCCGAAACGGGCGTGCTCGCATTATGCCGGATCGTGTTGCCATTGATGATCATGTAAAGCTTCTTCGGTTTCTTGTCCTGCGGGAACATGAAGCCGGAAACCAGCACCGGGGCTTTTACGCCACCATCAACATGGGCCTGGCGCAACTGGATACCGCGTTGCGGCTTGATATAGACCGGCGCGAAATAGGCAGGTACGGCTGCAGAGGCGCGCAAGACCTTCTGGAAATGCTGGACTTCGTCGGAGCGCCCGCCATCGGCAATGTCGCCCATGTCCCAGATCACCAGTTCACCAGCATCGAGGTTCGTCGTCGCGACATAGAGCCTGCGGCCCTTCTTGTGCTCTTCGGCAATCCTGCGAAGCACATCCTCTGTGATGAAGGCCTCGATCTGCTCCTTCAACGGCCCATTGTCGTAAAGCGAGTCGCCAAGCAGGCCACCCAGCCCCTTCTTGCGGAAGATCGTCTCGTTTTTCTGGGTCGTGTAGAACCGTTCCATTTCATCGTCATATTCGGGTCCCAGAAACGCCAGCACCGCCATCAGTGCACCGGTCGAAACACCCGTGACAATATCGAACTTCGGCCGCGTGCCGGTTTTGGTCCAGCCGGTCAGGACACCAGCGCCATAGGCTCCATCAGCCCCGCCGGCCGAAAGTGCCAGCACCGTGTGCACGCCATCATCTTCTTCTGGTGGAATTGTTGCGCTGGTTGAAAGGGCTTCGCGCGCGGACACATTGGGGTCCACGGCCTCCATTGGCAAAATCGTGCGGATTGCGGGCGCCTCCTTCGGGCGCTCGGCACAACTGCTGACCAAAAAAAAGCAAGCAAGCATCGCCGCCGCTAAGGGCGATACCCCAGTCCACCTTGCCATAACCTCTCCTGCTGCTCCGGATCTTTTCCCTCGTGTCCGGATGCACCCAGCGCAAAGACTACACCAAAGACGTTAAAATCCAAAGACGCACGCATTTAAAAATTAACCAAGTGTCAACCATGGTTAACGCGCGCAGGTGCGTGCAAGCCAGTCGTTTTGCCCCTCCATTCAAGCCAGAAACCTGCCTGCGACAGGCAAGCTGGATCATCTTGACTCGGCCCATCGGATCGGAGACTTTCGCCCGCTGTTTCAGCAGCGAGCAACCGCGCGCACTCCCTTGTGCGGCCAGATCGGGAAGACAGATTGTACTATTTCGAGGATTTATCGCCGGGCCGCACATTCAAGCTTGGCCCCAGATTGGTGACGGCAGAAGAAATCATTGAATTCGCTACGGAATTTGACCCAGCCCCGTTTCACTTGAGTGAAGAAGGCGGAGCAAAATCCATGCTGGGGCGCCTGTCCGCCTCCGGTTTTCACACCTGCTCGATCCTCATGAAACTGCTGTGCGACTCCTTCCTGCTGGAGACGGCAAGCCAGGGCGGCACGGGTGTTGACCAGGTCCGCTGGCTCAAACCGGTCTGCCCAGACGACACGCTGCATGGCGTTGCAACCGTCATTGCAGCACGCCCCTCAAAGAGCCGTCCGGCGGTCGGAGTGGTCACATTCAACTATGAACTTTTTAACGATTGCGGTGAGGCGGTGCTTACCATGAAAAGCACTGGGCTGATCGACCGCGCCAAACCGCAGGTCGTCGCATGAATCTCCCGCCTTTCTTCGAACCCGGCCATTCGGTCGAAATCGGTTCACATCGTTTCGACGCCGAAGACATCGTGCGCTTTGCCACACGCTACGACCCCCAACCTTTTCACATCGACCCCGAAAAGGCGAAAAACAGCCTGTTTGGTGGCCATTGCGCTTCTGGATGGCACACGATTTCGGTGTGGATGCGAAAACAGCGCGACTTCTCGGCCCAGGCACTGGTGCAGTGGGTTGCAGCGGGAAATCCACCCTACGAATATGGCCCCTCGCCCGGTTTCGACAATCTGGTCTGGTCAAGTCCGGTCTATGCCGGCGACACGGTGCGCTTCGTGAATACGACAATCGCCGGTCGTGCGAGCAACTCCCGGCCCGGCTGGTACGTCATTTCGGGTCGCCAGCAGGGTTTCAAGGGCGAGAGCCAGCAGGTTCTTTCCGTGGAAAGCAGCGTCTTCATTCGCTACCCGGCCGCCTGAACAAAGCGACCTGCGATAACAAGTCTCGTCGTTTTTGTCTGAATGCGCGTCGCGCGCGGCGTAGCACCGCAATTGCGTTTCCAACAATGTCTCGCCAGCCTGCAATGTGCAGTGCGGACACACGTCGAGTGCGGAGCAGACCGTGGCACAACTAACCATCGTATACTGGCGCGATATTCCGGCACAGGTCATCGTCAAGGCAGGCAGGAAATCTGCCAAGCGCGAACTTCCGCTGCGCTTCACCGAAGCAATCGACATGTGCGCCATGCGCATCGGCGCGTCAGACACCGACGCCTATCTCGCAGAATGGCGCCGTGGCGAGCCTGTTGAGGTTTCGGACGATCTTGAAGCCGAGGCCGACAAGGCCGCTTCGCGCATCGAGACAGATTTTCCGCAGAATGTCCTGGTCGCTCTGGTCAAGAGCGAAGGTCGCAAGCAGTAGCCTCAGGAAAAAGCCCATGAGCGAGCAAAAGCCAATTGTCACGCAGGCCACCAAGGTGGCCCAGGCAAAGCCGAAGACGGACTACAAGCCGGCCCATGTCAGCGCTACACGCCGCCAGCAGGGCGGCCACACGGTTCGCCTGTGGTCGGTGCGCAATTCCCGCGCCCTTGAGTGGCTCTATGCCCGGTTTGCCAACCTGTTCCTGATGCTGCATCCGCTCTGGCGGGGCATTGGCTACAGTCGCGTCGAGACGCCGGTCAAGTTTGTCGAGAAGCGCGTCAAGGGTCTGATGTTCGATTGCCGCATGTGCGGCCAGTGCATCCTGTCATCCACCGGCATGTCCTGTCCGATGAACTGCCCCAAGCAGCTGCGCAACGGCCCTTGCGGCGGCGTGCGCGCAAACGGAAACTGCGAAGTCGAGCCGAACATGCCCTGTGTGTGGGTGCAGGCATGGAAAGGTTCGCAGCAGATGCGCGACAACCAGGCAATCCTCAAGGTGCAAAAGCCGGTTGACCAGTCGCTGCGCGAAACATCGGCATGGCTGCGTGTCACCGCAGCTACAGCCGCCGAAAAGGAAAAAGCGGCAGCACATGCGGGAGAAAAGGCATGAGCATTACCGATATCAATCCGCTTGATCCAAGCGCCCCGCTCGACCCGATGCCGGGCCACTCCTCCAGGGGACGTCTGGAGCGCGTTCTGCGCCGTGGCGAATTCGCGGTGACCACCGAGCTCAACCCGCCTGACAGCGCCGACCCCCAGGAAGTGTTTGAACGTGCCGCCATCTTCGAGGGCTGGGTGGATGGCATCAATGCCGTGGATGCATCCGGCGCGAACTGCCACATGTCATCCGTGGGCATTTGCGCGCTGCTGACCCGCATGGGTTACGCGCCGATCCTGCAGATCGCCTGCCGCGACAAGAACAGGATCGCCATTCAGGGCGATATTCTCGGCGCATCCGCCATGGGCGTGCAGAACATCCTGTGCCTCACCGGCGACGGCGTCCAGTGTGGTGACCAGCCCGGTGCCAAGCCCGTGTTCGACCTCGATTGCATGTCGCTGCTGGAAACAGCGCGCACCATGCGCGATGAATCGCGCTTCCTGTCCGGCCGCAAGCTGACCACGCCCCCGCACGTCTTTCTTGGTGCCGCGATCAACCCGTTCGCGCCGCCCTATGATTTCCGCCCCTTCCGGCTGAAGAAGAAGATCGACGCAGGAGCACAGTTCGTCCAGAGCCAGTATTGCTACGATGTGCCGATGTTCCGCGAATACATGAAGCGCGTCCGGGACATGGGGCTTACCGAGCAGTGCTACATCCTTTGCGGTGTTGGCCCCCTCGCCTCCGCACGCACCGCCAAATGGATGCGTTCCAACGTGCCGGGTGTCCACATTCCTGATGCCATCATTGCCCGCCTTGAAGGTGCGCAGGACCAGAAACGCGAAGGCAAGCAGATCTGCATCGATATTATCAACGAGGTGAAGGAGATCGAAGGCGTCTCCGGCATCCATGTCATGGCTTACCGCCAGGAAGAATATGTCGCCGAAATGGTGGCCGACTCTGGCGTGCTAAAGGGGCGCAGGCCATGGAAGCGCGAAGTGCTGCCGCATGAAGCGCAGATCGCGGAACGCATGGAAGAACTGGGCGAAACGGCAAAGCCGCAGACCCCGCAGCAGATCGTGACCGAGATTGCCGGTTGAAACAGAAGAATTAAAGATATAAAGAAATCTTTATATCCCTCCCAAACCTGGAGCAGGAAATGACCCATACCATCGTGGCTTCTGCCACCCGCGAAGTTATCATCGGATTCGACCAGCCCTTTTGCGTGATCGGCGAGCGCATCAATCCGACCGGCCGCAAGGTGCTCAACGAGGAACTGGAGCGCGGCGACTTTTCTCGCGTGGAAGCCGATGCAGTCGCGCAGGTGGAAGCAGGCGCAACCGTCCTCGACATCAATTCCGGCGCCGTCTTCTCCAACAAGATGGGCGAGGATCCGCGCTACGCCGACAACAATTTCGTCGAACCCGTGCTGATGCCGCAACTGATCGAAAGGGTGCAGGCGGTAACCGACTGCCCGCTTTGCATCGATTCATCCGTCCCTGGCGCGCTTGAAGCCGGATTGAAGGCCGCCGCCGGTCGCCCGCTCGTCAATTCCGTGACCGGCGAGGAAGAGCGCCTCGAACGCGTCCTGCCGCTGATCAAGAAATACAATGTCGCCGTCGTTGCCATCTCGAACGATGATACCGGCATCTCAGAAGACCCCGATGTACGCTTTGCCGTCGCCAAGAAGATCGTGCAGCGCGCTGCTGATTTCGGCATTCCAGCCCACGATATCGTCGTCGACCCGCTGGTAATGCCGATCGGTGCAATGGCAACCGCCGGCCATCAGGTCTTCAGGCTGGTTCGCCGCCTGCGCGAGGAACTGGGTGTCAACACGACCTGCGGCGCGTCCAACATTTCCTTCGGTCTGCCGAACCGCCACGGCATCAACAATGCCTTCCTGCCGATGGCTTACGCTGCTGGCATGACCAGCGCCATCATGAACCCGGTCGCGCTGCCGGTCGGGCCGAAGAAGATTGCCGAGAAGAAGGCGGAAGTGGAAGCGGCGGGCATTATCCTCCCCGCCGACATGGACGACGAGACCTTCGTCAAGCTGTTCGGCCTTGGATCGACAAAGTCGCGCCCCGGCAAGGAAATGGAAGCGATCCGCGCCGCCAACTTCCTGCTCAACCAGGACTCGGGCGGCGCAGCCTGGATTGCCTTCAACCGAGACCCCGATGCGGCCCTTGGCGGAGCAAGAGGCGCGCGCGCAGGGCGCGGCGGTGGACGCACGGGCCGGAGGGGTGCGGCTTGAGC
>JBATLL010000103.1:0-1639 GCA_049289295.1 Rhizobiaceae bacterium
CTTGCCGATCATCCTGGCGATCGTCCTGGTCGTGCTGTTCCTCGGCGTGATCTTCTACGGTTTGAGCTCCCGAGGGTTGTATTTCCGGAATGAACCCGCGAACGGCGGACAGGGCGGTCCGCCCGCATCGAGCTTTGGCGATCAGCTGAAGCGCGGTGTTCCCGACGGCATCATCGGCGAGCCGGGGGAAACGCAGACGTTTCAGCCCACGCCTCCGGGGCCTGCGGCGGTCGACAACCCGTTCGCCCCGAAGCCAGAGAAGGCCGAAGTCGCTGCGCCCGCGCCCCAGCAGCTCGAGCCCGAGGAACTCTGGAGGGCTCGCCTCCAGCGCGAGGCCGACGAGCAGTATTTTCGCGAGAGGCAACGCCAACGCCTGGCCCGGCTCCAGGCCAACGACACCGCCTACGATTCGCCGATTGCCGTCAGTGTCGACAAGCTGAAGACCGGGGAGGGCGATCAGGCCGCCGCGCCGTCAACAGACCGTGGGGCAACAGTACCCGGCGGTTCAGCCGCCGACCTCTACTCGGCTGCTCTGAAGGCCGGTCTTGGCGGCCAAAACATCGATCCCAACGCGCAGGGCGCGAAGGAGGATTTCTTCAACGCGGATCTGAAGGAGGTCGGATATCTTCCAAACCAAGTCGTCCCGCGGCAGTCGCGTTACGAGCTGAAGCGCGGCTCCGTCATCCCGGCGACGCTGATCACCGGCATCAACTCCGACCTGCCAGGCCGCATCACCGCGCAGGTCAGCCAGAACGTCTATGACAGTGCGACCGGACACTATCTGCTGATCCCGCAGGGCACCAAGCTCTTCGGCCGCTACGACAGCAAGATTTCCTTCGGCCAGTCCCGGGTCCTCGTCGTCTGGACGGATATCATCTTCCCGAATGGCTCCACGCTGCAGATCGGAGGAATGGCCGGAACGGATGCGCAAGGCTATGGGGGGTTCAACGACAAGGTCGACCGGCACTACCTGAGGACGTTCGGGTCAGCGGCTCTGCTGGCGGTCATCGGCGCCGGCATCGACATGGCAGTCCCGGAAAGCTCCACGCTCGCTACGCAGGACACCGCCTCCGATGCCGCTCGGAGGAACTTCGCCGAGACGTTCGGCCGCGTCGCGGAGCGGACGATCAGCAAGAACCTCGACGTTCAGCCGACGCTACGTGTCCGGCCGGGGTACAAGTTCAACATCCTGGTCGATCAGGACATCGTGTTCCCCGGGCAAGGCAAGTTCTGAATGTGAGAACTGGTGTCATACGCCCGCAAAGAGCCAATCGACGAAGACGCGAATAATCGGTGCATCCTGGGTCTGTTGTTGGGTACAAACGTAAAACGCGTCTTGAGCCGCAATCTGCAGGTCGAATAGGCGGACGACCTCACCAGAAGCGATTTGGTCAGCGATTGTCGCACTATCGCCCATTGCAACGCCTTGACCGAGGCGTGCTGCCTCCATCGCCAGATGAGCGTCAGCAAACCAATGCTGCCGACCCGGTTTGAGGTTCAGATGATCGGCGGCGGCCAACCATGCACGCCATTCCTGTCCATTGTCGCCATGCAGCATGACCTGATCGCTGAGGTCAGCGATCGAACGGATGGGTCTGACGTTCAGGATCGCCGGGCTGGCAATGGGGAAGAGTTCGAA
>JBATLL010000104.1:0-1684 GCA_049289295.1 Rhizobiaceae bacterium
AATCAGCCCGAACGCTGATTTGCGCAACAACGCCCTCGCCGAACGGCGATCTGGGCAAGCCAGGCGGTAGAGCCGTCTTTGCGCTTTCTCTTGATGATGGTACCCATGGGTTACAACATTTGGCCAAAGTTACAACATTTGTTGTAAACCATGCCAAAAATAGGCGAGAATTACAACATATGAGACAGTAACGGGGCGGATAAATGAGCGGTAAATGGCTGATAAGAAAATAAAATGTAATGTGCTCAATGCGTCCCGCTTATCGATCGCGCCCATGATGGATTGGACGGATTTCATATAAAAAACAATGCCTTGTCGGGCGGCGTGTGCACTGAATGTTCCCGTTTTGATCGCAGAATTTCGCGCTCTGGCGTAGGCTAGAGTGGGTCCTTTGGATGACTGGACCGACCGGCATTTCGTGCAGTTTGGATGGCGCGATCACCGGTTCATGCCGGTGCGCTGGCAGCCTCTTCGTTCGCTTGGCCCGGCGCTCTGCTTAGACCGGCACGGGAGATGGCAACATTCGGCCCAACAGTGTCTTCAACGCATCGACATGCGATCGCGACGGACCGGTCATGACAAGGGTTGCGACGTGAAGGGTCTCTTCGGCGCCTTCACGTGCAATGGCGTATCGGGTGCAGATCGGTTCTGGCGGAAGATCGCCGTGATGGGGGTAGAGCAACATGACGTCCCGGCAGCCATAGAGTTGGCTGTAGGCCATCAACTGATACACGTCGGCCTGGCTGATCCCCTGTTTGGGGTCGTCGATGCGGGGGGCCATCCGCTTCCACTTGGTGTCGACGACGAGGACGGGGTGTTCCCCATGTCTGATGATGAGGTCCGGCTTGGTCCGAAACCGCCCCCTATCCGCTTCGAACAGGCAGTCCCGGTGGCCACCCTGCGCTGAAACACGGTATCCGCTTCCGGCCAAAGCGCGGGTAACCAGTCGGGCGACGTATTGCTCGAACAAGGCATTCATCTCGAACAGGAGCGCATGGCCATCCATGGATCCTGCGCTGGTCTGCTGATGCCGATCCCCGAGAAGCAGGCGCGCGAAGGAAAGGAGCTCGCGCCACCGTTGGTTTGTCCGATCAAGAGTGATCTCGTCCCATCGGAGCGCAGGGACGGGAACTTCGGCCACATCCGCATAGGCGAAGCCCAGTTCGCGCAGGATACGCTGATTGTCGGGGGCCTGGGCCACGCGCTGCAAACGGCTGACGGCGGCGCGCATCACCTGGTTGAGTGCGATGTCGGAGGACAGCTCGTCGTACCGACAGGCCAGCCGCTGCGGTGCCACCGCATGGCGCGAGAACTGCCGGGTGACGTCGAGCCTGCCACGCAGGGCGGGGAGGTCATCTGCATGGTCCACATAGCGGCGCGGCAGACCCATGCGCACCGCTTCCATCAGGCGGGCGCAGAACAGGCGGATCAGCAATTCGAGGATGGTGTCCTTCTGCCATCCGAGCTGGGCCAGTGAGCCTGCATCGATCCGCAGATCGTGAACCACCGCGAGCATGTGGATGAGACGGCGACGCAGGGCTTCGTCGGAGGCGTCGTGTTCTCCAAGGCCTTCGATCTTGGGAAGGATCTCCAGCTGACAGCCCTGTGCTGCGATCACGCCGACCACACCGCGGGCCCGAAGGCCCTTGCGGCCGTGCTCGAGCACGCCTTCGCCGCCACGCCC
>JBATLL010000105.1:0-1569 GCA_049289295.1 Rhizobiaceae bacterium
GCACTGGTTGCTGCGGGCGTGCGCGCGCTGGTGCAGGTGCTCGACGCGCCGCTCTGGGTGAAGCTGCCGCTAGAGAACACAGTGCTGCTGGCCGAACAATGCGTGGCCGCGGGTGCAGTGGGTGTCGTGGTGGGTCAACCGCGTCTAGGCGCGGCTGTTCAGACCGATCGCACGACAGGTGCGCCGCTGATCATCACGGGCGCTCTGTACGGCCCTGCCTTTTTTGCGGCGATGCTGCGCGTCTTGCGTGAGACAGCGAGTGCGCACCTCGGCTGCGCCCTGATCGCGTGTGGCGGGATTCACACGCCGGAACATCTCCAGCAGGCGCTCGCAGCAGGCGCACACGCCGTACAGATGGACACGGTGTTGTGGAGCGAACCCGGCGCGGTGAAGTGGGGAGCGGGAGAGTAGGGAGAAGGGGAGACTTCACGATTCACGATTTACCATTCATTCTTGTCTCCCTGTCTCCCTGTCTCCCTGTCTCCTTGTCTCCCTGTCTCCTTGTCTCCTTGTCTCCTTGTCTCCTTGTCTCCTTGTCTCCTTGTCTCCTTGTCTCCTTGTCTCAATTCTGCGCCACGTCCGGTTCAATATTGATTTCCTCCATGCTGCCGGTGACGATGAAGATCAGGCGCTCTGCTACGTTGGTCACCAGGTCGCCAAAGCGCTCGAACTCGCGGGCAATGCGCAGCACTTCGTATTCGTTTTTGGCTTCATCTGGTGAAGCGCAGCCGGCCAGTTGGTACATGATTTGCGTGAAGGCTCGCGCATACAGCTTATCAACCTCGTCATCCTGCGCGGCGATATGCTGGGCGAGTTGAATATTGCGATTGGCGTACGCCACTTTGACGCTGCGCAGCATCTCCAGCACCATGCGTCCCATTTCGGCAATTTCAGGCGGGACCGTGCCGCGTGGACGTCCATGCAGATGATGCAGCGCTTTGGAGACGCCCTTTGTCTGGTCGCCCATGCGTTCGAGATCGACGATCATGTTGAGCGAGGCAATAATCAGCCGCAGATCGCGCGCGGCGGGTTGTTGCTTGGCAATCAGCAGAATACAGCGCTCCTCGATTTCGAAGCGCATCTTGTTGACCTGGCGATCGAGATCGCTGACGACGCTCGCCAACGCCGGGTCGAGACGCTCGTAGGCGGTCAGCACAATGGAAAGTTGCTCCTCGACCCGGCTTGCCATTACCATAATCGAGTCGCTCAATTGCTGTAATTCCCGGTCAAAATGTTCGCGTGGTTTCATGCGGCTCTCCTCTCCTGACTGACATCCTGTTACGCACGCACCAACAGGGCGTACTTAACAAAGAATAAAATAGATCTCAATTAAAAATCGTGCAGAAATTTTAGGGTCAAGCGGATCTCGTGTGGTTACGTGCCGGGGACGGGCTTGCGGCGCTTCGGTCAAGCAGATAACGATCAGCCCGTCCCCGGCACGTAAGGCCCGACCACATGAATTCCGGTTGAGCCAAATTTTATTATCGCCTTGTCGCTCTACTGTTGACAAACTGTGCGGTAATAGAAAAAAGCCTCTTTCACATGAAAGAGGCTTTTGGTGTAGATATG
>JBATLL010000106.1:0-1707 GCA_049289295.1 Rhizobiaceae bacterium
GCGACACGATGAGCGTGATCTACGACATGCCGATGGGCATCGGCGAGCCGCACTACGCCCAGATGATCAAGGCCGACAAGATCAAGGCGTGGGAAGTTTATCCAGAGACGGGTTGGGATCCAATTGCCCAGGCGCCGTCGGAATTTGCCACGCTGGCCGGGGAGGAGCGCATCGAGCGTGACGGTAACAACGTGACGATCTTCATGACCTCGATTCGGTCGCATCTGGTGCCCGAACACGTGACGCTGAATCAGGGCGACAATGTCACCTGGCACATCACCAACATTGAGACGGCGCCGGACGCCACCCACGGCTTTGACCTGGGCGGGCAGAATCTGAGCCTCAGCATTGAGCCAGGGGAGACTGTCACCTTCCAATTCGTGGCTGAACATGATGGCACCTATGCCTACTACTGCACCGAGTTCTGCTCGGCGCTGCATCTGGAGATGATGGGCTACATGATGGTGGCGCCACAAGCAGAGGCAGAGGCGGCGAAGTAAAGAGAGACAGGGAGAGGGGGAGACGGAGAGATTGAGCGCTCGGGAGACTGGGAGATTGCACGAAGTTTTATTTCTCCTTGTCTTCTCTTCTCTCTTTCTTTCCCTCCCGCCTTTCTCTTCAAACCAAAGGACGCAAACGATGTCTGGCGAAATTGATAAAATTCTAGGGCCGCGTATTCCGGCCGATGATTTCAAAGCGAACAGCGCGCGCTACATCATTCCTACGCTGCTCTTTGTGGCGGCTGCGGTGTTGCTGATCATTTCGATCCAGCGACCGTGGTGGCGCTTAAAACTGAATGCGCCGCAATATCCGGCGGGACTTTACGTCACTGCCTACGTTAACCGGATGACCGGCGACGTCCACGAGATCGACGGGTTGAACCATTACATCGGGATGCGTCCGCTGTCGGAAGCGGCTGTCTTTGAGCAGTCGATTTCGGTTTTTGGCATCATTGCGCTGGCAATGTTGATCCTGGCGGCAGCATTCGTGCATAGCCGGTGGGCCGCACTGCTGGCGCTGCCGGCGCTGCTGCTGCCGGTCTTCTTTTTAGTGGACTTGCAGTTCTGGCTTGCCAATTTTGGGCTGAATCTAGACCCGACCGCGGCGCTTTCCAGCAGTGTCGATCCCTTTATCCCGCCGGTGCTGTGGACGGGGACGATTGCCCAGTTCAGCACTGTGCCCCGGCTGTTGAGTGGATTCTGGCTGTCGCTGTGGGCGTCAGGGCTGATCCTGGTGGGGCTCTTCTTTCACCGCCGCGCGTACAAGCCGTTGGTGGAGGCGCAGGAGCAGGAGTTGGGTCAGGCGGGTTGATGACGCTACGCATTGTGAATTGTGGAATGCAAATTGTGAATTGCGAAGTTTGGTCAGTCAGGAGTGGTGCAGTGCAGACAAAGGCGTTGAAGCGGGCGAGAACGGCGATCCTTCTATTGCTGGTGAGCTTGTTTCTCTCACTCGGCCAGGCGCTTCCTTTGCAGGCGCAAGCCGACGCGACGAGCACGGCGTTGCCGGAGACCACGCAGTGTGGCCATGTCAGTCTGCAGGCGATGATCGATGCGGCCGCGCCCGGGGACACGCTGGTGATACCGGCCGGAACCTATCACGCGCCGCTGCTGATCGACAAGCCGTTGACGCTGGAAGGGCAAGCCTGGCCGGTGATTCAGGGCGATGGCAGCGGTGATGTAATCCTGATCGAGGCGCCGGATGTGA
>JBATLL010000107.1:0-1717 GCA_049289295.1 Rhizobiaceae bacterium
ACCTGAGGCACCGCGAGCCTGGCTCGGTCGCGGCGGCGTCCACCACGTCGCCTTTCGTCTGCGCGACGATGCTGAACAGCAAGCCTGGCATTCCCGTCTAAATGAGGCCGGCCTGCCTAACTCAGGCATCATCGACCGCTTCTACTTCAAGTCACTCTACTTTCGCATTAGCAACGGAATCCTGTTCGAATTAGCGACCGACGGCCCCGGCTTCGGCGCGGACGAGGACATCGACCGGCTAGGTGAGCGTCTGGCGCTGCCACCGTTTCTGGAGGGACGACGGGCGACGATCGAGGCGGGGCTGCGGCCGTTGGGCGCAAGTGCGGAACGCAACTAAAGCCGCTTACTACCAACAAAAAAAGGGTGACAGAATATTGAATTCTGTCACCCTCCGTAATCTTCTTAGTCTGCGAAATCTGCGGATAATATCTCTGCAAATAGAAAAAAGGCCTTTTGGCAATGACCTACTCTCCCAGGAAGTTGCCCTCCAAGTACCATCGGCGCTGTCGAACTTAACTGCCGGGTTCGGGATGGGACCGGGTGTGACCTCGACGCACAAATCACCAAAAGACCTTTCTAACAAACAAAGGTTTTATTCTATTGTTAAGCTCAAAGAGCTTGTCAATCAAGACTGAAATGATGAAGACACTGGGCTACGTCGGCCAACCTTGCGGTTTGCTTCCGAGCCAAAATGCCGAATTCTCCGCACCATATGTATCGTAAGCCCTCGACCATTAGTACGGCTTGGCTGAACATATTACTATGCTTACACCTGCCGCCTATCAAACTAGTAGTCTTCTAGCGGTCTTACTCCATACGGATGAGGGATCTAATCTTGAGACGAGTTTCCCACTTAGATGCTTTCAGCGGTTATCTCTGCCAGACGTAGCTACCCAGCGATGCTCCTGGCGGAACAACTGGCACACTAGAGGTCTGTCCATCCCGGTCCTCTCGTACTAGGGACAGCTTCTCTCAAATCCCTTGCGCCCACAGCGGATAGAGACCGACCTGTCTCACGACGGTCTGAACCCAGCTCGCGTACCGCTTTAACGGGCGAACAGCCCGACCCTTGGGACCTTGTCCAGCCCCAGGATGTGATGAGCCGACATCGAGGTGGCGAACCTGGTCGTCGATATGAACTCTTGGACCAGACTACCCTGTTATCCCCGGAGTAGCTTTTATCCGGTAAGCCACGGCCCTTCCACTCGGAACCGTGGGATCACTAAGCCCTACTTTCGTACCTGCGCGACGCGTATGTCTTGCAGTCAAGCTCCCTTGTGCCTTTACACTCAACGGCTGGTTTCCATTCAGCCTGAGGGAACCTTTGGGCGCCTCTGTTACTCTTTAGGAGGCGACCGCCCCAGTCAAACTACCCACCAGCCACTGTCCCCATGCCGGATAACGGCGACAGGTTAGAGCCAAGAATAAACCAGGGTGGTATTTCAACGGCGGCTCCACCGAGACTGGCGTCCCAGCTTCAAAGCCTCCCACCTATACTACACAAGTTTAGCCCTAACTCAATGGCAAGTTATAGTAAAGCTTCACGGGGTCTTTTTGTCCCGCTGCGGGTCACGTGTATCTTCACACGTCCTTCAATGTTCGCCGAGTCCCTCGTTGAGACAGTGCTCCTCTCATTACGCCATTCGTGCGGGTCGGAACTTACCCGACAAGGAATTTCGCTACCTTAGGACCGTTATAGTTACGGCCGCCGTTCACT
>JBATLL010000108.1:0-1525 GCA_049289295.1 Rhizobiaceae bacterium
GCTTCGTGCGGGCAAGCTGGGACGAGGCGACCGAGATCGTCGCCGCCGCCAATGCCTATACGACTCGCAAGTACGGCCCGGACCGGGTGTTCGGCTTCTCGCCGATCCCGGCCATGTCGATGGTCTCCTATGCAGCCGGCTCGCGCTACCTGTCGCTGCTCGGCGGCGTCTGCATGTCGTTCTACGACTGGTACTGCGACCTGCCGCCGTCCTCGCCGATGACATGGGGCGAGCAGACGGACGTTCCGGAATCGGCGGACTGGTACAATTCCGGCTTCCTGATCCTGTGGGGTTCGAACGTGCCGCAGACGCGCACGCCGGATGCCCACTTCTATACCGAGGTACGTTATCGCGGCGCCAAGTCGGTGGTCGTGTCGCCCGACTATTCGGAAGCGGCGAAGTTCTCCGACCTGTGGCTGCATCCCAAGCAGGGCACGGACGCGGCGCTTGCCATGGCGATGGGCCACGTCATCCTTCGCGAGTTCCACCTCGACCGCCAGGCCGAGTATTTCGAGGATTACTGCCGCCGCTACACCGACATGCCGATGCTGGTGAAGCTGGTGAAGAAGGGGGGCCACTTCGTTCCCGATCGCCTGCTGCGCGCCTCCGACTTCGAGGGCTCTCTCGGCGAGAGCAACAATCCCGAGTGGAAGACGGTCGCCATCGACGGAAAGACGATGAAGCCGGTCGCGCCGCTGGGATCGGTCGGCTACCGCTGGGGCGAGCAGGGCAAGTGGAACCTCGAGACCAAGGACGGCAAGGGCGCCGAGGTCGAGCTGGCGCTCAGCCTGATTCTCGAGGAGCACCGCGACCAGGTGGCGCCGGTGGCGTTCCCCTACTTCGGCAACCGCGAACATGATCACTTCGCCGGCACCAAGCACGACAGCGTTCTGCTGCGCTCCGTTCCGGCGAAAAGGATGAACCTCGCCGACGGCGAGACGCTGGTGGCGACCGTGTTCGACCTGTTCGTCGCCAACTACGGGCTCGACCGCGGTCTTGGCGACACCAACTCGGCGAAGTCCTTCGACGAGGACATTCCCTACACCCCGGCATGGGCGGAGAAGGTCACCGGCGTGCCGCGCGGCCACATCACGACGGTCGCCCGTGAATTCGCCCGCAACGCCGAGAAGACCAAGGGCCGCTCCATGGTCATCCTCGGGGCAGGGCTGAACCACTGGTATCACATGGACATGAACTACCGGGGGATCATCAATCTCCTGGTGATGTGCGGTTGCGTCGGCCAGTCCGGCGGCGGCTGGAGCCACTATGTCGGCCAGGAGAAGCTGAGGCCGCAGACCGGCTGGACGGCGCTCGCCTTCGCCCTCGACTGGAACCGCCCGCCGCGGCACATGAACTCGACCTCGTTCTTCTACGCGCATACCGACCAGTGGCGCTACGAAACGTTGAAGGTCGACGAGATCCTGTCGCCGACGGCACCGGAGGGTCCGTGGGACGGCGCGCTGATCGATTACAACATCCGCGCCGAGCGGATGGGCTGGCTGCCGTCGGCGCCGCAGCTGAAGAC
>JBATLL010000109.1:0-7167 GCA_049289295.1 Rhizobiaceae bacterium
CCGCGCGAGATCGCCGAAGCAGCGCTTGCTCACACCATTGGTGATGCCACCGAACGAGCCTATCGCCGCGGCGATGCACTGGAAAAGCGGCGAAAGCTCATGCAGGCCTGGGTCGAATATCTGGCCACGAACCCGGGCAGCAACGTGATCGGGTTCCCGCAACCGGGATAGAAATGACGCCTTGAAGTCGTTCGCGGTAGCGCTCACGGTGGTCCGGTTTGCACCCTCATTTCGGTCGTACAACGGTTCCTGATAGTTTCCCGAAAGCGGACGCCCCTGCTTTTGGGTCTTCAATGTCGACGATGCGGACTAAGCTGCCGTACGATGCAACTGCGCCGATGTCAGCTTCCAGAAAACACTGTTGTATTTTGGGCGGTTGAAGTGCTCCCCAATTTTAGACCACCTGACCGGGGAATTTCCCGAGGGCAACACTCACGGCGGACCGGATGCGCCGGAGCCTTTCATGAGTGATATCGGCGGTCTGTTGCCGATGGCGCTGTGAGGGCGAACCTCGTTGTAGTCTCTACGCCATTCCTCCATCTTCTGGGGGCGTCGTCAAGCGTCATGAACCAGTGGGCGTTCAGGCATTCGTTGCGAAACTCGCCGTTGAATGACTCGATATAGGCATTGTCCGAGACACAGGAAAGGTCCCCGATGACGATCAGATGGAACACATTGGCCAGACAGGCGACAAACAAGGCAATCAAGCACGACTTGCCGGAGAACACCGCGCGGGCAAGCGCGTTCGGACGGCAGCCCGGTTGGTCGGTTACCTTCAGCCCCTTCTAGCAGATCTTTACGTAAGAGCCGGCACCCAGCGTAACGGGGAAACGTACCGCCGGCTCTAAGACATTGGCTAGCAGGGACGCCAGTCTAGCTGGTGGACGATAGAGGGATGTTCTGTGCAACCATCTCGGCATGCACCAGCTGGAAAAACAGAGGCGGGAAAAGCGCGATCGCGGTCATTGCGAGAAAACCCCTGGCGTATTTCGGCCCGGCATTGGCTGCTTCCAGTGACCAGTAGCTTCTGGATGGGTGCAGGTGATGGTCGGAATGGCGTGACAGGTTCAGGAGCAGGCTGGTTGATAGCGTGTTGTAATTGTTCCAGGAATGCGCCTCGGCGATGTCCTCTCCACGCCCGCGAACCAAGCCGTAGTGCGAAATGTAGTTCCCTGACTCCACAAGGATCATTCCCCAAAGCCCGGCAATGGCAAAAAACGCCAATCCGGCAAGGCCTCCAACAAGCGATGCTGCCAAGATGATCGGCAGATAACAGAGCAAGCCTTGAATCTGCCGGTTCCGGATCGAAAGCGCAGATACCGATTTCCGGCTGAGGCGATCCGCCTCGAAGCGAAAACTGAAACGGATACTGTTTGGAATGGCGCGGAAGAAAAAGCGCCAGAACCCCTCGTTCAACCGGGCAGTGGAATTGTCTTCGTAGAATCCCACCAGCCGGTGATGGCCAAAGACATGATCGATCACGCCCGCGGTCCTTAGTGAAAATGCCGCCAGGAACTGTGCCAGAAAAAAAGACCGCGGGTTGTTTCGATGCATCAGGTCATGGCTGTTCGCCACGGTGTTGTGTGCTGCCATTGCGCCTGCCTGGATGGCAAGGAAAGCAGCTAAAGCCAGTTCGCCCGGGTTGGCCAGATCGATCCCGGCCACGCGCCATGTGCTCAAGGCAAAGACGATCACATGCAGCACCAGCGAAACCTCTGGCACGAAGCGTTCAAACGAGTGCGGCGCGTCATCGGAATGCCTGAACTCGTCAGTGAACAAATCAGCGACCACAAAACCAACAAGAATTGTCGAGTAGCCCAAGAAGATGAAATTACCGCCGATGATCAGCAGCACAATTGTCCACAGTTGCGACGCAGGGAAAATCCAGAAACGTTGCCTGGTAAGGAACGGCTTCATCGAATCTCTCCCGCCGCTTCTGTTTCTGTTCGGGCCTTGTACAAATCCCAGGCATCCACTGTGGAGATGCATTGGTACTCGGCATCATCCGCCATCCAGTCAATCAGTGTCGAGCTCGGACCGATGCAGACAACCTCGCGAACCCCGATCTCATCCTTCAGACGCTTGATCGTCTTCATCCAATGAATTGAAGAACTCGCGGCATCCGCGGCCTCCCGGCGCAACTGGTCGGGCGTGGCAACGAAATCGGCATAGACGCTTGAGAAAATGGGGTGCCTTGGGGGATGAACCGAAATGCTGCTCGCGTAGGCGAGCGAACGCTCGACCGCCGGCGCCATCACGCGCGAGTGGATTGCGACCGGCAGAAGCTTGTGCATCTTGATTCCGTGATCGGGCGCCTTTGCCATCATTGACCGCATGACATCCTCTCCACCGGAGACCGTGGCATGGTGATGTGTCCAATGGCTAACGCTGACTGGAAATGAATCCATCCATTCAAGTTGCTCTTCGGACAGGCGACCATGAATCGAACGGGCACTGGCGTTGAGGCCCGGCTCGCACAGCAGACGCGCCCGCCCGGAAACCCAGGCGAGGCGGATCATTTCGTCCAGCCCAACACAATCGCTGAACACCAGTCGGGCCATGTCCCCATGACTGCAACCGGTCACGATATCGATATCCACCTGACTCTCGACCAATCTTGAAATCGCTACCTGAATCGCGATCAGGCCAATCAGCACACGATCCTGATCGATTTCATGCGGCCTTCGCATCGAGCGAAACACGGCCAGGAGATCTTCGTTCTTTCCCGTGATCCCGGACAAGACTCCGGAAACTTCTGCCATTACCGAAACGACCTTGGGGACATCCAGCCAGCGCTGCATTTTCGCTGGCACAAGTACCGCATCAAGTCCGGGGAACAATAACAGACGCCGCCCTGTTCGCCCCGGTCGAGGGATGTCCCGATTTGCCATGTGCCGGTTCATTCCCTGATCGCCCTTGCTATCAGACAGGAATTGATGCCGCCGAATGCGAATGAGTTTGACAGCACCGCCTGGCATTCATGCCGACGGCCCTCGTTTGGAACGACATCAAGTGGACATTCAGGATCGATTGCCTCCCAATTGATGGTTGGCGGCAGGAAACCATCGGTCATCGCCTTTATTGCAATGATAAGTTCAATGGCTCCCGCCGCCCCAATGGTATGGCCATGGATCGGCTTGGTTGATGACACGGGCATTCCGGCTAGTATCGATCCGAAGACCTGCGACAAAGCCTGGAACTCGGCATTGTCGTTCAGTACGGTACCGGTTCCGTGGGCGTTCACGTAGGAGATATCTCCAGGATCCATGTCGGCGCTTTGAAGAGCGGAATTCATGGCCTTTGCTGCCGAGTCCGCATTTGGCCTGAGCATGTCATCTGCATCGCTTGTCGTCCCATATCCGGCGAGTTCAGCTAACGGATTGACTGACCGGGCCATCAGGGCAGTCTCCGACTCCAGTACGATTGCACCAGCGCCCTCACCAATGACCATGCCACTTCGCCTGGCCGAAAACGGCCTGTTCTTCTCCGGTGTCAGCACACGCAGGGCTTCCCACCCCTTCATGACGGCCGGCGTGATTTGCGCCTCGGACCCGCCGACTATCGCGCGATCCACCATCCCGCTGCGGATCATCAGCAGGCCAAGCCCGATTGCCTGGGAACTTGAGGCGCAAGCGCTGCTCACGCAGTAGGAAGGCCCGCGAATGCCCAATTCCATGCTTATCGCTGAAGCTGCGGCATTGGCCATCACTTTGGGAACGGTCATCGGGTCGACCCGGGCATTGCCGCTGTTCAACGTATCGGTAAGAAGGTTTATCGACGTTGCTCCACCCAGTCCCGATCCGAAAATCACTGCGGTCCGATCTGAAAACTCGAAGCCGTTCAATGCGGCCATTTCCATGGCTTCCTGTACCGCTATCAGCGCAAATGCGGCGAAACGGTCATACTTCCTGGGGCTTATCTGGATGTGCTCGAAGGGATCATCAAGCACCAATGCCGCCTGGCGAATTCTGGCTCCCGCAAAGGATGGCTGGGTGATTGGGTGAATGCAGGGCTGCCCTGATCTTGCCTTTTCCCATAGGGCCTGTAGACCAAGACCGGCAGAAGTGATGCAACCCATTCCGCTAACGAAAGCACGTTCACGCCTGGAGTTTCGCTGCATGCGTGCTTTCGCCACCTTCGGATATCTTCCGTTCCAGCAGGCCAATCAGGTCATCGAATGTGACCAGCTGCTGCAATTCGGTATCGACAGAAAGATAGACATCAAACTGTTCTTCAATCGCCATAAGCACCATCGACATGTCGAGGGAGTCGATGTTCATATCCTGCAACGTAGCATGGGGAAGAAGCATGTCCTCCTTGATCAACGCTTCCTTTGAAACAAGTTTGATTATTTCCTCGCGCAATACTGGTGGTTTTTCACGTTTCAATTTTGATCCCTCTGCAGGGTTTGAAAAAATGATCTTTTGCAATCATGTTCGCTACATTTTTCATTATCATGAAAGAGCAGCATAAAGACAATGATCGCGACATATCTCCGACACATGGCTTGATCGATCAGGATTTTCGGCGATCAAACAACCGCAAACCAAACTTGCCGTGGATAGTAGCAATTGCATTGATCCACATCAACAGCTCAGGCCCGTCCCGGCAATCTGATCCTTGCAAGCACCGCTATCCAGAGGCGTTGGCAGGCGTCATTGCGGGCAGCGGTAAACGAACCGGATTAAACCGGGCGACCAGGCCATCAGATGTGAGGTAGCGCCTCCGCTGGCGCCAGGCGAACGGCCTTAAGTGCCGGGAATGCCGACCCGAAGGCACAAAAGGGCAAGGCGAGCAATAATGGCAACGCGATGTCCCTTGTCGTAGCCACAAAGGAAATGAAATCACCTATCGCCGGGATCGATTCGAACAGCTGCGAGGCCGCAAGTCCAATGCCGAGGCCAGCCAGGCAGCCGATGCTCGCGATGATCTCCCCCTCCGTCAATATGAGCTGCACGATCCTTCCCGGGTTCCAACCGATTGCGGCAAACATTCCCATTTCCCGAAACCGGCCCCAAAACTGCCCGTCGCGTATGCGCCCTCATCTCCGCCATTCGAGATCAAATCTAAGCGCCCCGAAAGCGGCCGTTTGGTACGCCCCGCGCCAGCGTCCAAAAAGGCTGAGAGCAGACCGTCGTAGTGTAACAAGGGTTTTGAGGATCTGGGCAAAAGCAGCCATTTGTCTCGGTTTTGGATGTAGGTCTGCGCCCCATTTCAATCGGCGAGTGAGCAGGCAATCCCACCATCGATGCTGTTCATCTTCTGGTGTCTTGCCTGCCGACACTTCGCTGTTAGGCTGGCAACTCTGAGCACATCATGGGATGCGTTTCGATCGCTTGCCATAAATGAAAGGATGTCCGTGAGCAAATACCGGCTGCCCCCTTTGGATCTGTTCCACACCTTCGAGGCGGTGGCACGTCATCGCAGCTTTACGCTTGCGGCGGATGAGTTGTGCGTGACGCAAAGTGCGGTCAGCCGGCAGATCAAGGGGCTGGAGAATAAGTTGGGCCTGTGCCTGTTTCACCGCCTGCACCGCTCCATTGAACTAACAGTTGAAGGGCAGCGTCTATTTGACTCGGTGACCCGAGGTTTGGACGACATCAGCGCTTGCCTTGCGGACCTTGGCGCCAACGCAAAAGCTCCACAGATCACCGTCAGCGCCTCGGTTGCTTTTGCGTGGTTCTGGCTGATGCCTCGGTTGGCACGCTTTGGCGCGTTGCAGCCGGATGTCGATTTGCGGGTTCTGGCAACCGATCAGCCCGTCATGCCGGGGTCGGGCGAGGTGGATGTGGCGGTTCTGTTTGGGTCCGGTCGTTGGGAGGGGTTGGAGTCCCGGCTTCTGTTCGGTGAACGGGTTTATCCGGTTTGTAGCCCTGCCTATCTGCGCGACCATCTGGCGCTGCACCGGCCCGAGGACTTGCTGGACCAAACGCTCTTGCATCTTGAATACGGCAAGTCCTCGTTTGGTGGGGTGAATTGGCGCACTTGGTTGCTGCGGCAGGGGGTCAATGGCCAGCCCGTGCGCCGGGGACTGCGGTTTAACTCGTATCCGATGGCACTGCAGGCGGCCGAGGCGGGGCATGGGGTTGCCTTGGGATGGAGCTATGTTACCGACCCACTCTTGGCCGAAGGGCGGCTGATCTGCCCCGTGGATCGAACACTGGAGACGCAGGACGGGTATTACCTCTGCACATCCAAGAATGCGGCAGACAATCCGGGAACTGCGGCTTTTCTGCAATGGATTGGTGCTGAAGTGCTAAGCCTAGAATCAACTGATATTACCACAGGGAATGCGAACCATTCGGAATGATCGTTTGAAGGATGTTAGGTTTCCGTGTCTCCTGGGGCCAAACCAAGTTTATAGGGGCCACCATGTCAGAGCTTTCTTCTCGTCGCGCCGGTCGTCGCATGCGTGTCGAGGCGGCGCTGCCGCCGTCGCCTGTGCCTGCTGGAATGGTGGGGGGGCGCTATAAACCCCTGACGGATGCCGAGACGCTGCAAATTCACGAGCTTGTGTTGCAACTCTTGGAAGACCTTGGCCTGTCGCAAGTCACCCCCAGCCTTGAGGCGCGGGCCGTGGCGGCAGGGTGCAAGGTGGGCGGCGATGGTCGGCTGCGGTTTCCCCGCGCGCTGGTCGAAGACACAATCGCCCGCGTGCGCCGCAAGTTCACCCTGCATGGGATTGATCCGATGCATGACATCGAAATCGGCGGGCGGCGGGTGCATACCGGCACGGGCGGGGCCGCGCCCACGATCATGGACTTTGAGACCGGCCGCTACCGCGAGAGCACAGTTGCCGACCTTTATGATATCGCCCGGTTGGTGGACCGGCTGGAAAATATCCACTGGTATCACCGATCGATCGTGGCGCGGGACGCCAAGACCATCCTCGATCTGGATATGAACACCACCTACGCCTGCCTCGCGGGCACGACGAAATCCATTGCGGTCAGCTATACCGACAGCGCCTCGGTTCGTGCCGTGCAGCCGATGCTGGATGCGGTGGCGGGTGGCGAGGGCAAACATCGCGAGCGCCCTTTCTGCACAGCCGTCTGCTGCCATGTCGTGCCGCCAATGCGCTTTGCCTCTGAGAGCTGCGATGCACTTGAGGCGGCGGTTCTGGCGGGCATGCCGATTTTGTTGGTGTCAGCAGGCCAGGCCGGGGCC
>JBATLL010000110.1:0-3632 GCA_049289295.1 Rhizobiaceae bacterium
CTCCATAGGAATCGTATCCGCTTTCCGTATCATCTATACATGTCATCACTTCTCCTTAAGTTGAGCCGCTAAATCAACAGTGAGTCCAAGCCACAATAAGCAATAATGTTCACAGTTATGGAATTTCTTGTGCCAAAACAGGCGAAGTTTCACAACCGCTAATGGTCGATAATAAAAATGTATCTTTTTCACTAATCTACCTCTATTAAAATGTTTGGAGAACAACCAAGTCCTTTGCAAATTGTTACTATACTTTTCAAGCTAGGTTCTCTTCTTCCAGTTTCAAAATGTGACACGGCAGCGGGAGTTAAGCCAGTTCGTTTTGCTACCTCTCCTTGAGACAATCCAAGCGTTTCTCTTATGTGCTTCATATTCTCTCCGAACGTCATCACTTACCCTCCATCTGAGCCGCTACCCTACAACCCGTAAAAACTCTATTTTCTGAGCATCCCCAGCAGCATCCCTAGCAGCCCCAGCAGCAGCCCAAGCAGCAGCCCCAGCAGCAGCCCAAGCAGCAGCCCAAGCAGCATCCCCAGCAGCAGCCCAAGCAGCATCCCCAGCAGCATCCCCAGCAGCAGCCCCAGCAGCAGCCCCAGCAGCAGCCAACTCAACGTCTGTTGCTTTACCGTTTGCAAAATCATCTGCAACATCAAGTGCTTTAATGCTTCGACCATCTATCATTAGGTGTTTAACCTGTAAAGCACACCAAACAGCAAACAGTCGCCACTCACGATCATACTCAGGGGCACACCGGCAACACCATAAAGCATCATCTAGTCCATTGGATTCAAGAATGACAGAAAATGGTAGAATCTCATCATCAGCCGTAGTTTTATTGAGGTATTTAAGCAGCTTTTTATAGCCTGATTCGCATGGATGGTGCGCCTTGATTTTATTGAGTGTCGTTGTAATCATTTAATCCTCCTGTTTATTTAGTTGAGCCGCTACCCTACACACTGCCCAGTTAGCTGCGTCTGTCGCAGCGGCTTCCAGTAGTTGTTTGGTGTCTTTATCCATTACGCACACTCCATATGACTATCTGAATTAACTTTAAAGCACAGCAACCCGAAAACCTCCGGCCTATTATTACCTTCAATACTAGAGCCTTTAAAATTATATTGATTGTCAATAGCCCACTTTAACAACGCCTCCATTTCATAGCGACCAAGATAGATATTCCGCGCCTTTTTACCAGATGCTAATTCAAACTTGGCAGCGGTTCGATTTATTTTGTTAAGGATGGTGTCTTTATAGGTCATGGTGATTAGTCCTTGCATATTAAACCGCGAATACTGACTTCATCGCCTGTCAGCTCACTTGTTCCTAGTGGGTCTGTATGCCCCTTCTCATTCGGACAATCAGCATGCGTACAAACCCAACATGGCCCGACATCAGGCATTTCTATTGCACCGCCCATAGATATTTTTCCGCAATCACCAAAGCAATGTTTATCTAGTGCGGCTTTTTGGCTTTCAATAATCATCGGTATAGCGAAAACAAGCGCCATCATCTTCCCCTCGTTCCAATTAAATCAATCCCTTAATCTTCAGAATCAACGGGTGCCGGTGGCTCAGTCAGCGAAAGACTTAGATTCTGCTGGATCATTTCGCACAGTCGGCCCAGTTCGTCCGCGCTTGGATGCGCAATCACGCGAAACTTCACAACAACAGTGCCGCCTTCCTTGCATTCAAACTTGAACTTGTCTACCTGGCACTCAGCAAGCCCGATATTTGCGTCGCCCGAGATACCGATCTCTATGTCTACCTGATAACCGACAAGCTCACAATCCCACGCTAGCGTACCCATTGAAGGAAAATTCAACTTGCGCAAGTCGCTGATTTCGTCAACCAATGAGCCTTGAGAAACGTCGCCCTTGCTGTACATCGATGCCTTCAGCTTTGGATCGAACTCGGAAAGCACATTGTTGCTCATTTCAACGTCGAAATTAAGGTCTGCAGCCATGACGTGTTCGACTCCATGCTTCTCTGCGCGTGGATTGACTGAGGTTAATTTGGCTTGTTGGTTGTTTAATGCAAACATGATTTTTACTCCTTTGGTGGTTAAAAAATTACTACTTTACTTTACCCTTGAATTCGTCTGATCGCACCTTGTACACCCTCGCAAGTTCATCGCGCAGTACCATCGGCTCAACGTGCTCTATCTGCTGCGACGCACAATCCAAATCTTCCATGCTCCGCGCATCCAGCAAGAGGTTGCATACCCTTGCATACGTTGCTTTGCCGGGAAGTCTGCCAGTGTTCATGCTGGCACCTTGGAATTGCCAGCGATCCAGCGTTTCGCGCGATCGTAAAATTCAACCGGTAGCACGTTTAACGTCGCTGGCTTCTCCCCTAGTGCCGCCGCAGCCCTTTCCAGAAGATCATCCTTTTCGATATTTGCAGCATCCAACAAGTCGCCGAGCTCGATAGATTGGTCGAGCGTAATATATTCTCCGGAAAGCTCTGGCTTTTCTGCTAACTTCGATTGCGAAGCGGCCAAAGGTTTGACTACATACTGGCTGCGCTTGGCCTTGGATACTGTAAGCGATAGCGTTTCAGCTTTGCTAATATCTGTCATGTGACTAATACGGATCCCTCCGACGTTGGCCCCGCCGAATTTAACATTCGGATCACGGTACAGCGTCATGCTGCGGCCGATGTACGTATTACCATCGCTGCCCCATAATTGAACCATAACACGCCGCATTGACTTACAGGGCTTGTATGGCTTGCCATTGTCGCCTTCGTATCCGATTGCTATAGGCTGATCACCACCCAATAGCGAAACCTTCGTCACGGTGATTGTGACGGGCCCCACGATCAAGTCGTCTGCATTCATCTGGTCGCTTTTTGGCGCGATTGTTGTTGATACATCTGTGGTATTCATGGCTTAACCTTTCCGAATAAAAAGTTTTCTTTGTTACCGGGTAAATCTTTGTCGAAATTAAGCAGTGCTTTTTTGTCTGCTGGCGTTTCGATAGTAATAACATCATCCATGTATTCGTATATCTTGCGCTCTGTCATGTAGAATTGCTCGGCATTGTTCTTGTACAGGATAAGGATCTCGTCAAGCCTGCGATGGAATTCTGTAGCAACGGCGATAATCGCATCCTGAATAATTTTACTTGGAGTGACGCGCTTAACAAACATCGGCATACCACCTGAATATGATATGAAATCCATCCAAGCACGTTCTGTTACCAGTAAGCCGGTCTGGATCTGAATCATAAATTCAGGCGGCACTTCGTTGTCGATGATCGTCTGCACCTGAAACTTGGATTTCCGCGACTTGCATTCGATTAGCCCATCTTCCCCTACCAGTGCATCCGGTGAATATCCGAGATGGAATCCCCATTTATCATTCGTTACAAAGCCGCATAGATCTGTCTTGCTGTAGTGGGTATCGTACACCTGGCGCGCTTCCTGTTCTTCGAACTGGCCGCGCTGCATATCATATCCACAGAAAGCAGGCTCAATATAATCGGTAATCCTTTGGGCTGCTATATCAAATAAATGCGTGGCCGCCTTTTCATTATTGGCGTACAGTAATTTAGCTGCCGTCATTATCAGCTTCATTTCGCTTGCTGTGAGCAAGCCAAGTCGAGCCTGCAACCATTCAGAACTACCCTGCTC
>JBATLL010000111.1:0-16309 GCA_049289295.1 Rhizobiaceae bacterium
GGGCTTCGTCGTAGTGACGAAGGAACGAAGATGAAGCCCAGATCCTCCAATGTAAAATCGCCCGCCAAGGCCCCAGCAGAGCGGGTAGTGAAGGACATCCGCCGACAGACCCGGCGCCACTTTTCGGCCGAGGACAAGATCCGCATCGTGCTGGATGGCCTGCGCGGGGAAGACAGCATCGCCGAGCTATGCCGCAAGGAAGGCATTGCCCAGAGCCTGTATTACACCTGGTCGAAGGAGTTCATGGAAGCTGGCAAGCGCCGCCTGGCCGGCGACACCGCCCGTGCCGCGACCACCGGAGAGGTCCAGGACCTGCGCCGCGAAGCCCGGGCCCTGAAGGAATGCGTGGCCGATCTGACACTGGAAAACCGTCTGCTCAAAAAAAGCATGGTCGCGGATGGGGGCAACGACGAATGAGGTATCCCGCATCCGAGAAGCTCGAGATCATCAGAACCGTCGAGCAGTCGCACCTGTCGGCCAAGCGCACGCTGGACCAACTCGGCATCCCTCGTCGGACATTCTACCGCTGGTATGATCGCTACCTCGAAGGCGGGCCGGAGGCGTTGGAAGATCGGCCATCGGCGCCGAGCCGGGTGTGGAACCGCATCCCGGCGGGCATCCACGACCAGATCATCGAGCTGGCGCTGGAACAGTCTGAGCTGAGCCCCCGGGAACTGGCCGTGCGCTTCACCGATGGGCAGCGCTACTTCGTGTCGGAATCCACGGTTTACCGCCTGTTGAAGGCCCACGACCTGATCACCAGCCCGGCCTATGTCGTGATCAAGGCTGCCGATCAGTTCCACACGAAAACCACGCGGCCGAACGAGATGTGGCAGACCGACTTCACCTACTTCAAGATCATCGGGTGGGGCTGGCTGTACCTATCGACCGTGCTCGACGACTTCTCGCGCTACGTCATTGCCTGGAAGCTGTGTACCAACATGCGGGCCGAGGACGTGACCGACACGCTGGACCTCGCCCTGGCGGCTTCCGGCTGCGACAGCGCCACGGTGCTGCACAAGCCCAGGCTGCTCAGCGACAATGGTCCGAGCTACATCGCGGGCGAACTGGCCGAATATATCGAGGCCAACAAGATGACCCATGTCCGCGGTGCCCCCATGCACCCGCAAACCCAGGGCAAGATCGAGCGCTGGCACCAGACCCTCAAAAACCGCATCCTGCTCGAAAATTACTTCCTGCCTGGCGATCTTGAGGCCCAGATCGAGGCCTTCATCGACCATTATAATCACCGACGTTACCACGAAAGCCTCGGTAACGTGACGCCCGCCGACGCCTACTTCGGCAGGGCACCGGCCATCATCAAACAGCGCGAAAGGATCAAACGACAGACCATCCAATATCGGCGCTTGCAGCACCGAAAGCTCGCCGCCTAATATCAATCCCCAGACGAGGCCCGCTCTCCACTAATTTACGCCGCGATCTGCGCCAAATGTTCTGACGACGGACACAGGGCTGGCTGGGCTGATCCCGGCAGTGACGCTATTCAATACCGGGCTTTCGATAACGCCGGGCAACGGGCACTTCACGGTTTTTGCCACCGCATGGAACCTGTTTGACAAGGTCTATCTGGCCAGCCGGGTGGATGGCATGGCGGCAGGTCAGCCGCGCACAATCGCAGGTGGCGTGCGACTTCGGTATTGATCGAACGGGCCTTCCACGATCCGTCTGTTTATGCAGATCGTCCAACCGCTTGCAGAGACTGTGACAATTGCAAGCGTTGGCGGATGGCAGGGTTTGACGAATTGAGGAAGGCCTGCGCGATGTCTGATGCCCTGATCATATGTTGCCCGGTATGTGCAGGTCGCAACCGTGTTCCCTTAGCCAAGCTAGGCGGGGGCACTTGCGGCAAATGCGGGGCCGCGCTGTTTATGGGCAGTCCAGTGGTGCTTAACGCTGCAAACTTTGATACGCATGCCGCCAGAAGCGATATTCCGCTGGTCGTGGATTTTTGGGCTGGGTGGTGCGGACCATGCCGCCAGATGGCTCCCACGTTTGAAGCAGCAGCAGCGCAGCTTGAACCGCACGTGAGGCTGGGCAAACTGGATACCGAGGCAGAGCAAGCGATTGCCACACGTTATTCCATCCGATCAATCCCATCGCTGATTGTCATCCATCGGGGCCACGAAATCTCGCGGCACGCCGGCGCGATGCCTGCCAGCGCGATTGTACAATGGGTACGCGGCGCGATCTAATGTTCAAAGCGCGGCTCCACGCGCATCAGCGATATCGCGGTGCGGCGCGTTTGGGTGAGCATGAAATGCGTAGCGACGGCAGCATCTTCGGCGCGCAGCATGGTGTCAGCGTTGATCGCACCGCGCTGTTCTTCGGCTGAAAATTGGGGATATTGGAAATCAGCGCCGGTAAAGGGGTAAATCCCGGCAAAGGGACGGAATGCGACATAGGGTTTTCGTTGTGCCATAGGATGACTCTGGCACCATAGATCTATGAGTTTGGAGACCGTTTTTTGGGTATTTGCCAGACCGCTCTGCGATAGGAGCTCTGGCCCTCGCTCTCAAAAGCTAAATGGATCAAGGGGTTTCGTTCCAAGAAAATGAGACGCCCCAATGCCCAGAATGCAAATCCTCTCTGCCGCCGAACAGCATGTGTTCGGCACGCCGCCCAATTTCAATGCCGCCCAGCGTAAAGCGGCCTTTGATCTGCCTGGTGCCTTCCAGACGGCAGTAGAAAAGCTGCGCGATCCGATCCATCAAATTGGCTTCTGGCTGAACGCCGGATATTTTCGCAACGGACTTCGGTGCTTTGAATCAGAAGATTTTCACGCCCGCGACATTGCCCATGTGGCAACGCGCTTTGGTCATGACCCCGCGCTGTTCAGTCCTGCGGCATATCCGGCGCGCAGTCGGCAGCGTCACTGCAAAATCATCGAGAATTTGTCCGGGTTTCGGGCAATGGACGACGGCCATGAAGCGCGCCTTGTCGAAGCGATCGACCCGCACGTGGCCGCGCACGAAAGGCCCAAGGTGATTTTCTACGCTGCCGTCGAAAAACTGACAGCCTAAAGGATCGTGGTGCCGCCCTACCGTTCGTTGCAAGAGACGATCCTCTCAGCGATTTCCAGACACAGAATAAGGCAGGCGCGTCTTATCGCAAAGCGCCTTTCCAAAGAGATTCAAGCCGAGCTCGACGGCTTGCTTGAAGAGACGGATGACGAAGGTGGAGATCGACGGTATCGCCTCACCGTGTTGAAGCGCCATTCGCAATGGAGCGGCGCCTCGACCGTAGGCCAGAGGCGATGAGAATCCGCCGACAGACGGTCGAGCATCCGTTTGGCACGCTGAAATCCTGGATGGGCTCGACGCACTTCCAAATGAAAACGCTGAAACACGTCAGAACGGAAGCCAGTCTCCACATCCTGGCCTATAACTTCAAAAGGCTGGTCGCCATCCCCGGTGTCCCGGCGATGATCGCCGCAATCCAGACCTGAGGGTGGACCGCAACCTTCCGCGCCAATCCGAAATCAGCGCCGTTCGTCTGCCAACGCGTTTTTACACGGCCTGTCCCACGAGCTGACAACGGCTGTTGACCACAGTCGGTCGCACCACCAGTCACTATCAATATCCGCTATGCCTTCAGCATTCGGGGATCATAGATCCACTTGCGTATCTTGCGAGCACTGATTTTCGTTAGGTCTCGATGCCTGGGATTGATCAGCACATTTTGCTCTTCGGGCACTATAACGGACGGCACGCGGAGAAGCAGAGTATCGTTTGACCGTGCCCAATTGGTCCCGAAATCTGAAGACGTCCTGCTCGCGGGCTCTGAGTCCCAGCCCACCGGTGCAATGGTGTGGTCGCAGGCCTGAGCCTGTGCCCAAACGTCGTCAGGGATGATAATTTCAATCAGATAGCGGTTGAGGGGCAAGCCCCCAGCGTTTAGGTGGACGATCGTTTCGAGAGCCGCGAGCGCCCGATTGCAAGACGTGTAGACTACCGGCGTGCCACGGTCGTTCCAGCGTCCACCGGTGATCTCGGCGCCCTTCCCGCTAAGATCGTCGGCGGTGTAATCACGGGTATCCGATGCAATGCGCCAGAGCGAGTGGCTCACGCATAGGCTCCGCTTTGAATCCGGGCGAGAGCTTCGGCCACCATCGCCTGGCCTTCCATCGTGTCGAGCAGCTCGATCGGCGCTGTCCCCCCAAAGGCTGGTAGCGGCTCCCGCAACCAGCGAGATATCCACTCAGAAGCGTTGAAGTCGTTAGGATCACCCGACTCGGCGATAATCGCCTCGACCTGTCCGATCAGCTTGGCGACCCCGAGGAGGCGCTCACTCTCGTCGCTCGACAACTGTTCGCTTAACGCAATCTTCCGATTGACCGTAGCTGTCTTGAGCCCAAGCGCATGGTAGAAAAATTTATGCTCCAGTCCGAGTACCTGGACTATCCGCTTGGCCTCCGTTGCGGGCATACCACGACGGATGATCTTGATTCTGTCCTCGGGCGAGGCGTTAAAGACGTCGCGAAACTTGGCGGGCGATTTGACTTTGATGACGACCTTCTTCGACGAGGTCTCAGGCTTTGCGGTCCGGACAAGCGCCTTCGCGCGCCGGGTGGCCTTTTGGTCATCGGTTACCGTGACGGACATAAATACTCCTTTGAGCCGTTATATAGCTCATTTGAGCATGGTCTGCAAGGCGGCGGTCAGCTGCCTTGAGGAACAGCGACGCCAACCGCTTGCTCGACCACGTTGTAGATTTCCGCTGAGAATTGGCTCTGACTCACTTTTGCTGCTGGAGGTGCTCAGTTTGCGCCGACGAGGCGAGCTTCAAGCAGATCGAGCTTTGCGCGACCATACATTTGACGTTTGATCAGCTTTAGGCGGGTAATCTGCCCCTCCGTCTGTCCGTTCGACCATTGTGATACCATTGCATTTCGGACGGCTGCCAAGTCTCTTTCAACGCCGTTGACAAAAGAGCTCACGAGGCCGCCTCTTGCGCTGTCGAGCCAGTCACTGAGCTTAGCCGCTGATTTTGAACGGATCATCGATTGGAACTCGCTGATCGCTTGACGCGCTGCGACCAGATCAGGGACATGATCTTCGATCACTGCCACAAGGATGGCTTCGGATCTGGCAAGTCCGTCGCGCGCAGATGTCATCAGCCGCGCAAGCACCCGAGCCGATGGTGTGCGAGCGAGACCGCTTTGATTGGCCTTCTCGGCAAGGCGCCGACGTTGCGCCCATTGCGATACGATACCGCGTTGCCCAACAAAGCCTTCGTTGCGCATTTCACGCCAGAGCGCCGAGGCATTGCGGGCACCAGCCTCCCACCTATCATTCATCCATGGCAGCCAGGCATCAAGGGAGCTGGGCCGAGTGCGGAATACATCCAGACGCTGACCGCGCAGCACATCGCGTACGAGCTTGCGGCTGTACCCCGTTTGTCGAACGATTTGCCGGATGGAGGTCCCATTCTGTGAGAGTTGCTGGATTGCTTCATTCGTCTCCTGCCGGCGCAGGTAGCCTTCATACTGCAGCTTCTCGGCACAGGTGAGAAGCTTAGGATCGACGACATTGTTGCCGACCGCATGCCTAATCTGACGCATGGATTTGTTAACGGCATCAAGGAATGCCCGGCTCGAGTTCTCCATAAGGTGCCACCTGTCCGCGACCTGTTCGGCATCAGGTAAACCTTTAGCGATGGCTTCACCGTAGCCGCCACCGCGATCACGGGCGACAACCGATATCGAGGGATGCCTTGCAAGCCAGGCGCGGGACGTTTCCAAGGCGCGGTCGGGCAGCAAGGTAACAGGTTTGCGCCGTTCCAAATCGCAAACAATCGTCCCGTAGGTTTGACCGCGCCGAAAGGCGAAGTCGTCAATGCCAATGACATTGAGTTCATCGCACCTTGCACCGACACGTCGCCGTACGACCCGCAACAGCGTGTCTTTGCTCACAGGCATCATCAGCCGTTGAGCAAAAGCTGCTCCAGGCCTGCCACCAAGCGCCAGTCCAAGCTGATGAACGATCGTTTCGAGCCGCTGAGTTCGCCGACTGTACCGAGTAAGAACGCCTTTATTGAATTGCTCGCAAAAGATGCGTCGACCGCAAACTACCGCGTCACACCAGAAACGACGCGCCTCGATCAAGAGAATAACCCGCCGGCCGCTAAGCGGAAGGTCCGATGGTCTGCGCACATATCGACTTTGTACGCGCCGACTTGGTCGACCACAGTCGGGACAAGTCCCCTCAGAACAACGCGACCGCAGCAGAATGTGGAAATTCTCACCGACGCTATGAACCGAAACGACCACGAAACCTTCGGGGGCCAAGTTCGCGCGATGAAATCGACCGGGCATGGCAGATCCTCTCAATGGAACTGCCAAAGTCTATCACACCAGCAGCAAAAGTGAGTCAGAGCCAATTCTCGATGGAAATACCGGGTCAATTCTCAGCGGAAATCTACATCCGCTCCTCTGACAGCCGCACTTAATCAAATCAAACCGCTTTTGGCGAGGGGGTTTTTGGAGGTCCCCAGCTCCTCATAGCAATGCAGCAAGGCTCCATCTTGCCCAAGAATTATGGCAAGAATGGCAGTGATCGCTGCATTTCGGGACGTTACGAAGTTTACGCGGTTGCCAGATGCGGTCTATTTGCCAGCAGATTGTCAACTACGCCGGGGTCGGCGAGGGTGGAGGTATCGCCGAGGTTCGAGACGTCGTTTTCGCCGATCTTGCGCAGGATGCGGCGCATGATCTTGCCCGAGCGGGTCTTGGGCAGGCCGGGGGCGAACTGGATCACATCGGGGGTGGCGATCGGGCCGATTTCGTGACGCACCCACGCGATCAGCTCCTTGCGCAGCGCCTCGTCGGGCTCGACTTCGGCATTGCAGGTGACGAAGGCATAGATGCCTTGGCCTTTGATGTCGTGCGGCATGCCGACGACCGCGGCCTCGGCCACTTTCTGGTGCGCTACCAGCGCGGATTCGATCTCTGCGGTGCCCATGCGGTGGCCCGATACGTTGATCACGTCATCGATGCGCCCGGTGATCCAGTAATAACCATCCTCATCGCGGCGGCAGCCGTCGCCAGTGAAGTAGTGGCCCTTGAAGGTGCTGAAATATGTCTGGAAAAAGCGGTCGTGATCGCCCCACACCGTGCGCATCTGCCCCGGCCAGCTGTCGGTGATGACCAGACAGCCATCGGTTGCGCCGTCGAGCAGATTGCCCTCGGTATCGAGCAGCGCGGGCTGCACGCCGAAGAACGGGCGGCTGGCCGAGCCGGGCTTGAGCGGGGTTGCGCCGGGCAGGGGGGTGATCATCGCCGCGCCGGTTTCGGTCTGCCACCATGTGTCGACAATCGGGCAGCGGCTGTCGCCCACAACCTTGTGATACCACTCCCACGCCTCGGGGTTGATCGGCTCGCCCACCGATCCGAGCAAGCGCAATGAGGCGCGGCTGGTTTGCTTCACCCACGCATCGCCCTCGCGCATCAGCGCGCGCAAGGCGGTGGGGGCGCCATAGAAGATCTCGACCTTGAACTTGTCGACCACTTGCCAGAAGCGGCTGGCATCGGGGAAATTGGGCACGCCTTCGAACATGACGGTCGTCGCGCCGTTCATCAGCGGGCCGTAGACGACATAGGAATGGCCGGTGACCCAGCCGATATCAGCCGCGCACCAGTAAATCTGGCCGGGACGATAATCGAACACGTATTCGTGCGTCATCGAAGCCCACACCGCATAGCCGCCGGTGGTGTGCAGCACGCCCTTGGGTTTGCCGGTGGAGCCCGAGGTATAGAGGATGAACAGCGGATCTTCCGCGCCCATTTCTTCGGGCGCACATTCGGCAGATTGTTGCGCGGCAGCGCTCGCCCAATCCAGATCGCGGCCCTCGACAAAGCCGAGGTCCGCACCCGTGCGGCGCAGCATGATGACGGTATCGACGCCGGGGCAGTACTTCAGCGCCTCGTCCACGTTGGCCTTCAGCGGCACCTTGCGGCCCCCGCGCAGGCCCTCGTCAGCGGTGAGTACCACGCGGCTGTCGCAATCGCTGATGCGGCCTGCCAGAGCATCGGGGCTGAAGCCTGCAAACACGATCGAATGGATTGCGCCGATGCGGGTGCAGGCGAGCATCGCCACGGCGGCTTCAGGCACCATCGGCAGATAGATCGTCACCCGCTCGCCGCGTTTCACGCCGCGCGATTTAAGCAGGTTGGCAAAGCGGCAGACGTCTTCATGCAACTGGCGATAAGTGATCTCGCGGTGCGGCTCGCCCGGGCCATCGGGCTCCCACAGGATCGCGATGTCATCGCCGCGTGTGGCCAGATGGCGGTCAAGGCAATTGGCCGAAAGGTTCAGCGTGCCATCCTCGAACCAGCGGATGCCGAAGTCCGCCTCATGGAACGAGGTGTTCTTGACCTTGGTGTATGGCTTGATCCAATCAAGCCGCTGGCCGTGTTCGGCCCAGAACGCCTCCGGATCCTCAACCGATTGGCGATACATCGCAAAGTAGCCCGCCTCGTCCACCAGCGCATTGGCCGCCCACTCCGCCGGAACCGGATAAACTGCATCGCTCACGTCAGGCTCTCCCAGAAACGCATCCACCCATTTTCCCGCATTCTATCACCATGTCATCGGGCGAATACATCGTTCCAAGGTACAATTGGCGCGGTGCCGCGTGAGGCGCACAAGGAGATTTGAAATCGTAAGAGTCTATTTGGAGGCACGAGGATGTTGGAACAGGCCATGAGCAAATTTGCTGGCAACGCGCTTATTCGCGACAAGTTCGACAATTATATTGGCGGCAAATGGGTTGCGCCGGTGCGCGGGGCCTATTTCGACAATATCTCGCCTGTAACAGGGCAAGTTGTGTGTCAGATCGCACGCGGCACTGCCGAAGACATTGAACTGGCGCTCGACGCTGCGCACGCAGCCAAGGATGCATGGGGCAAGGCTTCGACGACCGAGCGTTCGAACACGCTGCTGAAAATCGCTGATCGCATGGAAGCCAACCTTGATAAGTTGGCGCTGGTCGAAACCATCGATAACGGCAAGCCGATCCGCGAAACAACCGCCGCCGATCTTCCATTGGCGATTGACCACTTCCGCTATTTTGCATCGTGCCTGCGCGCGCAGGAAGGTTCGATTTCGGAGATCGATCACGATACCATCGCCTATCACTTTCATGAACCGCTGGGCGTGGTCGGGCAGATCATTCCGTGGAACTTCCCGCTGCTGATGGCGGTGTGGAAGCTGGCGCCGGCGCTCGCTGCGGGCAATTGCATCGTGCTTAAGCCTGCCGAACAAACCCCGATGTCGATCATGGTGCTGATGGAAGTGATCGGCGATCTGTTGCCTGCGGGCGTGCTCAACGTGGTGAACGGCTTTGGCATTGAAGCGGGCAAGCCGCTGGCAAGCAACAAGCGCATCGCTAAGATCGCATTCACGGGCGAAACCACCACGGGTCGTCTGATCATGCAATACGCTTCGGAAAACCTGATCCCATGCACGTTGGAACTGGGCGGAAAAAGCCCCAACATCTTCTTTGCCGATGTGATGGATCAGGACGACGACTTCCTCGACAAGGCGCTTGAAGGCTTTACCATGTTCGCGCTCAATCAGGGTGAGGTCTGCACCTGCCCGAGCCGCGCGCTGGTGCATGAATCGATCTATGACCGCTTCATGGAAAAGGCGATTGCCCGCGTTGAGGCGATCAAGCTGGGCAACCCGCTGGATGCTTCCACAATGATCGGCGCGCAGGCTTCGAACGATCAGATGGAAAAGATCCTGAGCTACATCCAGATCGGGCGTGATGAAGGTGCCAAGGTGCTGACCGGTGGTGAGCGCGCGGTGCATGGCGGCGATTTGGCCGATGGTTTCTATGTCCAGCCAACCGTGCTGGAAGGCCACAACAAGATGCGCGTGTTTCAAGAGGAAATCTTTGGACCGGTGTTGGCGGTAACCAAATTCTCGACCGATGAAGAAGCGCTCGCGATTGCCAATGATACGCTTTACGGCCTTGGCGCGGGTGTGTGGACGCGCGATGGAACCCGCGCCTATCGCATCGGTCGAGGTATTCAGGCTGGCCGTGTGTGGACCAATTGCTATCACGCTTATCCAGCACACGCCGCATTTGGTGGTTATAAGCAATCTGGCATCGGGCGCGAAAACCACAAGATGATGCTCGATCACTATCAGCAAACCAAGAACTTGCTGGTCAGCTATAGCCCTAGGAAGCTTGGCTTTTTCTGAGCTAACGATCACACTGTAAAGGTGGCGCGCTCTGGCATGGGGCAGGCGCGCCACATGCCGTTCAGCCAAGCGCCATAAGAGCGCGTCAAAATCAAAACATGGAGAGATGTCGTGTCACAAGTCGTGGTCAGTGTGATGTACAATGCCCCTGCCGATCCGCAGGCATTTGAGGATTATTACGCCGCAACGCACATGCCGATTGCACAGAAAATCCCGATGGTCGAAAAGATCGTCCTGCTCAAAGGCGTAGCGGGCCCCGATGGCAGCGCGCCTGCCTATTACCGCATGGCGCAGATTTACTTTGCCGATGCAGCAACGATGGCCGCAGCCATGGCCACGCCCGAGGCGCAGGCGGCAACCGGCGACATCGCCAATTTCGCCACCGGTGGTGCTGCCGTGTTGATCGCGCAAGTCGTGTGACCACACTTCCCCCTCGCGTCATGACAACAGCGGCGGCGGACGATTGGATCGTGCGGCTGACAGCGGCGCATGGCCCATTGATGTTTCACCAATCGGGCGGATGCTGCGATGGGTCTGCGCCCATGTGCTTTGTTGCGGGTGAATTCCGGGTTGGCGGGCAGGACGTTCTGCTCGGCCATATAACGGGCGATACGCCGGTGTGGACCGGGGCTGCGCAATTTGAATATTGGCGGCATACTCAGGTGACGATTGATGTGGTGCCCGGGCGCGGTGCCGGGATGAGCCTTGAAGCGCCCGAAGGGGTGCGGTTCATTGTGCGCAGCCGGGTGTTCAGCGATGAGGAAGCCGCATTGCTTGAGCAGGCAGGCGAACCCCTGCGCGGTGATGTGTAATCCGCTTGGCGGGCACCGTCCGCCGTCCTAAAGAACGCAGGCGAAGGTCAGGTGTCCAGCAAAAAGGCGCGGCCTTTCTGAGAGAGGGTAATGGCCGTGCCGGTTGATCTTGATGACCAACGCTTGGTCGCGTGCACATCGCGCGCGGCTGATCCTGCCCGCGCGGTTTCTGAACTGGCGGCGGCCATCGGATCAGTGCAATTGGCCGGTGCCTTGCTGTTTTGCTCAAACGGTTACCCCCGCGATGCGCTGGCGCAGGAACTGGCAGTGCAATTGCCGGATGTGCCACTATTTGGCTGCACGAGTGCGGGCGAATTGGCAGACCGGGGCTATGATACCAACAGCATCGTGCTGATCGGTTTCCCGCGTGACGTTTTCTCGATGGCATCCTTGCGCTTTGATGATCTTGATCATTTTGATGCACAAGCCGCCCAAAGCGCGATCAGGCATCTTGCCGCACAAGAACGCCGGGATCGGGTGGGGGATGAAAAACAGCATCAGGTGGCGTTGTTTTTTGTGGATGGGCTTTCCCATCGCGAAGAATTGCTGACGATGACCGCGCAGCATGCTTTGGGCGATATTCAATTGATCGGCGGCTCTGGTGGCGATGGCCTATCGTTTCGCAATACCGCAGTGCTGCATGACAAGGCGTTCCATGCCGATGCCGCCGTGATTGTTCTGTTGAGCAGCGCACGCCCGCTGCATGTGTTTTGCACTAACTTCTATCGTCCCGGACCGTCCAAGATGGTGATTACCGAAGCCGATCCAGAAACCCGCACGGTTTATGAAATCAACGCAGCGCCCGCCGCTGCTGAATACAAGCGGCTGTCGGGCAATCCGTCATCCCTGCTGGATGCGCACTTCTTTGCCGCGCACCCGCCGATCGTGCGCACCGGGGGGCAGGTGCATGTCCGTTCGATCCAATCGGCCAACCCTGATGGATCGCTGACGTTTTATTGCGCTATCGATAATGGCGTGGTGCTTTCCTTGGGTGAACCAGTGGACCGGGTTGCCGCGATGGAAGACCTGTTTGCCGAGATCGAACGCAAAGTGGGTGTGATTGATCATGTCATCGGTTTTGATTGCGTGCTGAACCGCCTTGATGCCGAAGATCGACAACAGGCGCATGTCGTGTCGCAGATGTATGTCGCCAACCGCGTGTTTGGCTTTAACACTTACGGCGAACAATTCCGTGCCGCCCATATGAATCAGACGTTCACCGGGCTGGCGGTGGGGCGATGAACGGCATTGCTTATCCTGTGGTTCGCGAAGGCGATGATGAGATCGCACAATTGCGCGCGCGGGTGCAGCAGTTGGAGAAGATCAACTCCGCTTTGATGGACCGGGTGGAACGCTCGATTGATATGGAGGGCGGGGCGTTTTCGATGTTCGAAACCGCGATTGCCTTGGAATCAGTGGTGCGTGACCGGACGAGCGCGCTGGAAGCTGCGATGAGCGAGCTTAATCGCGTGATCGCGGAACTGGCAGCGGCCAATGATGATGCCACCGCAGCGCGGATTTTGCTGCGTGATGCCATCGAAACGCTGAACGATGGTTTTGCGCTGTTTGATGCCAATGACCGGATGATCTTGTGCAACCGTGCCTACATCCGGATATTTCCCTCGGTTGAAGAGATTTCACACGCATCGCCAGAGTTTGCAGAAATCGCAATCAGGCTTGCCAATACTGGCGCGACGGTGGGTGCAAACATAGCCCCTGAACGGTGGCTGCGTGACCGGGTGGACAGGCATCGCCGGGCTGAAGGCGCACACGTTCAGGCGATGAGCGACGGGCGCTGGATCCAGATCAATGAAATCCGAACCAGCGATGGCGGAATTGTCGGGGTCTATACTGATATCACCTCGGTCAAAGCCGAAGATGCGCGGCAGCGGGCGCTTGAACTGGCAGAGCGCAATCTGGCGCTCCAAGCCACGCTTGATACCCTGTCAGAGGGCGTTTGTCTGTTTGATGCACAACACCGGATGCAGGCTTCGAACGAAGGTTTGATGCGGGTTTTGGCACTGAGTGGCGATAATGCAGAAGCAGTGCGCGATCATGCGGCTTTGGTGCGCTGGTGTGTCGACAGCCTCGGTCTTGATAGCCCAGAAGCGCTCGGCTGGCGGCATGAAACCATGCAACGTCTTGCGGCGGAATGCAAGATTGGCGGGCGCAATTTCATCATCCGCTCGGTCCCGCTCAGCAATGGTGGGATGGTATTTACGTTTGACGACGTGACCGATCACATGCGCTTGCAACGCTCGTTAACTGAAACCGCCGAGACGCTGGAGCGCAGGGTGAGCGAGCGGACGGCGGAACTGATTGAGGTGAACCGACAACTGGTCGATGCTAAGAACGAAGCAGAGACGGCCAATCGTTCAAAAACCAGCTTCCTTGCTGCCGCCAGCCATGATCTTTTGCAACCGCTCAATGCAGCGCGGCTGTTTGTTTCGGCGATGGATGGGCAGGCTTTGCCAGACCGCCCGCGCGCATTGGTTCAGCAAACAAGCACCGCGCTGGATTCGGTTGAAGACCTGCTGGAGGCGCTGTTTGAGATTTCGCGGCTTGATGCGGGCGCGATTCAGCCTGAGATCGTGGACCTTCCGCTTGGCAGTATCTTCAATACGTTGCGGGTGGAGTTTGCGCCATTGGCGGCAGCGGGTGGGTTGCAATTCGATGTGGCGGACACCGGGGTTTGGGTGCGGTCGGACGCGCGGCTGCTGCGCCGGGTTTTACAGAACTTTGTCTCAAACGCGATCCGCTATACCGAAGTGGGGCAGGTCGCGGTCGAGGTGGAGCAGCTTGCAGGCAGCGTCAGGGTCACCGTGCGCGATACGGGGCCGGGCATTGCACCGGGGGATCGTGACGAGATTTTCGAGGAATTTCGCCGGGTGGGGCGGACGCAGAAGATTCCGGGCAAAGGCCTTGGGCTGGCGATTGTGCGGCGGGTTTCCACGATGCTTGGCCATGAAATTGCCCTGCAATCAACGCCGGGGCAGGGATCGGCGTTTTCCATCAGCCTGCCCAGTGTTGCCCCGGTGGTGAGCGCGGTTCGCGAAGATCCCGCCGCAACGGTATCATCAAGCACGGGCGGCATGGTGCTGGTGATCGATAATGATCCTGCCATCCTTTCGGGCATGGAAGCCTTGCTGGAAAACTGGGGGCTTGAAGTGGTGACAGCCCGCGATCCAGGTGATGTCGTGGTGACGGTGGCGCTGGCGCAAGGCCTTGCCATGTTGATCGTCGATTATCAACTCGACGATGGCCTGATGGGCGACACGGCGATTGCGATGATCCGCAAAATGGCAGGTCGCGAAATACCGGCGATGGTCATTACCGCCGACCGGGCAGAGGAAGCCAAGACGTTGCTGGCCAGTCTGGCACTGCCGGTGCTCCACAAACCGGTAAAGCCTGCCCAACTGCGCGCGTTGCTCCGTCAGATGGACGTGATTTAGACTGGCCGCATTGGGGCGTTTTCCGCCATAAGCGGACTTTCTGGAAGCGACCCCTTTGCCGTCATTGCCCGCTTGAGCTAGTTTGCTCGAATGGAGGCGGTCCAATCCTATCGAAACTGGTGGCGGCCACTGCCCGGGTGGCTAAAAATCACGACTTCGCTGATCGCCTATCCGGCGTGGGCCATCATCGTGTATTGCGTCGCAACAGGTAATGCGAAGAGCACGGCAGCATTCTTCTCGTTCATCGCATTTGCAGTTGTCGCAGTGCTTCAGAGGGCATAGCGTGGAAGGTACGCTAAACAACGTTAAGGGTGAACAATCAGAGAACGCTTAGGCGGCGCGACTATCCGGCGGAAGATTGAGGGCCTTGCGGCCAGCAGAAGCGGCTGCGCGATCCCAGAGGAAATCGCCGGAAAAAGCAATATGCTCCCAGCCTACCGGGGACGTGTGGGCGAGGAGGTCATCAGGCACCGCGACCGATGTTGATCGTAGATGCTGGGCTGCAGCGTCCATGTAGATCGTGTTCCAGTAGACGATTGCGGCGATGACCAGATTGAGGCCGGATGCCCGATATTGCTGCGCCTCGTGGCTGCGGTCGATGATGCGGCCCTGGCGGAATGTGTAGATCGCCTGCGTCAGGGCATGGCGCTGCTCGCTGTTGTTGAGACCGGCATGGCATCGCCGACGCAGATCGGGATTTTCGAGCCAGTCCAGCATGAACAGCGTCCGCTCGATCTTGCCGATTTCCTGTAGCGCGACATCGAGCTGGTTCTGCCGTTCGTAGGCAGCGAGCTTTCGCAGCATTACCGATGGCGCGACATGGCCGACCTTGATCGACCCTACGAGGCGCAGCAGGGGTCGGTTCCGGCTGAGGGCGAAATGACACCCTAAGGGAATAGCTGTCCTTGCCGTCGCCGCGGCTGCCATTGATCACAAACTGCGTCACTCTCGATGGATAGAACATTCCGTCAGCCACCTTGCAGGCATGACGTTGACCGCTGCCCTCAAAGGTATGCGATAGAAGTTCATCGTTCGATAGCTCCATGCATATGGCACGCAGTGCTTCATGACGGCGGTATGCAGGAAGAACTGAAATTCTTCCGGGGCATGCCGGACCGATTCTAAAAACGAGTGTTGGGTTTGCCGGTCAGCACCGAACTCGTTCAACGCCTTCAATCTCAGATTATCCGCATAAGCTCCGACTGAGAGTAGAGAGCCCGCCAGCGCCACCGCTACAAAAATGGGGCCTCGAACGATCGAAAACCGAGCCGGTATCAAAAAGCTGGTCGCTCCGACCGCGAAGCAAGCGGATACGATCCAGAGCCAGTGAGGCGCGCCCAGTCTATCTGACCAGATCGTCGCGAGGAATACTGGCTTCAGCAAGCTACCGAAGACGAAGCCTGCAATCGCCAGGTACGTAATGCATCCAAGCGCGGCGGTCTTCATCCTGTGCTTTCGTCCGACATCCGGCGCGACGCTCATGCCGCCACCTCGACCTTGTGATCCATGTCCGCCCTGGAGCGTCCGACGATTGCGGCGACAGTATTCTTGCTGAGGCCGAGGTCCCGGGCTATCCAGCGATAGCTGCGCCCCTCGGCAACAAGGGCTAGCACCTTGGGGGCAAGCCGATCCGACTTCGGGCGGACGCCGGTCTGCCGCCCGAGTTTCCGACCCCGCGCCCGTGCCGCGGCGAGGCCGGAGCGAACCCGCTCGCTGAGCATGTCGCGCTCGAACTGCGCAATGCCTGCGAGCATCGTCGCCATCATACGACCGTGCGGCGTATCGACCTCGAAGGCTCTGTTGCAAAGATTGGCGGCAG
>JBATLL010000112.1:0-1631 GCA_049289295.1 Rhizobiaceae bacterium
CCGCAAGGCCGATCAGAACCTCCGAGCCGATGCGAGCGATCATGACCAGCGCCATCAGCTTCATGCCAACGGAGAAGGCATAGACCAGATAGCGGACCGCGAAGTCCTTGGTGTAGCTCGACCCGCCGAGACCGAGCATGATCATGCCGGCGAGCAGGCCGACATACATCTCGACCATGACCGCCACGAAGATCGCGGCGACCAGGCTGAACGAGACAACCACCACGATCATCGCGAATACCGCCGCCATCGCCAGCGCGTTGTCCTCGAACAGGCCGAACTGCGCCTGTTCCGACATTTTTGATGCTACCCGAATGCCGGCATTGAAAATGTCGGCCGGCGACGCAGAGCCGCCCGACGCGCCGATCTGGAACAGGCTGTCAACAATGGCCTTTGAGACGGTCGGACCCTGGTCGAGGATGAAGGCAAACAGGCCGATGAACATAATCCGGCGGACCAGCTCGGCGAACCAGCTGTCCAGCGAAGCGGCGTTGATAGCGAGCCACACGGCGGCGATGCCGATCTCGATGGCCGCGAGGATCCAGAACAAGGAACGGGCGGCGTTGAGAACCGTGGTTTCCCAGCCGCGCGCGGCCGTCACCACCTGGTTCTCGAGCGTTGTTAGAACACTGCCGTCCTGGGCAAGCGCCGGAACGCTGGCGATCAGGACGAGCGCGGTGGAGACAAGACCAAGCTCGACCGCGCGCGAAGGTCTAATTATCACCATCTCGGCTTCATCTCCTGGCCACCGCGGACGTCGCGGTCCGGATCGCCGCCGAAGAATTGCCCGGCGCGCCGGCGCCTCTCCGCGTCTGGTGACGCCGGAGCCGGATTTTCAACAGTTGCATTTGCGCCGTCGCCGGAGCTGAGCGAGATCAGGATGGTCGCGGCGGCACCGGCAACAAGAAGGCCGGTCACGGTGAGGAAGATGGTCAGACGGTTCACCACCGCGGCTCCAGCGTCTGGCCGCCGCGCGCGTTCGGAAGACCGGCATTGAAGAACCGCTCGCGCCGCAACTGCGCGAGATCCTTGTCGGCTTGTTCGGATTGATACCAGGTTCCCATCATCGTGGTCTGCTGGGCGACCAGCGCGCGCAGCTTCTGGGCCTGGGCGACCTGCTCGGCCGCGATCTCGTGAGCGACCTGCAGGGCTTTCATCTGACCGTCCGCCGATTCCGACATGGTCCTGAGCTGGCTCATGGTCGATTCCTCGGACGTGAACTGCTCCGCAGTCAGCCCGGCTGCCTTGAGGGCGCCGCCAATCGTGTCGCGATTGGTTGTCGACCAGCTCTCGTAGTGCGAGGCAAAAGTCTCGCCGTCGGCCAGGCCGGTCTTGAAGTCCGCGTAGCTCTGGAAGCGCTGCCGCAGCACGTCGTCGGCGTTGGACATGGAGAAGGCGATCCCCTGCCCTTGCGCGACAAGGCTACGCAGTCGGTTGAGATCGTTCTCGACCTGGCTCCAGGTGTGGAACGGCAGCTGCGCTGTGTTCTGCAGCATGTTCTCGTACATGCGGATCTGGTTCTGGATCTGCTCGGCCAGTTGGCCGATCTGGGTGATCTGGTTGTTGATCTGCTCGGTGGACTTGCCAACGAGCGTGATAAGCTCGCCATTGTTGAGGAGCTGGGTCCATTC
>JBATLL010000113.1:0-22499 GCA_049289295.1 Rhizobiaceae bacterium
CCGAGGTGCTGGCCGGCCTGATCCTGTGCCACATCATCGACCCGGACTGTCGCGGCATCTTTGCCGCCTGGCCCTTCGTGTCGGACCTGCGGACGGGTGCCATGTCCGGCGGGTCGGGCGAACAGGCTTTGCTGTCAGCTGCCTGCGCACAGATGGCGAATTTCTATGATCTGCCGAACTCGGTTCCAGCGGGCATGACCGACAGCAAGTTGCCAGATGCCCAAAGCGGCGGCGAAAAGGGCTATACCGTGTCACTGGCCGCACAGGCGGGGGCCACGATGATCCACGAATGTGCGGGCATGCAGGGCTCGCTTATGGGCACAACGTTCGAGGGATATGTCATCGACAACGACCTTCTGGGGGCGATCCTGCGCACGGTGAAGGGGATCGAAGTCAGCACAGATACATTGAATTTCGAGGTGATCCGCGAAACCGTTATGGGCGTCGGCCACTACCTTGGCCATGCCCAGACCTTTGCCCGGATGAAGACGGATTACGTCTATCCCGAAATCGCCGACCGGCGCAGCATCAGCGAATGGCAGGACGCGGGCAGTCGTGACACACGCGATGTGGCGCGCGACCGGGTGCGCAAGATATTGGCCGATCATTACCCGCGCCACATCAACGAAACGGTCGATGCGGCGATCCGGGATAACTACAACATCATCCTGCCGCGCGCGCGGATGCAGGCCGGCAACGGCGTCTGGTAAGGAGGGGCAGCCCATGCAAACTCAAGCGAAAGTGGTGATCGTCGGCGGCGGGATGATGGGGGTGGGTCTGGCCTATCACCTTGCCGAGGCCGGTTGGACGGACGTTTTGTTGATTGAAAAGGGCGAGTTGACCAGCGGCTCTACTTGGCACGCCGCAGGGCAATGCCCTTCGTTCATCGGCAATTACAACATGGCCAAGATCCACCATTACGGCAACACGCTCTATCCCCGGCTAGAAGGCCTGACCGGTCATCCGACCGGCTGGCACGGCTGCGGCGGCATCCGTCTGGCCACCACGCCAGGAGAGGTGGACTGGTTTGCCCATGTGCAGGGTTTTGCCGCCAATGTGGGCTTTGCGATGGAGATCATTACCCCCGACCGCATCCGCGAACTGAACCCTTGGCTGCAGACCGACGGCATTCTGGCGGGCGCGCATACCACGCTGGATGGGCATGTGGACCCCTCCAGCGCCTGCAATTCGATGGCGGCAGGCGCGCGGGCGTTGGGGGCGACGATCCAGCGCCATACGCGGGTGACAGGCATCACCCGGCTGCCGTCGGGCGAGTTCCGGGTGGAAACCGAACTGGGTGCGGTGACTTGTGAACATGTCGTCAATGCGGCTGGCTGTTATGCGCGCGAGGTCGGCAAATGGCTGGGCGTCGACACGCCGATCACCAATATGGAACACCAGTATCTCGTGACTGAACCGCTGACCGAGTTCAAGGACAGCCCGGTGGAACTGCCTGTCATGCGTGACCCAGCCACAGCGGGCTATTACCGTCAGGAACAAAAGGCGGGCCTGATCGGCATCTATGAGCACACCGGCGCGCGCGAGGCGTGGGCGGGTCGCGGCGGATGGCCGAATTGGTCCAGCGAGAATGAGCTTTTCGAAGGCGATCTTGAGCGCATCACCCCATGGCTGGAAAAGGCGCTGGACCGGATGCCAATCTTTGCCAATGCTGGCATCAAGCGCATCATCAACGGGGCCATTCCGCACACTCCCGACGGCAACCCGTTGGTCGGCCCCATGCCGGGTGTGCCGAATGCATGGCAATGTTGCGGCTCGTCCATCGGCATCGCCCAAGGAGCGGGCTGCGGCAAGTTTCTGGCGCAGTGGATGATCCACGGCGATGCCGAGATCAACATGGCCTCGGTCGATCCCCGCCGTTTTGGCGCCTTTGCCGATCAGGACTATACCCGCGCCAAAAGCTTTGACGATTATCACAACATGTTTGAGACCCCCTTGCCGGGGCGCGAGGTTCAGGCTGGTCGCCCCAGTCGGGTGACGCCGCTTCATCACGTGCTGCTGGCCAAGGGCGCGGTGATGACCGAGGTGCATGGCTGGGAACGGCCCAAGTATTTCGCCCCATTGGGCTTTGCCGAAAAGCTGCAATTCCGCCGCACCAACACATTCGATCTGGTCGCCGCCGAGGCCCGCGCCGTGCGCGAACGGGTGGGCATTATAGAGCTGTCCAGCTTTGCCAAGTTCGACGTGAACGGACCGGGCGCCGAGGCGATGCTGGATCGGCTAACCGCCAACCGCCTGCCCAAAAAGCACGGGGGCATCGGGCTGACACAGGTGCTGTCTGACAAGGGCCGCATCCTTGGCGAATGGACCATTACCCGCCTTGGGTCTGATCGCTTCTATGTGCTGACGGGTGCAGGGGCCGAGGTGCAGGCCCGTGATGATCTGGCCAATGCGGCCGGGCCGGACGTGACCGTGACCAACGTCACCGACACCTTTGGCATGCTGGTTGTCGCAGGACCAAAGTCGCGCGAGGTGCTGGCGGGGCTGACCGACACCGACATGTCAAACGCGGCTTTCCGTTGGCTGTCGGCGCAGGAAATCACCCTTGCAGGCATCCCCGTGCGCGCCCTGAGGGTAACTTATGTGGGCGAGCTCGGCTGGGAAATCCACGCGCCTATGGCCGATCTTGCCCAGCTTTACGCTGCAATCTGGGCTGCGGGTCTACCTCATGACATTGCCGATTTTGGCGTGCAAGCGGTCAATTCCCTGCGGATGGAAAAGGCCTATCGCGGCTATGGGTCGGAACTGACCAATGAAATCACCCTTATCGAAGCCGATTGCACCCGCTTCTTCGCCCCCGAAAAGGGCGATTTCCGGGGCCGTGCGGCAACCCTTGCCGTGCAAGCGGCGGGCATCACCACAAAACTGGTCTACGCCGAAATCGCCGCCACCGATTGCGACATCTACGGGGGCGAAGCGGTGATGCAGGGCAGCCGTGTGGTGGGTGTCTGCACCTCTGGCGCCTATGGCCACGTCACTGGAAAAAGTCTCGCCTTCGCCTATGTTGAACCCGCCGCGACCGAGGGGCTTGAGGTCGTCATTTTGGGCGAACGTCGCACTCTGACCTTGCTGGACGCCCCCGCATGGGACCCGACCAATGGGCTGCAAAGGGAATAACGAGGCGAAGGCCATACAGTTCAGGAGACACAGATGACGCGCAAAACCCTTGGACGTCTCGCCCCTGTGGACGGTAAGCCGACCATGAAAGCCATCGTGACCTTGGGCAATGGCGGCTACGATCAGCTTGTCTATTGCGATGTCCTGCGCCCGGTGCCCGGGCCGACCGAAGTGCTGGTTCAGGTGCGTGCCGCAGGTATGAACAACACGGAGATCAACACGCGTCTTGGCTGGTATTCTTCATCCGTCGAGAAAAGCACCGAAGACGCCGCCGAGGCCGAGCAGATTGAGCCAACTCAAAAGGCCGACGGTGGCTGGAATGCGGCAACACCATTTCCCTTCATTCAGGGCACGGATTGCTGCGGGATCGTGGCCGAGGTCGGCGCACCGGCAAACCGCCACTTGCTTGGAACCCGTGTCCTTGTCCGCGCCTGCATGCGGCCCCACGGGTTCACCTCGCCCGAAAACATCTGGATGGGGTCGGATTTTGACGGGGCCTTTGCCCAGTTCGTGAAGGTTCCGGTCTCGGAAGTTTTCCCAGTGACCTGCGAATGGAGCGATGCCGAGCTTGCAACCATTCCCTGCGCTTATGGCACTGCGGAAAACATGATCCAACGGGCGGGTGTGGGCAAAGGCACGCGCGTCTTTGTGGCCGGCGCCTCCGGTGGCGTCGGCTCTGCCGCCGTTCAATTGGCCAGGCGACGCGGCGCGCATGTGATAGGCATGACCACAGCTGCAAAGATGGCATCGGTGCGGGCGGCGGGAGCGGATGACGTAATAGAACGCGGCGCGAACGTGGTTGAAGCCTTGGGCGTGGATCTGGTGGATGTCGTGGTCGACAACGTCGCCGGGGCAGGGTTCGGAGCGATGCTGGATGTCCTGCGGCGCGGCGGCAGATATGTCTCGTCCGGCGCGATCGGAGGGCCTCTTGTCACGCTTGACATGCGGGTTTTCTACCTCATGGATCTGACTCTGATCGGCTGCACGGGCTGGGATGAACCGGTATTCCCGAACCTGATTTCCTATATTGAGCGGGGCGAGATCCGCCCGCTTCTGGCCGGAACTTACCCGCTTGAAGATATCGCGGCCGCGCAGCAGGAATTCCTGAAGAAATCGCATCTTGGCAATTTCGTTCTTATCCCGCCTCGGGTCTGAGGCAACAGGTGGACCGACGGCGCTTTCAGCAATGCCAAACATCACGGGCACATTGGCCCGCAAAAGGCATCGCCCTGTAACAATGAGCTGGACAGGCGCCACGCGACCGAGCGTCTGCTTCGCGCGAGTGTTCATGGAGGTTGGAGTGACAGCTTTGGGCCGGAAGCACCGTAGTACTTTGACTGGACGAATGTCTGCTTGCCCTACCAGGCGCACAAAAAGCAGACAGTCCCCTTCCGGCCCCGAAGCTGCCCGTCAGCAACGCGCCCGGCTTCCGGCGGCGGTGCCATAACGTTATGCGTTGCCTACCACACGTCGAAGGCCGCCGGCATCCAGCTTTCGCTGCAGAAGGCGTCAGAGCTCGGCGAACACGGCATCCGCGTCAATTGCATCGCGCCTGACCCGGTGCGAACCAAGCTAGCCATGGCCGTCCACACGCGGGGGAGAATCGACGCCTATCACGACGCCATTCCGCTCAACCGTTACAGCAGGGAAGATTGAGTCGCCAATGCGATCTGATTCCTGTGCTCGGACGAAGCGAGCTACATCACGGGCCAGACGCTTGGGGTCGATGGTGGCTTCGAAGGAACCAGCATCGACGTGCCGGCACTGCGACACAATAGCTGAGAGCTACAGCCCGAAATCAGGCCCCCTTGCCCTGCGGCAATCCGGCCTCACCGGCAAGGGCGATTAGCTTTTCCAACACTTGCTTGTCGGCGAACAACTCTTGGGAGCGCACATAGTCACCGGACAGTGCAGGGTCTTCTTTGAGCGCCGCAGCGATTGCGCCGCACCCCGCCTCCGTATTACCCAAGGCGATCTGGCATGCGGCAACATAAATGCGGGTGCGCCGCGTCTGGAACGGAAGGCCATTTGCAGCACGGATCGCTTCTTTGAGTTTGTTCTGAGCATATAATGCCGCCACCCGCTCTTCCATTACCCAAACCGGCAGAAATGGGTCGAGCAATTCCGCCCGCTGCAACAGTTCGAGCGCGCGTTCCGGCTCGTTCGTGAAGGTGTAGAAGGCGGCGCACCTTCCCATTATATATGGGTCATTCGGGGCCATCTCCATCGCCTTTTCGTGATGGAAACGGGCGCTTTCATAGTCTCCATCCTTCTTGATCCGAAGCACCCCCATGATCCTGTGCGCTTCCGGGTCTGTCGGATCGAGCCTAAGTGCGGTTGCGAGCATGTCTTCGGCTACATTGATACTGAAATCCGGCAAATAGGATGCGGAACAGACCTGCATGGCGTAGGGCCTCGCATAGTTCGGGTCGATCTCGCGCGATTTCTCGAACCAACGAATCGCTTCGTGCACATGGTCGTCGGTCACTCCGCCAAGGCGGTGATGATCGACCCCTTGGAGATAATATTCATAGGCCGTCATGTCCTGCGGTCGCTTCAAGCGGATTGCGGCGATCGATTCATGCTGGACACGGCCGGACACAGTTGCAGCCAGCCTTCCGGTGATCTCGTCGAGCACGTCCATAACTTCCGCAAAGGGCCGCTGTATGCGATCCGACCACACGAGCTTGCCGGTCACCGTATCGGTGAGCGTGAAATTCAAGCGGATTGTCTCGCCCAATTTGCGGATTGAACCGGACAACACGAAACGCACGCCGAGCCTTCGCCCGGTCTCCGTCGCGTCCGCTGACTCGGCAGAAGCAGCTGCAGTGCGTGAAGCCACAAAGATCGACTTGATCCGGCTCAGTTCCAGCGTCAGGTCATCCGTCAACCCCTCCGCGAGGAATTGCTGGTCCTCATCCGCCGAAGAGGCGACCTTGAAAGGTAGAATAGCTACGGAGTTCGGCCGGATTTCCGAAAACTTTGCCGACATTGTGGGAGCCGCTTGGAAACGGTGCCGATCGATCGGTGCCTTTACACGGAAGAGACGCACGGGTTCCGGCACACCGGCTAGCTCGCGAAAACCCAAGTCTTCGAAAACGCATGGCGACTTCCGCTTCACATGGCCATAGAGATCGCCGGAAACGATTATATCGCCTGGCTCGGCCTCCATCTGCAAACGAGCAGCGATATTGACGCCATCGCCGCGCAAGTCGTTTTCCACCTCGATGACGTCATCAACATGCAGGGCGAACCGAAAGAGGTCGAGCGAAGGCAATCTGCTGCGCGATTCCATGGCCGAGCGCAGCGCATTAACCGCGCTTGGAAACTCGGCCAGTACCGAATCACCTGCGGTGTTGAACACCCTTCCTGAGTGCTTCTCGACCGTTTCGCGCACTGTCGCGAGCCATTCGGAGAAACGGCTGACTGCGGATTCTTCATCCTGCGCCATGGAGGCAGTCGATCCGACAATGTCGGCAACCATAATCGCGGCAATGTGGCGTTGCATGGATATTCTCCTTTGGTCCGCGAACAATACGGCACGAAAGCAGCCTCGCCAAATGCTATTGAAAACCCCGGCGGAAATTCCGCCGGGGTTCGAATACAATTCGTGAAAGCCGGCGTCACGCCGTTTGCTTGACCGGCGGTTTCGGGCGGTCAATGAACGGCGAAAATTCCCGATCCGTGCTGAATGCTGGATAAAACCTGGGGGCAAGGTCACCCTTCACCTCCGTATCCCACAGAAACGTGTCCCTGGGGGTGGCAGAGAGGCTGTCGACGAGCCGCTTGGTGAGCTTCTGTTGCATTTCCTAGCAATCACATAGCAAGCAGGCGGAAAGAAGTCGCGGAAACTTCGATCCAAAACACATCCATAATTATCCAATATATTCAGATATTTACGAACACACAGCCATTTTTGGAAATGCCGGGAAATGCCACTGGGTCACTCTCCTATTGACCAGGGCGGTTTGGTTCAGGCCTTCCCGAAGCGTGCATGTCTGCACAAGGCTGCGTTACTTCAACAGCCTTCCCCATTGTGTGATGGATTACACCCGTTCGCAGGTTTCAGCTCTCCACTTGAGACTTCGTAAGGTCACAACAATGGAGACTTATTATGAGCGCGAAACAAACAATGCTGATGGCAGTCGGTGCCGCCACTCTCGGCTTCTTGATTGTCTCTTCAGTTCCAGCCTCGGCAGATGGTCCAGCCAAAATCAAGCTGCGGGACAACGCCATTGATATGAATGGAATGGCACCCCCACAAAGCCAGACAAGCCCGCCAATTCCAAAGCTCCAAGTCGGCTTGAACAGATCCGACTGCAGCATTCGATTGGCTTCATTGAAATGAACGGTATCGTCTCACAGGAATGAAACCCATTCCGCATGAAAGGTCTGTCCCGTGCTTAACTTCGCAACAAAAACTGCGGTCATGCTTTCGCTATTCTCGGCATCATTGCTTGTCACAGGCGATGCTGCTCTTTCGGCAAGGCTGAACAAACTCAGTGCGCCACTGCAAACGATGAAACATCAAAAGCCAAATCGCATGGCTCCTGCGTCGTCCTATCTGACTGCCGGGGAATGCGCGTCTTTGGATGGCAGAATCATTTATTCACCGTCATGCAGCGAAACGGAAACGTCGTGCACCATCACCAAGCATGACGGAAAACAAGTCAACATGTGCGTAACGAAGGCAACCAAATAATTGGCTACCAACGCATATTCAAAAGGACACGTCGATGCTCAAGATACTCAATAAACTGGTCGTTGCGATTGCCTTGTTGATACCCATCGCAGCAATGACTTCGACGCAGGCAGATGCTGCCAGGATAAGCAAGGGCGGTCACGCTATGACTGTTTTCAGCAAGTTCAACCGACAGAAGGCAGCTCCGATTTCGACATACCTTACCGACAAGGAATGCACAGGACTTGGAGGCAAAATCGAAAAATGGGGTAATTGCGCGGATAAAAGCGGCAATGCGTGCGTCACCACGGATGTCGATGGTGTGAAGCATGGCGTTTGCATTGATAAAGCAATTGCCGAATAACGTACTTGATTGGCGTAGCGCTTCTGGATCTGAGCGCTCGCCAGCCAGTTCGCCAATTTCGATGATGATGCGCCCATCGCTTGTGGGCCAAACTCGTCCTTAAATTCATATCGCAACACCACGATAGAAACTTCTATTCAATGTCTCACGTGGGTTCTAAGCCCGCGATTATTGGATTCGGGCAGGCGGGCTAAGTCGGGCTCTTCTGTCACGCTCAATCCGTTAGCGGCGGAAATGGGAAAACAATGCCCAAAAACGGGCTTCACAAACGCCAAGGGGTGGCACTAAGGATGGCACCAAGTCGGAGCAAAATCCATTTAATTAAATAAAACAAGAACATAACAGAAAATTATGGCGGAGAGAGAGGGATTCGAACCCTCGATACGGTTGCCCGTATACACGCGTTCCAGGCGTGCGCCTTCAACCACTCGGCCACCTCTCCAATCCTGTCACCCGTTGGTTGTTCCGGGAGGGTTGAGCGCAGGCCTAGGCCTTTCGCTGGATTGCACCTTGTCGGCCAATCCCCGGGCGCCTTCAACCAGGCAGCAACCCGAATTGCCAGGGGGAAGCCCCGCTCCGGCTGGCGCACTATACTTATTGGCGTTCCGCGTTCAAGCGTTCATTGGCCAAATTCCAAGATAATGCCGCCATTGCAGAAAGCGCGCGCGAGCGCTAGATTCAATCCCGTTCAGCGAGGGGCAGGCTAGATCGCCGAACGGTCGGTTTCCCGGAGATCCGGCGACGCATTCAAAGGAAATTGTGCAATGTTGCGGGCCCTGTTCCGAATAGTCAGCCTCCTGTGCCTGGCCCTGGCGCTGGTTTCAGGCGTGCTTGATCTCGTTCGTTCGATCGCTGATTCAGCGATGACCTTCACGCCGCTTCACGCCGATTGGTCGCGATTCAGTCCCGATACGCTGGTCACTGTACAGCGGCTGATCGTCGATAATCTTCCCGAGTTTTTCTGGAATCCGGTTTTCACCACTTTGCTTGCCGCTCCCAGCTGGGCCGTCTTTGCTGTACTGGCCATCCTGTTCGGAATGGGCGCGCGAAACAGGCGGCGCCGGTGGCAGGAAAGCTTCAGGGACTGAAAGGCGAACAATGTTCCTGCTCGACATGTTCAATCACAAGCTGAAACTGCCCGAACCGGCCAGGGCCTTGCAAGGCCGACCTGATCCGCTTCCCACCGCCAGTCACCATTTTGTTTCAGGAAATGCGCTCCATCCCCCCTTTCCGAAGGGCATGGAACAGGCGATTTTCGCCATGGGTTGTTTCTGGGGAGCAGAGCGGCTTTTCTGGGAGACTCCCGGCGTATGGGTGACGGCGGCTGGCTATTGCGGCGGCTTCACACCAAACCCGACCTATCAGGAGACCTGTACTGGTCTGACGGGCCATGCGGAGGCTGTGCGGATTGCCTTTGACCCTACACTTGTTTCCTACGATCAGCTACTGCAGGCATTCTGGGAAAACCATGATCCCACACAGGGTATGCGCCAGGGAAGTGATGTGGGAACACAGTACCGGTCGGCGATATTCGCCTGCTCGCCTGCGCAACTGCAATCGGCAATCACGTCACGCAAGGCCTATCAGGCAGCAATCGGTAAGGCAGGTATCAACGCCACCATCTCGACGGATGTGCGCGAAGCTCCGGCTTTCTATCCAGCCGATGAATATCACCAGCAATATCTGGCGAAGAACCCGGATAGCCATTGTGCCGTTGCAGGCATCGGTGTTGTCTGTCCCGGCAAGTCCGCCCGCTGATGGTCAGTTACGCGGACGTGGCGTGGGAACCGGTACCTTTGCAACGCTGGAAGTTGGCGCGCTGGCAGATGCCTTGCTAGCTTCAATGGGCTTGCTTGCCAGGATCGCCATGGGATCAACAGCAGGAATATCGATCTCGGGCGCGTTGAAAGCCGCCGCATTGATCGGGAATTCAGCCCTTTTTTCATCCATGTCGGATGCATTCAGGATATCGCGGCAGGTTCCTGGAAGATTGGCCAGTGTCAGGTAGCGTGGCTTGGCCGGCTTGACGGGTTTCGATGGCTTCTTCGGTTTTTTTGGAACGAGACCTTCCTCGAACCACCAGGCCAGTGACTTGTCGCAGCCGTCGGCACTTCCCGTCGGCTTTTGCGGCTTGCAGTTCGGCGAGCCGGCCGGGCAGCCGATGCGCAGATGGAAGTGATAGTGGTGTCCGTAATAGGGGCGGATCTTGGCCAGCCAGCTGCGATCCCCGCCAACCGTGTCGCACAGCTTCTTCTTGACGCCGGGATGAACGAGAATTCTCTCCACTTCGCGGAAAGAGGCCGCATCGCGCAGCAGCTTCATGTGTGCCTGGGTCCAGCGCGCGTCGTCGACATAGAAGGAATTCTTCTTCAGCACGGATATGGCACTGAGATCTTCACGATCCCGATAGTTCAGTCTCTGGTCCGGCATCGGTGTGAACCATATGTCGGCATCTAGTCCCACTTGGTGGGATGCATGCCCGGTCAGCATTGGGCCACCGCGTGGCTGGGACATGTCTCCAACCATCAGGCCGTTCCAGCCGTCCCGTTTTGCCTTTGTAGACAATTGCTCGATTACCCGCAGCAGGTCGGGATGGCCCCAGCGCCGGTTTCTCGACAGGCGCATGACCTGCCAGTCCGGTCCGTCCACTGGCAATGCCATCGCGCCAGCTATGCAGCCTTTCGAATAGAACCCGACAGCCTGCGGTTTCATGTTTGCAGGCAGTGCCTTGGACCCGAAAAGCTCCTTGGCCGCCGGTTCGCCGAGTGCCGGGCTGGCGGCGAGCATCAATATCGCCAATGCCCGCAGAAAATGTCCCGATATCCTGACCATGGCCCCAGTCCGCTTGTTGCGCCGTCAAGGCGTTGATATTCCATTCAAGCCGTTTGCAATTCGTTAACCAGTCTGGATTTGGTTTCAGCAATCGCCATATGTGAATCTGTTGCCGCATAATGGCAGCAAACTTGGCTGAAAGGTGGCAGGCTTATCCTCCACACTTCATCTAGCAACAAGGTTTCACGGACAAGCCATGATGGAAGCAGTTCGCATCGACCCTCTCGTGGGCAGGCAGCACGCCTGGCTCAACAACCTGCACACGCTATTGCTGGTAGCAGGATCGCTGACCTTGCTTGCAGTGTCGGCCTGGGTCTTTTTTGGCGCTGTCGGCATAGTCTATGCAGCAATTTTCGGCGGTGTCTCGCTCTTCATGGCCAGCCGCGTCTCCCCGGCAATGGTACTGCGCATGTACAAGGCGATGCCGGTGGATCGCGAGCGTTTTCCGGCCGGTCACGCGATACTGGATGAACTGACAACGCGAAGCGGTCTCGCCATGCGGCCAAAGCTCTATGTGTTGCCCTCCAACATGATGAATGCCTTTGCGGTGGGGCGCATTGGAGACAGTGCAATCTGTCTGACCGACAAGCTGATCCGCTCGCTGACCCAGCGTGAACTGGCCGGTGTGATGGCGCATGAGATCACCCATATCCGCAACGAGGATGTGCGCGTCATGTCCATAGCGGACATGGTGAGCCGGTTCACTTCGGCAATGTCGACATTCGGCATGATTTCGCTGTTCATCAATTTGCCGTCAATCCTGCTTGGCGGCGAGGCATCCATTCCCTGGTTTGCGGTCCTTCTGCTGATATTTGCGCCGACGATTGGCGGATTGCTCCAGATGGCGCTTTCCCGCTCCCGCGAATATGACGCCGACCTCGGCGCCGTCCTCCTGACCGGTGATCCGGATGGATTGGCTTCTGCCCTGCTGAAGCTGGAAAAGGCACAATCGCGGCATTGGGAGGGCCTGGTTCTCCCCGGTGGGCGCGTCCCTGCACCTTCTGTCCTGCGGACTCATCCGCTGACCTCCGAACGCATTGCCAGGCTTGAAGCTCTCAAGAGCGGCGGTCAGGGTGTCGAAATGCCCGCACCAGAGCCAGTGCAGGCCGACACCGCAACCGCGCGGCGGCGTCAGGGTTCCGTGCCAAGCATTCGTCCCAGATGGGGAAGGGGTGAGGAATCGAGATATTCCGACTACGCTTCGCTGCTCAACGCAAACACGCCCGAACCGGTTGTGCGTTCGAGTGATGCCGATTGCATCGCATGCGACAAGTCGATCAATTCGCCAACCGGCAAGCCGCGCATCCGCGTCACGCGTGGTGGGGTCTGGTGGTAGGTCGTCAGACCCGCATCGGCATCAGAACGTAGATCGCACCACTTTCCGCTGAATCGCGAATGAGTGTCGGCGATCCTGGATCTGCGAGCATGAAGATTGTCTCTTCACCCGTCAGCTGATTGGTGATGTCGAGCAGGTAGCGCGAGTTGAAACCGATCTCGATCGGCGCCGCCGTATAGCCAACCGACATTTCTTCCGTGGCGCTGCCCGAGTCGGGATTATTAACGGTAAGAACCAGCGATCCGTCGGACAGTTGCAATTTGACCGCGCGGCCGCGCTCCGACGATATCGTTGAAACCCGGTCAACAGCGCTCGCAAACGTGGCGCGGTCCATGACCAGCTGCTTGTCGTTTCCAGCGGGAATGACGCGATTATAGTCGGGGAATGTGCCGTCGATCAGCTTGGAAGTCAGGATCACCTGACCGACCGTGATGCGTATCTTCGTCTCTGACAGTTCAATGGTAACGCTCGAATCTGGATCTTCCACCAGTTTCTGGATTTCACCGACAGCCTTGCGGGGAACGATAACGCCCGGCATGCCTTCGCAGCCTGCTGGCGCTTCAATCTGCGCGCGTGCAAGACGGTGCCCGTCAGTGGCAACGGCGCGAAGGTGAAGTTCACCCTGCTCTTCCACCGAATGAAGATAGATGCCGTTCAGATAGTAGCGCGTCTCCTCGGTCGAAATCGCGAACTGCGTGTGTTCGATCAGCCCGGCAAGTGCCTTTGCGCCGATTCGGAATGTATGGGTGAAATCACCTGCGGTGATATCGGGAAAATCACTTTCAGGCAGCATCTGCAGGGTAAAGCGGGAACGCCCTGCATTGACTTTCAGCGAACCACTGTCGCCATCGGTTGCCAGCAGAACCTCCGAGCCATCGGGCAGCTTGCGCACAATGTCGTAAAGCATGTGGGCAGGAACCGTGGTTGCTCCGGCCTGTTCCACCATGGCCGGCACCTTTTCGAAGACTTCCAGGTCCAGATCGGTCGCCTTGAGGTGCAGTTCACTGCCTTCCGCGCGGATCAGCACGTTGGAAAGGATTGGTATCGTGTTGCGGCGCTCCACGACCCGATGGACGTGGTTGAGCGATTTGAGGAGGTTGGATCTCTCTATTGTAACACGCATGGATCGATACTTTCAGCTTTCGGTACGTGCTGGCGACGCACCGACCTTGCATTTCCGCCAATCTGCGGTGGCTGGTGAACACAGACACATTCGCGGCGTGACGACGCAAGCCCCCGCACCATTGAACGTGATCAACCTAGACTGACAAGAAATGACGGCATTTTGCAAGTGGTGCGATCCGATTGCGCGTCTACCCGTCGACGCTTCGCGCACCATTGCTGGGGAAAACCGTCCGGCACCCGGGCCGGACGGGATCAGCCTGTCGTCTCAATCGAGAATGAGGCGCTTGAGCAACTCGATCTCGCGTGCCAGTTTCTGGTCCTGGCTGACCAGTTCCTCCACCTTGCGCACGGCATGCAGGACTGTTGTGTGATCTCTGCCGCCAAATCTTCGCCCGATTTCCGGCAGTGATCGCGGGGTCATCACCTTGGCCAGATACATGGCTATCTGGCGAGGCCTCACGATAACGCGCGTGCGACGGTTGGAGAGCAGGTCGTTCTTGCTCACCGAAAACTGCCTGGCGACAATTCGCTGGATATCCTCGATCCTTACCCGCTTGGCATCCGCTGACCGGACCAGATGACCGAGCATCTTGTCCAGATCCTCGAAACTCATCGTGCCTTCGCAGAAACGGTGCTGCACGAGCAGCTGATTGAACGCACCTTCAACGTCCCGACCGCTGGTTGTCACCTGCCTTGCAACATAGTGGCGGATGTCTTCGGGAATATCGAGACCGGGCTGCTCCGTTTTTGCCGCTTCGTAACGCGCGGCAAGAATGGCCTTGCGTGTCTCATAGTCCGGCGCTTCAACTTCCAGCGTCACGCCGCCTTTCAGTCTCGAACGAACGCGTTCATCCAGACTTTCGAGCTCCGCAGGCGGGCGGTCCGCTGCTACGACCACCTGTCGGGCGCTGTCGATCAACTCATTGAGCAGGTGGCAGAATTCGGCCTGGATTGCCTTGCCCTGCAGGAACTGCATGTCGTCGATCAGCAGCAGGTCGATATCTCGAAGCGATTCCTTCAGCGAAAGGGCGGTCTGGTCTCTGATCGCCGTAGCAAAGCGCCACATGAAATACTCCGCTGTCAGATAAAGCACCTTCTTGGCAGGGTCCTTGCCGCGTGCTTCCCAAGCTATTGCCTGCAGGAGATGGGTTTTGCCCAGGCCAACCGATGCATGAATGAAAAGCGGGTTGAAGCGGACCGAACCCTGCTCATCCTCCGCAACGGTGCGTGCCGCCGCATAGGCCATCCGGTTCGACTTGCCTTCGATGAAGGTTGCGAATCGATGCCTTGAATCAAGCGGAGAACCGGCAAAGCCACTGGCAGCGTGCGTACGCTCGCTGGTACCCCATTGGCCATTCGAAACGCGTCCAGTCGGCTTGGCGACCGGGACAGCGGGCGTGATCTTGCCCTTCTCTTCGCCACTCGATGCACCCGGCTGCATGGCGGCCTGCACCGAAGGAGCAATCCGGTTGTGGCGCACCGCGCTGCGAACAACGATGTCGACACGAAGGATCGATGGATTCTGCTCCTGCCACAGCTCGGTCAGAAGCGTGCGGTAATGGCTGGATATCCAGGTCTTGAGAAAAGCAGTCGGAACTGAGTGGAGTGCAACGCCACCGGTCGTTGATTCAAGTTTCATGCGCCCGAACCAGGAATTGAAGACTTCAGTGCCCAGCCGGGCCTGCAATTGGGTGCGAACCTTGGTCCAATGTTCAGAAGCGGCACCGTCGGCAGCCTGCGCATGGCCTTCCGGCTCCGGATTGGCTCTGCCGCGATCCGGCTTCGCCGCAACGGTCTCGGCCGTTACTGCCTGTCTTGCCTGCGATCCCATCTTGCGTGTGGCGGGAATATTGCTCGCCGCGAGCCGGTTGGCTCCACCCATTCCACGCTCGGATTCCGGTCCGCCGATCGCCTGCCGTGCCATTTCTGTCAGCCTCCTCAGTTCATTTCTGTTCGCCTTCCCCGAAAAGGGAGAGCGTCGCAACGCGATACCTTTGCTGCTTTCGCCAGGATCAGGACAAGGCAAACCCGTTCACGCGCGCCGCCTGGCACGAATGTTGGCTTCGAAAACCTTGTTACTGACACCTGAACAAGCAGGCAGGGATATCCCAGACAGAACGACAACATGCGCGACTTGAAGATCGCGGATCAGCCAGCGAAAAACATCAGCAGAAAACGCATTGCGCCCCGAGGGCACAAGAATACGCATGATGTTTACGCTGGCAGAACGGTGGCTTGGAGCCCCCCTGTTGCCGTTCTGGAAATGACCTTACACAGCGCTCCACGGGCGTTCAACACGTCTTGCTTAACAGAAGATTAATGTGGCCCTGCGACGTTTTTTTTTGGCTCCCAGGTTCGCCTGTAGTGGGCTGCTATATGCTTGTGAATCAAGGGTTTTGGTCCAGATCAGCGCTGGTGGTAATCATTTTGCGGCGCCGAAATTTTTTTTTTGCTGCAGGGCGTCTTGACTCAAGATTTTCCCTTTAGATTCAGTGGCGCAACATTTTTTCCACAGGCAACATAGGGCTAAGCCTTTGAAAACAATAGAAAAATATTGGTAGGAAAAAAGTCCGTCAACCAACTGCGACTAAACTGTGACAGTAGAATTTCGTACAAAAAAATTCCCAAAATATTAAGTCGGCAACAAAAAACCCGGCACGGGCCGGGTTCATGTAACACAAATTGTAAGATAGCTTTCGAAACGCCGATCTAACTCAAGCTTCGATCTTCTTGACTCGCGCCGCGAGCCGCGAAACCTTGCGCGATGCGGTGTTCAGCTTCAGGATTCCCTTGCTGACTGCGCGCATGATTTCCGGCTGTGCAGCCTTCAATGCGTCCGCGGCCGCTGTCTGGTCACCCTTGGTGATTGCTTCTTCTACGAAGCGGATGAAAGAGCGCATCCGGGAACGGCGCGCCTTGTTGACTTCAGTGCGCCTTGCGATCTTGCGCGCAGCTTTTTTTGCCGACGGTGTGTTGGCCATGAACGAATCCTTCCGGATGTTGTTGCTGTCCGGTGATTGTTGTCTGAACTGTCAAGCCGCTAGGCCCATCAGGGCTTCCCAGCTTCGTGTTACCAACAAAACAGGCGGCACTTGGCCGCCGCACAGGACATGAAAAAGTCTGGCGGGCTTATACAGACAGACCGGGGTTGCGTCAACGCCGAATCTGGCGCGAGTGTCCGCCTTTCAGCGTTGGCAGGACGCGCACCAGTAGGTAGAGCGCCCCGATTGTTCCATCCGCTCGATTCTGCCGCCGCAGCCGGGTTTTCGGCATGCCTCGCCTTCGCGGTCATATACATTGAAACTGTGCTGGAAATAACCAAGCGACCCGTCCGTGAGCCGGTGATCGCGCAATGTTGACCCGCCTGCATCAATTGCCCGCGCGATCACGTCGCGTATCGAGGTGGCAAGCGCATCGCACCGGGTCATCGCCCGGTTGCCCTTGCTGCCGATCGTTCCAGCTGCGCGCCGGGGTGACAGGCCCGCCTGCCACAGCGCTTCGCATACATATATATTGCCCAGTCCCGCAATCAGGCGCTGGTCCAGCAGTGCAGCCTTGAGCGGCGCATTTTTCCCGGCCATGATTCCTGAAATCGCGCTGGCGTCGAGACTGTTGCCGGTCGGCTCCATGCCCAGGGACGCAAAGGGTGCGCGCTCCTGCCAGCCTTCCTTGGCGACAAGCATCATGAAGCCGAAACGTCTGGGGTCATTATAGATGACGCGGCTCGAAGCCCCATTCCCATGCAGGTGAAACACCACATGGTCATGGCGCTCATCCCTTCCCTTCTCGTGGGCAAAGCCGCCGGGTTGGCTGGCAAGTCCAGGACCCTCCACCCTGAAGGAGCCCGACATGCCAAGATGCATGACCAGCAATTCATCACCCTCCACATCGGCAACCAGGTATTTTGCACGCCGCCACAGGGAATTGATTTTCCGTCCCTCGAGGCGCTCGCGAAAACTGTCCGGGAAAGGAAAACGCAGATCCTTGCGTCGAGCTTCCACCCGCGCCAGGACACTATTCTCCATCACCGGGGCAAGTCCGCGTCGCACTGTTTCCACTTCAGGCAGTTCTGGCATTGCGCTCGTCCAATTCCTTGCTGCGCCAATGCGCTCCCTTGCATGCAGCGCACAAGTCCAATAGGCCTATCCGCAGGTTCACGCGAACCACGGATCATACGGGCCAGACGATGACACAGACCGGCTATGACAAGTCAAGCGCATCGCGCGCCGCGCGCGCAGCAGAGATGCGCAGCTCCTTTGGCTTTCGCGAAGTTGGCGAGGGTGAAAAACAGCACCTGGTCAACGATGTGTTCCACAAGGTGGCGCAGCGATACGACATCATGAACGACCTGATGTCGGGCGGAATGCACCGGCTTTGGAAGGATGCGATGGTCACCAAACTGTCGCCCTCGCGAACCAGACCCTGGCACTCCCTTGATGTCGCGGGCGGCACGGGCGACATCGCGATGCGCATCGCGGAGGCTTCCGGGCGCAATGCGCATGTGACGGTGCTGGACATCAATGGTTCGATGCTTGCCGTCGGCAAGGAGCGGGCCATGGGACGCGGCCTTTCTGGCAACCTCGATTTCGTCGAGGCCAATGCCGAGGCCTTGCCCTTCGCCGATGCCAGCTTCGATGCCTATACGATCGCTTTTGGCATTCGCAATGTACCCAGGATCGACGTGGCGCTGGGCGAGGCATTTCGTGTCCTCAGGCATGGCGGGCGTTTCGTGTGTCTCGAATTTTCCGAAGTGGACGTTCCCTGGCTCGACCGGATTTACGATCAATGGTCCATGCATGTGATTCCGCGTATCGGTGATGCGGTTGCCGGAGATGGTGAACCCTATCGCTATCTCGTGGAATCAGTACGCAAGTTCCCCAATCAGTCGAGTTTTGCAGACATGATTCGCGCCGCTGGTTTCGCCCGCGTCGGATATGAAAATCTGACAGGTGGCATTGCTGCAATCCATTCAGGCTGGAAGCTCTAGGCCTGATGGGAACGGTGCACGCATTCTACCAGTTGGGAAGGGCGGCCTGGGTCCTGGCGCGCGAGGGTGTCGTGTCCGCCTTGCCGCTGGATGCTCTTCCGCCCGCCGCAAGACCTGCAGCGCGGGTTGCCGGATGGATAGCCCGCAACCGTAGCAGGGAGCGCAACCGCACCGAAAGGCTCACGGCGGCCCTCAACCGTCTCGGACCCAGCTGGGTCAAGCTTGGCCAGTTCCTGGCGACGCGGCCGGATGTTGTGGGCAAGGAAATTGCTGCGGATCTGGAATTGCTGCAGGACCGCATGGCGCCATTTCCAACGAAGCTTGCCCGTGAGCGCATCGAAGCTTCGCTGGGCAGGCCGATCGAGGGAGTTTTCTCGCAGTTCAGCGATGCCGTGGCGGCGGCTTCCATAGCCCAGGTCCATCGCGCGACCAGACTGAGCGACGGTGCCACGGTCGCAGTAAAGGTCGTTCGCCCTGGCGTAAGGGAACGCTTCCGCTGCGATCTGGATACTTTTTTCGCCGCCGCCCGTCTGGCGGAACGCTTTTCGCCGGAAGCCCGCCGCCTGCGGCCGGTGGCCGTGGTCGAGACGCTTGAACAATCTGCCCGCATCGAGATGGATTTGCGTCTTGAAGCGGCTGCGCTGTCTGAACTGGGTGAAAACATTGCCGGTGATCCCGGTTTCTCGGTTCCCGCGGTCGACTGGGAGCTGACAGGCCGCGACTGCGTGACCATGTCCTGGGTCGACGGTATCAAGCTCAGCGATGTACGTGCCATTGCCGACAAGGGCCATGACCTGAAGGCGCTCGCAGCAACATTGATCCAGTCGTTCCTGCGTCACACGCTGCGCGACGGTTTTTTCCACGCCGACATGCATCCTGGCAATCTGTTCGTTGACGAGGCAGGCCGGATTGTTGCGGTCGATCTCGGCATCATGGGCCGTCTTGGGCGCAAGGAGCAGCGGTTCCTGGCAGAGATTCTGTTTGGTTTCATCAGACGCGACTATTTCCGCGTGGCCGAGGTTCATTTCGAGGCCGGTTACGTTCCCCGCACCCATTCGGTAGCGGCATTTGCGCAGGCCATTCGTGCCATTGGCGAACCTATTCACGGCCAGTCTGCCGAGACGATCTCGATGGCAAAGCTCCTGACCCTGCTTTTCGAGGTCACGGAACTTTTCGACATGGAAACCCGGCCTGAACTCCTGCTCTTGCAAAAGACAATGGTGGTTGTGGAAGGTGTCGCGCGGACGCTCGATCCGGTCTTCAACATGTGGAAGGCCTCCGAACCTGTTGTCGGTGACTGGATCGCGCGCAATCTGGGGCCAGCGGCCTTTGTCGCTGATGCTGCAGAGGGCCTGCGCGCTGCAGGTCACCTGGCCAGGCAGTTGCCGGAACTGGCAAGCAGGGCCGAAAAACTCGCAGAGCAGATGGCAGCCATGGGTGAGCACGGTTTCAAGCTTTCGAGCGACAGTCTCGAGGGCATCGGCAAGGCGGAAGCAAGACGCGCGCGCCTCGGCAATATCGCGCTTTGGGTGATTGCATTGACTGCATTATCGGTAGCGTTTTTCAGCTGATTTGCTATTGTTGCCTTTAAATGAGATTGCAATGCAATCATTTGGAGGTTTGCATGGCCAGCATCACCATCCGCAATCTGGATGAAACTGCCAAACAGTCGCTGCGCGAGCGCGCGGCGCGCAATGGCCGCTCGATGGAAGAAGAGGCCCGATTGCTATTGTCAGGCCTGTCGGAATTCCGCGATGGCACTCCAGTCGCATCCGCGCCTTTGCCCGATCAACGGATCGCGCTTCGCGATGGCGCGCTTGCAGGAAAGCGGGTCCTGCTGGTCATTACCGGCGGAATTGCCGCCTACAAGTCACTTGATCTCATTCGCAGGTTACGCGAACGCGGGGTCAGCCTCACCTGTGTCATGAGCAGGGCTGCGACTGAATTCGTCACCCCCCTCGCCGTGAGTGCGCTGTCCGGCCAGCAGGTCCATCTCGACCTGTTTGATCGCATTGCCGAGCATGATGTGGGGCACATCCGACTGGCACGCGAGAATGATCTCATCATCGTAGCCCCTGCCACTGCTGACTTCATGGCAAAGCTTGCCAACGGGTTGGCTGACGATCTGGCCAGCACCGTGCTTCTGGCCCATGGCGGCAGGGTGTTGCTTGCGCCTGCAATGAATCCTGCGATGTGGTCCAACCCTGCGACACAGCGCAATGTGTCGCGCCTTGTGGCCGACAGGATGGTACTGATCGGCCCCGGAACTGGCGAAATGGCTGAATCCGGCGAGGCGGGCGTGGGCCGGATGGCTGAACCTCTCGAAATCGTATCGGCAGCTGCTCGATTGCTGGATGACAGGCCAAGGCCGCTGAAGGGAATTCGTGCCATCGTGACATCAGGACCGACGCACGAGCCGATCGATCCTGTGCGCTATATCGCCAACCGCTCCTCAGGCAAGCAGGGACACGCCATAGCCGAGGCGCTGGCTGCAGCAGGCGCGGAGGTGATTCTGGTTTCCGGGCCTGTCTCCATTCCTGATCCTGCCGGTGTGACGGCTGTTCACGTCGAAAGTGCCCGCGACATGCTTGCCGCCGTGGACGCGGCAATGCCGGCGGACCTGGCCGTGATGGTTGCGGCAGTCGCCGACTGGCGGACCGTGACGGCGGCTGGCCAGAAGATGAAGAAGGAGAATGGCAAGGGCCCGGCTCAGCTTGAACTGACCGAGAACCCGGACATTCTGAAAACTGTCGGCCATCACAAGTCGCGGCCGCGTCTCGTCATCGGCTTTGCCGCCGAAACACACGAGGTCGATGTTCATGCCAGGGGCAAGCTCGAGCGCAAGAATGCCGACTGGATTGTGGCCAATGATGTGTCACCGCAAACCGGTATCATGGGCGGAGACAACAACAGCGTTCGCATCATTTCGCGCGACGGTGTCGACGTCTGGCCGGAACTTGCGAAGCAGGAAGTGGCAAACCGTCTCGTCTCTCGCATCACCGACTGGTTTGCCCGCAACACGGCTCGCACCTGACCTTCACGCCTGATTAACCTTGATGCGCGAAATTGTTCCCGAAACTGCCGAACAGCAAGTTCTTGGGGGAATGGCGTTGAGCAGGAAGATCGGATCCGGGCATGGCTGGCTGTTGCGTATCAGCTACATGGCGTCGCTGGCGGCGGTGGCCGGCGTTTGCCTGCTCTTCTTTTTTCAGCAGCAGGAGCAGAACCGGCTGAGCGGCCTGATCCGCACACTGACCGATCGCTTTGCCGTGGCAGATCTTGCAATGTCGGAATTGGCTCAGAAGGCCGTGCGCATTGCCGAAGAAATGCCTCCCACCGACAACAAGGTGGCAGTTGCCCATCTTCTCGTTGGCAAGACCTTGAAACAGCGCAAGGAAATCCTTGCAAACCTTCCCGCTGATCCGGACCTGATTGCTCCGCGCCAGGCATTGCATTTCTACCGCGCGAAAGCGGATGCTGCCTGGAGCGACGTTCTGGCGATCTGGCGCAAGACCGGCGAGGAAGTGTCATCCTCTATCCTGTCAAACGCGCGTTTCATGTCGCCGGAAGATCCCTTCAAGCATCACCATGCCCTGCTGGACACGGCCAATATCGATGCCACCAGATCAAAGGCTGACATGCACTGGCTGGCGAGATCGATCGCCGGGAATTATGACAGCTACGTTAAGGTTTCGAACGAACATGCGCAAGGCGTTCTTCGAACCCTCGCACGCAACATTGCAGAGATTCAGGGAAAGCGGCTTGAGAGCTTTCTCCTGATATCCCTTTGTGGCCTTGCCGGTCTGGCGCTGTTCGTCTTCGTGCCGGTCGACTTCATGCTGCAGCGCCTGATGGCACGCCTGGGCAAGGAAACGGCAAGAGCCGAGGCTGCGCTTGGGCGCGCCGAATCCGCTGACCGTGCGAAGTCGGAGTTTCTTGCGAACATGAGCCACGAGATCCGCACACCGATGAACGGCGTGATGGGGATGGCCGAGCTTCTTGCGAAGACGGATCTTGATGCCAAGCAGCGGACCTTCAC
>JBATLL010000114.1:0-13999 GCA_049289295.1 Rhizobiaceae bacterium
GCGTTTCATGAAGCGACCGTACCGACTTGTCTGTTTCCCTATGAAACGCCAGCAGGCGCCATGCTCACAAAATCGCTCTCCGCCCTGAAAACGACCGGGCTGTTTTATCCCATTTTCAAGCTGTAGAACAAGCTATTACCTTGCGATGGTGGTTAACTTGGCACCACACTCAATTTTTGTCCCGCAATACGAGCCATTTGGAATGGAAATTAGAAAAAAACCGCCCAGACTGGCTTTCTATGCCCCGCTGAAGCCACCCGATCATCCAATACCTTCGGGCGACCGGCAGATGGCGCGAATGCTGCTGTCCGCGCTCAACAAGGCAGGTTATGAAGCATTTCTGGCCAGTCGCTACATTTCCTACTCGAAAAGGCATGGTCTGGAGCATCTGGCAGCGAAACGCGAGGGTGCGCAGGCGGAAGCGCGCCGCCTGCTGCAGCTGTGGGAAATTGAGGGCGGCGCGCCGCAGGGCTGGTTCTGCTATCACCCATACGACAAGTCGCCGGACTGGCTGGGAATGGAAATCTGCACGGCGCTCGACATCCCCATGATCACGGCTGAGCCCTGCAAGACCGGTCAGGGACTGAATGGCGAATGGCTGCCGTGGCGTGCGGAAGCCCAGCGCGGCATCAGGATGGCCAGCATGAATATCGTCATGACCCATTCGGATCTCGACTATCTGGAAGGCTTCATTGCCAGTGACCATATTGCCTGGATGGAACCTTTCATCGACGCCGACCTTCTGGAAGTGACGCCACTCGCGCACGATCCCTGGGAAGGGCATGCTGGTGTGCGACTTCTGACGGTCGGCATGATGCGTCCGGGCGCAAAACTCGACAGCTACGCCGTGCTGAGCCAGGCGCTGGCACTTGTCACCGATCTCGACTGGCACCTGGTAATCGCCGGTGGAGGGCCAGGCGAGGAACAGGTGCGCGCGATGATGCAACCGCTTGGAAGCGAGCGGGTGACATTTGCCGGAGAGCTGAAACCGGGCGAGGCGCAACATCTCATGCGCGAAGCGGACCTGCTGGCCTGGCCCGGCTGCCGCGAAGCCTATGGCATGGTCTATCTGGAGGCGGCGCATTACGGCACACCATCGATCGGGCTAGACAATATGGGGGTGCCGCTGGTGGTCAGGCATGACAGGACTGGTCTGCTTGCAACACCGGCTGATGTGGAAACCTATGCTTCCTGCCTTCGGCGCGCGATCAGCGATGACGACCTGCGCAACCGGCTTTCGCTGGGGGCGAGCGACCATGCGGCGAACAGGCGCTCGGCTGACTATGCTGCTTCGAGAATGCGCGAAATTCTCGCGCCCATCCTGCACGCGGGGCCGGCAGCATGAACGGTCCTGAACAGATCGAAAAGGAACTCGACGCGTGGCAACAGGCTGGCCTGACGCCACGGCTTTTCCTGCGTGACGATGATGCAATCGAAGATACGGTAGCGCTGCGGCGCCTGTGTGAACTGACATTGCGGTTTCGGGTTCCGCTTCTCCTTGCGATCATCCCGGACCCAGCCAGGGAATCACTGGTACCGCTTCTGAGCTCCCATCCGCATGTCACGCCTGCCGTGCATGGATTTCGCCACCAGCGCCATTCGCCGAAAGGGGAAAAGACAAGCGAACTGGGCGACCACCGACCCGCAGCAACGGTTCTGGGGGAGTTGCGCCAGGGAAGGGAAAAACTCGTTCGACTCTTTGCAGGTAACGTATCCGGCATTCTCGTGCCGCCGTGGAACCGCATTTCCGCGACGATCCGCGACAGGGTCGGTGAAGCCGGTTTTGAGGCAATATCCGCGCATGGCTGGGATACGGATGGAAGTGCCGTGGCGATGGTCAATGCCCATGTCGACATCATTCACTGGTCAGGGGGAAAGGTCGGGCGGGAGGCGGACTGGGTGTTTTCGCAACTGGCGACCAATCTCGAAATGGCGCGCCAGTGTGGCGGAGCGCCGGTTGGTGTCCTGCTTCATCATCTTGACCATGACGCCAGGGCCTGGTCTAGCCTTCAGGAACTCTTCATCTGGAGTGCGGCACATGAACAGATCGCCTGGGTGGCAGCCGATAGCCTGATTGCCGAGGCAAGAAAGAGGATCAGCCCATGACGCAGAAGCCGAACATCCGCACCAAGACAGATCGCTGGCATCATGCGTGCGCCGGTGAAGTGTTCGACTTGCTTGAAAGGCTGCGTCATGGCGAACTCGATGCACAAGCCTACCAGGACAGGCTCATGGCGCTGCTGGAGAAGGCTCGCCTGAGCCAGTCGCTGGCCGATGAGATAGCGCAAGTGATGGCAAGGGGCGGACAACTGGAACTGGTGCGCCGTCATGTCAATGAATGCCGATACACCGTGCTGCTCTATCGCATCGACGAGGGCGAGGCCCATCCGCCGCACCAGCACTACAATCTGATATCGACCCAGGTCATCCTGCGCGGCCAGATCCATATCCGGGAGTATGAACGAACCGGTAGCGGCGAAACCGGCAGGCTGACACTGAAACTGGTGCGCGACGCCTTGCTGGGACCGGGAGACGTCTTCAATGCCAGCGAATGGCGGCGCAATGTCCACTGGTTCAATGCGGTTGGCGGACCTGCCCTCATCTTCAACATCAATGCACGCGGCTATGAGCCATCGACACTTGGCGGGGAAGAGGGCCAGCAGTTCGGCAGGCTCTACACGGACACGACGAACTTTTCGCCCGATGGCCTGGTTGCCGCGGCAGACATCGATCCCGATGGGGCGCACAAGTTGTTTGCCTCAAGGCCGCTTGATGATTTTCCGGTGCCACCAAAGGCGCTGGCAAGCGCATCAGGCAGTGACGGGGAACCACACATCGATATCGGCTGACTGGCCCTAGCTGTAGGGGTCGGCCGCATCACGCATGCCGTCGCCCATGAAGTTGAAGGCGAGGATCACAAGGATCACCGGCACGACCGGCCACATCAGCCAGGGGTATAGCGCTACGACGTTGATGTTCTGCGCCTCGTTGAGCAGCACGCCCCAACTTACGACCGGCGCACGCAGTCCAAGACCGAGGAAGGAAAGCGCGGTTTCGCCAAGGATCATGGTTGGAATGGTAATGGTCGCAGAGGCGATCAGGTGGCTCATGAATCCGGGGACCAGGTGACGCCCGATGATGCGCGCAGGCCCGGCACCCAGCAGACGCGCGGCAAGCACATAGTCTTCCTCGCGAAGCGACAGGAGTTTCGAGCGAACCGCACGCGCCAGGCCTGTCCATTCCAGCAATCCCAGAATGATGGTGATGCCAAAATAGACGACAACCGGACTCCAGGTCACAGGCATGATTGCAGCAAGCGCCAGCCAGAGCGGAATGGTCGGCAGCGCCTGGATAACTTCGATGAGGCGCTGTGATACCAGATCGATCCAGCCGCCATAATAGCCCGCCATGCCGCCGATCACGATGCCGAGCACGAAGGAGATGGCGACGCCCAGAAGGCCGATGGTCATGGAAATGCGTGCGCCATAGATCATGCGCGAAAAGACATCGCGCCCGAGCCGGTCCGCGCCGAGAAAATAGAAATTGCCCCGTTCAGCGGGACAGACCAGGTGCTTGTCCGAAGCGAACAGGCCCCAGAACTCGTACTTGTCGCCCGAACAGAAGAAGCGCAGCGGCTGAACCTTTGTCGTGTCTTCGGTGTAGATGCGCTTGAGCGTCGTCATGTCGAGCCTGGACTTGTAGGCATAGACGAACGGTCCGACAAACTTGCCTTCATGCATGAAGTGCACGTCCTGCGGCGGCGCATAGATGGAACGCGAGTTGCGCGTGTCGAGCGAATAGGGAGCAAGAAACTCGGCAAAAATGACCATGAAGTAGATCAGCAGCAGGAAACAGGCGCACCACACGGCGACCTTGTGGCGCTTGAACTTCCACCACATGAGCTTCTTCTGCGAGGCAAGATAGACCTTCTCCTGCTCGGGCGTGAGGCCCTCGATTGCCCGTGGATCGAAGGGAGCCTTCGAGACATAGTGTTCGATTTCCACAGCCTTCGCGGCTGGGTTCTTCGTCTCCGCGTTCATCGGCTAACTCCACCGGCAAGGCGAATTCTGGGATCAAGCATTGCCAGGGCAATATCGGATATCAGGGTACCGATTACCGTCAGGAATGCGAGCAGCATCAGGAAAGAACCGGCCAGATACATGTCCTGGCTCTGCAGCGCGGTAATCAGAAGTGGTCCGGTCGTCTGCAACGACAGGACGATGGCAACGATCTCCGCCCCTGAAATGACCTGGGGGAGAATGCCGCCAATATCGGCGATGAAGAAGTTGAGCGACATGCGGAAGGGATATTTCATCAATGCCCTGAATTCCGGCATGCCCTTGGCGCGTGCGGTCGTGACATAGGGGCGGCGCAATTCGTCAAGCAGGTTTGCGCGCACACGGCGAACCATCGCAGCGGTTCCAGACGTGCCGATCACGATGACCGGTATCCACAGATGCTCCAGCACCGAAACGAACTTGCCCCAGCTCATTGGCTGGCCGATGAATTCGGGATCGTAAAGGCCACCGATCGAGGTTCCGAACCATTCGCGGGCGAAATACATCATCACCAGCGCGAGCAGGAAATTGGGAATGGCCAGCCCGATCAGACCCAGGAAGGTGAGGCCGTAGTCGCCCCAGCTGTACTGACGCGTTGCAGAGTAGATGCCGATGGGAAAGGCAATTGCCCAGGTGAAGAGTATCGTGAAGAAAGTGACAATGATGGTCAGATACAGGCGATCACCGATCACGTCGCGGACCGGCAACTGATATTCGAAGGAATAGCCGAGATCACCCTGAAGCAGGCCAAATGCCCATTTGAAATAACGTTCATAAGGTGGCAGGTCGAAGCCGTATTCCTGGCGCAGGAATTCGATCTTCTGCGGATCGACCGTCTCGCCAGAGGCAAGCAGTTCGGTGACATAGCTCTCGAAATAGTCACCCGGCGGCAATTCGATCAGCGTGAAGATCAGGATGCTGGTCAACACCAGGGTAGGCACCATGTAGAGTGCGCGCTTGATGATATATCCCAACATCTGATCTGTCCTGCCTTTGTACGCTGCGCCTATTCGGCAAACCAGAAGGTATCGGGTCGGTAAACACCGAAGAAGGCCGTTGGCTCCCACGTGTAGACCGCCTCTTCGGGAATGTTGCGCAGTCTCTTTGAGGCAACAACGGGCTGGCGTGAATTGTTCACGGTTCCGATGGTGAATACCTGATCGGTATAGGTGCTCAGCATTTCATGCCAGATGGCGCGCTGCTCATCGCGCGTGCCTGCGGCCAGCCAGGCGCGAAAGCGATCAAGCTGGGCCGCTGCCTCAGGCATGTCGACCGGCTCGCCGGACTTGCCCTGCGTGTCGAAATATTCGCCCCACTTGGGCCACTGAAGCTGTGGCTGGGAAGTTGGAGCCATTTCCTGCGGGCTCATCTCGGCATTGGCGATGGCATTGTCCATGCCGGAAAAGACCGAGATCAATGTCTCGCCATTATAGGCGCGGCGGCGGAAGATATCGCGCTGGGAAGCGCGCACGAACATCTTGATGCCAACCTTCGACCAATGGTCGGCGATCAGTTCCAGAACGTCGGTTTCCTCGGTGCTTTCACCGGAGCTTTCAACCGTGATCTCGGCGCGCTGGCCATTGGGAAGCAGGCGCACATCATCGCTGTCACGCGCGCCGAGTCCCGCTTCGTCGAGCAGTTCGTTGGCCTTGTCGGGATCGTATACCGACCAGGCGTCGCGATACTCATCCTTGTAGAGCGGGCTTTCGGGCATGACCGTGTTCGCGCTTGGCGTTGCAAGGCCGAAATAAATGACCTCGTTGATCTCGTCGCGATCGATTGCCACCGACAATGCCCGGCGGAACCGCACATCGCGCATCAGGCCACGCCAGACGCTGTCCTGGGTGTTGAGGTTTGGGAACAGCGCGACCTGCGATCCCTTGCCCGTTGACCAAAGGAAGGTGTTGTAGCCGTTCTTTTCCTCGGCTTCCTTCAGGAAGGTGTAATTGTCGAAGCGGATGTAGCGCGCCTGCAAGTCGCTCTCGCCGGCACCGGTCTTGGCTGCGATGACTTCGTCCGACACGACGTCCATGATGATGCGGTCAATGTAGGGGAGCTGGTTACCCTCACTGTCGACGCGGTGATAATAGGGGTTGCGCTCGAAGATGTAGCGCTCGCTGGGTGCCGGGCTGATATTGTGCCAGGCCTGCAGCGATGGCAGGTCCGGATTTTCAGGACGGCGCTGGCGCTGCATGCGCGTATGGAGTGCTGACCAGCTGTCAACCCTGGCGTCGGCCACGAGCTTGTCCAGTGCACCCTTGTCGGCATATTTCGCGTGGAACTGCTTGAGGTACTTTGCCGGGCGATAGATGTAGAGCGGCGCGGGCGCGGCCAGCGCAATCAGGAATGCCGGGTTCGGCTTTGACCAGGAATAGCGAACCGTCAGCGGGTCGACGATCTCGAATTTCGGCTCCTCGCCTTCTACCAGCATTTCCTGCGGGATGCCCTCGCGGCCAAGGTCCGGGTCCTTGACCATGTCTTCCCAGAAATAGCGAAAGTCCTCGGCGGTGAAGAGTTCGCCATCCGACCAGCGATGTCCTTCGCGGATCTTGAAGGTGAAGACGCGGTCCCCTTCTGTCTGGACTGATTCCAGCAGGTCCGGCTTGAGTTCGATGTCAGGTCCATAGCCCACGAGGCGGGCATAGGTGTAAACGGTGATCTGGCCGATATCCTTGACGCTGCCCATGAGCAGGCGCATCTGGCCACCATACTTGCCGGTCACCTTGCCTTCAGCTGCCATGTCCACGACAAACGGGTTCTTCGGGAGGCGCTCTGCCAGCGGCGGGAGCTTGCCCTCATTGACCAATTTCGTCAGTTCGGGGGATTCTCCAGCCTGGGCTGTGACAACCAGCGCCATCTGCAGAATGCCAAGCATCACGGCAAGCAGGCCATGCCGGAACCAACGCGAAATCTTCATCAAACCAACTCCCTCATGTCAGCATTGGCATTGGCCAGAACGAGATGGCCCTTGTCCACCTCGATTGCCGCCAGATCACTGCGATCGGCGGCGACAAAGGCCTTGCCCCATGCCGATGTATCATCTGCACCGGAATACCGGATTTTCTCGAATTCCAGAAGGCGATCAAGGTCCGGATAGGGCACGGACGCAAGCAGGGCCTTCGTATAGGGGTGCACCGGCCTTGCGAAAAGCTGTTCGCGCGGCGCCAGTTCCACCAGCCTGCCGCGGCACATCACAGCGATGCGGTCAGCGACATAGTTCACGACCGCCAGGTTATGCGAGATGAACAGGCTCGTGAGGCCAAGTTCCCCGCGCAGATCGTTGAGCAGGTTGAGAATCTGCGCCTGAACGGAAACATCGAGCGCGGAGACCGGTTCGTCGCATATCATCAGCGAGGGATGCAGCGCGAGGGCGCGCGCAATGCCGATACGCTGGCGCTGCCCGCCGGAGAATGAATGGGGATAGCGGTTGAGATAGCGCGGATCGAGACCGACCAGGCGCATCAGGTCCATGATTTCCTGCCTGCGGCTTTCCTCGTTGCCGACATCGTGGATGGCGAAAGGTTCCATCAGGATGTTCTGCACGGTCATGCGCGGATTGAGCGAGGAGAAGGGATCCTGAAAGATCATCTGGACCTTGCGGCGAAACGCGAGGAGTTTCTCGCCTTCCAGCGCCAGGACATCGATCATGCCGCCGCCCGAATACATCCGCACTTCGCCCGCCGAGGCGGTAAGTGCGCGCATGATCATCTTGGAAACGGTGGTCTTGCCCGATCCGCTCTCGCCCACAAGTCCCAGGCACTCGCCCTTGGCAATGGAGAAGCTGACATCGTCAACGGCCACAACCGTGCTCGATTTGCCTGCCCCGAAGAAAGCGCCCTTGCGGACCGTGAATTCCTTGCGCAGGTTTCTGACTTCGAGGTGGGAGGCGCCTTCGGGCACCTCGTCGCGAACGGCATAGCGCTCGGAAAGGCCGACGATGGTTCGCGACCCCTCACCTTCCATGTCGCGCAGTGAAACAAGGCGTTCGCCTGGTTTCATGTCGAAATGGGGAACGGCGGCCATCAGCGCCTTGAGATAGGGATGCTCGGGATGGCGGAAGATTGTTTCGACCGGGCCAGCTTCCATCACCTCGCCATGATAGGCGACCACGACCTCGTCTGCCATGTTGGCGACAACGCCCAGATCGTGGGTGATGAGCAGGATCGAAGTCTCGAACTTCTTCTGCAATTCCTTCATCAGTCGCAGGATCTGGGCCTGGACAGTCACGTCCAATGCGGTGGTTGGCTCGTCAGCGATGACGAGAGAAGGATTGCAGATCAGCGCCATTGCAATGACGGCGCGCTGGCGCAATCCGCCGGACAGCTCGAATGGATAGCGCTCATAGCCCTTTGCCGGATCGGGGAAACCGACAAGGCGCAGGATTTCCTCGGTTTCGGCCCGCGCCATCTGCGCGCTCTGGCTGTGGTGGAGCGTCAGCGCTTCCTCGATCTGGTTACCGATCGTATGAAGCGGCGAAAGCGCGGTCATGGGTTCCTGGAACACCATGGAAATGCGCCCGCCGCGCATTTCGTAAAGATAGGGATCGCGTTCGGGCAGGCTCGCAATGTCAACCGGTTCGCCACCACGCTTTTCGTCGTGGAACAGTATCCGTCCAGAATCGATGCGACCATTTTTCGGAAGGATGCGCAAAATCGACTGCGCAATGACCGATTTGCCCGACCCCGACTCACCAACGAGCGCAAGGACCGAGCCTCTCCTGAGCTTGAAACTGACGCCGCGTACCGCCTCGACCCTTCCTCCCTGGATCGCAAACGACACCTTAAGTGCGTCTACCTCAAGCAAAATTCGGCGATCATCCGCCATATAGCGATTGCCCCTCACCTACCGGCCCCAGCCGGCCCAACAATTGACGGAGGTTTACACAAACCCAGACGACAGCAAAGTGACACAAGTCACACCGCAAACACAACGCCCATGTTTGATTACCGGTTTTGTCCACATTCGAACACATGTTTCCTGCCCGCCAGACCAGACAGCGGCTGGCATCAGTCGTCTGGCATTGCCGCAACCGGGCCGGCGGTCGCGTCATCAAGCACCCTTCTTGCCGCGCCTGCGATCGCTTCGCGCTTCCTTGGCGTCATTTCGCCATTATCCTCGCCCGCGATGCGCACTGTCACTTCCTTGTTGGCGAACTGGATGCCTTCGCGCCGGAACAGGTCCTGGATGGCCTGGTAGACCACCTTTCGCGTCACCCACTGGTCGCCCGGCATCGTCATGAACTTGACGCGAATGATCATCGCCGAATCTTCCATCTGCACAACGCCCTGGGATTTCAGCGGCTGGAGGAAGTTCTTGCCCACATCAGGATGTTCGAGCAGCTGCTGACCCAGCTTCTTGACCAGCTTGCGGACCTTTTCCACATCCGTGTCATAGGTAACACGAAGCGGCAGCTTCATGATGACCCAGTCGCGCGAATAGTTCGTGAGTTGCTTGATCTCACCGAAGGGTATGGTGTGCAGCGGGCCATTGTGGTGGCGCAACTGGAAAGATCGCAACGATATCTTCTCGACCGTGCCGCGAACGTTGCCCAGTTCGATATACTCGCCCTTGCGGAATGCGTCGTCGAACAGGAAGAACCCGCCGGAGAAGATATCGCGGATCAGCGTCTGTGCACCAAAGCCCACAGCAAGACCGAGAACGCCGGCACCGGCGAACAGCGGGGCGATATCGACGCCCAGGTTTGAAAGGACGATCATGCCGGCGATGACGGCAATCGTGCCAATGAAGATGTTGCGCAGCAGCGGCAGCAAGGTGCCCAGCCTGCTTGACCCATGCCCACCGGGTTCATCCTCCAGATCGGCAGCCTGGCCTGCAACGCCTGCCCCCTCCTCGACAAGGCGATTGTCGACGAAGATCACCACGGCCCGGTAGAGGAGCCAGGCGACAAAGAGAATCAGCAGCGTATCCATGAATGCCGTGATCGGGTTGCCGCGATCGCCTGCGCGAATGTCCCAGACATTGAGGACAAAACCGAGTGCGCCAACAAAGACGAGGATTGACGCGGCCTGTTCGATCACCGGTTTGAAAAGGGGTTTGAACACCGGATAGGAGTCATGATGCCCGCTGTGCGAGACGATGTTCTCCAAGACTTCGGTCGCTGGACCTGATGCCAGGGCATCCTCGCGCGCCTTGCGCTCGATTTCCATCGCCTGCAGCGCTGCATGGCGGGCCTGCCTCACCTTGATGTCAAAGCGTCGCTGGCGGATCTGGTAAAACTTGTCGATGAGGATGAGCAAGATTCCGTAGATCGGCAGAGCGCCGAAAAATGCGATGCCTGGTGCTGCCACCAGGATGTCTGCTGCAGGCAGATCCATGACCAGCCTGTAGGCGGTGACCAGCCAGGACAAGACCAGATAGCCGATGAGGGCGGCTGGAGCGATGCCAGCGATGAAGCGCCGCCAAAGCGGGCGGGTCTCGGGCACCCCGTGCCCAAGAATGACAGAACGCAATGCTTCGCGGTACTTGACAGTCAGGCGACCAAAGACAAGGGCGGCAATCAGCATGGCAAGGATCAGGAAAAGCTTGTGGGCCTCGCGATTGATGCCGAGCAGGTCCATCCAGGCGCAAACGGCCAAGGCAATGATCACCACGACCATTGAGTTGCGGATCGCGTATTGAAGGTTCTTCGCGGTCTCGTCGTCGAGATTGATCATGCGGTGCTTGGGCAGATCATGGGCGATGATGTTGAACAGAATCACCGCGCGGATCACCCAGTAGGAAACATAGGCCGTGACAATCACGATGATGGTTGAGCGTGTGGGTTCATGACCATAGTCCAGTGCTACCGCGAGCAGCATGGAGAAGACGAACATCAATATGCAATTGACGGTGATCAGCGCCGCGCGAAACAGAAGAAAGCCGATTTTCTCGGTCCGGTTCTTCGGTTCGGAAATGAGAATTTTTTGGGCGTATGACTGGATCAGCTTGCGATAAACCCAGGAAACGGCGTTGCCAAGGATGATACCGCCCGCGGCGATCGCAATCGCATAGGCAAGCCAGATCAGCGTGCCATCGGGACTGGCCGCACGGATCGTGGTGAGGAACTGTTCGGGGATATTGGGAATGTTGACCAGCACGCGCCTGATCTGGCCCCTGATCATCAACCCCTGTTCGGTCATGGACATGACGGGGGCAGCGGCTTGCGCGTCCTTCGAGGCGTCAGGGGGAGAGATGACGATGACGCTCATCCCCTCTTTCTTCGCCTTTTCGATCAGGGGAGCCAGTTCGCTCGCCGTATCGCCCTGTTGCGATGCCGTCTGCGCTGTCGCCGGGGACACCAGGCAGGACGCGAGCAGCAGCCACAAAAGCGTCGTAAGGATGTTTCTTGTCATGAAAGGTCTCCCGCGGCCGAAGCAAACCATTGGCCTGTCCACTTTGCAAGCGCCGTGTTGATCGCTTCGCCGTGCGTCACACACCATGATATTGCCGAAACCAGCCGACAAAGCGCGACATGCCCTCGTCCAGGCCGGTTGAAGGCGAAAATCCGTAATCGTCGTGGATGGCCGTGATGTCGGCATAGGTTGCAGGCACATCGCCTGGCTGCATGGGAAGGTATTCGCGAACAGCCTGTTTGCCAACCAGGCGTTCGATCACGCCAATGAACCGGTCAAGGCGCTCGGGATTGTTGTTGCCGATATTGTAGACCGCATGGGGCGTCGCCAGGTCGCGCACATGGCCGCGATCGGCAATGCGCAGGATGCCATCGACAATGTCGTCGATATAGGTGAAGTCCCGCAGCATGTCGCCGTGATTGAAGACCTGGATGGTCTCCCCGGCAATGATCTTTTGCGTGAAGGACCAGTAGGCCATGTCGGGCCGGCCCCAGGGACCGTAAACCGTGAAGAAGCGCAGGCCGGTCAGCGGTATGCGATACAGATGCGCATAGGTGTGGCTCATCAGTTCGTCCGCCTTCTTGGTCGCGGCGTAGAGTGAGACCGGCTCATCCGCCCGGTCGGTTTCGCGCAGTGGCAGATCTGTGCGTCCGCCGTAGATCGAACTCGATGAGGCGTAACACATGTGCTGTAGCGAATCGCAGTGGCGGGCGAGTTCCAGCATGTTGAGGTGCCCAACCACATTGGACTGCACATAAGCGTGCGGGTTTTCGATCGAATAGCGGACACCGGCCTGTGCAGCGAGGTGAATGATGCGGGCGGGCTTCGACCCGGAAACCGCGCTTGCGAGTTGCTGCATGTCGGCAATGTCGCATTCGCGAAACGTGAACCCGGGCTCACCCGCCAATTGCTCCAGGCGCGCATGCTTGAGCTGCGGGGGATAATAATCATTGAGATTGTCTATGCCGAGCACGGTTTCACCACGTGCCAGAAGCGTTTTCGCCACGTGGAAGCCGATGAAGCCGGCCGCGCCGGTCACTAGGTAGGTCATGATCGCCTGTCCGCTTGCCTGGATGGTGGAAAGCTATAGACGCCCTGCTTGCCTGCGTCCATTGCCAGAGGGTCGGGTTTCAGCTTTGCGGACCCAGCCGGGTTATGCTCGCAAGGAGTTCGCGCGCTGTGCGAAGGGCTGCACCGGTTGCGATGCACATCTGTGGCAGGATCATCCATTCCAGCGTCCAGGCCGAACCGGAGCGCTCCTGTTCATGAACAAGGGCCTGGTGCATACCGCCGAGCAGGGTTGCGTTGAAGCGCGCCAGCGCCACCAGCGTTTCGGCCTTCACCGGATTTTGCTTGTGGGCCATGGCGGACGATGCACCTGTTTCCGAAAGGGCGATCTCGCCTACTTCGTTTTGCGCCATCAGGGCAATATCCTGGCCCATCTTGCCGAGCGAACCGGTGATGAGGGAAAGGAGCGATGCGAACTCACCCAGAGCGTCACGCTGCGCGTGCCAGTTGCCGGATGGTACAGCAAGACCGAGCGTGCCTGCCATGTCCCGGCGGATTGCAGCTTCATGACCCCCCATGCCTTCGAACGTACCAACCGCGCCGCCAAGCTGCAGGATCAACAGGCCGGGCATCAGGGAAATGAGCCGGGCATGATGGCGCGCCAGTGGCTGAGACCAGTCGCTCAGCCGACGTGAAACGGTGACAGGCAATGCCTGTTGCATGCGTGTGCGACCCATCATGGCGCGGCTGCCGAAACGGCTGTCCAGTTGCGCGATGTTCTCGCCCAGTTCGCCCAGCCTGGCGAGCATGCGTTCACAGACTGGCTTGAGGCGCATGGCAAGGCTTGTGTCGATCACGTCCTGGCTCGTCGCCCCGTAGTGAAGATGATCGGCATGCGGCCTGGCGATGCGGGCGCGAAGCTGGCGCAGGAATTCGGGAATTGGAACCCCGTCGCGCGCAGTTGCGGTTCCTATGGATATCGGATCGGGTTCGAAACCGGCACAGGCGGCCGATATCGCATTGGCCGCTTCAGCCGGGATGATGCCAGCGCCTGCCTGGGCGCGGGCAAGCGCGGATTCGAACAGGGACCAGGCCGCAAACTCCACCTTGATGGAGAAGCAGGCCGCGATCTCGCGGTCCGAAAGCAGGCCAGACAGGATTGTGGCATTGGCCGGTGTATAGGACATCGTTTCTTTCGTTCTCGACGGCGGCAAAACCGGTCCAGCCGGACCGCTAGACGCAGCGTTGGAAACTGGCCTGGAATCCTAGACGGATTCGAGAGCTACAGCTATGCCCTGGCCAACACCGATGCACATGGTCGCCAGCGCGTAGCGTGCGCCGCGCAGCTTGAGTTCCAGAGCGGCTGTACCAGTGATGCGAGCGCCCGACATGCCGAGCGGATGGCCAAGTGCAATCGCGCCGCCGTTCGGATTGACATGCCCGGCGTCCTCGGCAATTCCCAGTTCGCGCAGGACAGCGATGCCCTGTGCGGCGAAGGCCTCATTGAGCTCGATCACGCCGAAATCGGAAGGTGCAAGACCAAGGCGCGCGCACAGCTTGCAGGTGGCCGGGGCCGGGCCC
>JBATLL010000115.1:0-15048 GCA_049289295.1 Rhizobiaceae bacterium
CTCATGTACAGCCACGATACGTTCGGGCTTGGGCATTTGCGACGCTGCCGCACGATTGCCCATGCCATCGTCGAGCGCTTCAAGGGCGTCAACGTCATCATCATATCCGGCTCGCAGATCGCAGGAGCTTTCGATTTCCGCGCCCGTGTCGATTTCGTCAAGATTCCCAGCGTCATCAAGCTCTACAATGGCGAGTATGATTCAATCGGCGAGTATATCGACCTTGAAGACATACTGATGATGCGCAGGCTCATCATCCAGCGCACCGCCGAAGCTTTCCAGCCGGACATGATGATCGTGGACAAGGAGCCGCTCGGCCTCAAGGGCGAGCTCGAACCCACGCTCGCCATGCTGCGCAAGCGCGATTGCAAGGTTGTGCTCGGCCTTCGCGATGTCATGGATTCTCCGGACAATCTCGAGAAGGAATGGGGACCCAAGAATATCCTGAGCAAGATGGAAGACTATTATGATCGCATCTGGGTCTATGGCCCAGAGCGGTTTTGGAACCCGCTGGACGGGCTCGACATTGCACCAACCCTTCTGGACCGGGTGCATCATGTCGGTTTCCTCCAGCGTGAACTGCCTTCCGCGCTCGGCGACATCCACTTCCTGCCGGACAAGTATATTCTCGTCACCGCTGGCGGCGGTGGCGATGGCAGCCAGATGATGGAACAGGTTCTGGCAGCCCGCGAACATGACTGGCAGAACGATTATCCGATCGTCATGGTTCTTGGCCCATTCATGAAATCGGAAAATCGGGAGCGCATTCGGCTTCGCGCTTCGGGACTGGCCAATATCACTGTTGTCGATTTCGAATCCCGGCTGGAAGTGCTTCTGGCCAATGCCGTCGCGGTCGTCGGCATGTGCGGCTACAACACCTTCTGCGAAGCGCTGTCCTTCGACCGCAAGGCGCTGTTCGTGCCCCGCACCCATCCGCGTCAGGAGCAGTATATTCGTGCCAGCCGTGCGCGGGAACTCGGCCTGTGTGACATGCTGACACCCGAAGAAGCATCCATTCCGCAGGTTCTTGCCCGCGCTCTTCGCCGCCTGCCGAACCAGAAGCAGCCCTCCTCGATGCTGCATGACGGCGATCTGGCCGGCCTGGACGTCATTTGCGACGATATCGACCGCATGCTGAGCGCCAGGGCCGCCCTGACCCACAAGCGGGTCAGACTGTCCGCACAGGTGCCCGCTGGTGAATAGACGGATCGGCGTGGTTCTCAAGGGCTATCCCCGCCTTTCAGAAACCTTCATTGCCCAGGAAATACTGGAACTGCAGCGCGCTGGATTCGATCTCGAGATCATTTCGCTGCGCCGTCCCACCGACAAGGCGATGCACCCGGTGCATAGGGAAATCACCGCGGCCGTTCACTACCTGCCCGAATATCTGCATGAAGAGCCCATGCGCGTTCTCAAGGCCTGGTGGGCCTGCCGCAGATTGCCCGGCTACCGCAAGGCGTTCTCGACCTTTATCAGGGATCTGCGTCGCGACTTCACGCGCAACCGGCTGCGCCGCTTCGGCCAGGCTTTGGTTCTGGCCCATGAACGCACGCCTTCGCTCGCCTTCCTCTACGCCCATTTCATCCATACGCCGACATCTGCTGCCCGCTATGGCGCCATGATGAGCGGGCTCGGATTCGCTGTCTCTTCCCATGCCAAGGACATCTGGACGTCGCCTGCATGGGAACTGAGCGAAAAGCTTGGTGACTGCGAATGGTGCGTGACCTGCACCAGCGGCGGCCAGACAGAACTGGCGTCACACGCGCCCGATCCAGAGCGGGTCCATCTCGTCTATCATGGCATCGACCTTTCCCGATTTCCAAGAAGCCCGACCGGGCGAAAGGGCGCGCGCCACCCCGGTTCCCGGCTTGAAATCCTGACCGTGGGCCGCGCCGTTGCCAAGAAGGGCATCGATACGCTGATCGAGGCACTGGCACTTCTGCCTTCCGGGCTCGACTGGAGATGGACCCATATCGGCGGCGGTCCGCTCAAGGCTGACCTCATCAAAATGGTTGAAGCGCGCGCGCTTTCCGACCGCTGCCGCTTTCTGGGAGCCCTGCCGCAGGCAGAGGTGCTGGAAGCCTATCGCGGCAGCGATCTGTTTGTACTGCCCAGCCGCGTCGATGACACTGGCGACCGCGACGGTCTGCCGAACGTGATCGTCGAAGCGCAGTCGCAGGCGCTCGCCGTCATATCCACACCGGTCTCGGGCATTCCCGAACTCATCGAGGATGGGCGCAACGGCATCCTCGTGGAACCCCAGCGGCCACAACTGCTTGCCGATGCCATCGAGCGCCTGGCTTTGGACGCTGGATTGCGCAACCACCTTGGCCAGGCGGGAGAGGCAATCGTGCGCTCCCGTTTCGATCACAAGCAGGCAATCGTCAAGCTCGTCGCCCTGCTGAAGGGTTCGCTTGGTGAAGGATCCGGCCAACATGGCTGAGCCGCCCGTCATCCTGTTTTATGTCCAGCACCTCCTGGGAATTGGCCATGTGTTTCGCGCAACCCGTATCGCGCGCGAACTTGTGAAACGCGGTGCGCTCGTCCACATGGCCTGGGGTGGCACGCGGCTGCCTTCCATCGCGCTGGAAGGTCTGGCAATGACTTTCCTGGAACCAGTGCGCGTGAGCGGTGCAGATTTCCAGAATCTGGTGCAGGAGGATGGCTCGCCTGTCGATGAAGATTTCAAGGCGTCGCGCCGTGATGCCTTGCTGGACCTGCTTGATAAGGTTCGCCCGAAAATGGTGGTCACCGAGGCCTATCCGTTCGGCCGACGCCAGATGCGTTTCGAACTGGAGCCGTTGATGCAGGCCGCGCATGCCATGAACCCGCGACCGTTCGCGGTCTCATCCATCCGCGATATCATGACGGAGAACCGGGCACCGAAACGCGTGCGCGAATCCATCGATACGTTCAAGGCCTGGTTTGACCTGCTCATCGTGCATGGTGATCCTGACCTGGTGCGTATCGAGGACACGTTGCAGGGTGCCGATGAAATCCTCGACAAGGTGGTCTATGGCGGCATTGTCACGCCAGACGCGCCGGACATGTCCGTTCCGCCCTCGATTGATGCAGACGTGGTCGTGTCAGCCGGTGGTGGTGCCGTAGGCCATGCCCTGACCGCTGCAGCGATAGGAGCGATGCGCCATTGCAAGGCCTTTCCCGGCAAATGGCTGCTGGTTGTCGGCCCGGAGCGCCCGGCAGAAGATACCGAAAAACTCGGGCAGATGGCCGAACCCGGCATGCAGGTCGTGCGCTTCGTCCCCGATCTCGCACGCGTCATTGCGGGCGCGAAGGTTTCCGTCTCGCGATCCGGCTACAATACGGTTGGTGATTTGTTGCGCGCCCGCACACGCAGCGTTCTCGTGCCTTTTGCCGGCGGTCGCGAGACCGAACAGCTCCGGCGCGCTGAAATGCTCGCTGCAAAGGGTATCGTGACGATGATGCGCGATGAGGAACTGACGCCGCAAACGCTGGCGGCAGCCGTTGACCGCGCCGCATCCTTGCCAGCGCTTGACGCTGCCTTCCGGCTGGAAGGTGCTGCGCAAGCGGCAGATATCTTGTTGGAAAGACTTGCAGATTTCTCATCCCGTTCATCTGGCAAGGCCTGAAGTCTGGAATCATTCCAGTTTGGAATTCTTCTAAAATATTGAAAACAAACATCTTTTTATTGACTTGTATCAAGGCTGCAAGTATCGGGATGGTGTCTGAAACCCTGATTGCGCTGCCTTTAACAGCGCGTATTGGAGACTGAAATGAACACCAGAAAAGTCGCTGTCCTGCTGGGCAGCATGTCGCTTGCCGCTCTTTTTGCGCATTCGACCGCCAACGCGGAGCAGGTAAACATCTATTCATACCGCCAGCCTGAACTGATCAAGCCGCTGACCGACGCGTTCACGGCAAAGACGGGGATAACGGCGAACGTCCTGTTCCTCGACAAGGGCCTGGAAGAGCGGATCGAGGCCGAAGGCGCCAATTCGCCCGCCGATGTGATCCTGTCCGTCGATATCGGCAAGGTTGTCATCGCCAAGGAAAAGGGCCTGACCGCGCCGCTCGACAATCCCGTGATTGAAGCTGCCATTCCAGCAGAGTTCCGTGACAGCGCCAACCAGTGGTTCGGTCTCACGACACGGGGCAGGGTGGTCTATGCCTCTCGCGACCGGGTTGGCCAGGATTCCATCACCTATGAGGAACTGGCCGATCCGAAGTGGAAGGGCCGCATCTGTATCCGCGATGGCCAGCACAGCTACAATCTCGGACTGTTTGCCTCGATGATCGCCCACAAGGGCGCAGAGGAAGCTGAAAAATGGCTTTCAGCCGTCAAACAGAATCTTGCGCGCAGGCCTGCGGGGAATGACCGTGAGCAGGCCAAGTCGATCCATTCAGGCGAATGCGATATCGCCATCGGCAACACCTACTATGTCGGTTTGATGATGACCAACGACAAGGAGCCGGAGCAGAAGGATTGGGCGAAGTCGATCAAGGTCCTGTTCCCCAACGCAGACGACCGTGGCACCCATGTCAACATTTCCGCCATGGCGCTGGTCAAGACTGCTCCCAATCGTGACAGCGCCATCAAGCTGATGGAATTCCTTTCAAGCGCCAAAGCCCAGGAAATCTATGCAGCGCAGGTGTTTGAATATCCGGTGATGCCAGGTGCCCAGGTTTCCGATCTGGTCAAGTCATTCGGTACCCTGAAAGCCGACAGGCTGCGACTGGAAGAAATCGCGAAGTACCGCAAGCTTGCCTCGGAACTGGTTGACAAGACCGGGTTCAACGATGGTCCGGGAAGCTGAGCGAAACCCGAAAGTACCGGGACTGCAAAACGAAAGACCGGCGCCAGCGCCGGTCTTTTGATTCCTGTAACCGCTTGTCGCCGCAGGAGATGAGCTTCAGATTTCTGCCAGTTGTGCGGTGATGAGATAACCCATGACGGCCGAAGCACAGGTAAGCGCCGTTCCCCAGGCAATGTCGACAATCGCCACGGAAACGGGCCAGTTCTTCAGGGTTGCGAAGTTGGTCATGTCATATGTTGCATAGGCAAAGAACCCGAACAGCGCGCCGTAGATCGCTGCGGTCGCAACCGTGCCCGATTTCATTGCCGGGTTCACGGCGAATATGACAATCCCTGCAACATAGATCGCGTAGAACAGGGCGGCTGCAGTCAGGTTGGGGCGTTCGAGCAGCAGTTCGCCCAGCCTGTCGGCGTAAAATCGCCGCGCAACATGGGCTAGCCAGATATAGTCGATGATGAAAAAGACGGTGGCGCTCGCGCCATAGGCGATGATGTAACGACTCATGATCAGCTTCCGATTGGTTCGACCCTGATACGGGTCGCCTGGCGTTTCGGATCACATGGAAAATCTGGAGCGCAAGGCAGATGCCAATGTGATCCGATTGCCTGTCACTCGCGTATCACCCTTGAGAAAGCATCAGGGGTAATCATGAAATCCATGAACATAGCAATTGTCGGCTCCGGAATTTCCGGATTGTCGGCAGCGTGGCTCTTGTCTTCAAGGCACCGGGTTACGGTCTTTGAAGCCGGTCCCAATCCGGGCGGGCACGCCAACACGCTTGATGTGTCCACCCCTGACGGGCCGGTCGGCGTTGATACCGGCTTCATCGTCTACAACGAGCGCAACTATCCCAATCTCGTGGCGTTGTTTGACCATCTGGGCGTGGCTTCGAACGAAACAGAAATGAGTTTCGCGCTTTCCTTCAACAGGGGCACTTACGAATATGCCGGCTCCGGTATGAGCGGTTTCTTCGGTCAGCGCAGGAACCTTGCCAGCCCTCGCCACTGGAAACTGCTTGGCGAGATTTCCCGCTTCTTCCGCACCGCGCAGTCCCGCATCGCCTGCTATCCTGAAGGAACGAGCCTGCGCAGCTTCCTGCAAAACGAAGCCTATTCCGATGCTTTTGTCGTTGATCACATCGTGCCCATGGGCGCGGCGATCTGGTCGACCAACATGATGGACATGCAGGATTTCCCAGCGAGCAGCTTCGTCGATTTCTATGCCAATCACGGCATGCTTCAATTTCGCCGTCGCCCGATCTGGCGCACGGTGAAAGGTGGCAGTCGCAATTATGTCAACGCCCTCATCAGGGATGGCGGCTTCGAAATGATTTGCGACACGCCGGTCGAGCGCATCACACGCAATGACAGGTACATCTACATCACCGACAGGAACGGCGTCGCGCGAATGTTCGATCACGTGATCCTGGCAACCCATGCAGATCAGGCATTGAAACTGCTGAACGAGCCAGATGCCCTGGAGGAAAACCTCCTGTCGGCGTTCCCTTACCAGAAGAACCGGGCCGTCCTGCACCGCGATCCCCGGCTGCTGCCAAGGCGGCGTGCCTTGTGGTCGAGCTGGAACTACATGAAGAATGGCGATGGATTTGAGGCTGATCTGTCACTCACCTACTGGATGAACCGCCTGCAGAGACTGCCGACGCAAACCGACCTGTTCGTGACACTCAATCCGACGATGGAAATCAACGCCAAGGCGATCGACGCGGTCATCGACTATGACCACCCGGCATTTTCCGCCCAAACCACGAGGGCGCAACGCGAACTCTGGTCGCTTCAGGGTCGCCGCCGCACCTGGTTCTGCGGCTCCTATTTCGGTTTCGGCTTTCACGAGGACGGTATCCAGAGCGGCCTTGCGGTTGCCGAGCAACTGGGTGGCGTGCGACGACCCTGGCAGGTGGACAATGAATCGGCAAGGATTCCTTCTGCTCCGACCGCAATCGCGGAGGCTGCGGAATGAACCAGCCGCAAAGCGGGCTCTACATGGGGGACGTGGTGCACCGGCGCCTGCGCCCGGTCAGACATGCGCTGAAATACCGTGTGTTTTCCCTGATGGTCGATATCGATGAACTGCCTGGAATTGACGCCCGGTTGCGTCTCTTTTCGCGAAACAGGTTCAATCTGTTCAGCCTGCACGACAGCGACCATGGCAATGGCGAACCGCTGCCGGCTTATCTGCGTTCTGTGGCTGCGCAAGCCGGCTTCGCCGAGCGTGTGTGTCGCTTCATGATGCTGTGCTATCCACGTATCCTGGGATACGGGTTCAATCCGCTGACCGTCTATTTTGGCCTCGATGCCGATGGTCAGGTGCAACTGATGATCTACGAGGTCAACAACACGTTCGGCGCGCGCCAGACCTATGTCCTGCCAGCCGAGCCGGACGCCAACGGCCTTGTTGCGCAAAGTTGCGCCAAGAGCCTGTACGTTTCGCCATTCAACGCTGTTGAGGGAACCTATGGCTTTCACGTGACGCGGCCCGGCGAGAAGCTGACCGTCGGCGTCACCCTGCGCGATGGCGAAGGCCCTTTGCTGTTAACCCATTTCCGGGCAGAGCGTCGCTCACTCAGCGATGCGATGCTGCTGCGGATGCTCCTGTCCACCGGATGGATGACGGCAAAGGTGATGGCGGGAATTCATTTCGAGGCAGCAAGGCTTTGGCTGAAGGGCCTGCCCCTGGTGAAAAGGCCGAAGGGCAAGACGCATGCCACGGCATATTTCGGCAAACCTGCCAACAACTGATGCAGCAACAGTCAGTTCTTCAGGATGAAGCGGCGCACTATCCAGAAATAGAGCCTGTCAGGCAGGATACGCAACAATTTCATCGCGGCGGCAAATCTGGACGGAAAGGCGATCTCGAATTTCCGCTTTTCCAGCCCGGCCAGGATCTGGACGGCGGCCTCGTCTGCTGAAATCAGTTCAGGCATGGGAAACGGATTTCGCTGTGTCATTGGCGTGTCGACAAATCCCGGATTGATCAGCGATACGGTGATCCCGCGCGGCGCCAGTTCGCACTTCAGTGTTTCGGCAAGATTGATGAGTGCCGATTTCATGGGCCCGTAGGCAACCGCCTTTGGCAATCCGCGATAGCCTGAAACCGATGCAGTTATGGCGATGTGCCCACCGCCGCGCGCCAGCATGCCGGGCAGCACTGCCATCAGCGAATGGATGACGCCCATGTAATTCACCTCCACGCCGAGCCGGATGCCCTGCAGGTCGATCTCGTCTGTATCCATCAAGGTCCAGGCACCCGCATTGAGAACGGCAAGGTCGATAGGCCCCTGCGCAGCCTCGATTGCTTTCACGCACATTTCCACAGCGCTGGCGTCCGTTACGTCGATGGGATAGTCCGCAATCCGCGCACCTTGCATCGCAAGGCTTTTCAACCGGTCCGCTGAACGCGCAGAGGCCGCGACTGCAGGCCCCGTGCCGTCCAGCCTGCGCACGAGCGCTTCTCCAATGCCAGTGCTTGCGCCGGTTACCCAGACGCTGTTCCAGTTGGTGACAGCCATGCGTTCAGATCCCGACCAATGGCTGCAGCAGGCGGCTGAAGAATCCCTTGAACCGGGTTGGCGCTTGCGTGGCCACAAGGCAGATGCAGGGCGCCCCCGGCTCGACCCTGGGCTGGTGTTCGATATTCTCGTCCAGATCCTCGATATCGCCGGGGCCGAAGACACCCATGGAATCGCGAAACTTGCCAGAAAGCACCAGCGTCATTTCCGTGCCGCCATGCCCATGTTCGGGCACGGCCTTGCCGGCCGCGATCCACAGGAGATAGAGCGACGAGGAATTGCCCGACGAAGGGAGATCGATGATGTGCCTGCGCAGCCCAGGTGCCACGGTCCGCCAGGCAATGGCATCGAGTGACTGGCCGATGAAGCGCTGCAACGGTTTTGGAACGTCGCTCTTGCCCGCATGCCCGGTTGCTTCAATGGCAGGAGTCTGGCGCGCCATCGGCTCGGCGGGCCCGGCGGCCTCGATCTGCGTCATCAAGCCTTCGAAGACGTCATCGCCAACCGTCGCTCCGTCGATCTGTTCTAGGAGATCACCGCCCAGCATTTCTGCGTGACGGGTCGCTTCCCGGCATGTCGGGCACATCGCCAGATGGGATGCAACGATGACCGAGAAAGCCTCGTCAAGATCGCCACTTGCGTAGCGAACCACCGTTGCGTGGTCGAGATGGTGGTGGACAGTCACTTCAGATTCTCCAGTTTGGCCCGCAATTTCGCGTAAGCCAGCCGCATGCGGGACTTGACCGTACCCAGCGGCAAGGCGAGCCGTTCGGCTATGTCGCTTTGCGCAAGGTCATGCATGAATGCCAGTTCGATTATCTGCCTTTGTTCTTCAGGCAATTCCTTCAACGCTGCTCCAACCTGTACGGACAATTGCGCCGATTGGATCTGTTCATCAACACCGGGGTCTTCGCTGGCTGCCTCGATCTCATCCACGTCCACATAGGGCTGTGATGAGGAGTGTCTCAGCCTGTCGATACGGCTGTTTCGTGCGATCGTGAATATCCAGGTGCTGACTGCGCTGCGCTCGGGCTGGTAAAGCGCGCACCGGTTCCAGACCTTGAGCATGACGTCCTGGACGATGTCATCGGCTTCTGATGTTCCTGCACCAGACCTGATCATCATCGCCTTGATCCTGGGTCCGAAATGCTCGAACAGCGCGCGAAAGGCGTCACGATCCCGGGCCTGTGCCAGCTTGTTCATCAAGTGTCGGTGCAGTTCACCCGGCAGATCCAGTGCAGGTTCGTCGGGAGGTTGCATTATCAGTCGCGCCGCCTGCATGTGAGACCTTGAGTTACCGCCATCATAGACAAATACGCAACCAGGTGCGAGTTCGTGATGCGCACTGGTCCGCATTTGCCGTGGGCGAGCCCACCTGGAAGAATGAGTGGACCCGTCCGCCATTCAACCGCGCATCGTCAGGATGGAGTTGATACGCACCGCTTCGTATTTCGTCGCGTTTGATACGGGCCGGGGCAGGGATTGGATCACCTGCTTGCTCCAAGTCATGCCGATTTTCCTGAATGTCGCGGTGAACCACGTTCGTGCGCCCTGAATGGCACGTTTAGAGCACGCTCAGCCACGGCCCAATGATGATTTCTGTCGGTCTGTCGCCGACCACGCTGGGCCTCTCTGCACCCTGTCGTGATGAATCCCATCCTGGACCCGCAGCACTGCTGGCCGTTTTGCAGGGTAAATCCGGGAGCCGATGCCTCATACCTTCATCTTGATGGTGCCATCGCCAATCCAGCGGTCGATGATCTCCAGAACCTTTTTCGAGAAGGCCGGATCGTTGATGTGGCAATCCATCACTGTCAGCTTGACAGGATCGCTCATGGCTTCCTTGTAACCTTCGACCATTGCCGCAAGCCCCGCAGGATCATGCGCTGGCATGCCTTGCGTATCCCAGGCGTGAACGCCGCCGGTCGGCAGGATGAACTCGACCGGTCCCTTTGATGCCTTGAGGCGTCTGGCGAATTCGCGCGCCAGTTCCTTGCGCTCCTCTCCCGACAGCGATGCGGAGGCAATAAGCCGGTTGTGCGCGTGATAGGGCCGGTAGCGGAATCGCTCGGGCACCGGTGCCCAGGTCGCGAAGTCGATCATGTCGCCAAATCCGGGCGCTGCGATGATCGGCACGCCGAGTTCGGCTGCCGCCGTCATCCTGCTTTCGCCGGCATTGAGCACTGAACCAACCATGAGATTGCCGATCTCGGCGGCTGCCAGTTCGAGCACGCAGGCGAAATAGCCCTGGCGCGTCAGCCTTTCCATCGCCATGCCGCCCATGCCGGTGCCGTGGAAAACGGCGACGGAAAAGCCGCGTTCGATCAGCGGTTCACGCAGGTGCACCATGTATCTCAGCGCCGAGGAACCAAAGCTCATCATGCCAATGACGGGACGGTCGGGAACAGGTGGAACCACGGCGAGAGCTGCGCCATACACAGCACCCGCTGCCTGCGAAAGCGTCGCCCGGCAAATGTCATTGAGGCCATATAGCCCGCCCGCCCACAGGATCATCTGGATGTCGGCAGTCAGGCGGTCCGGTGGAATGATCGCCGAGAAGGCAATTGTCGACACGACATATTTGGGAACGCCGAGCGGCAGAGAACGGGCGCAATCAAGCGCCAGGTCGGTTCCCATCGAACCACCAAGCGCGATCATGCCATCTATCCGGCCATCTGCATGAAGCTGGGCGGTGATCTTCGACGCGCCCTCGGCCATGATCTGCATGGCGTGGTTTTCATCACCTGAATCAATGGCATCCTGAATTGTCTTGCCTGCCGCTGCCGCCACATCATGCTTCGATATGTCGGTCGGCTTGGAGGGATCGCCAAGCACGCTCACATCCATTGACAGGACTTCGCCACCAATCTTGCGAATGCAGTCGCACACAAAATGCAGTTCCGGATCCTTGGTGTCATAGGTGCCGATGACGAGGATGGTTTTCTTTTGGTTCATGTTTTGCCTCCTGACCTGGCGACTGTTCAGCCACGCAGGATTTCGCCCTCTGGATCGTGGAATCGCGCCAATTGCGCAACGACCAAAATTCGCTTCCCCGCATCCTGGATCAACAAACGCCCCTCATCCATGCATTTCATGGTGAAGCTGTTCGAGCAACTGTCGTGTCGGTTCGCTCACAACTGGATCCATGCCGTCTTCAGGTCGGTATACTTGTCGAGTGCATGCAGCGACTTGTCATGGCCGTTGCCTGACTGGCGGTGGCCGCCCAGCGGCACGGTGTTGTCCGCACCGCCATAGGTGTTGACATGCACGACACCGGCCTTGAGTGCGCGCACCATGCGATGGGCGCGTGAGAGGTTGGCAGTCCACACGGCGGAGGCCAGGCCATAAACCGTGCCATTGGCGATGCGCAATGCGTCCTCCTCGTCCTCGAAGGGGATGATGCCGAGCACCGGGCCGAAGACTTCTTCCTGCGCCAGCTTCATCGACGGGGTCACCTTGTCATAGACAGTGGGCGCCATGTAGAAACCGCCGGTCTCCGCCAGCACGCGTTTTCCGCCGGTCATGAGTTCAGCGCCTTCGGCCGCCGCCGCTTCGGCATGGGCGATATCCTTGTGCAACTGCACTTCGCTTGCCACCGCCCCGGTCTGGGTCGAAAGGTCCAGCGGGTCTCCCACCTTCATGCGGGAAGCGATCTCTGCGACCCGTCTGGCGAAATCAGCATGGATCGACTTTTCCACCAGGAGGCGGGAACCGGCCACGCAGACCTGGCCTGAATTGCGGAAAATGCCCATTGCCGAAACCTGGGCCGCCTTTTCCAGATCAGGCGCGTCTGCAAACACGATGTTGGGAGATTTTCCCCCAAGTTCGAGATAGACGCGCTTGAGATTGGATCTGGCTGAATATTCAAGCAGTTTGCGGCCAACCATGCCCGATCCCGTAAACGCCAGCACATCAACATCCATGTGCGTGCCGATCGCTTCACCAGTCACGGCACCCTGACCGGTAACGACATTGAGGACACCGTCAGGCAGGCCCGCTTCAGCGCAGATTTCCGCCAGTCGCAGCAGCGAAAGGGAGGCGATCTCGGCGGGCTTGAGGACAACGCTGTTTCCCGCCGCCAGCGCCGGTGCGATCTTCCATGAACCGATCATCAGCGGGAAGTTCCACGGCACGATTGCGCCAACAACGCCCACAGGCTCGCGGTGCACCAGGGCAAGAACGGATTGCGCCGTCGGCGCGATCTCGCCATAGACCTTGTCGATGGCTTCGCCATAATAGCGGAACGTGCCCGCAGCGCTGCCCGGTTCGGCCTTCATCGCCATGGAAATTTCGGTGCCATTGTCGCGCACGCCAAGCACTGCAAGTTCCAGCATGTGCTTTTCGATCAGTTCACCGATGCGGCACAGCACCTTCTTGCGTTCTGCCGGCGCAGCGCGTGACCACACGCCACTTTCAAACGCCGCGCGTGCGGAAACCACTGCAAGATCAACGTCAGCCTGCCCGGCATCGGCGATCGAGGAAAACACCTTGCCGTCAATGGGCGACACCACGTCCATAGCGCGACCGGTGCGCGCTGGCTGCCATTTGCCGCCAATGAACAGTTCCTGCGGCGGGATCGCCATGGATCGCAGCGCATCAATTGCTGCCTGTTCGCTCATTTTGTTTGCTCCACCATGCGATCGGAGAGGCCGCGCCTGCGCTCGCGCATCAGCGACCAGACATGAAAGGCAAGCACGGCAACGATGATGGCGAAGATCACGCCTGCGATGGGCCGGTCGATCCAGTCGATAGGTGACTTGATGCGGGGCAGGGAGGTGCGGAACTTGTTCTCTGCAATATTGCCCAGCACCATGCCGAGGATGATCGGAACAATTGGAAGGTTCAGGCGCTTGAGGATGAGCCCCAGCAGGCCGAACGCAGCCGCGATCATGCAGTCGGTGACCGAATTGCGCAGCGAATAGACGCCGACAAAGGACAGGGTCAGAATTGCCATGCCGAGGAACCGGTTCGGTATCGCGACAACCTTCAGCAGCGGTTTCGTTGCGATCATCAGGAAGGCAAGCGCCAGCACGTTCAGGATCAGCAGGCAAATGTAAAGTGCGATCACGAAGTCGAGGTGGTTCTGGAACAGGCCAGGCCCCGGAATGACATTGTGTACATAGAAGACCGACAGCATCATCGCCGTCAGTGCTTCGCCTGGAATGCCGAGTGCCAGAAGCGGGATCATCGCCGCCGCCGGCACTGCATTGTTGGCGGCTTCCGAGGCAATGATGCCCTCTGGCGCTCCCTTGCCGAAACGCTCCGGATTGGGGGAAATCTTCTGTGCCCAGGTATAGGAGAGGAACTGCGCGGTAAACTCGCCGACACCCGGAATGATGCCCATCAGCGTGCCGAACCCGGCTGCTGGCAGCACGATCTTCGGGAACTTGAACACTTCGCGCAGTCCCCGAAACAGTCCGCCTTTCAGAATTGGCGGAACCGGCATGTCGTCCTTCCCCGCCAGCAGCAGAAAGGCCTGGCTCAGCGCAAACAGGCCCAGCACCACAACGATAAGATTGACACCCGAGGTCAGCCACGACAGGCCGAAAGTGTAGCGCTGTGTATAGCCCACAGGCTCCAGCCCGATGGATTGCAGCCATATCCCGAAGAACAGCAGCGAACCGGCCGCCATGTTCTGACCGCGATGCGCAATGACGACCAGCAGCATGCCGAGCATGCAGGCTAGAAATATCTCGCGCGATCCGAACATCGGCGCGACCTTGGCCAGGACTGGCGACAGGAGAACGAGGCAAAGCACGGAGAAAACGCCACCCACGAAGGATGCGCCATAGGCCAGCGACAATGCGCGCGGAGCTTCCCCGCGCAGCGTCATCGGATATCCGTCATAAGTGGTGAGCGCATTGACCGGAGTTCCCGGCGTGTTGATGAGCACCGCCGGAATTGCACCCCCGAACATCGCCGAGCCGTAAATGCCCAGCAGCATCGTCAGGCCGACGATTGGCTCCATCGAGAAGGTTGCCGGAAGCAGGATCGCAATGGCAATGGCCGGGCCAACGCCGGGAATGGCGCCGATGATGACTCCACCAACCGAGCCCACAAGCAGCGCGACCACGACATCGAGGCGGGAAATGATTGCAAGACTTGCCAGCAATGTGTCCATCCGCATCAACCCTAGAAGTAGAGGATCATGAAATTGCGCAGCGCATCGGGCAGTTGCTCGTAAAGAGCGCCGCCCGGGATTTTCACCGACAGGAAGCCCTTGAATACCAGCACCGTGGCAACGCCGACCAACAGTGAGGCCAGCAGGGTTCGCGTGCGCCGATAGCCGACCCTCAAGGTCAGCAGCAGACAGAAAATCAGTGTCGTGGGCAGATAGCCCAACCTCGGCACGACAAGCACATAGACCATGAACCAGACCGCATACTCAGCCGAAACAGCCCAGAATCCGATCTCGCTCAGGACACGCTCGCCTCGTCCCGTTGCGTTGCGCCGCCACGCGAACCACAGTTCCATCGCGCCGAACACCAACATGCCGACGACAGCCACGGAACTGAAGAATCCAGGCTGCCTGGAGAGCGGAAGGTCGTCCTTCCAGGTCAACTGGCTTCCAAGCTGTGTGGCAAGGAAGAGTCCGATCGCAAATGCTGCCAGGCCGAAAACGATCTCGGCGCGATGATGGCGCGGCTCGACCAGTTCGTCGATCTTCGGGGATGTCTTTCTGCTGTCCGACATCTTGCCACCGCCTCCGCAGGATCAGGACATGAA
>JBATLL010000116.1:0-27220 GCA_049289295.1 Rhizobiaceae bacterium
GAATTTGGCTGAAGTCGCCAAATCGCCGACCGAACGACAGCGGTTGCTCGAGGCGATGCGTGATACTCGCGTCGAACCTGACGCCGCCTTTTATCAGAGTTTTGTCCAGAGCGCAGGTACGTTTGACGAGCGGATGCGGGTTTTGGACATAATGCGATCCAGTAATGTCGACCCAAACATCGCCGTTTTCAAACACATTGCCGAGCTCGCCAAATCGCCGACCGAACGACAGCGGTTGCTCGAGGCGATGCGTGATACTCGCGTCGAACCTGACGCCGCCTTTTATCAGAGTTTTGTCCAGAGCGCAGATACGTTTGACGAACGGATGCGGGTTTTGGACATAATGCGATCCACCAATGTCGACCCAAACATCGCCGTTTTCAAGAACCTAGCAGAAATGGCGAGGACCAAGACGCAACGTGCGGAAGTAATGGATGCTCTGCGCGAATTCGACGTTCGACCGAATGCTGCATTCTACGAAAGCTTGCTTCAACACTTGGACTCATTTGAAGAGCGCATTCGGTTTCTCGATGCGATGAAGCGCGCAGATGTCGCGCCCAATGCCGCGATTTTCCTGAATATCGTTCAAGCAGCAAATACCCGCGAAGAAGGTGATGCGGTCTTGGAGCAGATGAAAAAAGACGGAATTGCTCCAAATATCTCGCACTATTCGGCTCTAATAGGTTGTTGTTCTTCAGTGAAACAAGCTGAGAGATATTTCCAAAGGGTTGCGGACCTGAAGCAAAAACCTGCAATTGTTGACATGATTCGCCTGCTCAAAAATACAACTGCAGTTGAGGAGGCTTGGGTGGTATACGTGAAGATGCGGGAGCTGAAGGTTGGCCCCAACCAGGTTGCATTCAACATTCTCGTGAACAAACAAGACAACTACAGTAACGCTTGGGAGGTTGCGAGGAACCAGAGGCCGCCAAGAGCGCAGATCGACCGTGTCACATTCAATTCAATTCTGCGGAAGGCTACGTCTGAGAACGAAATCTTGAACGTGCTCGCATCAATGGATCGCGCAAATTTGGTTCCAGATTCATACACTGTTTCCGCGATCCTGAACGCGCACGTCGCCATAAAGGACATGCTCGCTGGATTGCGCGCGGCTGTTGAAAATGGGCTGAATTTAGATTCTGTTTCCACGGAATTGATGGGAACGCACAGTGATCTATTCTCTTCAATTCGTGATCAGCTCTTAAATGAGTAGGTGTTCTCCCGCTGTTGCCAATTGCTGCGAACATCCAGGTCGTCACAACGCCGAAGTTGAAGTGGTGTGGACGAGACTTGTCTTGGTCATTTCGCCTACTGTTCGGCCAAGTGTATTGCCCGCAGTGAAACCATGCCACCTTTGGGTGCAATCTCATAGGCCCAAAATTCCAGTCCTAAGCTTGAAAATACCTGTTCCTAAATTCCTTTCACTTTGAGGGAGGTCACGCTGGAGCAGACATTCGATCTTAAGCGGTAAACGTCGGCTCCGTCCGCATTGCTGTCCTTCGCTGTCGCAAAAACCGATGGGTTTCGCAGCAACCAGCTGCAATGCTGACGACGCGGCCATGGCAAGCATGAAGCAATTCTAAAAAGCGCCCTGTCGGCGGTGATTCTGATTGGTGCGGACCACTGGTTGTGAGACAGTAACGCCATTGCAATCTGCAATTATCGCAGTCTATTTTCGTCAGGCCGATGCGATCTGCACCAGCTTACAGATCAGTACAGTCGGCCTTTCTAGCTTGAGTTGAAAATGAATTGTGTTTGATGTTGTAAATATCACACAGACACTCGCGGTGAGAGGATTTATGTTCCCAATGAAAGCGATGCTACTGCGAAAGAATTGATATGCGCTCCATATTGCTGTGTGGCTCAATCCTGTTGGCGACAACAATGCCGGTTGTGGCGGCAGATTTGGTGATCGACAACAATCAGGACACCGAGATTGCTTCAATTGATCCGGCTCGCTTTGATTGGTCTGGTGCCTACGTCGGTGGCTTTGTCACAAGCGCGCATGGCGACAACCTTGCGGTAGGCAATCCGGGATTTGACGGGTCGGCTCCCAATGATAGGGCAAGCCTTGATCCTGCCGGCATTGGCGGCGGCGTGTTGGCTGGATACAACTGGCAGTTCAATAACATTGTCTTTGGTGTTGAAGGGGAATACGGCCACCTCAATTCTTCCGATAATGTGTGGTTTCCCGGCAGTGATGACTATTTCGCTGATATGAAATACGACCACTTTGTCACTCTGAGCGGTCGCGCTGGTTTGGCTATTGATCGGCTGCTTTTGTTCGGCAAGGCTGGCGTTGCATGGGTCCACACAGATTATGGCTATGGCGATATTGATGGTGGTCCCACCGGGTCTGTAGACCCAACTGCGTCGGTATTCGATGACAATTGGCGACGGGGGCATCTATTTGGTGGCGGCGTATCGTACGCACTCGTTCAAAACTGGATTGTGACAGCAGAATACAACCGGATTCAACTGGAAGATGTCACAGACCGGGATCAAGATGGTGACAGTTATCGGATCAGTGATGAGATCGACATCTTCAAGGTATCACTTAGCGCGAAATTCTAAACATCAAATTCATGGTAGATGGGGGGCATTTGGGCCCCCTTTTCTTGTTTGAATTCATTGAAAATCCCGAGCTGCACCGGAGTGTTTCTTGAGTGGGATTGCGATGGGTCCCAGAACCGGAGCGTTCTGTAACGGCTTGCATGCTCCAGTGAAAACAGTGCCTGGCGGTCGCAAAATCTCCCTGCTGAAGCTACCTTGCCAGTTCAGCCGATCGCGATGTCGAGCCCAAGGTCGAGGGTTGGGGCAGCCATCGTGATCTTCGAGGTCGAGATATAGTCGACGCCGGTCTCGGCAATCGCTTTCACGGTGCTGATACTGACATTGCCGGAGGCTTCCAGCTTCACCCGGCCGCCATTGTCACGCTGGTTGATGGCGACGGCTTCCGCGAGCATTTCCGGGCCCATATTGTCAAGCAGCACGACATCGGGCGAAGCCTTGAGCGCCTCGCGAAACTGGATGAGTGTGTCGACTTCCACTTCGACCCTGACGAGGTGACCGGCCCATTGGCGCGCGCGGTTGATTGCCAGCGCAACACCGCCGCAAACGGCAATATGATTGTCCTTGATGAGGATGGCATCGTCGAGGCCGAAACGGTGGTTCGAACCGCCGCCGCACTTGACGGCATATTTGTCGAAGGCGCGGTGGCCGGGAATGGTCTTGCGGGTGTCGCAGATCTTCGCGTGGGTATGTGCGATCAGATCCTGGAAGCGCGCGGTATAGCTCGCTATGCCCGACATGCGCATGAGGTAATTGAGCGCCACGCGCTCGGCTGCCAGTATGGCGCGCGCATTGCCGGCAATGGTCGCGACCTTGGCGCCCGCCTTGATCCGGCTGGCATCCTGCGCGTAACGCTTGAAGCTGACGGAAGGATCAATGGCGCGGAATGCGGCCTGCGCCAGGTCCATGCCTGACAGGATACCGTCCTCGCGCGTGGCAAGGACAGCCCTTGCGCTGGCATTATCTGGGATCGTGGCGTTCGACGTGATGTCGCCTGCCCGGCCAAGGTCTTCAAGGAGCGCTGCGCGCACGGCTTCCTCGACAAGGACCGGGGAAAGATGCGGTGGAAATGATGCGCGCCGCGCAGCCATCACACAGGTTCCTTCGCGGTGATTTCGCCAGCATGGCGGCGGACCTCGTCAAGGGTCAGGAAAGTGCGCCGCTTCCATTCGCTGCGTTCCACCGGGAAATCATCCCGGAAGTGACCGCCACGGCTTTCCTCCCGCAGGAGTGCGCCCACGGCAATCATCTGCGCGGTGGCCAGGGTGTTGGCAAAGCGCGGCGATCTGTTGGCGCGCGTCAGCCTGTCGATTTCGCCAATCGCCTCACGAAGGCCTCCGCCATTGCGGATCACGCCAACCTTCGAACTCATGATGTTTCGCAGCCGCTTCATCGCATCCGTGTCGCTGACGCCCTCGACTGCATCGCGTTCGCCGGAACGGTCAATCCAGGGATTGGTCTTTGGGTTGGGCATCAGGCCGCCAATATCCTGCGCGATGCGCCCGGCAAAGACCACCGCTTCAAGCAGCGAATTGGAAGCAAGGCGGTTCGCGCCGTGCGCGCCGGTCGAGGTGACCTCGCCACAGGCCCACAGACCGTCGATGGAGGAGCGGCCATCGGCATCGGTCAATATGCCTCCCATGTGATAATGGGCGGCAGGAACAACGGGTATCATATCCTTCTCGGGATCGATTCCCGCTTCCAGGCAGTAGCCGTAAACGGTCGGGAATTCTTCTGAGAAATGGGCGCCCACGGCCTGGCGACAATCGAGAAACGCGCCTCTTCCGGCCATGACTTCCCGGAAAATCCCACGCGCCACAATATCACGCGGCGCCATTTCGCCAGCCTTGTCGATGGCAAGCATGAAGCGTTCGCCAGACGAATTGTGCAAGGTGCAGCCTTCGCCGCGCAACGCCTCGGTGGCGAGCGGGGCGGGGTCGCGCCCGACATTGATTGCTGTTGGGTGGAACTGGACAAATTCGGGATCGGCTATGACTGCGCCAGCGCGCGCCGCCATCCCGCAGCCGCCGCCGCGCGCCTCGTTGGGGTTGGTGGTGATTTCATACAGATGGCCGATACCGCCTGCCGCCATGACGACAGCACGCGCGGGGAACTGGACCCGTTTGGGAGAACGCCCGCCATCGGGTCTGGCAACAATGCCCGTCACGAACCGGCCGGAAGTGACCAGTTCTTCGGCAACATAGCCTTCCATCAGGCGGATCGATGGCGTGTTGCGCACTGCAGCGACAAGCGCTTCCATGATCGCGCGCCCGGCCATGTCGCCTTTCACGCGCACCACGCGGTTTTCCGAATGCGCTGCCTCGCGCGATGTCTGGAGCTTGCCCTCGAGATCGCGATCAAACGGCACGCCATATTCAAGCAGGTCGTGGATACGGTCGGCGGCTTCGGAAACCATCAGCCGCGCGATCTTCTCGTCAACCGTGCCAGCACCAGCGGCAATCGTGTCGGCGAGGTGCTTTTCGACCGTATCGCCTTCCGATACGGCTGCCGCTATGCCGGCCTGCGCCCAGGCGGAGGACGCGCCCTGCCCTATCGGTGCTGCGGCCAGCACGGTGACTGGTCGTGGCGCAAGCTTCAGCGCACAGAACAGGCCAGCCAGGCCGCCGCCGACAATGACCACATCATCAATGCCGGTCCATGAAACGGGCGGGAAGAGATCAGGCTGGTTCGTGACCATGTAAGGGCTTTCAGTTGGCCTTGAGATTCACCATTCGCTCAACTGCATGGCGCGCACGCTCGGCGGTCTGCGGATCGACCAGAACTTCCTCGCGCATGTAGACGAGGCTGTCGAGTATCTTCGGCAGGGTAATGCGCTTCATGTGCGGGCAAAGATTGCACGGCTTGATGAACTCGACGCCTTTTGCCTCCTTCTCGATGTTGGAAGCCATCGAGCATTCGGTGACGAGCAGCACTTTTGCGCCAGCCTTGCGGCCCTTGGCATATTCGATCATGCCGGCGGTTGAACCGGTATAGTCTGCGACCTTCACCACCGATGGCGGGCATTCGGGATGGGCAATGATCTCGATTGCCGGATCGGCTTCCTTGTAGGCGAGCAGTTCTTCTGCGGTGAACCGCTCGTGAACCTCGCAATGACCCTTCCAGGTCAGAATTTTCTTGCTGGTCAGGCGCGCCACGTTCTGCGCCAGGAATTCGTCGGGTATCAGAAGGACGGTGTCGGAGGCAAAGCTCTCCACGACCCGCACGGCATTGGACGAAGTGCAGCAGATATCGCTCTCCGCCTTCACGTCTGCCGACGTGTTGACGTAGGTAACGACCGGGACGCCGGGATAGCGTTCGCGCAGGAGGCGAACGTCAGCGCCAGTGATCGATTCGGCCAGGCTGCAACCGGCCTTCATGTCGGGGATGAGCACGGTCTTCTGCGGATTGAGCAGCTTCGAGGTTTCAGCCATGAAATGCACGCCGCACTGGACGATGATCTCCTCATCAACCATCGTCGCCTCGCGGGCCAGCTGGAGCGAGTCACCGCGAATATCGGAAACGCAGTGATAGATTTCCGGCGTTTGGTAATTGTGCGCAAGAATTGTGGCGTTGCGCAGCTTCTTCAGCTTGTTGATCCAGTAGACATAAGGTGCATGCACCGGCCACTCGATGGCAGGAATATGATGCTTGACCTTCTCGTAGAGCGGGGCGGTTTCGCGCGCGATTTCTTCCGTGTAGGTGAGATCGGGCATTTCGAGAACGCCGAACTTCTCCGCTGCGCCTGGAAGCGATGCCTTGGCGCGATTCATTTCGCCAGCAGTCTGTCCGGATACGCTCATGACGATCTCCCTGTCGTTATACTCATTTTGAGTAAAAGGGTGGAACAAAAACAAGTCCGCTTCAGGACGGACATCCATAACTTATGCTCGAACTAGAGCATAATCAAGAGGAATCCGGCAACTATGCACAATTCCATTTCAGGTCAGTTGCCTGGTGACCCGCCTGGTTCAGGTACCGGATTTTCATCGTCACCAGGCCCGGAAGCAGCCTGCCTCAACAGCACCCGCTGGTAGAAGCGGCCAATTGCCAGCAGGGCCAGACCGAGCCCGATGAAGGACAGCGCCCGCAAGGCACCTTCCAGCTCGGACAGGTCAAGCAGGAATACCTTGACGATGGTGAGGATGATGAGGATTGCCGAAGCGGCGCGCACCGGAAACGACTTCAGCCAGAGGCCGAGAGCCAGCACTAGCGACCCCAGGGCAAGCCAGGCGACAGAGTAGACCCAGAACTCGGCGTCCGAGGTCGAGCGGAACAGGCCCAGGTTCGCGCCCTTGAAGCCGTGACGCACGGAAAGGGAGACGAAGGCAAACAGCAGCACGCCGGCCAGAGCGGCAAAACCGAGGGTGAACCAGCGTGGACGCACCGGGCGCGCGTACAGCGCCACTGCGGCTGCGGTCAGGCCAGTCAGGAAATAGGACAGCAGCAACAGGTTCAGCACTGGCGTTGCACCCACGGATTCGTCGGTAAAAACAGGGTTGTTCAGGATCAGAAGGCCAAGCGCGATCATGGCTGCGCTGATGACACCGGCTATCAGCGAGGCATTGGCGTAGAATGCCGCACGTGTGGCCGAGGCAGCGCGCTGCAATCCGGCTGAAAATGCGAGAGCCGCGAGCGCCTGCGTCGCGTTTTCCGCCAGGTTCATGCCGTGATAGGCAATCGAGCCTCCGCTGAACCAGTGGCGAATTTCAAGGCTGACAAAAAGCGCGGACAGTGCGAGGCCAAAGGCACCAAGAATCGCGGACTCGAAGTCCTTTCCCGCACGCCGGATCAGTTCGCTTGCTACAACAAGTGCGGCAGCTGGCAGGCCGGCAATCAGGACAAGGCGGTTGAGCAGTGGCGTGGTGCCGATGGCAGCACTGTCTACCCCCAACGGGTAGAAGAGCGATACGGAGCCCAGGACTGCGGCTGCAATTGCCAGCTTTGGCAGCACGTTCAATGGGCGCCAGGTGTAGATCCAGGCAATCCCGAGCGCCGCCAGGCAGAAAGCGATGGGCATCAGGCCTGCATCAAGGGATACGGCCAGTGCGAAGGAAAGGGTTGCCGCACTTGTGACCGCGTAAGCGGCAGGCGCGGGCGCTTGCAGATCTTCGGGATCAAGACGATTGAAGCGATCCACGAGCACCGCTGCACCAAATGCTGCGGCGAGACCAGCGGCACCGAAGGTGAGCCGGGTCTCGAATGGAGCGACCCGAAGATAGGTCACGACAAGGCCGAGGAAAACCGTAACCCCGGCTGCCGTGGCCAGCCATCCGGCGGAGGAGCGCGCCTGCGCGCCATATCGCAAGGACCCATACACTGCGAGAACAACGACAGGCACTGCGAGCAGCAGGGTCTTGCGCACATAGGCAAGGATATCCAGCGGCACCAGGCCTTCGGTGACCATTTCCCAGGTCATGATGCCCGGCTGGTAGGCGAGAGTCAGATCGACTTTACCCAATGCGAACAGCGTCACGATGGCACCGCCCATGGCTATCACGGCAAAGGATGGCCAAACGACTGCCGAGGCGGTCATGATCAGGGAGACGGTAAGCGCGGTGGCGATAAGTGGCAGATGCTGATTGAGCGCGATCTGGGCCATTGCGGCGAAAGCAAAGGCTGCAAAGGCGATCACCGCGCCCTGATCAATGCCGCGATCCTGTGGTGGCACAGGCATATCCGCCTTCTGCCAGCCAAGGGCAACGGCGGCCATGGCCGTGAGCCCACCTGCCATGAGGAAACCGGCAATGCCGCTCATGACGCCATCGATATTGGCGCCAAGCACGGTCCAGATTGCACCGCCTGCGACACCGGCCAGAGCCAGCCAGAGCCAGTTTCTGATTCGCGCCATGCCCATCACCGTTGCGGTGACGACAAGCACATGGATGGCAAGTGCCAGCGGGTTGGGCGCATCGCTGGAAACCAGCAGCGGCGTCGCATAGGAGCCGAGCACGCCAATTGCTGCCAGTTTCGGTCCATGAATGGAGGAAAGAAGCAAGCTGGCCAGACCTGCAATCGTCAGAAGCACGAAAGCAGATGCAGCACCCAGGAAACCGTAAAGCGCGTAGGCGGCATAGATGGTGGCGAAAGCGGCAATCGCGCCTACCCCGGTGATGATACCGGGAATGTCGGCACTGGGAATTGCTGGAAGGGAAAAACGGTTGTCACGGCGACGCAGCCATTCTCCGCCCGCGAAAAGCGCTGCGGAGAAAATCGCGCCCGAAGCAATTCTCGCACGCGGCCCCAACAGGCCCGCCTCGATGGAATATTTCACCAGGAAGACAGCTCCCAATGCCACCGCCAGCCCTCCAAGCAGCACGCTCCATTTCGCACCGATGGCGTTTTCGAGATCGGCAAGTGAACGCCTGGGTCTGGGCTGAACGACTGGTGGGGCAGGATTCGCGACCTGTTCGCGCGGCGGAACGGCAGCGGCTGACTTTTGCGGGCCTTCGGCTTCCGGTTTTTCGACACGTTTGGGATTTGGGCGTGAAGCCTGGGCAGCCTTGCCATCCGGCCGTGGCTGCAATCCATTCAACTGGTCCTCGACGCTGACCAGACTGGAGCGCAGGGAAGCGATCTCGCTTTCCAGTCTGTTTTGCTGGCGTTTGACCCAAATCGCCAACGCGAGCGCAAACAAAGCGAAAATCAGTTCCATGTGAGTGTCTCCCACCGCACTTTAACGCGCAATTCATGCACCCCACACTTGTCTGACACACCAAAATGGCACTTGCAATGTTCCCGTTGGCAGGCATTGTTCCCCTTTTTACAAGCAAGGTACACCGAGAGTGACTGATTCCGTCCAAAAGCCCACCAGCATCGGTTTTCCGTGGCTGCTTGTCATTGCTGGCTGCCTCATCTCCATGCTGACATTCGGACCACGCTCGGCCATGGGCTTCTTCCAGTTGCCGATGATCGAGGACCGGGGCTGGGATCGCACCACTTTCGCGCTGGCAATGGCGATCCAGAATCTGATGTGGGGGCTGGGCCAGCCGATCTTTGGCGCAATCGCCGACCGGTTCGGTACCTGGCGCGTGCTGGCCTTTTCCGGCCTGTGCTATGCGAGCGGCCTCTATCTCATGGCCTCTGCGGAAAGTGCATCCATGCTGCACGTATCCGGCGGCGTTCTCGTGGGACTTGGTATCGCATCGGGCTCCTTCGGCATCATCATGGCGGCTTTCGCCCGCAATGTTCCGGCTGACCAGCGCTCGATTGTGTTTGGCATCGGAACGGCTGCGGGTTCGGCTGGCATGATGGCGTTCTCGCCGCTAACCGTGGCAATGATCGCATCCCTGGGATGGCAGGACACGCTGGTCTGGATGTCGGCGATGCTGCTGGTGCTTCCACTGCTGGCGATCCCGCTACGCGGCAATTCATCGAGCGGCAGGATGGCGCAAAGCGATGTGGAACAGACTATCCGGGAAGCGCTGCGCGAAGCACTCGGCCATCAGTCCTACCTGCTGCTGGTGGCGGGATTCTTCGTCTGCGGTTTCCAGGTCGCTTTCATCACCGCGCATTTTCCCGCCTACATCAACGATATCGGCATTGATGCGAAATGGGCCGCGATGGCGCTGCTGCTGATCGGCATGTTCAACATCGCAGGGTCGCTTGCCTCGGGCTTCATCGGCCAGCGCCGCCCCAAGCAGCGCATGTTGTCGTTCATCTATATTGGACGCTCGATTGCGATAAGCGTTTTCCTGCTGCTGCCGCAAACGCCACTCAGCGTCGTCATCTTTGCCTGCGTGATGGGCATCCTGTGGCTTTCGACCGTACCGCCGACCAATGCGCTGGTGGCGATCATGTTCGGCACACGCTATCTCGGCATGCTGGGCGGAATCGTATTCCTGTCCCATCAGATCGGCTCGTTCCTCGGCGTGTGGCTGGGCGGCTACCTTTATGACATCTACGGTTCGTTCGACATCGTATGGTGGCTGGGCGTTGTACTCGGCATCTTTGCCGCAATCGTGCACTGGCCAATCAAGGAACAGATGGTGGACCGCTCAGGCGCGCTGCAACCTGCCTAGGACGCCCGGCTCCGGCGTCCCGTTCAAGCGCATGTTTCCAGCGCACATTTCTAACGTTCGGGCGGCATCGGGAAAATCGCGCAGGTCTCGGTGCCATGCGCGATCAGCTTGCCATCGGCTGCCTCCAGCCAGGCTTCGCTGGTGGCAATGGTGCGGCCGAAATGGATCACCGTCCCAGTGCAGACAACCTCTCCGGTATTCTCGAACATGGGGCGCACCAGGTTCACCTTGAATTCGATCGTGGCATAGGCCGTGCCTGCAGGCAGCATGGTGTGAACGGCGCAACCCAGTGCGGAATCAAGGATGGTCGCAGCCCAGCCGCCATGCACGGAGCCCAGGGGATTGTAATGCTGGTGACCGGGTATTCCACGGAACACCGCCCTGCCCTTGCTGGCCTCGGCAAGTGTCATGTTCATCGTGCGCGCAATGGGTGGCGCAGGCAGCTTCCCGGCGATCATCATGTCGAAGAGTTCAATCCCCGTATGGCTGGCGACGAAATCGTGCGGAATGCAACCGACAGAGGGAAAAGCGTATCCAGAAGTTCCGGTATCAGTCATTGGCTGCTCCATTCAGTAATCGGTCTGGCCCTTCATGACATGACGGATGAAACCCGCACGCTCATCAGGTGGCATGAAACCGCGCGGTGTCCAGACATCGCGGGCAAGAAAATGCGCCGTCAGCGCGAAACCGTCGCGAACCGCATCGAGAGAAAACGGCGCCGATCTGGAATCGGGCGCAAGATAGGATGGCAATGGCAGAAGCTTCGGTGCCCATGGCCTCCCCGCTTCGGCGCTGACTGCCTTGCCGGTCTTCGGTGAAACATAAATCAGGTTTTCGCGACTTCCCGTTGCCGCGCAGCGCGACAGGTCGAGCCCGAAACCCAGCTCTTCGAGCAAGGCAATCTCGAAACGGATCATCAGGCGGGCCGCCTTCTCGAACTCATCGAGATTTTCCACGAGCACCAGGGCTGCATCATACATGGCACGATGGGGATCGCGTTCAGGCAGCAAGCGCAAGTGAGCTGCCAGGGTCTGCAATCCATACAGGCCCAGACCGGTTTCCATCAGCCGCGCGGCGCGCAGCACATCGGCCTCGACGATGAAATTGCCGAGATGCTCTTCCAGGCGCGCGCGCCAGACAAGTGAAACCGAATTACCGGGTTGAAGAACGGGCGACATGCGGGCAGACCGCGCGCCCCTGACCAGCCCCATGTGGCGGCCATGGTCGCGAGTCATGACTTCCAGGATGGCACTGCTTTCGCCGTGGCGGCGGGCCGAGAGAATAACGCCATCGTCTTTCCATTCCATGGCGCAGCTATCCTTCTAGAGCATCGAAGGCGTTTGTCGGGCTGAGGCCGTGAACGCCTCGACCAGTCGGAATATCCCTGCCATCAAACAGCTCCCAGGTTGCGCGGAAAACGGGCTAGCGACGTGGAAAATCAAGCCCCATTTCGCGGTAACGAGCGGGATCGTCGCTCCAGTTTTCGCGTACTTTCACAAACAGGAAGAGATGCACGGTCTGTTCGAGGATTTCGGAAAGCTCGCGGCGGGCAGCCATGGAAATTGCCTTGATCGTCGCGCCGGACTTGCCGATGACGATCTTTTTCTGGCTGTCGCGCTCGACATAGATGACCTGCTGGATCTTGACGCTGCCATCCGGGTTTTCCGTCCATGCCTCGGTCTCGACATGGCTAGCATATGGCAATTCGTCGTGAAGGCGCACGAACAGCTTCTCGCGCGTGATTTCAGCGGCAAGCTGGCGCATCGGCAGGTCCGACACATCGTCATCGGGATAGAGGAAAGGACTTGGCGGGAGATTTGCATCGATCCAGTCATTGAGTGTGCCGCAGCCATCGCCCTTGAGCGCGGAGATCATGAATGTCTGCTCGAAGCCGCACAGCGCATTGGCTTGGGCAGCTATTTCCAGAAGCGTATCGCGCCTGACCGCATCGACCTTGTTGATGACAAGCGCCTTGCGGTGGGGAACGGCGGACAGTGCGGTGAGAATGTCGCGAACATCTTCCGTGAGGCCGCGGGTTGCATCAACCAGCATCAGCACCAGGTCGGCATCGCGCGCACCGCCCCAGGCAGTTGTCACCATCGCTTCGTCGAGACGCCTGCGTGGCCGGAATATGCCGGGCGTGTCGACAAAGATCGCCTGGACATTGTCCCGCGTGGCAATGCCGCGAATGATTGCGCGCGTTGTCTGGACCTTGTGCGTGACAATGGAAACCTTGGTGCCCACCAACTGGTTCATCAAGGTGGACTTGCCAGCGTTTGGCGCGCCAATCAGCGCCACGAAGCCGGCCTTGGTCTCGGTATGCGAGGGCGTGTTCAAGCATCATCCTTTTCGGGTTGCCACACACCTTCGCGCACGAGAAGCGCTGCGGCTGCGGCCTGTTCTGCGGACCGTTTCGAGCGACCGCTGCCTTCGGCGTCGGGCTTGCCGGTAATCTTGACCGTTATCACAAAGATGGGGTCGTGATCGGGGCCTGAACGGCTTTTTTCCTTGTATTTCGGTGTTCCCAGCCGGTTTGCATGGGCCCATTCCTGCAACTCGGTCTTGGAGTCGCGTCTTGCAGCACCTTCGATGTGCAACCGGTTGAGCCAGAAACGGCGAATGAAGGCCGTTGCGTTTTCAAGGCCTCCGTCGAGATAGATCGAGGCGATGAGCGCTTCGAGAACATCGGCGCGCACGCTCTGCATGCGCTTTCCGGTGATTTCCTTCAGATCGCCGCCGGTGCGGATGAACTCGTGCAGGCGCAGTTCGTCGGCGATTTCCGCGAGCGTGTTACCCTTGACGAGTGCGTTGAGCCGCAAGGACAATTCGCCCTCGTCGGCATCGGGGAAGGAACGGTGGAGCAGGTCGGCTATGGTCAGGCCCAATACACGGTCGCCGAGGAATTCAAGCCGTTCATAGTGGAAACGGTCGTCCGACTTCTTGCGTACGCTGGCATGGGTAAGAGCGCGTTCAAGATTGGAATAATCGTTGAATGCGTAGCCGAGGCGTTTCTCCAGACCGCCGAAGCGCTTCTTGCCGCGCTCCTTGCTGGTGATGGATATCTGCGCCAAAAGTCCCTTCCCTCTTTCTAAAGGCCCTTGAAAAGGCGCGAAGTGCGCATGTCGGAAGGCCAGCGCCAGATGGCCAACGGATGCGCATTGTTGTCAACCGAGAAGAAGATGGTGCGAGCAGGACCTACCAGATTCTGATAGGGCACAAAGCCGACATCAAACCGGCTGTCCAGTGAATTGTCGCGGTTGTCGCCCATGAAGAAATAATGTCCAGCCGGAACCTCGAACACCCTCGTATTGTCGCCCTCACCATTGGGATTGATATCCAGCGTTTCGAAACTCACGCCATTGGGCAGTGTTTCAACATAACGCGGCACGGCCGGGCCGCCATTGGCTGGTGTCCAGTCGGCGATGCGTTCGCGCTTTACCGGCTCGCCATTGATGTTCAGCACACCGTCAATGACCTGGATGCGGTCGCCGGGCATGCCGATACAGCGCTTGATATAGTCGATCCTGGGATTGCTCGGCAGCTTGAAGACCACGATGTCGCCGCGCTTGGGTTCACCCGCCCAGACACGACCCTCGAACAAGTCCGGCGCAAAAGGCAGCGAATAGCGCGAGTAGCCGTAGGTATACTTGGACACGAACAGGTAGTCGCCAACCAGCAGGGTGGGCATCATCGATCCCGAGGGGATCGTGAACGGCTGGAACAGCAAGGTGCGCACGACCACAGCCAGCAGCAGCGCCTGGACGATTACGGTAATCGTTTCGGAAAGTGCACCTTGTTTCTTTTCGACTTTGGTGTTCTGAGCCACGTTCATTTTTTCCGGTGAAGTTTCATCGTGAAAGGCTTTGACGTCTGTCAGCTGCCCGAATTGCCTGTCTTGTCAGCAGTCTGCGCCATGCGCGCCTCGATGACCACGAACGCCTGCGCTAACGGGAAATCGTCCGTTATCGTGAGGTGAATATGCGCTTCGTAGCCATCAGGGATCATTTCAGCAAGTCTTTTTGCCGCGCCATTGTCGAGATGAAAGGTCGGCTTGCCGCCTGGCAGGTTGATTACACCCATGTCCCGCCAGAAGACGCCACGGCTGATCCCGGTGCCAAGAGCCTTGGCGCAGGCCTCCTTTGCCGCAAATCGCTTGGCATAGGAAGCGGCGCGATTCCTGCGCCTGTCAGACTTGGCCTTTTCCACCTCGGTGAATATCCGATCGATGAAGCGGCTGCCATGGCGTTCTATCGATCGCTCGATGCGACGTATGTCGATGAGATCGCTGCCCAGGCCAATGATCATCCGTGTGCTCCGTAGTCCAGCCCTATTTGGGAAAGCGCGCGCCGGCATGCAACGGAAAATTGTCTGGCGGGGCGATGGGTATTCAGGTCAGGCTGCGTTGCCTTTTACTTCAACGCCCGGCTCTTCGCCATCCAGTTCGATTGAATCGGGCTCGCCAAGTGTATCGGCATAGGCGCGTGACTGTGCCTCCATCTGGCGCATGCGCAATTCAAGCTTGTTCTGGCGCGCCGTGCGAATGCGGATCGATGCCCAACGTGTCGCGATATAGAAAAGGATCCCAACACCAACACCCAATGGCACCGCGCCAACGGACATTGGCAGGATGACCGGCTCCCAGATGGCCGCGATCTTGTCGAGAAGCCCTCCCAGACCATGGGAAAAGAGGCTGCCATCGGAGATCTCGGCGATCCGATGATGACCGCCCGCGTTCGCGGCACCATGGCGGGCACCCGTGAGGATGAACTTTCCCGTGGCGTAGGTCGACGTCCAGATGAAGGGAAAGCTGATCGGATTGCCAAAAAACGTGCCCATGGCGGCCGCAATGAAATTGCCGCCAATCACATAGGCAACGCCAAAGGCGATGATGAAATGAAAGCCCATGTAGGGAGTGAAGGAAGCAAAAACGCCTGCGGCAACACCCGCCGCAATCGAATGTGGGGATGCAGTCAGGCGAAAGACGCGTTTGGCAACATACTTGCCGGATCGTACCCAATTGCGACGAGGCCACAGGGAAATCCTGATCGTTTCCGTCCAACTGGCAGGATTTCTACGCGAAAACAGCATCTTGTTCTAAACACCCGGCCCGCCTGCATGACGGGTTCTCGCCTCTTGGATATAGTTCGTTGCCTGATCGCGATTAAAGGCGATCCGTCCCGATGCCACAATAGTCCGTTCGGCTTAACGTTGGGTTTCGAAGCCCATTGCGCTCACAGTCCGCGGCTGCCGGGCTTCACAGCAGGAATGGCTGCCAATTCAGGCGGAAGCTTGTCCGGCGCATAGGCGGGAACCTCATATTGGGCGAGAGAGACGAGCGGCACGCCCACATCCGCCTTGCCGGCAGAGCGATCCACCAGGCAACCGGCCGCCAGCACGTTTGCACCGATCTTGCCCAGGGCATCCACCGTTTCTCGGATTGAAAGGCCAGTGGTGACAATGTCCTCGATTATCACGACGCGCGCGCCTTTTTCGATCTCGAAGCGGCGCAGGCGGAATTCGCCGCCCTCACGCTCCACCCAGACATTGGGGACACCGAGATGGCGGGACGTTTCATAGGCCGGAATGATCCCGCCAATGGCTGGTCCCACGACATAGTCGATCTGGCCCAACCCGGCGCTGCGAATCCTTTCCGCCAGCGCCTTGCACAATATCTCGGTCTTGTCGGCATGCATGAAGACGCGTGCCTTCTGCAGGAAGACCGGGCTTCTCAGACCCGATGTCAGGATGAAGTGGCCTTCGAGAATTGCGCCGCACTGGCGAAAGATTTCCAGAACCTGTGCGGTCTGCATCCTGTCATTCCTTTCCGATAACGCGCTCGGCCTTGCTTACGACCTGCTTGGAAGCCAACTGGCGAATGGTGCGCGTGAGATGGTTCAGATCCCAGACCTCGATGTCGAACAGCATTTCCATGAAATCGGGGGCTGTTCGGTGCATGACGAGATTCTGTATGTTCGCATCGTTGTTTGCCATCACTTCGGCAATCGCTGCAAGCGTGCCGGGCTCATTGATCGCAGTTACCCGGATACGGGCGGGGAAACGCTGTGAATTGTCCTCCTCGATATCCCAGCGCACATCAAGCCAGTGCTCGGGCGAATCGTCGAACTGGGCCAGTTCCGGCGACTGGATCGGGTAGATGGTGATGCCTTCGCCGGGTGTGAGAATGCCGACGATCCGGTCTCCCGGCAGGGCGCCGCCTTCGGGCGAAAAGCGGACCGGCATGCCCTCGCCTGCTCCGCGAATGGGAATGGCCGAGTTTTCCTTGCGGCTGGCTTCCTTCCTGGCGCGCGCACGTGTGCCAGGAACACGGAAGAGCATGCCCGCCCCGGTCTTCAGTCCGAACCAGCCCTCCTCGCGCGAAGGCTGGACCGGGGTCACGCGCTCGTCCTTGTAATCGGGGAAGACGGCCCTCAGCACGTCAAGCGAGGCAAGTTCCCCGCGCCCGACATCGGACAGCACATCGTCAATGCTTTCGCGTGCAAGACGCGGCAGGGCCAGCTTTATCAGATCGGCGCGATAGGCCTGACCGGCACGGTCGAAAGCGCGCTCAAGGATGCGCTGGCCAAGGCCGGAATACTGCTTGCGGATCGCCTCGCGCGTTGCGCGCCGGATCGCCGAGCGTGCCTTGCCGGTAACGACGATCGATTCCCATGCAGCTGGTGGCGTCTGCGCCTTGGAGCGGATGATATCCACCTCATCGCCATTCTTGAGTTCGGTGATGACCGGCATGATCTGGCCGTTGATCTTGCAGCCCACGCAGGTATTGCCGATGTCGGTGTGGACGGCATAGGCGAAATCAATCGGCGTCGCCCCCTTCGGCAGCGCGATGATGCGCCCCTTGGGCGTGAAGCAGAAGACCTGATCGAGGAACAGTTCCAGCTTTGTATGCTCGAGGAATTCCTCCGGATTTACGCCCTCGGCAAGCTGGGCAATGGTTTTCCTGAGCGTTGCAAAGGCGTTCAGTTCCTCCACATCGCCGTTGCCAGGCTTCACGCCATCCTTGTAGAGCGTGTGCGCTGCCACGCCGAAATCGGCGACGGAGTGCATTTCCCAGGTTCTGATCTGCAGTTCGATACGCTGGCGCGATGGCCCGATCACGGTGGTGTGGATGGAGCGATAATCGTTCTGCTTGGGCGTGGAGATGAAATCCTTGAATCGGGTCGGAACCATTTTCCAGGTCGTGTGGACCACCCCCAGCGCGCGGTAACAGTCCTCGGTCGTTTCGACGATGACGCGAAAGCCATAAATGTCTGACAATTGTTCGAGGCTGAGCGCCTTGCTTTCCATCTTGCGGAAAACCGAAAACGCCTTCTTCTGGCGGCTGCGCACGGTCGCCTTGATGCCGTCCTTGGTCAAGCGCTGCGTCAGTTCCTTGGAGATGTTGGTGACCAGGTCGCGATTCTTTTCGGCAAGGCCGGCCAACTGGTTGGTGACCGTGGCATAGGCTTGCGGATTGATGTGGCTGAAGGAAAGTTCCTCCAGTTCCTCGCGCAGGTCCTGCATGCCGATGCGCCCGGCAAGCGGCGCATAGATTTCCATGGTCTCGGTGGCAATGCGGACCTTCTTTTCGGAAGGCATGTGCCCAAGCGTGCGCATGTTGTGCAGGCGATCCGCCAGCTTGACGAGCAGCACACGGACATCATCGGAAATTGCCAGCAGCAATCGGCGCAGGTTTTCGGCCTGTTCAGCTTTCTTGGAGACGAGATCGAGCTTCTTGAGCTTGGTCAGGCCCTCGACGAGAAAGCCGATACGCTCGCCAAACAGCTTGTCGATGTCGGTTCGCGTCGCATCCGTGTCCTCGATCGTGTCGTGCAGCAAGGCAGCGGCGATCGTTTCCTCGTCCAGCTTCAGGTCCGTGAGAATTGCCGCGACTTCGAGGGGATGGGAAAAATAGGGGTCACCATTGGCGCGCTTCTGCGATCCATGCTTCTGCATGGCATACACGTAAGCCTTGTTGAGCAAGGCCTCGTTCACTTCCTTCTTGTAACTCGCGACACGTTCGACGAGTTCGTATTGCCGCATCATGGCGCAATCAACATCCTGCGAAACCGGTATGCATTACATATGCACGTGCAGCCCCTGCTTTGGAAGTGTTTCGACGGGCCAATGCGCGCGAGGATTAACGCGCCAAGCAAAAAGGGCGCCGCAAGGGCGCCCTTTGCATCAATGTCAGACTGTGCGCGCTCAGAAGTCGTCGCTTTTTTCCGGTGGCACCAGGCCCTCGATGCCGGCCAGAAGTTCGTCTTCCGACAGGCGGTCAAAGGTGATGTCTGAATCGGCAGCATCCTCGGTCTCCGCGAACACGGGTGCCGGGCGCTGCTGCGCGATGGCTGGCGTGTCGGCGGCTTCATGCTCCGGCTCGTCCACTTCGACATGCTTCTGGAGCGAATGGATCATGTCTTCCTTCAGATCGCCCGGAGACAGTGTCTCGTCGGCAATCTCGCGCAGGGCAACAACCGGGTTCTTGTCATTGTCACGCGCGATGGTGATCTGGCTTCCAGAAGAAATCTGGCGGGCGCGATGGCTGGCCAGCAGGACCAGTTCAAAACGGTTTTCGACCTTGTCGACGCAATCTTCGACAGTAACACGTGCCATGAGAGGCTCCCGGTTCCTAGAATATGTGGAAGTTTGGGCGGTGACTAAACCGAAATTGCGATGATTTCAAGGAAATTCGACCCTGTGGTGCAGCGCAGCAACCCAGGGGCACCGTCCTGCACTGCTCGATGGTTCTGTACCGGCTCGCGACCCTGACAGCATGATTTGCGCAATCAGCAATTGCATTGCCGTGAAACCGGGCGTTTTTCCCAACTTGCAGGCTATTGTTCTGCCACGATCTGGCCTTATAAGGACTGAAGCCAACCGTGACGGGATCAAATGGCTACAGCCGCGCAAGCGGCATCAGATGAAAACCTTTTCAATAATTGATTGAGGAAAATTATGTTCGATCAAAGAGAGAAAATTGCACTCTTCATTGATGGAGCCAATCTTTACGCCACTTCCAAGGCGCTTGGCTTCGATATCGACTACCGGCGGATGCTGCGGCATTTCGAGAAGAAGGCCTATATGCTTCGCGCCTACTACTACACTGCGCTGATCGAGGATCAGGAATATTCCTCCATTCGTCCGCTGATCGACTGGCTCGACTATAATGGCTACCGTGTCGTGACCAAGCCTACCAAGGAATTCACCGATGCCAGTGGCCGGCGCAAGGTGAAGGGCAACATGGACATCGAACTGGCCATCGATGCGCTGGAACTGTCCGCGACAGTGGATCATTTCGTGCTGTTTTCCGGTGATGGCGATTTCCGCTCGCTTGTCGAAGCGCTGCAGCGCAAGGGCCGCAAGGTCAGCGTCGTTTCCACCGTATCAACGCAACCGCCAATGATCGCCGACGATCTGCGTCGGCAGGCGGATCACTTCATCGATCTTGTCAGCCTGAAGAAGGATGTCGGGCGTGATCCCAGCGAGCGTCCGGAAAGGGCGCCGATTTCACGCCAGGACGATGATGACGATTACGAGGATGATGAATACTGATCATGGCTGCAAAGCCCATGGCGCCCTCGAGTACCAGCCAGACAGGGATTGATCCGCACCGCGACTGCGCGGCCTGTACGCGGCTGCGCGATTTTCGCGAACTGCACAGGGCGCGCGAACCGCAATGGCACAATGCACCGGTGCCGACCTGGATTGATCCTCGCGGAGAAGACAAGGTCGAACTGCTGATCATTGGCCTTGCCCCCGGCCTGAGGGGAGCAAACCGCACTGGCAGGCCGTTCACGGGCGATTATGCGGGTGACCTGCTTTACGCGACGCTGGCGAAGTTCGGCCTGGCTGAAGGGGAATATGGTGCAAACCCGAAGGACGGGCTTGCGCTGAGGCGAACCGCGATTACCAACGCGGTGCGTTGCGTTCCACCTGAAAACAAGCCCGTGGGTGCGGAGATAAACAATTGCCGCCCCTATCTGGAGCGCACCATCCTCCGCTTTCCCCGCCTCAGGGCGCTGATGACACTGGGCAAGATTTCACACGATTCGACGCTGCGCACGCTTGGCGAACGCGTAGCAGCCCACCCGTTTCGCCATGACGGGAGCTATTCGGTTGGCCGTTACCAGATCTTCTCCAGCTATCATTGCTCACGCTACAACACGAATACCGGGCGGCTGAGCGAAGCGATGTTCGAGGATGTCTTCCGCAATATTGCCCGTTTTCTGGGTGAATGACACGTGCAGCGGCGGGGTGACACCAACGTCTTGTTGTGGCAAGAAACGAGTCAGTCTTGAGAGGCGATTTGCTTCGTGGCCCAGGGATCCCGGCATCAGGACTGCAGGGGCGCCTTTGACGATCAATGAAACAAGGAGCGCATGGATGGCATTTTCGGACTGGTTGCACAGCAGCAGAGCTGGACGCAGGCTGATACCGGCAATCGTGGCATTGGGCCTGGCCGTAACGGCACCCGGTGTGGCACAGGCAAAGACCTATCTCGTCAACGGGATTCTCAGTGCCACAGCCATCGGCTACGGATTCAAGAACCTGAAAAAGAAGATACCGGGTGCGTCGCTCTTCCTGATGGTGACCGGCATCGAGGCTGGCTCGATCCGCAAGACAATCGCCGAAGATATCCGCAAGCGCCACGCAGCCGATCCGACGGAACAGTTCACGCTGGCGGGGATTTCAGCAGGCGCGAACGTGGTTCTGCAGGTTGCCCGCGATGTTTCGGGCGAAGGCATCCCAATTCACTATCTGGGCATTGTTGAAGGTGATGGTGGTTCGCTTCCCGGCAATGTTGGCAGCGCGGACAATTTCATCTGCGCCAAGCGTGGCGCCCTTTGCAACATGGCCAATGTGGCTGGCGCGCGCACCATTCCGATCGACACCGGCCATATCGACATGGGCAACCATCCAACGGTGCATAACCGCATCATCGCCAACGCGCGCTAGGGTCAGGGCCCGGCGCATTTTGTGATCAGCGGGCTTGCCGGATCAGTCCGGGCGACCTCAGCCCTTTTCGCGCAGCAGGCGACCCTTTTCGCGGTTCCAGTCGCGTTCCTTGGAGACTTCGCGCTTGTCATGGGCCTTTCGGCCCTTGGCGAGCGCTATCTGCAGCTTGGCTATGCCGCGATCATTGAAATAGAGGCGGTTGGGAACAATCGTCATACCGTCGCGATTGACGGCTGCCGCCAGTCTTGCCAGTTGCTTGCGATGAACCAGCAGTTTGCGCCTGCGCCGTGGCGCATGGTTGAACCGGTTGGCTTCCAGATATTCCGGAATGTAGGAATTGATCAGCCAAAGTTCGCCGTCCTCGACGCTGGCGTAACTTTCACCGATGTTTGCCTTTCCATTGCGCAGGGACTTCACTTCGGTCCCGGTCAGTGCAAGGCCCGCTTCCAGCGTTTCGACGAATTCGTAATTGTGGCGTGCCTTGCGGTTGTCAGCAATCAGCTTGCCGTTCTGGCTTTCCTTCTTCTTTTTCTGAGCCATGGTGAAGCTGCCTGTCGCCTGTCAACGTCAGTTGATCAGGCCGGCGTGGATCATCGCATCGCGAACGAGCGAACGCGTGTTTTCCTCGAGCGGAACCAATGGCTTGCGCTGATGCTCCTCCATCTTGCCCAGAACCGAGAGCGCGTATTTAGCGCCAGCCGGGTTCGGCTCCACGAACAGCGCCTTGTGCAGGGGAGCTAGCTTGTCCTGGATTGAAAGCGCCTTGCGAAAATCGCCTGCAAAGCAGGCGGTCTGGAATTCGGCGCAAAGGCGAGGCGCGACGTTTGCCGTCACCGAAATGCAGCCGGTGCCGCCATGCGCGTTGAAGCCAAGTGCAGTGATGTCCTCCCCCGACAGCTGAATGAAATCAGGGCCGCACTGGGCGCGCTGTTCGCTGGCCTTGGAAAGATTCGCCGTGGCATCCTTCACCCCGACGATATTGGGATGGCTGCGGTGCAGCGAGGCCATGGTTTCGGGCAGCATGTCGATGATCGAGCGACCCGGAATATTGTAGATGAACAGCGGGATCGAGATCGATTCCGCCACTGCGGCGAAGTGGGCCTTCATGCCGCGCTGGTTTGGCTTGTTGTAGTAGGGGGTCACAACGAGCACCGCATCGGCTCCAGCCTTCTGCGCATGCTGGGCAAGGTCGATGGCTTCAGCGGTGTTGTTCGAGCCAGCGCCTGCGATCACCGGCACACGGCCGCGCGCAACCTCGACCGTGACTTCGACGACATGCTTGTGTTCGTCATGGGTCAGTGTCGGGGATTCACCGGTCGTGCCGACCGGAACCAGACCGTGGCTGCCTTCATCGATCTGCCATTCGACGAAGTCGCGGAACGCTTTTTCGTCGAAAGCGCCGCTCTGTGTGAACGGCGTGACCAATGCGGGGAGTGACCCCTTGAACTCGCGAGTACCCATGCCAAGCTTCCCTGAAATTTCGCCCGGTCTGCGCCAACCGGAGAGGCAATTTGAAACGAAGCGGGACAATAGCGATGGGCCGCGCAAACCGCAAGTTGGCAAGGGCGTGGTGCAAGCGATCAAAAGGCGGAGGTCGGCAGACACACAGTCTTGCCAAACGTGTTGAATTCTCAGTGTCGCAGAAAGGTTTCGTTAACTTTCGTTTCACGCTTTCATCGGATGATGTCACAAAGGTGCTGCAATTGTTGCAGACAAGGGAACCGGCCATGAGACCGGTGCTGCACGATCAATGAAAAAACTTCTTTCATCCGGCCCGCTGCCCATGCTCGGCGTGGCGCTTCTCCTGTCAGGTTCGGCGATCTGCCTGCCTGGACAGACGCACGCGAAGGCCGACGAGATCGGCGCGTTGCTGGCTGGCAAGATTCCCGTGCCGACCCCGCGCCCGCGCGGTGTTGCTGGCGAGGTCGCCTTCACGCCGGTGACTGATGGCGACACGACAGGCTCGGTGCAGGCTGGCGAACAGCAGGCGACTATCGCCCCAGCAGTCGAGACGCCCCTGACGACAGGGGCAGTCAATGTTCCACCGATCAGCGGCAATCTGAAATCGGGCCTCGATGCGCTGTCGTCGAAGGATCCGCTCAAGGCACTTGCGATCCGCAATGGCATGCCTGCCAGTAGCCTGGAGCGCAGGATCCTGTCATGGGCTATCGCCCTTTCCGGCCAGGACGCGATTCCATCCGGCGAAATTGCAGCGGTCGCGACCGCACTGCCGGAATGGCCAGGCCAGAAGGCACTGCGCGCCAATTCCGAGGCAGCCCTGGCGCGCGAAAACCTGTCAGCCAGCCAGATCATCAAGGCATTCGGCAAGAGCCAGCCTGAAAGCGTTGCGGGCGCGATAACCCTGGCACGCGCCTATCTTGCGGTCGGCAACAAGCAGGCGGCCAATGGTGCCATTGCGCCGATCTGGCGAACAGAGAAACTCTCGGCGGCCGATGAGAAGGCGGTTCTTGCCCAGGCCAGTGATGCGTTGACACGCGAAGATCACCGGGTCCGCATGCACATGCTTCTGTATCGCGAACGCAGTACGGATGGCTTGCGCATGGCACAGCTTGCAGGCCGTTCGAGCCTGGCAAAGGCATGGATCTCGACGATCCGCAATGACGGCAAGGGCAAGAGCCTGCTCGATGCTGTGGATCCGGCCTCGCGCAAGGATTCGGGTTATCAGTTCGCAAAAATCAAGCAGGCCCGCAAGGACGGTGACTACAAGACTGCAGCAAAGCTGCTGCAATCTGGCCCGCGAAAGCGCGATGAACTGATCGACCCCGATGAATGGTGGGTGGAAAGGCGCATTGTTTCGCGCGCGCTGCTGGATCAGGGAGACGCCCGCACGGCCTATCTCGTGGCGGCATCGCATTCTGCCGAATCGCCTTCGGATCAAGCGGAAGCGGAGTTTCATGCGGGCTGGTTTGCGCTGCGCTATCTCAATGACAAGCGGCGTGCTTCCCAGCATTTCGCCAACATTCTCAAGATTTCTTCGACGCCGATTTCGCAGGCGCGGGCCTATTACTGGCTCGCCCGCTCAAGCAGCGGTGCACAGGCAGGCAAATATTATCGCGCTGCCGCCAATCACCAGGGTACCTACTATGGACAGCTTGCAGCCCAGGCGATGGGCGCGCGTCGGCTTTCCGTCAGCAATCCGCGGCCAAACGCGGCGGACCGGGCGAAGTTTGCCAACCGGGAACTGGTGCAGGCGATCGCCGCGCTTGAAGATAGCGGCTATGCGTGGCGGGCGGACCTCATCTACCGTGAACTGGCTGACAGCCTGAATTCCCCCGGCGAACTGGCATTGCTGGCTGCGCGCGCGGAAAAGCGCGGCAACCGGACGCTTGCCCTGCAGATCGGCAAGATCGCACATGCCCGTGGCCTGGAAGTCGACACGGTTTCCTGGCCAATCGGTGCCATTCCGCAAAATGCCCGTATCGGCGATACCGGGCGGGCGCTTGCCTATGCCATTGCGCGCCAGGAAAGCGCGTTCAATGTCGCTGCGGTTTCGCCTGCCAACGCCAAAGGGCTGCTGCAATTGCTGCCGGGCACAGCCAAGATGATGGCGAAAAAGACCGGGGTGAAGTATTCCAGCGCCAAGCTGACAACGGACGCTGCCTACAATGCGCAGCTGGGTGCGGCCTATCTTTCGGAACAGTTGGACAATTTCGGCAATTCCTACATCCTCACCTTTGCCGGCTACAATGCCGGTCCGGGGCGCGCGCGCGAATGGATCGAGACCTATGGCGATCCGCGCAGTGGCAAGATCGAGGATGTAATCGACTGGGTGGAGCGCATTCCGTTCACCGAAACGCGCAACTATGTGCAAAGGGTGATGGAGAACTACCAGATCTACAAGGCGCGGATATCCAATGCGAAGCTGGATATCGAGGGCGATCTGCGGTTTGGCCGACGCTAGGGTCTGAACACAGGTCGCGGCTGTGTGACTTGTCAGGTGCGGGCCGCTCCTTTACAGCCATCCCAGATTTTGTGAACCATAACGCCGCTGTCCAGGCGACGGGAAACCGTTCCGGAGCATGAGGGGCGATGGTATCCAGGGTGGGATAGAACATGGCCGGAATGTATGATGACAGCCAGGGGTGGCGGAAACTCACCTATTCGGCAGGCGACGGGTTGCAGCTGGCTGGGCGAATGTATGGCTTTGACCGGCTGGACATACCCGCTGACCGCACGGCGGCAATCTGCCTCGCCGGTCTTACCCGCAATTCCGCCGACTTCCACGAGCTTGCATTGCGTATTGCCTACCGCTCGGCTGTTCCAAGACGCGTCCTGGCGCTTGATTATCGTGGCAGAGGCATGTCGCAATGGGACAAGAACTGGGAAAACTACAATCCGCTCACCGAGGTCGATGACACGCTGGCGGGTGCAGTTGCAGCCGGGATAGGCCATGCAGCCATCATCGGAACGTCGCGCGGTGGCATGCTGGCGATGGCGATTTCCGCGATCCGGCCATCCATGTTGCGCGCTGTAGTCCTCAACGATGTCGGGCCCGAAATCGACGGTCGCGGGCTGTTGCGGATCAAGACCTATATCGAGAAGGCCAGCGACCACGCCACCTGGTCGAGTGCAACAGGGGCGCTGAAGCTGGCGGCACAGGCGCAGTTTCCCGACTGGGATGATGGGGAATGGGATCGTCAGGCGCGCCTCATCTTCACGGAGTCGGACGGCAAGGTGGTACGCCGCTATGACCCTGCCCTGCTCAAGACCTTGCTGGCGATCAACCTGGATTTGCCGCTGCCAACGCTGTGGCCGCAATTTGCCGGGCTGCGGGCAATTCCCGTGCTCGCCATTCGTGGCGAAAAGAGTGACCTTCTGTCACCGGAGACCTTTGCTCGAATGGCCAGTGAACAGCCGTTGCTGGAACAGATAACCGTTGCAAGACAAGGACATGCGCCTGATCTTGGCATGGCGCCGCTTGCAGAACGGATCGACAGGTTCCTGGTGAAGGCAGACACGGCAGCGCATTGAAGGAAGCCCGCTACAAGGCGGGCCTCCCCTTGGCACAAGGTTCCTATTTCTTTTCGGACGGCTTCGACTTGCGGCTGGTTGGAATCTGACCGCTTTCCACGCGCCTTGCATGGTCCGTCGTGCCGCCTGCCGCAAGGATTGAGGCTTCGCGCACCCACCCTTCCCTTTCGGGTCGGCCAGGCGATCCGATTTCATTGCCTATCCAGACCTGATTGGCCGCGGTCCATTTCGCGATCTGGCTGAAATGCCAGATGCCGATTTCGTTGAGCCGCTTCTCGATGGCGTTGCCAACCCCGTCGATAAGGGTGAGATTGTCGCCCTTGCCGGATCGGGGCCTTGCAGCGGTTGCAGGCTTCCGGCCAAGATCACCTGCCGCGGCCTTGCCTGTGGATGTTGAAACCTCGCCCTTCGCCACACGCCGGGAGAATTCGGTCTGGCCACCTTTGGCCAGAACCTTGGCCTGCTTAACCCATTCCTCGCGTTCGATGCGTCCCGGGAAGGCAAGCCGTTCGCCGATTTCGGCCTGGTCCTTCTTCGTCCAGCCAGCAATCTGGGCGAAGGTCTGGACGCCGATCGTGTTGAGCCGACCCTCATTCTGGCGACCTATCCCGCGAATGCGCTTGAGGTCATCCTTCTGGCTGGCTGCGGCTGGAACCGCCTTTGCTTTCGCAGCGGCCCTGGGC
>JBATLL010000117.1:0-4999 GCA_049289295.1 Rhizobiaceae bacterium
CCCAAATCCTCCTTAAATCACAACCTCAATTCTGTGCCATTGGTGCTGACGGCGGACAGTATTGCACGACGTTTCCATCGCACCAAAAACCAATAACAGGAGGGACAGGATGAAAAGACGTTTTTCAAATCTCATGGCAGGGCTCGCAGCTGCGACCAGCCTTGTTTCCATGCCACTATCGGCCGCTGGGCCAACCAGCGCTGAAATTCAAAATGATGCCGCCACACCGGGCGATGTGCTCAGCTATGGCATGGGGCCTTGGCAACAACGCTTCAGCACGCTCGACAAGCTCAACAGCCAGAATGTGGCCAAACTAGTGCCTGCCTTTGCCTCGTCGCTTGGCGGTGAAAAGCAGCGCGGGCAGGAATCGCAGCCTATTGTTTATGATGGCACGATCTATGTGACCGGTTCGTATTCCCGCCTGTTCGCATTTGATGCACGAACCGGTGAGAAGAAATGGGAATACAACGCGCGCCTTCCAGATGGCATCATGCCTTGCTGCGATGTTGTGAACCGTGGCGCTGCAATCCATGGCGATAAGGTCATTTTCGCCACGCTCGATGCGCGTCTGATCGCGCTCGACCGCCACACCGGCAAAGTCTTGTGGAACAAGAAGTCCGCCGATTATCAGGCCGGCTATTCGGCCACCGCCGCCCCGCTGATCGTCAAAGACATGATTATCACCGGCAATGCAGGTGGTGAATTCGGTGTGGTTGGCGCGGTACAAGCGCGCAATGTCGATACCGGCGAACTGATTTGGGAACGCCCGGTAATCGAAGGCCATACCGGCACGCTGAACGGCCAGCCCAATGGCATGACCGGCAAGCTCAACGCATCATGGACGGGCGATACCTATAAGACTGGCGGCGGCGCAACCTGGCTTGGCGGCACCTATGATCCGGGCACCAATCTGGTCTATTTCGGCACGGGCAACCCCGGCCCATGGAACAGCCACTTGCGTCCCGGTGACAACCTTTACACCGCATCGACCCTCGCGATTGATGCCGATACGGGCGTGATCAAATGGCATTACCAGACAACCCCGCACGATGGGTGGGACTTTGACGGCGTCAATGAATTCATCCCGTTTGATACCACGATCAACGGCAAGGCCATGAAGCTTGGCGCGAAAGCGGATCGCAACGGCTATTTCTATGTGCTGGACCGCACCAACGGCAAACTGATCGGTGCGCACAAATTTGTAATGCAAACGACTTGGGCCAACGGCATCAATCTTAAAACCGGACGCCCCAACTTCATCCCCGAAGGCCGCCCCGGTGCGCCCAATGCAGCCGAAAAGGGCAAGTCGGTGTTTGCCAGCCCGTCCTTCCTCGGCGGCAAAAACTGGATGCCGATGGCGTTCTCACAAGACACTGGCATGTTCTATATCCCTAGCAACGATTGGGGCATGGACATCTGGAATGAACCCATCGCCTATAAAAAAGGCGCGGCCTACCTTGGCGCCGGTTTTACGATCAAGCCAATCGCTGATGATCACATCGGTGCCCTACGCGCGATGGATCCCGCCACCGGCAAGATCATGTGGGAATACAAGAACAAGGCCCCACTGTGGGGCGGCGTTCTGGCAACACGCGGCAATCTGGTGTTCACCGGAACGCCTGAGGGCTACCTGAAGGCATTCGATGCCAAAACTGGGGCGGAGTTGTGGAAGTTCCAGACCGGTTCGGGCGTTGTCGGATCGCCGGTAACATGGGAGCAAGACGGCGAACAATATGTCGCGGTCATGTCTGGCTGGGGCGGCGCAGTTCCCTTGTGGGGCGGCGAAGTGGCCAAGACCTTCAAGGAAATCAGCCAGGGCGGTATGCTTTGGGTATTCAAACTGCCGAAATAATTGAATAAACTGGGGGCGCTGGATTGACAAATCTGGCGCTCCTGCTTTCATGCGGGTAGACTCGTGAACACGATCAATCTGGCCAGAGCGCCGCACATCGCAGGACCGCACCCGGTCTGTGGGAACAGCTTCATGGCTCAGATAGCAAGTTCGGCTCAAGCAAGTCCTGAGCGCGTGTTGATCGTTGATGATCATTCCTTGGTGCGCGATGGCCTGCGCTCCATCTTCATCGATGCATTCCCCGCCTGCACGATATTAGAAGCCGACTGCTTGGAAGCGGCGCTGCGCACTCTGACCGATCAGGGCAATGTCGATCTGGTTCTGCTAGACCTGAACATTCCAGACGTTTCTCACCTATCTGGCCTAGAAGCGCTGCGCGACGGTTTCCCGGCAACGCCGGTGGTCATGGTTTCGGGCGTAACAGACCGCAAAACGGTGCGTGATGCACTGGCGGCAGGGGCCGCTGGCTTTGTACCAAAATCGCTGAAACGCGCCGCCATCGTCGATGCGCTGATGCAAGTGCTCTCGGGCGAAATCTTCATGCCCGAGCTCGAAGGCGATGATTCCGCCGCCGCCGAAGAAGACCTCATCCGCACCCGCATCGCCAGCCTGACCCCGCAGCAGCGCGTGGTGCTTGGCCATCTTGTGGCCGGCCTGCTGAACAAACAGATCGCTTATGAACTCGACGTTTCCATGACAACGATCAAAGCCCACGTTTCGGCCATCCTGCAAAAGATGAACGTCTTTTCACGCACCCAAGCCGTGATCATGGCCAACAAAATCGGCTTCAAACCTTAACGCTAGATGCCGTTAAATTGCGCGGGCACGGATGGCAGCTTTCGGCGCAACCGTTTAGTACCTGTTATGGCCGGGAGTGGGTGGATTCTGTTGAAAAACGCGCCCTTGCAATGGCGCTAAAGTATTGATTCTATGTCTCTGTAGGCAATCGGAGATGTTGGGATGATGGGTGAGAGAACGGTGGCGCAGGAGGCGCTGTTCTACAGCTTCAACCTGGATCGGCATGTTCCGGCTGATCACCTGCTACGCTCGATCGACCGGTTCGTCGACCTGTCGGGCATCCCCGAACATCTGCGCCCCTTCTACAGTTCGACTGGCCGGCCCTCAGTTGATCCCGAGTTGATGATCCGGATGCTGATCATCGGCTACTGCATGGGCATCCGGTCCGAGCGGCGGCTGTGCGAGGAGGTGCACGTAAACCTCGCCTATCGCTGGTTTTGCCGCCTCGGGCTGGAAGGCGATGTGCCCGACCACTCGACTTTCTCCAAGAACCGGCACGGGCGCTTCCGTGACAGTGATCTGCTTCGGCAGTTGTTCGAGACGACTGTGGCGCGCTGCATTGCCGAGGGGTTAGTTGGCGGTGAAGGTTTTGCGGTCGATGGCAGCCTCGTCCGCGCCGATGTGAACCGCCAACATGCTGTTGGCAGCGCGGACGCTCTGCCTGATGCGACCACTAGCCATGCCGTTCGTGAGTATCTGGCCGTCCTTGATGATGCCGCCTTCGGCGGCGCAACCCCGGTGCCCCCCAAGCAGTTGGCGGTGGCCGATCCGGCCGCGCGCTGGACAGCGGCAAGCCGCGAGCGGGCCTTCTTTGCCTATGCTACGAACTATCTGATTGATCTCCAGCACGCAGTGATCGTCGATGTTGAGGCAACCACCGCAATCCGCCAGGCCGAGGTGACCGCTCAACGCCGCATGATCGACAGAACTCAGGAGCGCTTCGGTCTGTGGCCCGAGCGGCTTGTGGGCGATACCGGATATGGCGATGCGAAGAACCTGTCTTGGCTGGTCGAGGAGCGCGGCATTGAGCCGCACATCCCGGTGTTCGACAAGTCCGCCCGCCGCGATGACACCTTCGAGCGTTCCGACTTCACCTTCGACCATGAGGATGACAGCTACGTCTGCCCTGCAGGCAAGCGGCTCCGCCAGAGGCAGAAAATCTATCGCGAGGAGCGGCCCTTCGTCGATGAGTACGGCATGCTGCGCTACCGCGCCAGCAAGCTGGACTGTGAAGCCTGCGCTCTCAAGCAACGCTGTTGTCCCATCCAGCCAGCGCGCAAGATCGTTCGTTCAGTCCACGAGGGCGCCCGTGATCTGGCGCGCGATATCGCCACGACCGACGCTTATCTCGTCTCCCGTCGGCAGAGAAAGAAGGTCGAAATGCTGTTCGCGCACCTCAAGCGCATCCTCAGGTTGGATCGCCTGCGCCTGCGAGGTCCAAACGGAGCAAGAGATGAGTTCCTCCTCGCGGCGACTGCCCAAAACCTCCGCAAGATGGCCAAGCTGATCCCGATGCCAGCCACCCAGCCCCCGCATAAGCGGGGACGAAGCCTTCGGGCCGCGTCGGGCAGCACAACAGCGCCAATCTCACCGCCGGGTTTTTCAACACAATCGGGTGGATTGTTGTCACTCTCCGCCGCCCAAATCCACTCCACTCTGACGCTCTGAAGCGTCCCGGCTATTCCGCCGGTCGAACACGATGTGAAGGAGGGCATAGCGTGGACGGTACGCTAAACAACGCTAAGGGCGAACAATCGACGAACACATAGGCCGCAAGGCTATCCAGTTGCGGCGGCTCTACTCAACCCTGATCAATAAATGCATTGAGGCGGCATGCAGGGCATACCGGACAGCTTTCCGAATTGTTCAGAGACACGGGTACGCATGGCAGTGAGCGCCCGCGCCAAGTCTGGCGTCGAGGTGCGAAGCTGAGCGAGGTAGCGGGTACGGTTTGCCGCGATGAGGCGGGCTCGTTCGGCCTGCGCGGTTTGTGCGGCGGCCGCCGCTGGCGTGGTTGCGATGCTGAGCGCTGGCTGACCCTCTAACTGCCGAGCGAGTAGCGCGACCAGTGTCTCGGCATCAGCGGGAAAGTCCGCCAGATGGTCTTGCCTGATCACGTCGGGCTCGCCACTAGGCCCTTCCTCGTTCACCAGCGTCACGACCCAGCCCTCCGTCTCAATCCGCCAAGCATGCTCAAGCTTCACGATTTTTGCAACAGAGCCGGTCGGCGACCTGTCGCCAGACCTGCGTTGCGCTTTTCTGATCGGGCTGCAGGAAGACCTGGCGGATCGCGGCGGCGACGACAGTGTTCTGGCCCTTGGGCACATAGGACAGGGCATTGCGCATGAA
>JBATLL010000118.1:0-4871 GCA_049289295.1 Rhizobiaceae bacterium
GTCAGATCAGGCGTGACGCCGATCACGACCGCCGCCTTGTCGTCCGCGGCAGTGGCGATCATGACGACCACGCCGGAACCGACACGTTGCTTGGCCTCGTCGACCAGTCCCTTCAGGTCCCGCGGCTGTACACCTGGCGCGATCTGCGCGAGGAAGCGGATGCCGTTGACCTCGCGAACAGGATCGGGGGCGCCTGCGCCACCGCCGCCAAGCGCCAGCTTCTTGCGCACGTCGGCCAGTTCACGGTCAAGCTTGCGGCGTTCTTCCACCAGGTTCGCAACCCGTGCTGCGGCATCGGCAGGCGGCACCTTGAGGATCGAAGCGATTTCCTTGAGACGCGCCTCCTGTTCGTCGAGATAGGTGCGTGCAGCTTCACCCGTCAGCGCCTCGACGCGGCGCACGCCCGAAGCGACCGCCCCTTCTCCCAGAACCTTGATGATCCCGATTTCGCCGGTGTTGCGCACATGGGTACCACCACACAGTTCGAGCGAGTAGGTCTTGCCGGCCTTTTCACCGCGCGTTGCAGTGCCCATGGAAACGACCCGGACCTCGTCGCCATATTTTTCGCCGAACAGCGCCATGGCACCTGCTTCTATCGCGTCATCGACGGCCATGATGCGCGTGGAAACCGGCGCGGACTGGCGCACGACCGCGTTGGCAATCGCCTCGACTTCGGCAAGCTCAGCAGGCGAAATTCCCTTGGGGTGCGAGAAGTCGAAGCGCAGGCGGTCCGGCGCGACAAGCGAACCCTTTTGCGCGACATGGGTGCCGAGAACTTCGCGCAGCGCTTCGTGCACGAGGTGGGTTGCCGAATGGTGCGAGCGAAGCCCGGCGCGTGCGCCATGGTTGACTTCCATCTCGATCGGCGCGCCGAGCTTCAACTGGCCCTCTTCAATCGTGGCATAATGCACGAACAGGCCCTCGCCCTTCTTGCGCGTATCGCTGACCGTGGCGCGCCCGCCTTCGAAACGGATTTCGCCCGTATCGCCAAGCTGGCCACCAGATTCGCCATAAAATGGCGTCTGGCTGGCGACGATGGTAACGCGCGAACCGGCGGACGCGGTGTCAACCTCGACGCCGTCACTGACCAGCGCCTGAACGACGGCCTCCGCACCTTCGGTTTCATAGCCCAGGAATTCGGTTGGCCCGACCCGCTCGCGGATCGCGAACCAGACGCGCTCATCGGCAGAATCGCCCGACCCCGCCCAGGATGCGCGCGCTTCCGCCTTCTGGCGTTCCATGGCCGCGTTGAAGCCGTCCGTGTCGACGGCAATGCCACGCTGGCGCAGCGCGTCCTGTGTCAGGTCAAGCGGAAAGCCATAGGTGTCATAGAGCTTGAAGGCGGTTTCGCCGTCGAGTTCACCACCCTCATCAAGCGAGGATGTCGCGTCGGCAAGCAGACCAAGGCCGCGCTCCAGCGTCTTGCGGAACCGGGTTTCTTCAAGCAGCAGCGTCTCAGTAATCAGAGCCCTGGCACGTTCCAGTTCCGGATAGGCTTCGCCCATCTGACCAGTCAGGGCCGGCACAAGGCGATGCATCAGCGGATCTTTCGCACCAAGCAGGCTGGCATGGCGCATGGCGCGGCGCATGATGCGGCGAAGCACGTAACCGCGGCCTTCATTTGACGGCAGGACACCGTCTGAAATGAGGAAGGCGGAAGCGCGCAGATGGTCGGCGATGACACGATGGCTGGCGCGCTGGCCGCCCTGCGCGGGCACGCCGGTCGCTTCAACACTGGCGGCGATCAGCGCCTTGAACAGGTCGATGTCATAATTGTCATGCTGGCCCTGCATTACCGCTGCAATACGCTCCAGCCCCATGCCCGTGTCGATCGACGGCTTGGGCAGACTGATGCGCTCATCGAGCGTGACCTGCTCGAACTGCATGAAGACGAGGTTCCAGATTTCGATGAAGCGGTCACCATCCTCGTCTGCGCTGCCCGGAGGGCCTCCCCAGATCTTGTCGCCATGGTCGAAGAAGATTTCCGAACACGGGCCGCAGGGGCCTGTATCGCCCATGGCCCAGAAATTGTCGTGGGTGGCAATGCGGATGATACGGTCTTCAGGAAGACCCGCGATCTTCTTCCACAGGTTGAAGGCGTCGTCATCCTCGTGGAACACGGTGACCAGCAGGCGATCGCTCGGCAGGGCGAATTCCTTCGTGATCAGGTTCCAGGCAAGCTCGATTGCCTGTTCCTTGAAATAGTCACCGAAGGAGAAATTGCCGAGCATCTCGAAGAATGTGTGATGGCGTGCGGTGTAACCGACATTGTCGAGGTCATTGTGCTTGCCGCCGGCGCGAACGCATTTCTGTGACGTGACTGCGCGGGTATAGGCGCGCTTTTCCAGTCCGGTGAAGACGTTCTTGAACTGCACCATGCCGGCATTGGTGAACATCAGCGTCGGGTCGTTGCGCGGCACGAGCGGGCTGGAGGAAACCACCTCGTGGCCGTTGCGGGCAAAATAGGAAAGAAAGGCAGAGCGGATATCGTTGACACTCGTCATGGGAGCAGAATTCTCATCGATGCGTGAAGGTCTGCTGCCATTTAGAACATCGACCGGTCAAATGGAAGCGTTGCGTGGCCTGGCTGTCCAAACAAAAACCGCAGGCTGGGGTACCAGCCTGCGGAAGAAACCGGAAGTACGGCGCACACGGTGCCGGCATGTGCATCGGGTCCAGTGTCCCCGAATGCACCGGGTCTGCGGAAAGGAATCCGCGGGGGGAACCGACAAGCCCGTGAGAAGCGCCGCGAGGCGGCGGCTTCCGGTAAATGAGCTGTCAGCCCTCGGCAGCCGAATCGAAACCGTCTGCCTCGTCGTCATTGCCTTCCTCGACCTCGCCTTCCAGCAGCGTGTTGGCGATGAGGCCAGCATTCTGACGCAGCGCCAGTTCGATTTCGGCGGCGACGGAAGGATTGTCCTTGAGGAACAGTTTCGCATTCTCGCGACCCTGGCCGAGGCGTTCTGAATTGTAGGAGAACCAGGCGCCAGACTTCTCGACAATGCCTGCCTTGACGCCCAGATCGACGAGTTCGCCGGTCTTGGAAACACCTTCGCCATACATGATGTCGAATTCGACCTGCTTGAATGGCGGAGCCAGCTTGTTCTTGACCACCTTGACGCGGGTCTGGTTGCCGACGACTTCGTCACGGTCCTTGACCGCACCGATGCGACGGATATCGAGGCGCACCGAGGCATAGAATTTGAGCGCGTTGCCGCCTGTCGTGGTTTCGGGCGAGCCGAACATGACGCCGATCTTCATGCGAATCTGGTTGATGAAGATGACCATGGTGTTGGAGCGCGAAATGGAGGCGGTAAGCTTGCGCAATGCCTGGCTCATCAGCCGCGCCTGCAGGCCCGGCAGTGAATCGCCCATCTCACCCTCGATTTCGGCGCGTGGTGTCAGAGCCGCCACGGAATCGATGACCAGTACGTCGATGGCCCCGGAACGCACCAGCGTGTCGGCAATCTCGAGCGCCTGCTCGCCGGTATCGGGCTGGGAGATCAGCAGATCCTCCAGATTGACACCAAGCTTGCGGGCATAGATCGGATCGAGCGCATGCTCGGCATCGACAAAGGCGCAAATGCCGCCCTTCTTCTGCGCTTCCGCAATCGTGTGCAGCGCCATTGTTGTCTTGCCCGAGGATTCAGGCCCGTAGATCTCGATGATCCTGCCCTTCGGCAGGCCACCCACACCCAACGCAATGTCCAGCCCGAGCGAACCGGTGGAAATGGTCTCGATCTCGACGACCTGCTCGTTCTTTCCGAGCTTCATGATCGAGCCCTTGCCAAACGCCCGCTCGATCTGGCTCAAGGCGGCATCCAGTGCCTTGCTCTTGTCCACCGCATTATCCTCTACAAGTCGGAGTGAATTCTGTGCCATGCTTAACATCCTTCCCGGCCGCTTCCAATGGGCACTCCCCAAGGGTGAATTCAACAGGAACGCCGCTTTCCCGCTCTTGCCCACAGGTTGATGTGTACCGCTTTTGTTCTCATTTGTAAAGAGCCATAAAACCAAATAAAAACAAATACTTGATGAAAATGTACCAGTATTGTTTGTAAAATGTTCTCGTTGCGCGCGCCTCAGGGGTGACCGGTTCAGGCGCATTTGTGACGGAAAGGCGCGAAAAGTTCGCCTGGTGCGAATCTCCTACGCCGTGTCGAGGCTGAACTTGAGGAAGTTGCTGCCCTCGTGCACGACCTCGCCAACGAAGTGCGCGCCGATGCGCTGCAGAGCGCGCAGGTGCCTGCGCGAAGGTGGCAGAAGGAAAGTCACACAGGAAATCCGTTCGTCGGCGCGCGCGAAATGGAGCGCCTGGCGCGTGATCGGCAAGCCAAGGCCAAAGGCGCTGGGGGTGAGCACCAGACCATAGTCCCAGTCGCCCTCCTCCTTCTCGAAGCCGCCCCAGCCGACATAGGAGCCATCGCAAAGGATCGCCCAGTGGCCGAGCCCATCTTTGTGCCAGCGTTCCTCCTTCTGCGCAACAAGGTGATCAATGGCAGCCATGTCCCATTCGAAATTGATGAGTGGCATGTGGCGCGCGATGCGCGGGTCGCTCATGTGGGCGAACAGCAACTGGCGGGAAACGTCGCTCAGACGCGTAAAGGTAATGTCCATGTGCGGCTTCCTCCGCTGCATCAATCGTGTTTTGACCCGGCAACCAGGGAGCATTCAGGTGGGCAACGCCCAGGCAGGCCTGCATCATGTCTATGCGGCGCGGCGCGGCTTGCCTAATCTCCGCGCGAACCCTTTGCAAGCGAATCGGGCAGAAAGGCGCTCCCCTTGATTTCCAGCATCTGTTTTCTGACCGGCGCACACATGGATCTGGCAGGCAGGCTGAGCGGACCGGCGCAAGCCGGTGCGTCCAATCC
>JBATLL010000119.1:0-3185 GCA_049289295.1 Rhizobiaceae bacterium
GAGGCTTTTTGAGTAGTGAATTCATAAAAATCGTTGGTCGCGGGGGCAGGATTTGAACCTGCGACCTTCAGGTTTTGAGGCGTAATCTCTGCGATTCCAACAACTTAGGAATTTCAACGACTTAACATGCATTCCTTTGATTTCACGCATTTCCTGTCCTGGCGGCGGCCGGCATTTTGCTACCTTCGCCGTCACTAACCGCACTAAAACAGCGTTCGCGGGTTGAGGTGGCGTTGAGGTGCCAACTCGCAACAGTAATCACAACTGCGCGGCGGCGGAGAACGCCGTTCGTCTCTAGCCGAAGATGTCGAGTTCCTCGTTGATGTCATCGATCAGACCTGCACGTTGAACGGCAGTTTCTCCAACGTGACCGACATAAGACACCGCCAGGAGACGCAGCAGGCTGACCATTGTGGTATAGGTGGCGATGAGTCCGTAACTCGCAATGTGGCAGCGCAGCACGAGATCGGAAAAGCGCTTGGCCTGGGCCAGGTTGCTGTGATCGGTTATCATTATGATACTAACACGGGTTGTGCGGGCGAAAGACAGGATCGCTTTCAGCTCTTTCGATTGCGGCCCCTGCGCCATAACAACCAGCACATCGCGCGGCCCCATCATGGCCAGGTCCTCAGCCAGTGCACCTTCACCTGTTCCCAAGACATTTACGTTGTGCCGCAGGCGGGAGAACGTTACCCGGGCGTAACGCGCGAGCCACGCGTCAGAGCCAAGCCCCAAGAACCAGACCCGCGGCGCTTCGCCGATCATGCGCGATGCTTGCCTGAGCGCATCTGGACCCATCTCCTCGAATGTGCGAGTGATATTGGCCCGTTCAAGCTCCAGATGCTCGCTTATATTTCGACCCAAAACCGTACTGCCCTGCGGTGAGGCCGAATAGCTGTAAGGCTGAGTTCGGTTCCGCTCTTCCCGCGCCTGAAGTTTCACCTCTTCGAAATCGGCATAGCCGAGTGCACGGAAGAACCGCGCGGCGGTCGCCTTGGATACATCGGCGATGTTCGCAAGCTCTGTTGCGGTATGCGTTTCAATCAACGTCGGGGATTGGAGAATCACCAGGGCTAGTTTCCGCTCGCTTTTTGTCAGTCGGTTGATCCTCTCTTGGATCCTCAGGGACAGTCTTGTTGACATTTACTAGCCTTTTCAAACGTTTATTTTTTCCTTTGACAGAATGAAACTAGTGTTTCATCATTATGAAACACCGGAACGATGCTTGAAACAATGAAACAGCATTCTGAAACAGTAGGGGCGCAGCGTGTCAAAATCAAACATCATTCGCCAGCAGATCTGGAGCAAACTGAAGGACGTGGCCAAGCCTGATACGAGGTTCGACAAGAACTTCGCAGAGGTGATCCCGGATTTTGAAGGATCTGAGATCGCGACAAATCGCATACTCGACATGCAGGCCTTCAAGGAGGCGGAGTTCCTGTTCATCACGCCGGATAACTGCCTTGTGGACCTGCGCCGGCAGCTGATCGAGATGGGCAAGCCGTTCTTCATGTCGACCTACGGCATCTACCGCGGATTTCTGTACATCGAGCCGGGAAGCATCCCAAAGGGGCATGAACTCTATGCCGCCTGGCTGGATGGGATGGAGCATTTCGGCGTGCCTATCTCGTTGGAAGATGTCGTGCGGCGTGGAAAAATTGACTTTCTGGTCACCGGCGCCTCGGCGGTGTCTGTCGACGGAGTCCGCTTCGGCAAGGGACATGGGTTTTTCGACCTGGAATGGGGCATGTTTACCGATCTCGGGCTGGTGGGCGAAGACACGCCCGTCGTCGCGGCGGTCCATGACTGCCAGGTCGTGCAAGAAAAACTGCATCCGAGTCCGACGGATATTCTTGTCGACTATATCGCAACGCCGGACAAGCTGCACAAAGTCGAACGGCGGGCCAAGCGCCCGCACGGCGTGATCTGGGATTTGCTTGACCCCAAACAGATCGAACAGACCCCACCATTGCAGGAACTTCGCGCCATGCAGGGACTGGCGCCATCAGCTTAGGAAAGCGCAGCCGCGTGTTGCCAATCAAGGGAGGTACAAATGACACTGACAATCAATCGCCGGGCATTTATTCAGGCAACGGCCGCCACCGCTGCCGTTGGGCTACCACGCCGCGCGTTTGCTTCCACGCCACTCACGATGCAAGCGGCCTGGATCAACGATGCGGAATTCTCCGGCTACTTTCTTGCGATGGACAAGGGGTACTACGCCGAAGGAGGGCTTGACTTGACATATCTGTCCGGCGGGCCGGATGTGATCCCGGAAAGCACGATCATTGCCGGGCGCGCGGATCTGGCATTGACCACGCCAGATACAACGATCCGCGCCATCTCGGAACAAGGTGCCAAATTCAAGATCATCGGCGCGCAGTACCAGAAGAACCCCATCGGTATTGTCTCGCTGAAAAAGAACCCGGTGAACACACCGGCGGACCTAGTCGGCAAGACCGTTGCCGTACCGCCGGTGAACACCGTCACCATCGAGGCGCTTCTGAGCTTGAACGGCATCGACCGAAGTGCGGTGAACATCGTGCCCTATGCTTATGACCCAACCCCACTTGTCAGAGGCGAAATCGACGCCTCGCTCGATTTCACCACCAACGTGCCCTATACGATCAGCCAGCTCGGCGAGGAAGCGCAGTCATTCCTGCTTTACGATCATGGAGTCACGCTCTTCAACGACACGGTCGTCGTCACCGAAGAAACGCTCGCTTCAAAGCGGGCCGAGTTGGTGGTCTGGTTGCGTGCCAGCCGCAGAGGGTGGGACGATAACCTCGCCGATCCGTCCGCCTACCCGCCGCAATGGGAAGACACTTGGTTCAAGGGGACTGGCCGTACCATCGACAACGAGGTTTTCTTCAACACTGCCCAAAAGGACCTGATGGTGGCACCCGACGGCATCTTTTCGATGTCAGAGGAAGCGATTTCGAAGAATCTCGATGCGCTCAAGGCCGTCGGCATCAGCGGCACCCGCGAGATGTTCGACACCACGCTTCTCGAAGAGATCTGATGCACCACGATCAGGGCATCCATCTGCGCGCTGTCTGCAAGACCTATCGTGGGCGGGGCGCGGATGTCGAAGCGCTGCGGGATATGGACCTGGACTGCGCGCCTGGGTCATTCACTGCGCTTATCGGGCCGTCTGGCTGCGGCAAATCGACGGCGATGCGGAT
>JBATLL010000120.1:0-1834 GCA_049289295.1 Rhizobiaceae bacterium
GACCTCGACCGCATGCGTTCCGGCGACTGAGCCGGCATCCTGCCGGCGGCGCGCAATACCGTTCCCGGATCGGCCGGCTGCGCGGAATGGCCGCCCTTGCCATGACCGGCCAAAGCGGTTACCTCACCGCCGAATGATCGAGGGACCGGGCCTCCCGGAGTTGGGCATGACTTACGTCGTCACGGACAACTGCATCAAGTGCAAGTACATGGACTGCATCGAGGTCTGTCCGGTCGACTGTTTCTACGAGGGCGAGAACATGCTCGTCATCCACCCGGACGAATGCATCGACTGCGGCGTGTGCGAGCCGGAATGTCCGGCGGACGCGATCAAGCCCGATACCGAGCCGGGCCTCGAGGGTTGGCTGAAGATCAATACCGAATACGCCGACAAGTGGCCGAACATCACGTCGAAGAAAGAGCCGCCGGCAGACGCGAAAGACTTCGACGGAATGCCCGGCAAGTTCGAGAAGTTCTTCTCGCCGGAGCCCGGCGAAGGCGACTGATCGTCGCGGCGGATCGACGCAGTCGGCAGGCTCGTCTTCCCCCCGCGCCTTGACCGGATCGGCAAATGCCGAAGCCGGCGCAACGTCGCGTGTGCAGTAAATTGTTGATTCTTTCGACTTTTTATGTTACACGATAAAACATGCCGGTGACACAACGTCGATCTATGGCGCAGACGCGTTAATCATTGAAAGGTGAAGACCACTTTCCGGACCGAGGCGACTTGGGCCAGACGGACGCAGTTTGCGTTGACGTCGCGGGCTCGCCGATCCGGGAGGTGCGGACTGTTTGTGCGGCATAGGCCAGCCGGAACGGCGGCCTCATCGATCGGCCGGCAGCATTCTGCCGGCGTCGCAACAGGAGTACAGGGCGTATGGCAATCCCGCAGAAGAAGTCCACGACCTCGGCCCGTCACGGGTTCAAGACCGGCGAGTTCATCGTCTATCCGGCGCATGGTGTGGGCCAGATCGTATCGATCGACGAGCAGGAAGTGGCTGGGCACAAGCTCGAGCTGTTCGTGATCGACTTCCAGAAGGACAAGATGCGGTTGAAGGTACCGGTGGCGAAGGCGACTTCGATCGGCATGCGCAAGCTGTCCGAGACGGACTATGTCGATCGCGCGCTGAAGGTCGTCCAGGGCCGCGCCCGCGTGAAGCGCACCATGTGGTCGCGCCGCGCCCAGGAATATGATGCCAAGATCAACTCCGGCGACCTGATCTCGATCTCCGAAGTGGTGCGCGACCTCTACCGCGCCGAGAACCAGCCGGAGCAGTCCTATTCGGAGCGCCAGCTCTACGAGGCCGCGCTCGACCGCATGGCCCGCGAGATCGCCGCCGTCAACAAGATGTCGGAGACCGAGGCCGTCCGCCTGATCGAGGCCAACCTGAACAAGGGGCCCAAGCGCGGCGCCAAGGCCGACAACGAGGAAGCCGAGCAGGAAGAAGCCGCCTGACGCTTTCCCGCCAGGAAGAAGAACACGGAGCCCGGCCATAGCGCCGGGCTTTTTTTTTCGACAATCGGAATGCCGTCGAGCCTGTATGTCAAAAGACATAATACGATTCCGTACAGTGTATCATGTACCGTCCGGCAACGAGTACTCGGCCGATCCTCCGCGATCCGAAGACGTTCCCGGCGTTAATCACTCGTAAACCTCGCCGGGCATAGCCTCGGTGTGGTCTGGACATGATCGCCGTCGATCAGCCGCATGAAGCCCGTTCAGACCCGGTCGGTCCGGCGTCACAGATCCCCCGAAAGCGCTATCCGTCATGCCTGCTCCCGCCCTGGGGCACGACACGAGCCCCCGCGTGCCGTTCCCAGCCGGATTCCCGCAC
>JBATLL010000121.1:0-4604 GCA_049289295.1 Rhizobiaceae bacterium
GTCCTGGCCTGCAGCCATGCCCCGCGCACCCGCAACGATCGTGCCCCTTGCAACCGGCCGCCGATTGACCCAGATAGGCAGGCAGAGGCGTGGCTCCGCTTGAAGCGGCCCGTTTGCGCCAGATGCAAAATCAGACCGGAGAACACCATGCCCCGCACCGTCAAGGAAATGATCGAAGCCGCAAACGCCGTCGTCAAGCGCGTCACGCCGGCCGAAGCCGGCGAGATGATGGCGCAGGCAAACGCGCTCGTGGTCGATGTGCGCGACGGGCAGGAAGTCGAGAAGAGCGGCAAGATCAAGGGCGCGATCCACGTTTCGCGCGGCATGCTGGAATTCCGCGCCGACGAGGGCACGCCCTATCATGACGCCAGCTTTGCGCGCGAACGCCCCGTCATCGTCTATTGCGCCTCCGGCGGGCGCTCCGCACTGGCGGGCAAGACGCTGATCGACATGGGCTATTCCAGGGTCTTCAACCTCGGTGCCTACAAGGACTGGGTTGAATCAGGCGGCGAAATCGAAACCCCGCTCGATCCCGGCATGTGAGGGGCAGGCCAGCCCGGCTGAGTTGCTGCTCGGGACGTCTAGTCGATTATTGAAACCGAAACCGACGTATTTGGATCGCCAGACACGCTATTTGTCCAAAACTCGATCAGCCAGATAAGGCCATCTGGCGTTGGCGTTGCAGATATGATCATGGGCTTGAAACTGACGCCGGGACGAAACGTTCCATAAACCTTCCAGATTTTTGCTTCGGCATAGGCAGGTATCTGCAACGAAGTCCCGCCATCTGAAGAGTGTGTAAGGCTCTTACCTGCAATGAATTGAACTTCCGGCCAACGAAATGTATAATGGGTTCTATAGGGACTATTTTTCGTCGATGTACAAAATATTCTCTTGCCAGCGGGAACCAATATTTCAGAAACATCGTTTGCCATAGTAAATTCCTTCGAAACTAACTATTTCCACGTTCAAATTATATTCCAAAATCTCCCTGATCGCCAGTTTTATTTTCCTTTGGCGCTTTCTTGAAAACAGACGAATCGATTGCTGGAAGTCGTGCGAACTCCCTGTGTGAGAGTAGCCCTTCGATCGTGAGTATCTGGATACGCGGGATGCGCCCGAACTGGGTTTCGGCAAAGCCTGCGGCAGCAGCTTCCGCCACCATCGGCTTGGTCGGTTCCTTCAAAGTGACGAACAAACCGCACAACGCCTTTTCCCGCTCGATGACGCTTTTCAATTTGTGTATCTGATCAACCGAAACCCCGCCGCCCTTCACTTCGACAATCGCCTTGTCAGTCCTGTTCTTTTCAGTCCGCATATAGACGATGCCGTCTATGCCGCCATCGGCCCCCTTGCCGGTCTTGTAGGGCTGTGCATCGGGAATGAGCGTAACCGCCCATTTCTCGAATTCGTTCTTGTCGCGCTCGGCAAGGTTACGCGCCGCGTCAATGGTCTTGGGAATGCCAAAGGTCTCGAAATTTATATCCTTGCCAAAAGCATCGGTGAGCCGCCGCTCGATCAGCGAAATCGCCAGATGGGTGACGTCGATGCCGATCCATTGCCGCCCCAGTTTCTGCGCCGCGTGAACGGTCGTGCCGCAACCGCAAAACGGGTCGAGCACCACATCACCGGGATTGGACGAAGCATTGATGATACGCTCAAGCAGGGCAACGGGTTTCTGGGTTGGATAGCCGAGGCGTTCTTGAGAAATACCTTGAAGTGGTCTTATATCAACCCAAACACTTCCTACTTTTGGGCCAAGTTGATCGCTGAGGAACAATTTGCGCCTTAACCTTCCAGTTTTCGACTTTGGAAACCAAATTCTCGACTGCTCATCAAGTCTTTCCATTTCTACTTTTGATACGCGCCATCCTTTTGGCGGGCTGGGATAACCTCGGTAATCGTAGGTAAGATTCGGCCTTGGATTTGGGCTATCGAGTGGTGCCAGATGGTAGGGGCCTCGCCCGTCATTATCGTCGTGATTGAATCTTTTGGCGTATTCAGCGTCACCCTCTGTATATATGTTCGAAAACTCGTAATTGTCAGACTTTGTACAAAACAAAATTACGTCTTGATCATCAGAAAACTTTTTCCGTGCATCTCCCTTTGTAACTGAACGTCTCCATACAATTTCATTCCGAAAATTCCGCGCCCCGAAAATCGCATCCAGCAAAATCTTCAGATAATGGCTCGCGGTCGGGTCGCAGTGGAGATAGAGGCTGCCGGTGGGTTTCAGCACCCGGTGCAGTTCGATGAGCCGGATCGCCATCATCGCCAGATAGGCCATCATGTCATTCTCGCCCAGAAAGCCGCGCATGGCTTCGAGCATCCGCGCAGCATCATGGTTGCCGGAATTCAGAACCTGCCAATAGGCATCCTCGGAGGTCTCGTTCCAGTGCCAGGTATCGTCAAACGCCTCGATCTGTGCCTGGCTGTTCACCCCCTCCGGCGACTTGAACAGCACATTGTAGCTGGCATTGGAATTGAACGGCGGATCGAGATAGACGAGGTCAACGCTCTCGTCCTTAATGTGCTCGCGCAGCACTTCCAGATTATCGCCATAATAGAGTTTGTTGGTCATTCACAACCCGCCATAATTGGAACAAAATCAGCACATACATAATACACATGATGAACCTGAGGGATTCGGCATGTCAAATTACTACTTGAACACCAATATGCAGGCAAACGGCGATTATGAAGTCCACAAGGAGGGGTGCCGTTATGAACCCCATCTGGGCAATCGTATCTATCTTGGCAATTTCTTTTCCTGCCAGTCGGCAGTAGCGGAAGCGCGCAGGTATCGTAGCCAAGTCAACGGTTGCTACACTTGTAGCCGTGAATGTCACACGCAGTAGGACCTTGGTCCAAGGGCACGCAATACAGGCAAGGGACATCGTAAGGGCGCGGTAACTGGCAGGACGCAATTTCAGCGCGATGATGGCAAATAGGTGAAACGCGACGAGCGTAACGGCCAGATCATGGATCACAAGAAATCGGATGGCCCGTTCAAGGCTGTTGCCAAGGAACTGAATGGTCGGGATACACCAAACGCTTAACCCCCTTCACACCACCACTTTGCCGCTCTAGTCTTGCGCGCATGACAGGGGTTCGCGCGCTCATCTTCGACGTTTTCGGCACTTTGGTTGACTGGCGTTGCGGTGTCAGCGGCGAAGCCGCCCGTTTCTTCGCCCGCAAGGGCATCACGATTGATCCCGATACCTTTGCCGATGCCTGGCGCGGCGAATACCAGCCCGCCATGGAGCGCATCCGCGACGGCGGGCGCGGCTATGTGCCACTCGACATTTTGCACCGCGAAAATCTCGACATCATTCTTGCCCGCTTCGCCCTGGACGAGCATTTCAGCGAGGCCGAACGCAGCGAACTCAACCGCGCCTGGGAGAAACTGCCGCCCTGGCCCGACACGGTCGCGGGCCTTGATGCGCTGCGTGAGCGCTTCTTCATCGCGCCCTGCTCGAACGGCTCCATCGCGCTGATGGTGCGCCTTGCCCGTTTCGCGCACCTGCCCTGGGACACGATCCTTGGCGCAGACATTGCGCGCGATTACAAGCCCAAGCCCGAAACCTATCTTGCTTCCGCTGCCGCCCTTGGCCTCGAACCCGGCCAGGTCATGATGGTTGCGGCCCACAATTCCGATCTTGAGGCTGCCCGCGCCTGCGGCCTCAAAACCGCCTTTTTCCCCCGTCGCACAGAGCATGGTCCAGGCCAGTCCAGCGACATGCAGCCAACGCATGACTGGGATGTGATTTGCGAAGACCTCGAAAATCTTGCTGAAATATTAATGACTTAGCAGGGCGGTTTTGGCGCAGGCCCGCGCCGGGAAGCAAAAGCGACGCGATGTCGTTTTTATTGCCGAGTTCGGTCGTTTTAGCGCTTTTCTATTGCACTGCACAATACTATATAGGGTGCAGCAATGAGCCGCCCCATACACTCCTAAGGGGAAGACAGCCTGAAGGTATGCCAAGGCGACTCCGTGTGAAACCGGCAAATCATGTGGAGACGTTGAAATGAAAGCCTTTGCCCGCCTGTTCGCCCGTCGCGAAATGAACCTGAACACCGCTTTTGCCCGCAAGCGCCTTGCGATGAGCATGCCCGGCGAAGCCGGTGCCATGGCTTCCCTGCGCCTGACCGGCACCAGCCTCTGAACATCTGCCGACACGTTCGGCATTTCCAGCCCGCCGCCAGCATCCCTGGCGGCGGGTTTTTCATTGGCCTAGGCGCCTGCCGCTGCCTCCAGCGCACGATCAAGCGCTGCCGGATCGACCAGCAGATCGGCAGCGTGGGGATGCACCCCCTCCTGTGCGCCCTGCCCTTCCACCAGGAAATAGCGGTGGCCAAGCGCTGAGGCCAGCGTGAAGAAACAGTCCGGCACGCGCTCGATCTGCCGGATCTCGATCACGCTTCCGCCACGTGGCATGAACAGCATGTTGGCAAGCCCCGCCCCGTGAATGCCGCCGATGAGCCGCGCGCCACGCATCAGCGCCGCCTGCTCCGCCAGCGTCTTATCCTCCATTACCTGCGCAACGAAGCCGTGGCGCTGCCAGACCGCCGCCAGTGCATCGCCATTGGCGATATGGCGGATG
>JBATLL010000122.1:0-3342 GCA_049289295.1 Rhizobiaceae bacterium
CCCCGCGTCGAGCAGGATTTGTCGTGCTGATTTCATTGCGAAGATGAGTGTTGTCCTAGGGATCTCAGAAGGCACGATTGTGACCCTGCGAATCTCACAAAGAGCAGCTGTATCAAACTCTTGAATGTTCCAGTACCTAGGGTCACTGGCCGGCGCATTTTCGCAGCCGATCGCCTAATCAGATTCACGCGCTCGAAGGCGCACTGAGTCAGTCGGTCTGGTCGGCATCGAGGTATCGTCCCTCGGTTCATTACGCTTCGGCACCTTGGGGTCGATTGCACTATTTGGTAGTTTGTTCCGGCGCCGCGTGGAGAGTCTGCCATGTGGCCAGGGCTCGGGACAAGTGTCGGTCCATCATTCCCACTGCCAAATCGGTGCGACGAGCCTCAATGGCTTCAAGTATCTCACAATGATCGTCGTAAGCTTGCGTGCCCCGTGAGTAATCTGAAAAGTATATTATGCGACGCTGTTTTGAGAATTCATAAAATAATTTCACCGTGCGAAGCAGTACTCTATTCTGTGTTGAAGCGACGATTCCAAGATGGAACGCTTCATCCTCAGCCTCAATTGTCTTTTTGCTATCAATTGCAAGCTTCGTTTTGTAGAGGATTTCCCTCAGCCGATCTACGTCCTGATCTCGCCTTCTATCGCAGGAAATCCGTACGCCCTGCAGCTCCAGAATACTTCGCACTTCAAACACGTCCTTAGTCTCTTCAGGCTGAAACGGCAGGCCAGAAGACGCACGAAGAACGAGGGCCTCGATGCTACTTTCCTCAGAATTTCTAAGATAGATCCCAGAGTTAGGCCTTCGCTCAATCACACGCATCGACTCGAGAGCGGCCAAAGCCTCGCGAACCGCCCCGCGACTGACATTGAACCTGTCGGCAAAGTCACGTTCCGACGGCAATCGTTCGTTCGGCTCATAGCGACGCTCATCAATGAATGAGAGTATTTTCCCTACAACGTTCGGGACACCGGCAATCCTATCGCTTTCCGTCTTCTCAAGCATTTTTCGGTCTTTTTTCCAGCCGTCAGTCCATCCCAACCAGGTCCATCCCGATACGGAAGGGTCATAAATCATACGCGTTGCTTGGCAACTCGAACCCAAAGTACCAGTGAAACCCTAGCCGGTCTACCAAATTGGTTAATCCGGCTCCGCGCTGAAGCTGCCATATGCCCGATGGCTAAGCCACCCGTTCATTAAACTCCCCACGGCATGCCTTGCGCGTAGAGATGGCCAAGCGCGGCGCCCGGCCAACACCAAGCCGATGGCCTAGCCGTAAACGCCGTCCGCCGTTCAGGGCCTTCCTCTATCGCCACCGCACCCTCGAGACGCAGGTCGAAACTACCTTGCTCTCGTCAAACTCATTTCAGCTAAAATCTAGATGCAATTCATGGGTCGGTGACCTATAAATGCCCCCGGAACGCTCGGAGAGGCGTTCAGGTAGGAGCCCGACCATGATCAAGATGAGCGTCTACTATCCGGCCCATGGCGGCTCGAAGTTCGACCACGATTACTACTGTGCCAGCCACCTGCCACTGATCAGAGAACGAATGGGCGATGCCTGCCTGCGCTACGAGATCGAGAAGGGCCTAACGGGCCGCGAACCTGGAAGCGCGCCGGAGTTCGTCGCAGCGTGCCACATCTACTCACCGAGCCTGGGGACATTCCGGGAGGCGTTCGGCCCACACCGCGCGGAGATCGTCGCGGACGTCGCCAACTATACGGACATCGCACCCATCGTGCAGATCAGCGAAATCGTTGGAGCGTAAGGGCTTCGGTGCGTCAGGCTTGGCCGTTGTCCGGGATCGGCGTCGTGCTCGCCATGACCAGCTAACCGGTGCCGAACAGATCCACGATCAGGAACGTGTCGTTGCCATTCATGCGACAACTACTTTGCTCTCGTCAAGCGCGCTTCAGCCAAAATCTGGATGCGCTCTATGAACCGGTGAAGTAGACCGGCGCTGGCGAACGGTTCCAGAAAGCACCCGAAGCCTGCATCATTAACTCCATCTATCTTCGAAGTAGGGGTCAAAGTTCGGTCGTGCGGATACCCGCCGGGACCAGCGCCGCGTCGATCATTGCCATGACCATGTTCTGCGGGGCCTTGCCGATGTCGATGACATGTCGGCGGTGTCTATAGTGAGGGTGAACATGCGTCGCTCTCCTCACCTGCGAAGAGTAGAGCGAAGGTGCAGCCCGCTCACCGACTTGAGGCCAGCCTGCCGCAAAGTTCATCGGCAAAACCCGCTTCCAAGCACATTCCGCACGCAAAAGCCGTTTCACGCTTTTGCTTGGAAATGGGGTTAGCCCTTGTCCGCGGCCAGGCCTACCTGTTCGACAGCGTGCGCCGCGCAGATTTCGTCGTTGTCCGATGTATCGCCGGAGATTCCGACAGCACCGAGGGTTTCGCCCGCTTCCCCGCGTATCAGGACACCACCGGGAACCGGCACGATCTTCCCGCCGGAAACGCCGGACAGGGCTTGGACAAAATGAACACGCTCGGCGGCGGCCGCGTTCAGCCAGCGGGAGCCCGAGCCGACCGCCAGCGCGCCATAGGCTTTGCCAAAGGCGATCTCGAAGCGGAGCATGGAAGAACCATCCTGCTTCTGGAATGCGATGAGGTGGCCGCCTGCATCGAGCACCGCGACCGAGAGCGGCTTCAGGTTGAGCTCCCGCCCCCGATCCAGCGCGGATTCGATGATGCGATTGGCGACATTCAACGTGATGGTATTCATTGTTTTATCCCGTTCCGAGAACGTTCTCGCCTGCCCCACTGGCCTTCAGCTCCAACCGGCGGGCGTGCAGAACCGGCTCGGTATAGCCGTTCGGCTGGGCGCGGCCCTGCAGCACCAGATCACACGCGGCCTGGAAGGCGATCAAATTCTCGAAATCCGGGGCCATCGGCCGATAAAGCGGGTCGCCCTCGTTCTGCCGGTCGACGACCGTTGCCATGCGTTTCATCGTCTCCATCACCTGATCGCGCGTACAAACGCCGTGATGCAGCCAATTGGCGATGTGCTGCGAGGAGATGCGCAGCGTGGCACGATCCTCCATCAGGCCGACATCGTTGATGTCCGGCACTTTCGAGCAGCCGACACCCTGGTCGATCCAGCGCACGACATAACCCAGGATGCCCTGGGCGTTGTTGTCGAGTTCCTTCTGGATCTCTTCGGGCGTCCAGTTCCGCCGCAGGGCGACGGGGATCGACAGGATGTCGTCGAGCTTGGCCTTCGGGCGGTTTTTGAAACCTTCCTGCACGGCGTGCACATCGACCTTGTGGTAGTGCGTCGCATGCAGCGTCGCGGCTGTCGGCGACGGCACCCAGGCGGTGTTGGCGC
>JBATLL010000123.1:0-1655 GCA_049289295.1 Rhizobiaceae bacterium
GCATCGGGGTGCGCGGCGAAGGCATCTTGAGGCTGACTGATGCCAGTGAAGACGAGGGCGCTACTCATCCCGGATCGGTTTGCGCCTCTGATGTCTGTGTCGACCTGGTCGCCGATGAATAGCCATCGGGAGCCGGGGAATCGTTCGCGCGCGGCGTCGAAGATCGCCTCTTCGGGCTTTCCGGCCACGAGCGGTTCGCGGTTGACGACAGCGCGTACGGCTGCGACGATCGCACCATTGCCGGGGGCCAGGCCGCGCTCGAGTGGAAGTGCGGTGTCGAGGTTCGTCGCAACCCACGGAATCCCGGAGGCCAGAGCGTAAGCAGCTTCGGCGAGGTCATTCCAGCTCACGTGTGGTGAGAAACCTTGCACGACCGCATCGGGATGCTCATCCGCCGTGCGGACAAGTCGGTATCCCGCCCCTTGGAGCACCGTCGTCAGCCCCGGACCACCGACGACCAGCAGAGACGTTCCAGGCTCGACGACCCTTGAGAGGAGCAGCAGTGTCGCCTGCGGTGAGGTGACGACATCATCTGCGTCGACGCCGAGTCCCATTGTCGTCAGCTGTTCCGCGACGTCCGCTGCCAGCCGAGAGGCGTTGTTCGTCAGGAACCCCACCGTCTTCGTCTCTCGAGCCGCGTTCAAAGCGGTGACGGCGTGCGGTATGGGTGCTGCGCCGCGGTAGACGACTCCGTCGAGGTCGGAGAGGATGACGTCCGCGCTGTCAAGAGGGGTGGGGTGGGCGTCTCTGGCCATGCTGTCTCCCAGGTCGATGGGTGGACTACAGTCCGGTCCGTGATGCCTCATGTCAATACCTCCGGGTGAACTGATCGTTGCCTCAGCAGTGAACCTCCGGTTCGCCAGGTCGTTGCCTCACCTGTTTCCTCCGGTTAGCCGGTCGCGGTCCGGCGTTGCCGGGCGGCGCGGCCCTTGGCCTGGGCGAGGGCTTCGAGGCGGCCGGTGTGGTGGAGGATCTCGCGTTGCAGGGCACCGAGGCGAAGCTTCTTGAACCGGGCGTTCATCGTGATGACCGGCCGTTTCCGGGTCGCGGGGTGCGCGAGGGCACGCTGGTGTGGGGTGGCGGCCTGGTGGTACCTCTTGACGACCTTGGCGCCGTCGCGGTGCTTGGACGCCAGCTTCAGGCTGGGCAGGAAGTAGTTCGCGAACGCGTCGTCCAAGGCCCAGATCTGGTTGAGGAGGTCGAGCTCGGCCTCGGTGTCGTAACGGTAGTAGCCGACCAACTCCCGCACGCGGGCCCAGTTCTTCTGCTCCACATAGCAGCCGTCGTTCTTCTTCCCCGCCCGCCCGCGGGTGAACGTGATCTTGCGGGTCTCGCAGTAGTGCAGGAAGTGGTGGTTGATGAACTCCGATCCGTTGTCGGAGTCGATCCCCACGATCGGGAACGGGAACATCCCGGCGGCGTGGTCGATGGCCTCGATCACCCACCGGCGGGCCCGGTTCGGCACCGACCGGTTCACCGTCCACCCCGTCGCCACATCGGTCATCGTCAACGTGTAGCAGTACTCGCCCGAGGCGACCCCACCGTCGTGGGCGACCAGGTCGATCTCGACGAACCCCGGCGTCGCGTCGTCCCAGTCAGCGAACGTGCGGATCGGGATCTGGTGTTTCAACAACGACCCGGGCTTGGTATGCGCC
>JBATLL010000124.1:0-208302 GCA_049289295.1 Rhizobiaceae bacterium
GAGCCGGAAACATCGCAAATAGCAGGCAAGAAGAAAGACCGGCGGCGCCAGAACTCCGATCACGTCGCGCCGAATTACGCCCGATCCACCCGTTCAGCTGAAATTGACCGGTAAATCGAGGCGTCCAACTCATTGCTGGATGCGCGCATCCTTCCAGCGGCACGTATCCGCCTTCATGGCCTCGCGCGGCAATGCGACATTGAACCTTTCACGGATCATTGCATCGCGGTCTTTCTCAATGGAATTGGCAAAATGGCCTGACAGCACGTCCACCACCTTCGCCCTGGCGTTGGAAACCATGGTCGGCTGGCCCATTTCCTCCCAATGGCCAACGGCCTGGCGATCAGCGACCTGCGGATAGAGGAACTCGGTCTGCATCAGGGAAAGCGTCTGTTGGTGGCCGAGATAATGATTCGGGCCGCGCAGCGTCACATCCTCGATCACTTCGAACGAAAGCGTATCGTCATCCACCTCGATGCCACGCAAGGTGCGCTGTACCGATCCCAGCAACTCATTGTCCATCACCATCGCTTCATAGGAAGTGCCCATCAGCGACGACATCATTCCGGCGGCTTCGGTGACCATGTTGCCACCCGCCAGTCCGGCAAGCGCCACGGTCAGACCCTTTTCCATGCCGGCCTGATAGTCTGTCTGCTTGGAATCGGTCATGCCAGCCGCCACAGATCCAGGCAGATCGTAAAAACGCGCCATCTGCGCGGAACCCGCCATCAGCAGCGCCTCTTCACCCGATCCACCTGTGAAAGCTCCCGTTCTCAGGTCCGAAACGAAGATCCAGTTGCCGAACAGCATGCGCGCCTTCGGATTTGTCAGCTTGACCTGAACCAGCGCGGCAAGGGTCTCCGCGGTGGATTGCACCAGCGCTCCCGCCAGTGCAGCAGGCGCCGTAGCCCCGGCTTGCGGCGCCACACACATGTCCGAAACCAGGCCGAGCTCGGCGCACCGCACCTGCACCGCACTCGTATCCTGGCCAAACCGCAGCGGCGACACGACCGGACAATGTCCGATCAGGCAGAATGGCCGTTTCAGGAAAGCACCCTTCTCGCCCAGAGCCGTGTCGAACATCTCGATAAGCAGATCGATGTTCGATGCGGTGGCGGTGGAAAATCCGAAGCTCTTGCTTGTGCCGCACATGCCTGCATAGGCAACCGACAAGTCATGCAGCACCGGATCATGCGACAGATCGGTTGCCACCACAGGCTGCCCGACATGATGGATATGCTCCAGGCGGTCAGCCAGGCGGAAGAAGTCATAAAGGTCAACGAGGGTGGAAGGGCGATGCTCGCCACTTTCGAAGTCAAGCACACGCACCGCCTCGCCAGCGGTACAGAAATGCACGCTGTCGCCGCCGATTTCGCGGTCATTGCGCGGATCACGCCCGTGAATGACGATGCGCCGCGCCGCACAGGCGATAGTATCCTCGACCATGGCGCGCGGGATACACAGGCGGTCATGTTCATTCATCCAGCATCCCGCCGCCAGCGCCCGCTCGCGTGTGGCGGGAATTGGTTCCGCCATGCCGATCTTTTCCAGCACATCAAGCGCGGTTGCGTGGATACGCTCCATGTCACGTCGGCTGAGCGGTTCATAACGCCCGCCCTTCATACCCGGCCAGACAGCCTGGTTGCGGTCTCCAGCCACCTTGCGGCCCTGCATCCTGCCTGACCGGCCACCGCTGCGGCTTCTGCCACCGGCGCCTTGGCCGCCCGTGTTTCCCTGTACCGCCGCGTCAGCCATCGCCTGCTCCAAAAATGCTGTTTTGTTGAATGAACGTTCAGCAAGATTATCGCTCACCTGCGCAGCGCTGGCAAGCGCGACGATGAGAGCATCTGGAGTGGAGGAGAAGTGGCTCAGGCGGCCTGATGGTAGGAAAACAGTTCCACCGGATCGAGCACGCCATCAAGCTTGTGCCGCCCGACGCTTCTCCAGCGCTTGGCATCGAGGCTTGCCAGGCCGGACGCGGAAAGCACCGGCTGCTGCAACAGCTTGGTCATGGATTCGATGCGCGCCACCTCGTTCACCGTGTGGCCGATCACCGAAAAGGACAGACGCTGCGGAATGCCGATATTGCCGAACTTCACATCGCCCGCGTTGAGACCAACGCCAAAGCGGAACCGCTCCAGGCCTGCCGCCGCACGCTCGGCATTTGCTTCCCGGCTTCTGCGCAGCACTTCATCAAGTGCGCCATGCGCTCTGCCCGCAGCTTCCGCCAGTTCGCGTTCATCCTCGAACGGAAAAATGCCGAGCACTGCATCGCCGATGAAATCGAGCACTTCACCGCCATGCTCGACAAGCGGACCGGCTGTAGCTTCGAAATATGCATTGAGCAGCGAAAAGTAATCTTCCGACGTCATCGATTCGGCATAGGCGGTGGAATTGCGCAGGTCCGAAAACCACACGACCGCGCGCGTTGTCGCCCCGTCCCCTCGCCTGATCTGGCCTCTGAGCACGTTAGCGGCCGCGCGGCTGCCGAGATAGGTGGTGGCAATGTTGGCCGATATGGCTGACTGAATGACGGTCTTGCAGGCAAGCGCAAAGATTTTCTGAATCTGCTGCAGCGCTTCAAGATCATCCTGCGAAAAGCCTTCCGGCCTTGTGCAAGCCCAGGTCACGATGATGCCGCGCGGCCCCATCAGATTGGGATCGCCAGTGACGATCGCATGTTCGATGCGTGATGCAATGACCAGGTAATCCGTGACGCCCTTTTCCTTCAGTTCAACAAGGATGGGGAAATCCAGCGTCTCGTTCGGACCTGTAAGCCGACGCCGCAGGGTGCCGATATCGTTGACCATCACATGGCGCAACGGGCTGTTCAGCCAGGCATCGGTCGCATTGTCCTGATGTTCGAAATGTTCCAGACGAGCCTGTTCGTTGCGATCCCATACCACCGTTTCGGCACGAAACAGCGGATGCAGGGTCTGCCAGATCAGCCTGCCGCGCGTGATCGGCAATCCGATTGCCACCAGCCGCTCGCACAGGTTCTGATAGAGTGAAACGATATCGGGATTGCCAAGCGCCTGCTCGATCAGCCAATCGCGTACCGGACGTATCAGGGCTTGGTGTGACATGGCCATTCTTGTGCTGGAGAAAGTCAGAACAATATGTGGCTGCCAGATGTTGATTTCAATGCGAACGGCTCCGACAAGGCGAACCAGGCCAGTGAAACAGGAATGGAGAATTTGCTCCCAACATCCAGCAAAAATTCACTCCGGGTAGCACTTGCCTATGAATTCGCCGTCGCACTGCATGTTTGCCTGCCGACATTTTGCCATTGCCTTCTTTTTGGTGTTCGCACCGTAGTAACCAACAGTGCCACCCTTTTTTCCAGACGTCACCCAATAACAACCAGTATTCCAAGTTACAAGTATTTTACAATTTGGTTTTTCTGCATAACATATTGACAATACTTCTTCTTCAGCCTCCTCTTTGCTCTCCATGTCATACTCAATATATCCCCAAACTTCAGAGCGCACTTTTCCAGCTACTCCACGAACCCCTCCAACAGCAATTGACGCATACTGGCTATATTTTTCCCTCTTCTTAGAATTTCTTTTTGCAGAAGAATCTGTATTATACGCATCGTCTTCGTTTCCAAAACTGTTATTTTTCTCGTATTCTTTGGAATTTAGCTGGTTTCTTTCATTTTGATTGCCAGTTCCATCGTCCCTTGGCCCTGGTTCATCGAATTCACACCTGGAATATCCAGCACCATAGTCAGGGAAGTACCCAATGAAAAGATGTTCAGTAAACTGTCTGCAGGTTTCCTCTGAAATATCTCTGTAGTGACAATTCCCATTGGATTCAAAACCGCCATATGTACCATTGTAGCCATTTTTACTGGCACCTGGTATCACTAAACTACAGTTATCTGCCGCATGAGCTTCAGTAATACATAGCGCTATATAAAATATTATAATATACAAACAACGAAGCATTGATAACACTCAGCTCATTTAAAATGGAATTACCAATCGCTATAATAATACAGTTTTATGAATTTGAATACCCAGCCTGCTTAATTTTTTTACTGGTACCGTATCAACATGACATCGCCATTCGGAGATTCTTGGCTTTCAGATCGTTGGCGGACGTAATTGGTTTTCGGCGCCCGGACGAGGAAGCAGTCCATCTTCGGCTAACTCCCTTGCATTCAGACGAATATCCTCAATCAGCCTTTCAATGACATCCTCCTCAAACGGTGGAGTATTGCCTTCGCGAATAATTTTTGAAAGAGCATGCAATCCTTCGTCCAAAAAATAATGTTCAGACATATAAAGAGATTCTGCAAGAAGTCTCTCGCCGAACGGCTGCAAATTACATTCTTCGCACATACTGAATGAACCATGCTTCAGCGCACCACAGTAAACACAAACCGCAATCGCAGCTCTATCTTCTTCCTGCGGCCCAGCCATAAATTCATCCTTGGATATACTCAAATGCCTTTCCCGTTCAAAAAAAGGAACGGCACGGATATTCAGAATAGCATGCAGGTTTTCAGTAGCCAATGAATTCGGAGGCCGACAGTCTCTCTGGGTTCCTGCGCCATTCCCGACATCTCCAGGCAACCGTTTGGATGTTCCATAGAAAGCGGAAAGTGTGACCAAATGCACACTTCGAACGCATGCAGGATGCAATTTCTAGAAGGAAGAACTAGGCTGGCGGTACCCCGGGTGGCGGCACAGGCGTTTTGCTATGAAAAAACCGACGATTGACCGAATGCGCACCACGGGCAAAGGGCCGATCATTCAACGAATCCGCCTCTGGTCCGGCCTCGTCCTGACGGCTTACGTCCTTTGCCACTATATCAACCACGCTGCCGGGCACATCTCGCTTGCCGCGATGGAACACACGCTTGAATTCAACGAAGCAATCTGGAGCAACTGGCTTGGCCTGACCCTACTTTATGGTGCCATGCAGGTACATATTGCGCTCGGCCTGTGGAAGGTAGCGACCCTGCGTACCTGGCGCCTGCCCGCCTGGGAATGGTTCCAGATCCTGCTCGGCCTCACCATTCCCTGGATGCTGTACAGCCACATCGTATTCACGCGCGGCAGCGAAAGCCTGATCGGCATCGAAGTGGATTATGGCCACGAACTGGCCCTGCTTTGGCCAGATGTCTGGATTCGCCAGAGCATCCTTTTGCTCATTGTCTGGGTGCACGCCTTTGTCGGCATACACTTCTGGCTGCGTATCCGTTCGTGGTACCCGGCCTGGTTCCCCATCTTCGCGGGCGTTGGCGTACTCATTCCCACACTGGCTCTCACGGGCTGGATCGTGGCTGCCAGACGCGAATTCGACCGCACCGCACAGACTGCGGCGAGTGCAGGCAATTCGGCCGGGATCGGCACGCAGCAGGCCGAGACCAATCGGCAGATCATCGATGCGTTGCGCCAGGTCGAATGGTTCCTGCAGACCGGAGCGCTTGTCCTTGTATCGGGTGCCGCACTGTTCTTCGCAGCGCGTCTGATTGCCCAGCGCTTCAACCGACGCGTCAAGATCACCTATGGCGATGGCAATGTCGTGACGAGCACGCCTGGCAACACGATTCTCGACATATCCCGCGCCTGGGGTATTCCGCACATGTCCGTATGTGGCGGCAGGGCCAGATGCTCCACCTGCCGCACGCTGGTCATCAGCGGCAAGGAAAACTGTACTCCACCCACAGAGGCCGAAAGCCTGCTGCTGAAACGGCTCAATGCCGACTCTTCCATCCGGCTTGCCTGCCAGTGCCGCGTGCGCGGCGACGTTGAAGTGCGCCCGCTCATCCAGTCGCGCACCAATGTCACCTCAACGCGCAACGTCGATCCGCTTGGCTGGGGCGTGGAGCGGGAAGTGGCGATTTTCTTCCTCGATATTCGCGGATTTTCACGAATTTCGGAAAAGAGCCTGCCCTACGATGTCGTCTTCATTCTCAACAGCCTCTTCGGCGAGGTTGGCGCTGCCGTCGAATCGGCAAACGGCTATATCGACAAGTTCATGGGCGATGGCATGTTGGCGATCTTTGGCCTTGCTTCCACGCCGGAAGAAGCAAGCCGCGATGCGTTGCGCGCTGCCCTTGCCGCCCTCGATGCCACGACCCAGGCAAGCCGCATGCTGACCCATCACATCTCGGAACCCATCCGCATCGGCATCGGCATTCATGCAGGTGATGCGGTCGTTGGGCGTATCGGCAGGACGTCGGATCAGACAACCCCATCGAGGCTCACCGCTGTCGGTGGTGCCGTCAATATTGCCGCCCGGCTGGAAACGGCAACCAAGGAACTGGCCTCCCTGATCGTTGTTTCCGCCCATACGCTCGATCTGGCAGGCATTCCGGTTACCGAGAGCCTTGGGCAGCGCAGCGAACTCTCCGTTCACAACATCACCGAACCCGTGGACGTGGTCGCCATCGCGAAACTTGACGAACTGCGCAGGCAGTTGGGTGCCGATGCGAAATTGTCGGACATTGCGCTCTCGAGACCGCAGGGGCCGGCCGGCAAAAAGCCAAAACGCCAGCCTGCATTTGCCGGAAGCACCAAAAATGATGGCTGATTTCGCTGCAGGGGCTTTCACCTGCGTCCATCCCTGCTATCGTTGCCATGATGACGGTGTCGGGGCAGCACCAAGAAAAAGTATAGAGCCGCAAAGGCCAGGCATGCGCATTCCGGGGAATTGACTTTGCACCAGATCGAACCGAACCTGCTGAAATACATCTGGCAGAATTCCAAGAAAGAACAGCTTTGGATGCTCGTGGTCATCCTGCTGTCCATGCCCACCTATTTTCTCAGCCTCGACCTGCCCAAGCGAATCGTGAACGGGCCGATCCAGGGCCGTGGCTTTGAAAATCCGGATGACACGGCCTTCTTCCTGACCACCAACCTGCCCCTGCCCGACTGGATGACAGGTGGACCGATTCAGATTTTCCCCGGGTTCGAACTGGACCGTGTCGCGTTCCTGATGGCGCTTTCGGTGACATTCCTGTGTCTCGTCGCCGCAAACGGGATGTTCAAGCTCTATATCAATACCTTCAAGGGCCGGATGGGCGAGCGCATTCTGCGCCGTTTCCGTTTCCAGCTTTTCGACCGTGTCCTTCGCTACCCACTTCCCCGTTTCCGTCGCACAAAGGCTTCCGAGATCGCCTCGATGATCAAGGACGAAGTCGAGCCGATGGGCGAATTCATCGGTGATGCCTTCACCCAGCCCCTGTTCCTCGGCGGCCAGGCGATAACCGGGCTGACCTTCATTTTCCTGCAGAACGTGATGCTTGGCGTCGTCACGCTGGTAGTTGTGCTCTTCCAGGCATGGCTCGTGCCCAGGCTGCGCCGCCGGCTGATCCAGTTGAACAAGAAGCGCCAGATCGAGTCGCGCCAGCTTGCCGGACGCCTTGGCGAGATTGTCGAAGGCATTCAGGATGCCCATGCCAATGATACGACCAATCTGGAGCGCGCCGACATTTCCGGCGTTCTTGGCCGCCTGTTCTTCATCCGTTTCGAACTTTTCCAGCGCAAGTTCTCGGTCAAGTACATCAACAATCTGCTGATCCAGTTTCTTGCCTTCCTGTTCTATGCTGCAGGCGGCTATCTCGCCATTCGCGGCACGCTTGATATCGGTCAGCTTGTTGCCGTCATTGCCGCCTACAAGGACCTTCCCGATCCGATCCGTGGCCTCATCGACTATGACCAGCAACGCCTGACCGTTGATGCCCGCTACACACAGATCGTCGAGCAGTTCGCCTCGGAAGACCTGCAGGACCCCGAAAGCCAGAAGATCGCCGAGGGGCCAGTCCCCGCCCTTTCGGATGGTTTCGATATTTCCCACCTTCAGGTGATCGACGAGACAGGTTCCAAACTGATCGAGAAGGCGTCGGTCAGCATCGGCCTGAACGAAACCGTGGCTGTCATCGGCGCGGTCAACAGCGGTGCCACGCACTTCACCGAAGTGATTGCGCGCATGCTTCGCCACACTTCCGGCAAGGTGGAACTGGACGGAAAATCCCTGCCGGAATTGCCCGAATACATCACCGGACGGCGCCTGGCCTATATTGACGGAGGAACCTTCTTTCCATCCTGCACGATCAATGAAGCACTCACCTACGTGCTCAAGAACCAGCCCTTGCGCCCGCTTGCGCGCGAAAAGGACGATCAGGTCGAGTACGAGACCCAGCTCGCCGAAGCACGCAGGGCCGGCAACAGCGATCTCGATTTCATGGCCGACTGGATCGACATCGAAAGGATCGGCGCAAAGGACGAGGCAGGACTTGAGGCCGAAATCCGCAAGGTACTCGCCGATGTGGACATGGAGGACGATATCCGCGCACTGGGACTGCGCGGCACGCTCGACCCCAATGCCTATCCCGAACTGTGCGAACAGCTGATTGCCGCTCGCCATACTTTCCGCGGACGCCTGCCGGAACTGGGATTTGACGGCTTTGTCGAACCTTTCGACCCCGATGCCTACAACAATCAGGCGACGCTGGGCGAAAACCTGCTGTTCGGCACTTCGCGCCTGCCCGCCTATGAACCCTCCAACCTGCCCTCGAACCGCATCGTGCGCGCTGTGCTGGCCAAGGCCGGACTGGAGCAACGCCTTTTCGACATGGGCAAGGAAGTCGCCGCCACCACAGTTGAACTGTTCGGCGATCTTTCCAGCGACAACCCGTTCTTCGACCAGTTGAACTACATGGATGCCGAGGAATTGCCCGAATATCGGGGCATACTGAACCGTATCGGCACACAGCCAATGGAGCAGGTCGCGGAAAAAGACCGGCTGATGATCATGAAATTGCCCTTCGCCTATACTGAAGTGCGCAACCGCATGGGCCTTCTCGATGAGGACATGAAGGCGGTCATCGTCAGCGCGCGCCACCAGCTTCGCGAAACGCTCGAAGGACTGGAAAATGTTCCGGTCAATTTCTACGATCCCGACAAGTACAACCCAGCCGCCAGTGTCATTGACAATGTGCTACTGGGAAGAGTGTCCGCCACCATGGCCGAAGGGCCTGAAATGGTGACAAGCGCCATCAGGGTCCTGCTCGATGAAATGGGCCTCACACCGGATATCTTCCGCATTGGCCTGTCGTTCAACATGGGATCGGGCGGCAAGCGTCTGTCGGAAACGCAGCGCCAGAAACTCCATCTTGCGCGTGCGCTGCTCAAGAAGCCGGACTTCCTGATAGTCAACCAGGCGCTCAACACGCTTGATGCCCGCAACCAGCGAAAGATCATCCAGACCGTCCTTGCCCGTGCGGCCGGGCGCGATGGCGAGCGGTTCGGTGTCATCTGGTCGCCCATGAACCTTTCCTTCGCGGAAATGTTCGACCGCGTTCTGATGTTCGACAAGGGTGTGCTGATCGATGACGGCTCACCAAAGAAACTGCAGGAAAATTCAACCACGTTTCGTGAACTCATAGGGGCATGATCATGATTCACGCGTCGCATCGGGATCGGCGAAAGCGCGCCGAAGGTGAAGGAGGCGAACAATGGCTACGTTGAGCGAGGAAGTCGACCTGCTGCGCCGTATTCCGCTTTTTGCCGCGATCGATCCCGGCAAGCTGAAGCTTCTCGCCTTCGCCTCTGACCGCATGAGCTATTCGAACGGCCAGAAGGTCTTCAAGCAGGGCGAGGTTGGCGATGCCGCCTATGTCGTCATTCACGGGACAGCAGACATCGTCGTGGAAACGGCGGCAGGCGAAATCGTGGTCGCCCAGGCCAAGGAAAATGCGGTCGTAGGCGAGATCTCCATCCTGTGCGACGTGCCAAGGACGGCATCGGTGCGGGCAAATGGCGAACTCGTCATGCTGAAGATCAAGAAGGAACATTTCCTCGGATTGATGATGGACTTCCCGAAACTGGGAATCCAGGTGATGCGTGAACTGGCCCAGCGCCTGTCGCGCACGACCGCCGAACTGACCGACGCAAGACGGCGTCTGGCAGCTGAAAAATCCGCATAGGGCCGGGAGTACTTGTTTGGCCGAAAAACACAATGACCAGTTGCTGGTTCGATTCCACGGCGTAAGGGGCACGCTGGCCTCGCCGGGTCGTGAATTCCAGCGCGCTGGCGGAAACACCATCTGCGCGGAAGTTCGCTGCGGCGATCGCGTGCTGATCTGCGATGCAGGCACCGGCATCCGAAAGCTCGGAAGCCAATTGCTCGAACAGCAGGACGTCCGGAAGATCGATATCCTGATGACCCATGTCCACTATGACCATGTGGAGGGCATCCCCTTCTTCGGCCCGTTCTTTTCACCCGATTTCAGGATCAACGTCTGGCTCGGTAAGGTCGACGGCGCAGATTCAACCGAAGAAGCGGTGCGTGGCCTGATGCGTCGGCCCTATTTCCCGGTGGGCCCGGATGTCTTCCAGGCTGACGTGAGTTTCAGGTGTGTGGCGGAAAACCAGGAGCTTGATCTGGGCGATGGCATTCACGTCAGGACCGCGCCGCTCAACCACCCTGGCGGCGCGACGGGCTACCGGATCGAATACAAGGGTCGCTCCTTCGCCTTCGTGACGGACACCGAGCATGTTCCGGGGAAACCGGACGAGAACGTGCTGCGCCTGATTTCGGGCGTCGATGCCTTTGTCTATGATGCAAGCCTCACGGACGCCGAATTGCCGGAATTCAGGGGCTATGGCCATTCCACCTGGGAAGAAGGCATGCGTTTGCGCAAGAAGACTGGCGCGAAACGCTTCCTGGCGCTTCACCACATGCCGTTCCGCACCGATGCCGATCTGGATATCATCGAGGCAGCCATCAAGACGCAGCATCCATCAAGCGGTGTCGCGCGCGAAGGCGACACACTGGTGCTTTGAATTCAGGAACCACCAGCGGATAACTGATCAGTTGCGGTAGGGATCGTTTTCGCTTTCGCTATCGCTAGACCGATCCTGATCACCTGAACCCTTGCTAGTGCCGCGTCGCCCGGCATTCGATGCTTCCTGGGCGGCACGCGCGCTGCAGGCGCGAGTCGGCGCACGCCAGTTCGCCTGGAAACGCTCCTGCCTCTCGGTCAGCTGGAACTGTTCCTTTTCCTCCGCCCTTGAGCGTCCAGCGCTGCGCAGGAACGGGCTGCGCTCGATCTGGCCCGGGCCTTTCACCTCGATGACATCGCAAAAACGTTCGGCGGATATGCATGCCGCACCCTGCGTGCACACCGTCAACGCGCCTTGCAGCAGCACGACCCGGCTGGCACCTGAATCGCCATCCACATACACATCGAATACCGTGCCACGAATGCCGATGGTCGACAGCGGTGTCGATATCTTGAATGCATCTTTCGCGGAATTGCCGGTGATGAAGCGGAAGGCACCCTTGGTCACCTTGATCGTCGCATTGGTGAAGCCGCCGCTACTGACGGCAAAGTCGTCGAGCTTGACGGTGGAGTTCTCCCCGACAATGATCCGCGAATCGTCGTTGAGCAGGAGCTCGCCATGCGAAGCATCCCCCGCACTGATATCCTCTGCAGAAAAAACTGCATCGGAAACCGAAAGCGAGCCGGACAACGTGCCGGACACGGAATTCTTGACGACGGCAGCCTTGCCCACTTCATCATTGGCGCTGGCACGGTCAGGCGGCAGGCAAGCCAGAGCCATGACCAGTGCGCTGAAAAGGATTGAGTGAAGCAAGGAAAATCGACGATCGATTTTCGCCATTGTGGAACCTCGCGGTATAAGCCTGTAGCAATGCAGCAGACCAAAACGCCTGCCAACTGGCAATAGACATTTTGCACATGTGTGATCGCTATCAAGCCTGGAGCCCCTGCGCGGGATATTGACCCGCCATTTATGGCAGCAAGTGGGCGATCCATTCACCATATTGCTCCTTTGGCTCGCCCGACAAATTCGAACGGGGCATTGTTCAATTTTGTCGGGCGATGGGATAGAAGGGAATCCTTGGGCGAATGGAAGTGAGGCCGGTGCTTCGGCTGGCCATGCGATGGGAGTGTCCAACCTGCCATGCTGCAGAAACTAGCCCGGCTTGCTCCCGGTCACCGCAATCTGCTGGTAATGGCAATCGCCATGGCCGCAATTGTGGCCGGCGCGCTGTGGCGACACTCCGATCCGCTGTTCCTGGCAGCTGTTCGAAACCTCTCCTTTGACACCTACCAGCGCATTCATCCCCGCCAGGCACTTGGCCAACCGATCACCATCATCGACATTGATGAGCGCTCCATCGCCGAATATGGCCAATGGCCCTGGCCGCGCACCAAGATTGCCGAAATGGTCGATCGCCTGACGGAAATGAACGCCGCCGTCATAGCCTTCGACATGGTCTTTTCCGAACCTGACAGGACGGGTGCGCGCCGGTTTGTCGAGGATTTGCGCAATTATGATGCGCCGGTTGCGGATGCCGCTGCACTTTTGCTCAAGGACCTGCCGGACAATGACGGCATCCTCGCCCAGGCCTTCGCCCGGTCGCAGGTCGTTGCCGGTTTCTTCAACGACAATCGTTCCCGCATGGGCCTGCCGCTGATCAAGGCAGGCACCGCAGTACTTGGCGATTCAAACCTTGCCGACATTCTTCCCTCCATCACATCGTCAGTGAAGAACCTGCCGGAAATCGAGGCCGCTGCCGCAGGCAATGGGTCGCTGACCCTGTCCGCCCAGACCGATGAAGTGGTGCGCTCCGTTCCCATGTTCCTCAGTGACGGCACCAAGACCTATCCCACCCTTTCCATCGAGGCGATACGGCTGGCATTGGGTGCCAGTTCCTACACGCTGAAGACCACCTCCGCGAGCACGGAGACCGAAACATACGGTACCGAGATGGTATCTTTCCGCGTTGGGCAGCTCAGTGTGCCTGTCACGCGGGATGGCCAGTTCGTCATCTACTATTCGAAATTCGATCCCCAGATCGTGGTATCCGCTGCCGACATACTGGCAGACGATCCCGCCCCCTTCATCGACAAGATCGAAGGCCACATGATCTTCATCGGCACTTCGGCAAGCGGCCTGCGCGACATCCGCGCCACCGCACTGGGCGAGGCCGTGCCCGGTGTCTACATGCATGCACAGGTCGCAGACCAGATCCTGAGCAGCAGCTTCCTGACGCGTCCCGACTGGTCGGAAGGCGTTGAGATCGGCCTGATGGTCCTGCTCTGCTTCCTAATCGTCCTCATCCTGCCCCTGGCAGGCGCAATGATCTCGGCGCTGTTCGGTGCTGTCGTTGCAGGTGGCATCCTTCTTGGCAGCTGGGTTGCTTTCACGCAGAGCGGAATGCTGTTCGATCCGGTCTTCCCGCTGGTCTCCAGCCTGCTCGTCTATCTGGGAGCAACCACCCTGCAGTTCGCTTTTGCCGAACGCGAAAAGCGTTTCGTGCGCGGCGCATTCCAGCGCTACCTCGCACCCGATCTCCTCAAGAAGCTGGAAGACAATCCCGACGCCCTGAAGCTTGGTGGTGAAATTCGCGACATGACCTTGATGTTCATGGATGTACGCGGCTTCACGCCAATCTCGGAAAAGCTGTCGCCTGAAGAACTGGTCACTTTCCTCAACCGCCTGCTGTCACCGCTTTCCGATGTCATTCAGGACCATGAAGGCGCAATCGACAAATATATCGGCGATTCAATCATGGCGTTCTGGAACGCTCCGCTCGACGTCGAGGACCATCCGGTCAAGGCGGCGCGCGCAGCGCTGCAGATGGTCACCATCGTCGAACAGTTGAACGCCAGTGACCATTTCGGCTTTCATCAGCCGCAATTCGGCCTCGGCGATGTCGCCATCGGCGTCGGCATCAACAGCGGCATGAGCTGCGTTGGCAACATGGGTTCATCGAGCCGTTTCAACTATTCCGTCGTCGGCGACACCGTCAACATTGCCGCGCGTATTGAAAGTTCGTGCAAGGAGATCGGCTGGCCGGTGCTGCTTTCGGAAATGACGGCCAACCAGTGCAAGGGCTTCGCAATGCTGGAAGCGCGCGCCATCGCGCTGAAAGGCAAGTCCAGGCCCGTGAAGCTTTTCGCCCTGATCGGTGATGAAAAACTGGGCGCCACGCCGCAATGGCAGGAACTGGCGGCAAGGCACGAAACGTGCATGCACGCACTGGCAGCAGGAAACCGCAGGAAAGCGGCTGAAATTGCCGCCCAGTGCCGCAAGATGGCGCCAGCCAATCTCGACGAATTCTACCTCAAGCTTATAGGCGAAATCAAAGTCAAGGCAGTCGCGGCAGTGCACTAGCACCAGCGATCCCGACCGCTGTAAACTTCAAGGCGTCCCATCGCCAGCCGAACCGCCAGGCATGACCTTCGCGTGCTTGCTCTTGAAAAATCGTGGTTTTCGGTGAAAGATGGTACCAGTTCGCAGGCATGCGAGAACTGGCTCGCCTGCAGGACTTGGGCGATGCGCGTGTCATTGAGGCAAAATGGCTCGCGCTCTGGCACCCGTCTCAACATTGACGGAGGCCGGGAACTCGGGGGCTCGCCAGGAGGTGATACGGGATGGTGGCAGAAGCCAAGGCCTCAACCCGGCAGGAAGAACCGGACTTGGAAGTAACGCGGATAACCCGCGAAAATGTCGATCAGGTAGCGCGCGGCCTGCCGTTTCACGCCAGGATACTGATTGGCGCTGTCACGCGCATGCGCCACGGCTCGATCACTTTCCGCCTTCCTGATGGACACACGTTCCACTATCAGGCACCCGAAGAAGGACCAGCGGCCGTCTTGCAGATGCACAATTGGCGACTGCCGCGCCGCACGATCATGGGCGGTTCCATTGGTGCTGCCGAAAGCTATATGGATGGTGACTGGGACAGTCCCGATGTCACCGAACTGCTGGCCCTGTTCTCGGTGAACAATGATGTCGGCAATGAACTGACCACGCCGAACTGGCTCAACAATATCATCGAGACCCTGCGCCACTGGTGGCACGAAAACACGCCATCTGGATCAAAGCGCAACATTGCTGCCCATTATGATCTCGGCAACAATTTCTACAGCCGGTGGCTCGACTCCACGATGACCTATTCCTCGGCGATCTACGATACGCGTAACGCATCGCTGAAAGCGGCACAGAATGCCAAGTACCGCTCGCTGATAGAGCGCACGGAAATCCGCCAGGGAGATCATGTTCTGGAAATCGGATGCGGCTGGGGAGGATTTGCCGAATATGCGGCCAAGAACACCGGATGCAAGGTAACCGGACTGACGATTTCCAGGCAGCAATACGACTTCGCGCGCGAACGCATGTTTCGCGAGGGCCTCAACGAGCGCGTCGACATCAAGTTCCAGGACTATCGCGATGAAACCGGCACTTATGACCGCATTGCCTCGATCGAGATGTTCGAAGCCGTGGGCGAGAAATACTGGAGCACCTATTTCGATCGCGTGAGGCAGTGCCTCAATCCGGGCGGCAAGGCCGGGCTGCAGATCATTACAATTGCCGATGCAAGCTATGAGCTTTACCGCAAGCGTCCGGATTTCATCCAGCGTTACATCTTTCCAGGTGGCATGCTTCCACCGCAATCACTGGTGCGCAAGCTGGGTGAGGATGCTGGTCTGGCCTGCGTGGCGGAACGCATTTTTCCGCTGGACTATGCCCGCACGCTGGCTGAATGGCGCCAGCGTTTTCTCAATGCCTGGGAAGAGATCAGGCCGCTCGGTTTCGACGAACGTTTCCGGCGCATGTGGGCCTTCTACCTTCACTACTGCGAGGCAGGTTTCAAGACAGGCAATATTGATGTGAGGCAGGTGTTTTTCTCAAGGGATTGAGCGTTGAGCGTTGGGCAGGAAGGAGCGTTCTGAGGGAACGCCCCTTCCCTTACCTCAGACAAAGGCCACGAAGTTCGCGTGTAACCCGCAGCCCTCGCTGGGATAGCGCTGGATTGCGTCAGAAAAAAGTTAACGCAAAACGCCTGTGGATACTTGGTGTGCAGCGCAAAATCATTTCCGCTGCGGAACCAATTTGCGCAAGTCGCGCCTTGAGCCGACCTGTCTCATGTCCTACGGTCTCGAACCCATTCGACCCATTCAGGCTGTGAAATGATCAGAAATTCAACGATCGAAGCTATTGGCAACACGCCGCTCATCAAGTTGCGCCGGGCATCCGAGCTCACCGGCTGCACGATCCTTGGCAAGGCAGAATTCATGAACCCCGGCCAGTCGGTAAAGGACCGTGCCGGGCTGTTCATCATCGAGGACGCGATGAAAAAAGGCCTGCTGGAACCTGGCGGGCTGGTGGTCGAAGGCACAGCAGGCAACACCGGCATCGGCCTTAGTGTCGTTGCCAATGCGCTTGGTTTTCGCACCGTCATTGTCATTCCCGAAACACAGAGCCAGGAAAAGAAGGACATGCTTCGCCTCCTGGGTGCCGAACTCATCGAAGTACCGGCGGTGCCCTACAAGAACCCGAACAATTATGTGAAGATTTCCGGACGGCTCGCGGAGCAGCTTGCGCGCACATCTGACAAGGGTGCGATCTGGGCAAACCAGTTCGACAATGTGGCAAACCGCGAAGGCCATATCCGCACGACGGCGCGTGAAATCTGGGACGAGACACAGGGCCGTGTGGACGGATTTGTGTCTGCCGTAGGCACAGGCGGCACGCTGGCTGGCATTGGCATGGGCCTGAAGGGGTTCAATCCCGCCATCAAGATCGCGCTGGCCGATCCATACGGTGCCGCACTTTATTCCTGGTACAAGAACGGTGAGCTGAAGTCGGAAGGTGGATCGATCACCGAAGGCATCGGCCAGGGCAGGATCACGGCCAATCTTGAGGACTTCACCCCCGACGACGCATTTCTGATCCCCGATCAGGAAGCCATTCCGCTGGTGTTCGACCTCCTCGAACATGAAGGCCTTTGCCTTGGCGGCTCTACCGGTATCAATCTCGCGGGCGCCATCCGCCTTGCGCGTGAGATGGGCCCCGGGCACACCATCGTCACCATCCTTTGCGACAATGGAACACGATACCAGTCCAAGCTCTTCAACCCGGACTTCCTTCGCTCCAAGAACCTGCCGGTACCTGCCTGGCTGGAACGCAGGAGCACAATCGAAATTCCCTTTGAAGACGCATGATCATGCCGTTTGAAACCAGGCCTGCCTATATCGATGATGCCTACCTCACCGCGTGTGAAGGCATTGTTCTGGCGGTGAACCAGAGCGGCGGCATCATTCTGGACCAGACAAATTTCTACGCGACAAGCGGCGGCCAGCCAGGTGATACCGGCCATCTGGAGCGCGCGGACGGATCAATGATCCGCATCGATGCAACCGTCACTGGCGAGACCAAACGCGAGATCGTGCTGATACCGCAATCCGGCCAGGCCGTGCCTGAAATCGGCGAGAAGCTTGTCTGCCACATCGACTGGGAACGGCGGTACAAGCTGATGCGCATGCATACCGCCTGCCACATCCTTTCGGTGGTCTGCCCGTATCCGATTACTTCGGCCAATATCACCGAGGATGAAAGCCGGGTCGATCTGGACCTGCCGGAGGCTGGCGTCACCCGCGAAAGCGTCACGGCCATGATGATGGAACTGGTCAACGCCAACCATCCGGTCTGGACGCAATGGATCAGCGAGGCCGAACTCGAAGCAAATCCCGGCATCGTCAAATCCAAGAACGTGCGACCGCCGCGCGGTGCCGGGCGTATCCGTCTGGTGGCGATTGGCGAAGATGCCAGTGTCGACAGCCAGCCCTGCGGCGGCACCCATGTCAGCGAGACGGCGGAAGTCGGTGCTGTTCACATCGGCAAGATCGAGAAAAAAGGGCGAGAAAACAGGCGTTTCAGGATCCGCTTCGGCGAACTGCCTTCCAACTGAGGATACTGCCATGAAACTCCACGGTTCCTGCCACTGCGGCTCGGTCAGGTTCAGCGTTGATTCCAACACGCCCTATCCCTATCAGCGCTGCTATTGCTCCATCTGTCGAAAGACCGCTGGCGGCGGTGGCTATGCCATCAACATCATGGGCTGGACAGACAGTCTTGAGGTGGAAGGCGAAGAACACATCAACGTCTACAACGCGCTCATAGATGGCGAACCCAGCCCCGTGGAACGCAGGTTCTGCAGCAGGTGTGGCTCTGCCCTTTGGGTCTATCACGACAAGTGGCCAGAACTGATTCACCCGTTTGCTTCGGCAATCGACACGCCCTTGCCCAAGCCAGATGAACATGTCCACATCATGCTGGAATTCAAATCCGAGTGGATCGAGGTTCCCGACGGGCCCGGCCATGTGCATTTCCCTTCCTATCCGGACAAGTCGATCGAAGTCTGGCATGACCGTCAGAAGACAGGTGGCAAATGAGCAATTCTAATCCTTTCATCCTCGAAGCCGATGCGCTCCAGGCGATGCTTCATTCCCCCACGCTTCGCCTTGTGGACGCGTCGTGGTATCTGCCAGCGCAAAACAGGAACGGTCGCAGCGAATATGAAGCCGCGCGAATTCCTGGAGCCGTCTATTTCGATATCGATGCAGTTTCCGACCGGTCGAGCCCCCTGCCACACATGCTGCCGACGCCCGATCAGTTCGCCAAGGCCATGTCCGCGCTCGGCATAAGCGAAACCGACGACATCGTCGTCTATGACGGACCGGGCATGTTTTCGGCTGCGCGTGTGTGGTGGACATTCAGAACCATGGGCGCTGGCTCCGTGCGAATACTGGACGGCGGGTTTGACCATTGGCGCGCAGATGGGCGTCCAATTGAGGAAGGACCGGCAAAAGCGCCGGCCGCAGCCATGTTCAAGCCGACTCTCGATGCTGCCCGCGTCACCGGCATTGACGCCATTCGCGCCAACCTGAAACTGGGCCAGTCGCTCATTCTCGATGCCCGTCCGCTGGCGCGCTTTCGAGGCGAAGCGCCCGAACCACGCGCGGGTCTGCGTTCCGGACACATGCCCGGCGCACGCCCCCTTCCCGCGACCGATCTGGTACGAGACGGAAAACTCAAACCGCTCAACGAGTTGCAGGCGCTTCTTGATTCGGTTTTTGCAGATCACAAACGCAACATCATTACCAGTTGCGGTTCTGGCGTGACCGCAGCCATCATTTCGCTTGCGCTGGAAAGCACCGGCCATCCAAGCCACACGCTTTATGACGGCTCGTGGGCGGAATGGGGCCAGGCTGACGATGCGCCAGTCGCCACATGGGAAGACGGAGAAGAATGATGGCAGCATCCAGCAAGCAGAAAACCGGCACGAAAGCGGCCGGCAGCAAGGCTGCTGGCAAGCCGGTCAGCGGTGAGCGCTGGCTGACGGCCCATGTCACGCACCTGCAGATGCGCCATCGCCCCACCCGCTCGGTTCCGGTTCCCTCAAGGCCCCGCCTTGCCCTGATCCGCTCGCAGGACATGCCGGTCGCCTTTTATCGATATCTCTACGAACAGGTCGGCCGCGATTACCATTGGTACCTTCGCCGGGTCATGGACGATGCCCAGCTTGCGGCGATCATTCACGCGCCCACCACCGAAATCACCGTTCTTTATGCAAACGGCAATCCCGCCGGCTTCATCGAACTCGATACGAGCCGGATGCCAGACGAGGTCGAGCTTGCCTATTTCGGCATCTGTCGTGGCTTCACCGGCATGGGTATCGGCAGATGGTTCCTCAATTCGGCGATCGAAGCGGCCTGGGCACACGGCCCTGGAAAGGTTACCGTGCACACCAACACGCTCGATCACCCAGCCGCACTTTCCCTGTACCAGAAACTGGGCTTCGAGCCGGTGGCGACGAGCGAGGAAACCGTCACGGCCTGGGAATAGAACCGCCGTGACAAGGAAAAACGGCCCGGAAAAAAATCCGGGCTGCTTCAATCACTTGAACAGTTGGAACGCGTCAGGCGGCCTTGACTGCCGCCTGCGGCTCGACTGCCTCGTAACCCAGCGCTTCGGCGACCGGACGGTTCGTTACCTTGCCCTTGTGGACATTGAGGCCGTTGCGCAGATGCGCATCGTCAACGATGGCCTGGAGGCCCTTGTTGGCAAGCATCAGCCCGTAATAGAGCGTCGCATTGTTGAGTGCGTTGGCCGAGGTTACCGGAACCGCGCCTGGCATGTTTGCCACGCAGTAATGGATGATGTCATCCACCACATAGGTCGGGTCGGAATGGGTCGTGGCCTTGGATGTTTCGAAGCATCCGCCCTGGTCGATTGCCACGTCCACGAGAACGGAACCCTTCTTCATGCCGGAAAGCATGTCGCGGGAAACGAGCTTGGGCGCAGCAGCACCTGGAATGAGGACCGCGCCAACCACCACGTCCGAAGAGAAACACTCTTCTTCCAGCGCTTCGACTGTCGAATAGCGTGTGTGGATACGGCCATTGAAGATGTCGTCGAGTTCGCGAAGGCGCGGGATCGAACGGTCGAGAATGGTCACGTCCGCGCCAAGACCCGCAGCCATCTTGGCTGCATTGAGACCGACAACGCCGCCGCCGATGATGGCAACCTTGCCCGGCAGAACACCTGGCACGCCGCCAAGCAGTACGCCGCGTCCGCCATTGGCCTTCTGCAGTGCGGTTGCACCGGCCTGGATCGCCAGGCGACCGGCAACTTCCGACATCGGTGCCAGCAGCGGCAGACCGCCGCGGGCATCCGTCACCGTTTCATATGCAACGGCAGTAACGCCGGATTCCAGCAGGCCCTTGGTCTGGGCTGGATCCGGAGCCAGGTGAAGATAGGTATACAGGATCTGGCCTTCGCGAAGCTGCGCCCATTCGGACGGCTGCGGTTCCTTGACTTTCACGATCATGTCGGACTGCGCAAACACTTCCTGCGCATTCCTTGCGATCTTGGCCCCGGCTGCCTGATAGACGCTGTCGTCAGCGCCGATACCTGCACCAGCGCCCGTCTCGATGATGACGGTATGGCCATGCGCGATGTACTCGCGAACGGAGCCCGGCGTCAGGCCGACACGGTATTCATGATTCTTGATTTCTTTGGGGCATCCGACGCGCATGGTTCCCTCCGGCGCAAGTGGGTTGCAATGCGCAGAGTATCGGAGAAAATCCGCCGAATGTCCGTGCAAAGCAATCTTGCCGAATCCTCGTTTTTCGCGGATAAGTGCAAATTCTGATGCAAGATGTGGTTTTTATTGCGCAATGAAGCTGGACAAGATCGATCGTGGTATTCTGCAGCGTTTGCAGGAAAATGCCCGTATGCCCAATGTCGAACTGGCTGCCAAGGTTGGTCTGTCGCCTTCCGCCTGTTCGCGCCGCCTGTCCTACCTTGAGGATTCCGGCGTCATCGAGGGCTATCAGGCGGTCATTTCCAACAAGGCAATCGGCCAGTCCATCACGGCACTCGTGCACATCACGCTGAGCGGCCAGTCGGAGGAACATCTGCGCAAGTTCGAGCAATCCGTGCTCACCTGCCCTTATATCGTCACCTGCTTCCTGATGTCGGGCGAAAGCGACTATCTGCTGCGTGTCAATGCGCGCGACATGGAGCATTACGAACGCATCTACAAGACCTGGCTGTCAACGCTGCCGGGCGTTACGCGGATCCAGTCCAGCTTCGCCATGCGCATGGTTGTAAACCGGGCAAATATCGACATATCGACAATGGAAATCGACTGAACCTGGCAAATGGCCCGAGGGGGGATCATGAAGGCGAAGAAATCCATCTACCATCTTGAAAAGGGTGTGCGCCGCTACTTCTACCTGACCATGGGTGTGGCACTGGTGGTGTTCTTAACCATCATGGTAGGTCCGCGGCCAGCAATCGAGGAAACCGTGAATTTCTCACCTGAAGCTATCGGCAATGATCCGGCGGCCTATCTCGCCAAATCCGAAGCTGCGATTACAGGCATTCGCCCTGGCGCGGAAAAGGAAATCGTCTGGGCCGATCCCGCAACGAAAGCCCGCACCCCCCTGTCAGTGATCTATATCCATGGGTTTTCGGCCACGAAATGGGAAACCCGCCCCCTGCCCGATATCGTCGCAAGGGAACTGGGTGCAAACCTCTATTTCGCACGGCTTGCCGGACACGGAATGGATGGCCAGGCGCTTGCTTCCGTGTCGATGGGAGACTGGGTGGATGATCTGTCGGAAGCCATCGCCATCGGCGAACAGATCGGCGAGCGGATCGTCATCATTTCCGCCTCCACTGGTGGAACGCTCGTCACCTGGGCTGCCGATCATGCCCGCCTGATGAACAAGGTCGTTGGTTCAATTCTCATCTCCCCGAACTTCGAGGTGCACGGTGTTTCCATCGGGCTGCTCAACATGCCATGGGGCAAATACATCCTGCCCAAGGTGATGGGCGAAACGCGCTCGTGGGAGCCGGAGAACGAGGAACACGGCAAGTGGTGGACAACCAGCTACCCTTCAAGAGCGGTGTTTCCCATGGCTGCCCTGATGAAGGCCGTGCAGATCAAGAACTACGCCAATATCAAATTGCCATCATTCTTCATCATTTCGACCAGGGACACCGTGGTCGTGCCTGCCGCCACAAACCGGCTCTACAATGAATGGGGCGGGCCAAAGAAGCTGCTGGAGGTGGTCGGCTCGGATGACCCTGCCCAACATGTCATTGCAGGCGACATTCTCAGCCCATCCACCACGCAGGCGATTGCGCGCGAGATCGTCGTCTGGATCCGCTCCCTGCCGCGCTGACAAATCCAAGCCAGGGCCTGGACCGCCTGGCGATGTTTCAGCTACGCGGTCTTGCATCCGTGGAAAAGGCGTAGATCATCAGCGACACGCCCAGCGTGACAGCATAGAGCGTGAACAGCGCGCTGTAACCAGCGCCGGGATCGTTGGGCGAGTTGAACTCGCGCACGACTGCGCCACTCAGCAACTGCATCAGCCCTGCCCCGCCGATTGAAAAGAAATTCATCAAGGTCACGCCGCGCCCCGTCAGATGGACCGGAATGAACGCCTTGCCATGTGTCATCTGCACGGCATAGGTCGCGCCGAACAGGCCGATCATCACAAAAAGCGTTGTGATCACGGCAACCGATTGCGGCTGGCCGGACGCAAGGTAGGCCACGACGCCAAGGACGATGAGATTGCCCGCAACCACGACGCGTTTGCGCGAATTGAGAAGCCTGTCGAGCGGTCCATACAGAATGCTGCCCACGGACAGTGCAATCGCCATGTAGAGGGTCGCCCGTCCGATATCCAGCATGTCGAGACCATAGATGTCGCGCAGGATCGGCCCGGCCCACAGCCCTCGCACTCCAGCAGCAACGGCATAGCCCGACAGGATGATCGGGAAGATGAACCAGAGTTCGCGTATCTTGAGAATTGACAGGAAACCGCCTTTTGGCGCTTCGCCCGGTTGGTGTTTTGGCTTTTCGGGATCGCGCACCGCAACCAGAATGACAAGCGCGGTCGCAACCGTCAGCGCACAAAGCGCCCAGGCCGTCGCGCGCCAGCCGAACGCATCCACGGCTGCCGCGAGCGGTTCGGACCCGGCAACATTTCCAAGCGTACCCACGCCGACAAAGGTTGAGGACAGGGTGGCGAAGGTGGCAGCCGAATAGTTGCGCGCGAACAGATAGAAGGCTGCCATCAGCACCGGCGCGCAGCCGATCCCGATAAGCCCGAGCGCTATGTCGATGGTGAGCGCCGATGTACTCATCGCAAACAGCGCAGCCCCGCCGCCGCCTGCTATGCCCAGCAGGGTCGCTGCCGTCAGGCGCGGTCCATAGACATCAAGGCTGTAGCCGATCGGAAACTGCGCCAGCGCGAAGGTTGCAAACCAGATGCCGGAAGCTGTTGCCAGTTCAGACGGTGTTACGCCGATATCCCTGCCAAGCACCGTTGCCAGTACCGCCAGGAACGACCGGTAGAACTGGCTCAACACATAGGCCAGAACAAGTGCCGCTATTCCCGCCATGGATGCTCCAGCAACAATTCGTGTGACAAGGACGTTATTCGGACGAAACCGGGCAACAGGAAAGACGAAGGCTGGCGCCGACCATTCCCCGAACCCGACATTGCTTCAATGCGCTGCCTTGGCGCGATATACAAGTGCGCAAGTCCAGCACGAAACCGACATGGTGCGGGCACCGGGACTCGAACCCGGATGGCCAAGGCCGAGGGATTTTAAGTCCCTTGCGTCTACCGATTCCGCCATGCCCGCGCCAATCCCTGAGTAAACGGCCTGTGTGGTGCTTTCAAGCATTTCGGCGTGACGCGAGAAATGCCGAGGCCCGATCAAAGGTGCCCGGCAAGGATGCTGTGGACTTCCAGACGGTGCGGCGCTAGCTATCTGCGACCAGAACGGAGCCGATCATGCCTGCACAAACCGTCACCGCCGCCATGCTCGCAATAGGCGATGAATTGCTTTCGGGTCGCACCAAGGACCGCAACATCGGACATCTGGCCGATGTGCTCACCTTGCTCGGCATCGACCTCAGGGAAGTGCGCATCGTTCCCGATGAGGAACCGGCAATCGTTGAAGCGATCAACGCGCTGCGCGCGCGCAATGACTATGTGTTTACATCGGGCGGCATTGGCCCGACGCATGACGATATCACCGCTGACGCGATGGGCGCTGCTTTCGGGGTGCCGGTCATCCATGATCCGCGCGCCTATGACCTGCTCGAAAAGCACTATGCCGCGCGCGCCATCGAGTTCACCGAAGCGCGCAAGCGCATGGCGCGCATGCCCCAGGGCAGCGACCTGATAGACAATCCCGTCTCCGTCGCCCCCGGCTTCAGGATCGCCAATGTGCATGTCATGGCTGGCGTGCCGTCAATCTTCCAGGCAATGCTTGATGCAGTGGTCCCAACCCTGCGCACCGGCACGAAAATGCTGTCGCAATCCGTTGAATCGCCGCTGCCCGAAGGAACCATTGGAACGCGGCTTGCAGAGATTCAGAAAGCCCATCCCGGCACCGCAATCGGCTCCTATCCGCGTTTCGATGGCAAGACCTATTCCGTCCAGATCGTCATCCGGGCGCGTGAAGCAGATGCCATCGAAAAGGCACGCCTCGACATCATTGCGATGCTCGGTGAACTGGCCTGAATTTGCAGCTGTCTGTCAGCGCTTCCTGAAAGGCGATTGCGGCGGTTCCAGATCGTCAGGCGAAGGTGTTGCCCCTCCCAGTTCCTCGTCACTCAATTGCTCGATCCATCGAATTTCAAGGTGAACGCGGATGGCAATCGCCAGCACGATATAGACCTTGAACCAGCCGCTTCCAAGCTGCGAATAGATCGCCCCACCGAGCGCAAAAACCGCAAAAACCAGACCCAGGCGAATGGCGAAAGCCAAAAAGCCCATTGCAAGATTGCCCAGTTGCCACGGAAGTTCGCGTTTGGGGTCCATCGCCGAATTGTAGCACGGATTGTGGCGAAACGAATGTGCACAATTTCACATTCGAAACCCCGTCAGCCTTGATGAAAAGACTCAGAATTGCAAAGTTGCGCCTACCCAAACCGGTTTACTTACTGAAGGCACTGACTGATGCACCTGAAGTCCATCACAATCTTCACACTGCGGGTTTTTCTTCTCGCAACTTTGTTTTGTCTTCCCGTGAAGTCGCAAGCTGCCCGAAAAGCGCTTGTAATCGGCAATGATGGATATTCTGAAGTTCCCCAACTTCAACGCGCTGTTGCTGATGCTTGGGCCGTGGGCGACACTTTTCAACTGCTCGGTTTTGAAGTGCAGCGCCATGCAAACCTTCGCCGTCGGGATTTTTCCGTTTCACTGGCGGAATTTGTGAAGACCCTCAATGACGGCGATGAAGCTGCATTTTTCTACGCCGGGCATGGTGTGGCCATCAGCGGGGAAAATTATCTCCTGCCCACCGACATTCCCAATGAAGGCCCTGGCGGGGAAACCTTCATCCGCAATGAAGCCTTTGGCCTGTCCGACATTCTTGATTCCATTCAGTCCAGGAATGTCCGCCTGTCGATCATCATCCTGGATGCTTGCCGGAACAACCCGTTTCGCAAGGAAGGCGCCCGTTCGCTAGGCACCACAAGAGGACTTCAACCCGTTGTCCCCCCGCAGGGAACATTCATTCTCTATTCTGCAGGTGTCGGACAGCAGGCTCTCGATTCACTTGGTGACGCTGACACGAACCAGAACTCTGTCTTCGTGCGCAACCTGATCCCGCTGATGCGGACGCCGGGAATGTCACTTCCGATATTGGCGCGCGAAGTGCGCAAGCAGGTCACCGAGCTTGCCGCGACATTGTCCCATGAGCAAAGGCCCGCATATTACGACGAGGTTGTTGGTGACGTGTATCTGGCGGGCCTTCCGACCGGAAACGACAATTCCACACAACCGCAAACGCAAATCGAAGCAAAACCGACTGAACCCACCTTGCCCCGGGCCTTGCCGTGGAACCGCCAATTTGACGAAGTTCGCCTGGTCGAATTCAGCTCATTGGCGGTAACGCGGGACGGCAAACTTGTCGCCACTGGTGATGTCTTCGGCAACAATGGCGGCTATCTCGACCTGCATTCCGGTTTTGTGCGATTCAACAGGTCCGGAAAAGTCGAGGTGACCAGGGTCCATGAACTGGAAAAAGACAACATCCTGACTTCCATGAAAAGCCTTTCAGACGGAACCCTTGCTGCTGTGGGCAGGATGGAGCCCCAAAACATGACATCTGCACAGATGTGGTTTGTAAGGCTCTCCGACGATGGCGATATCTTGTCGTCGTTTGATGCCGGAAACCCGAATGACTTCGAACTGGCAATGGACTTCACCGAAAACGAATCCGGCAACATTGTCATGGCAGGACTTCAGCGGCCAGAAGGGTCCATTGCGCAAGGCGGAATTGTGATCGCGACCGACCCTCAGGGAAATGTCTTGTGGAGGCAGACATTCATTGACCACGGCGAAGCTTCTGCAGAATCAGTCGACGCAATTCCAGGCGGCGATGTAATCGTTGCTGGAGATGCAAACGGAAGGCAGCCCGGCGCGCCCTCGACCGGAATCTGGCTGGCCCGCATTCGTCCCAACGGCGAGGTCGTGTGGAGGCAAAGCTATGATTTCGCCCGGTCGGTTGCGCAGGTGATTCACAATTCGGCTGGTTCCTTGAATGTTGTCGGTACCGTCAAATCAAAAACGGATGGGTCAGACGACATTGTCGTGGCGAAGCTGTCACTCGATGGCGCACTCCTGAGCAGCACGACCTTTGGATCTGACGGAACCGAAGTCGCGACCGCCATGCTCGAAGGGCCAGACCGTTTGATTGTTGCCGGCTCCACCACTTCCAAAGGCGGCGGCGGCTCCGATGCCTGGTTGCTTGGCGTTCGAACCGCCCATGAAATCGGACTTTCGGAAAATCGCACCTTCGGCACCGTCGGCGATGACAAACCCCTCGCCCTTGCGATGCTTCCAGACGGTTCGGTTGCCGTTGGCGGCTGGCGCAATGGCGGTGGCAACTGGGCATTTTTGCTGGCGGAAGAACTGGAAATTCCAAACGACAGTTTCACCGGCGATTGCCTGAAGGAAACGCAATGGACCGCATACAAGGCAGAGGAGAACAGCGGGTGGTTTCATGCCGGAGTTCAATATTGTGAGGCAGAAGAAGCTGAACCGCATCTGTGGCTGAGTTGCGGACTGGAATCGCAAACTTTCTCACTGATTGCGGATCTGGACATTCCAGAAAAATACAATGAACGGCCATTCAGGGCGTCGATTGCAATCGATGGCAAACGCTTTGATTTCGACGGGGCAACCCAGTTCAATGAAATGGCAGGCACGAATGCACTGATTGGCGAACTGCCTTTCGACAGTCCAATTCCCGATGCGCTTGCCAACGGAACCTCTGCGGTCATCAAGGCTGGCGGTGAATCGCTCACGATACACCTGCGGGGTTCACGACAGGCCATAGACATTTTGAAGCTGTGCAGCTCCTATCAGGCCGCTGTACTGCGCTGATCACTTCGCCCGGCGCGATAACCGCAAGAATCAAATCCAGGTGAAAAGCAAAAGCCTGGAGCCATCGTAAAGACCGGCGGGCACCGGTCATTCTCTGGTTCCATGCTGATGCGTCAGTGCTTGGCCGCTGGCCAGCAATGCAGGGCTGCTACGCGGCACATTTCGGTGAAGCCTTTCGATTCAGCGCGTACGCAAGATCCGTTGCCACAAAGTGCCCCCGGCATATTTCGAGCCCAACCAGAAATAGGCGATTACCACTGCGAACAGGACCAGTGCGGGCATGCCGTTCAGCTCAAAACCACCGTCGGTCGTATTGCCCGTAAGCTTGGCAATGACATATCCGCCGACAGAGAACACAGTCAGGAAATCGAGAATGGCGGCAACGACCTTGCGCCAGGTCGGGACAGATTTGGACATGACTCAATCCTCCATATTCTGCCCCTGCAAGAGAATGTGCTCGAATATGGAACTTTTTTCAACTCCGGCCGTAAAAGCGCGCGCAAGCGCCCTGCCGCCACTGGCAGATGGCCCGCCGGATCAGGCCACGGTGAACTTTGACCGGCACCGGATTGTAACCCTGTGCCTGAAAGTATATTGAACCTCATTCTTTGCCGGGCTGGCCCGGTACAGCGCTAGTTGCAGGAAGCGGAGACCACCATGTCAAACCCATCGCCCAAGGCATTCCCCGTTTCGTGGGACCAGTTTCACCGCGACTGCAAGGCGCTGGCCTGGCGGCTTGCAGGCATGGCTGAAGCCCGGGGCGAATGGAAGGCAATCGTGTCGATCACACGCGGCGGCCTCGTTCCAGCAGCAATCATCGCGCGCGAACTGGGGATCAGGAAGATCGAAACCGTCTGCATCGCCTCCTATCACGAGTACAAGGATCAGGGTGATCTCGTCGTGCTGAAGGGAATAGCGGAGGACCTGATCGCGGAATCAGGCGGCGATGGCACCGGTATCCTGGTCGTGGACGATCTCACCGACACCGGCAAGACCGCGATGAAGGTCCGCGATATCCTGCCCAAGGCCCATATCGCCACGGTCTATGCAAAGCCCAAGGGCGTTCCCATGGCTGACACTTTCGTCACCGAGGTCTCGCAGGACACCTGGATCTATTTTCCATGGGATCTCGACCTCGCCTATACCGCACCAATATCGGGCAAGGATGACGGCTGAACCGCCAGGCGTCCAGCTCATGATCAACCGTTCAAGCCTGGTCGTTCTTGCGACAGTGGTCATCAACATGACCGGGGTCGGCCTGTTCTGGCCGATCCTGCCCGCGCTCGTTGGCGAACTGGGCGGCACGTCCATTTCCGGCACAGCCCTGATGTACGGCTCGATCAGTGTCGTCTTTTCGCTGATGCAATTCATCTTCGCGCCAATGATGGGCGCACTGTCCGACCGCTTCGGGCGACGCCCCGTGATGCTGGTGGCGTTGGCGGGCATGGGCCTCGACAGCATCCTGCTCGCCTTTGCGACTTCACTTCCCTGGATATTTGCCGGGCGCGCAGTTGGCGGCATACTTGGCGCCACCTTCTCCGTCGCCAATGCCTACATGGCTGATATTTCGCAGGGCAAGGACCGTGCGGCAGCCTTCGGTCTGGTGGGGGCAGCCTTCGGCATCGGGTTCATTCTCGGCCCATTGATGGGCGGGGTGCTGGGTGAAATAAACGTGCGCCTGCCGATCTTCTGCGCAGCAGCACTGTCCTTCATCAACGTCATTTTCGGCTGGTTCTTTCTCAAGGAAAGCCTTCCCGTGGAAAAGCGCCGCGCCAAACCGCTTCTTTCCATGAACCTGATCGCCAGCGCGCGCTGGCTCGTGCACAAGCCGGTCGTGCTTCCCCTCGCAATTGCCCTTCTGTTTGCCAATACCGTTCAGCGCGGAATGGAATCGATATGGGTCCTGTTCACCAGCGTCCAGTATGGATGGGGCGCCAGGGAAGCCGGCCTTTCGCTGGCGATTGTAGGCATCTGCTTCGTCATCGTGCAGGGATTCCTCGTCAAGCGGGTCGTGGCGCGATTCGGCGAATCATGGACGATCGGATTCGGCTTCACCCTGTCTGCCGTGGTCTACATCCTGCTTGCCTTCAACAAGGTCGGACTGGCCGGATATGTCGGAATCATTCCCCATGTTCTGGGCTGGGGCGTAGCGGGCCCTGCCCTTCAGGCCATGGCCTCGCGCCAGGTGGGGGAATCGGAACAGGGCTACATGCAGGGCACCCTCACCTCGCTCTCCGGTCTTGCCGCGATCATCGGCCCGGCCACGGCAACCGGCGTCTTCGCCTGGTTCACCAACGCTGCAGCACCGATCAATTTTCCCGGCGCATTTTTCCTCGGCGGCTCGCTGCTGATGTTTCTGTCGGCCTGGATCGGTTCAAGAGAACGCTGATTTCGAATCGCGAAGGTTCGGGATGCGCGTAAAAGGCGAGCATGATCGCTTTGCAACCACTCGTTCGTTGGCGTTTGCGACAATCCTCTGACAAGCCTGTTTTGCAAGCGTTTTCCGCGCTGAAGCCAGGTTTTGCCCGGTCACAATTGATGGCCGCGACGGCTCGAATCGCCCACCGAGAAACCGGTTAACAAATCAATAACGAAATTCGTGCCGATCTGGCCCAAATTTGCCCAAGCCATTGAATCCTAGGTGGAATCTGTCGATCTGAATTATCCACGAAATTCACAGGCCGAACACAATATATAGTGTCTGAGCTTTTCTTTGTGACAAGACCTTGACGCAAAAAACCGAGTCGGACTACGGTCCAGCCAGTCGTTGCGTTTGTAGCGTCGATCCGATTGTTCCGAAGGCCTTGGGGGCCAGCAGGAATGAAAAAGGGGGGCTACCTTTTATCGGATCTTTCCCAGTTTTGTTGCGTATGGCCTCGCTGGATTGAGTTTCAGCGTGGGGGTTTTTGTGTCGCTTTTTTGACCCATGCCAGCCGGGAAATGCCAACACTTTTGTGAAGGTGGCGAACATGGCCAGGGCGCGACGATTTGGCGGGTTAAATGTTTATTAACCCCACATTTAGTATTTGAGTAAGGCGTAACAACAATATATAGTTTCCGACTGCTGTCTGGCGACACTGGAAATTCAGGATCGGACGGCGAAAACACGGAAATTGAGGCACATGCAAGGGTTACGAAGTGACCCAGGGGCCGGAGAGACAATCTGTCCGGCTAGCGGCGGACCATGCCCTCTTCATGCCCTGATGCGGGTGTGAAATGGGTTGCAAGAGGAAGAGGTAAGGGAAATGCGCATAGAGCGGCGGTATACGGTTGAGGGAAAGTCACCCTACGAGGGGGTGGAGTTCCGCACGGCAACCAGTGAAATCCGCAATCCGGATGGATCGATTGTCTTCCGTCTTGCAGGAATCGAGGTGCCCAAGGCCTGGAGCCAGGTTGCGTCCGATATTCTGGCGCAGAAATATTTCCGAAAGGCTGGCGTTCCGGCCCGGCTGAAGAAGGTCGAAGAAGAAACGGTTCCTTCCTGGCTGTGGAAATCCGTGGCCGATGAGTCTGCCCTGCAGGATCTCCCGCAGGACGAGCGCTTCGGCTCGGAAATGGATTCCCGCCAGGTCTTTGGCAGGCTTGCCGGCACCTGGACCTACTGGGGCTGGAAAGGTGGCTATTTCGACCGCGAGGAAGATGCCCGCGCCTTCCATGACGAACTTTGCTACATGCTCGCCACCCAGAAGGTGGCGCCCAATTCACCGCAATGGTTCAACACCGGCCTGAACTGGGCCTATGGCATCGACGGTCCTGCCCAGGGTCACCATTATGTCGACCCCTTCACCGGCAAGCTTGTGAAGTCGAAGTCGGCCTATGAGCACCCACAGCCCCATGCCTGCTTCATCCAGTCGGTCGAGGACGATCTCGTCAACGACAATGGCATCATGGACCTGTGGGTCCGCGAAGCGCGCCTGTTCAAATATGGCTCAGGCACCGGTTCGAACTTCTCACGGCTGCGTGGCGAAGGCGAAAAACTGTCGGGCGGCGGCAAATCCTCCGGCCTGATGAGCTTCCTCAAGATTGGCGACCGGGCGGCTGGCGCGATCAAGTCCGGCGGCACGACACGCCGCGCGGCCAAGATGGTCGTCGTCGACATCGATCACCCCGATATCGAGGACTACATCGACTGGAAGGTCCGCGAGGAACAGAAGGTAGCCGCGATCGTTACCGGATCGCGCACCGTTTCGCGCCACATGAAGGCAATCATGAAGGCCTGCATCAATTGCGAAGGCTCCGATGATGACTGCTTCGATCCGAAGGTCAACACGGCACTGAAGCGCGAAATCCGCGCTGCCAAGCGGGCAGCTGTGCCTGAGAGCTACGTCAAGCGGGTCATCCAGCTTGCGCGCCAGGGCTTTACGGACATCGAATTCCCGATCTACAACACCGACTGGGATTCCGAAGCCTATCTCACTGTCTCCGGCCAGAACTCGAACAATTCCGTCTCGCTGAAGGACGAGTTCCTGCGCGCAGTGGAAGAAGACGGCGACTGGAACCTGACCGCCCGCAAGGACGGCAAGGTCATGAAGACGCTGAAGGCGCGTGACCTGTGGGAAAAGATCGGCAGTGCTGCCTGGCAGTCCGCTGACCCAGGCCTGCATTTCAACACAACGATGAACGACTGGCACACCTGCCCCTCCGCAGGCCCGATCCGCGCATCCAATCCGTGCTCGGAGTACATGTTCCTCGACGACACGGCCTGCAACCTTGCCTCGCTCAACCTGCTTCAGTTCCGCGACCGCAAGGCAGCACGACCAGGCAACCAGCTGGCTTTCGACGCGCCAAGCTTCGAACATGCTTCCCGCCTGTGGATGGTAGTGCTCGAAATTTCGGTGATGATGGCTCAGTTCCCCTCCAAGGAAATCGCCCGCCTCTCCTATGAGTACCGCACCACTGGTCTGGGCTTTGCAAATATTGGCGGCCTGCTGATGACCTCCGGCATCTCTTATGACTCGGCTGAAGGCCGCGCCATCTGCGGTGCGATCTCTGCGATCATGACCGGCGTTTGCTACGCAACATCGGCGGAAATGGCGCGCGAACTGGGCACGTTCCCGGGTCACGCTCCCAATGCCGAGCACATGCTGCGGGTCATGCGCAACCACCGTCGCGCGGCCCATGGCGAAACGCAGGCCTACGAGGCGCTTTCCGTCAACCCGGTTCCCCTCGATCACTCCTCCTGCCCCGATCCGGTGCTGATCGAACGCGCGCGCGCCGTCTGGGACCAGGCGGTTGAACTGGGCGAACAGCATGGCTATCGCAACGCGCAGGCCACCGTTGTCGCACCAACCGGCACCATTGGCCTTGTCATGGACTGCGACACGACCGGCATCGAGCCTGACTTCGCGCTCGTCAAGTTCAAGAAGCTTGCTGGTGGCGGCTACTTCAAGATCATCAACCGTGCCGTGCCCGAAGCCCTGTCCGTGCTCGGCTATTCGGAAACCGCGATCGAGGCGATCATCGCCTATGCGGTTGGCCGCGGCACGCTGAAGAACGCGCCTGGCATCAACCATGAAACACTGGCTGCCAAGGGCTTCACCAGGAAGGAAATCGATGCTGTCGAGGAAGGTCTGGCTTCCGCCTTCGACATCAAGTTTGCCTTCAACCGTTATACGCTGGGCGATGCCTTCTGCAAGGATGTGCTGAAGCTCAACGAAGAGCAGATGGCCGACTTCTCACTCGATATCCTTTCCCAGGCGGGCTTTACCCGCAAGGAAATCGAGGCCGCCAACATCTTCTGCTGTGGTGCGATGACACTCGAGGGCGCTCCGGGCCTCAAGGAAGAACATTATCCGGTCTTCGATTGCGCCAATCCATGCGGCAAGATCGGACGCCGTTCGCTCTCGGTCGAAAGTCACATCCGCATGATGGCAGCTGCCCAGCCGTTCATCTCCGGTGCGATCTCCAAGACCATCAACATGCCGAACGACGCGACCGTGGACGATTGCAAGAACGCCTACATGCTTTCCTGGAAGCTGGCGATCAAGGCAAACGCGCTTTATCGCGACGGTTCCAAGCTCTCGCAGCCGCTCAATGCCTCCCTCATCGAGGAAGAGGATGACGAGGACTTGCTGGAAGAACTGCTCGAGGCACCAGCCGCAGCACGCACCACGCTCGTCACCGAGAAAATCGTCGAACGCATCGTGGAACGCGTGTCGCGCGAGCAGGAAAAGTTGCCCACGCGTCGCAAGGGCTATACCCAGAAGGCGAAGGTTGGTGGCCACACCATCTTCCTGCGTACGGGCGAATATGATGACGGCCGACTTGGCGAGATATTCCTTGACATGAACAAGGAAGGCTCTGCGCTGCGCGCCTTCATCAACAACTTCGCAATCTCCGTTTCGCTCGGCCTGCAATGGGGTGTGCCGCTGGAAGAATATGTGGAGGCCTTCACCTTCACCAAGTTCGAGCCAGCCGGCATGGTCATGGGCAATGACGCCATCAAGAATGCCACGTCAATCCTCGACTATGTGTTCCGCGAACTGGCGATCTCCTATCTTGGCCGTCATGACCTGGCGCATGTTGACCAGTCCGACTTCGCCAACACCACGATCGGCAGGAGCGTGCAGGAAGGCCGGTCCGAACCGGTTTCCAGCGGTCTGACCCGCGGCCACAAGCTGTCGATCGTCAAGGCGGGCGGTACAGCAGAACCCAAGGGACAGGCCGCCCCCGCGAGCGCTCCAGGTGCAAGGCCGGTTGTCACGGCAAGCGTCAAGGGTGGGCCACTCACCGCACGTGTCGCTTCACTGGCAGTCTCTCTCAATGAAGAACCAACAGCCTTCAAGCGTGACTACACCACGACTCCGCAGCCCGATGTTGAAACCTCGGTGGAAACCTCGACCGAAGTCAGCGTCGAGACGATCATCGAAAGATTGTCGGACGAAGCCTCTGCAGTGCCCTCCGCCCCGGATCAGGGCGAAAGGCGCGCCCGCGCGGTGATGCAGGGTTACACCGGCAACAGCTGCACCGAATGCGGCAACTTCACCATGGTGCGCAACGGCACCTGCGAGAAGTGCGACACCTGCGGCTCGACAAGCGGCTGCAGCTGATCATCTGCTTGCAGTTGGACAAGACGAACAAGGCCGCCCCGGTTTGCAGGGCGGCCTTTTTGTTGTCTGCGCTGCGGTTTGATCCGCCTGCCTGAAACGGCTAGCCGCCCAGGAAATCCGTCTTTCCGACCGGCACGCCATTGTGGCGCAGGATCAGATAGGGCGTCGTCACATGGAAATAGAAGTTCGGAATCGCATAGCGCTGCAGATAGTCGATGCCGGTGAAGCGCAGTTCGCGCTGCGGCAAACGGATGACGACTTCGCGCGTGTCAGCACCTTCGAACTCCTCCGGCTTGATATCCTTCATCAGCTTGCGCACCTTTTCGATGCGCTCCTGAAGTTCCGCGAAGCTCTTTTCATTGTCTTCCATCTTCGGCACTTCGCGACCGGCAAGCCGGCTTGAGGCGCCCTTGGCATGATCGGTGGCAATCTGCACCTGGCGCGTGAGCGCGAACATGTCAGGTGCAAGGCGCGCATTCAGCAAGGTGGATGGATCGATCTTTCGTTCAGCAGCGCTTTTCTCGCCATGATCGAGCACGCGGGCGAGGTTCTTCAACATGGCCGAAAACACCGGCACGCTGGCGGTATACATGGACAGTGGCGAAAAGGACGACATGGGCTAATCCCGAAATTGGAGAGAATCATCTGGCATGAAGAGGCACATTTTCGTGCCTGCAATCGGTAGATGGGGTGCAGGCCCGATACAAGCAACTGAAAGCAAAAGATTTTTAATGGACCGCCAAGGGGTTGAAACACTTTGTGACATATCGCACACTTTCATTGCGGAAGATGGGGCATAACTGGCGTATCGGCAGGCTGCTCTCCGATGTGCAAGAAACCCAAACGGGAGATGAAGATGACGAAACTTCGCAAGACCACAATCGCCACCCTCGCCTTCGCCGTGCTTTCGGCTGCAGCTTCGGTCGCGCCAATCAACACGGCCAATGCCAGTGGTTATGGCTATTATTCCCCAGGCAATGGCTACTACTATTCCTGCCGCTGGGTGAAAGTCCGCTACTGGAACGGCTACGGCTGGTCATGGAAGCGCGTCAAGAAGTGCTGGTAATCCAGCGCTCGCGTGAAATACGGCCCCGGCGTTTCGCCGGGGCTTTTTTATTGCGCGCAATCCCGCTATTCCCCATGGCGGCACAAACGGAGAGTGAAGCGCAATGAAGGTCAGCGAAGCGGTAGCGCGGCGCATGTCGGTCCGGGCCTATCAGGACAGGCCGGTTCCAACCGAAACGATTCTCGCCACTCTGGAAAAGGCTGCGCGCGCACCGTCGGGCGGCAACCTGCAGCCATGGCGCATCGCTGTCGTGAACGGCGAACGCATGACCAGCTTTCGCAAGATCATGGAAGGGCGCATATCCGGCAGCGATCCGCGCGCTGGTGGTGAAAAGCCTGAATATTCCGTCTATCCCAAGGACCTGAAGGAACCCTATCGTTCAAGCCGTTTCAAGGTCGGCGAGGACATGTATGCGCTGCTCGACATCGCACGCGAAGATCGCCCTGCCCGTCTCAAATGGTTTGCCAACAACTTCCGGTTCTTTGGCGCGCCTGCCGCCATCTTCTGCTTCATTGACCGCCAGATGGGTGCCGCGCAATGGGCCGACATGGGCATGTTCCTGCAGACCTTCATGCTGCTCGCCCAGGAAGAAGGTCTCGATACCTGCGCCCAGGAGTGCTGGTCGATGTATCCGCAAACGGTTCAGGACTTCTGCGCCATGGATGGCGATCTCATGGTCTTTTGCGGCGTCGCAATCGGCTATCGTGACGCGGACAAACCCGTCAACCAGTTGCACTCGGACCGCGAGCCGCTCGAAAACTGGGTCAAGGTGCTATGAAACGGGCAGGTCCGATCAACCAAAACCATCGCCAGCCTCTCCCGGTCGCAACCTGATAAGCCTTGACGTGGCAACCGCTGCCTGGCGATGCCGGACTGCCTTCTGGTAATCGGGATCGCGGATCATCGTGATGAAGGCTTCGGCTGATGGATATTCGGCGATGAAACAACGGTCCCAATGCTCGCTCTGCGGGCCAATAAGCATCAGTTCGAACTTGCCGCTCCACACGATCCGTCCGCCCAGCGCGGAAAAGATCGGTGCACTTTCGCGCGAATAGGCACCATAGGCCTCGCTGCCGGTCACCATCGTGCCATCATCATAGACGGCGGTGTCATTCAGCCGCACCAGGTTCAGCATGTGGATGACGCCTTCGCGCGGCAGGTCCTTGAACAGTGCGAACCGTTCGCGGTCCGGATCAACATGTTGCTCCATGCCTGCCTCCCCTGCCTTGCGCTACTGCTTCGTGAACGTCATCTCGCCGTTGAGTTCATATTTCCCGGAAGCATTGTCGTAGGTGTAGAATTGCGACGAGAATCCCGCTCCCTTGAGCCGGATCACCTGGCGCGTGCGCGACAGGTTGCCGGTCGCATTGTCTACCATGTTGGAGCTGATGACTAGTTGTCCGTCGCTAATCGTACCCCGCGACCCGGTCACGGTCGAGCCTTCAACATTGCCGATGAACTGGCCGCTGACCGACGCACCATCATGCGTGAGCTTGCCCGAAACCGAACTCTTGCCCTGCGTGGACGCACAATTGCCGCTGACCATCAGGGCTGAACTGTTGCCATCATACTTGTTGTTGACCTTGCAGCTTACCGGTTCCGCCTTCTCGCGGCTGAGAAGCGTTGCCTTGCCCCTGCCCTTGAATTCCCCGGCAAGGCTGGAAAGAAAGTTCGACGCTTCATCGGCAAAGGCAACAGGCGCGCTCACATGCAGGGCGGTGACACCGAGTACAATCTGCAGGATCATCGACAGCTTCAAGGCAATTTCCTTTCATGCAATGGCAAACAGCGCTTCAGGCGCGTTCGGAGACCCTTTCGCCCGCTGGAGCCTTCCTTCTGAATTTGGTTGCAAGCCAGTCCAGGATCAAGATGTTTGCGGGAAGAATGGCCAGATTGGACACCAAAGCCACGATCAATGTGGCGATCATGAGCCGACCCAGCACCGGAACGACCGGCAGGATGCTGATCTGCGTCACCAGACAGGCCACACAGATGATCATCGTGCTGGCGCCAAGGGCAGGCCCCACTTCCGCCAGCGTCTCATCCAGCGCCTCGCGCACGCTCTTGCCGCTCCTGCGCTCGCTGGAAAACACGTTGATCACATGCACCGCATTGTCGATGGCGATGCCAAAGGCGATGGTGAGTGCGATGACCTCCGAAAGGTTGATCGATCCACCCTTGATCCAGACCGCCAGTTCCACGGTGAGCACGGGCAGCAGATTTGGTGTGAGCGCCGCAAGTGCCAGCAGTGGCGAGCGGGTTGCGATCCCGACAATGACAACGCCAAGGAAGATGGCGAGCAGCAGACTGGTACGCAACTGGCTGATCAGGCTGGTGAATTCACGCGCCATCAGCACATCGAAGCCGGTGATGATGACATCCTTGCCGAATTCGAGTTGATTGAGTGCTGCGCGCAACGCATCGATTTCCGTCAGCGTCTTGTTGATGGACTGGTCGGAAGGAATGCGGATACTGACCAGCATTCGGCTTCCATCGCCGGAGATGAAACTGGCTTTCGCCTGTGGCCGTTCGGTTTCGATGGTCTCGGCCAGCTTTGCAATTGCCGTTTCATTGTTGAGGTTGCGGGTAATGTCGGTGAGCGAGAAGACCCGCCCCTGCTCGAAAACGGTGCCCGCAGCCTCTTCCGCGATTTTCAGCCGTTCCAGATTGGGAGCAAGAAAGGCCGATCCCTTTTGCGCGACCGGTACAGAGAGAAAGATCAGCGAGCGCCCGCCAATGACCTCGTTCGCCAGTTCTTCCGCAGTGCGCGTTCCAGACGTAGCGGGCAGATAGTCAGTGATGCGATATTCAGCCCGGATGATGCCGTGAACCACACTCAGCATCGCCACAACGGCAATGGCGCATAGCGCGATCACCGCCGGTCTTGGCCGCACAAATTGCATGAACTTGGCGCCAAGCTGCGAAAATGCGGGCTTCGAAAGCCGTTCGGGTCGCGCAAGCCCCAGGCGGATTGCCCAGTGGATGACGAGCGGCAAGCCAATGATCACCGCCAGAAAGGCAATCGCCACGACGCCCATGCCGAGCATCGAGAAGGTCTTCAGCGCTGTTCCCGATGCGAAGGAGAAGGACAGGAAAGCGAGCACCGTCGTGATGGAAGTCAGCGATGACGCAGGCCCGACGCGTTGCAAGGCTTCGGTCAGATTTGCATCGAGATCGGACGAATGCGAATTGGAAACCTGCCATCGGTAATAGAGAACGATACCGTCGGCAAATGCGAGAATGAGCGCCAGCGTTGGCAACACTGTAGTCAGATAATTGATCGGAATGTCGTACCATCCAACCATCCCGAGCGACCACACGGCGGTAAGCGCAGGCGGGAATGCGCAGACGAGTGCCGCGAGCAGGCTGCGGAAAATATAGAAGGCAATGCCAGTTCCGAGCGCAAGGCCCACCAGCGTCAGCTTGAGCTGGTCGGAAACAAGCGCACCAACGATTGTCAGCCCGATCGGAGTAAGCCCGGTATAGTGGATGTCGAAATCCTGAGGGGCGGCGTCCTCGGTTGCCTGCTTGAGATCCTGAAAGCTGCGATAGACCTTGGCGTCATCTCCCGTGAGGCTGGCATCAAGTGTCACAAGCAGGATGGCGACGCCCTTTGACGGCGAGATCAGGGAACGGGCCTGCGGGAACTTCTCCAGCAGTGCCTCGACACTGGTCCTGGCCTGCGCATCATTGTCGAAGCTTTCGGGGAAGAACTGGCCAATCTCGCCCGTATCGGGATCAGGGTCGGGCGTTGAAAAGATCGTGACGACATTCTCGACCACATCGGAAATCGCGATTTCGAGCTGGAGATTGCGCAGGTCCTCCAGACCATCCGCAGTCATCAGGCGTTCGGACTGCACCAGGATCGTCACATCGCGCGAGAAATCCCTGAAGGAATCGCGCTGGTCGAAGTAATTGCGGAATGCTTCGGAATCCTCCGGCAATACCGCAGTGACATTACCGTCGAAACGCACCTTTGGCACATTGATCCCGGCCAGAGCCGTGACGATCACAACGAAAACCGTGAGGAGGATGGGATGACGCTGGGTCCACAGTCCTATCCGCTCGAAACCGAAACCAATGCTGCTCATCTGCTATCCGCTGCCGATTCTCAACCTTTGCAAAACGCGGTTCCTTGTATCGGCATTTCTCCGAGACTGCCAGCATTGAGGGGCACTGCGGGTTGAATGCGCGCCATATTAATGCCAAATGCAGGATATCAAGTTCCCCATGCGGGTTTCTGTCGGAATGGGAAAGCGCCAGCGATGCAGAATTACATCGAAGCAGGCAGTGCGCCACTGAAGAACACCGGATCCATCAAGCTCTATGGCGAAGATGGATTTGCCGGCATGCGTCGTGCTGGCGCGCTGACGGCTGAATGCCTCGACAGGGTTGGCGAACTGGTGCGTCCCGGCACGACGACCCAGGAAATCGATGATTTCATATTCCGCTTCGGCGTCGAGCACGGCGCCTACCCCGCCACCCTCAACTATCGCGGCTACACCAAGTCATCCTGCCTGTCGATCAATCACGTCGTGTGCCACGGCATCCCCAACGACAAGCCTCTGCGCGACGGCGATATCGTCAACATCGACGTCACTTTCGTGCTGGATGGCTGGCATGGGGATTCAAGCCGCATGTACCCCGTTGGCGAAGTGAAGCGCGCCGCCGAACGCCTCATGGAAGTCACATACCAGGCGCTCATGCTCGGCATTGCCGAAGTCAAGCCGGGCAACACGACCGGCGATATCGGCGCAGCCATTCAGGAATTTGCCGAGGGCGAACGCTGCTCGGTCGTGCGCGATTTCTGCGGCCATGGCGTCGGCCTGCTTTTTCATGACGCTCCCAACATCCTTCACTATGGTCGGCGCGGCGAAGGCATCGTCCTGAAGCCAGGCATGATCTTCACCATCGAGCCGATGATCAATCTGGGGCGTCCGGGCGTCAAGATTCTGGGTGACGGCTGGACTGCAGTCACCCGCGACCGCTCGCTCTCTGCCCAATATGAACACTCCGTGGGCGTTACAGATTCTGGTTGTGAGATATTTACGCTTTCACCCGCAGGTTATACTGTGCCGCCTTACGTTTAAGGCGCAGTTTGATCTTCAGGGGTGATCATGGGGGATGGCGGAAGAGCCGCGGCGGCGGGCTTCGGAGAAAAGAACCAGTCCGATATTGCAGACAAGCCGCATTATCTGGGTCACCGCGACAGGCTTCGGGAACGGTTTCGCGAAAAGGGTTCCAGCGCGCTTGCTGACTATGAACTGCTCGAACTGCTCCTGTTCAGGTCGATACCCCGGCGCGACATCAAACCACTTGCCAAGCAGCTGATCCGCGAATTCGGTTCGCTCGCGGAAGTCATCGCAGCACCACGCACCCAACTTGAAAAGGTCAAGGGCCTGGGCGAAGGCGCGGTCATTGATATCAAGGTCATTCATGCAGCCGCCATCAGCCTCACGGCGGGACAGGTTCGCGAGCGCACCGTTCTTTCATCCTGGCAGCAGGTTCTCGACTATTGCCGCACGGCCATGGCCTTCGAGGAACGCGAACAGTTTCGCATCCTGTTCCTCGACAAGAAGAACCGGCTCATCCGGGATGAAGTGCAGCAGGTCGGAACCGTCGACCACACGCCGGTCTATCCGCGTGAAGTGGTCAAGCGCGCACTCGAACTCTCCGCGACCGCAATCGTCCTTGTTCATAACCACCCGTCTGGCGACCCCTCTCCCTCGCGCGCCGACATCGAGATGACAAACACCATCATCGAGATTGCGCGTCCACTCGGCATAGCCGTGCATGATCACATCATCATCGCGCGCGACGGCCATGCCAGCCTCAAGGGCATGCAACTGATCTGAGCATTGCCGGGAAACGCGAATCCGGCCAGCCTAGCTTTTGAAAGCGGAAAGATCCGACGGCGTGTCGAGATCAAGGCTAGCCGCCTTGCCCAGTTCGACAAGGATCGTGCCGCTGGTTTCATCGCCAACGAGATCACGCGCACCGCGATCCCCCCCAAGCGTTGCCAGATCGCCAAGATACCCGCTTGGCCACAGCACGGGATTGCCACGTTTGCCCCCATGGGAAGCGGCAACAATTCGCTCCGACCCGCTGTCGGCAAAGGCATCACGCATCAGTCCGACCATCGTGGCATCGATCAGCGGCATGTCGCCGAGAAGAACCATCACGCCCTTCGCGGTCGCGGACACTGCCCTCGCCCCGGCGGCAACCGATGTCCCCATACCATCGCCATAGGCATCATTGTGAACAAACCGCACATCCAGCCCTTCAAGCAATCCGCGAATTCGCTCCGCCTCATGGCCTGTCACGACGATCACTTCGCCAAGACCTGCGGCAAGAGCATTCTCCACGACATGGCGTACCATCGCCTTGCCGTCCAGCATTGCCGCAAGCTTGTTCATCTCACCCATGCGCGTCGACTGGCCGGCAGCCAGCACGATTGCCGAAATGGCAGGATCGCCCGTGCGGTTCGTTTCGCGCGGTTGCGGCCTTGTGCCGATTTCCATCAGCAATCCGCCGACGCCCATCGCCGTTATCTCGTCGGCTGTTACTTCCCCACCTGCCAGCAGACGCTGCAGCACCCAGTCGAATCCGTTCTCCGCCGGGCTGCGCGCGCAACCCGGAGCGCCAATGACCGGCTTGCCGTCCAGATCACCAATGAGAAGGAGATTGCCGGGATCGACCGGCATGCCGAAATGCACGATCCTGCCGCCAAGCGAGCGTATCGCGGATGGAATCACGTCCGCCATGTCGCTGATTGCAGATGCTCCGAATACCAGCACGAAATCGCAATCAGGTGCCAGTTCGCCGATAGCCGCAGCGATCGCATCCATCGCATGGTCCACCCGCAATTCGCGCACCAGTATCGAGCCCGAAGGTTCAAGCCTGGCTTTCAGCACGCGAATGGTCTTGTCCATGACCGATGGCTTGAGCGAGGCCAGCCTCGTCGCGACTACGCCAATTCTTCTCGATCCATAAGGGTCTACCCTGATGACGGGGGCATTGCCCGTTCCGAGCGCTTCATTCACTGACTTGCGCGACACGGCATAGGGAATGATCTTGACCGTTGCCACCATCCTGCCCGCATTGACATCGCTGGGCGATGCCAGCGTAGCCACCGTGATGCCCGGATCGATCCGGTTGAGCCGCGTGATGATCTGCGGATCGGCAAAAAACAGACCATTGCTCTCGCTATAGATGTTCACCCGCCCGGTCGCGGCATTTTCAATACGAAGATTGGCACCGCTGATTGCCCCGGCAACAAGGGTTGCCGCTTCATCCTCGCCGACATCATCTGTACCCAGCATGGCGGCAATGACGCTCCCGACGCCGCCAGAGCGCATCTGATCAATGTGCTCTCGGGTCAGGCGCATGCCCTTGCGAAATCGTGAGCCATCCGGCAGGACAAGGGCATGCGCCAGGATTGCTCCTTCCGCCTTGTCCAGTTCCACCGGTCCGAATTTCATGCTGCGCCCGCGCCGTCTTCAGCTTCGCCCTGCAATCCGCGACGGCGAAATGCGCCGATGATCTGCGCCATGATCGCCACTGCGATTTCCGCCGGGCTCGATGCACCGATATCAAGCCCGATGGGCGCCGCAATCTTCCCGATATCACCGCTTTCAATTCCAAGGGCCACCAGACGCTCGACACGCTTCGCATGTGTCTTGCGGCTTCCAAGCGCGCCAACATAGAAGCACTTGTTGCGCAGGGCTTCCGCCAGCGGAAAATCGTCGATCTTGGGATCATGCGTGACGGCGGCAAGTGCTGTGTAGCGATCAAGCGGCCTATCCTTGAGAACCGCGTCCGGCCACTCGGCAAACAGTCTCACGCCCTCGAAACGCTCCGCAGTCGCAAACGCCGTGCGCGGGTCGATGATTTCAAGATCGAAGCCAGACACCCGCGCAATCTGCGCCAGCGCCTGGGTGATGTGAACCGCACCAATAGCCACGATCCGCGGCGGTGGCACATGCACATTGAGGAACATCTGGCGTCCGCCGATCTCGACCGTGCCGGATTTGCCGGACAGGAACGCCCTGCCGATTGCCTCGCCCAGTTCGCCCGCGACCGTATCCCCTTCCAGAACGACCCTGTCCCGGCCATCGCCCAGGTCAGTGAGGAGGATGACGGCCTGCCGTTTGCGACGCGCGGCGTTGACCTTCTTGAGGTTCAGCGGATCCATTCAGCCGACCCTCTCGACATAGACCCTGATCCGCCCGCCGCACGAAAGACCCACGCGCCAGGCCGTTTCGTCGGCAACACCAAATTCCAGCATGCGCGGCTCCCCATTCGCCAGCACTTCCATTGCTTCGGAAATCACCGCGCCTTCCACACACCCACCGGAGACCGATCCTTCGAAACTGCCTTCCTCGTCAATGACGAGATGCGAGCCGACCGGCCGGGGTGCTGAACCCCAGGTTTCGACCACCGTGGCAACCGCGACCTCACGTCCGGCCTTCATCCAGCTTTCGGCTGTTGCCAGTTCATCAAGTCCCGTCGTTTCGTTTGCCATGCTCATCTCCATCAGGCCGCCACCTTGCGCAGCCAGTCCTTGGGATCCACCCGCCTGTTGCCCGATCTGGTCAGCGCCTGGCAAAGATCGGCGAGCGCTTCCAGCGAATGCACCGCACGAAACTCGTCCACATGCGGCAGCATCGCCCTGATGCCGCGCGCACGCGCCTCGAACCCATCGAAGCGCAGCAGCGGATTGAGCCAGATCAGCCGCCTGCAGGAGCGATGCAGCCGATCCATCTCCTGCGCCAGGATATCATCTCCATCGCGTTCCAGGCCATCCGTAATCAAGAGGACGATGGCGCCTTGCGAAAGGACACGCCGCGACCACCGCCTGTTGAATTCGTGCAGGGTGGTGCCAATGCGCGTGCCGCCCGACCAGTCCTCCACCGCAGCACTGCATTCCGCCAGTGCTTCATCGGGATCCTTGCGCCGCAACGGCCTTGTCACATTGGTCAGCCGCGTGCCGAACAGGAAGGTGTGCACGCGCCGCCGCTTCTCGGTAATCGCATGCAGGAAATGCAGGAATATCCGCGAATACTGGCTCATCGAACCGGATATGTCAGCAAGAATGACCAGAGGTGGATGCACCTGGCGATGCTGGCGATAGCGCGGCAGGATCAGATCGCCGCCGGTGCGCAGGCTCGTCGAAAGTGTCTTGCGAGGATCAATGATCGCTGGCCTGCCGACAGGTTCGAAGCGCCGCACTCTGACCGCGTCCATCGGCAGCACGAGATCGGCCATCGCCCTGCGCGCCAACCCGATTTCGAGCGCAGTCATCTGCGCAAAATCCTTCTTGTGCAGCACCTCGCGCTCCGAAGCACTCAGGGTCGCATCGATCTCGATCTCCGGGCGTTCAACCTGCTTGTTCGATTCACGACCCGAAAACAGGGACTGCGAAACGCGCGACTCCGCTGCCCGCTTTTCCGCAGGCTGCGCCGTGGGATTTGCAACGGGCGAGAACATCTGCAGCATTTTCTCGACCAGTTCGCGCGAACGCCAGAACAGACGAAAGGCCTCGTCGAACACCGGATGGTCCTCGCGCCGGTTCACGAGCACACAATGCAATGTCCAGTAGAAATCGTCGCGGTCGCTGATGCCAGCAGCGTGAACTGCTTTCACTGCGTCAATGGCAGCAGCCGGACCAACACGCATGCCAGCGCCGCGCAGCGTGCGGGCAAAATAAAGGACATTGTCGGACAGCCGCCCCTCTTCCCTCGCCCGCTCAACCGGTTTTGCATTGCTGTTGGGAACAGGCCCGCGTTCATCCTTCATGACAAAAGCGCCTCACGCCATCCCGGCGGCTTCGCGCCTCAGTTCCGCCTTTACCTCATCGAGGACAGCCCGCCCTTCACTGGAAGCTATCCGGGCAATATCGTCCTGATATTTGAGCAGCACGCCAATCGTGTCCGACACGGTCTGTGGATCAAGCGCCAGCTTGTCGAGTTCGATCAGTGCCGATGCCCAATCGAGCGTTTCGGCAACACCGGGATTCTTGAACAGGTCCATGGTCCGCAGCTTCTGCACATAGGCAACGATTTCGCGCGATAGCGCACTGCTCAGTCCCGGTGTCCGGGACCGCAGGATCGCCATTTCGCGTTCGGCGTCCGGATAGTCCACCCAGTGATAAAGACAGCGCCGCTTCAGCGCATCGTGTATCTCGCGGGTCCGGTTGGTCGTGATGATGACGATGGGTGGCTCTGCCGCCTGGATGGTGCCGAGTTCGGGGATCGTCACCTGGAAGTCGGACAGGATTTCCAGCAGGAATGCCTCGAAAGCCTCATCGGTGCGATCAAGCTCATCGATCAGCAGCACTGGTGCAGCACCCGGCTCGCCTTCCAGTGCCTGCAGGAGCGGACGCCGGATCAGGAACCGGTCCGAATAGACGCCCTTCTGCAGTTCCAGCCGATCTGCTTCGCCACCCCTTGCCGCACCTGAAGCTTCCCGCATCCGTATCTCGACCATTTGCGCGGGATAGTTCCATTCATAGACAGCCGAATTGACATCCAGACCCTCATAGCATTGCAGCCGAATGAGTTTGCGTCCAAGTGTGGCAGCCAACACTTTCGCGATCTCGGTCTTGCCGACACCAGCCTCACCCTCAAGAAAAAGCGGCCGACCCATTTTCAGGCTGAGATAGAGAACGGTCGCCAGCGCGCGATCCGCCACGTAGCCAGCGCTCCCCAGCAGCTCAAGCGTCTCGTCAATGCTCTGCGGAAGCTTTGCGCTGGAAGATTGCGGTGCCCTGGATTTTGCCATTGATGGTTTTCCTGACGGTATGATTGCCTGCCAGCCTACAATTCCCGGTATCCGCGGTCCATATAGACCAACGCTGTTTCATCCACCGGTTTGGCAACGGCCACGACCCTGGCAAGGATCATCCAGTGTGTCTCCACCGGCCTGAATTCGACAATACGACAATCAAGCGCGGTACGCGCACCCAGCAGAACCGGGGCACCAGTGACCAGTGACTGCCATTGCGCAGCAGCAAACCGTTTGTCCATCGCCAGGTGATCCTCACCCGCAAAGATGCGCGACAGTTCAATCTGAGACGCGCACAGCGTGTTCAGCGCCAGATTGCCATTTTCCCTGAACCAGAGATTTTCATCCCGGTTGCGGTTGAGGCACACCACGATTGTCGCTGGCGAATCCGAAACGGACATTGCGGCTGCAACCGTCACGCCACGTCGCCCGGCTGAGCCATCGGTCGTCGCAATATTGACCGCACCAGCCAGATGGGCCATCGCATCGCGATAGATGCCCGGTGTCACGGTTTCAACGGATTTGGCTTTTTCCAGCACGCTTACTCGCTTTCGCAATGGTTCGGCACAATGCGCGACCACAGCCTTTGAGCATAAATGCGGCGCTCGATAAACCGGTTTGAGGCTGCAAGGCCTACAAATCGGTGGTCGGTGGGCAAAAGCGATTGCAGGCCCGACCCATGATTGTTAGGAATTGCGTAGAGGCGGGAAACGCCCGACTGGGGAATGACTGGAAAAGACGGGGAAACATGGCTCCAATCGTCGAGGTGCGATCTGTTACGAAACGCTTTGGAGCATTTGAAGCAGTCCGTGATTGCACGCTCAATGTCGAAAGCGGCTCGATCACCGGCCTGATCGGCCCGAACGGTGCTGGCAAGTCCACCCTGTTCAACATGGTGGCAGGCAATTTTCCCCCGACCAGCGGCAATATCATCCTCGATGGCCAGGACATTACCGGCAAGCCCGCCCACGAACTGTTCGAGCGCGGTCTCCTCAGGACATTCCAGATCGCGCATGAATTTTCCAACATGAGCGTCATTGAAAACCTCATGATGGTTCCCGACGGCCAGTCCGGCGAAAATCTGGTCTCGGCCTGGTTCAGCCCCGCGCGTGTTGCACGCGAGGAAGCCGAGGTCATGCGCAAGGCCGACGAAGTCATCGACTTCCTCAAGATCCGGCGCGTTCGCAACGAACTTGCGGGCAATCTTTCCGGTGGGCAGAAAAAACTGCTCGAACTTGGTCGCACGATGATGGTCGATGCCAAGGTTGTCCTGCTCGACGAGATCGCGGCAGGCGTCAACAAGACGCTGCTCCTTGATCTGGCCGAGAACATCAAGCGCATGAACCGGGAACTGGGCTACACCTTCTTCGTCATCGAGCATGACATGGATTTCATCGCGGACCTTTGCGACCCGGTGATCGTCATGGCCAGCGGGTCCGTCATGACCCAGGGCCATATCGAGGAAATCAAGAAGGACGAGCGCGTCATCGAGGCCTATTTCGGCGGCTCGCCTGCCGGGCATGCCACAACCAGGAAAACGGCAAGCGGAGCATCTGCCTCATGAGTTTCGTCAACATCAGCAAGCTTGTTGGCGGTTATGGCCAGATGACCATTCTTCACGGGGTCGACCTGCAACTGGAAAAGGGTGAGATCGGCGTCATTGCCGGGCCCAACGGCGCAGGAAAATCGACGCTTCTCAAGGCCATGTTTGGCCTGGTGCGCATAACCGGCGGCTCCATGCAGATCGACGGCAGGGAATTGACGGGAACCGCACCGGAAAAGATGTGCACCCACCGCATCGCCTATGTCCCGCAGGAATACAACATCTTCCCAACCCTCTCCGTGCACGAGAACCTGGAGATGGGGGCCTATTCGCGGCGCGACGACTTCTCCGCCCTGCTCGATCATGTCTACACGATCTTCCCCCCGCTAGCCGACAAGCGTAACCAGCCTGCAGGAGAACTGTCGGGCGGGCAGCGCCAGATGGTCGCCGTCGGGCGCGCCCTGATGATCGAGCCGCAATTGCTGCTGCTTGACGAACCGACTGCCGGCCTTTCGCCGATGTTCATGAGCGAGATTTTCGATCGTGTACTTGCCGTCAATGCCGAAGGTGTCACCGTCCTCATGGTGGAGCAGAACGCCAAGCAGGCACTGGCGATCGCCCACAAGGGTTTCATTCTCGCCAATGGCACCAACTCCTTCACCGACACCGGCAAGGCGCTCCTGGCCAATCCGGAAGTCGCGCGCAGTTTCCTGGGAGGATAGACGGTTGCTGACTCAAAATATCAACGGAGCCTTGTAATCAATTGGAAGCACTGGTTTTCTTCCTCAACAAGGCAGTCTTCGCCGGGCTCGTGATCGGATCGATCTACGCTCTTGGCGCGATTGGCGTCACATTGGTTTTCGGCATTCTGCGCTTCGCCCATTTCGCCCATGGCGACATCATGACATTCGGCGCTTTTGCCACGCTGGTGCTTGCTGGCCTTCTTTCGGCAGCAGGCGTGACTTCGCCCATTCCTCTCGTCCTGCTGACGATGCCCGTGGCCATGGTCCTCACGGCCCTTTTTGCCATCGGCCTCGACAAGCTGTTCTACAAGCCGCTTCGAGAGCGCAATGCCACCACGATGATCATCGTCATCACCTCGCTTGGCGTTACGCTCATCATCCAGGGTGTGCTTCGCCTCTTTGCCGGCGTTGGCACGCGCAACATGTTCTTCGACCAGCCCAAGGACATTTATCGCATCCCCTTCCCCGGTTCCCAGCGCGGACTTACGCTGACAGAACCCCAGATCATCCTGTTCGCCGTCATGATCGTCGCGGTAATCGCGCTGCACTATTTCCTCACCCGGTCCAGGCTCGGCAAGGCAATGCGCGCGGTTTCCGACAATCCCGACCTTGCCAGAGTGACCGGCATCAACCTCAATCATGTGGTGATCGCCACCTGGGTGATAGGCGGAGGCCTTGCCTGTGCCGCAGGCAGCCTGCTGTCGATGGATGTGATCCTCAAGCCTGACCTTTCCTACAATCTGCTGCTGCCGATCTTCGCCGCAACGATTGTCGGCGGCATCGGCCAGCCCTACGGCGCGGTCGCCGGCGGTTTCCTGGTTGGCTTTTCCGAGACGCTCGCCATCTTCAACTGGTCGATCCTGCTTCGCCCGTTGAACAACTGGCTGCCTGAAGCGCTGCAATTGCCAAACGACCTGGCGCTGGTGCCAACCGAATACAAGCTGATGGTGCCATTCATCATCCTGATCATCGTGCTCGTCTATCGCCCGACCGGCATCTTCAAGGGGAGAGTGTTGTGAGCAGTTCGACCAAAAACGCCTTTCCGCGCGAACTTCTTGCCTTCGCCCTGCTGCTCGCCATCATCGCTGGCGTCTACGCCCTGCAAGGCGCGGTCTATTCCACCCGCATGCTGGTCGAAGCCGCCTGCTACGCGATCATTGCGCTAGGCCTCAATATCCAGTGGGGCTATGCGGGGATGTTCAATGTCGGCCTGATGGGCTTCATTGCCGCCGGGGCTGCCATCTCGACAATCCTCACCGTCCCGACCAACCCGGACTTCTGGAATTCGCAGGGTCCAGGCATGATGCTGGGCCTGGTGGTACGTCTCGTGCTGGGCGGCCTGCTCATTTTCCTTGCAAACCGCTCCGACAAGCTGCTCGGCGTCTCATCCACGGTGAAGGGAATCCTCATCGCAATAGCGCTCGCCATGGCCTGGATCATGGTGACAACGGCAACAACGGACCTGGCAACGGAAGTCGAGAGCAAGGCTGTCTGGATGGGCGGTCTCGGTCTGCCGGTTTATTTAGGCTGGATCGCGGCAGCCATCCTGGCCGGACTCATCGCCTGGTTCGTGGGCAAGGTCTGCCTGGGCCTGCGATCCGATTATCTGGCCATTGCCACGCTCGGCTTTGCCGAAATCATCAAGATCTTTCTCAAGAATGCAGACTGGCTCACCAAGGGCACATTGACCGTTTCGCCCCTTCCCTGGCCGGTGGGCCGTCCCGAAGATGGCGAATTCCTCCTGGCGCGCTCGCTCTACCTGAGCATTGTCGCTGCCGTTGCCATCGTCATCTATCTCGCCCTTCAGCGCGCTTACCATTCGCCCTGGGGGCGCATGATGCGCTCGATCCGCGACAATGAGGAAGCGGCAGAAGCGATGGGCAAGAACGTCAACCGTCGCAGGCTTGAGATTTTCATTCTCGGCTCAGCCCTTGTTGGCCTTGGTGGCGCAATCCTCATTCATTTTACTGGCGTTTTCGATCCAAGCGGCTTCATCCCCCTCAACCATACATTCCTGGTCTGGGTGATGGTCATCCTTGGCGGTTCCGGCAACAATCGCGGAGCGATATTCGGCGCGCTCATCGTCTACATCGTCTGGGTAATGTCAGCCCCGGCTTCCACCTGGCTTTTTGACCAGTTGCGGACTTATGGCGATGCCTGGTTCGGATGGCAGGCACCGACAGACCTCGACAGCCGCGCCTTGCAGATGCGTGTATTTGTTATTGGTCTGGCGATCGTAATCGTGCTTCGTATCGCACCGCAGGGCGCCCTGCCCGAGCGCATTTCGCACAAGAAGTGATGGATCCGGCACACGACAGACAATGACCTTGCCTGCGGCGATCTCGCAAACCGGTATTGATCAATCAGCAAAAGAAAAAGCCCGGGCCGAAGCCCGGGCTTTCATTGTTTGTCCCAAATTGGGAAAGGCTTACTCAGCCATGCCGATTTCGACGACCTTGCCGTCACGCACTTCGGTTTCCACGAAGACGGAGGATACGTCACCGGCTGCGTCGAACTCCAGGCTGCCGGTTGCACCTTCATAGTTGATGTCCTTGCCGGCCTTGATGGCTTCGACAGCCTTGGCCCATTCACCTGGCAGGATCACTTCGCCCGGTGCGGAGGCAACGCCGCGCAGTTCCTTGGCAATGGCAGCACGGTCGGTCGAACCGGCCTTTTCGATAGCCAGTGCGATAACAAATGCTGAGTCATATGCATTCGGAACGAACGGGCCATCAAGCTTGATGCCTGCTTCCTTGGCGAGGTTGTTGAAGCTGGTCGCACCAGGAACTTCGGGTACGCCAGGCTTGGTCAGCACGAACTTGCCGTCAATCTGCGCACCGAGATCGGCTGCAAGCTTGTCCGAAACGTTGCCGTCTGCCGAGAAGAACATGTTGAAATCGCCTGATTCAACACCCTGGCGCACGATCGTGCCGCCTGAACCATCGGCATAACCGATCACGACCAGGTCCGTGGCACCACTGGCGGCCAATGCACCGAGTTCTGAACGATAGTCTGCCTTGCCGTCTTCATGTGCCTGGCTGATCGCGACAGTGCCGCCTTCCTTGGGGAAAGCCGCGTTGAGCGAATCGGCTAGGCCCTTGCCGTAATCGTTGTTCACATAGGTGATCGCGATGTTGGAGACACCACGCTTCTTGATCACGCGGGCAAGAACTTCACCCTGATAGGCATCGGATGTAGCCGTGCGAAACAGAAGGTCCTTGTCTTCCAGCGTGGTGATTGCTGGCGAAGTAGCTGATGGCGATACCATCACTACGCCACCTGGAATGGCGGCATTGTTGGCAGCAGCAATGGTCGCACCGGAGCAAAGCGCTCCAATGATTGCCACTACCTTGTCGACATTGACTTCACGGTCAGCTGCATCGGCGGCCTTGGTGGCATCGGCGCAGGTCGTGTCGCCAAGAACCAGCACGGCATTGTTGCCACCCAGCAGTCCACCCTGCGCGTTGATGTGCGTCAGTGCCAGCTGTGCGCCGTCAATGATCGGCGGTACAAGGCTTTCGATCGGTCCGGTGATACCACCGAGAAATCCGATCTTGATATCCTCCGCTGCAGCAGGCCCTGCAAGCAGGCTAGCCGCTACGCTGGCGGCCAGCACCAGCTTCAACTTGGCAATCATGTTCACTTTTCTCCCGTTTATTATCTTATCCCGACCTTCATGGCCGATCTGAACGCGTCAGGGGTTGCCCAATGACGGTTGAAATCAATTCTGGCGACTTGTAAGCCCACTGTAAAGGGGAAGGCTGGTTGCGAACAGCAAATGCCCTGCTTAAGGTCAACGCGAATGGTTTCCGGGACAGACTGACAAACATGACAAGCAGGAAGCAGGCCCAGTCGATCAGCGGGAGTGAGAGGTGATGGGCCCGCGCGCTTTTTGCCTGGCTGTCTGTACCGCAGCACTGCTGCTTGCGGCCCCCATCGCCAATGCTGAAGGATTCAGGATTGGCCTCTCCCTCCCCCTTTCCGGGTCCGCATCTGTTGTCGGCAAGCAGTTCCTGACCGGCGCGCGCCTTGCCATAGAAATACTGGCCCAGCATGGCGACATCGAACTCATCGTTGCCGATGACGGCTGTGATGGGGAAATAGCGACGCTCGCAATTGCCGAACTGCAGGCGTCCGAACCGGCAATGGTAACGGGCCTCCTGTGCAACGAGCCCGCCTGGCTTGCCGTCTCGCGCATGGCGGCGGCGGGCGTTCCGGTGCTTGCTGCTGGTGCGCGCTCCGAACGTCTCCTGAAGGATGCGGCAAAGGAGGGATGGCGCGTCTGGCGCCTGTCACCCTCCGATTCAGACGCAACCAGAGCCGCATTCCGCTATCTGGCACCCCGATGGCGTGGCCTGCCGTGGGCAGTCGTGGATGATGGTACCGTCTATGGCCGCACCCAGGCAGACGAGTTTCGCGTTCTGATGGAAGAGGCAGGCAACCCGCCGCAATTTGCTGACAATTTCAGGCCCGCCCAGTCTACACAGGCCGGGCTGATCCGCCGCTTGCAGAAAGCTGGCGTTTCGGCCGCCTTCGTCTCCGCAGCAGCAGAAGACACAGCGATCATCGCTGCCAATGTCGCCGAATTCGGTGGCAAGTTCGAAGTCGCAGGCGGTGAATCGCTGGCGGGCCTGCCCTGGCTTCAGAATGCCGAGAGCGTTCCCGACGGACTGCTTGCGATCTTCTCCCAGGAGTTCGCCAACCTCGACAGCGCCAAGGTCGTCCGCGAACTGCTGAAGGATCGTTCGATCGATGCCGAACCAGCAGTGCTGCTGGGATATGCAACAATCGAGATTGCCATTGCCGCGTTTCGCAATACGAACGACGAGACCGCGCGCGCCCTTGACGAAAGCGTGTTTCGCACCATCCTCGGCCCGATTGACTTCGGCCCCGATGGCAGCAGCAACCTGGATCGCTTTCGCCTGCATGTCTGGCAGGGTGGACAGTTCAGGCCAATGGAAAACGGATCAGCCCAATGAAATCCGGCCGCACCAATTCGCTTACCGATGTCGCGGGTCTAAAGGTCGGCAATGCGCAGGATTCGCGCCTCAAGTCCGGCGTGACAGCAATCCTTTGTGATGAACCTGCCACGGCTGCCGTTCATGTCATGGGTGGTGCGCCCGGCACGCGCGAGACCGATCTGCTGTCGCCTGAAAACACAGTCGAGACCGTGAACGCAATTGTCCTTTCGGGCGGCTCTGCCTTTGGACTGGACGCTGCTTCAGGTGTTCAGTCGGCTCTGCGCCAGCAGGGAAAGGGCTTTGCCATTGGCGGCCATGTCATCCCGATAGTGCCCGCCGCCATCCTGTTCGACCTGATGAATGGCGGTGACAAGGCATGGGGTGACTATCCGCCCTATCGCGAGATGGGCCGCGAAGCAGCGCTCAATGCAGCCCGAGAGTTCCAGACCGGCAGCGCTGGCGCGGGAGCCGGCGCACTGGTCGCTACCGTCAAGGGTGGGCTGGGCACCGCTTCCTGTGTGCTCGACAGCGGCATCACCGTGTCAGCTCTTGTGGCCGTCAACGCTGTCGGCTCGCCACTGGTTGGAGACGGACCCCACTTCTGGGCAGCGCCATTCGAAGCGGGCAACGAGTTCGCAGGACTGGGCCTGCCTTCACCCCTGCCCGCCGACAGCAGCGATCTGCGCCTCAAGTTCCGCGAGCGCCAGAACCCGTCTGCCAACACCACGATAGCGGTCATCGCCACGGATGCTGTTCTGACCAAGGCGCAGGCCAAGCGGCTTGCCGTGTCAGCCCATGACGGATTTGCCCGCGCCCTGTGGCCCGCCCACACTCCCTTTGACGGCGATCTCGTCTTTGCGCTTGCCACCGGGACAAGCGGCATTACCCCACCCGTCGATCACTGGATAGACCTGTGTGCGTTCTCCGCCGCCACCATGGCGCGCGCGATTGCGCGCGGTGTGCATGATGCCAGCGAGGAGCCAGGTGACCTGTTGCCGACATGGTCGTCCCTGCATGTGGCGAAAAGTTCACGCTGAATCCCCATCCATCGACCACCATCCGGTTGTTTGTGCTCTGCTCGGGTGATATTCGCTGGCCGACGCCACGCCGATTGCCAAGGAACGAGACATGATCCCACGCTATTCACGGCCGCAGATGGTCGCCAACTGGTCTCCCGAGGCCCGCTTCCGCATCTGGTTCGAAATCGAGGCGCATGCCTGCGACGCGCTGGCAGAACTGGGCGTCATCCCGGCAGAGGCAGCGCGCACCATCTGGGAAAAGGGCAGGAATGCCACGTTCGATATCGCCCGGATCGACGAGATCGAGGCCGTTACCAAGCATGACGTGATCGCGTTTCTCACCCACCTCGCCGAAATTGTCGGGCCGGACGCACGCTTCGTTCACCAGGGCATGACATCATCCGATGTGCTCGATACCTGTTTCAACATCCAGCTTGTGCGCGCAAGCGATCTGTTGCTGGAAGACATTGACGCGCTCCTGGCAGCGCTGAAGAAGCGCGCCTTCGAACACAAGGATACCGTCACGATCGGGCGCTCTCACGGCATTCACGCCGAACCGACCACCTTTGGCGTCAAGCTTGCACAGGCCTATGCGGAGTTCGACCGGTGTCGCAAGCGTCTGGAAATGGCGCGCGAGGAAGTTGCTACATGCGCAATCTCCGGCGCAGTTGGCACCTTCGCCAACATTGATCCCAGGGTCGAGGAACATGTCGCCAGCAAGCTTGGTCTGAAGGCAGAACCGGTTTCGACCCAGGTCATTCCACGTGACCGACACGCCATGTTCTTCGCCACACTTGGCGTCATTGCTTCTTCCATCGAACGGCTCGCCACTGAAATCAGGCATTTGCAGCGCACGGAAGTTCTGGAAGCCGAGGAATATTTCTCGCCTGGCCAGAAAGGCTCCTCTGCCATGCCGCACAAGCGCAATCCGGTTCTGACAGAAAATCTCACCGGGCTTGCGCGCATGGTGCGCTCCTATTCAATCCCCGCCATGGAGAATGTTGCGCTCTGGCACGAACGCGACATCTCCCATTCCTCGGTCGAACGCATGATCGGCCCTGATGCCACCATCACGCTCGATTTTGCCCTGGCACGCCTGACCGGAGTCATCGACAAACTCATCGTCTATCCGAAGAACATGATGGCAAATCTGGAACGTTATCGCGGTCTGGTTCATTCGCAGCGTGTCCTGCTCGCACTGACCCAGGCAGGCATCAGTCGTGAGGACGCCTACCGCCTCGTCCAGCGCAACGCCATGCGGGTCTGGGAAGAAGGCAAGGACTTCCTCACCGAGCTCCTCGCCGACAGGGAGGTGACCGCAGCCCTTGGTGAAAAGGAACTGCGCGAGAAGTTTGATCTTTCCTATCACACCAAACATGTCGACACGATCTTCCGCCGCGTCTTTGGCGCGTGATGCGGGCGAAAGCTGGAATTATTAAGAAATCAAACATTTATTTGCTTAAATATCTAACTTGATGCTATCCTTTCGATCCAAGGGCGTTGTCTAGCGTGGAGTACCATCATGCGCTGTGCCCTGACCTTCCTGCTTTGCATCGGTTTTCCCACCCTGTCGATGGCGATTGAACCCATCGGCAGAACTGTTGCCGTGACCGATACGGTTACCGGCAATTCAAGCGGTTCAGCACTGGCGCTCAAGGTTTCAACCAATGTGTTCATGGATGAGAGATTGTCCGCAAATTCCAGCGGCAATGCGCAGATCCAGTTGAAGGACGGAACGAAGGTGGTCGTCGGCCCCGACGCCGACATCGTGCTGGACAGCTATACCTACAATGCGAAAGCAGGCGTTGGCGAAATCGCCTTCAAGGCAACGAAGGGTGCGTTCCGCTTCATTTCCGGAACTGGCCGCTCACACGAGAAATACAAGGTTGTGACACCCTACGCGACCATCGGCGTCAGGGGCACGGCCTTCGATGTGACCATTGAAAAAGGCGGCACTTATGTCGCGCTTCTTTCAGGTGCGGTGGACATATGCGGGCGAAACGGCAAGTGCATCGCGCTCGAACAGCCTTGCGACTATGCCTTTGTCGGGACTGGCCGCACTTCAGAACGCTCCAGGCTCAGTGAACTGGGCCGCAACAAGCAGGCTGACATTTTTCCGCTTCTGGCCCGCCAGCAGCACCTTCGTCCTGATTTCCGTCGATATGCCGCTTCCTGCTCTCCGACTGTGACAGTCACTTCGGCACAGGAACGAACCGCAGCAATTGCGCCCCCGGCACCGGTTGCCGAAGTGACCGAGGACGGGCATCCGAACCAGACCGGCCAGGGGCACCAAAGCCACGGCAACGGCCATGGATACGGCCATGGCCGCGACTGATCCGGCACACAGATAGCCGCCATCCCGCCAGGGCGGATGCAACCTTATGGCTTTCCTGCACCCATTGCGGGAAATGCCGCAAGGTTGAAATCAACTAGTGATCAGACCTCCCTGCCCCGAATTCGGCCTGTATGCCAGGGTTGTAACGCACCTGAATTTCCCGCACATCTCATTTAATTGAGAGTACAAAGCATATTTTGATCCTGTTAACCATCTTGAAGTTGACGCGATAGGCCATTCCGAATCGTTAACCAAAACGCGATGTTTTTTAACAATGTATTAACCTTGTTGTTTCCAATTTTATTTAAATTGTAATTAATGGATTCCAGAATATTAACAATTTTGTTAGGTTAATTTTGCGTTAATCAAGTACGGGGTAATAGCGTGACCAACTTGTCTGCGGCGGACAGGGCGGTGACGGAAAGCGGCGCAATCGCGCCCGTTTCCGGCAGCGTCTCGCAAAACAGTTCATTCATTTCCAGAAACTCGAAAACCACTGCACTGGCATTTGCCTCAAGCGTCGTTACCGGCCTGGCAGTTGTGCTTGCGTCCAGCATGAAGGCAGCAGCGGCACAATCAGGCGCGCCGCAGGAGGATGCGAAAACGGCACCAGCGGAGGATCGTCCCGCGCACAATGGCGCAGGTGAAGACCCATCCCTTTCCATGAACCAGCTGATGGCCAATCTCGACCAGGACGTCTCACGTACTTCCATTGACGACGCCAAGGAGCGCCTCGCTTCACTGTTCGGCGAGCCTGTCAGCGATGCCATGCTGACTGGCGAGGAAGGCAGCGAGCAGCAGGACCTCCCGCCGGTCGAGAGCCTGGGTGTCAGCGATCCCGCCCAGTCGATCCGCGGCATCGTCGTCAACCACGATACGGCACGCACCGCTTCAACCACTCAGCTGACCAGCAGCGCATCGGGTGGCGAAGGTGGAAGCACCGAAACGACGGACATCCAGATCACAAACAACTACCTCAGCGAAGTGACAAACAACTATGTCACCGAGGTGACTGAAGTGACCGAGATTAGCGAAGTCACCAACAACTATGTCACCGAGATAACGGAGATCACCGAAGTCACGAACAATTATGTGACGCAGGAAATCACGGTCATCGAATGCGATTGCGACGATACCGATTCCAACGGTGGTGCTGGCACGACCAACGACGGCGATCCTGACGACATTACCGACCAGTTCCTGGAAGGCACGTCCGGCGATGACCGGCTCGAGACTGCCGCTGGCTACGACACGATCCACGGTTATGCCGGCAATGACATGATCATTGCCTATGCCGGTGGCGATCAGCTCTTCGGCGGCGACGGTGATGACATTCTCAATGGCGGCGCAGGCCGCGACATGCTTGACGGTGGTGAAGGAAACGACACGGCCGACTATTCCACCGCTGATGCCGGTGTCGATGTCGATCTCTACATGGGCGAAGGCTATGCGGGCGATTCCAACGGCGACTATCTTGTCTCGATCGAAAACCTGATCGGCTCCGCCCATGACGATTTCCTCTACGGCAACGATGAGGACAACATCATCTCGGGCGGCGACGGTATCGACGACCTGTATGGCGGATATGGCAAGGACTTCCTCAATGGCGGCGCTGGCGCTGACTGGATCGATGGCGGCATGGGCGATGAGGACGTCGCGGAATATGTCGATTCAGGTGAAGGTGTTGCTGTCTCGCTGATGGACGGCGAAGGCTATGGCGGCGATGCTGAAGGCGACATTCTGCTCGGCATCGAATATCTGCACGGTTCCCTGCACGACGACTGGCTGGAAGGCGATGACAAGGCCAATCGCATCATGGGACGTTCTGGTGATGACTGGTTGATGGGACTTGGCGGCAACGACACGCTTGTCGGCGGTTATGGTGCTGACTTTCTCGACGGCGGCGATGGCATCGACACGGCCGACTACCTTTCGTCCGACCAGGGTGTCGAGGTGGACCTCGCTTCCGGTCAGGCCTGGAATGGCGAGGCTGAGGGCGACCAGCTTGTCAGCATCGAAAATGTCGCTGGCACCAACCAGGACGACATCCTTACCGGCAATGAGGATGACAACCGCCTGACCGGGCGCGACGGTGACGATATACTCGACGGCGGTGCCGGTGATGACATTCTGGTTGGCGGCCTTGGTGCCGACACGCTGATCGGTGGCGACGGTGACCGCGATGCCGCTGACTATGGCTCTGCTACATCCGGTGTGGGTGTCGACCTTTCCTGGGGCGGATTTGCCGGTGAGGCCAGCGGCGACACATTTTCATCGATCGAATATGTCTACGGATCCGCGCATGACGACGCGATCTTCGGCGACGACAACGATAATCGCCTCGTCGGCGCGGGCGGCAATGACGAGGTCAATGGCGGCGGCGGCAACGACTACATCATCGGCGGCAGCGGAAACGATTTCCTCACCGGTGGCGCGGGCAATGACGTGTTCATCTTTACCGGCAATTTCGGTTCCGACGAGATCTCGGATTTCGAAGCCGGTCTTGGCCGGACCGACCGGATATGGATCGAGGATGCTGTCATAACCGGTTGGGAACTCATTCAGACGGTGCTCAGCGATACCGGCTCCGGTACCGAGATTGCGCTTGATGGCGGCACCATCTTCCTTGCCGGCATTTCAGCGGGAGAGCTCGTCTCCGACGACTTCATCTTTGCCTGATCCAGCCCCAAGACCAGGATCATGGCAAGGCGCCTGCCGCTGACCAAGGCCCTTCGGGTGGCAAGCAGGCTATTCATGGGCGCAGACGAGGGAATTCCACCGCCGCGGAAGGCGGCACCCTTTACAGGGTGAAGCCACATCCCTAAGTCTGCGCCCATGAAGACTTCCGACGCAGATTTGCTCATCGTTCCAGGCTACAAGGGCTCAGGCCCGCTGCACTGGCAGACACGATGGGAAGCAAGATTGAGCAGCGCACGCCGTGTCGAAATGGGCGACTGGCACAAGCCCGTTTTCGAGGTCTGGCGCGACAATCTTGTTGAAGCCGTCAATGCGACAACGAAGCCTGTTGTTCTTATTGGCCATTCCATTGGCAGCCAGGTCATCGTGCGTTCGGCAACCCTGTTTCAAAAGTCGGTTGCTGGCGCGTTCCTCGTCGCACCGCCCGATGTCGAGAACCCGGCAATTCGCCCGCGCCACCTGCTGACCTTTGGCCCGGCAAGCCGTGAACCACTTCCCTTTCCATCCATCACCGTCGCCTCGCGCGATGATCCGTTCTGCGCCTACGAAAAGGCCGAGGACATGGCTGCGGCCTGGGGTTCGCTGCTGGTTGATGCAGGCATGAGTGGCCACCTGAACCATGAAAGCGGTCATGGCCCCTGGCCAGAAGGCCTGATGGTCTTCGCCAAGTTCATGAGCAGGCTGTAACGGCACGCTTCCCTGGTCGGCGGAAAAGGCAGCCTGTCTGCAATCCATGGATGTTGAAAGCATTTCTTATCGACTGGCGGTTGAATGTTGCCCCACTGTGCTGCAGGTGACGATGATCGGATATCAGCCAGGAAAGCCCGGTGACAAGGGCTGGTCCAAGGCCTCCGGCAACTCCCTGACCACACCTGGAAGCGGGAAGAAAGTCTATTGCTCCCTGTACCAAATGAACAAGACCGGAAGCTTCACCACCCGGCCTCCATCGATCTGGATCAAGACCAGCGCGGGCATTCGCATCCTGCATTAGGCCCTGTTGACCGCTGCCAAACGGAATTCGGGCATTCTGGATTTGCCGAAACCGTTCATGCGTAATGCCGGGGCGGGCGTTATTCTGCACGGCCCGAAAATCTTTCCTTAACCATGTCTGTTTACCTTTTCTCCACTGGCCCGACAGCGGAGAAATTCGATGCGCCTCACCCGACTTGCGGCTTCCACCAGCCTGCTGTTCCTGCTGTGCGGCCTGCAGGGCGCCCTGGCCGCAGACGACATGTCCGCCACGCCCCATGACAACCGGGTGGAATTCGCCTGGGGTGCAGCACTGACATCAAACTACATGGTCGGCGGCGAGACCCAGTCGGCAGACAAACCGGCCTTCCAGGCCTATGGCGAGATTTCGTCGGGCATCGTTTATGCCGGCATCTGGTTCTCGACCGTCGAACTCGATCCCGACCGCTACGAATACGACACCTATTTCGGCATCAGGCCGCAATTCGGCAACCTGTCCCTCGATGCCGCCTATTACCGCTACTGGTATGACGATACCGGAAACTGCTGTGGCGAATGGATCGTGAAAGCAGACCTGGAATTGTCCGAGCCACTCACCGTCCAGGCGGGCTGGTACTGGGATCCACAATCCCCTTCCGCATTCGCATCGGCGGGCCTTGAACTGACGCTAAGCGACAACTGGAGCCTGTCAGCCACCTACAAGGACGATCTGGAGAGCCACGATTCCATATGGGACGCTGGCCTCACCTGGTCCTTGACCGATGAGATGTCACTCGACTTCCGCTACCATGATTCAGAGCGATTTGACGAACGCTACGTCGTCACGCTCGCCTGGGATTTCTCCACCGCACAGTGATAGCTGCGCCCCTGTCGGGTTCGTCAAACGCCGTGGCTTGCCCTCAGGCAGCCTTGAAGCCTGCCTTGGCCAATTGTTCCTGCAAGGCAAACACGGTGCGGCCTCGCCCTTCACTCTTGGCCTTGTAGAGATTGCGATCGGCTGCCGCCATCAGTTCGCGAATGGTACGCCCCTCGCCAGGCCACAGCGCGACACCGACACTGGCACCGATCCGCAATTGCTCCGGACCCCAGGCAACGGGCGCTCCGGCCGCCACGACCAGTTCATCGCAAAGCGATTGCAGCGCGTCCTTGTCGGTTCCCTGCGAGATGGCGGCGACAAACTCGTCGCCACCCATGCGCGCCACCATTCCCCTGTCACCGATGATGCGCTGGAACCGGGCAGACACTTCCACCAACACCGTATCGCCCGCTGGATGGCCGAACGTGTCATTGACTGCCTTGAAGCGGTCGAGGTCGATCGAAATGAGCGCAAAAGGCTGGGCACCGGTCTTTGCCGCCAATGATTCAACATGGGCATCGAAGAAGGTCCGGTTCGGAAGGCCTGTCAGGCGATCATGATTGGCAAGCCTGCGATTTTCCGCTTCCGACATTTCAAGCCTGTCGATCAGTCTCGAATAGCGCTGCACCGAAAAGACAAGGGCAGCCCCGAGCATTGCAAGCAGGGCAACCGCAAATGGCATGACAGAGCCAATGATCTTCATCCGTGGCGCCAGCGGCTTCCACAACAGCGCGATTGATGGTTCCGCCGCATCGTCGAAAAGAGCCATGGCGGTATGCCGGCCTGCATTGGCCACCGGTTCGATGGCCGCGGCCATGAACTCCATGCGGATTGCAAGATTGGAAATCATCTGCGGCGTGAAGGGCTTTTGCGCCAGAAACACGTATTCTTCCCCATCCCGGATCGCCTGCGCCTCGGTTTCGGGAATGATCACCTGCGCAATGATGAGCGAGGGCACGCCGTCAACCAGCCGCCAGGCCATGGCTTCAGCACCACCAGCCTGCCCTGCCGACAGCCCTACCAGCATGTAACGGCCATTGGCGACCTTGAGGCGCTTTTCGCGGTAGATATGGCGCGCGGCCGCGACAAGGTCTTTGTTCTTCCGTGCGAAGGCGAGGTCCTGGGGACGGGCGAGAATCTGCTCGCCATTCACAGCAAAGGTCACGGAATCGTCGGGAGCCACTGCTGCCATCCAGCCATAGCCCAACTCCGACGCGCCATCCTCGACGATCTCGCGACGCACGAAATCAAGTGATGGAGTGGCAGTTGCGATGTTCGCGACTGCATCGTCCCAATAGGTGAAATCGGCAAACTCGACTGCCGTCTGCTCGCGAACCCGTTGCAGTTCGTATCCCAGCTTCGCCTGATCGGACCTGAGCGCGTGGAAGTCCGCCTCACGGCTGGCCAGATCGACAATGAGTGCGACGATGGCAACAAATGCCAGTCCGAACAGGAATGCCGCGCCATATATCTTGCGCGCGACACGCCACGGTTTGCCCGTTATTGCTTTATCCGCCATCAGCAATTCCCCCTGCCAGAATTCGAACAGTGCGGCCAATAGATTTAAGGAAGGTAAAGTTGCTGATTCCCGCGCTGCGGCCAAGAATGGGAAGCGCAGTACAAAAAAAACCCGCCGTCTCCGGCGGGTTTTTCGCAATAGCTGTTCGAAGGGTCAGCCTTCCTTGACGACCTGCTCGCGCGCCACTGCCATCAACTCGTCCATGGTACGGCGGATCTGATGGTCGGACTGCTCGACACCGGCGGCATCGAAATCCGCGCGGATCTTGCGAAACACGTCTTCATCGCCCGGCTCCTCGAAGTCGGAGCGGATAACTTCCTTGGCATAGGCATCTGCCGCTTCGCCGCCCTTTCCGAGCTTTTCGGCAGCCCACAGGCCCAGCAGCTTGTTGCGCCGCGCCTCCGCCTTGAACTTCAGCGCCTCATCATGCGCGAACTTGTTCTCGAACGCCTTTTCCCTGTCGCCAATGCCGCTCATTGCTGCCTCCTGAATTTCAAACTGTCCGAACCGTTCGCTATATAGGTGATAGGTCCTGCATTTTGAATAGGCATGCTTGCAAAAAGCATTGCTTGCAAGAGCTGTCGAGAAGGTGCGTCCACATGCCCCCTTGCCGCTGCTGTATGATTGTTTAATGCGCGCGGTTGAACTACGGTCCTGACAACACGATCTGAGCTGGGTGATTCCGTATCGGGTCACCAGGCACGCATTGATCGGTCGGGACTTGACGCCAGCGGACACGGGAATCGGTCACCCGAACCGCCAATCCAGACAGGAAACTCCCACATGAGCAGACGCCGTCGCATCTATGAGGGCAAGGCCAAGATCCTCTATGAAGGGCCAGAGCCGGGCACACTGGTGCAGTTCTTCAAGGATGACGCCACCGCCTTCAACAAGAAGAAACACGAAATCGTCGAGGGCAAGGGCGTCCTCAACAACCGGATTTCGGAATTCCTGTTCACCCACATGAACCGGATCGGCATTCCGACCCACTTCATCAAGCGCCTCAACATGCGCGAACAGCTGATCCGCGAAGTCGAAATGATTCCGCTGGAAGTCGTTGTCCGCAATATTGCGGCGGGTTCGCTTTCAACCCGTCTCGGCATTCCCGAAGGCGAAGTCCTGCCTCGCTCGATCATCGAATTCTACTACAAGGCCGACGCGCTCAACGATCCGATGGTTTCGGAAGAACACATCACCGCATTTGGCTGGGCTACGCCGCAGGACATTGACGACATCATGTCCCTCGCCATTCGCGTCAACGATTTCCTCACCGGCCTGTTTCTGGGCGTCGGCATCCAGTTGGTCGACTTCAAGATCGAACTGGGCCGTCTTTATGAAAACGAGATGATGCGCATCGTCGTTGCCGACGAGATATCCCCCGATTCCTGTCGGCTGTGGGACATCGCCACGGGCGACAAGATGGACAAGGACCGTTTCCGCCGCGACATGGGTGGCCTGCTCGAGGCCTATTCCGAAGTCGCCCGCCGTCTCGGCATCATGAACGAGAACGAACCGCCGCGCGGCACCGGACCGGTTCTGGTGAAGTCCGATTAGGATTCGCAATCAGATACTTGCAGCCTATTCCGGACTCAATTTCTCAAGACTGAAGACATGATCAAGGCACGTATTACCGTCACGCTGAAAAACGGCGTTCTCGACCCCCAGGGCAAGGCAATCGAGGGTGGGCTCCATTCACTCGGTTTTGCTGATGTCGCTTCGGTGCGCCAGGGCAAGGTATTCGACGTTGAGATGGACAGTTCGAACCGCTCACAGGCGAAGAATGACCTCAAGGCCATGTGCGAGAAGCTGCTGGCCAACCTGGTGATCGAGAACTTCCAGATAGAGTTGCTCGACTGATCTTGGCCGCCAACGTCACAAGACGATCAATCATTGGCGCTGCGGCCTTGTCGCTGGCAGGAAGCATGATTTCAACCGCGCGATCCGCACCAAACAAAGCAGCCATCATCGTCATTGGAGCAGGCATTGCCGGGCTTTCCGCCGCGCGCGCCCTGGTCGATGCTGGCAAGACTGTGATCGTGCTGGAAGCACGCAACCGCATTGGCGGACGGGTACACACCGACCGTTCCTTCGGATTCCCAGCCGAAATGGGCGCCAACTGGATTCATGGCGACAAGGGCAATCCGCTGGTGCCGCTGGCACGCAGCGCCGGCGTCGTTTCCCCCGTTCATGACTGGGAAGATTTCGCGTTGCTGGGTCGCGCCGGCCTGCTCGAGCCCGACAATTCTGCCTTTGCGCGAGCCGCCCTGCGCATCGAGGATGATCTTGAAGACTGGATGGATGAAGCCGATCCGCTCGAAATGCCTGCAAGGTCAATCGCGCCGATGCTCGACGAATGGCTGGCGCAGTTCGACGGCAATGCGACCCAGGCCGGTTTCGCCAGATGGCTGATCAGCAGTGAAATCCAGGGCAATTACGCCTCGGACCCGCAAGAGCTTTCCGCCGCGGCATCCAGCTTTGGCGAAGTGTTTGGCGGCGGCGACCTGCTGGTCGTCAACGGTTATGATCAGGTTGCACGGTTTCTGGCAAAAGGCCTCGATATCCGCCTCAACGAACCGGTCAGCCATGTTGTCGACGCCAATGGCACCATGGAAGTCCGTACGCGCAATGCCACATTCCAGTGCGAGCGGGTCATCTGCACCTTGCCGCTCGGCGTGCTGAAATCAGGCAATGTCACCTTCGAACCCGACCTGCCGGAAAGGCACCGCGACGCGATCCGGCGCATCGGTGCGGGCAGTTTCTGCAAGGCGCTGATAGCGCTTGAGGCGGCCCCTCGCCTGCCAGCGCTGGCGAACGGAATGATCCCCGATGGTACGCGCCTGTTCAACACGCTCATCGACATGACGCAGTTCATGGGCAGGCCATATGTGCTGTCCTATGCGGGCGGCTCGGATGCAAGAAAGGCCGAAGCAGCGTCCGATGCGTCAACCGCAGATGAAATCAGCCGTTCGATAGCCGCCTTCACGGGTCGTCCCGCGCCAGCTGTGATAGCCGGCATCGTAAGCCGATGGTCTGCGGACCCCTTGGCGCTTGGTGCCTATTCGTTTCCCACGCCTCACACACAGCACGACGATTTCGGGAAGCTGGGAGAAGCCGTGAGCGAACGGCTGATTTTCGCCGGTGAAGCAGCCACCCCCTATTATGGCACCGTGCATGGCGCATACATGTCGGGAAAGCACGCCGCCAGAACGTTTGGCTAGACTGATATCTGGTCTGAAACACCCTGCAGGCCGCGCAGATCATCATCCACGCGGCCAGCTTCATTTCTGCAGCTCGTGTGTATCAGGCGCCGCCAGAGGCCAGCGCCCTGACGTCGTCGGCGGTCAGAGCCTTGCCACCAATTCCCCACTCGCCGGAAGAGATTTCCTGAACGCGAACCCATGTCACGCCACGCATGGCCTCTCCTTCGATGGACACCATTGTGTCGGTGACCTTTTCGATCATTTCGCGCTTCTGATCAGCATTGAACACGCCTTTGATAAGCTGAATATCAACCAGGGGCATCGGGATTTCCTCTCTTGCGTTTCAACACCGCCGATCACCGGCTGGTGCTGAGGGAAATATCGCTCATGTTTCCTCGCCAAGCTTGGCGAAAACCTGTAGGTTTTGTGGGGATTGCAGGGGAATTCACGGTGACGGGCTGATGGATGCGCTATGAATTCGAAAATTGCGAGATCGACACAGCCATCGGTGGATTGCACCGTGATGGTATTGAAGTGCCGCTTGAACCCCAATCCTATGCACTGCTAGTCCTGCTGATTGAAAACCGAGAGCGCCTCATCACCAAGGACGAACTGGTCGAGAAGATATGGAACGGGCGTATCGTGTCGGACGCGGCCGTATCAAGTTGCGTAAAGCTGGCGCGCAAGGCTGTTGGCGATGATGGAACGTCGCAACGCATCATTCGCACGCTTCACGGACGAGGTTTTCGCTTCATTGCAGATGTGGTTATCGGTTTCACGCAGATCGCCACAGATACCGCATTGCCCACCGGCGATACTTCCCCTGGCGAAGCGGAAGAAAAATCCCCGCAGGATGACCAGCGCCCTTCCATCGCCATCCTGCCGTTCCGTCTTCTGGGCCAGCCCGATTCCCATGGCGCAATTGCGGATGCCATTCCGCACGAACTGATTTCGGCTCTGGCAAAACTGCGTTGGCTGTTCGTGATCGCGCGTGGCTCAACATTCCGCTTTCGCTCCACAAACACGCAGATGGATGAAGTCGGCCAGATTCTGGGCGCTCGTTACATTCTGTCCGGCGTGGTCGAAATTTTTGGAAACAAGGTCACTGTTGCCGTTGAACTGACTGACACCAGAAGCGCGATTGTAATCTGGGCAGAACGCTATTCGTCGCGGATCGATTCCATTCATGAAATACGCGAACAGATCGCAGCCAGCGTCGTAACAGCGATGGATATCCACATCCCTGTAAACGAGGCGCGTGTTGCAAGTCTTCGCGTGCCCGAAGACCTGGATTGCTGGGCCGCCTACCACCTCGCTTTACAGCACATGTACCGCTTTAACCAGAAGGACAATCTGGCCGCTGAGCGTCTATTCGCCAGGGCGATTGAACTGGACCCTGGTTTTGCCCGCGCTCATGCGGGCATGTCATTCGTCTATTTCCAGAATGCCTTCCAGCACCTTACCGATGATCCGGTCCAGGAAATACAAAAGGCACGGGCCTTTGCCGAACGCAGCGTTGAACTGGACCCTCTGGACCCCTTTGCCAATTTCACCCATGGCCGATTTCATTGGCTCACCGGCGATCTCGAGGCAAGCCTGCCATGGCTTGAACGGTCCGTTACACTCAGTCCGAATTATGCGCAGGGGCTTTATGCCAGCGGATGGACCCATGCGATTTCAGGGAGTGGTACCAAAGCGCTGAAACCGGTTGAGACGGCAATGGCCCTTAGTCCGATTGATCCATTCTTCTATGCCATGCAGGCCACCCTTGCATTTTCCTGCATGAACAATGGAGAGCACGAAAAAGCGTCCCAGTGGGCAAATCGCGCAGCCCATGGACCGGGAGCCCATTACCTGATTGCCATGATAGCCCTGGCGGCCTGTTCACTTGCAGGCGACACCTCCGCTGCAGATGCCTGGTCTGCGAATGTTAAGAGCCGCCGCCCTGATGCGGACACGAACCTGTTCTTCCATGCCTTTCCCATTCCCCACGGACCATTGCGCGAATCCTTGCGCTTGGCGTTCATGCGCAATGGCATCACCTGACGAGTGGCATGCGACTACGTGACTGTTGGCTTTGGGACGGCGCACTTGACCGACCGGATACGGACAGCTACCCACATTTTCCGCCAGTGTGTCGGGAATCAAGACAATGAAATCCGCAGTCATCCTTCTCCCCGGCCTAAACCGTGACAAAGACATGATCGCTGCGCTCACACGCATCGGCGGCGTCGCGCCCAAAACGGTCTGGCAGACGGAAACCACGATTCCCGATGTCGATCTGATCGTCATTCCCGGCGGTTTTTCCTATGGCGATTATCTGCGTTGCGGTGCCATCGCAGCCCGAATGCCGGTCCTGGACGCCGTGCGCAGGGCAGCAAATTGCGGCGTCCGTGTGCTTGGCGTGTGCAACGGCTTCCAGATTCTCACCGAAGCCGGCCTCCTGCCGGGCGTCCTGATGCGCAACAAGGGCCTGAAATTTGTCTGCCGCGAGGTGAAGCTCTCCGTCGAAAATGTTTCCACGCCCTTCACCCACCATTATCGCCAGGGCCAGATACTGCGCTGTCCCGTGGCTCATCATGACGGGAACTATTTTGCAGACGAGGATACGATCCGGCGCATGGAAGACAATTCCCGCATCGTTTTCCGCTATGCGCTAGGGACCAACCCGAACGGTTCGCTCAACGACATTGCCGGCATCATTAACGAAAACGGCAACGTGCTCGGCATGATGCCGCATCCCGAAAACCTGATTGAACCGGCCCATGGTGGAACGGATGGCAGGGCGCTGTTTGAAAGCGCATTGGAGCAGGTAGCCTGAAATGAAAGCCTTCCTAATAACGGCCCTGTTGCTCACAACGGCCATAGTCGGGCTGACCGCTTGCCAGACCGGCAAGCCTGCCGACCCGCTGAGCATTTCTTCAAGCACCGATCCCGTGGAACAGATGGTCTTCATTGCCAAGGCTGCACAGAAATGCTGGTTCCAGTCCAAGGACCGGGCTTTCACCGGCTATCGCATGGCCAATGAAGTGAATTCACCGGCAGGTCGCCCGCGCATCCTGCTCGTGCCCAAACGCGATCCCGGTGCCCTGCCCCTGCTCGTCGTCCAGGCCGAAACCAAAGGCGATGCAGCGAGCGGCAGATTTACCAACATCCAGACTTTCGGACCGATCCTGTCGACCAGCAACGGCGAACGGATCGCCAACGATGTCAGACGCTGGGGGAACGGCGACGCCGCCTGCACCTGACGAGCATCAACGACGCGAGTGGAAATGATCAGGAACTCCTTCGACATCACCCCAGAGCTGGTCGCTGCCCATGGGCTGAAGCCGGACGAATATGAGCGCATCCTCACCTTGATCGGGCGCGAACCGACCTTCACCGAACTGGGCATCTTCTCGGCCATGTGGAACGAACATTGTTCCTACAAGAGCTCGAAGAAATGGCTGCGCACCCTGCCCACGACTGGCGCCAGGGTTATCCAGGGCCCAGGCGAGAATGCCGGTGTCGTGGACATCGGCGATGGCGACTGTGTCGTGTTCAAGATGGAAAGCCACAACCACCCGTCCTTCATCGAACCCTATCAGGGCGCGGCGACGGGTGTTGGCGGCATCCTTCGCGACGTATTCACCATGGGCGCGCGCCCGATCGCGGCAATGAATGCCTTGCGTTTTGGCGAGCCTGATCATCCCAGAACGCGCCACCTTGTCTTAGGCGTCGTCGCAGGCGTAGGCGGATACGGCAATTCCTTCGGCGTGCCAACTGTCGGCGGCGAAGTGGAGTTCCACGCGCGCTACAATGGCAATATCCTCGTCAATGCCTTCGCAGCAGGCCTTGCCCGCACCGATGCCATCTTCTACTCGAAGGCCGAAGGCGTCGGCCTTCCTGTCGTGTATCTGGGTGCCAAGACCGGCCGCGATGGCGTTGGCGGCGCAACGATGGCGTCAGCGGAATTCGACGAGAACATCGAGGAAAAAAGGCCAACCGTTCAGGTTGGTGATCCCTTTACCGAAAAATGCCTGCTGGAAGCCTGCCTGGAACTGATGGCATCGGGTGCCGTCATCGCGATCCAGGACATGGGGGCTGCAGGCTTGACCTGTTCGGCCGTCGAGATGGGAGCCAAGGGTGATCTCGGCATCGAGCTCGATCTCGACAAGGTGCCGGTGCGCGAGGAGCGCATGACGGCCTATGAGATGATGCTGTCGGAAAGCCAGGAACGCATGCTGATGGTTCTGCGCCCCGAGCGCGAGGAAGAAGCGAAGGCGATCTTTCGCAAGTGGGGCCTGGATTTCGCCGTCGTCGGGCATACCACGGATGATCTGCGCTTCCGCATCCTGCACCAGGGCGAGGAAGTGGCGAACCTGCCGATCAAGGAACTGGGCGACGAAGCCCCGGAATATGACCGGCCATGGACCGAGCCGCGATTGCAGCCTGACCTTCCCGCCGCGCAGGTTGGTGAGCCCGAAGACTGGAACCACGCCCTGTTGAAGCTGGTCGGATCACCCGATCTTTCTTCCCGCCGCTGGGTCTGGGAGCAGTATGACACACTGATCCAGGGCAATTCGCTCCAGATCCCCGGCGGGGATGCGGGCGTCGTCCGCGTTGAAGGCCATGAGACGAAGGCGCTGGCTTTTTCAAGCGATGTCACACCGCGCTATGTTCAGGCAGATCCCTTTGAAGGCGGCAAGCAGGCGGTTGCCGAATGCTGGCGCAACCTTTGCGCGGTTGGCGCAGAACCGCTTGCAGCCACGGACAATCTGAATTTCGGCAATCCCGAGCGGCCCGAAATCATGGGCCAGCTCGTCCATGCCATCAAGGGCATCGGGGAAGCCTGCAGCGCGCTCGCCTTCCCGATCGTGTCCGGCAACGTGTCGTTGTACAACGAAACGAACGGCCAGGGCATCCTGCCAACGCCAACCATCGCAGGCGTCGGACTGATTCCCGACTGGCGCTTGAGCGCCAGAATATCAGGCGCAAGACAGGATGATGTGCTGTTCATGGTCGGTGCAGAAGGCACCCATCTGGGCCAGTCGCTCTACCTGCGTGAACTGTTTGGCCGCGAGGATGGCCCCCCGCCGCCCGTCGATCTCATCACCGAGCGCGCACGCGGAGACTATGTTCGCGCGGCGATCCGTTCGGGAAATGTCACGGCTTGCCACGACCTGTCTGGCGGCGGCATGGCAGTAGCGCTGGCTGAAATGTGCATGGCGGGCAACATCGGCGCCAAAATCGAATGCGCACAAGGTCCCGCGCACGCCATCCTGTTCGGCGAGGACCAGGCACGCTATCTGATCGCCGTCACACCGGATTATCAAACCCTGTTTGCCGCCAACGCCGAAGCATCCGGCGTTTCATTCCGGCGTCTGGGCACGTTTGGCGGCGAAAGCCTTGAAATCGGCGATCTCGTCTCCATTTCCGTATCGAGATTGCGCGAAGCCCATGAATCGTGGTTCCCTCGTTTCATGGACGGCGAGAATGCCGCCATCGCGGCAGAATGATCCTGGAGAACACACATGCCAATGTCGGCCTCTGAAATCGAAAAGCTCATCAAGCACGGCATACCCGATGCAAAGGTGACCATTCGCGACCTGGCGGGCGATGGCGATCACTATGCCGCCGAGGTGATTGCCGAGAGTTTTAGAGGCCTGACCCGCGTGCGCCAGCACCAGATGGTCTATGACGCGCTCAAGGGCAACATGGGCGGCGTGCTGCATGCGCTGGCCCTGCAGACATCCGTGCCGGAGTAGCCCATGCCATCGGGACTTGAGAACACACCTCCGGTTTTCGGCAGGCCGCTATGGAAAGACCGGTTCTTCTGGCTGATGATCGGCACGGCCCTCTTCTGGTGCGCCGTGATCTGGTACTTCTTTTTCGCCTGATCGTCCGTTCAACCTTGGAAACGCCATGCAAAGGCGATATCTAGGGGTAAATCCGGATTCCACCGCCCGGCCTTTAACCGGGAAGCAGCAGGAGCAAACCATGACCGCAGTTCACAATTTCATCGACAATGAAGTCAAGACCAACGACATCGTCCTTTTCATGAAGGGCACACCGGACTTCCCGCAATGCGGCTTTTCGGGACAGGTCGTCCAGATTCTCAATTACCTCGGCGTCGACTACAAGGGCGTCAACATTCTGGCGAGCGATGATCTGCGACAGGGCATCAAGGATTATTCCAACTGGCCAACCGTGCCGCAGCTCTACGTTAAGGGCGAGTTTGTCGGCGGATGCGATATCGTGCGCGAGATGTTCCAGGCCGGCGAATTGCAGGAACACCTGTCCAGCAATGGCATCACGGTAAGCGCGCCAGCCAGCGCCTGATACTGCAAGACTGAAAAGCAAAACCCCGGCAATCGCTTGCCGGGATTTTTCATTTCTCGCTTCAGCGAGATCCGTAAAGGATCGGCGTGATGCGCCGCAATGTCACGCGGCGGTTTTCCGGTTCCTCGAATTCGGTCGGAATGCGCGGATACTGTTCGCCATAACCGACAATCTCGAGATTGCGCGGTTCAATGTAGAAATAGGTCGTCAGCGCTTCGCGAATGGCTGCTGCCCGACGCAGGGACAATGCCTCGTTATACGCATCGCTGCCCACGAGATCGGTATGACCTTCGATCAGGAACACTTCGCGCGGATTGCCCGCAACGACCCTTTCGATGACCTCGCCGATACGATCAAGACGCGCGATTTCCTCTTCCCGCAGGAAGTCCTCGTTGAACCCGAACTTCACGGTATCCACCTCGATGCCAGGCATCAGTGTGCGCAGGCCCGGATTGGCCCGATATTCGTTGATCGTGTAGGGACGATCGATACGACGGGCGGGTGGTGCGGAAAACTGACGCTCGATATCCTCGTCATAGGCTTCCGCTAGCGTGATGGTGGGTGCAGGCCGATAGCGCGCACGCTGATCGACAATGATGATATTGTCTCGCCTTGAAAGATCGCGCTGGCGTTCACGACGCGCCTCGAACAGACGCTCCCGCAATGCACGGCGATCCGCACGAATCTGCTGCTCCACAAGTTCGCGTTCACGTGCCGCAAGCTGGTTGCGGCCAAACTGATCGCGAACGATCTCGATGCGCCGTCCAAGTGCGTCAAGCGTCAGGTCGTCTGCGCGTGGCTGACGGTTCAGATCCTCGAGCGTGACCCGCTTGCGCCGGTCGAGACCGGTTTCGTCGCTGCGATTACGGTCGACCTGAAGCCTGTTGTTGCGCTCGTTCTTCTGTTCGACGGCTGCGATGCGATTGCGAATTTCATCGCGGTCGCTGCGAAGCCGGCGGCGAAGTTCTTCCTCGTAGCGCGGTGCCAGGCCTTCAAGGGCGAGAATGCCACGCGTGGACTGGGCGCGTTCACGCAGTTCCTGTTCGTTGAGGCGAGCAGGTGCGCGACGATCCGAAAGCAGGCGCTCCGCTTCCCGATTGGCGTCGAACTTCTGCACATCGACACCGGTCGTGGCCTGGATGCGCTGGTTGAGTTCCTGCGTGTCTGCCTCGACAAGCTGGCGCAAGGCGCGTTCATCACGCCTGCTCACCCTGCCGCCATTGACGAGTTCTGCCCCGGCCCGGATACGGTCGCGCAGTTCGGCATCAGTCAGCCTTGAAGGTGGCCGCCTGTCATCAAGAAGCTGCGCCATGGCATTGCCTGTCGCAGGATCCGTGATGGACGGATCGGGCTTTGGCCTCGGCTGCTCGGCATTTCGCTGACCACGCGGCTTTGGCAGCGGTTCCGCCTGGGGCAATGGCTGGGGCTGGATCTGTACCGGCTGGGTTGGCTCTGGCAGTGGCTGGGGCTGCACCACGGCTGGCTGCTGGACCTGCCCGCCGGCCTGGCGTGAACGCAGTTCGCGCCGGTCAGCCTGCATCAGTTCACCAGCGGGAATGCCGTTGATGACCATGCCACGGTCAGCACCTGAACGCAGCATCTGGATGCGCTGGCGCAGTTCGTCATCGCTCAACAGCTGTGATGGGCGTGGATCGATGGGGCCAGCTGGTGGCAAGATTCGCTGTCTTGTCACGTTGAAGTCATCCGATCTGTCTTCGGCCCTGGCCAGACCTGCAACGCTGATGAGCACAAGTGCCGCACTGGCACCGGCAAGAATTGCCTTATGCATAGCCAACTCCTCGTTTTTTCCGCACCGACTGCCTATTGGTCAACTGTGGCCAACACATGGTGCCTGCCTGCGATCATGCAGTTCCCCGCTGAACCACAGCTGAATGAGCCGTTATTCGCTCTTCAGGTTGGATTTTCGGTTCGAATTCCAACAAGTTGCCGCATTTCCATGCCTAATGTGATGCGGGTTGGTTGTCGGCGCGGGAAAGTTCCCGTGAATCAGTATCGATACCCGGTGCGTCCGCGAGCAGTAGTTCTGCAGGATTGTCCGTAATCAATTCGCCGTGACGAAGGGCGTGGTAGCATTTCCTTAATGTTAATATTTGTTTGATCCACTCAGGGAACGGATTTGTGTTCAGTACCGGTAGGAAACCATGAAGAAGCATCACACTGAAGCCAGAAGGCTGTCTTCACTTGCAGGTTCAGCGGCCATCTGCCTTGTAAGCCTCTTGCCCCTTGCTGGCTGCATGTCGTCGGGTGCTTCGAGTTTTGCCGACGGCCTCACCCCAACAGATACATCAATTACGGGAACAGTTCCCCTCAACGTTGCTTCGGCTTCGTCGGGCATTGTCGATGGTCGAACGCAGAATTCCCAGGCACCAACCAGGCTTGCCCTTCTTGACGAGCCGACCGCCAGCGATACTGCGCTTGCGCGATCCTCGCTTGCTGGTGAACAGGCCGAACTGCTCGCCCGCCAGAATGAGGCACCGGCAAAGGCCGAGTATGCAGCCCTTGCGCCTGTTGATGCAGGTGCCAGCGACGCGCTTCTCAATCCAGTTTCACCCGAGCGCGCGGTTTCCGATGAGGAACTCGCCGCCCAGGCCCGAATTCCTGCCCTGTTCGACGGTATCGACCATGGTCAGTGCAAGGGTGGATGGGGCCCCAAGCCCAAGATGATCAACGCACGCCGCATGAATGACGGCGACCCCTATTACATGGAAATGCGGATGCGCCACACGCCGCCGCTACCCATCGGCCATGTCTACATTGCCTACGGAAAGCTCGGGCCAGACGGAGAACCGCTTGACGAACGGCTGATCATGCTTGCGCCAGTTGGCGGCTATGCGGGCGCTGGCATGGCTGGCGCGATCCCGATGCCGGGGCTTATGAAGCCCGTCTCAACCGACTGCGCCATCGAGCCGGTCGCGGCCTATCGCATTTCCCTCACCGCCCAGAAGTACGAGAAGCTCCTGCAGCGTATCGTCCAGGCCAAGAAGGAAAAGCCGAGCTACCATCTGTTTGCGCACAACTGCAATCACTTCATGTCGGAGATCGCGGCTTCCGTCGGCGTCCTTCCGCCGAAGAACCAGCAGACCGCTTCGCTCCAGTATTTCTATGAAATGATGGACCGCAATGAAGGCCGCAAGGTTGCGCGCGGCCCCGGTGGTTCGCAACAGGTTGCGGCAAACTTCACGCCTGCAACGCGCTGATCCGCCCTCAGGCAGGCTACACTGGTGGCCTGTCGTTCACGCCCGATGGAACACCCAGGAATCGAAGGCAAAAAAGCCCATCTGACGTGAGTCATGGGCGCGAACCGCCCTTACCTTTTCCCCTGCCGCACCATAGGCGAAGAACAGCGGCATGAGATGCTCATCCGTTGGATGGTTTTCCTGGACGTAAGGCGCTTTCTCCCGCCATGCCAGCAGGTCGTCACGGGCCCCTTCTTCGAAGCGCGCGGCAAACCACTCGGTAAATTCTCCAACCTGGCGCACCATTTCGGGGTCCGGTGACTGCCCGCCACGCATCACGCCAAACGCTGCCCGCAGATTGTGCGTAATGTGGCCTGACCCGACCAGCAGGACGTTTTCATCGGCAAGTGGAGCAAGTGCGCGGCCAAGATCATAATGATATTGCGCGTCCGCAGTCGGATCGATCGAGATTTGAACGATCGGAATGTCCGCCTCCGGATAAGCCAGTTTCAGCACGGTCCATGTACCGTGGTCATAACCGCGCTTGGGCGCGATACGCGTCTGCAGACCGGCTTCCGCCAGCATTCTCGCTGCGCGCATCGCCAGTTCCGGTTCGCCCGGCGCGGGATAGACCATCTGGTACAGTTCCGGCGCAAAACCACCGAAATCATAAATCATGCCCGGATTTGGATCGGTCACGACCACCGCCCCTTCCGTCTCGAAGTGGGCGGAAACCACGATGATTGCCTCGGGCTTTCCCGCGATGGAAGAAAGTGTCGTCAGATAGTCATGTGCTTCCGACGGGTCGGTTACGATGTTTGGCCCGCCATGCGACACGAACAGGGATGCAACATTCATCTGGATTTCCTTTGCTCAGACCGCCACCCGTTTCACATGCACTAATGCCCCGACGACGCCCGACAAAGAAGCCCACTGGATTGAAACGCAGTGTTTACGCCAGGCCTCTCAATAGGCTTCGTGTACCGGCAACCCGTCGTCTATTGTGTAATAGTCGCCCTTGTCGGCGCAGAAGATATGACGATCCGCCTTCAACCCGGTCGGCTTGTCCAGGCTCCCGGCCAGGATCGATGTCTGCTTCGAGCGATCATGCTTCCAGAACAGCGCCGAGCCGCATCGCGAGCAGAAACCACGCCTGGCCGTCGCAGACGACTGATACCAGGTGACGTTGGCCTCGCCGTTCAGCCTTATCTCCTCGTCATCGGCAGCAGTTGCCGCATAGAAATGCCCTGTCTGCTTGCGGCACTGGGTGCAATGACAATAACTCAGGGGTCGCAGGCTGCCATTGACGGTGAAACTGACGGCGCCGCACAAGCAAGACCCTTTGTGAATCATCGATGCCTCCATGAAGTCCACGCATTTCGCTGCATGGCCGCAGCAGAAATCCGCCTCATGTTACGCCCGTTCCTGTTGCCAAAACAGCCCTGTCGGCTATCGTCAGGGAAAAATCGGGGATGGCCATGAGCAATGAAATGGAACTGTTTTTGAACGCAAATCCGGACATCACGCATGTCGATGCGATGATGTTCGATCTGTGCGGCAAGGCCTATGGCAAGCGCCTGCCCCGTGCCCATGCTGGGAAGCTCGCAAGCCAGGGTTCACCGGTGTGCGCAGCAATGAGCCTTGTCGATGTCACTGGCAACACCGCCGACCCGATGGGCTACGGCTTTTCGGACGGCGACCCAGACGCGATGGTTCACCCGGTTGCAGGCAGGATCGCGCGGGTTCCCTGGGTCAAGGGACTGGCGCAGGCCCTGTGCGAACCACGCCATCCCGACACTGGCGACCATTACTGGTTTGATCCGCGCAAGATCCTCAGACAAACGGTCGACAGGCTCGCAGGCGATGGCCTGAAACCTGTCGTCGCATGCGAACTGGAATTCTATCTCATATCGCGCGAGCGCGAAGAAAACGGTCGCCCGCTGCCTGCCATGTCACCGGGCTCAGGACGCGCGGAAACCGCCGGTGAAGTGCTTTCGCTTTCCAAGCTGGACGAGTTCCAGCCTGTAATCTCGGCCATTGAAGCGGCCTGTGCCGTCCAGAACATTCCCTGTTCAACCGTCATTTCCGAATATGGCGCGGGCCAGTTCGAGGTCAATCTGGAGCATCGCGATGATCCGGTCGCCGCTGCCGATGACGCCCTGTTGCTCCGGCGGATCATCGGCGCGGTCGCAAGGCAGTTCTCGATGGATGCGACCTTCATGTCAAAGCCGTTCCCCGAACAGGCGGGAAGCGGTTTTCATGTCCATGCCAGCCTGTCGGATGGCGCGGGAGGCAATCGGTTCGACCCGGCCGTGAACCCGCAAGCCGACACATTGCTTGGTTATGCCGCCGCTGGCCTGATGGCGACCCTTGGCGAGGGCATGGCGATCTTCGCCCCCAACCCCAATGTCTACCGGCGCTTTGAAGCCAACAATTTCACGCCCGTCACGCTCGACTGGGGATACAATAATCGTTCGGTCGCCTTTCGCGTTCCAGCTTCACCACCTGCTTCGCGCCGCCTCGAACACAGAGCGTCCGGCGCGGAGGCCAATCCATATCTCGTGATGGCAGCCGTGCTTGCGGGCATGCATCATGGCATTGTCGAAAAGCTTGATCCGGGAGCAATGGCAACCGGCAATGCAGGCGAGGAACGCAACGAAGCCCTGCCTTTCACCCTGCCCGACGCGCTCAGGGCGTTGCGCGCGGCAAAAATCCTGCCGCAATGGCTCGGCAAGGACTATCCGGAAATCTATGCAACCGTGAAGGAGGCGGAACTGGCAGCCTTTGCCGCGACCATCTCCAGGCAGGAATATGAGTGGTACCTGTAACTGCCGCAGAATGTGAAAACGGACTGGATGAGACCAGCCCGTTTCGTGAACTGAGCGGCTAGCCGATGGCGGACACGCGTGCCGGCTCTTCCTTGCGTCCATGCTGAAGCAGTTCCGCAATCAGGAATGCCAGTTCTAGCGCCTGCGAGGCGTTGAGGCGCGGATCGCAATGGGTGTGGTAACGATCCTTGAGGTCTTCGTCCGTAACAGCCCTCGCCCCACCAATGCATTCGGTGACGTCCTTGCCGGTCATCTCGAAATGAACGCCGCCCGCATGGGTGCCTTCCGCTTCGTGGATCTGGAAGAATTCCTGCACTTCCTGCAACACGCGCTCGAACGGCCGCGTCTTGTATCCTGACCCGGAAGTGATCGTGTTGCCATGCATCGGATCGCAGGACCATACGACGGTTCTGCCCTCGCGCTCGATTGCGCGTATCAGGGCCGGAAGGTGATCGCCCACCTTGCCAGCACCAAACCGCGCAATGAGGGTCAGCCTGCCCGGTTCGTTTTCCGGGTTGAGCTTGTCCACCAGTTCCAGCAGGCCATCGGTCGAAAGCGACGGGCCGCACTTGAGGCCAATGGGGTTTTTCACACCGCGGCAATATTCGATATGCGCATGATCCGGCTGGCGAGTGCGGTCACCAATCCAGATCATGTGCCCGGATGTCGAATAATAGTCACCGGATGTGGAATCGATCCGGGTCATCGCTTCTTCATAGCCAAGCAGCAGTGCTTCATGGCTGGTGTAGAAATCCGTCTCCCGCAGGCGCTGATAGTCGTCGGCGGAAAAGCCGATAGCCTTCATGAAGCGCAAGGTTTCCGTCAGACGGTCGGCAAGCTGCCGGTAGCGCTGGGACTGGGGTGAATTGTCGATGAAGCCCAGCATCCACTGGTGCACATGCTCAAGATTGGCATAGCCACCCTGGGCGAAGGCGCGCAGCAGGTTGAGCGTTGCGGCAGACTGGCGATAGGCCATGATCTGGCGCTCGGGATCGGGAATGCGCGAAGCGTCGTTGAATTCGATGCCATTGATGATGTCGCCACGATAGGACGGCAGCACCCTGTCGCCGATCTTTTCCACGTCCGAAGAGCGCGGCTTGGCGAACTGGCCAGCAATACGCCCGACCTTCACGACAGGCTTGGCGGCGGCGAATGTCAGCACGACCGACATTTGCAGGAACACGCGGAAGAAGTCGCGAATATTGTCCGCGCCATGCTCGGCAAAACTTTCGGCGCAATCGCCGCCCTGCAGGAGGAATGCCTTGCCCTGCGCGACATTCGCCAGATGCTTCTTGAGTGCCCGCGCTTCACCGGCAAAGACAAGTGGCGGAAAGCTGGCCAGCCGCTTTTCAACAACTTCCAGTGCGCCGGGATCAGGATAGAGCGGAACCTGCACGATTGGCTTCGAGCGCCATGAATTCGGCGACCAGTTGTTTGCTGAGCTATTAGCCATGACCAACTCCATACAAATCGAATATGCCCGTCAGCCGGGCAGGAATGCGCCGGGTTATAACGGTGCTTGCCCGTGCCGTCATCCTAATTCTCGCCAAACGGGATGATCGCGCTACCTAACAAACTGGTCAGATGAACCGCACGCCAGCCTCTTTCAGCAGGCGATCATAGCGTTCTGCCTGCTCTCCCGTCACTTTCACGGCGCGAGGATAGACCGGATCGTGCCGGTCAGCGACGATCTTGCGCGAAAAGCCGGTGGTGGTTTCGAGAAAATGCGCAAGTCCGTCATGGCCGAACTCTGTCTCGAAGCCCGACATCACCGTGTCGAGATAGCTTTGCAACAGGAATTCATGTCCTGAACCAGTACCCGCCTGATCGTCGTGCAAGGTCGGGCTCGCAGGAGCACCTTGCCTGCCGACATAGACGAAAAGCATATCCGGCAGTGCATGGTCCATCTCGGCCAGAAACCGCAGGTCGCCTGGCTTGATCGCCACCCGGTCATAGCGCGCTTCTCGCAGGTCGACGGCGGGCAGGTTGTGGGCCAGATCGAGAACGAGCATGCCCCTGATTTCGGTCTGCTCGTGGCGATGGACCGACAACAGAGCAAGCGGCGCGCCATCAACCGACTCATGGTCGGTTCCACGGCTCTGCCAATGCCGCCGCCATCCGGTCAGCGCTGCAGGGCAACTCACCACATAGCTGGTGGCGAGCGTCAGCCGATTGACCAGCGAGCCATATCCGAAATAACCGACCAATTGCATGTGTGAGCGATACCTCCACGCCTGTGGCGCGAAATAGACCAAAGGTTGCGCGCGGGCAATCTGATACTTGACCAGCAGGTGACATTTCATATCGTGTTGCCATGGAAGAAATCGTGATTGAAACCGAAGACGGTCTGGAAATCCCGGCAACCCTGTTCGAACGGATCGGGGGAAAGCCCGGCGATGGTCCGGTTGTCCTCATTTCTTCCGCCACAGCCGTTCCGCGCCAGGCCTATCGCCGCTTTGCCCAGTATCTGGCTGAACATGGTGCGCGCGCCGTCATGACCTATGATTACCGCGGCATGGGCGCTCCCCTGCCGCGCGGCATGAACCGCAAGGTGCGTATGGCGGACTGGGCTACGCGCGACATGCCCGCTGCGGTCAAGTTCCTGGCACGACGATTTCCCGATTTTCCCATTGCGGGCCTGGGCCACTCCTTTGGCGGCCAGGCTCTGGGCCTTAGCGGCACATCCGATCGCTTCATCCGCTACATGACGCTCGCCGCAGGTTCTGGCTTTCTCGGACACACGCGCGAGCGGGAAAAACTGTCGCGCACCATGAACATGATCGGCTTTCCGATAGCAGCCACTCTTGGCCTGCTTCCCGGCTGGGCGGGCATGGGCAAGGACATTCCCTTCGGCGCCTTCAACCAGTGGCGCAGATGGTGCAACTCACCCGACTATTTCATGAACGATCCGGACGTGCCGGAAACCAGCCGTTTTGCCGATGTCCATACGCCCATGATGGCGGTTGGTTTCGACGATGATCCCTGGGCGACGCGCGAAAGCACTGAAGCGCTTGTCTCCTGGTATGCGAGTGCCTCGCCAAAGATCCGCTGGTTCACGGTGGAAGAACGCAAGATTCCCGTCGGCCATTTCGGCTTCTTCAGGCCCGACCATCAGGACACGCTCTGGCCGCAGGTCGCCGACTGGCTTGTCAGGGATTAGGCTTCGTGCAAGCTGCACGCCAGAGCCGGGCTACTCCCTTCAGGCAGATACCCGTTTGCCATCAACAATGCGGTAGGACGGCGAATACATCGTCACGAGTTCTTCTGCCGCGGTGGGATGCACGGCCATGGTCCGGTCGAAATCCTGCTTCTTTGCCCCCATCTTGAGCGCTATCCCCAGGCATTGCGCCATCTCCCCGGCATCGGGGCCCAGAATGTGTACACCCACGACACGCTGCCCCTCTTCCTCCACGATGATCTTCATCAGCATCTTTTCGTCGCGCCCTGAAAGCGTGTGCTTCATCGGACGGAAAAGCGCGCGATAGACGGCAATCGCATGATGGCTCCGTGCAGCTGCTTCCTCGCTCATGCCCACGGTTCCGATTTCCGGCTGCGAGAAAACGGCCGTTGGAATGAGGTCGTGATCCGGGCTGACCGGATTGTTGCGGAACTCGGTTTCAATCAGGCACATGGCTTCGTGAATCGCCACGGGTGTCAGAGCGACACGGTTCGTCACGTCACCCACCGCCAGGATGTGGGGAACATTGGTACGCGAATAGCTGTCCACCTTGATGTCACCAATCCGGTCGGTGGCAACACCTGCCTTTTCAAGGCCGAGACCTGCGGTATTTGGCAGCCGCCCGACAGCCAGCATCACCTGGTCCGTTTCGATGGAAGTGCCATTGTCGATGTGGGCAACCAGTCCCCGGCCCACTTTTTCCACTGACTTGATGTTGGCGCCAAGCACGAGATTGATGCCACGTTTCGCCATCTCGTCACCAAGATGATGCGCAAGGTCATGGTCGAAGCCACGCAGGATATGATCCCCGCGATAGACCAGCGTCGTTCTGGTTCCAAGGCCCGCAAAGATGCAGGCGAATTCGACCGCAATATAGCCGCCGCCCTTGATCACGATCGAACGTGGCTGCTCCTCGAGATGAAACACCTCGTTGGAAGAGATGCACAATTCATGACCTGGCAGTGATTCCAGCCGCTGCGGCGTCCCGCCTGTCGCAATCAGGATGCGTTCAGCCGTGACCGTGCGGTTTTCATTGACGAGGCGAATGGTATTCGGCAGTTCAAGCACGGCGCGAGACGAATAGATCGTCGCGCCTGCATTCTCCAGGCCCTTGCGGTAAAGCCCTTCCAGGCGGGCAATTTCATTGTCCTTGCGCGCTATCAGCGTTTTCCAGTCGAAATGGCTTTCGCCAACCCTCCATCCAAATCCGGCTGCATCTTCGAAGGCTTCCGAATAATGGGAGGCATAGACCATCAGCTTCTTTGGCACGCAGCCCCGGATGACACAGGTGCCGCCATAGCGATATTCCTCGGCAATTCCGACCCGCTTGCCCATGCCGGCGGCCAGTCTTCCGGCCCGCACACCGCCCGAGCCACCGCCAATCACGAAGAAATCGAAATCATGTCCCGCCATGCCCGGCTGTCTCCTGAATGTAAAAAAGGCCTGGCGCACCAGCCAGGCCCCTGTCTTCTCATCGTGGCCCGAAACCCTGCATCAGGCAAGTTTTGCTGCCTGCCACAAGGGCTTATTCGAGGCCTGCTTCCTTGAGCCGCTTGCCCACTTCCTGGCCAAGGTCACGCTGAAGGCCGGTTGACCAGACGCGCGCGGCCTGGTCCATGGAGCGCGCGATGACCGGGGTTTCGCGGATGAGCTTCCTTCCCGCTTCGGTCTTGTAGAAGTCCTCGATCACTTTCAGTTCGTCCTGCGTGAAGACCCTCGCATAGATGCGGGCGACTTCTTCTTCCAGATCGCCACGACGCGAAGCAAGCGCGATGGTCGATTCATCGACGATCTGGGAAATCTGTTCGGCAGCATCCGGACGGTTGGTGATCAGCTGCTCCTTTGCCTTTTCGCCGATGGAAGGCAGAATTCCATCCATCGATGAAGTCGATTCAGATGCAGCAAGGGCAGCCTTTGCAGCATGAAGGTGCTCAGGCGTGATTTCCTGTGCCTGCGCAGAGGTAAATACAAGCGCACCGAGCGCGATACCGGTTGCAATCCTGAGGCCTGCAAGGCGTCCGTTGAAACGGGTGCCGATGTTTCTTGTCATGTTACATTCTCCATGTCTGACCGCCTGCCCTGCGGCATCGCGGCATAAAGCAAAATCAGTTCCGGATTTCGCGCAATCCGGCCGGGCCGCAAACGATTGCCGTATCCGCCATCCCGAGGAACAAGCCATGCTGAACAACTCCGGCGATGGAGAGCAACGCATCTGACAGCGCCTTTGCATCGTGAATGCGGCCAAAAGATGCATCAACAATATAGTGTCCCTCGTCTGTCACGAGAAGCTCGCCGGATGCTAGGCGAAACGCCACCGTACCTGCAAGCCCAAGCCGCGTGGCAGCCTTGATGATCGCCAGCCGGGTCGATTCAGCGCCAAACCGGTTGACTTCGATAGGCAGGGGAAACTGCCCCAGCGTCTCCACGAGCTTCGTGTCGTCGGCAATCACGATCATGCGCCGCGAAGCGCCTGCCACGATCTTTTCGCGCAGCAATGCAGCCCCGCCACCCTTGATGAGCGACAGGCCAGGCCCGATCTCGTCGGCTCCGTCTATCGTCAGGTCAAGTTCAGGCATTTCATCAAGCGTGGTCAGCACGATACCCAATTCAGCGCAGAGGCTGGCCGTGCGTTCGGAAGTAGCAACGCCGCGTATCTTCAGGCCGCCTGCCACACGCACGGCAAGCAGGCGCACGAACTCTTCTGCCGTCGAACCCGTGCCTATGCCAAGCCGCATGCCCTCGCCGACATGGGCAAGCGCTGCCTCGGCAGCCCTGATCTTGTATTCCCTGCTCATCGCTTATCCGAAAGATAATGCCGCGAAATGCCAGCATCGAAGAAACATGTGCGACGCCCTATCACGTGGGCAAGACGATTTCCAGTGTTGATGCCTTTACCCGGTGCGACTACAGGTAGCGTGGTAAAGCCCGCCGCAGACCTAATCCACACGGAGCGAAACGTCCATGTCCGCAACCACGAAGCGCACGCTTGTGCTCGACCTCGACGGCACGCTCGCCGATACGGTGCTCGACCTGATCCCGGTCCTCAACCGTGTGACCGCGCCGGAGGGTCTGCCAGCCATCGAGATGAAGAATGTCGGCCATGTCGTGGGGCATGGCGCGAGACGCATGATCGAGCGGGCCTTTTCCTTCCATCGCCGCCCACTCCAGACAGGTCAGCTCGACCGGCTATTCGATCTGTTCATCGAGGATTACCGGGCCAATATCGCGTTGAACACGGTTCTTTTCGATGGCGCGGAGGATGCCCTCGAGCGTTTCGCGAAAGCTGGATGGCTGCTCGCGGTCTGCACCAACAAGCAGGAAGACCTTTCCCGCAAGCTGCTGGAGGAACTGGGCGTCATGGATCGTTTCGCTGCCCTGACTGGCGGCGACACTTTCACATTCCGCAAACCCGATCCGCGCCATCTCATCAAGACGGTGGAACTGGCGGGCGGATCGCCGCAAGGCGCAATCATGGTGGGCGACTCTGTCACCGACATCGATACAGCACTTGCCGCGAAGATTCCGGTCGTGGCGGTAGATTTCGGCTATTCCGACAGGCCGGTGGGCGAACTGGGCCCACAGGCTGTCATTTCGTCCTTCTCCCAATTATGGGAAACCGTGGCTGCGCTGTGAGCGCCCACACGCCGGGGCGCTGCGCGCTGTCAGCCAGCTTTCGCATTGCCGCGGCTCTTGCGCTGTGAGGCACCAACCTTCTTGAGGCTCTTGGCGGAATTGGCAACAAGCCATTCCGTCAATGCTTCAATCGGCATGGGGCGGGCAAACAGATAGCCCTGCGCATACTGGCAGCCGACTTCCGCCAGCACCTCCCACTGTTTGCGCGTCTCGACACCTTCGGCAATCGTCTCGTAATTCAGGCTCTTGGCCATGGCAAGGATGGTCTTGACGATGGCCAGACCATGCTCGTCGCGATCATCACCAAGCATCTCGACAAAGGACCGGTCGATCTTGAACACGTCGAACGGAATCCGGCTCAGCTGTGCAAGGTTGGAATGGCCGGTGCCGAAATCGTCGATGGCAAACCGGATGCCTGCCCGCTTGAGGTGACGGATGTGACGCAGCGCCCTGCCCGGATCGCTCATTGCCATGCTTTCCGTGATCTCCAGCTCCAGATTGCGCGGATCGATCCCGGTTTCCTCGACAATTTCCAGCACGAAGGACGAGAAGTCCTGCTGCTCGAACTGCTGCATGGAAATGTTGACGGCAATCGGCAGGTTCAGATTGGCTTTTTCGAATTCAAGGATCTGGCGGCAGGCCGTGCGCAGCACCCACTTGCCGAGCGGCAGGATCAGCCCGCATTCCTCGGCAATGCTGATGAATTCGCCAGGATGGATCATGCCGTTTTCGGGGTGACGCCAGCGCACCAGCGCTTCAAGCGAACGCGCTTCACCCGTGACACAGTTGACCTTTGGCTGATAGTGCAGTTCGAGTTGGTCCTCGGCCAGCGCCTTGCGCAGGTCGGATTCAATGCGCATGCGCTTGGAAGCGCGCTCGTTGAGTTCCTCCGAGAAGAAGCGATAGGTGTTCTTGCCTTCTTCCTTGGCAAGGTACATCGCCATGTCCGCGCTTTTGAGCACCGACTGGTAATCGCCACCATCGCGCGGGAATGTCGCGATGCCGACCGACGCACCGATACGCATCTCGTTGCCATCGATGAAGAAGGGTTCTGCCATCGCCTTGATGATGCGCCGCGCCACAGTGGCAGCGTCGGTTTCCTCGCGGATTTCGGCAAGAAGAATGGTGAATTCGTCACCGCCAAGGCGCGCAAGGACCTTTTTCTCGGTCTTCTTCGCCTTTGCCGCTTCTTCTTCGCCATCTTCTTCATTTGGAAGCCAGGCAACGGTATCTTCTGAACGCACGATCTGCGAAATGCGTTCGGCGAACTTGCCAAGCAGCTTGTCGCCCTGGTCATGGCCCATCGTGTCATTGACCCGCTTGAAGCCGTCGAGATCGACAAAGAGCAAGGCGCCCGTGATGCCGGTACGCTGCGCCTTGTTGATGGCGCGCGAAAGTTCCATGCGGAAGAATTCGCGGTTCGGCAACTGCGTGATGCGGTCGACATAGGCGAGTTCGTAAATCTGCTCGATGTTTGCCTTCAGCTTCTCGATCATCGCCGAGAAGGCTTCACCGAGCTGGCGGATTTCCAGGGCACCCTGGACCTCGATCTTCTGTTCGAGATTGCCATCGGAGAAGGACTGCGCGGCATTCGACAGCCTGCGCAGCGGTTTCGTGATCTGGGTAACAAGGCCCGAAGCAAAAAGCAGGCCCGTGATCAGGATTGGAACGATCGCCGTCAGTTTGGACAACAGGATCGGTGCCACCGTTTCGATGAAACCGGGCACGCGGAACTTGATGAAGACCGATCCGATCGCCTGGTTGTCGGAAAGGAGCGGCTCGCCCACTTCGATCGCCTTGTCGTCAACCTCATGCTCGGTCTGCGCAGACTTGAGCGAGTTCAACTGAACATCGGAATAATTGAATGAGGAAATCGGCGAGGTCATCAGGTCGCCGTCAAGGAAGAAAGTCAGGTCACGGTCAACGACGCTGAGCTGAAGCACGCCTTCACGCTTGCGAACCGACGCGAGGATTTCCTCGATGTCCTGCAGTTCGAAGCGGTCGAACTGTTTTTCGAGGCTGCGCGCAATAACGCTTGTTATCGAAAGAGCATCATTGATCTGCGCCTGGCGCGCGCGACGAAGTTCCGTCGCGGTATCCGTGACCAGCTGCGCTGCCATGAGTGCCGCACCAAGGCCGGCAATCAGCAACAGAAAACGAAAATGTAGCCCCGAACGAAAGGCACGAAAACGTGCAATCATCTTGTCCACCCATGCCGGCTTCATTGATTTTTTTTTGCCGGTCCCTGCAAACCAGATACTAGCAAGCGTGGGAATCCAAACCGTAAACAGCGCCCAAGGGCGTGCCAAAACCGTGCAACTGCATGAACAATAGGTAAATCGCGCGCCGCATCGAGCAGGACTTACGCGAAAGTCGCGTTGCAGTGGCGGCGAAAAACGCTATGAAATCCGGGACTCATGAAAGGAAAAATGCATGGCTGGCATGTTCCCACTCACACAGACACACACGCCCTGGCGCAAGATCGCCGATGGACTTGTCGAGGTTGACCGGTTTCGTGGCGAGGAAATGCTGGTTGTGCAGCCTGAAGCCATGCGCCTGCTGAGCGAACAGGCCTTCATCGACATCAACCACCTGCTGCGGCCCGGCCACCTGCGCCAGCTAGCCTCCATTCTCGACGACCCCGAAGCGACAGACAATGACCGCTTTGTCGCCTACGACCTGCTCAAGAACGCCAATATCGCGGCTGGCGGCGTCCTGCCCATGTGTCAGGACACGGGAACCGCCATCATCATGGGCAAGAAAGGCCGGCGCGTGTGGACGGATGGCAGTGATGAAGCCGCGCTCGGCAAGGGCGTGCTCGACGCCTACGAGAAGAAGAACCTGCGCTATTCGCAGCTGGCGCCGCTGTCCATGTTCGAGGAAAAGAACACCCGCAACAACCTGCCTGCGCAGATCGACATCTACGAAGAAGGCGAAGATGCCTACAAGTTCCTGTTTGTCGCCAAGGGCGGCGGATCGGCCAACAAGACGTTTCTTTTTCAAGGAACACCATCACTGCTCACCCCAGAAAGGCTGATGGAATTCCTGCGGGAAAAGATCCTGACTTTGGGCACCGCCGCCTGTCCGCCTTACCATCTTGCAATCGTCATCGGCGGCACATCAGCGGAACAGAACCTGAAGACGGTGAAACTGGCCTCCACACGCTACCTTGATGGCCTTCCCACCGAAGGTTCCGAAACCGGCCATGCCTTCCGCGATACTGAAATGGAGGCACAGGTTCACAAGCTGACCCAGCAGATGGGCGTTGGCGCACAGTTTGGCGGCAAGTACTTCTGCCATGATGTGCGTGTGATCCGGTTGCCGCGCCATGGCGCATCGCTGCCCATCGGGCTTGGCGTATCCTGCTCCGCCGACCGCCAGGCACTTGGCAAGATCACGTGTGAAGGCGTCTTCGTCGAGCAACTGGAAGCTGATCCTTCGAAGTACCTGCCGGAAATCACCGATGGGCATCTTGGCGGCAATGTCGTCAACATCGATCTCAACCAGCCGATGAATCAGATTCTCAGCACCCTGAGCCAACACCCGGTAAAGACTCGACTTTCGCTCACCGGCACCATCATCGTGGCGCGCGACCTTGCCCATGCGAAGATACGCGAACGCCTCGAAAACGGCGAAGGAATGCCCGACTATTTCAAGAACCACCCGGTCTATTACGCAGGCCCAGCCAAGACCCCGACCGGCTATGCGTCAGGGTCGTTTGGCCCTACAACTGCTGGGCGCATGGACAGCTATGTCGACCAGTTCCAGTCGTTTGGCGGCTCCATGGTGATGCTCGCCAAGGGCAACCGTTCAAGACAGGTTCGCGACGCCTGCCAGAAACATGGCGGCTTCTATCTTGGCTCCATCGGAGGTCCGGCCGCCCGCCTTGCGCAGGATTGTATCCGGAAAGTCGAAGTGCTCGAATATCCCGAACTTGGCATGGAGGCAATCTGGAAGGTCGAAGTCGGGAACTTCCCGGCCTTCATCGTCATCGACGACAAGGGCAATGACTTCTTCAAGGAACTGAATCTGGGCTGAGGCCAGCGCTATTTGCGCAGCGCCACGGCCTGGTTCCAGATCTTCTCCGAGATGCTGTCAAAGACGCCACCCAACTGATTGGGCGCGGTAACATTGTAATAATGCCCCGCCGAAGAAGCGCAATCGCCCAGCATCCGCGCATTGCCATTCACGACCCGAACGGTGAACACTTCGACACCGCGGCCCTTGGCAGCCGAGCAGGTTTCCAGCGTGGCCGAATCCATGTCACGCACCGTCCCGCCTTCCGCGATCACGCGGCCATTGGTGTTGTCGCCATCCGATACCATGACGATGAACTTGCGTGAACCTTCGCGCGCACCGCTGAACGGCAGGTTTGAATCAAGCACGTTCATGCCCCAGACCATTCCGATATTGGTGTTGGTTCGCCCTGTAGCGCGCATCGCCCGGATCTTGCCGACGATCGTCTGGCGATGATCTGTCAGTGGCAATATCTGTGAAAGCTTGCGGCAGCGCCCTGTTTCGACAAGATCCCAGGGGCTTGCCTGGTAATGCGTATCCGTATCGTTGCGCCTTGGTTCCTGCGTCGTGGAATCGAGCGCGCTCGCCCTGTCCCAGACACAGCCCTCCCAGGCCGCGCGCGACACGCCATTGAGGTCCAGCCACCAGGAATCGACCAGCGCCTTGTCCAGCCTGACCAGCGAATTGAACGGTACCAGTGCAAATTCCACAAGACCGGCGGTGTTGCTGCCAATGGGAAGGATACTCTCGACAAATTCCTCTGCCGTATCCTTGAGGATTGGCAGTTTGTTGCGCGAATTCATTGAACCGGTCGTATCGAGCACGAGCGCGATCTGGAGATCGACAACCCCGACCGAAGCTTCCGCCTCGATGTTGAGCCCGATAGCATCATGGCCCACAAGGCGCAGGAAGTTGGTTGGCACGTCCGCCAGGGCTGCAACCCTTATCCGCGTCCTGTCGTCCGACAGTTCGTAGCGGACATCTGGAACGATCGGACCGGAATAGTTCGACTGGAAATAGTCGGATGCGAGTTCGACAAGGTCGCCGGCTCCGCCATTCCTGAACTCTGCAATGGCCGCAATCGCAGCCGAATCGGCCGCCACCTGCAGTTCGCTCTTGACCTTCATAGCCTGGCTGTAGTCCAGCGCAGCCCCCGCCAGTCCAAACAACGGAATGGCGCAAATCGCAAAAGTCAGCCCGAAGTTCCCGGAAGCATTTCCGAAAAACTGCTTGAATATATTCGTCAAAACCCAACCCCCAGCTTGTTGGCTGCTTCGAATTTGACTCAATTTCGTTAAAATAACTTTGCCATCGTGCCGCCTTTGGTTCCTGCCTCATTCCAACAGGCACTTGACCTTACCCCTGCAGGAACCTGCAGGATGATGCGATCAAAGGCCAGAATGGCAGGAGACCTTGAGCATGAACTGGAAATCGGTCCTCGTATTCCTGGCAGCAGCGCTGGTTGCTGGCGTCGCCGCCTATTACTTCAATTCCGCGCCCGTCTCGAAGACAGGTGATACCGGTACACGCCCGCAAATTCCGCAACTGGGTGCGCTTGCTGCTGAAGGGCAGAAGACATTTTCTGGCCGTTGCGCCCAATGCCATGGTGCCGATGCAGGTGGCACCGACCAGGGCCCACCGCTCATTCACAAGATCTACGAACCTTCCCATCACGGCGATGCGGCCTTCTACAGTGCAGCCCTGAACGGCTCGCGCGCCCATCACTGGCGCTTTGGTGACATGCCGCCCGTGGCGGGCATTACCATGGATGAAATCGACAGGGTGATAGCCTTCGTGCGTGAAGTGCAGGTGCATAACGGCATCCGCTGAACCTGACCACGGCCTCAACGTAAATGCAGCGTTAAGCGGATTGTTCGAATTGTCCGTGCCGCCAAAACCGGATTGAAATCCCCCTGTGCCACAATGGTTTACGGATTTGGATTGGGCAGGGGAAAAAATGGACAATTCAGGAGATATGCTGCGCGTCCTGCGCTGGCTGCGGATCGGTTCATGGTCACGCGTGGTCATACTGACGGTTGGAGCAACCGCCTTCACGACGCTTGTGCCGCTGATGGTGATCTATGCGGCGCTCTCGCCGCTCGCAATACTGCCAAAATACGCACTTGGCGCAATCCTGCTGATGACAGCCGGCATTCCACTTTTGCTGACCCCGCCGATTGCTTTCGTCATGCTGGCCATGCTGCGCTTTCTGACCAACATGGTCGACAAGCTGGACCAGCATGTGAAGATCGACCCGCTAACCGGCGTTGGCTGTCGCGCCTACTTCATGAACAAGGTTCGCATGAAACTCGACCGTGGCGGTGCATTCCTCATGATCGATGCCGACCATTTCAAGAAGCTCAACGACACCTGGGGCCATGCTGTTGGTGATGAGGCACTGCGGGCGATCGCGGAAGCCATGCAGGGATCTGCCGGCAAGCACGCGCATGTCGGACGGCTGGGCGGTGAAGAATTCGGCGTTTACCTGCCCGGCGCAGACGAAGCACGCGCCAGCGAAGCTGCCAAGGCCATTGGCGCGGCAATCAGGGCAATCGAATTGCGCTCCGGCAATTCCCTGATCCCGCTCACAGCATCAATCGGTGTTGCCGTTCATGGCGGCGGAAAGCCCCTCGAACTGCTCATGAAGACAGCCGACGAATTCCTCTACGAAGCCAAGCATGGCGGTCGTGACCGGTTCGTCCTGCGCATACTTGGCGCGAAATCGCAGGAATCTGACATCTCTGCCGCGCCAGCCGGAGCAGTGGACGAAGACCGCCGCAAGTTGCGCAAGGCTGCCTGAGCAAGGACAGCAACCACAAGGATTTGACGGGCATTCCACCCCGGATTGCCCGTTCAGCACTCACCGATCTGCCCAACTGCGTCCGCAAAGGACGGATGGCAGACAGCAAACCATGCCAATGCGTGCCAAATCGTCGTGAAAGCTTGTCTTGACGCGGCTCGCACGCCTGCATAGGTTCGCCCCATGAACGATATTCCCGTCGAACATATCGATGCCCGCCACGGCATGCTCGATCCATTCGGGCGCATGGTTTCCTACCTGCGCGTCTCGGTGACGGACCGTTGCGACTTCCGCTGCACCTATTGCATGGCCGAAGACATGACCTTCCTTCCCAAGAAGGATCTGCTGACGCTGGAGGAACTCGAACGCCTTTGCACGGTCTTCATTGGCAAGGGTGTGCGCAAGCTGCGCCTCACGGGCGGTGAACCGCTGGTGCGCCGCAACGTGATGCACCTGATCCGGCAGTTGGGAAAGCACATCGAAACCGGTGAGCTTGATGAACTGACATTGACGACGAACGGATCACAGCTTTCCCGCTATGCCAGCGAGCTCGTCGATGCCGGGGCTCGCCGCATCAACGTCTCCCTGGACACGCTCGATGCTGACAAGTTCCAGCGCATAACCCGCTGGGGACGGCTGGAACAGGTTCTGGGTGGCATAGAAGCTGCCAGAAATGCGGGACTGAAGATCAAGATCAATGCCGTCGCCCTGAAGGGCGAAGATGGCAACGAGCACGAGATTGAAAACCTGCTGAGCTGGGCGCATGGCGAGGGCCACGACCTGACCCTGATCGAAACCATGCCGATGGGCGAGATCGGAGAAGATCGAACCGATCAGTACCTCCCCCTTTCAGATGTTCGTGAAAGGCTTGAAGCCAAGTTCACACTGAGCGAGATACCCTACCGCACCGGCGGACCTGCCCGTTATGTCCAGGTGCGCGAGACTGGTGGCAGGCTGGGTTTCATCACTCCGATGACCCATAATTTCTGCGAAAGCTGCAATCGTGTCCGCCTCACCTGCACAGGCACGCTCTACATGTGCCTTGGCCAGAACGATGCCGCAGACCTGCGAGAGCCCTTGCGCGCCTCACAGGGCAACGACCTTGTTTCGCAGGCAATAGACGAAGCGATTTCGCGCAAGCCCAAGGGCCATGATTTCGTGATCGGCAGAAATTCGACACCCGCCGTGCCGCGCCACATGAGCACGACTGGCGGCTGACTGACCCTGGCGCGACGAACACTGACGCACGCATTTCCGGGCATCGGGCATTTGCCATGCAGGGCAGCAGTGCAAAATTCTCTGCTTTCATTTGTGCCATGGTGTGGTAACGCGGGATTCCTGATAAAAAGAAGTCCGTGATGCTACATCGCTCCCAGCCAGCCACCTTTTCTGACAATTTTCGCGGTGCAGCCTACATGACGGCAAGCATGCTGGCTTTCAGCATCAACGACCTGATCATGAAATTCATCGGCGGCTCCCTCAATCTCGGGCAGGCAGTGATGATACGCGGCCTGTTCGCATCGATGGTGATTTTCGCCCTCGCCTGGAAGCTTGGACAGATGCGACCACTCTCCCACGCATTGAAGCCCCTGCTGTTCATGCGCGCCTGTGGCGAAGCAATGGCGACCTTTCTGTTCATCAAGGCGCTCTTTCACATGCCGATGGCAAACCTGTCGGCGATCATGCAGTCACTGCCGCTTGCCCTCACCCTGTCGGCCGCCTTCTTCTTTGGCGAACATGTCGGTTGGCGGCGCTACACCGCCATCTTCTTCGGCATTCTGGGCGTGCTGATGATTGTTCGTCCCGGCCTCACAGGCTTCAATGTCTATTCGGTCTACGTGCTGGGCGCGGTGGCAGGTTGCGTGATCCGTGACCTTGCGACCCGCAGGCTGTCAGGCGATGTCCCGTCCCTGTTCATCACCCTCGTTACCGCCTTGTTCGTCACAATCATGGGCGCAGGCGTGGCATTTTTCGAGGATTGGCGGCCCGTGGAATGGCATCACCTCCTCTTCCTGGGTTCCACATCCCTGTTCCTGATGTATGGCTATTTCTCAACCGTGGCAGCTGTTCGCATCGGCGACATCGGCTTCGTCTCGCCCTTCCGCTATTCCATTCTCATTTTCGCGATCGCCGGTGCCTGGCTGTTCTTCTCGGAAATCCCGGACACAATGACCCTTGCCGGTTCGCTCGTCGTCGTGGCAACGGGCATCTACACGCTCTACCGCGAACATGTTGCACGCAGGCAGGCAATCACGCCCGCCCCGGCGCGCGTGTGAGGTCGCCGGCATGAGTGACGCCACCTTCATGGATCGAAAGAGCCATCCCCACATCATGACGTTGGTGCTGGCCACCGCCTTTGGCGCACTGGCCATGAACCTTTTCCTGCCAGCCCTGCCTGCAATTGCCAGCCATTATGGCGCGGGCTACGGCGTCGTGCAGCTTTCCGTCACGCTTTATCTGGCTTCCACAGCCGTGCTGCAGCTTATCATCGGCCCACTGTCGGACAGATATGGCCGTCGCCCGATCATGATCGGCTCGTTCGTGCTTGCGCTTGTCGCCACCGTTGCTGCCATTTACGCGCCGACAATCGAATGGTTCCTCGCCTGCCGACTGATCCAGGGCACCGCTGCCGCTGGCATGGTGCTTGGCCGGGCCACCATTCGAGACATGGTTGACACAGATCAGGCGGCAAGCCGGATCGGCTATGTCACGATGGGCATGACACTGGCCCCGATGATCGGTCCAGTCATTGGCGGCTATCTCACCGAGATACAGGGCTGGCAGTCCGCCTTCTGGCTCATTTTTGTCTTCGGCCTCATTTCCCTTGGCCTCGTATGGGGCGACATGGGCGAGACAAATTCCAATCGCGGTGCGAGCTTTTCGAGCCAGTTCAGGGCCTGGCCGGACCTGCTGCGCTCACGCAGGTTCTGGGGCTATTCGCTGGGTGCCGCATTCAGTTCCGGCAGCTTCTATGCCCTGCTGGGCGGCGGCCCTTTCCTCGCCACCGAATATTATCACATGTCCCCTTCCACCTACGGCATATATTTCGCCTTCGTCTCGGTGGGATACATCACGGGGAACTTCCTGTCCGGGCGCTACTCGGTGAAACTGGGCGTCAACCGGATGATGTTGCTGGGCGGCATCATGGTTTGCCTGGGAATGCTGGTTGCCATCGCGCTTGCCCTGACCGGCTTCACCCATCCGCTGTCGTTCTTCGGCCTTGCCATCACCGTCGGACTTGGAAACGGCATTTCGCTTCCCAACGCCAATGCCGGCATGGTCAGCGTGCGCCCACATCTTGCCGGTGCGGCTTCTGGCCTGGGTGGTTTCATACAGGTCAGCGGGGGTGCAGCACTGTCGGTTGCCGCAGGCTGGCTCCTGACTGCCGATTCCGGACCAGCGCCGCTTGCAATGCTGATGTTTGCTTCTGCTGCTTGTGGGGTTGTCATCACGCTCTATGTTATGCGTGTTGCAAGACTGGCCGCCACCGCAGGTGCGTCCGGGTGATGTGATCGGACATGATTGGCGAGGCACAGGTGAAACAGGAAATGAAGCGCGAATTCCTGATCGCTCCTGATCCGCTGGATCCAGAACTTTCAGCACCCGTTACCGGCACCGACCAGGACGGCAATCCGGTCTCGACGCGCGTCGTTACCGAGAAACCATTGACACTTTTCCTCAATCGCCAGGAAATCGTCACAATGATGACGATTGGCGATCATCCTGCGCTGCTGGCGCTTGGCTATCTTCTGAACCAGAACATGCTCAAGCAAGGAGACCGCGTTAGTGCCGTCGACTACGACGCCGAACTGGGGGTTGTTGTCGTGCGCACCCCACAGGAAACCGACTTTGAGACGAAACTGCAAAAGAAGGTACGGACTTCGGGCTGCGCGCAGGGAACCGTGTTCGGCGATGTGATCGACAGCTTCTCGCAACGACTGCTTGCAGGTGATGCCACGCTGAAGACTTCCTGGCTCTATGCCCTGCTGAAGAAGATCAACACCGCGCCAAGCCTCTATCTCGAAGCAGGCGCCATACACGGCTGCGTCCTGTGCGAGGAAGACCGCCCGCTGGTCTACATGGAGGATGTCGGACGCCACAATGCGGTCGACAAGATCGCGGGATGGATGTTCCGCGAAGAGATCGATCCGTCCAACAAGATCTTCTACACCACCGGCCGCCTGACCTCGGAAATGGTCATCAAGACGGTGATGATGGGCATCCCCATTCTCGTTTCGCGTTCTGGATTCACCGCCTGGGGCGTTGAACTGGCCAGGCAGGCAAACCTCACCTTGATCGGGCGCGCGCGCGGCAAGCGGTTTCTTGTCCTTTCAGGCGGTGAGCGCATCGAGTTTGATGCCTCGACCGGGCATGATCCCGACGAGGACCCGCGCCACAATCGCAAGGGTGGCTCGGATGAATGAAGAGCGCATTCCCGTTGCCGGTGTCATTCTGGCTGGCGGGCTTTCCCGGCGCATGGGGGGCGTGGAAAAGAGTCTGCTCGAACTGGATGGCAAGCCGCTCGTGGTTCATGTGCGCGACCGCCTTGCCCGACAGACGGATTCCATGCTGCTCAACGCCAATGGCGATCCCGCCCGCCATGCCCAACTGGGTCTTCCAGTCGCTGCCGACAGCGTTCCCGGTTTTGCCGGACCACTGGCAGGTGTCCTGGCAGGCATGGACCATGTCGCGATCCATGCCCCGAAATGCAGGTTCATCGTTACGGCAGCTGCCGACACGCCTTTCTTCCCTGCAGACATGGTAGAGCGTTTCCTGAAAGCCAATCCTGGCGATGAGACGACGATCGTGCTTGCGCGTTCGGGCGGCAACCGCCACCCCGTATTTGCCATGTGGCCGGTTTGCCTGCGGGAACCCTTGCGCGCTTTCCTGAACGGATCGCAAGGCGGAAAGGTGTTACTGTTCGTGGACCGTTACAAGCTCAGGGAAGTGGATTTCGACCAGCCGAAAGGCGATCTGGATCCGTTCTTCAACATCAACACACCGCAGGATCTGGCGGAAGCCGAAACCCATCTGGAAAGAATGACGACTTGACCCGCGCACATCGCATTTTCGGGATCACCGGCTGGAAGAATTCCGGCAAAACAACACTGGTTGCCAGGCTGGTCAGCGAATTGAGCGGGCGTGGCCTCACTGTTTCCACGATCAAGCACGCCCATCACTCCTTCGACATCGACCATGAGGGAACCGACTCGTGGAAGCATCGCAAGGCCGGAACGCTCGAGACAGCACTCGTATCGGCCAATCGATGGGCCATCATGCACGAGCTGAAAGATCAGGCTGAGCCGCCCCTGGCCGACATACTGGAAAGGCTTTCGCCGTGTGACCTGGTCCTCATCGAGGGCTACAAGCGGGAAGGCCACGACAAGATCGAAGTGCTGCGTGGTGCACGCGGCAGGGATGAACCCTTGTGGCCAGCCGATCCCAGCATCGTCGCGGTGGCCAGCGACCATGCGGTGGAAGGTTCCTCGCTGCCACACTTTTCGCCAGACCAGATTGCACAGATAGCAGACTTCATACTTGCTCATCTCGCCAGCACCGAAAAAGCGGAACGCACGCATGCAACCCGGTAGCGAGCGCAAGCTGATTGACGATTGCTTCCTGCATGATCACGACCGGCTTCGCCACGATGAAGCGCTGGAATTGCTGAAAACCCGCCTGACCACTCTTGCCGGTGAGACGCAATGTCCGCTCATCGAGGCATGCGGACGGATCGTGTCGCGCGATATTGTGGCTGCCCGCAGCGTGCCCGGCCATGACAATTCCGCCGTGGATGGTTATGCCTTGCGCCATCGCGATCTTGGCGAAGGTGGCAGCACTTTCGCCGTCACGACCAGGATAGCAGCAGGCGAACTGGCTCCACAGTCGATTGGCGAGGGACAGGCCGCGCGCATCTTCACCGGCGCGATCATCCCGCAAGGCGCTGATACTGTCGCGATGCAGGAGGATTGCCGTGCAGAAGGCGAAGATCATGTATCAATACCGGGCGGCCTGAAGAAGGGGGCTAACCTGCGCTGCGCTGGCGAGGATCTCGCCTCCGGTGAACGGATCGTCGAACGCGGCAGACGCCTGTTGCCCCAGGATGTCGCCGCCCTCGCCTCGACCGGCATCGACACGTTACCAGTCTTTGCTCCCTTGCGCGTCGGCCTGATTTCCTCAGGCAATGAATTGCGCCGCCCTGGCGAGGAAGCCCTGCCCGGCCAGGTCTATGACGCGAACCGCTACATGCTGGTTTCGCTGTTGCGTCCACTCGGTGTGGAACTCGTCGATCTCGGCGCTATCAGGGATGACAGGCGTGCGGTGCGCGACGCACTGGCAGAAGCTGCACAGCGCTGCGATGTGGTACTTTCGACCGGCGGCGCGTCACGCGGCGAAGAAGATCACATGCTTGGCGCACTCGATGAACTTGGCAAGCGTCACCTGTGGCAACTGGCGGTCAAGCCTGGCCGCCCGATGATGATGGGCCAGATTGCCGACACGCTCTATTTCGGCCTTCCGGGCAACCCCGTCGCTGCCTTTGTCTGTTTCCTGCTCTATGTCCGCCCTGCAATCCTGCACGTTTCAGGTGCGTTGTGGCAACTTCCCCGCCATTTCGAGGTCATTGCCGGTTTCGAGGTTACCGGCAAGAAACCGGACCGCCGCGAATTCTGGCGTGGCTGGCTCGAAAACGATGCCGATGCCAACCCGGTAGCACGCAAGTTCGAACGCGATGGTTCCGGCCTGATAAGCGGCCTGCGCCAGGCAACCGGTCTCATCGACATTGGCGAACCAGTCACCGATGTCAGACCGGGCGACCGCGTTCGTTTCATTCCGTTTTCCGAATTCGGCCTGGTGTAAAACCTGTTCAACCTTTCAGATAGTTAACTTGGCCAGGACCCGCCCTGGTCTATACTTTGTCGAGAATCTTCGACGGAGAAATGAACATGAACAAGACCGGCTACTCGGCAGCTTCAATAGGCATTCACTGGATCACTGCAATTGCCATCGTTGCTCTCTTTTTTACCCATGAAGGCGAACGCGACAGCCTGACCCGCCTGTTTCACCTGAGTGGCGGAGCGCTGCTTGGCATATTCCTGATCTGGCGCGTGGTGCGTCGCTTCCGCATGGGCCTGTCTGCAAAGCCCGATCAGGCAGAAATCCTGAACCTGCTGTCGCGCCTTGTGTTGTGGGGATTGCTTGCTGTTATCCTTGTCACATGCCTTTCGGGATACCTGCTGCCCTGGACCGGCGGGCGCGCCTTCGATTTCTTCGGCATGTCCATTCCCTCGCCCATAGCAGGCAACCACACACTGCATGAAATCTTCGAAGAGGTGCATGACATTGGCGGCCATCTGTTCATTCCACTCGTTGCACTCCATGTCGCGGGCGTCATCAAGCATGCCCTGTTCGATTCCGACAAATCGGTTGCGAAACGCATGAGCAAGTCGATTTCAAACGGAATCTGACGCAGCCTGCTTGCCCTTCAACCCTGCCAATGCTTCAATCCGCTGCATTGGAGGGGACATGCGGCTCATGCTTGCATTCATGGAGACTGAAGCGTGACCGCCGCGGTTTCGCTTCCTTTCTGGCTTGTCGCGGTTCTGGCGGTTTTCGCCATCGTGGGAATTACCGACCGGGTCTTTGCTCCTTCGGCGCGCTGGTTCCTGCGTCGTCGGGTCAATGATGCCATCGACGAACTCAACCAGCGCCTTGATCTTCGTATCCAGCCCTTCAAGCTGACCAGACGCCAGACGCTCATCGATCAGTTGATGTACGACCCGATCGTGCTTGAGGCGGTGGAAGCTGAAGCACTGTCCGCGCACATGCCGCGCACCGTCGTCATGAAACGCGCTGAACGCTATGCGCGCGAGATTGTCCCGCATTTCTCCGTGACCGCCTATTTCGGTTTCGGCACAAGGGTGGCGCGCTGGTTGTCGGAATTCGTCTACCGGGTGCGACTTGGCTATGCAGACGATGCAGCGCTGAAAGCCGTCGATCCGAATGCCTCTGTTGTCTTTGTCATGAACCATCGATCCAACATGGACTATGTGCTCGTGACCTACATGGCATCAAGCCGCGCATCCCTGTCCTATGCGGTGGGCGAATGGGCAAGAATCTGGATACTGCAGACGCTGATCCGCTCCATGGGGGCCTATTTCATCCGGCGTAATTCCAATGACGAACTCTATCGCAAGGTGCTCGGCCGCTATGTTCACATGGCCACGCGCCAGGGCGTGACACAGGCGGTGTTTCCCGAGGGTGGCCTGACCCGCGACGGCAAGCTCCGCCCACCCAAGCTGGGCCTGTTGAGCTACATGGTGGCTGACTTCGACCCCAAGGGCATGCGCGACATCGTGTTTGTACCTGTTGGCATCAACTATGACCGGGTCATCGAGGACCGGATACTGACCGCCGCCAGCGAAAAGGAAATCACCGGCCGTGATTTCCGTGTCCGTTCAGGCGCGATCCTTTCATTCCTGTCGAACCTGATAAAGCTGCGCCTGGCCGGGCGACTCTATCGCTTCGGCTATGCCTGCGTCAGCTTCGGCAAGCCAATATCCCTGAGGAAGTGGCAGAAGACGCGGCGTCTCGACCTCAACGCGCCCAATCGTGACAAGCGGTTTGCAGCAATCGAAGCGCTGGGCCAGGACCTGATCGACGAAATCGGCCGGATCGTGCCTGCCCTTCCCGTCTCGATGGTCGCCACCGTCTTCCTGCGGGAGGGTGATCGGTGGATGGGCGAACTGGAGATCAAGTCGCGCGTCTTCCAGATCATCGAAGCGCTGGAGGCGCGCGGCGTGCATGTTCACATTCCCCGCTCCGACCGCGATTATGCAGTGGGCGCGGGCCTGCGAATGCTGACATTGCGCCACCTGGTCGAGACAGATGAAAACGGCATGATGCGGGCCAATCCGCGTGAGCGCGTCCTCTTGGCCTACTATGCCAATTCAATCGCCCACGATCTTGACGCACCTGCCCAAGGCTAGAGCGTGAACCAAGCCAACGGCATCTGCCTATTTCGCTGCCTGCGGATGCAGCATCCAGGCACCGTCGGCACCCTCCTCATAAGCTTCCCGGCTCGTGTTCATCGACACATATTCCGACTGCGCCCAGAGGTCCGCCAGATCATCATAATGGGGTGACAGGAAATGCCCGCTCTGCCCGGTTGAGATGATGAATTGCGAACTGTCGAGTTCGCCCAGATCGTACCAGCCGCGATAGGCAGACGAATGGACATTGCGGTAGGGATGATCCTCGCCGAAATCCGTGCGGCCGCGCAGCAGCGTGTAGGAACCGCCTGCGCTTTCACGCGTCACGGTGAACAGATTTGCCAAAGCACCTACAGACGAGAAGGGCCTGTGCTCGCCGAACGCGATATGCGCCTTGCCCCATTGCCATTTGCGCCAGTCCTTGCCCTGCAGTTCCTGCAGTTCGGATACAGCTGCCGACCAGGACAGGGAGAGCAACGTACCGCAGGATTCGGCCTGCGGCGTGTCGATGCGATTGCACCAGTCCCTGCTCGTGCTGCCGCGCAGGACGGCAAGCATCGACACGACATAGCCCTTGTCGATGCGCTGATAGTCCTTCTTCAGATCATCTTCGAAAAGCATCTTGTGGAAATTGCGCCACCACGCTGTCATCATCAGTGGTTCGGGGGTTCCGGCAAGCATTTCGCCGTCCCATGCGCGTAACGCTTCCAGCATCGCCGGGTCCTGCCCAGCACCTTCCTCGATCTGCGCCAGCGCCTCGTCGCGGAACTGCGTCATGGCTGGCGAAAACTTGTCTGCCTGTATCGAGCGCATGGTATCGGGCGAATGCTTTTCGTTGCGCCCGATCACCAGTTGCTCGACACGGGCCTGCCGAAAATGCTCGTCCCAGTCGAAGGTGATATGCCCGCCATAGCCCGCAGGAAGCCAATTGGCATTTGCTGTTGCCAGCGCCCCTGATTGCGGATCGCTTACCATCGGCAGGTCTTCAAACGCGAGCGTGCCTTTCCAGTCGTAAAGTGTCATCCAGCCTGGCACAGGCGCCCTGCCCGCCATCTGGTTTCCCGGATCGCGCACCGGAACGCGCGCTGGCGCAATCACACCTATATGCCCCGCCTTGTCCGCAACAACCATCGACTGCATCGGTGCCACGGCCTTGCGCATGACCTTGAAATAGTCCTGCACACTCCTTGTCTTTGCAATGTCCAGCGCAGCCTCAACCGTCGTGTCATCCTCGGCAAGCGACATCCACTTGAGGGCTGCAACATGGCCCAGCGGCAGGATTTCCGAGATCGAGCGGTACGCGTCCGGCAGGACAGGCCCATGCCGCGTCATGCGCCGCTCGAAGGTGAAATCGGGCTCCCCCTTGACCTTGATGGATACGCTGTCGCGCTTGAACTCTGCCCAGCCATTCGGCGTCAGATACTGGTTCGGATCATCGGGCTTCAACCGCTCGACATATAGATCCTGTGCGTCCAGCACGGTTGTCGTCAGACCCCAGGCAACATTGTCGTTGCGGCCCAGGAGGAACAGCGGCGTGCCAGGCAATGTGCCGCCGATCAGGTTACGCACCTCGCCTTCTTCCTGGTAGGCAAGATGCGCGAGGTAAAAGACCGCCGGCGTCGTCAGACCCAGATGGGGATCATTGGCCAGCAACGGGCTCCCGCTCGTCGTGCGGCTGCCCGAAACCACCCAGTTATTGGACGCATTCACATCATTGTCCCAGACAAGTCCAGCGACTTCACCTGTCGCATTGTCCAGTGCCGCCTGGTTTCTTCCTTCCAGGGGGAAGAGCTGGCGCAGGTCCGGCAGCGGCGGAGGATTGTCGCGCGGTCCATATGGCAGCAGTTCATCGATTTCCTTCGGCGAAAATCCGCGCGCCGCAAATGCCAGACGCCTGATTTCCCGGTCCATATTGTCATCGAGCGTAAGCGCCATCACCTTCAGCAGCGAAACCGTGTGCCACGGCTGCCATGGCTCAGGCTCGACACCCAGTATTACGAATTCTGGCGGCAGACGCATTTCAAGCATGCGGGTGCGCCGGTTGAGATAGGCGTTGATACCGTCCGAATAGGCCTGAAGCAGCGCCTGTGCCTCCTCGGAGAATGCCGATATTGACTTCGAAGACGCGCCAGCAATGTCCATTGTGCGCAGGAAAACGTCCGTGGCGATGGTCGGCTTGCCGAACATTTCCGAAAGCCTGCCCTGCCCGACCATGCGCAGCACATGCATCTGCCACAGCCGATCCTGCGCATGGACGAAACCGAGCGCCCTCAGCGCGTCAATGCGGCTGGTCGCTTCGATGTGGGGAATGCCATGGCGATCACGAACGACCCGCACATCGCCGCCAAGGCCCGCCATTTCCAGGCTGCCATTGGAGGCTGGAATGGAACTGGTGATTGCCGAATAGCCAATCGCAGCCAGAAGCATCACGCCTGCAACAAGAAGAAGTGCAATCCTCGCACTCCATTTGAAAATCACGCGCATTGCTGTATCCCCTCCACTGAAAGCATGAAACGCTCATGGGCATTTGGCAGAAAGGAATCAGGGATGGCAAGCGTCGCATTTATCGGATTGGGGGTCATGGGGTATCCGATGGCAGGGCACATCGCGAAGGCCGGGCACAAGGTGACCGTCTACAATCGCACTTCCGCCAAGGCTGAAGCCTGGGCAAAGCAGCATGGCGGTGATTGGGCAAAGACCCCTGCCGAGGCCGCGCAGGACAAGGAATTCGTCTTTTGCTGCGTCGGCAATGATGACGATTTGCGCTCGGTTACGACCGGCAAGGATGGTGCATTTTCCACCATGAAAAAGGGCGCGATCTTCATCGACAACACGACAGCATCAGCCATTGTCGCGCGCGAACTTGCAGCGGCAGCCGAGAAGGCGGGATTTTCCTTCCTCGATGCCCCTGTATCGGGAGGTCAGGCTGGCGCGGAAAACGGCGTTCTGACCGTGATGGTTGGAGGCGAAGAGAGTGTCTTTGAACGGGCAAACCCGGTGATTTCCGCCTATGCCCGCATGGTCGGCCTGATGGGGCCGGTGGGGTCTGGCCAGTTGACCAAGATGGTCAACCAGATCTGCATTGCAGGCCTTGTTGAGGGTCTGGCCGAAGGAATTCACTTTGCCCAGAATGCCGGGCTGGATGTCGAGAAGGTCATCAACGTGATTTCCAAGGGTGCCGCTGGTTCCTGGCAGATGGAAAACCGCTGGAAGACAATGAACGAGGCCCATTACAGGCATGGTTTTGCCGTCGACTGGATGCGCAAGGATCTCGACATTGTCCTGGGCGAAGCCCGTGCGAATGGCGCATCCCTGCCGGTCACAGCGCTGGTTGACCAGTTCTACGCGCAGATTCAGGCCATGGGCGGCAATCGCTGGGATACTTCAAGCCTGCTTGCCCGCCTCAAACTGAAATAACCATGCCACGCTCGCCCCACACACCAGACCAGGCGCTTGCCAGGCTGAAGGAACAGGCGAGCGAAGCAAATCGTGCAGGCATGGCGCGGTTCGGTATCGATACGGCGCGGGCGCTGGGTGTTTCCATGCCCGCGATCCGGGCCATTGCCGCTGACATCACCAAGGACCATGACCTCGCACAGGCCCTTTGGGAGAGCGAAATCCACGAGGCGCGCATTCTGGCAGGTCTTGTCGACAGGCCCGAATGGGTCACCATGAAACAGATGGATGCCTGGGCGGGTGATTTCACCTCCTGGGACCTTTGCGACCAGATCTGTGGTGCCCTGTTCTGCCGAAACGAGCATGGTGATGCAAAAATCCGCCAGTGGGAAAATGACAGCCGCGAATTCGTCAAGCGTGCAGCCTTTGCCACGATTGCCTGGCGTGCCGTGCATGCCAGGAAGGCAGGCGATGCCGAGTTCCTGCCCTATCTTGAAGCCATCGAACGTCAAGCGGGCGATCCGCGCAATTTTGTCCGCAAGGCGGTGAACTGGGCCCTTCGCCAGATCGGCAAACGCTCCCTTTTCCTGCACGGTCATGCGCTTGAACTTTCCCATCGTCTCGCCGCATCGCCCGACAAGACGGCACGCTGGATAGGCAAGGATGCCGTGCGCGAACTGGAAAAGGCGGAAACGCTGGCCCGTTTCAAGTGAAAGTGAAATGCACCGAGTGGAAATCCGGCCCAAATCTGTCATGATGATGATGGGAGGTTCCCGCCATGCCGACACGCCGACTGTTCACGACTGCCCTGGCAGTCACTGCTCTTGCCACACCCCAACTCATCTTGAACCGCAAGGCGCTTGCCGCCGAATTGAGCGATGACGGGCTGCACATCCAGCCCTGGTTCATGCAGACCTTCCTCGACATGCGCGAAGACCAGTCGGAAGCCGCTGCCGCAGGCAAGCATTTTGTCGTCTTCTTCGAGCAGAAGGGCTGCCCCTACTGCCGCGAAATGCACACAGTGAATCTGGCGCGGGCCGAAATCGCCGATTACGTCTCCGAAAACTTCGGCGTCGTGCAACTGAACCTCTGGGGTTCGCGCGAAGTGACCGATTTTGACGGCGAAGCAATGGAAGAGCGGGATCTGGCCCGCAAATGGGGCGTGAACTTCACGCCGACCCTCACCTTTTTCTCGATGGATGAACCGCAGAACAAGCCCGGCCAGCAGATCGAAGTCGCCAGAATGCCAGGCTATTTCAAGCCTTTCCATTTCCTCACGATGTTCGAATATGTTCGTGAAAACCACCACAAGGACATCGGTTTCCAGCGCTACCTGCAAGACAAGTTCGAGAAACTGGAAGCGGAAGGCAAGAAGCCCGACGTCTGGTAGGCGTCAGCCTTCTCTCGCCTTGGCCGGCTTTTCCAGCGCAACATAGTGCAGGGGCAATTGCGTCGTATCCTTGATGCGTTCCATGGCAAAGGCCGAGGAAACATCCTCGATGTCGATTTCGCTGACCAGCTTCTTGTAGAAGACGTCATACGCGGCGATATCCGGCACCACAACGCGCAGCAGATAGTCGACCTGCCCGCTCATGCGATAAAAGCCGACAACCTCCGGAAACTTGACGATCACCTCGGAAAAGCGCTTGAGCCACTCGTGATTGTGCTTGTCGGTCGTGATCGACACGAACACGGTCACGCCGACATTCACCTTGGCCGGATCGAGGACCGCAACGCGACGTTCAATGACCCGGTCCTCTTCCAGTTTCTGAATGCGCCGCCAGCAAGGCGTGGTGGAAAGCCCGACGCGCTTGGCAATGTCGGCCACGGGCAAGGTTGCATCTTCCTGCAGCAGTGTCAGGATCATCTTGTCGGTTCTGTCCATTGGTCACCAGAATGGAAAATCGTTTCAGAATTCAGTGAATACTGGAACAGATTTCCTTCAGCAAGCGGGAAAACTGTAGAATTGCAGAAATCCGTACCACAATGACGCCGGATCACCGTCACAGGAGGCGTTGAATCAGTTCCTGAAGCTCCGGCAACAAGGCATTGGAGAACCATGGATTTTTCCGTATCCAGCCATTGTTGCGCCACGAGGGATGGGGTAGCGGCATCAACAGGGGCTGCGAACTGGCAGAAGCAAACGCGCGCCACTCCGCCACGGTCTGCGTCACGCTACCCTTGCGTAGTGCACCAAGATGCCAGGCCTGCGCATATTGCCCGATGACGAGCATCAACTCGATCTGCGGCATGGACTGGAAAACCTGTGTGCGCCAGCTGGCGGCGCATTCGCGGCGCGGCGGCAGGTCCCCTCCCTTGGTGTCCAGGCCCGGAAAACAGAAGCCCATCGGCACGATGGCAATCCGCGATCTGTCGTAAAACGTCGCTTCATCGACCCCCATCCATTCCCGCAGGCGGTCGCCGGAAGGATCGGTAAATGGTACGCCCGATGCGTGAACCCGCGTGCCCGGTGCCTGTCCGCATATTGCGATGCGCGCCGTTCGCGAAAGCACTGCCACCGGTCGCGGCTCGTGCGGCAATGGTGCGACCTGCGGTCGCTCCACGCAGATGCGGCACCGCGCTATGTCGCGGGCCAGGGCGTCGATGTCAGCCTTCAAGACTGCGCCACCGATGGCCGCGCTGCGACCTCTGCCCTCCAGCGCTGAAGATTGGCCAGATCCTCGGGATAGGCGATCCGTCCGGGTTTCAGGAACTGGTAGGCGACAATCGCGGTGATGTCGGCAATCGTGAAGCGTTCACCCGCAATGAACGGCTTCGTCGCAAGTTCACGGTCCATCAGTTCCATGAATTCGCGCGCCCGGCCCTGGTTCACCTCTCCCCATTGCGCCACCTGCGGCTGCTCCAGAATGGCTCCGCCCGGATGAAGGTGCCTGAACGCAAAGGCCACCGGCAGCAGGAAACCGAATTCCATCCGCCTTTGCCACATCTCCACCAGCGCCCGGTCCACCGCGCCCACACCCATCAGCGGCGGTTCAGGCGTGATTTCCTCCAGATAGCGGCAGATCGCGACTGTTTCCGCGATCACGGTACCATCGGCAAGCTGCAGGACCGGAACGCGCTGCATCGGATTGATGCGTGTGAACTCCGCGCTCTTGTGCTCGTGCTTGTTGAGATCAATCTGGCGGCGTTCGACGTTGATCCTCTTTTCGGCCATGAAAATTTGCACCCGCCTTGGATTTGGCGCGCGCCCGCCGTCCCACAATATTGCTCCATCCAGTGTCTTCATCACCAATCTCCAATTCGCTCGAATGCCGAGCCTATTCAAACCGCATGAAGGAACCAAGCCAGTCGCGCAGAAGTGCAATGCCTGCAACGAGCCATGATTTCACACGCCGCACCGGACTGCTTGCGCTTTCGTGAACCGTTTCCGTGGCCCGATCTTCATGATCCCTTCGCCAGTTGCGCGGCTGGTCGAATTCCATGGCCCAAAGACCAAGCCCATCGCGGCTGGCCTGCGCCTCCTCCAACTCGTAGTTCCCGAACGCCACCGCCCATCCATCCCGGACCATCCTTGCATTCAGGTCTATTCCCCCAACCCTGCAGACTGCAAGGAAACGGTCATAACGGTCGACCTCGAAGGATTCGCAATCGACAGGCTCGCCATCAATCAGGCCACGCAGATGATCGCGCGCCATGCGCCCGCAGGGCCTGGAACGTTTCGCGGACTGGCAGGTTTGCGAATATTCCGGCGCATCAATGCCCTCAAGGCGAATGGGGGATCCTTCCACGATCAGGCTGTCGCCATCCTGCACCACTGCCCTGCCTGAAAGCGAGCCACCTTGCCCTCCTCCAAGCATTGCTGCCCCCACCGCGACAATGGCCAGCAGGGCGAAGGCCAGGAGATAGTCGGCGAACCTTCGACCCCGACCGGGGACGGAACTCCCCGTCTTGCGAAAGCGCCCAGAATTCAAGGATTGGTTCCTCTCGACTGCAAGTATCCTAACGTCATGTTAACCAAAATCGCATAGCGGTGATACGGGCTGGAAAAGGTATCGGGTACGGCTGGAATTCCATGGCAATCCACAAGTCGCAATCCTCGGACAAGATCATTGTCGATCGCACGCGAAAGCGTAGCGCGTCGGCCAGTCTCGTCAAGGATTTGCGCACCCGTGTCCTGCAGGATCCCGGCCACCCAATAGCCTATGAACTGGAACTGATGACGAGCTTTGCGGAAAACCACCGCAACGCCGTGATCGCCATGCCCGCCTTCATCGCCATCGTGTCCATGGTTGTCGCTGCCTATGTCGGTGTCATCATGGCCATTTACTGGTTCGCACTGTCCGCGCTTTCCTTCGGCTTGATGGCGACGCTGAGCGGGCGTTTCATCCGCGAATCCGGCGAGGAAAACGTCGTGCGCAACTGGCGCAAGGTGTATCTGCTGGCACAGATGCTGATGGCCGTGTCCTGGTGCATCTTCTCGCTCTATTCGTGCCTGACCTGCGGCGACAACACCTATTCCATCGTCCAGTTCTCGACGATACTGGTTTTCCAGGCGATCACGATGATGCTTTCCTATGCATTCGGATCGAGCCTTCTGGTCACCTCCGCACCACCCACGCTGGTGCTGTCGATCCGCTTCATGCTTTCCTACGATCCGGCACTGATGCTGATGGCAGCAATCCTGCTCGGATCACAGACCTTCTTCTATCTGCTTGCTGACCGGTTCAAGCTTTCGGTTCTTTCCATCCTCGAACACAAGGCCGAAAAGGAAGGCCTGATCGCGGAACTGGAAACGGCACGCTCCGTTTCGGAAGAAGCGCGTCGGCGCGCCGAAGAGGCAAACCTTGCCAAGTCACGATTCCTTGCCACCATGAGCCATGAATTGCGCACGCCGCTCAACGCCATTCTCGGCTTTTCGGAAGTCATGCAGGGCGAGGTCCTGGGTCCCATCGGCAACGAGACCTACAAGGATTACATCAACGACATCCACAATTCCGGCAAGCATCTGCTCAACGTGATCAATGAGATTCTCGATCTCTCGCGCATCGAAGCAGGTCGCCAGACGCTGGAGGAAGAAGCCGTTCGCCTCGCCCACGTCGTCGACGACGCGCATCACATGGTCCAGATCAAGGCCAAGAGCAAGAACATCAACATTGTCTGCCAGTATGAGGACCAGCTTCCCCAAATCTGGGCCGACGAGCGCGCCGTGCGCCAGATCGCGCTCAACCTCCTGTCGAATGCGCTCAAGTTCACGCCAACCGGCGGAACCATCTGGATCAAGGTCGGCTGGACGAGTTCCGGTGGCCAGTATTTTGCCGTCAAGGACACGGGTCCAGGCATCCCCGAAGAGGAAATCCCGATCGTGCTGTCCTCATTCGGACAGGGTTCCATCGCCATCAAGAGCGCGGAACAGGGTACGGGTCTGGGCCTGCCCATCGTTCAGGCGCTCATGCACATGCATGACGGCAAGTTCGAACTGCGCTCTAAACTGCGCGAAGGGACTGAAGTCATCGCGACTTTCCCCCGCTCGCGCGTGCTTGAGGTGATGCCGCCCGTGCAAAGCGCCAAGGTGGCGCAGCCAAAGCCGCGCTCCATCCTGTCCATGCGCCACGGTACCTGACGCTTTCGCGCCTATCCATGCATCGCAACCGCCGATCGCACCATGCCACTGGCAATGGCGGCCGCCTCGCCTTCGCCCGGCTCCATGCCCAGTTCAAGAATGGACTCGATCCCCAGGCTGGCGGCCATGCGGCTGGCCCCTCCGCCTGGCGGGCTTTGCGCTATCCGGCAATGGGCAATGGCGTTCCTGTCGAGCGCTGACAGCACGCCAGCAGCGGCATAAGCCCCCGGCCCGTCAATAAGCACCGGCACATGCTGGACGCGCGCGGCCAGGATTGCACCGGCAATCGCGCAGATTTCACGCCCACCGAAGTGGCGTAACACTTCCAGTGGGTCCTTCAGCTTGCCTGCAGACAGGACTGCAGCTTCATCCGCGATGGCGCAGACCTGCGCATCCTGCGACCAGTCGCTGGCCTTGCCGCCATGCAGCGCCATGAAGATCGCAACACTGGAGAATTCAGACAGATTTGCGCAATCCGCGACCGCGAGCAGATCGACCCCGCCCGCAACGCTTTCCATGCCAAACGCCATCGTCGCTGCCGCATCCCTTTCACTCAGGGCCGGCTCGCACCTGATGTCGCCCACCGGATGGTCAAGCGCAAGGTCAAGTATCTTCAGACCAAGCCCATGCAGCGAACACACACGCCCATGCGCGGTCTGGCCTGCCGCAATTGCCCCGGCCCGCAAGGCAACAGCTTCCCTTGTCTGCGCGTCCTGCGCACCATGGGTGCCGGCAAAAAGGGCTACCAGCGGGCGCACCACGGAGGGCGATTTTCCCGACCAGTTTGCCAGCCATTCGCAGATCGAGCCGATCTGGCCGAGGTCGCGCGCGCCATACAGTGCGCCATTGCGGCTTTGCGTTGCCGCCAGCGCGCGGCTGTCGCCCCCAGGCAGGGTTCTGGCTAGATTGCGGAAATCCTCGAAAGGCAGGCCACTGACGCTCATGTTTGTCTCCTGTCGACGTCGCGGTGTAAGCTGAACGTGGCGTTCATGGCAATGCGCCACGCCAACAAGGCCATGATAGTCCCTTGCTATTTTCCCCGTGATCACCATTTTCATGGATCATTGCACAAGGCTCAAAGATGAAATCGCCCTGCATCCTCGTATGTTCAATGGACATGGAAACCGGCTACTGCTTCGGCTGCGGACGCACCGGCGGCGAGATTGCCGGCTGGATGAACTATTCGGATAGCGAGCGCGAGGCGATCATGACCGCACTTCCCGCGCGCCTTGCCACGGTAAAACGCAGGCCGAGGCGCGAAACCCGGCGCAGCCGGATGCTCAGGGAGCGGGTCGAGCGCACCTGAAACCATCATGAAGACAGTGCTCATCCTCTCCGCCATCCTCGGCATTGGCGCGATTTTGCTGCTCGCCAATCACGACGCGGACACGCTGTTCGGACTGCCCAATGACCGCTTCGCCAGCCTCGTCTATCTCACCATTTTCGGCACGATGATCGCAGCTTCCATGCTCGGGCGCAGAAATCGCTTACGCGAGACCATGCGCAACGCGGTTGTCTGGCTGGGCCTGATCCTCGCCCTGATGGCGGCTCATGTCCATCGCTACGAACTGCAGGACATCGCATCGCGGGTCACCGCCGGTATCGTGCCGGGAAGCCCTGTATCCCAGCATTCGCCAGACGGACGCACCCGGATCATGCTGGTGCGCGATGCCGACGGTCATTTCAGCGCCCGCGCCATGGTGAATGGCGCCCGGCTGCCGATGCTGATCGACACGGGCGCAAGCATGGTTGTCCTCACCACCGGGGACGCCGAAGCCGCGGGCATCGACGTTGCCGCCCTTTCCTTTTCCTCACCCGTCTCCACGGCAAATGGGGTGACTACCGCTGCGCGCATCACGCTCGATGAAATTCTCATTGGCGACATCACGCGAACCCGCGTTCCCGCCATGGTTGCCCAGCCCGGTGCGCTGAAGGAAAGCCTGCTTGGAATGAGCTTTCTTTCCAGCCTCACGGCCTTCGAATTCAGGGGCGAGCGGATGATCCTGACGGATTAGCCTTCACGCAGCGGTCTGCAGTTCGGCCCGCACCTCGGTGAAGGCCGTGTTGATCTGGCGGAACATGTCGGTCAGGTAGCGCTCGATCTCTGCAGGAAGGTTCACGCTGGAATAACTGTCTGGATGATAGAGCTTGGCATGCCTGTGATAGGCCTCCTTGGCCTCCTCGAAGCTGCAGCCGCGCTTGAGGCCCAGCAGGGTAAAGGCATCCGTGTAACGCGGATCATTGGGCGAAACGAGCACAGGCTTGCGAAGCGGTTCCACCGGTTCGACATAGGCGATCTGGTGTTTTGCGATGAATTTGCGCTGCCCGTCCCTCGACAGGAATTCCAGGAAAGGCGTCTCCTTCGAAAGCACCCCTTCCAGGCTCGAATTATGCCCCTGGACGAGAGCACCACGAATGACCGCCCCGTCCAGCATGCGCACCGAAACCTCGATATTCTTTGATCCATTGCCAAACATGGCTTGCCCTCCCAATCACCGGAAGATCCTTAATGTGTCGCGCCTAAAAACACGTTAAAATTGCAGTGCTCACAACAGGCTGTAGAGGAAGCGGATGCCCACGAACAGCATGAACAGGCCAAAGGAGAGTTCGAGCTGGCGTCGGCTCAGCGCATGCGCGATGCGAACGCCAAGCGGCGCCATCGTCATTGTCACCGGAATGAGGATCGCAAAGGCCAGAAGGTTCACATAGCCAATGGTAAGCGGAGGCATGCCGCCAACGCCCCACCCCGCCCAGATATAGCCGATCACACCGGGAATGGAGATCAGCACTCCTGTCCCCGATGACGTCGCGACGGCCTGGTGCATGGGCCTGCCATAGGCGGTCATGAAGGTGTTGTTGAGGACGCCACCACCAATGCCCATGAAGGTCGAGAAGAAGCCGATGAGGAAACCGATCACGCCGCGCACCGGATTTCCCGGAATATCAGTGCCGATCTTCCAGCTATCGCGTGAGAAAAGCAGCTTGGCCGAAATCGCCAGCGCGATGAAGCCGAATATGCCGCGCAGGCCAGCGCCGGACAGGTAGGCAGTGATGATCGAAGCAGCGATGACGCCAGCCGGCACTACCCAAAGGAAGGAACGCACCAGTTCCATGTCCACCGCGCCGCGCGCCATGTGCGCCCTGAAGGATCGGATGGATGTTGGCACTATGATGGCCAGCGACGTGCCGACAGACAGGTGCATGGCTATTGCTTCGTCGAAGCCGAGCAGGCCTAGCATCTGGTAAAAGACCGGGACGAGTATGGCGCCCCCGCCAATGCCGAAAACACCCGCCAGCAATCCGGCCACCGCGCCCGCGGCAATCAGCGCGACAATGAATGGGGACAGTTCGACGATCTTTGAAACAATGTCCACGCCCGGCCCCCATTTGCTGTTGGGGCCGGATTAGGCCGCCTTCTCGCTTGCGTCAAGCGAAACGGCATCAAAGGCTTCGTGGATGACCCTGCCATCAGCACCTGGCTCGACACTGCGTACCGTGAGGATCTGCCGCCAGCGACGTGCGCCAGCGCGTCCGTTGAACAGGTTGATCATGTGCCGCGTGACATGGTTGAGCCGCCCGCCCGAGCGGATGTGGCGATCTGCATGGTCGGCCATGCAGGCGATCACGTCGGCCCACGATGCGGGCAGCGCCTCCTCGCCGTAAAACAAAGCGTCGACCTCACGCAGGATCTGCGGATTGTGGTAGGCCGCCCTCCCGAGCATGGTCCCGTCCAGTTCGACCCCTTCGCCCCTGACAGCGTCAAGCGCCTGATTCACCGTCTCAAGACCGCCGTTCAAGCCAATGAACCGACTCGGGTTTTCACCCTTCAACCTTCGCACACGCGCATGATCCAGCGGCGGAATGGAGCGGTTCTCCTTTGGGCTCAGGCCCTGCAGCCAGGCCTTGCGCGCGTGAACCCACAGCGCATCGCACCCTTCATTCCAGACAGCATGGGCGAGCGCATCAAGGGCTGGCCCAGTATCCTGTTCGTCCACGCCGAGACGGCACTTGACCGTAACCGGAACCGAAACGGACGCCTTCATTGCCGCGACACATTCCCCTACCAGTGTCGGCACCAGCATGAGGCAGGCACCAAAGGTGCCGGACTGCACGCGATCCGACGGGCATCCGACATTGAGGTTGATTTCATCATAGCCGTAATCTTCGCCGATGCGCGCCGCCTGCGCCAGCTTCTGCGGATCGCTGCCACCAAGCTGCAACGCGAGCGGATGTTCCTCGGCAAAAAACCCGAGCAGCTTGTCGCGATCGCCTTGGATCACGGCATCGGCAACCACCATCTCGCTATAGAGCAGCGCCCGGCGCGACAATTGCCGGTGGAACACCCGACAATGTCGGTCCGTCCAGTCCATCATCGGCGCGACGGCGAATATTTTCTCTTTGTTTTTCAATGATTTGTGATACATTACAATGAGTTCATTTCATGAACGGCCTGCACTCAAATGGACGAAATTGCACGCTTTTGTACCCGTTTTGATCGCTATGTGCACGTTTTTTACACGCTCAAAAGGGAGTGCACGACATGGCCACAATCTTCAAAACCCGGCAGGGAAATTGGCGAGCCCAAGTCAGACGGAAGGGAAAATAGGTATCCAGTACGTTTCGTCTCAAGACACAAGCCCATGAGTGGGTACGCGACGTCGAGCACTTGATTGACATCGGTGGCGAACCAAAAAGCCAATCGGGACGCAGGGCGCAAACAGTCGGCGCTTTGATTGACCTCCACCTCGCAGACTTGAGAGAGGTGGGCAGGCCAATCCGCCGCTCCAAGATAGCTGTGATGGACACACTCAAGCGGGACCTGGGTGGAGTGCGTTTCGACCGATTGGATCGCGCCCGGCTGATCCAGCACGTAAGCAGCGCGCCGCAGAAGGCGCTGGGCCGGTCACACTGGCAGTTGATCTCTCATACCTCCGCACGGTTCTGACCCACGCCGCCGCCGTGCTCGGCGTTCATGTGGACACCGAGAGCATTCGTCTGGCCCGCGCCGCCCTCTCCCGCCTTGGTCTCGTGGGCAGGTCGCACGAACGCAGCAGGCGCCCGACCGAAGACGAAATCGACGTGCTGTTCGACTACTTCGACACCAAGACCAACATGATCATCCCAATGGGTCGGATTGTCCGTTTCGCAATCGCGACGGCCATGCGACAGGAGGAGATCTGCAAGATCGAATGGCCGGACGTCGATCTGACCAAACGCGTGGTCACGATCAGGGACAGGAAGGACCCACGCCAAAAGGAAGGAAATCACCAGAAGGTGCCACTTCTCAATCTGACTGGCATCGATGCCTGGCAACTCCTTCTCGAACAGAAACTGCTGACCGGCGGTCGTGGTCGATGCTTTCCCTATCATTCCAAATCTGTTGGCACCGCCTTTCGACGCGCTCGCAAGCATCTGGGTATCGAAGACCTGAGATTTCACGACCTTCGGCACGAAGCCACGAGCAGGTTGTTCGAGGCTGGCTTGTCGATTGAGCGTGTCGCGCTGGTGACCGGTCACAAGGACTGGAAAAGGCTCCGCCGGTACACACACCTCAAACCGGAAGACCTGCACAAGGCGCAGAGGGAACTGCAATCCAAAGCCGGACAATGGGCACCAAATTTGCCAAGACTTTTCAAACGCTTGGCTCGCCTGAAACACCAACGAAAAATGGATGGGATCAAAAAAGCCTATTGAAAACAATGAACTGACCCGACCTTGGCACCAGTCCTTTTATCTTGCTTTCCTAATCGGGCCTCTAACCCGCTGACAAATCACAACAAATCCATCTCCATCCATCATTCCTGACGCTTCAAAAAAGTGATCGGCATCCCGGTTCAAGTCATCTTTTCACGCGCATTTAGGCATCGATCCGTACGTTTCATGCGTTCCTTCGGGCTTGGCGAATGACACTCTTTCATGTGCAATGCTGGCCCAGGCTCATCGTCTCAATTCTGTAAATCGGGGCAGTTCAAGTGATCAAACCGCACTCAATTCGAAGGTCGAACCGGTGCAGACAAGATATCGAACATACCCCGTTTCGCGATCCCGTCCGGGATGCTTCCGCGCGCGCGGATTGGGTGATTGGTAGAGGGATTGTGTCACTTTCCTTGAGGTTTCAGTTGCTCGGTTCGGATGCAATTCTGCGCGTATTCAGGCCATTTTCGACGGGCTTACAGTTGGGAACGATTGACACTCGAAGACCGCACGAACCACAACTTCGTCGCAATGGTGTCGATTTGGAGTCTTCAGAAAGCCTGTGATCAAACATACATTTTCTTGATGATTTGAATTTAATAATTCAAAAAACAGATGTATTGATATGCTATGAACCAGCGCCAATTGGAAGCATTCAGGGCAACCATGCGCAGCGGCTCCATAACAGAAGCTGCTGCGATGATGCATATTTCCCAGCCAAGTGTGAGCCGGCTTATTGGCGATCTGGAACGATCAGTGGGCTTCGATCTGTTTCTCAGATCAGGTCGAGGTCTTACACCTACCATAGAAGCAAAGGCCTTTTATCAGGGTGTGGAAGGCATGTTTGCAGGTATTGAAAGATTGGAGGATCTGGCAAGGACAATCAGGACAACAAGCACCGGGATGATTTCAATTGGCACGATCCAGTCAATTGCAGCAATTGAGGTGCCAAAAGCAGTCAATACCATTTATCAGCGACTGCCTGAGATCAATTTCATGATCCAGTCCCGCAACACCCCGGCCATTCTCGACGCCATCCAGACGCACCAACTCGACATTGGTATTGTCGGCAGGCAACCACCCTATGACGGGGTAGAGGTGCTCTTCCAGACGGTCGCACCTTATGTCTGCCTGATGCCTGAAGACCATGAACTGGCTGGTGACATGGGACCGGTAGATCTTGAAGAACTTGTTGCCACAGATGAATTCGTGACGTTTGGCGGAGCATTTCCCGATACCATGATGGAAATTGACAGTGTTCTGGCCCACAAGATGCAGCAACGGTCACGCCTTTTCGCCACAAACATGCCGGTTGCCGGTTCACTTGTGCGCGAAGCAGGAGTCCTGGCAATCGCTGACCCCTTTTCTGCGGAACAGGCGGTATTGATGGGAGGAGTTATCTTCAGACCACTGACCCAGGAACTGAAGTATCATGTATCGATCATTACACCTGGAAAAGATCGCCTCTCGAGGGCTGCACTGGAGTTTGTTGAAGTCCTTGCAAATCGGATCTCCCATCGGGTGGAAGTAGTCAAACGCTACGGTACTGTTTCCCATCCATAGACAATCCGCATAAGCACCACTGCTTTTTCGATTGGTTTGCGTGTTCCCTAAACAGGTATTGTTGCTTCCAATGCTGATAAGGCAGGCTGGAGCTTTACATGAAAATCCCGACAGGAATTCCACCAAGCCGCAAGATATTTGCGACGGAAGACGCACGAAACATCGCTTCGTTCCGCTTGCCGCGACTGGTCTATGATTTCATCGAGGGAGCAGCCGGACGCGAAATCGCGTCTATCCGCAACTGTCAGCGCTTTGATGAGTTGATGTTGCAGTCGCGGGTCATGAGTGTCTCTGGAAAGCGCTCGCTCGAAACAAGTTTTCTGGGCAACACCTTTGGCTTGCCTTTCGGCGTGGCGCCAATGGGAATGTGCGATCTGGCCTGGCCTGGCGCTGATCGGTACTTGGGTGAAATGGCGAGACTGCACGACGTCCCGGTCTGCCTATCCTCAGCTGCATCAAGTTCCATCGAACAGATGCGGAATTGGGCAGAGCACAATGCCTGGTTCCAGCTTTATGTCGGCAAATCCACCGACTATTCCATGCAATTGGTCAAACGGGCTGCAAATGCGGGCTATGAAACCCTGGTCCTTACCGTGGATGTGCCCCAGGTTTCGAGACGGACACGCGACCTTCGAAACGGATTTTCTGTCCCATTTTCAATGGGCTTCAAACAGTTTGTCGACTTTGCCCTTCATCCGCGGTGGTCCCTGGCAACACTCGTAAATGGCGTCCCTGGCCCGGCAAACTACGCCGCTGGCGAAGATGAGAAATTTGATCGCCATGGCAACCGCGAGGGAGCCAATTGGGATTTTCTTGAAAAACTCCGCCTTGCCTGGAAGGGCAAGCTGATAGTCAAGGGCATCACGTCGCCAACTGATGCAATCCGGATAAGAAGCATGGGCATTGATGCGGTATATGTGTCCAATCATGGCGGCCGCCAGTTGGATAGTGCGCCACCTGCGATAGACTTACTGCCGACCATTCGCGAGGCGGTGGGACCGACCTATCCACTGATTTTCGACAGTGGCATTCGCAATGGCGAAGACGTCGTCAAGGCGCTTGCTCTCGGTGCCAACTTCGTGATGATCGGTCGCCCTTGGCTATATGCCCTGGGAGCAGAAGGCATTGTGGGACTGAACGCTCTTTTTACTGCCTTTGCAGGGGACATCAGCAATGTCATGGCCCAACTTGGCGCAAACTCCACATGTCAGATAACAGGCAAGGCGATTTATTCCTGCCCAACAACCCATTCAAACCTGACAGAACCCCGGCAAATGGTCTCAAATAGGCAGGCCTGAACAAAAACTGGAGAACTTATTCGGATGGATGAAATAGGCAAAATTCGTGGCGGTGCCCTGTTGGCGCGGGCTTTGAAAGAAAAGGGCGTTGATCATGTATTCACGCTTGCCGGTGGCTTCTGCAATCCCGCGCTCGAAGGCCTTATGGAGTGCCAGATACCCGTCATCAATTGTCCCCACGAACAGATCGCCGGTCATTTGGCCGATGGTCACTCACGAATAACGCGCAAACCAGCGGTTTGCCTTGTCGGTCCCGAAGGATTTGCAAACGCCGTACCAGCGATGCTGGAAGCTGGTGGTGAACGCAGCCCGGTAATATTCATCACCGGATCATCCACGTTGAAGCGGCAAGGTGCTGGTGGCTTCAAGGAGATTGACGACGTTGCCATCGCCGCTCCTCTCGTAAAATATTCGGTACAGATCACGGATGGCGAGCGGATCAGCGAATTTGTCAACAGGGCCTGGACAGCGGCAACCACCGGCTATCCAGGACCCGTACATCTTTCGCTCCCCGTCGACATTATGTTCTCGTCCTTTGCAACCGATGCCGGACTTGAAGAACGCCCGTTCAATCGCACGAGCCGGCCGGTGCCACGTGCATGGCCTGACCCATCTGCCTTGTCGGCAATTCTTGGCCGCATAAGTGAGGCTGAGCGTCCGGTAATCATCGCTGGGCACGGTGTGTGGTGGTCAAGGGCAGAAAAAGAGCTTGCGAGGGTAGCCGAGGTCCTTCGGCTGCCCGTTTTCAACGTACCCTATCACTCCAAGCTTCTGGGTGAGGAATGCGAAGCCTATATGGGACTCGCTGATTTTCACCAGTATCACCCAAGCAAACCGGCCATTCATGAAGCTGATCTGGTTGTGCTGATCGGTGGCCGTCTCGACAACCAGATGAATTTTGGAAATCCGCCATTCTTCACAGCCAGCCAGAAATTGGTTTGCATAAACGGTAGCCACGAGGAACTTGAACACAATCAGGCTGCAGACGAAATTTTGCTTTCGGACCCCCTAGCCTTTCTCGAAGCTCTGTCAGGCATCAGCAAAACCTGGCCGCAATGGTTCGATCTGCAACGCCAGCGCCGCGCTGCATGGGTCGATGAATGGCACGCCCATATTGCGGAGGAATCTGAAAAACCTGGCAAGATGCACCCCTTGCAATTGTCCCTGGATGTACAGGAATTGATGCAGAATGATGATTGGCTGATCTTTGATGGTGGCAACACGCACTTCTGGTCAGAGATCGCTGTAAACATGGCTGGATGGCGCGGGCGAAAGCTGGGCGGGATCATGCACCCTGGCAACTACTCGCTCCTGGGAGTAGGTGTGTCGTTTGCAATTTCAGCCAAGGCGCTCAACCCGAAACAAAATGTGGTCCTGATTAGCGGAGACGGTGCATTTCTGTCAGGTGGGCTGTCCATTGAGGCGGCATTTCAGGAAGGCCTGCCCATCACCATAGTGATCGACAATAATGGCGGACTCGATTGCATCAGTCAGCAACAGGAACGTCTGTTTGAAAGTGGCCGCCATTTTGCTACCGACTTCAGGGACATACCTTTTCATGCAATGTGCGAAGGAATGGGTGGTCATGGTGAATTGGTCGAGACCCGCGAACAACTGGCACCTGCCCTCCAGCGCGCAATGGCCAGCGGAAAGGTCGCTGTCGTCAATGTCAAGTGCCGCGGAGTGATCAGCCCGATTGTGGCAGCAACATCAGACAAGCGCGAAAAGGCATCGATCGAATAATGGCGCTTGTTACCTCACATACGCTCAATGGCACCGACGGAACCCACGCCGCAGGCATTTTCGTATCACTCACAAACCTTGCAACAGGAACCATGCTTTTTTCAGCTACCACGGATGAAGGGGGAAGACTATCAAGCACGATTGCGCCTTCCTTGATTGATCCTGAAGTCACCCATGAATTGCTGTTTGATGTAAAGCTCTATTGGGCAGCGCGCCGATTGCCCGCAACAGTCAATGAGATTGCCTTGCGTCTTGTTATGGCTGATCCTGACGGTTCCTATCACCTGCCAATCATAATCAACCCCAATTCCTATTCCATGTGGAGCTCTGCCTGATGGATGGCCTGAACATGTCGCGGCGAATTCGTCGCACCCCCTATACTGACCGGGTAGAAGCTGTGGGCGTTCGCGGTTTCTCTGTTGTCAATCACATGCTTTTGCCAAAGGCCTTTCAGACCAGCGTCGAAGAGGACTACTGGCACCTTCGTGAACACGTCCAGATCTGGGATGTATCATGCCAGCGACAGGTCGAAATCGTGGGCCCTGATGCGGCAGCACTTGTACAATGGATGACCCCGCGAAACATTGGCAAGGCAAAGACCGGAGATTGCCTTTACATCCCGCTGATCGATAACGATGCGGGCCTGATCAATGACCCTGTGATGCTGAAACTCGACGAGGACCGGTTCAGATTGTCGATCGCTGATAGTGATGTACTTCTATATACCTTGGGCCTGGCAATTGGGCGGGGAATGAATGCGAAAATCAGCGAACCGGATGTTTCGCCTCTCGCCATTCAGGGACCCAAAGCCGAAGATCTGTTGGCGAAACTATTTGGCGATCATATTCGCAAAATTGGCTTCTTCAAGTTTGACTGGATTGAATTCAGGGGTACCCGTCAATTGATTGCCCGGTCTGGCTATTCCAGACAAGGCGGCTTCGAAATCTACCTTGAAGGCAGCCATCTTGGAGCAGACCTTTGGGACACAGTGTGGGATGCAGGCCAGGAATTCAACATCAGGCCGGGATGTCCCAATCTCATCGAGCGTATCGAAGGCGGACTGTTTTCATATGGCAATGAAATGACACGCGATAACAATCCGTTGGAGATCGGACTTTCCAAATTCTGCACCCTTGATGGTTCCATTGACTATATTGGTCGCACCGCCCTTGAAAAAATTGCAACGCTTGGCATAGCACGCGAAATCCGCGGTATTGTCTTCGACGGAGCACCCTGTCCAACCTGCTCCAAACTGTGGCCGGTAACGGTTGGAGACCGGAAGGTGGGTCAGGTAACCTCAGCCATCTGGTCGCCGCGCCTCAAACGCAATGTCGGTCAATCAATGATTGACCGTGGGTTTTGGGACGCAGGACAGGAAGTCATCGTTCATGTCCAGGATGGTACAAAGGCCAGAGGTGGAGTGGTAAATTTCCCGATTGTCTAGGGGCAATGGTTCACTGACGAAATCGTCACATGCTGGCGGCTGATCGAAGCATTTCCCATGTCCGCTCGGGAAGCAGCACGTTTTCAGAACCTGCCTTCCGGTTTCGCTCACGCTCGCCGGGAATTTCCACTTTCTCAAACCCCTCGGCTGGCGGGCAGGTTCTAAGGTCAGTCAGAATTTCTTCAGCAGCAACCTGAAAAACGCCCGCTTCGCGATAACAGGATGTATCTACCATAAGGATGAATGTATTACTTTCCACTGTGGCCGGGCCGAGCATGGCATCACAGATCAATTCCCCCATTGTCGCAAGTCCATAACCAAGTACTCCACCCTTGGGTAGAATGGCGCCGCCAGCAAAATAGTCTTCCGGATCCTGCGTAGCATTTCCGTTACGATCAACAATGCAGCCTTTTGGCAACTCCGCCCCTGCCCTGCGCGCTGCGTAAATCCATCCGCCGGCAATTTGGCTTGTAGCACAATCAATTACTACCGGCCCATCATCTCCTCCGGGGATTCCCATGCACCATGGGTTGGTAGGCAGGATTGCCTTGCTACCGCCATGTGGAGCCACCATACGCCAACGGTCTCGAGCTCCACCGCCACACGCTATGAACAATATTCCAGCCGAAGCAGCCATTTCCGCAAACGCGCCCAGACGTCCTGTATGCCCGGTATTGCGAACAGCAATTGCGACAAGCCCTTTTTCATGGGCTGCTGAAATGCCCGATTGAGTGGCAACCCGCATGGCAGGGATACCAAGTCCACCGCCACCATCAACAAAGAGAGTGGATGGGCCGGTGTTGGAAATCTGCGGAACAGCATTCGCCATCAGGTAACCACGTTGAAATTCATCATGGTATTGCAGTACCCGCATGATGCCGTGGGATTCGACGCCACTAAGATCGGCGTCCAGAAGATGCTCGACAATCTCCCTGCAATCGTCTTCGCTGCACCCTGCTTTTTTCAGGATGGTTATCCCTGCCACGCGCGCCTCATGAACCGGAACAACCACTCTTTCCTCAGAAAGGATCAGTTTTCCAGGGGCTATCATTCTGCTGCAATCTTTCCCTGTCTGATCGTGAGTTCCGCTATATCCATATGGCATCTTATGGCATGACCATCGCGCCCCGTTTGCCAGGGCGGTGCGGTTGTTTCACAGACCGGTCCAATCTTGCGTGGGCATCGGCGCTGAAAGGGGCAACCAGTCTCAGGTGGGGACGATTCCACCACATCATCTGCGCTCAAGATGGGTGCAGTATCGGGATCGGGTTCAAGCACAGCACCCAAAAGAACTTCCGTGTAAGGATGGGATGGCGATGAATATACATCTGACGACGGACCCAATTCACAGAGCCGCCCCTGATACAACACGGCGACACGGTCTGAAAGTGCTCGAACAACCGCCAGATCATGGCTTACAAAAATATAGGTTGTTCCTTGTTTTGCCTTCAGGTCGTTGAGTAGATCCAGCACTGCCGCCTGAACAGAAACATCCAGCGCAGAAGTCACTTCATCACACAGCACCACATCCGGATCAGCGGCAAATGCTCGCGCAATTGCAACCCGCTGCTTTTCACCCCCTGAAAGCTGGCTTGGCAACCGGTCCAGGTAATGTGATCCAAGGCGCACCTTGTCGAGTATTTCAAGACTGCGCGCATGTAACGCCTCACCCGACAGGCCAAAATACAGCTTCAGGGGTTGAGCCAATATTTCCGCTATCGTTTGGCGTGGATTCAAGCTGTCATCGGGATTCTGAAATATCAGTTGTACTTTGCGCAAGTGTTCGGGACGCCGTTTTTCAACCGCAAGCGCCAAAGATTCACCATCTGCAACACGGATTCTGCCGGACAATGGCGGCAAAAGTCCTGCGATGGATTTCAAAATGGTAGACTTCCCGGAGCCGCTTTCGCCAACCAGGCCAAGAGTTTCCCCTTTTGCAACCGCAATGGAAATTCCCTCGACTGTCGGAGCGCCTGCTTCCCTTCCAAGCAGCCGGTCTACAAGGGTGGACTGGCGGTATGTGATGGAAAGCTCCTCAAGCCCAAGTGCGACAGTCGAATCTGTGACTGCATTTGCCGGAACAGTACCGTTGCCGGCAAGCAAAGGTTGATCTGAGCGGATTGGGAAAAAGCATCTCACTGCTTCCCCATCTTTGGATATCTCAAGCGGTGGTCGTTCCTGAAGACAGCGTTCTTGCCGATGGGCACAGCGATCAACGAAAGAACAACCCAAACCCGCCCCACCAGGCGCTGGAGGGCGTCCATCCAATGCGACTGGAAGGCGTGGATCGCTGATCTTCGGAATAGATGCCAGCAATCCGCGAGCGTAGGGATGGACAGGTGCCCGCAGCACCTGGCGCGTGGTTCCTTCAAGCACTATTTCACCGGCATACATGACCACCACTCGATCACAAACACGGGCAATGGCTCCCAGGTCATGGCTGACATAAACCATCCCCATGCCTCGTTCACGGGCGACGTCGCGCAACAATTCCAGAATGTGGGCCTGGGTGGTAACATCAAGGCCGGTTGTTGGTTCGTCCAGCAACAATGCTTCCGGCTCGCCAGCCAGAGCCATTGCGATCGCAACGCGCTGTTGTTGGCCGCCGGACAATTCGTGTGGAAAGCGTTCCATGATTGCCTCAGGATCTGGCAAGCGCACCTGGCCAAGCAGTCCAACGGCTTTTTCCTGATGATGCTCTTCCGGCACTGACGAATGCAATCGCAAGGCTTCAATTACCTGTGAGCCCACCCGAAGCGTCGGCGTGAGCGATTGCCCTGAATTCTGCGGTATAAGCGCAAGTTGCCCGCCACGAATTTTTTCAAGCTCCTTGCGGGGCTTTGCAAACATGTCATTGTCCTGAAACGTGACGGCTCCGTCGAGTTTCCGCAATCCGCGTTTGAGATACCCCATCATTGCCAGCGCAAGGGTGGATTTTCCTGACCCGCTTTCGCCAACAATGCCAAGGCTCTCTCCGGCTTCAACATCAAGATCGATGTTGCGCAATACAGGCAGTGTCTCACCGGTACGACCTGTAAAGCCGATCGACAGATTGTTGATCCTTATCATCCCGCCTCTGGCCATCACACAGGTGCCTTTTGTGCACGGTCGATACCCAGCGCTTTTGCCAGGGCATCTGCGGCCAGATTAATCCCGATAATCAATGACGAAAGTGCTATCACCGGCGCAAGAACCCCTGACGGCGCAAACGCCATGAAACCCCGTGCATCTGCAATCATCAGCCCCCAATCCGGTGTCGGTGGCGAAACGCCAAAACCAAGAAAGGAGAGCGAGGAAAACGCAAGAAGCATCCAGGACCAGCGCATTGCCCCTTCGACAAGAAGCGCATCGCGTACATTCGGCAGCAATTCACGCCAGATGATCGTCATTCTTCCGTGCCCGCGGGCGCGCGCAGATTGAACAAAGTCCCTCGCGACAACATCATGGGTGGCGGCACGGGCAATACGGATCACGGGTATTCCGTAAAAGAAGGCGAGCGTGGGTATCAGAACCCCCAAACCGGTTCCAAAGGTGACAATGAGCACAAGCATCTTGAGGATCCAAGGCAAAGACAGGAACGCATCGACAACGCGCATCAGCACCTCATCCACCCGCCCGCCCGCAAGGCCGAAATAGATACCGACGAATCCACCCCACAGAACCGCAAGTGGTGTTGCTATACCGGTAACCAGGATGGCCTCTCGCCCCCCCAGAAGGGTTCTGCTGAAAATATCGCGCCCCAGATGATCTGTACCAAACCAGTGAAGCGTAGTTGGTCCGCGCAGCATCAGGTTTGGATCCAGTGCCTTGTAATCAAATGGAGCAATGAGCGGACCGGCAATTGCCAGAAAAAGGTGAAACAGGACCAGAGTCAGGCCAATTGCTCCTGAAGGACGGGAATAAATATCCTTGATCACAGACTGAAACCTGGAAGATCGGCCGCGCGATGTGAAGGTTGATTGAGCGTCCATCAACCTTTCCTCATATGCAATGTTCGAAGCCTTGGATTTGCAATCATGGTCAGGATGTCAGCCGCCAGATTAACGCTGACATAAACCGTGGCTATGATCAGCGCGATTGCCTGTGTGACCGGCAGGTCGCGGTCAGAGATTGAATCGATCATCATTCGCCCGAGACCGGGGTAGTTGAAGACGGTTTCAATAACGACCACGCCACCAAGAAGCCAGGCAATGGTCAGCGCGACAACATTGATGGCGGGAAGCAGTGCATTGGGCAGAACATGCCGAAACACGATTTGCCAATACGGAACGCCCTTCAGCGTTGCCATCTGCGCATAATCAGACGCCATGGCTTCGATCACCGAGGATCGCACCGTCCGCAATATGTGTGCGGTCATCACAAGGGTAAGCACCATCACAGGGAGGAGAATGGATGGAAAGAATTCCAATACCGGCGCGTCTGCTGATGTCAGAACGATGCCGGGAATCCAGCCAAGCCAGATCGAGAAAATAAGTATGAGTAGCGTTGCCGAAACAAATTCCGGAATCGTCATTGCGCCAATGGCAATCGTAGAAATCGTCAGGTCTGCTGCACGGTCTCTCCAGAGCGCGGCAACAACGCCAAGGAACAATGCAAGCGGAATACCGATCGCCATGGACAATGAGGCTAGCAACAACGTGTTTCTCAGTCGGAAGCCTACAAGTTCGGAAATTTGATGCCTGCCACTTGCAGTAACACCCAGATCTCCGGCAAGTGCACCAGCCACCCACTCAAGATAACGTTCAGCTGCCGGACGGTTCAATCCTTGTTCGATCCGACAATTTTCAAGAAGCGTTCCCTGTGCTTCACGTTCCAGGAATGCGGTGCAGGAGTCCCCCGGCAAAATTTCAACACCAGCAAAGATGATCAGGGAAACAAGGCTGACAGTTACAAATCCCAGCGCCATTCGCCGCAGAAGCATTCTCAGCATCGCAGACACTCCCAAGGCACAAGGGCCGGGAAAACCTCAAGGCATTTTCCCGACCCGGGCTTGTTGTACTCGCTCACTCGTCCACGGTGATCTTGAACCATCGGATGGACATGTTTTCCACCGGATCAAGGTTTTTCACCCTTGATGTGGTCCCGACCAACTTGGTTACATGATAGGGAATAAGCGTCCCGGCAGTATCGAAAAGGTGTTCCTGAGCCTTTACATAGATTGCCTTGCGGGCATCGAAATCAAGTTCGCGCCTGGCTTGCCCAAGCAGGGCATCAAAGCCTTCATCCTTGTAATAGCTTTCGTTCCATTTAGCGGTTGAAAGGTAGACTTCGTGAAGCACCTGATCGGCCGGACGCTCGTTCCAGCGCGTCATGGTGACATCCTTCTTCATCCACACTTCGGACCAGAAACCATCAGTCGGCACCTGAATGATGTTGACCCGTATACCTGCTTCGGCAGCTTGAGACTGGTAAGTCTCTGCCATGGCAGGCCACGTCGCCTCCAGAGTGGCCACATGGATGTCCATGTCAATTCCATCGGGAAAACCAGCCTCCGCCAACAATGCCTTGGCCCCGGCGATATCCTGTGGGCACGAGATGTCTGCACGGTACTGGTCAACCGGTCCCACCGGATTGTCGCAGGTGACAGTTCCATTGCCTCCTTCAACAAGGGCCAGCAGTGCATCGCGGTCAGCCGCCATCCGCACTGCTTTTCTTACACGCGGATCGTTGAACGGAGCAACATCGGTGCGAAAAACGATACCGCGCCAGTTTCCGGTCGGTACTTCCTGAATCTGATATTTGTCTGAACTGTCAAACATGACACGCTGTTGCGGCGTGATGCCGCTTTCCATGTCAATTTGGCCGCCCAACAAGGCCTGCAGCCTCGCCTGCGCATCAGGAATGCCGATGATTTCCATCCGCTCCACACCCGGTGCACCGCCGTAGTAATCAAGATTTGCAGTGACAACAGTCGTGCCGGCTGGGTCGAACTTCTCCAACTTGAAGGGTCCTGTTCCGATACCTGTTGAAGCGATTGTGTCTCCTGAGCCTTCAGGAATCATTCGAAGTCGATAGTCCATCAATTGCAGTGGCAAATCCGCGAAAGGCGTGTCCAGGGTCAATTTGACTGTGAGTGCATCAACCGCCTCGACCTTGGTAATCATCTTGACGGCAGAACGCGCAGGACTTTCCAGGGAAGGATCAAGGACCCGTGTGAGCGAATAGACAACGTCTGCCGCATCAAAGGCTGTTCCATCATGGAACGCTACCCCTTCACGGAGCTTCAGCGTCCACTCAGTCGCGTCAGAGTTTGCTTCCCAACTGGTAGCAAGGTCCGGCGAAGGTTTGCCTTGCATGTCAGGGCGCACAAGCCGACTCATGAGCTTTTCAGTTATCTGAAAAATGCGGCCCTTGGATATGGGATCGAGACTTGATTGGTCGCCAAAGCCATATTCGTGTGCCTGTCGGAATGTTCCCTTGGGCTCTGCCATTGCAGTTGCCGTCAAGGCTAGCGCGACAGCACAAGTTGATGCCAATAGTCGTTTCATCTGTCTTCCTCCCTGTTTGCGTCAGGTAGCTCGGCCGACGCACCACCAAAATGTTCTTCCCAAGCCATTCAATCGACAAAAGCAAATCGGTGCACCGATAGATAAAGAATATTTCATCCACTCTCGTTCGAACAAATTCTCATCCCCCACTATCGGCCTTTGACATTCGCGGAACAAATGCCCTTTATTGAGGCACATATTTGGAAAACGCATGGATGCCTTGAAGATGCGAAATACCACGATCATCGCAATCGGAGGTGGCGGCTTCACACATTCCGATTTTCCTGCTCTGGATGATTTCTGCCTGGAGCAGTTGCCTGCCAAATATCCCCGGATCGGGTTTATCGCCAGCGCAAGCAATGACAATCAGCTTCGCATTGAGCGTTTTCACACGCGATTTGACAGATTGGCCAAGGAGCATATCCACTTGCCCATGACGCTGGATGCGCAAGAACTGGCCACTGCAGTGAGCAGGCTGAATATGGTTTATGTTGGCGGCGGCGACACTGAAGCGATGTTAAGGCATTGGCGAACCAATGGGTGGGACCAGGTACTTGGACAGGCTGCCGGAAATGATGTTGTCCTTGCCGGGGTAAGCGCGGGTGCTGTCTGCTGGTTTGACATGTTTCTTTTCCACACCGGTTTCGGACCAATGCGGCCCTTGGCAGGCCTTGGATTGATCCAGGGCGGCGCCTGCCCACACTATTCAACAGAAACACAAAGGCGGACTGCATTGCATGCCGCAGTTGCAGATGGAACCATGCCCACAAGTATAGCGATCGATGATGGTGCCGCGGTTGTCTTTCGTTCCGGTGAGCCGCCCCTTGTATTCAGCGCAAACGAGGGCGCTGGCGCCTATCGCGTTAAAGTTGACGGGACCGGCACAACTTCTGAAAAATCACTTGTCGGCATTGGCCGTTAACGCTGCTTCGGCAAAGAGCCAATCCATTACAGCGGCAACTTCTGCAGTGCGTTCGCTTCCGGTTTTATTCAGCAAATAGAATGATCGCGAAGGATGCAGATTAAGCTCAAAAGGCTTGATGAGCATTCCGGATTCCACATCCTGGCGAACAAAAGGAAATATTCCGAGCGACACACCCTGCCCGGAAAGCGCTGCTTGCAGCACCAGGTTTGAGTCCGTGATCAGGGTTTCCTCGGGCGTGGGCAATCCGGGACATCCAGCTTTCGCAAACCAGGCTTGCCATTCAGCACGGTCACGTTGGTGAATGATCGGATATCGAGCCAGGTCGCGGGGTTCAGCAACACCATTGCGTGAATCCAGCAGCGACTGGCTGAGGACGGGAGAATAGGAAATGTTCAGTAAATGGTCACAGTTCAACCCCGACCAGTTACCCATCCCCCAATCAACCGCAAGGTGCGATGTCATCATCTTTGCATCGGTAATACGCGGACTGTCGCGCAAGACAAGATCAATATTGCGGTGAGCTTCACGGAACTTTCCTAGCCGCGGAACAAGCCAACGCGAACCAAAGATTGGTCCGACTGCAAGGCTGACGACCTTGCGGCTCGGCAAATGATGCTTGTCTACCTCGGATCGAATGTCGTTGAAAGCGCGTGTAACCACCGAACTGAGGGAGCGCCCCTCATCGGTCAGGACAAGGGCCCTGGTCTTCCTGATGAAAAGCTTGCAACCCCAATCGCTTTCCAATTGCCTGATCTGGTTGCTCACTGTGGTCGCACTGACGCACAATTCTTCCGCAGCATCCTTGAAACTGAGGCGCCGCGCCGCAACTTCGAATGTTCGCAAGGCAGTGAGTGGCAGCTTTCCCGGGCTCTTGAGCATTCATGCTCCCCTATGTCTACAGTTTTCTTAATTCATAGAGTTGGGACAAGTCATTTGTCGAGACCATTATCAGCTAGGACAGTAACATCTGTGAACGATGGATTTCGGGCATGAATGAAACAGGCAGAGACAACAGTCGCAGAAGAAGATCCAGTGAGCGGCGTGCAGGTGCGGGAGATGGTCAAGGCGCCGGTCCGCGTATTGCACCAACTGCTGGCAGGCTCAAGCCCTTGAACGATCAGGAAATCCATCAGATCCATTCCGCCTCACTGGAAATACTCGAACGCATTGGCATGAGTGGTGCCCCTGCGCTCATGATCGAGATCATTACATCGCGCGGAGGAAAACTCACCAAGGAAGGTAGACTTACCTTTCCGGCAAAACTCGTCCAACAGGCATTGGATGAACTGCGTCGCAGTTTTACATTGCATGGTCGATCAGCCGAAAACGATCTTGATCTCACCGGAGCAAGGGTTCATGCCGGATCGGGTGGCGCTTCTCCGATGATAGTGGATTTTGCCAATGGCCAGTACCGCCCATCCTGTCTTGCGGATCTTTATGATGCCGCGAGGCTGGTCGACGCATTGGAGAACGTTCGCTTTTTTTCGCGGTCAATGATCGCCGGGGACATGCCAAGTGCACATTTGCTGGATGTGAACACGGCTTTCGCATCGCTCGCAGGCACATCGAAACACGTAATGGTCAGCGCCAGTGATCCCGCGCATGTTCGCGACATTGCGCAAATGTGTTTCATGATTGCAGGTTCGCAACAGGCGTTTGGGGAGCGGCCCTTTCTTTCTCTCAACATCAATCATGTCGTTCCGCCATTGCGGTTCGACCCTGATGCCTGTCTTGTCATGAATGAAGCCGTGCGCCTCGGGCTTCCTGTCATGGTCAACACTTTTGGTCAGATGGGCGCCTCCAGCCCCGTAACAATTGCAGGTTGCTTGGCTCAAACCAACGCTGAAACCCTTGCTGGAATGGTCTTTGCATGGATGGTCGATCCCAACGTTCGGGCGATTTACGGAGCCAGACCCATGGTCACTGACCTCCGTTCTGGCGGCATGGCAGGCGGCGGCGGCGAACAAGCCATTCTTACGGCCGCTGCAACCCAGATGGCGAGGCACTACGAATTGCCAAACTCGACTATCGCGGGGGCAACGGACAGCAAACTGGTGGATGCACAGTCAGGATATGAAAAGTCCTTGTCGGTCACCATGGCCGCCCAGGCAGGCGCCAATCTGATAACCCAGGCGGCAGGAACACAGGCAGGATTGATGGCTACATCGTTTGAAGCATATGTCATCGACAATGACATGCTGGGTGCCATACTGCGATCCGCTGCTCCAGTTGAGGTCGATACAAAGACACTATCGATCGAAGTCATTTCCCAAACGGTGATGGGTGAAGGCCACTATCTTGGTCACACTGATACCTACAACCGGATGAAATCCGACTTTGTTTATCCTGCGCACGCCGACCGGCAGGCGCCGGAAGCATGGCGAGCAAATGGTTCACCCAGTATCAGTAGCGCTGCACGCAAGACTGTTGAGCAAATCCTTGCTACCCATTTCCCCCGCCATATCCCCGAAGACGTGGAAGCATTGATTCGAGCGCAGTTCGATATTCGCCTTCCAGTTGAAAGGTTGCTTCCACAATGAAGATTGCAGTGGTTGGCGTTGGCGCCATGGGATCGATTTATGCAGGATTGTTTGCTGATGCCGACCATGAAGTTTGGGCCGTTGATACCTGGCAAGATCATGTCGCGCGGATAAATGATAGCGGACTGCGTGTAGAAGGTGCCAGTGGTGACCGGACCGTCAGGAACATACGAGCCACTTCACAAATGGCGGACGTTGGAACCTGTGATCTTTGTATCATTGCCACAAAAGCATCTGCTGTTGGCGATGCGGCACGATCTTCAGCAGGAGTAATCGGCGACAATGCCATGGTCCTCACCATACAAAATGGTCTTGGAGCAGCAGAGCGGATTGCCCAACACATTGATCCTAAAAAGGTGCTCCTGGGTGTTGCGGACGGCTTCGGCGCATCCTTGAAAGGTCCCGGCCATGCCCATCACAATGCCATGAAGCTCATCAGAATAGGTGAGATTGAAGGCGGGATGACTGATCGCCTGCTGGCAATTGAAAAAGCCTGGCAGGGTGCTGGTTTCAACGCTCGCGCGTTCGAGAATATCAACCAGTTGATCTGGGAAAAATTTCTTTGCAACGTAACATTCAGCGCGCCCTGCACCACGTTCAACTGCACTGTTGGGGAACTCATGAACCACCCGGAATGGTGGGAAGTCGCGCTTGGCGCAATGCAGGAGGCATACTCAATCGCTCTGGCTAAAGAAGTCCCGCTCTCTTTTACAGATCCGGTTGCCTACGTCACAGCATTTGGCAACAGCATGCCAGATGCGCGCCCGTCCATGCTTCTTGATCACATGGCAAAACAGCGATCAGAACTGGACGCAATCAACGGCATGGTGCCCGAAATGGGCAAGCAGTCCAGTATACCTACCCCTTACAACAACACCTTGTGTGCAATCCTTCGCCAGCGCGAACGCATGTTCGGGACAGACCGGTAATGAATATCGGTTCCTTCATATTCAATGGCGAAGAACTATATGGCGTTTTTGAAGGTGGCGCGGTGAGAGCCGCCAGCAAAGAACTACGCCGGTCTTTTCCCACGCTGATCGATCTGTTGAAGGCCAGAGCACTGCCACAGCTTCGCAATGACACGCCAGAAGATGAAATCAGCCTCCTGCAAAGCGAGATAACATTTCTTCCCCCAATACCCAAACCGGGGAAGATCATTGCCGTCGGGCTCAATTATCCAAAACCATATCCGGTTGACGGGATCGCACCGCCCTCCCCTGAGAACATGATCCTTTTCAGCAAGGATCAAGAAACACTTCTTGGCCATCGTCAGCCCCTGGAAATTCCACGCGGCCTGGCAGCGAACAGTTTTGATTATGAGGGTGAACTTGCCGTGATTATCGGGACGACTGCCCGCCATGTCGGATTGGACGACGCCATGACCCATGTTCTTGGCTACTCTGTGTTGAATGACGGTTCTGTCCGCGATTGGCAAAAACATTCCATCCACGCCGGCAAGAACTTCGCAGGATCTGGCGCATGGGGACCCTGGATCACCACTGCTGACGCTCTACCGCCTCCACAGCAACTCGAACTCAATGTGAAATTGAATGGTGAAACGGTTCAATCAGCACTCGGCAGGGAAATGATCTTCTCTGTTGCAGAGCAGATTTCATATGCGTCATCCATTTTTACGCTTCAACCCGGTGATATTATCGCAACGGGTTCTCCTGATGGAACGGGGGGGAGCAGAACACCCAAACGCTACCTGCGCCGCGGCGACGAGATTGCAATGAGCGTAAGCGGCATTGGCACGCTGGAAAATTCGGTTGGTTGAATAGCCCCTAGATTCGCAGACGCTTTCTTCCCTAATTTTGAGGCAAGGAGGCCATGATGGGCAAAGCCAATTTCAGCGATGAGTTCAAACGGGACGCGGTGGCGCAGATCACCGAGCGAAGCTATCCGGTCGCGGAGGTGTCGATGCGGCTGGGCGTCAGCCCGCACTCGCTCTACGCGTGGAAGAAGAGGTTCTCGCAACCCTCGGGTAGCGATGACAGGGACGCCGAGATCAGGCGGTTGAAGCGCGAACTGGCAAGGGTCACCGAGGAGCGCGACATCCTAAAAAAAGCCACCGCGTATTTCGCCAAGGATGCATCCCTCTCGGCATTAGCTTCGCATCTGCCTGCCGGTCAGTGAGTGAGATACGCGTTCGTGGCCGAGCATCGCCTGCTGTTCTCGGTGCGGACGATGTGTCGGTGCCTGCGCATCCATCCCAGTGGCTTTTACGCCTGGCTGAAGAACCCGCTGAGCATGCGGGCGAATGAAGACGCTCGCCAGACCGAGCTCATCCGCAAGGCCTGGAAGGAGAGCGGCAAGGTCTACGGGTACAGGAAGCTGCATGATGATCTTCTGGAACAAGGCGAGAGATGTTGTCCGAACCGGGTGGCGCGTCTGGCCGGACTGGCAGGTATCAAGGCACAGAACGGCTACAAGCGCCGACCCGGCAGCTATGGCGGCAAGCCGTCACTGGTCGTCGACAACACGCTGGACCGGCAATTTGATGTAGATGCACCCGACAGGGTTTGGGTCACTGACATCACCTATATCAGGACACTGGAAGGCTTTGCATATCTGGCTGTCGTGATCGACCTCTATTCCCGCCGTGTCGTCGGCCTCCTCTCGGCGTTGCAAAGCAACGCCTGCCGGGCAATGGGTCGATGCAGAGCCGTCAGACGACGGACCTGGTCCTGCAGGCGTTGCTGATGGCGGTCTGGCGCAAGAAGCCGAAGACCAGGGTGCTGATCCACTCCGATTAAGGTTCCCAGTTCACCAGCATGGACTGGGCGTCATTCCTCAGGGCTCACAATCTGGAACACTCCCCTCTCGACGATGCTTCGCATTGTCTGCCAGGCAGCGCATGAGCCGCCGCGGAAACTGCCACGACAACGCGGTTGCCGAAAGCTCCTTCAACCTGCTCAAGAGGGAACGGATACGGCGCCGGACTTACAAGACACGCACCGAAGCCCGTCAGGATGTGTTCGACTACGTCGAAATGTTCTACAACCCAAAGCGCAAGCATGTCAGGAACGGGATGCTGTCGCCCGTCGAGTTCGAACGGCAGCAGGAAATGAGAACCGAGGGTGTCTAGAAAACTCGGGGCTATTCAATTCACACCGCTTGACTCTTCTGACCGTATTCAAACTGACGCTTTATGTTTTCTTGATTTGATTTTGAGCACACCAAGCAGACTTTGGAAATTTGAAAAATTGATTGACCCCCAGCACATCATGCATCGATGGCGTTGAAAATCGTTTGGGTGGCCAGGCTGCTCATCAGGTCGCACAGGACATTACATACGTCGACGCGCGCATTCCTGCGAAATTGGGCATGGAACGCCAAGGCTTCGACCGGCACCGGAATATCGAGTACAACCAGTCTGCCTGCATCAATGTCGGTTTGCACAAGAAATGGTGGGATCAGTGCAGTTCCAAGGCCCTCGCGCACCGCAGACAGAACAGCGTGCAGCGTATCAAGCCAATAAGTTTTGGGCACGCGTAAACCTGCGCGCTCAAGTTGGGTGTCGACGGCCTGAGACGGCAGTGTACCCACGGGATAGGCGATCATCGGTACGTCTTCCAGCGCGGTCAACATGTTTTGCCGGTCCGGCATAATTGTATCCGCCCTGCAGACCCAACTGAGAGGCAGATCGAATAAGTGTCGACTAATCAGATTCGGCTTGGCTTCAACGCCGACCAGGACACCAAGGTCAACCCGTCCATCATGCAATCGGTCCAGCACATCCATGCTTGAATGGGTGAAAAACTCGAAATTCAAGCGCGTATAGCGCGTCGAGGCTTCCGCCAGAAAGGACGGTTGCAGCAAGAAAGATACATAATCGGTCCAGGCAATGCGAAAGACACCTTCGGCATCCTCAGTACCGCCTGCCGCCTGAACAAATTCTCCAGCACTTTCAAGAAGTCTGCGTGCCAGCGGCAATGCAGCGTGACCATGTTCTGTCAGAATGAGAGTTGAGCCATCGCGGAAGAACAGAGGCACGCCGAGCTCTTCTTCCAGTCGCGCGACCCTTGATGCGATCGTCGCCTGAGTCGAAAACAGGCTTTCGGCGGCCTTGCTAAAGCTGCCGAGATCGGCCGTGGCGATAAAACTGCTGACGAACCTTAGGTTCACTGACACTCCGAAAAAGAATACCACCAAGCAACAATGTCGCTTTTTTCCGTTCAAATCAATTTGATTAGGCTCCAAAGGATTTTTTTGGGTGGGGTCACGGAAACACTTCGTTTTGATCCATGAACCCAGTGACGTAGCCTGTCGTGGCAAGGAACTATGGGAGGATCCAAACGATGTTCAAACACCTATTCAAAGCTTCTGTGGCGGCCGCAGCGCTGTTTATGGCAACGATGACAGCCAATGCTGAAACCGTTCTCAAACTCGGCCATTTCGGTCCGGGTCCTGATCCGTTCTCGAAGTCGGTCGACGCCTTTGCCGAACGTGTGGCCGAACTTTCGGGCGGCGATCTTACCATCAAGGTCTTTCCGGCTGGTCAGCTTGGCAATGAAAAACAGCAGATTTCGGCGCTTCAGGGCGGCCTGCAAGAGCTTCTGATTACGTCGACGACGAACCTGTCGAATATGAAACCGGAGTTTTCGCTGCTCGATCTTCCTTTCGTCTTCTCCAACTATGCGCAGGCAGATGCGGTGACGATGGGTCCGGTTGGCGACAAGATGATGGAGGGGTTGGAGGCCAACGGTCTGACTGGTCTGGCGATGTGGGAAAATGGTTTTCGTGCGCTGACCAACTCGCAGCGTTCAGTCACTTCCGTGGATGATATGAAAGGTCTGAAAATCCGCGTCATCGGCGCGCCTGTCTTTATCGATACGTTTACTGCGCTGGGTACCAACCCCGTACCGATGCCTTTTCCCGAGCTCTACTCGGCCATGGAAACCGGCACAGTCGACGGGCAGGACAACCCCGCCGTGGCCGTCGCGGCGCTGAAATTCTTCGAGGTCCAGAAACACTATACGCCGCTCAATCACATCTATGGTGCGATGATCGTACTGGGCAGCGAAAGCGCACTTGGGCGTTTGAGTGACGAGCAGCGCAACATCCTGATGACTGCCGCGCGTGAGTTCGGTCCACAACAGCGTGAAATGCTGCGCGGCGCCGATGCATGGGGCGTAGGCGTGCTCAAGGAAAATGGCATCGAGGTTGTCGAAAGCCTGTCTGCCGAAGCGATTGCAGAGTTCAAGGCCGCCGTGGCCCCGGTGGTCGAGGCGAGTGTCTCTGACGATCTGCGCCCGCTTTACGACGAGATGCTGGGCGCCATTTCGGCAGCATCCAAGTAACCTGTTCAGGCCAATCAGGTCGCAGGCTGGTCCCCGGTTCGGGGGCCAGCTGGTCCAGGCACCCGGAGCCCGTTGTCAAGATGTCCCCACTGTCCATTCGCGCTGTGCAGTTTGTCGCGGCCACCATCCTTGGCGTGCTTGTGATCGCCGTATTCGTCAATGTCGCCTTACGCTTCCTGTTCAATTCGGGATTTGTCGTGACCGAGGAAGTGTCGCGCATCTTGTTGGTCTGGCTGGTCTTCGGTGGAGCGATCGCTGTTTTGCACGGCGGCAAGCATATCAAGATGACTATGGCCGTCGAGCGCTTGAACAGGAAGGCGCAGATGGTGCTGGCGGTGCTTGGCGGCGTCCTGATGATTTTTTGTGATGTCCTGCTTCTGTTGGGAGCATGGCGGCAACTGGGGTTCAGCTTGAGCGACAACTATCCGGTCTCGGGCCTGCCGGTCGCCGTGGTCTACGCTCCCGGTGTGATCGCTGCGGGGGCATTTGCCCTGATCACCACCTGGAAGCTTTTCACACTAATCAGTGGCCGCATTGGACCAGCCGAGTATTTCGGTTTCGCGGCGCCAAACCCAGAACTGCACTGAGCATTATGTCATGCTGATCGCCATTTTCCTTGGAACCCTGCTGACCGGTATCGTGATAGGCCTGCCCATCGCCTATGTACTGGTGCTTGTGGGCGTAGCCTTGATGCTGCATATCGACTTCTTCAATGCCCAGATCGTGTCGCAGAACATGATCCTTGGTGTGGACAATTTCCTGTTGCTGGCAATCCCGTTTTTCATCCTCGCGGGCGAGTTGATGAACCGTGGCGGGCTGTCGAAACGTATCATTGACGTGGCGCTCAGCTTTTTCGGCCACCGCAAGGGGGGGCTCGGTTATGTCGCCATCGTTTCAGCCTTGATTCTGGCCTCGCTGTCGGGGTCGGCGATTGCGGATAGCGCGGCGCTTGCCGCGATACTTATGCCGATGATGCGCAAGGCGGGGTATCCCGAAGGGCAAAGCGTGGGCCTTTTGGCCGCCGGTGGTGTCATTGCGCCGATCATCCCACCCTCGATTGCCTTTGTCGTCTATGGCGCAGTGGCCAATGTGTCGATCACCAAGATGTTTCTGGCGGGGATCGTCCCCGGAATTCTCATGAGCATTTCGCTGTTCTTTGCCTGGCGCGTGGTAAGCGCAGGGGGCGAATACACAACCCTGCCCAAGGCTGACTGGAAAAACCGGGGGCGCACTGCTTTGGTTGGAATTCCGGCACTGACTTTGCCCGTGGTTGTCATTGGCGGTTTACGGGCCGGTATCTTCACGCCCACCGAAGCAGCCGTGATCGCCTCAGTATTTGCGCTCTTCGTAGGCGTATTCATCTATCGAGAACTTGACCTCAAGGGCATCTACGAGGCCCTTTCCAGTGCTGCCATGACAAGCGCCACGGTGTTGTTCCTGATCGGCGCTTCCTCGGTTAGCGCCTGGCTGATCACCACTGCGAATCTTCCAGACTCGATTATCTCCGCGGTACAGCCCTTCATGGATAGTCCGGCACTTCTGGTTGCCGTGCTGGTCATGCTGACGTTGGTAATGGGCATGGTTATGGATTTCACGCCGCTGATGCTGATCATGATGCCAATCGTGGTCCCCTTGTGCAAAACTGCCGGGGTCGACCTTGTCTATTTCGGCGTGGTCTTCATCATGGCCGGAGCGCTGGGACTGCTAACCCCGCCTGTGGGCAATGTGCTGAACGTAGTGGCCGGGGTGGCCAACACGCGTATGGACAAGGTTATCACCGGGGTCTTGCCCTTCCTTCTGGCCGAGATCGTGATCCTTGCACTGTTGGTCATATTCCCCTCGCTCGTGAACATACCACTCGAGTTCTTTAACGGGGGTGCAAAATGATTGCTGACCGCCTGCTGACCCTCTTGGGACCCGACATCGTGAAGCCCGGGCCAGAAAGCGATCCGCGCTTTCATCGTGATTGGACCGCGCGGAATGCTGTTATGCCGCAAGCGGTTGTGCTGCCTCGCTGCACCGACGACGTCTCGGTCGCGCTTGGCCTTTGTGATAAGCTGGGGATCCCGGTGGTACCGCAGGGCGGCTTGACAGGGCTGGTAGGCGGCGCGATGCCGACACGCGATTGCGTGGTGATCAACCTTTCGCGCCTGTCGCAGCCCCCCATGATCGACGCAGACGCCCGCATGGCCACTGTCGGCGCCGGCACCACCCTGCAAACCTTGCAAGACGCCGCAGCAGCTTATGATCTGATCTTTCCGGTTGATTTCGGTGCCCGCGGATCCTGTCAGCTGGGCGGAATGATTGCGACCAATGCAGGCGGCGTTCACGTTCTGCATTATGGGATGATGCGTGCGCAGGTTCTCGGGCTCGAGGCGGTTCTGGCCGATGGCACCATCGTCTCGTCGATGAACCCGCTTGTGAAAAACAATACGGGCTACGATCTGCGCCAACTCTTCATTGGCTCCGAAGGTACTTTGGGTATCATCACACGCGCCATTTTGCGCCTTGTACCAAGTGAGCCCGCACGGGCTGTGGCACTGTTGCGGGTGGCTAATGTCCGGGCGGCCCACGATCTCCTGGTCCAGCTTACATCACAAGGTCCGAACCTCAACGCGTTCGAGGCAATGTGGCCCAGCTATTACGCCTTTGCCTGCGACGTGACAGACACCGCCCCGCTGCCACAGGGGGACGGGATCACGCTTCTCGTTGAAACCACCGGCCGTGAGGCCCTCCCCTTGCAAGAGGCACTTCTGGCGGCCTTGGAACCGGCGATGGAAAGCGGCCTGATCCAGGATGCTGTGCTGGCCCAATCCGAAGCACAAGCCCAGCAATTCTGGGATCTGCGCGAAGCCAACGAGGCATTGCCGACCCGCTTTTCATATCTGCTGGGGTTCGACGTCAGCCTGACCGCGATCGCAATGCAGGATTTCGTCCAACGCTGCGATGCGGGTATCTCGGCAGCCAATCCAACTTCGCAGGGACTGTGTTTCGGGCACCTTGGCGATGGCAATCTCCATCTCGCCATCACGGGGGCCGCGCCCCAAGATGCACACCAGCTCAAGGATCTCGTGCTCGGCATCGTCGGGCAACTCGGCGGTTCGATCTCAGCAGAGCATGGCGTCGGGACCGACAAGCTTGCCTATCTCGGCTTGACCCGCTCCGATACGGAAATCGATGTCATGCGTCGGATCAAACGCGCCCTTGACCCGAACGGCATTCTGAATCCCGGCAAGCTGTTGACCCTCGAAGTGCCCGCCAGCAAGGCCTCGCCTTCGCGATCTCAAGAAAGAGCTCTGTCATGACCGCATTCAAGGCCGCCTGCATTCAGATGACCGCAACCCCCGACGCTGCGACGGACATCGCAACAAACCTCGACTTGATGACCCAAGCCGCAGATCAGGGCGCGACCTTGATCGCAACGCCCGAATTCTGCGCCGGGCTGGACGTGAAAGGCGGCGCGTTGGCACCAATTGCATTCCCTGAAGGCAGCCACCCGGCGCTTGTTGCGTTTACGGAATTCGCGGCCAACCGGCAGGTCGAGATTCTGGTCGGCTCGATTTCCGTGGCCGAAGAGGGCAAGTGTTTCAACCGCTCGTTCCACATCGATCGTGCCGGCACGGTCCGTGCAAGATATGACAAGATCCACATGTTCGATATCGATCTCGGTCCCGATGGACGGTATTGCGAAAGCGAGGCGATGGAACCCGGTAAACGAGCTGTGATGACCAAAACCCACGGTGCTGCCGCGGGCATGTCGATCTGCTATGACCTGCGATTTCCACATCTCTATCGCCACTATTCTCAAAGTGGCGCGGCGATCCTGTTTGTCCCGGCAGCCTTCACGCGCAAGACGGGCGAAGCGCACTGGCATTCCTTGCTGCGCGCCCGCGCCATCGAGAATGGTGCCTTCGTCATTGCTCCTGGCCAATGCGGCACGATTGCGGGCGGAAGCGAGCTTTTTGGCCATTCCCTGATCATCGACCCCTGGGGACAGGTTCTTTGCGATGGTGGCGACGTGCCAGGCGTCAGCGTGAATATGATCGATTTATCCCTGGTCTCCGAGGCGCGCAGAAAAATCCCGTCCCTCGCAAACGAGAGGCCATTTGACAAATGATGTCTTGGATGCAGGACGTGTGTTTCAACACTCAATAAGTGTCGAAAACTTCATTTCCGTCTTTAATACTGGACTTTTGCGCTATGCTAATCATGAAAGCATTCAACCAAATCTGATAAGTGATCGACGGTTAGGTTCCACAGTCCGCGATTTCAATTAGGTTGAAAAATCAATCAATTCACTCCTTGCCCAACGCATCATAGGTTCCATGTGGGTTCGCGGGTGCCACCACAGCGAAACATCATAGGCTGGCAATTCGAAATCGATGTCTATCCTGCGCAAGGATGTTGCTGAAAGCTTCTCGAACATCCTCGAAGGCATGAGCGCAACCGCCGGCGAGCCCTTCAATATCTCCGGCAGGGAGGCGAAGGAGGAGAGCACCATTACGATGTTACGCTCTTCCTTGAACCGGCGTTGCGTTTTCTCGAAAAAGCGTCTCAGCAGTCCGGTTCCTGACGGCGTTATGTCCACATGTTCGAGCTCGAGGAATTCATCCAGTGCAAGCCGCTGCCCGATGTCTGTATTGTGCACATCAGCTACGCAGACAAACGGATCGGAAAAGGTCTGGTGGCGATGCAGGCTTGAAAACGGAAAGGCAGCACTGATGACGATGTCCACGATACCTTCTTCCAGGATTTGTTCGGGATAGAGCGATCCCACATTGCGAAGTTCAATGCGAAGATTGGGCGCCGTTTCCCGCATGTGCTGGATGAAGGGCAGAGCAAGGGTCGATTGCACATAGTCATTGGCAGCAATTTTCAGCCAGCCGCGCACGGTGCTCGGATCAAACGGGCCCGGCGAGTGGAATAATGCATCAATTGATTTCATTACGCCCTGCAGTTTCAATGACAATTCACTGGCAAAGGGTGTCAGATGCATTGCGTTGCCTTCGCGAACAAGCAGCGGGTCATCAAAAGTCCGGCGAAGGCGTGTCAGCGCCTTGCTCATGGTCGGTTGAGCTACATTGAGTTTCTCGGCGGCGCGGGTAACACCTCCCTCCGACAAAAGTGCAGCCAGTGAAACCAGCTGGTTCAGATCCTTGCGCGCGAGATCCTGCAATCTGGTCTCGATCATTGGCTTCCTTCCAAAGTCATTCCATATTGGAATGTATGAAATAGATTTGCCATCATATCTGCGGAATGACTTTACCGCTAGGCTTCTTTCCAAATGAAAGAGCTGCGCAAGGTTGCGCCTTTCATCGGGAGGAACCATGGACTTTCAACTGAATGACGAGCAGCGGCAGTTGCAGGAAGTCGCGCGACGGTTTGCGCGCGAGGAAATGACGGCAGTCGCAGCCCAACTCGAAGTCGAGGGTGAATCCCTTTCCGATGAATGGGTCCGTCGATATGCGGAAATGGGGTTCCTGGGCATCAACCTGCCGGAAGCCTATGGCGGACAAGGGATGTCCCATTTCGATGCGGTGATCGTGCTGGAAGAATTCGCCAAGGTTGGCGGCTCCGTCGCGCTACCGATCTTTGAATCCTGCTTTGGTCCAACGCTGGCCATTCTCGGAAACGCGAATGAAGCAGTCAAACAGCGCGTTTTACCTGCTGTTTGCAGCGGCAAACTTATTGTTGCGGTTTCCATGAGTGAGCCCAATGCGGGTTCTGCACTGACTGACCTGACAACCCGCGCAGAAATCAGTGGTGATACAGTCACGCTGAACGGCCAGAAGCGCTGGTGCTCGGGTGCGGGACACGCTGGTGGCTATCTTGTCTACTGCCGTTTGGCCGACAAGCCGGGCGCGGCGGGCATCGGTGCTGTTTACGTGGAAAAGGACACGCCGGGGCTTACCTTTGGCAAGCGCGAACACCTCATGGGATTCCGCTCGGTCCACCATGCGGACATGTTTCTGGATGATGTGAAAGTGCCGGCTGAAAACGTCGTTGTCCCTGCTGGCGGTTTCAAGTCGCTCATGGAAAGCTTTGGCCTTGAGCGTTGCGGCAACACCACCATGTCGCTTGGTCTTGCGCAATCCGCATTCGACGATGTGGTCGAATATGTTCAGGACCGCCGTGCCTTTGGCCGTCAGCTGGACGAGTTTCAGGCCGTTCAACTGAAGATTGCCGAAATGAAGATGAAGCTTGATGCGAGCCGTCTTCTCCTCTACCGGGCTGTCTGCAATGCCGGTGCGGGACTTCCATCGTCCGGCGATGCCTCGATTGCAAAGTGCTACGCCAACGAGATCGTGCGCGATGTATGCATTACCTCCATGCAGCTTATGGGCGGCTATGGCTATTCCAAGGAATATCCGATGGAACAGCGTGTGCGCGAAAGTTTTGGTTGGGGGCTGGCCGGCGGCACTGTTGATATTCAGAAGATCAATATAGCGAGCGCTGTCATGGGGCGACGTTATGACCAGCGTCGGGCGTAAAGCGATGGAACGCGATCCGCAGTCCGAAGTACATGTCGAACGCATCGGCCATATCAGTGTGGTCGAAATTGACCGCCCTCCCTTGAACTTCTTCGATGTCACACTCGTCGAGACAATCCTGCGGCGTATGCAGGAACTTGATTCCGATCCGCAATGCCGCGCAATCGTGCTGGCAGCGGCGGGCAAGGTGTTCTGTGCGGGCGCAGATTTTGGCGGCGGCATCGACCCCGAAGCGGGTTTGAAGATTGCTGAGGACCTTTATGGCAAGGCAATAGGCATATTTGAAATCGGCACTCCGATCGTTGCTGCTGTGCAAGGCCCCGCAATTGGCGGAGGCTTGGGCTTGGCACTTACAGCCGACTTCAGGATTACCTGCGAGGAAGCCCGTTTCTCTGCTAACTTTGCACTGCTTGGCATGCATTGCGGGTTTGCGATTTCGAAAACACTGCCGCGCACTGTTGGGCAGGCAGCCGCTGCGCGACTTCTCTACACCGGTAACCGAATAAACGGAGTTGAAGCGTGGGAATGCGGCCTCGCAGACTTTCTGGTCCCACAAGAAGAACTGCGCGACCGCGCAATCGCCTTCGCTTCAGAGATTGCAAAAGGTGCGCCAATCGCCGTGCGGGACATGCGCCGCACGCTGAGGCAGGGGCTCGTTGAGGAAGTCCGTGCAGCCCTTGCCCATGAACTCTCAATGCAGCGCAACCACATGCAGACGGCTGATTTCAGGGAAGGTATCAAGGCATCTTCTGAACGCCGGACGCCGGAGTTTGCAGGCCAATGACAAGCACAATCGAAACTGCTTCAAGCTCAGCCAGATCAGTTCCTCAAGGACCACTTGCCGGTGTCCGTGTGATCGATCTCACGCGGGTCTATGCAGGACCGTTATGCTCGCAGACGCTGGCCGATCAGGGCGCTGATGTCATCAAGGTCGAGCCACCGGTTGGCGATGAAACCCGCAACTGGGGTACGCGACTAGATGGCGACCGCTCCACCTATTTCAACGGCTTGAACCGCAACAAGCGATCAATTGCCCTTGATCTTGGCAAGGATCCCGGGCGCGAAACCCTGTTGCATCTTCTCGAAAACGCGGATGTGATGATCCACAATTTCAAGCTCGGAACCCTGCCACGCTGGGGTCTTGGCTATGAAGATGTCCTGTCAAAGCGGTTTCCGCGTCTGGTCCAGTGCACAATCACAGGCTTCGGCAATGAAGGTCCGCTCGCCGGTATGGCTGGCTATGATGTTGCCGTGCAGGGATTTGTCGGCCTCGCCTCAATTAACGGCGAAGCAGGCAGCGAAGGCACGAAGATCGGCCTGCCGCTGATCGACCACGCAACAGGGCTTTCTGCAGTCAATGCGATCCTGATGGCCCTCTTCGAGCGCGAACGCTCAGGCCTCGGCCAACATGTCGGTGTCAGTCTTTATAATACGGGTCTGACCATGCTGCACCCGGCGGCTGCGGCATGGATGGCAACCGGCAAGATACCGCGTCCTACCGGCAATACCGAACATTGGGTGGCTCCTTACGGTGCCTATCCCTGCAAGGACGGTAGAGTGTTCACCGGTGCCGGAAATGACCGGTCCTTCGCAAAGCTTGTTACAGTTCTCGGTGCACCTGAACTGGCAGAAGACTCGCGCTTCAAGACCAATGCCGACCGTGTTGAGCATCGTGAAGCGCTGGATGCAGCAATGACTGCGTTGACAGCGCATCGAAGCTCCAACGAGGTTGCACTGGAAATTCTCGATGCCGGGTTGGCCGCAGGACCGTTTCTAAACCTCGAACAGGTCTTCCAGCACCCCCAGGTGACAGCGAACGACATGCTGATTGATGAGCCGGGTTACAAGGGCACGGGGCTGCCAATGCGCTTCCTGCGCACGCCCGGCGCCTACCGCATGGCACCTCCGCATTTTGGTGCGCATACCGATGAAATTCTTTCCGAAGCCGGAATGGATGCGGAGCAGATAGACCGTCTCGAAGCCGAAGGTGCCATTGTGAGAGAGCGCAAGGCGATCACAGCCAAGCCGAACGACGGCGAACCTGTTGGCGGTGAAAAATGAGCAATCAGGCAGCGCAGGGACTGAGCCTCACGATCGGTGATCACATCGCCTGGATCAGTATTGACCGCCCGGAGCGCATGAATGCATTGCCGCCCGACGGTTTTGAAGCCCTCGCTGCGATGGCAGAAGAAGCTGAAGACAGTGACGATGTGCGCGTCATTGTCATCTCGGGAACCGGCGGAAAGGCGTTTTGTGCCGGGGTTGATCTGAAGTCTTTGGCTGAAGCAGGTGACAGGAGATTTCCCGCACCCATGAAAGGCGACCGGCGCAACCCCTTCGAGCGTATTCTGGAAATCAACAAGCCCGTGATCGCATGTCTGGAGGGCGTGGCAATTGGTGCAGGGGCGGAGCTCGCGATGGCCTGCGATCTGCGCTTCGCGACAGATGATCTGCGTTTTGCCTCGTCCGAAGCAAAGGTCGGTTTGGGAGCCAATTTTTCATCGGTCATGTTGCCGAGGCTATTGTCCAGAGCACTGGCGCTGGAGCTTCTTTATACGGGTAGACCGCTTTCTGCACAGGAAGGCCTTGCCCATGGCTTCTTCAATCGCGTCCTGGCACCTGCCGAAATCCGCAAGGTAACAAAAGACGTGGCTGCAACGATTGCAGCAAATGCACCACTCACACTGCGGCGCTGCAAGGAAACCTCAACCAAATCGATGGGCCTGCCGCTTGCGGCGGCTCTTCGTCTCAATGTCGGACCGGATCCCTACACCAGTGAGGACCGGATCGAAGGCATGAAAGCATTTGTCGAAAAACGGCCACCGCAATTTGTCGGTCGTTAAACCTGAAACGGGAGGAATACCAAATGAGTTATCTAGGAAAAATCAGCCGTGCCGGTGCATTGGCGCTTACCATGGCGATGGCTGCCACAAGTTATGTTCAGGCCACGGATCTGAGATTGGCGTCCTATCTGCCACCAGAACATTTTGGCACCAAGCTGATCATCAATCCGCTGATTGCGAAGATCGATGAATATACCGGCGGTTCGGTCAAGGTTCAGAACTTTCCGGGGGGGCAGCTGGCCAATGCGCCGGGCACGCTCAACGCCGTGAAAACCGGCATTGCCAATATGGGCTTTGTTGGTGTCGGCTATGTCGGCGATGCAATGCCCCTTTCCACAGTTGTGGAATTGCAGGGAGCATTCGCGGATCTCGAAAAAGGCCATGCTGCCTATTGGCAACTGGTGCAGGATAAACTGCTTGAGGCCGAGTTCGTTCCGAACAAGGTGCGTCCGGTCATGATGAACCTGTTGCCACAAACGCAGCTTGTTCTTGCCAAGAACCGTGAAATCAAAAGCCTCGCCGATCTGGCAGGACTGAAAATTCGCGTTCCGCATTCAACGGCCGGTGATGCCATTTCCGCGCTTGGAATGGTGCCTGTGGAAATGCCGGTCACCGATCTCTATCTGGCTCTTGAGCGCGGTACGGTCGATGGCGCCATCAACCTGACAGCCTCCATTCCCTCCTACAAGCTGAACGAAGTGACTGAAGCGGTTACGACCAACCTTTCAATGGGGTCGATCGGCTTCTTCCTCGTTATCTCGGAAAGCGACTGGGCGAAACTGACACCTGAACAGCAGGAGCAGGTAACGCGCGCGGGTGCAGAAGCTGGAACGGCAAGCAGCGCAACATTTGTCAAGGTCAATGCCGGTGCAGAAAAGAAGCTGGCAGAAGGTGGTATGACCATGATTACCATTCCTGAAAATGTAATCGCCGAGATCAATGAGAAGCTGGCCTCGGTGCAGACCAACTGGGTCAAGAGCGTTTCAGAGCGTAATGCAATGGCGGCTGAAATTGCGGCTGCCTATAACGAAAATCTGGCCAAACAATAGGACTGAAGCCCAAGTCTCTGGTGCAGGCAGAACCGCTTGCACCGGAGGCATGGGGCCTGATCGGCGCGAGCGCATTTCATGATTGAGACAATCCGCAGTTTTCTGGACAAGTTGGAGCGGGTGTTGCTTGCCCTGGCAACAGCTGGGCTTGTGCTGATGATGCTTGCGATTTCCTTCGACGCGCTGGGCAGGCATTTGTTCAACAGCCCGTTCAGGGGAAATTTCGAGCTCACCAGCCTGTATTTCATGGTCATTCTCGTGTTCGGCACGCTATCGGGGAATTACGCAACCGACTCCCATGTGCGGCTCGACATCGTATCTGCGGGCCTGAAGGCCCGCTTTGGCGGCAATTACGAACGCCTTATTGCGCTTATCTGCCTGCCCGTCTTTGCGATGTTTGCGTGGTATTCGACCAATGAGGCAATTGCCAAGTTTGCGCACCTGGAAACGCGCATGGGTGCGATCCCGTTTCCGGTTTATCTGAGCTATGTTTGGGTGGCCTTGGGTGCTTGTACACTAACCGCACGTTTCGTTCTCGATATCGTTTCGCCTCGTGATGATGAGCCTGATCTCCACAACGAGGAGACCACAAGATGAGCATGATTGGCGTTGCCCTCGCCGGTTTCGGCCTGTTGCTTGCCTTGCTGCTGATCGGTGTTCCGGTTGCCTTCTCAATGTTGATGGCTGGCGTTGTGGGCATCTGGATAACGGTCGGCTTTGGCCCGGTTGCCGGCGTGCTTACCCACTCCCCCTATGAACACGTCGCGAGCTATACCCTTTCCAGCGTTCCCCTGTTCATACTGATGGCAGAGTTATTAAGCGCTGGCCGCTTCACCTCAGATCTGTTCTCGCTCAGTCACCGCTTTCTTGGCCATCTGCGCGGTGGCATCTCTTATGCCACGGTTGCGGGCGGAGTGCTGCTTGCCGCCATGTCCGGTTCCTCGACGGCTGCAGCCAGCACGCTGGCTTCCGTCGCCTATCCCGAGATGCGACGCTACAACTACGATCCGCGCTTTTCGGCAGCCTTGCTTTCCATCGTCGGTACGCTGGCCATCATGATCCCGCCCAGCATCGGGCTGATCCTTTACGGGGTTTTCACGGAGACTTCGGTTGGGCGCCTGCTGCTTGCCGGTTTCCTGCCCGGTGCGCTGACTGCCCTTGGATACGCCTTGACCATATGGATTCTGGTTCGGCGCAATCCCGAATATGCACCACAATCGGCAAACCCTGCCGGCTGGGACGTGCGCTGGCAGGCGATCAGAACAGCATGGCCGGTAATCTTGCTGCTTGTTGGTATGATCGCTGCACTTTATTCCGGCATCATCACCGCCACGGAAGTCGGAGCAGTCGGTGCGCTCGCAGCCCTGCTCATCGGGTTCGCCATGGGGCGGACAAGCCTTGCAGAATTCTGGGCCGCTGCCGTTCGCGCTACCCGTTCAAGTGCCATGATCCTCACCATTGTCGGCTTTTCGGCGGTGATTGGTGTGTTCATGGCACTGAACGGAACCACCAACATGCTGCTCGGCGCCATTGCAAGCTCTGGGCTGCCTTCCTGGGCGGTTTTGATGCTGGTCTTGCTTCTGCTTCTTTTCCTCGGATTCTTCCTGGATCAGCTGGCAATCCTGATCCTTACGTTGCCGATCGTTTTCCCGCTTATGACACAGTTGGGATATGACCCGGTCTGGCTTGGCGTGATCTTCGTCAAGACAGCCGAGATCGGGCTGATCACCCCGCCAATGGGCATGAATGTTTTCGTTGTCGCAGGAGTGACGAAACAGCCGGTAACAGAAATCTTCAAAGGCATCTGGCCGTTCGTGATTACCGAGTTGATTGTGCTGGCCCTGCTGGTCCTTGCCCCTGAACTCGCGCTCTGGCTGCCAACATTGATCTACGGTTAGCTACCTAAAACTGGCGGGTTGCGCGCTCAAGCGCTTCCAGCCGTTCAGTATCGCGTGCACCACCCTTGTCGGCAGAGCTCGCCATCAACCCGTAGATGCGCAGCGATGTGCTGACATCTCGTTTGCGGTTGGCGGGTTTCCACGCCTTGTCGCCCCGTGAATTCATTTGCTCGCGCCGGCGGTCAAGTTCCGTTTCGGATACATCGAGATGGACACGGCGGTTGGGCACATCGAATTCGATGATATCCCCATCCTCCACCAGCGCGATGGCACCGCCGGACGCCGCTTCCGGCGACACATGGCCCACTGAAAGACCGGAGGTCGCACCGGAGAACCGGCCATCGGTGATCAATGCTGCCTTGTCCCCAAGGCCACGTGCCTTGAGAACGCCGGTCGGTGTCAGCATTTCACGCATGCCCGGTCCGCCGCGTGGTCCTTCGTAGCGGATAACCACGACATCGCCTTCCTTCACCTTGCCGTTCTGGATCTTCTCAAGCGCCTCTTCCATGCTTTCGGCCACAATGGCGCTTCCCCGGAATGTCATGAGGTTGGCAGGAACACCGGCACTCTTCACGACACAGGAATCCGGCGACAGATTGCCATATAGAACCGCGAGACCGCCATCGCCCGAAAACGCATGCTGCGCGGAACGGATGACGCCATTTTCCCGATCAATATCAAGTTCCCGGAACCGGTTCGACTGGGAGAACGCACTGATCGAACGAACGCCGCCGGGCGCAGCCTTGTAGAGCATCCTGGCAGTTTCGTTCTGGGGGTTGGTTACATCCCAGGCTGCGGTCACGTCCCCGATGGGCGCGCCAAGTACTGTCGGGTTGGAAGCGTGAAACTTGCCGACCTTTACCAGTTCGGCGATGACAGTCATCACCCCGCCAGCCCGGTGCATGTCTTCAATGAAGATCTCCTCAGCCGATGGTGAAACCTTGCAAAGGCAAGGCGTATCGCGGGATATCCGATCAAAATCGTCAATGGAGAAATCCGCGCCCGCTTCCTGCGCAATTGCCAATAAGTGCAAAATCGTGTTGGTCGACCCACCGATTGCCATCGTCATTCGGACGGCATTTTCCAGCCCCTCTTTGGAGCAGATCGAACGCGGAAGGATGCTGGCATCCCCTTCGCCATACCAGGCCTTGGCCATGTCGACAATGCGGTGAGCGGCTCGTTTGAAAAGGTCTTCACGGTCGGTATGGGTGGCGACAATTGTGCCATTTCCTGGTAGCGCCATGCCGAGCGATTCCGTCAGGCAGTTCATGGAGTTCGCCGTCCCCATCAGGGCGCAGGAACCGCAGGTTGGGCATGCGGATTCTTCCACCGCGTCGATTTCTTCCTGCGTCGCATCCGGTGCACCCGCAACATAGATCGTGTCGATGGCATCGATGCGCTTTTCATGGCCGCGATAGGTGAACTTGCCCGATTCCATCGGTCCGCCGGAAACGAAGATGGTGGGAATGTTCAACCGGTTTGCCGCCATAAGCATGCCCGGCGTGATCTTGTCGCAATTGGAAAGGCAGATCAGCGCATCGATCGAATGCGCATTCGCCATGTATTCGACCGCATCGGCAATGATCTCCCGCGATGGCAGGGAATACATCATTCCTTCGTGACCCATGGCGATGCCATCATCGACAGCGATCGTATTGAACTCTTTTGGAACGCCACCTGCCTCGCGGATTTCCCGCGCAACCAGTCTACCGAGTGCCTGCAGGTGAACATGGCCTGGCACCATCTCGGTGAACGAGTTGGCGATCCCGATAATCGGCCGTCCGAATTCATGCGAGGCTGTACCGGTAGCACGCCACAATGCGCGAGCACCGGTATTCATCGGGCCAACAGTTACCTTGTTGGAACGTAGTTTCATGGCCATTTACTCCGTGGCAGAATACCGTTTGCGAATGAGATCGGCAGCAGCCAGATCCTGCGCCGCGACACCGAGAGAACGGTAAAGCGTGATCGCATCCGCGCTGCTGCGTCCGCTTGCCGAACCACAATGGACTTCGCCGATCTCGGCACGGATATGATCTTCCGTAATCCGCCCGTCCCTGATTGCCGTTATGATTTCCTTAGCTTGCGCAAGTGCAGACGCCCGGTAGTCGACAAAGAGTTCCGACCTGAGCAGCAAGGTTTCGTCAATCTCCTGCAGGACGGGAATGGACGCGCCAACGGCATTCACATGGGTTCCGTGCCCAATCCAGTCACCAAACAGAACGGGCTCGACAGTGGAGGTTACAGAGCAGACAACATCGGCACCTTCGACCGCAGTTTTGATTTCTGGTGAAGCAACAAAGATCACGCCGGGATATTGCGCAGAAACCCTTGATACAAATGCTTCTGCCTTTTCCTGTGTCCGGCCCGCAATGCGTATTTCCGTGAAATTGCGCACCAGCGTCAACGCTTCGATATGGCTCTCGGCCTGCTCGCCAGTTCCGATGATCGCCAGCATTGTTGCGTCCGGGTTTGCCAGGCGCCGTGTCGCTGCGGCAGATGCTGCAGCAGTTCGGATCGCGGTAATGGCATCCGCATTCATTGCGATTTCCGGCGCGCCGGTTTCAGGATCAAACAGGATCACGATGCCAATATGGGAGCTCAGGCCCTTGGCCGGATTGCCGGGAAACAGGCTCAACAGCTTGATGCCGTAAAGTGTGCTTCCTGCGTCCGACTTCATCGCACCGGGCATGATACCGAGCTTGTTGGTGCCATCGATGTCCATGATCGTGCGCAATGGCAGGTTCGCCTCTCCGCGCGATACCTTGATCATCGTTTCTTCCATGCAATCGATCGCTTCTGCCATCGGCAGCAGGCGGCGAACATCATCGGCATCCAGCAGCTTCAACGCATTTCACTCCTGTCGCTTTTTCAGTGTTTCGTCAGACCAAGGACCTGCTGCAGCATTGCCGTATAGGCATCGGGCCGGGTCACATAGGGAAAGTGGCTGGCATCCCCCATGTTGAATGCCTGCGCTGGCTTCAAGGCCGCTTTAAGAGCCTCACGAACCGGAGGCGGGATCAGGTGATCATCCTCGCTCTCCACCGTGAAAACACGCTCATGTGGCAAGGATTGCGGCGGCAGCACGGGAGCGTTTTTCAGCGCAATCAACCGGTTGCGCAATTCGCTTTCCGGAATTCGGCCTTCCACTTCGGCGGCCAGAAGTTCAGCCAGGTCGCGATAGGGATGGCCATCCGTCATCCAGTTGCGCAGTCCACCGAGAAACCCGTTGGCAAGAACGCCGATCTCCACCGTTTCCAGATCCATCGCGTATGGCGGAATGGCTTGGACTATGGAGGTATCAGGAAGTGTGTTGGCGGCAATAAGTGTCCCGAAGACCGTGGAGTGGCGTGCTGCGGTGTATTGGGCCACATAGCCACCGAGCGACGAACCAAGAATGACCCCGCCTTGAAGGCCGTGCTCTTCGGCCATGACAGCAAGGTCGTTTGCCCATTCACCGATCCCCCCTGCAGCGGGATAGCTCAGCGCAAGAATGCGGACTTCCCCTTCCAGTGCCTCGATCTGCTGCCAGAAGATGTCTGCCCGGCCCAGCGTGCCCGGAAGCAGCACAAGTGCCGGACCTTTCGAGCCTGCCTGGACAAAGCCCCACTCTCGGTCACCGCAGCGCCATTTCAGTTCCGGGTGGCTCGCTGCAAACCGGTTTCGGGAGGCAATCAGCGGATTGGTCATGCAAACGGGTTCTCTGTCTTGGGCCAGTAATTGTCATCGCGCTTGGTGTAGGGAATGATCGTGAAATCTGGCGTGATCGCGCCTGGTCCGGAAATGTGAATGACTTCCGATGAGACCGGCGCAAAGCCGGCATAGAAATGCTGTGAGGATTTAACCACGACAGCTTTCACCAGTGAAAGATCAATGCCGAGATCGGTGAAGGCGCACGGGTGGAAAGTCTGGGTTCTCAGATCATTGACCACCAAATGAATGCCATCCGCTTCCAGCCAGACGCCGGTCCCCATGGGCATGGTCGTTTCGCCCATTTTCTGGCTCATGCCCTCGCGGATTGCCCGGATGGTGACCATCAGGTCAACTGGGTTGCCTGACATCTTGCCGACCTTGCCGCCAAGGCGGATCTGTATGGTTCCGCCGACGCCCACTTCCTTGCACATTCGAACCACGACCGGGTCCCAATAGATGCCAAGCGCTATGTCCTTGAGCCCGCGCTTCAATACTTCCTCCAGTACGAAGGTAGAATCCGATGGCGCGCCACCCCCGGCATTGTCGGCAAAGTCCGCCAGACAGATTGGATGGCCATTCGACGCTTCCACCCGGTCGAACGCGACTGAAATGTCCGGCCAGTCGGCCCGCAATTGCTCCCGCAATCCCCACAGCTTCTCGCCATATTCCCGCGCGACGGCCCCAGCCTTTTCGGCATCTCCATCAGTGATCGCGAGCATGCGGGTTCCAACACGCGGATTGTCCCCCCAGGGAAAGCCGTGCGTCAGAGTGAGCGAAAGGATGCCATCCTTACCCTCGCGTGCCTGAAGCTCATCCACGAAGGAACGCATCGGTTCCTTCGGCGTGTGATACATGGTCATCATTCGGCAGTCATAGTCGCGCATGACCGGCTTGATCTTTCCTTCAGCCGTATCGGCGGCAAGCGCAAACAGTTCGCGGGCACGGTCCGGGCTGTCTGTGTGGGGATATTCCTTGTAGGCGATGATGAGGTCTGCCGAATCCAGCATCAGCTCTGTAAGGTGGTGGTGCGGATCGATCTCAAGGCCAATGACTGTTTTGTCTCCGGTGATCTTGCGTGCCCTCGCCATGAGATCGCCTTCGCAATCGTCATAGCCCTCTGCAATCATGGCCCCATGCATGGATAGGAGTACTATGTCCGGCTTTGCATTCCGGATGTCCTCGAGAATCTCGTCGCGAAATTCTTCGTAGACGGCACGGATGGTAGGGCCGGCTGGCTGTGCGAAAGCGGAACGGCTCTCCACCACTTCCCAGCCGCGCGCCTCTGCCGCTTTGCGCCATTCGTGCAAGGGTGCAGAAAACATATTCGGCGGCCTGCTGGTAGCCTCCCGCGTGCTGAACGTTTCCTCAAAGGAAATCCTGCCAGTCGGAATGGGTGAAAAGGAATTGGTCTCGGTCGCAAGACCCGCGATCAGTACTTTCATGTTTTGTCTTCCGTATTTGGCTCAGTCATGGACAAGGCAAATTGTGCGATGAGATGAATGAAGATCAGCGTGAATGCCACGGGAATGGCGAGGCCAAATACCGTCATCGGCACATCAAGGGTCTCGGCACTTCTTCCGGCAAGCCGCGCGATATATCCGCGCTCCGGGTTCATTCCCGGTCCGAAGAAAGAGTACCAGAGGATGGGGAAAATGAAGATCAGGACGCCAGCCAGCCGCACGAGCGCCAATAGTCTGCCGGTTCCGCCAGACCTGTCCAGCATTTGGGGAAACAGCGATGGATCAGACCGGAGACGGAAGGCACAGGATGCGCCCAGCAGCCCTGCCCAGACCATCGAGAAACGGGCGAGTTCCTCGGTCCAGGCTGGCGGTTGGGCAAGAATGTAGCGGGCAACCACTTGCCAGCAGGCAGCGCCCAACATGAATACGACTGCCAGCACGGCACCCCACAACGCAATGTTGTGAAGTGCCAGTGACAGTCGATCCAGTTTGAGCGCCAGCGGTCTCATTATTGAATGGCCGCTTTCCACGCATCCAGCGCGCCTTCAGGCATTGGCAGAAGGCCCCAGATCTTCTGGGATGCTTCACGGAATTCGTTGCGGGCAGCCTCGTCCATTTCGATGACCTCGATGCCCGCTTCCTTCAGCTTGCCAAGAACTGCAGACTGACCAACCAGCCACTCGCGGTTGGCCTCGTTGGCTGCTGCGATCGCATCGTCAACTGTCTTGCGTTCGCTATCTGAAAGGCCCTTGTACCAGTCTTCCGAGATGATCGCCGCACGTGTGGAAGCAACGATCGAAGCATCCGTGAAATGTTTGATGAAGCCGGTATGACCGAAGAGCAGCGGAACAAATGACGGGTTCAGGTAGCCGTCCGCAACGCCGGTTTGAAGTGCATTGGGAACTTCATCCCAGGCAACGATGGTGCCCTGCGCACCCCAGGACTTGAAGATTGCAATCTGGGCCTCATCCAGCGCACGCATGCGCAGGCCGCTCATGTCGGCCAGCGATTTTACTGGCTTGTTCGCGGTGAAGATGCCTGCCGGTCCGCCAAGATAAACGACGCTTGCAACCCGCACACCTTTTGCGGTTGTGCCTTCATTGATGCGCGCCAGCATCCCGCCCTCATTGAGCGCCTTGTCGATCTGACCTGAATCCTTGAAGAAATAGGGAAGGAACAGACCGAAGACAGTACCGTCTAGACCCGCCGCCGATTTCACATCGGACAAAGAGACTTCAAGCAGCCCCTGACTTACCTGATCAAGTCTCTCGGCTTCATCACCAAGGGCACCGCGCTCATATTCCACTGCCTCCATTCCATTGGCCTTGAGGTGGTCGCCAAATGCCTTGGCCCATACATATGTTCCGGACTGATCGCTCTTCGGGCTGTCGAGAGCGATCTTGACCTGGGCGAAGGCAGTGCTTGACGCAAGCATTGCCGCGGCAGCTACTGCGTATTTGAGTTTCGAGATAAGTGACATGATATGTTTCTCCCTGTTTTTGGTTTCTGATGAGCCTAGTTCCACAATCCCAACGCCCTTGGCAGTACCAGGCTGATTTCAGGCACAAACATCAGCACACCAAGAACAAGGATTTCGACGATGACGAAGGGGATCACACGGCGGGCAAGCGCCCAATAGTTGATCCCGGTAACCGTTGAGACGATCAGCAGGCAGCCGCCGAGCGGGGGCGAAACAAGACCGATCGAAAGGTTGAAGCAGATAACGATCCCCAGATGTACAGGGTCGGCGCCGTTGGCGAGCGCCACCGGAGCAAGAAGTGGTACAAGCAGCGCCAGCGCCACCGTGATATCGAGAATCATGCCAGCAAGGATGAAGATCACATTCATCAGAATGAGAAAACCGACCGGACCCAGTCCAAGACCGGTGACCAGATCGGAAATCGCCTGCGGCACGCGTTCAAGCGCTGCCACGTGCCCAAGAGCCGCAACCGCACAGAGAATGATGAAGATCGACCCTGAAAGAACCGCGGTTCTCCTCAGGCTCTCCAACAGATCGCTGATGGTCAGACCTGCGTAAAAGCTGCCTGCAACTACTGCTGCAACAACGGCAACGGCTGCTGCCTCCGTCGGCGTCATCCAGCCGAACACGATGCCACCCAGAATGATGAAGGGCAGGCTCAATGCCGGAAGCGCAGCGCGTGCAGCGGTGAAGATGTTCACGCTTTCACCCGGAGGTGTGCGGGGATGCTGCTCGATATGCGCATAAACGGCATTGACTGCAAAAAGCGCTACAGCCAGCAGGAGGCCAGGAAGGATTCCTGCAACGAAAAGAGCGGCCACCGAAGTCTGCATGATCGCGCCATAGAAGATCAGAATGATAGAGGGCGGAACGATGGGGCCAATGATGGCCGAAGCTGCAGTGATCGCTCCCGCATAGGCACGGGAATACCCTTGCCGCTCCATTTCCGGTACTAGCGTGTTCGAAAGCGCAGCAGCATCGGCAATGGCCGAACCCGAAATTCCGGCGAAGAACACCGACGTCATGATGTTGACATGCCCGAGGCCACCGCGCAACCGCCCGACCAGTGCCATGGAAAGATCGATCAGCGCCTTGGTGACGCCGCCCCGGTTCATCAATTCACCCGCCAGAATGAAGAGCGGCATGGCCAGCAGGGAAAAAACGCTGATCTGCGAGAATACCTTTTGCGGCAGGATCGCCAGATAGCGCGTATTGTCGGTTGCCACAAATGACAGCACCGCCGCCGCACCGATCACATAGGCAAGCGCCAGGCCAGAAGCCAGAAGCACAGCTGCAGCGATCGGGACGAGATAGATCATGCTGCCAGCCTCAACCTGTCGGGTGCAATACTTGCCGGATTAAGGCCTGCAGCGAGAATGTCAGCCGGAATGTCATTGCCTAGTGCCAGTGATGCAGCATAGCGCGACAGCGCCGGCGCGGACTGGACGCCATAGCCGCCCTGACCGGCAAGCCAGAAGAAACCACCGACTGCACTGGAATATCCGGCAACCGGCACCTTGTCGGCGACGAAACTGCGAAGCCCCGCCCACTTGTTGCCTATGCGGCGAACCTCGATATCAAATGCGTGCTGGATGCGATCTATACAAATGGCGATATCCATTTCGTCGGGTTGCGCGTCGCAAGGCTCCATGGGGTCTTCATTGGCAGGAGAAATGAGGAGACGCCCTGCATCGGCCTTCATGTAGAATTGCTCTTCAATGTCCACAATCAGTGGCAGGGAAGCCGTGTCGAGACCGTCCGGTGCGTCTACGATGAGTGCAGTGCGGCGCTTGGGCACCAGTCCAATTCTTTCCGCACCTGCCATTGCGCCAACCTGATCGGCCCATGCTCCGGCTGCGTTAATAATCGTTGCCGCCTGATAAACGCCCGAAGCGGTCGCAATTACCCAGATGCCATTCCTGCGCTCAAGCTTTTCAACCTTGCAGTTCGTTGCGAGCATGCCGCCAGCCTTGCGGAAGGTATTCAGATACCCCTGGTGAAGTGCATGAACATCGATGCCGCTGCCGGTTTGATCGAGAGCGCCGGCATGAGCGTAAGTTTCCCGCACTAACGGATTTCTCTTTCGGATTTCATCGGCCCCAATGCGACTTATAGCGCCTTCCTTGCCCACCTCTTTCAAAAACTGGGCAAGGTGCTTTTCCTGATCAGCGCGCGCAAGCATGATGACATCGAGCAGCTCCAGTAATGGTGCCGTGGCAAAGTCCTCTGGCGGATTGTGATAGAAAGCGGCTGAAGCTCGGGTCAGCGCGCGTATTGGCTGGGGTCCGTAGACTGGTGCGAAAACCGCCGCAGAACGGCCGGTGGTGTGATAACCGGGTTGGCTCTCCATTTCGAGGAGCAGGACAGACGCATGCCGCGCCAATTCCGCAGCCACCGATGTCCCGGCAATCCCGGCCCCGATGACGCAAAAATCGTAAACGCTCCCCATCGAGGGCTCATTGTGCGCAGTCATTCCGGTACTCCTCCCGATCCCGCGCGCGCCGATCCGGCACTTTTTCTTATTGGAAAATCGTGATACATGTTTTCCAATTGGAAAACAATAATATTTTCGGATTGGAAAATATGCAGGAACTTGTTCCGGGACTTCAACCCAGGAAAGCCGCGTCTGAACTGGAACTGGGCGAACGCGTTCGCCAGATCCGCCAGGCCCGCAACTGGACCCTCAAGGAGCTTGCGGACAGGACAGGTCTTGCCATCTCGACCATCTCGAAAATGGAACGCGGCGAAATCTCGCTGACCTACGACCGTTTCATGCGGCTGGCACAAGGTCTGGGAATGGATGTGGGGGAATTGTTTGAACCTGGCGCCGAAGGGTTTTCGCACGGATCAGTGACCGTAACGCGCAAGGGAGACGCGCCCCTGCACCGATCCGCTACCTACGACTATGACATGCTGGCCGCCGATCTTTCGGGCAAACACATGGTTCCCATGATCGGCCGCATCAAGGCACACAGCTTCGGAGAGTTTGAAGATTTCATCTCCCATCCCGGCGAAGAGTTTATCTATGTCCTGGAAGGAGAAGTCACAGTCCATCTCAAGGGACGTGAAGCTGTAAACCTTACAACCGGCGACAGCATCTATTTCGATTCGGGTCTTGGCCACGCCTATGTTTCGACAGGAGACGCAGATGCCATGGTCTTGGGTGTCTGCTGGAAATCGGGGTGACTTTCAGCACTTGGTTTGTTTGAAAACCGGAGATGCCGGAACGCCTAACCGCAACCTTTCCCTCCATTTGCTCATCAGCACGACAATTGCGCGTGGAAAACAGCGCTCGAAAGCAAGTAACCAACTGAAATAATGAAATATATTTGGAGCGGGTAGCGGGAATCGAACCCGCATATTCAGCGTGGAAGGGTGGACCATTCTGTGGCCATTGCCTGCCCAATTTTTGCGTTTTTGGTCCATCCCGGATTGATACTTGGCTCTACTGATCCGGAACGGATTTCGAGAAAACCGAAGAGATTCAGAAAAAAGCAACAATCTCATTGCACGGAAATTGTACAACTGGCGTTGCAAACCATTGAATTAAATCAGCTTTCCACCCAGTCCATCGTGGGCGCGACAGCGAAGAATTTCTCTTTGTTTTTCAACGTCTTCAGATACATCGCAACGGTCAGGAACAGCTACAGGTGTTTGTGGTCATGGATCGGATTGGGCGGACTTGTACCTGATAAGCCCCCCTTGTGCACCGATTTTGCAGGGATTTGATTGAGTGCACGACATGGCCGCATCATGATGCGCAAAATCACTCTTTGTTTTTCGGCGCACCGCCCTAAATAAAATGCCTGTGCCAATCGCAGTCGAAACAACCGACTGTGATGGCAAATCGCGCACGATGCGCGTACACCGGCTGGCACGCACCCAAAGCGCTCCAGTTGTGTCATTCAAGGCAAGGGCAACAGCGTACCGTGACGGCTTGGCATGAGCAGCGATGAGATAACGGTCCTGATCGGGCGGGTTGCGATGCGCGACCGCGACGCCTTTCGTGATCTGTACAGTCGAACCTCAGCGAAACTTTTTGGCGTCTGTCTGCGTGTCTTGAAGGACAGGGCGGAGGCCGAGGATGCGCTCCAGGAAATCTATTTGAAAATCTGGCACAATGCCTCAAGGTTCGGCCCATCGCGCTACAGCCCGATATCCTGGCTGGTGGCTGTGGCGCGAAACCATGCAATCGATCGCCTGAGGGCTCGCAAACCGCAGGGAGCTGATTTCGATACCGCATACGAGGTTGCCGATGACAGGCCAGACCCGGAACAGGCAGCCGTAAACAGATCAGGCGAGCGCCAGATTGGCGATTGTCTGGAAGAACTGGACAATGCCAGGCAGGAAGCCGTGCGCGGTGCTTACCTGGATGGATTGAGCTATCAGGAGCTTGCCGAGCGCCATGCGGTTCCACTGAACACCATGCGCACATGGCTGCGGCGGAGCCTGATGAAACTGAAAGAATGCCTGGAAAAATGACAACAGCCGGCGGCAGGGACAGGGATGACGATGCGCTGGCGGCAGAATATGCCGTTGGCGTTCTGCCGTACGCCGAGCGTGTCGCATTCGCGCGTCGCCTCGAAAACGAACCTGAACTGGCAGACAAGGTCAGGTTCTGGGACGAACAGCTGTCACCCATGACGGAACAGGCCGGGGAAGTCGCCCCGCCAGACCATGTCCTTGCCAGACTCGAAGCAAATCTCTTCGAGCCAGCGGCCCAGCCGCGCGGTTGGTGGCAAAGCCTGCCATTCTGGCGAGGTCTTAGCTTTGCGAGCCTGGCAGCACTGGCAGTCGTCGTCCTGCTTTATGCGGGCTACATTCGCGGCCCGCTATCCGGTCCGGCACAACCATTCCTCGTTGCGGAACTTGCAGGCGATACGGGCGCGGTGCGCGTCCTGACATTCTTTGACCCGCGCGAAAGTGTCCTGAAAATCAGCCGTGTTGCGGGAGAACCGGCACCCGGGCGTGATTTCGAGCTCTGGCTCATCGAGGCAGACAAGGCTCCCGTCTCCATGGGTGTGATGCCAAGGGATGCCACCGGCACAATGCGCGTGTCGGCTGAACACCGCGCTCTGATCGCCAACGCCATCCTGGCAATTTCCGATGAACCGGCAGGCGGCTCACCGACAGGAACGGCAACTGGCGCCGTGCTTGCCCTTGGCAAGGTGACGCCGATCTGATGCAGACTGTCTGCTGAAGAACCGCAAAAAATAGTTTTGTCGTCGTGAAACTTTGCGCACCGGCCCTTCGTTACTCCTCTCGTCCAATCCGGACCAACCCAAGAGGAGATTTCCGATGAGATCCATCCAGAAAACCGCCCTGGCCGCGACCGCTGCCCTTGCCCTGATGACAAGCGCGGCACTTGCCGAAAACCCGATGGTCGGGGGCGCTGCGATGTATGAGAACAAGAACATCATCGAAAATGCCGTCAACTCCAAGGATCACACCACCCTGGTAGCGGCTGTTCAGGCTGCAGGCCTCGTTGAAACGCTGCAGGGCGCAGGCCCGTTCACGGTCTTTGCCCCGACCAATGAAGCGTTTGCCGCCCTGCCGAAAGGGACGGTCGAAAATCTTCTGAAGCCCGAAAACAAGGATCAGCTTGCGAAAATCCTGACCTGCCATGTCGTTGCTGCCGATGCCCTCTCGGAAGCGATCATGGGCATGATCAAGGATGACAATGGCAAGCATCCGGTCAAGACGGTCGGCGGCTGCACGTTCAGCTCCATGATGGATGGTGACAGGATCGCCATCGAAGACGGCCAGGGCAATGTCGCCCATGTGACCATTGCTGACGTCAAGCAGTCGAACGGCGTCATTCACGTCATCGACACTGTTCTGCTTCCCGCGTCCTGATCGTCAGGCAAGTTTCTCATCCCGCTCGCCGGCTCCCGGCGGGCGGGATTACCAGCCTTCAAAGATCGATCCGCATTCCGTCATGACCAAGATGGAACTTCCCTGCCCAGCGCGCCTTGACAGCGTTCAGCCAGTGCTCTTGCATATAGTCTGGATCATCCGAGGGAATGAGATGATTGAGCGCCAGCGCCCCGACCTTTGCTCGCGCGGCGATCTCGGCTGCATCATGCGCCATCGTGTGGGAACGCAGCCAGTGCTTCATCAACCGGTCATCCGCATTGCCGATCCGCGCCATCAGCGGTCCAAGGGCTGATTCCAGCATCGCCTCGTGAATGAGCAGGTCGGCACCGGCGGCAAATTCCGCCAGCGGCGGAAAGAACGCCGTATCGCCTGAAAAAACAACGCTGTGCCGTGATCCGTTGAATCGCAATGCGAACGTGTCAATGAGCGGCGGATGCTCATTGCGCATCGCTGATACAGCTATCGTGCCCGTCTGCATGACCGGGCCATCATCAAGGACATGCAGGTTGACCAGCCTGCGCAGGTCCGGGCGCCCCTCGTCTTCAATGCGCAGGTCAATGTCCGCCTTCATGGAAACGAGGAAAGCATCCCAATAGGCTTCAAGTCCCGCAGGACCGTGGATATCGACCGTGGACTTCAAGCCCGCCGTCCATGCCGTGTGCAGCAGCGGCCCAAGTTCGAGATAATGATCGGAATGCATGTGCGTCACGAAGATCAGCGACAGGTCACGCAGTTGCATGCCCTGGTTGACAAGACCCCTGGTCACGCCAAGCCCGCAATCGACCACGATCAGCCTGCCGTCAAGGCAAAGCAGCGAAGAAGTCGGATTGGTCGAACCGGGACGGATCGCAGGCCCGCCCTTGGTGCCCAGCAGCGCCGTGAAATCCCGGAAAGCCAGATCCATCAGTTGCCCTCCAGCGATTTGAACCCCGCATCGAGTGCGGCAAGAACCTTGGAAACGTCGGTCTCACTCAATACCAGCGGTGGCGACATGATCACATTGGGGCCTGAGACACGCACCATGACACCCTCGCGATAGATCGCCTCCTGCAGCTTCATCGGCAGCGCCTTGTCGACCGGTGCCTTGGTCTTGCGATCGGAAACGAGTTCGATCGCCACCATCAGCCCGTGCCCGCCGCGCACATCGCCGATCACCGAATGCTTCTCCATCAGCCTGGTCACGCCATCGAACAACTGCGTTCCCCGCGCAGCCGCATTGTCCTTGACATTGAGCCGCAGGGTTTCCGCAACACAGGCCACCGCCGCTGCCGCGCCCACAGGATGCCCGGAATAGGTATAGCCATGGCCGATGGCTGCCGCCCCCGACTTGTCGTTTTCGAACACGTCGGCAACCTTGTCCGAGATCATCACCGCACCGAACGGAAAATAGGCATTGGTTATCGCCTTGGCAGTACACATCAGGTCCGGCTTGACACCCCATAGCCGTGACCCGCTCCAGGCCCCGGTGCGCCCGAAGGCAGTGATCACCTCATCGGCGATCAGCAGGATTCCATTGCGGTCGCAGATTTCACGCACCTTCGGCATGAAGCTCTTGTGAGGGGGAATGACACCCCCTGCCCCAAGCACGGGCTCCATGATGAAGGCCGCGATGGTGCCTGCTCCCTGGAACGCGATCTCGTCTTCCAGCGCAGCCGCACAAAGCTGCGCAAGGCGTTCGGGGTCGGTTTCGTTGAACGGGTTGCGATAGGTATAGGGCGCAGGAATGTGATAGCAGCCCGGCAGCAACGGTTCGTACTGGGTACGAAAATTCGCATTGCCATTCACGGACGCGCCGCCGGTATGGGTCCCGTGATAGCCCTTCTTGAGGCTAAGATATTTGACGCGGCCACCCTCGCCACGGATCTTGTGATACTGGCGCGCAAGTCGAAGTGCGGTCTCCACACTGTCCGAGCCGCCAGACGTGTAGAAGGCGCGGGACAGGCCATCAGGCGCGAAGAATTCCTTCAGCGCATAGGACAGTTCGATTGCCGCGTCGTTCGAAGTTCCCCGGAAGGTCGAATAGTAGGGCAACGCATCGAGCTGCCGCGCAATCGCCTGTTTCACCGGCTCGCAGGAATAGCCCAGATTGACATTCCACAGGCCGCCAACGGCATCGATCACCTCATGGCCATCGACATCGCGCACGCGTACCCCCTCACCGGCAACGATGATCTTGGGCGGGCTGGCAAGACTGTCGGCGGGATGCGCCATCGGATGCCACATGTGGCGGGCGTTGTTCTCCTTGAGAAAGTTCGAGTCCTTCACGCTTTTCTCCGTTTCAAATGTTGCCGTCTGGCTACAGCAGGCCAGGATTGAAAATCCGATTCCAGCCATGCCGGCGCGCCATTGCGCCAAACCGGCTCTGATATCTGTCCACCGCGCTTCGACCTGCTCCACCTTCTTCTTTGAAACAGGGCGAACACCGACGGGTCAGCAAGGTTAGCCACTAATCAGCGACATTCGCAACGTAATTCTTGCAACATCGGTTCATTATTAGAACCGGCTGGCTTTTGCCAGATTGTTACCAACAGGAAAGGCGCACCGCGGCATCTGCGCAGCCGTGCCCTGCTTTGCGGGGAGGGACTGCCCCTGCCGCCAGTCGGGAGGAAAACCGGCTGGACGGTTGGCACACACTCCGTCATTCTTGTATTGGAACCCGATCAGGATTTCGTCAGCACTGGACATCTTGTGCATGGCAGGACGAAATGACGTCAGCGGAGAGGAAATGACAGTGCTGGAACAAAGAATTGCGCAGGGGCGTGGTGACGAGCCCGCCGATCTCGTACTGCGCGGCGGCACCGTTTTCGACCTCGTCACCGGCAGCATGATTTCCGGAGACGTTGCCATTTGCGGTGATACGATCGTTGGCATCGCCGCGACCTATGAAGGGCGCGAGATCATCGATGTGACTGGTCTCATTCTCGTGCCAGGCTTCATCGACACCCACCTTCATATCGAAAGTTCGCTGGTAACACCTTACGAATTTGACCGTTGTGTCTCGCCGCGCGGTGTGACGACCGCAATCTGCGACCCACACGAAATCGCCAATGTCATCGGCCTGCCGGGTATCCGCTATTTCCAGGAAGCGAGCCTGCACACGGTTATGGATATCAAGGTGCAGCTTTCTTCCTGTGTGCCTTCGACCCACATGGAAACGGCTGGTGCGCGCCTTGATGCCGCTGACATTGCCGAGGTGATGGGCCACCCTTCTGCCATTGGTCTTGCCGAGTTCATGAACTATCCCGGTGTGATCCATCGCGACCCGGGATGCATGGCCAAGCTGCAGCTTTTCGAAGGCGGCCACATAGACGGTCACTGCCCGCAGCTTTCAGGCAAGGACCTCAACGCCTATGTCGCTGCGGGCATTCGCACCGAGCACGAGGCCACGACCGCTGAAGAAGCACGCGAAAAACTGATGAAGGGTATGCGCGTCCTCATCCGCGAAGGTTCCGTCTCGAAGGACCTTGAGGCGCTCGCCCCCGTGCTCAACGATACCACGTCTCCCTACCTGTGCCTGTGCACCGACGACCGCAATCCGCTCGACATCGCCGAGCATGGCCATCTCGATTACATGATCCGCATGCTGATCGCGCGTGGCTGTTCGCCGCTGGCGGTCTATCGTGCCGCCGCCCTGTCGGCAGCCGAAGCGTTCGGGCTCAAGGACCGTGGGCAGGTCGCGCCCGGCAAGCGCGCGGATATCGTCGCGCTTGGTTCACTGGAAGCCTGCGATGCGCGCCTCGTATTGTGTGCAGGCCGCCGCGTTGACGATGCAGCCTTTGCCGCGCGCAAGATCATCGACCCGGTCGGGCGGCATTCGGTAAAGGCGCCAAAGGTTCATGCCACCGATTTCCGCACCAAGGGCAATCGCAGCGAGACCGATGTCATCGGCATTATCGAAGGCAAGATCATCACCGAGCACCTGCACGAGGAAATTGCCATCGAGGATGGCGACAAGCGCCCCGATCCGGCGCGCGACCTCATTCGCATCGCGGTGGTCGAACGCCACGGCTTGAACGGCAATATTGCCACCGGTTTCGTCAGGGGATTTGGGCTCAAGCGCGGCGCCATCGCATCAACCGTCTGTCATGATCACCACAACATCGCGACCGTCGGCGTGAGCTATGAGGACATGGCTCTCGCGGCCAACAGGCTGGCGGAAATCGAGGGCGGTTTTGTCGTGGCCTGTGATGGCAGGATTCTTGCCGAACTGGCCCTGCCCGTTGCCGGTCTGATGAGCCTTGAATCATTCGAGACCGTGCGTGACCGGCTTGTCACATTGCGAACCGCCGCAAGGGCACTGGACGTCACGCTCGAAGAACCCTTCCTCCAGCTTGCCTTCCTGGCGCTGCCTGTCATCCCCGCGCTGAAAATCACCGATCGCGGCATGGTCGATGTGAACCGTTTCGAGATAATCGCGTGACGCGACAGGAAAGCCCGCAAGCGGTGCGCTGATCATGGATAACCGTTTGATCGGTCCAGGTCCGCTGCACCAGCGCGCTACAGCCTTACCTGTTGCAGATCGTCCAGCAGATCGAGAAGCGCATCGAGCCGTTCTCGCCCGAAAGCTGTCTCGAGGCGAGTGAAAATCGCTGCATTATGTGCGCGGTGACTGGCAAGCAACTGCTTTCCTGCTGGCGAAATACGCACCAGCGTGCGGCGTCGGTCCACTTCGTCCGTGCGCCGCGAAACAAGGCCCGCCCCCTCCATGGACCGCAGGATACGTGTAAGGCTGGGCAATTGCAGGCAGGCAGCCTGGGCTATGGCTGATTGCTCGATTTCGCCCGCCTCGTCCACCACCCGCAACACACGCCATTGCTGCTCCGAAATACCGCTCGCCTGAAGCATCTCGCGGATCGGAATCATGATGGTTTCACGCGCGCGCAGCAATGCAATGGGCAATGAACGTCCGGTCGGCCCGAAACTGGGGGGAACCTGCGCCCCGGAATCGCCCTGGCGGCCTGTTTTGTCTGCTACCTCTTTCAGCCTGTCATTCACGCTGTCCACTCCTTCCCGCCATCGAAGCCGTGTCAGGCTTCGTGCACCAGTCTATCATAAAACTTGACATCGCAACCATTATTACTTAACAAAGCAATTAATTGGAGAAAACTGGAATGCCACATTTCCAGATCGACTATTCCACCAATCTCGAGAACCGGCTCGACATGCCGGGCCTGCTTGAAGCGATACGCATTGCCGCAATCGAGACCGGCCTGTTTCCGCTCGCGGGCATCCGCATCCGCGCGACCGCCTGCACCCACACGCTGATGGCCGATGGCAACAGCGACCATGCATTTCTGGACCTGTCGGTAAGGCTGCGTGCGGGACGCGATCTTTCGGCGCGCAAGGCGGCAACCGAACAAATCTTTGCGGCAATGCGCACTTTCTGCGCCCCGTTGCTCGAAAGTTCATCATTCATGCTGTCCATGGAAATGCGCGAGATCGACCCCGAACTCAGCCCCAGGGACAGTTCGATCAGGAAATACCTGCCCTCAGAAAAATGATGGAAACAGATGAGCAGCCTCGAAGATCATCGCCGCAAGCTTGAAGCCCACCTGAAACGCTTCCAGGCAGGCGGCATACAGAACCTGATCGCGGGAAAGACGGTACCGGCAGTTTCAGGCGCAACATTCGAGACGCGCTCGCCGGTTGATGAAAGCCTGATCGCCAATGTTGCGGCCAGTGACAGCGACGACATAGACCGCGCGGCAAAGGCCGCAAGGGCCGCCTTCCCCGCTTGGGCCGCGGTGCCCGGCGACAGGCGCAAGGCAATCCTGCACGCCATCGCCGACAGGATTGTGGTGCGGGCAGAAGAGATTGCCTTATGCGAATGCTGGGACACCGGACAGGCCTGGCGGTTCATGTCCAAGGCAGCCTTGCGCGGCGCCGAGAACTTCCGCTTCTTCGCCGACTTGGCACCATCGGCACGCGATGGCCAGTCGCTGCCCTCGCCAAACCACCTCAATGTCACTTCACGAACTCCTGTCGGGCCGGTAGGCGTCATCACGCCATGGAACACGCCGTTCATGCTTTCAACCTGGAAGATCGCACCGGCACTGGCATCCGGCTGCACTGTCGTCCACAAGCCGGCGGAGTTTTCGCCTTTGACCGCCCGTCTCCTGGCCGAAATCTGCCACGAGGCAGGATTGCCCGACGGTGTGCTCAACCTTGTCAACGGCATGGGCGAAACCGCCGGCAAGGCCCTGACCGAACATCCCGACATTCGCGCCATCGCCTTTGTCGGGGAAAGCCGCACCGGCTCGATGATCATGAAGCAGGGCGCGGATACCCTGAAGCGCGTGCATTTCGAACTGGGCGGCAAGAACCCGGTAATCGTGTTCGATGATGCCGATCTTGAGCGCGCGCTCGATGCCGTCATTTTCATGATCTATTCGCTCAACGGCGAACGCTGCACATCCTCCTCGCGTTTGCTGGTGCAGGAGACGATAGCCGACGCGTTTCATGAAAAACTCGCCGCGCGCGTGCGCAGGATCAAGGTCGGCAACCCGCTTGATCCTGCCACCGAAATCGGCCCGCTTATTCACAAGACCCATTTTGACAAGGTGACCTCTTACGTCGAAACGGGAAGCAGCGAAGGCGCAATGCTGGCAGCAGGCGGCAAGCGGGTCGGCGACAGGGGCTGGTTTATCGAGCCCACGCTCTTTACCGGCGCATCACCCGCCATGCGCATAGCCCAGGAAGAGGTCTTCGGCCCGTTCCTGACATCCATCACTTTTGCCGACGAAGAAGAGGCACTGGCGATTGCCAACGATGTCCGGTACGGCCTGACAGGCTATCTGTGGACCAGTGACCTGACGCGCGCCCTGCGCTTTTCGCAAGCGCTCGAAGCGGGCATGATCTGGGTGAATTCCGAGAATGTCCGCCACCTGCCCACACCGTTCGGCGGCATGAAGGCATCGGGCATCGGGCGCGACGGCGGCGACTGGTCGTTTGAATTCTACATGGAGCAGAAGAACATCGCCTTTGCCACTGGCGATCATGCCATCCAGCGGCTCGGCGTGTGACAGGGAGGCGGAAATGGGTGAGATCGTCCTAGCAGCAAAGTGCACGCATGTGCCTACAATGATCATGTCCGAACAGGACGGCCCCGTGAAAGGCAAGCGCCAAGCCGCGATAGACGGGCATATCGAAATCGCACGGCGTGCCAGGGCGCTTGGTGCGGACACTGCTGTCATTTGTGACACGCACTGGCTTGTCAATGCGGGCTACCACATCAATGCCAACAGCCGTTTCAAGGGCGTTTTCACCTCGAACGAATTCCCCCAATTCATTTCCGACATGCACTACGACTATGCGGGAAACCCTGAACTGGGCGACGCCATAGCGAGCGCTGCAACCGACCTCGGTGTCCACACCCTTTCCCACCATCTCGACAGTCTCGAAATGGAGTATGGCACGCTGGTTCCCATGCGTTTCATGAGCCGTGCGCACGAGATGAAGGTCGTCTCGATCGCCGCCTGGTGCACTGTGCACAGCCATGATGAAAGCCGTATTCTCGGCCAGGCGATCCGCAAGGCCGTCGAGGCATCGCACAGCAAGGTCCTGCTGATTGCTTCAGGTTCGCTCTCCCACAAGATCTGGCCCAACAGGGACTATGCTGCCAACAATGGCACCTTCACCATCAGCTCCGAATTCAACCGGCAGATGGACCTGCATGTGCTCGACATGTGGAAGCGCGGCGACCATGCCACCTTCCTGAAAATGCTTGGCGACTATGCCGACTTGTGTTGCGGCGAAGGTTCCATGCACGACACCGCAATGTTGTATGGCGCACTTGGCTGGGACAATTACACAGGCAAATGCGAAGTGGTCACCGACTATTTCCCATCGTCGGGCACCGGCCAGACCAACGTCGTCTTTCCAGTCCACTAACAGGACCAGCAACATGCCGATACCACCGCCAAACCTCTACCCGCCTTTCAATATCGTGCGCCTGAGCCATGTCGAATATCGGGTGAGCGATCTCGCCTGGGCGCGCGCCTTCTATGTCGACACGCTCGGCCTGCAGGTCACGCATGAGGATGGCGACGCGATCTATCTGCGGGCCATGGAAGAACGTGGCCATCATTGCATGATCCTCAGGAAAGCAGATGCACCCGGCGTTGGCGTGCTTGGGTTCAAGGTCTGGGACGAAACCGATCTCGACAAGGCGCAGGAATGGTTCTCATCAAGGGGCCTTGAAGCCAACTGGATCAAAAGGCCCCATATGGGCCGCGTGCTTCGCACACGCGATCTGTTTGGCGCGCCGCTGGAATTCTACGCGAAAATGGAACGGTTGCCGCCCATCCACCAGCAATACAGGCTCTATCGCGGCGTCAAACCGCTTCGCATTGATCATTTCAACCTGTTCTCGCCCAATGTTGATGCCTCGGTGGACTTCTATTCACAGATGGGCTTTCGCGTCACCGAATACACGGCTGATGAAGCGAGCGGGCGAACCTGGGCAGCCTGGATGCACCGCAAGGGCGGCGTGCACGACATCGCTTTCACCAATGGAACCGGCCCACGCCTGCACCACACCGCATTCTGGGTACCGACGCCGCTCAACATCATTGATCTGCTCGATCTCATGTCCACCACCGGCTATGTCAGCAACATCGAGCGCGGCCCCGGCAGGCATGGCATTTCCAACGCCTTCTTCCTCTATATCCGCGACCGCGACGGCCACCGTACCGAAATCTACTGCTCAGATTACCAGACGGTCGATCCCGATCTCGAGCCAATCAAATGGGACCTCAAGGACCCGCAGCGCCAGACCCTGTGGGGAGCGCCCGCGCCGCGTTCATGGTTCGAGGAAGGCAGTCTTTTCGAAGGGGTAAACACTGCAGACAGCGATCTGAAGGCTACACCAATCATTGCACCATGAACCGGAGACTTGATGTGAGACTGGCAACTTTCACCCATGACAACAGGCAATATTGGGGCGCTGTCGCAGAAGGTGGCGTGATTGCCCTTTCGCCGGATTTCCCACAGTGGCGGACATTGCGCAACGTGATCGAGGCCGATGCTCTCGTGCAGGTCGGCGAGGCGGCAGCCGGCCGCGACATCACCTGGCATGACGGCTCCTTTACCTGGGACATTCCCGTGCCGGACCCCGAAAAGATCATCTGCGTCGGGGTCAATTATCCTGAACGCAATGCCGAATATGATGACGGCCAGGCAGCGCCTTCCAACATGAGCCTGTTCGTGCGCTTTCCCCGCACCTTCGTCGGCCACCTCACTGCGCTGACCCGCCCGCCGGAGACACCGCAACTCGACTATGAGGGGGAAGTCGCAATCGTCATCGGAAAAGGCGGACGGCGCATCGCGGAAAGTGAAGCGCTTGGCCATATCGCGGCGCTGACAATCTGCAATGAAGGCACGCTGCGCGATTGGGTGCGCCATGCCAAGTTCAACGTCACCCAGGGCAAGAACTGGGAACGCTCCGGCTCGATGGGCCCATGGCTTGTTCCCGTGCGGGAACCTGGCCAGGTCAGCGATATCCGCCTGCAGACGCGGGTCAATGGCGAAACCCGCCAGGATGATCGCACCTCGCGCATGGTGTTCCCGATTGCCCGCCAGATCGCCTACATCTCGACATTCACCACCCTGGTGCCTGGTGACATCATCATCACCGGCACACCAACGGGTGCAGGTGCGCGTTTTGATCCACCGAGGTTCCTCGTGCCCGGCGACGTTGTCGAGGTCGAGGTCGAGAGTGTGGGCATCCTGCGCAACGGGGTCGTGGACGAATGACACGTGATGAGATCACGCTTGCAGCCGCCATGCTCCTCGAAGCAGAGCGCTCCGGCGTGCAGTGCGGCCTGCTGAGCCTGATGTTCCCCGAAATGAGCCTGGACGATGCCTATGGCGTACAGGCGGAACTTGTGGCGAAAAAACTTGCCGCCGGTCGCAAGGTGATTGGCTGGAAGATCGGGCTTACCTCCCGCGCGATGCAGCAGGCGCTGGACATCACCACGCCCGATTCAGGCGTCCTGCTCGACGACATGCTGTTTGGCGATGGCGCGCTCATTCCCGCGGGCCGTTTCATCCAGCCTCGGGTCGAAGCGGAAATCGCCTTCATTCTGAAGGCCCCGCTGAGTGGCGCTGGCGTGACGCGAGAAGACGTGATTGCCGCAACGGATCATGTTTCGCCTGCGCTGGAAATTCTCGACACCCGCATCCTGCGCATCGACCCGCAGACCCGCAAGGCGCGGATCATCACCGATACGGTCTCCGACAATGCCGCCAATGCCGGCATCGTGCTTGGCAGGGCAAAGCACGACATCAGCGCATTCGACCTGCGCTGGATCGGTGCAATCGTCAAACGGAATGGTATCGTTGAAGAAACGGGGCTGGGAGCCGGTGTGCTCGATGATCCGGTCACCGGCATAGTCTGGCTCGTGCATCGCCTCGCCCGCTATGGGCAGGGCCTCGCTGCCGGAGAAATCGTGCTGTCGGGTTCCTTCATTCGCCCGATAGAAGCACCGTCCGGCAGCGTCTTCGAGGCCGACTTTGCCGATTTTGGCTCAGTGCAACTTTCCTTTTCCTGACGCCGTCGTAACCGGAGCGGGATTCCCGCAAGATCAGTGCCCGAAATAGGCGCGCGCCAGCTCGGGATCGGCCTGCAACTCTTCCGGCGTGCCGGACATGCGGATATTGCCCGACTCCATGACATGGATCCTGCTCGCCAGGTTCATCGCGAAATTGACGTTCTGCTCCGCGATCAGCACGGTCATGCCGGTCTGGCTGTTGAGCTTGCGCAGGGCCTCGGCAATACCCTGGCATATCCTTGGCGCCAGACCGATCGTCGGCTCATCAACCAGCAATATCCTTGGATTGGTCATGAGCGCACGACCGAGCGACACCATCTGGCGCTCGCCACCGCTCTGCGTCGCCGTCTCCTGGTCCTTGCGTTGTTGAAGCACGGGGAAAAGCTCGTGAACCAGCGCCAGCCGCTCATCAATCGTATCTCTGGCCGTGTAGGCACCCACCAGCAGATTGTCGCGCACACTCATGTATGGAAACAGGTGCGCACGCTCCGGTGCATAGCCCACACCGAGTTCGACAATCTTTGACGCGGGCATGGCCGTGAGTTCCTGGCCCTCGAGGCGAATGGACCCTTTCGTGTCTACTAGCCCCATGATCGCGTCCATCAACGTCGACTTGCCCGCACCATTGGGGCCGATAACGCCGATGATGCTCCCCTCTTCCACCGACAGCGTCACGCCATGCAGCGATTCAGCCTTGCCATAATATGCGTAGAGGTTTTCGATCTCGAGCAGTGCCATGGAAATTCCTATGTGCCCAGATAGGCGGCGCGAACCGCCTCGTCGCCCATCACGTCATGGTATGCGCCTTCGGCAATCGCCTTGCCGAATGTCATCGCGACTGCGCGATCCACGAGCGGTTCCAGCGCGCGAAGATCGTGGCTGACGATCACATAGGTGAGGCCATCCTTGCGCTTGTTCGCCAGAAGTTCGGATATCTGTTCGATCTCGCCGACCGTCAGTCCGGCAAAGACCTCGTCCAGCAGCATGATGCGCGGCTCGGTTGCCAGTGTGCGGGCCAGTTCCAGCTTGCGCAGATCGCCCATCGACAATTCGCTTGGCCGCCGGTTGAGATCTTCTTCGCGAAAGCCGACGCTGCGCGCAATCGCCAGTTCCTTTTCGGGATCAGGCCCTTGCGTGAGCATCTGTATCAGACTGTTCGGCATCATACCGACCCGGATGTTTCCTGCCACATCCATGTCGGCGAACGGGCGCGGCACCTGGTAGGTGCGCGCAATGCCGCGCTGGATGCGCCTGTGCGTCGGCAGGGCGGAAATCTCGCGCCCCTCAAGCTTGATGCTTCCCGAATTCTGGCGGATTTCTCCCATGATCAGGCTGAAGATCGTGGTCTTGCCCGCGCCATTGGGACCGATCAACGCCAGCGACTCGCCTCGATTGACGTGAAAGCTCAGCCCGTCGGTCGCGACGATACCGCCGAAGCGCTTGTGGACATTGTCGAGTTCGAGAAGCCTATCCATGACCGCCCTCCGCCTTGCCCTTCACCAGGTATGTCGAGCGCAGGGTACGAACGATCTCGCTGATGCCCTTCGGCTGGTAGACATAGAGAACGAGTGCAATCATGCCGTAGACGAAATAGCGTTCGGTTCCCGGCAGGAAGGGACGCAGATATTCCAGCAGGAAAGTCATGAAGAACGCCCCGAACATCGGCCCCACAATGGTGGAAGCGCCGCCAATCAGGGCGGATACAATGATCGTGAAAACGAAATTGATGTCGAACAGTGCGCGCGGCGCTATCGAACCCAGATAATGGACATAGAAAGCCCCGCCGATACCAGCCACCGCAGCGCTGACCATGAAGGCGAACAGCTTCAGCTTTGTCGTGTCGAGCCCGCTGCCACTGACCGCTTCCTCGTTCATGGCAATGGCGTCGAGCGCCGTTCCAAGCCGGCTGCGCGACAGGAGCCATAGCGCGAGTGCGATGACAAACATCAGGCAGAATGAAAGGTAATAGTTCGGCATGGCACCCGAGAGCAGCGTCTTGATCCCCGAAATGCCACGGGTTCCACCGGTCAGGTCAGGCCGGATGACCTGCACAAGCTGGTAGATCAGTTCCATGAACGCCAGCGTGACCAGCGCGAAATAGGTGCCCTTGATGCGAAGCGCCGGCAGGAAGAAGAGCGTTCCGCCGACCATCGTCGCAATCACTGCGATCGGAATTGAATAGGCGACCGGCACACCGAAGCGATAGGACAGGATGGCTGTCGTGTAGGCTCCGATACCGATCAGGAACGGATGGCCAAAGCTCACATAGCCTGTCTTGCCAGATAGGAAATCCCAGCTCATCGCAAAGATGGCGAGATAATTGGCAAAGATCACGACACGCATAGTGCCGTTGCTCAATACGTTCGGCAACAGCAGCATGACCAGGGCAAAGGCAGCCCACAGGGCGGCAAGACGCCACTTTCCGCCAGCCGCACCCATTACAGATCACCCCTGCCAAACAGCCCCTGCGGGCGCAGGACGAGTACGCCGATGATCATCAGCATGGTGAAGACGCCGCGCAACTCGGCTGCAATGAAGGTGGTGGTGATGATTTCCATGAAACCGATGATGTGCGCAACGATCAGGCTGCCGACGATAGAGCCGATGCCGCCGACGATAACCACCGCCACCGCAATGATCAGCGGGGCAACCCACATGGAAGGGTTGAGCTGCGTGTAGGATGCGAAGAACACGCCTGCAGTCGAACCCAGCGCCCCGGAGATAGCCCAGGTCAGCAGGTTGATGCGATCCGTATTGATGCCCGACAGTGTCGCGCCCTTGACGTCCATGGAAACGGCCTGGATGGCCCGGCCAAGATGCGTCTTCTTCACGAAGATCATGAGCCCGCCAAGGATGATCCAGCTGATCACCATCGCCGTGAGGATATTGAAAGTGACTGACGTGCTGCCAACCCGCCACACGCCATTGACGATTGGCTGCAGGATCTTGGCACTGTCAGCAAACAGCAACACCATGCCGGCCTGCAGGATGACCGCCAGGATCAGCGTCGAGATCTCAACCGCGACCTGGTCTCCCTTCAACCGCTTGACGAGCAGCTGGTACATGAGCACCCCTGCAAGTCCGCCGATGAAGATCGCGAAAAGAAAGCCTGGCAGTTTCGGCATGCCAAGCTGCTGTACCACGTAGAAGTAGGCATAGCCGCCAAGCATCAGATAGGCACCATAGGCGAGATTGAGTACCCGGCCCACCGAAAAGATCAGCGTGAACCCGACCGCAATGAGTGCATAGAGCCCGCTAAGCAGAAAGCCCTGGATAATGACCTGCAACATCAGCCCTGCCCGCTAAACGGCAAAATTGGAAATGAAGGCTATCCGAAAATGCCTCCTGCGACACGACCAATCGTGCCGCAGGAGAATTTCGGACTGGATCACTTCTTGACCCAGGACGGAACCTGGAATTCGCCGGTAGCAAACTTCGGTGGGTAAACGACGCTTGGCTTGCCGTCTTCCGACCACTGGATGACCACCATGGCGGGCGCGCCGTCATCATAAGGAGCGGTGATGTCGAACCGGATATTGTGCGGATAGGTACGCCCGGTACGCTCTTCCTTTTCACCCGGCTTCCAGAAGCCGTAGCGCAGCCATGGCTTGCCATCCTTTTCGAGCTTGATGTCCTGGTTTTCCATTGCGGAAACCCACTTGTCGAGCTCGAAGCCACCGGCTTCCTCGGCAGCAGCGAAGGCCTGCTTCACACCCCAATAGGCGTTGAACCCGTTGAAATGCGGAAACTTCGGCCGCTCGTTGCCATACTTGGCTACATACTTGTCGGCAAAGGCCTGGGACTGCGGGTCAAGCGCGAAGCCGACCGAAGGAACTGGCGAAAGCGTGGAAATGCCGCCACCCGCACCTCCTGTATCTTCCCAGTATTCCTGTCCAAGTGCAGCCACGTTGACGCCGGTCATCGCGAGCGGCACCTGCAGCTTCACATATTGCGAGGACACGACCTGGCTGTTCACCGACGAGATGATATAGATGAAGTCCGCACCGCTATCCACAGCACGGCTGAAGATTGGCGAGAAGTCCACCGTCGCCGTGTCATAGACAATGGTGTCCAGCACTTCGATGCCTGCTTCCGGTGCCAGGAGACCTGTCACCAGTCCATTGATAGCACCGCCAAACGCGGTGTCTTCCTGCAGGATCACGGTCTTCTTCCAGCCCATCTGCTTGGACAGGATATCCTTGCCGAAATCCACATAGAGCGTGGCCAGAGCCTCATCGGCCGCCACGTTCATGAAGTACATCTTGTAGGTCTCGAAATCCTCGACCAGCTTGTCGATGATCGTGATGGACGAGGTCCATGTGTCGAGCGTGGGAATTCTGTACTCCGTCATGCGCGGCAGCCAGCCGAGCGACACGTCGTCGATGCTGCCTGAAACGATGAACTCGACCTTTTCGGTTTCCGCCAGATATTCGTAAGCCTTGATGCCTTCGGTGACATCCTCGGCTGTATCTGCCTTGACCATTTCAATCATCTTGCCGCCGAGCACACCGCCGGCCGCATTCAGTTCTTCAATGGCGATTTCCGCGCCGCGCATGGTGCTGCGCCCGGCATCGGATGCAAAGGATCCGATAAAGCCGATCTTTACGGTGTCTGCAGCCAGCGCGGACCCCGACCAGGCCATGGCTGCCGCCAGTGTAAATGCTTTCAGGGTAGTTCTGCCGATATTGGCCATTCAAATTCTCCCTCTTCCGTTGGCGCCTAGACGCGAACACCAGATATCGCTCCCATCGTATCCAGTATTCTGTATACAACGCTAGCACCGACTTGCCTCGTGATCAACAAATCAACTGGCATGGCGTGCTAGTTTTTGACGTCGTGAATAATCGCGTCGACTTCGATCTCGATCATCATGCCAGGCGTGGTCAGACCCGCCTCCACACCGCTCGTGACGGGATCAATTCCGCGAAAGGTTTCACCATGGGCGCGCACGAAATCGCCGCCGCCCTTGCTCATGTCACTCAGAAAGGCCCGCGTGCGCACGACATGGTGCATGGACGCGCCAACTTCTCCCAGCGCCTCCTCGATACGACGGAAGATGAACATTGCTTGCGCATAGGTGTCACCGGGTGCATGCAGCTTGCCGCTCGGCTCTATCGCTGTTGTTCCGGCAACAAACACGAACTGCCCTACCCGCTTGACCCGTGCATAGGAACCGATCTCTTCGAAGCGCCCGCCAGTCTTGACCGTGCGCACTTCCATCAGCCTTCTCCAAGCCGCTTGCGAATGGCATCTGCCGCCTTGCGCACCATGATCATCTCGTCATCCGGCAAAGGCAGTTCCTCGACTGACAGCACGCCTGACTTGCCAAGATGACACGGCACACCCAGTACAACACCACTGATACCGTATTCCCCGTCAAGCATGACGGAGACCGGGATCGTGCCAGCCCTGGCACCGCGAATATGCTGTACCAGTTCGATTGAAGCATGCGCTGGCGCAAGTGTCGCGGACCCGGTCTTGCGAAGGGCCACGACCTGCCCGCCGCCAGTCACGGCATCACGCACACACGCATCGATCTGGCTTGCAGAAAGGAAATCGGCAAGCGGACGGCCCTTGATCCTGGCGCGCGAAACGATCGGTGCCATTTCATCACCATGCGAACCAAGCGTAATGGCCTCTACATCGCCAGGCCCCACGCCCGCAGCCATCGCCAACGCATTTCTGAACCGGCTTGAATCAAGCGTTCCCGCCATTCCCAGCACCCGCTCGCGCGGAAAGCCGGTGGCGCGCAGCATTTCGACTGTCATTTCATCGAGCGGGTTTGTCACGACGATCACGATTGCATCCGGCGCATGCGCCTTCAGCGCTTCAGCCGCGCCACGGATCACACGCGCATTGACGTCAATGAGGTCTGCCCGGCTCATCCCCGGCGTGCGAGGACGTCCCGCAGTCACGATCACCACTTCGCTTCCCGCGATCAGTGACAGGTCAGATCCACCCGAGGCACGCGTCCGCGTTCCGGTAATGCCACTGGCATGATTGAGATCAAGCGCCACCGATTCCGCCATGCCCGGCACGATGTCGCAAAGCACGATGTGATCGGCAATGTCGCCATTGGCGGCCAGATGCGCGATGTTTGATCCAACACCACCCGCGCCAATCAGTCCAAGCCTTGATATTCGTCTTGCCGGACCTGCAGCCGGCCCCTTTTTCGGGCTGATCCATCTGGGTGCGCGGCGATAGAGGCTGCGCATCATTGCGCTCGAACCGTCCACTCGCATCACGGCGGGCTTTTCGAGCGGGCCATTGACGAGGCGGATGCCAAGCCGTTCCGCTGTCTCGCGAGCCAGATCGGTAACGATATCGCCCGTCAGAACCTCAAGCACGAGCTTGCCGGAGCGACGCACTCCGCTGACATGTTCCGCGCCTATGACCCGGGGCTTCTTCGCCATTACTCAGCTTTTCCGTCCACTGCCTCAACCGCGCGTGTCGCCGCCTGCATGGCGGTCACGACCGAATCCTCTGTTCCCGAAATGAACAGGCGCCCGAAACGACCGACAGCGCGCACTTCGACAATGTCGATCTCGGCCGATTTCTCCGCTTCGTTGGCTGCAATCGAGACATAGGCCGCTGGCGCAACCTCGAGAATGCCAAGCGTCTGGCCGGGCACCAGCAAAGAGCCCTTGCGCCACTTGTTGAGAAGCTGCGCCTGATAGGGTTCCACCGAAGTGATCACCTGTGTGGACGCAACCACCGGCTTGACCCGGTCGCTCATCGACGCACCCAGTTCGGCAAGGATCGCCTCGCGCGCTGCCGTGACTTCCGCATTGGATGGCGAGCGCAGGATGAAGAAGCCGAACTCGCGTTCGACGATCTGGGATGTGGCTTCGACCGAACTGGCTTTCAGTGCCCGGTCGATCAGCTTGAAGACGCCGTTGCCTGGCGCAAGTTCGCCGATCAGCACCGTGTCGCCGGAAAGGGGGATGGACCCCTGAACCGTGGCACCATTATAGGCCGCAAATTTCGGCTGCAGATTGTCGATCTGCATCAGCGCGCGGATGGTAATGTTGGAAGACATGCTTACTCTCCGTATTCGTCATAAATGTCGCGCCAGGGCCGATTTTCATATGCCACGCGCTTGATGTTGATGAGATGGAGAGCGGTCACGTTGTCAGACGTGATCGAACCCGACCAGGTACCTGTGCCGAGCATGAAACTGGGTTCCAGCGCGGTCGAATAACCCATACCGCCCATGATTGCGGGCGTGTTGACCAGCACGCGCCCCGTCGGAACGGTTGCATAGCGCGCCACCACCTGCGGATCATCGCAATGAATGCAGGCCGAATGGCCCCAGCCCTCGAACTTGGCAATGTTGTGCGACATCTCGATGCCGGTGGCTTCATCGCGCGCTTCATAGAAGGCGAGCACGGGATTGAGCTTTTCAGCCGAGAGCGGACGATGCCAGCCGATCTCCGTTTCCTCGGAGACGAGACAGCGCGTGCGAGGCGGAATGGAGAAATTCGCCTTCTTTGCCAGCGCTTCCGGTGACTGCCCGACATTTTCGGGATTCATCGCCTGCTTCGCGGTGAAGATCACCTTGGCCAGCCGGTCCGCTTCCTGCGGCGTCATGAAATAGGCGCCACGCATTTTCATTTCGTGGCGCAATTCGCGCGCGATCTGCCGGTCGGCAATGACCGCCTGTTCGGAAACGCAGGCCGTGCCATAGTCGAACGACTTCGATGTGATGATCTGCTCGGCGACTTCGCCCAGTTCACCCGCCTTCGAAGCATGCACATAGCACGGCACATTTCCTGCCCCGACCGCAAGTGTCGGCTTGCCGGAGGAATAGGCCGCGCGAACCATGCCCGGCCCGCCGGTCGCCATTACGACTGACGTGCGGCGATGGCGCATCAGTTCTGCCGTACCCTGGATCGTCACATGGTCGAGGCACTGGATCAGGCCCTTGGGCGCACCCATCTGCTCGGCACATTCCGCCATGATGCGAACGGTCTCGATGCCGCTGCGCACACCACGCGGATGCGGGGCGCACACAATCGCATTGCCCGCCTTCACTGCAGACAGCACCTTGTAGATGATCGTCGATGTCGGGTTGGTCACGGGAATGAGGGCCGCCACAACGCCCATCGGCTCGCCAATGGCAGCAACCTTGGCCGCATCATCGCGCCAAAGGACACCGAGTGTCGTAACACTGCTGAGATATTCGGCTACCGACAATGCGTTGAACAGGTTCTTGACCCGCTTGTCCGCCACGTTGCCATATCCGGTTTCGTCAACGGCAAGCTGGCCGAGGCGCTTTGCTTCCGGTTCAATCGCTCTCGCCATTGCCGAGACAATTTCATCGACACGCGCGGGATCGGTTCCAAGAAATGCCCTGTAGGCCTCGAACGACGTTTCCGCGCAATGTCTGGCGGAAGCAATCGACTTGAGATCATCGTCCATCAACGCCCCCTCCTGCAATGGCATCAAGCACCCGGCGGGCATCCTCGATCTGGCTCGGCATCACGCCGATGGTCGAAAGGCGACGCCCGGCGCTTTGGATATCTGCCGCAAGCACTGTGGAGGCCAGCGCAATCATGGCTTCGGTCGCAGGCGCTTCAATGCCGGCAACATCCGCAGCTGACCGGAGCGGCACAAGCGAACCAATCGTCCCGCAACGCACCAGCTTCAGCGCTTCCTGTGCACCAGGCACCTTGCGGCTGCCCGGCCCTCTCTGGCTTCCCGCATGAATGTCGAGCCATTCATCATCCGTTGGCAGATCGCGTATGCCGAAGCGGCTGGCGACCTTGCGTCTTTCATCGGCAAGCCGTGAAATGACCTTTCGGTGGCTTTCGCCGATCAGGGCGCGGAACGTCCGGTTCTCTTCCAGTGCATTCGCACCTTCAGGCACGCCTGGCATCGAATTGGCTGCAGCAGGTCCGCCAAGCAACAATGCCGGAATCTCCACCAGGCCCGACCCATCGGCAAAACCGCTTTGAACCGTGCTTGAGACTGGCCGCACATTGCCAAGCAGGGCGCCGACCGCTTCGACGGCCTGCAGTCTGCCCGCTGGCAGGCTGGCCGCAGCAGCAGGAACACTTGCCGACAGATTGAGCGTGCTTCCCGATTCCTCGATCCAGAAAGGCAGGTTCTGGACTTCCACGATGGTATAGTCCGCGGCACATCCCCCCACCCGCAGCAACCAGGCAGCTTCTGCCGCCCCAAGGCTGCGGCCGGGTGCAAGCACCAGCACCTGCCCATCGACCAGATGATCGGCCAGAACCATCGCATAGGTTCGCTGCTTGTGCACCGGCCCGGTCAGAAACACGGCTTGCGCGCCTGAAACAGCCCTGTCCAGTTCTCCGGTTGTCATGATGGACGGTATGCCTTCACGATCAACCTGGTAGGTGCCGACCGGCCCGTCGCCACGCAAAGTCACTCCGCCGCGCGAACGCAACAGTTCCAGTTCGCCACCATAAGCGGAGAACAGGCTGACCTTGACGCCCTTTGACAGGCACAACGCGGCAAGCATCCTTGCATCCGCGCCACCGCCCAGGATGGCAACGCTGGCGAACCGGCTCGCACCGGCTGATGCCTGCCGACCGCCCGGGCCTGTCGCCATCGCATTGGCGAACTCTTCAAACGCGTTTGCGCTCATGTTCAGATGCTTTCGCGGTGAGACTCAGATTGTCACGAAGCAGAGCCAGCGCCCAGGCTGGCAATGATTGCTTCGAGTTCGTCATGCGGACGCGGAATGACATGCACCGCAACCACTTCACCAACCTTGTTCGCTGCGACAGAACCCGCATCGGTCGCTGCCTTCACGGCACCAACTTCGCCTCGGACCATGATCGACACCAGGCCGCCACCGGCCTTTGTCTGGCCCACGATGGTCACGCTTGCTGCCTTGACCATCGCGTCAGCTGCTTCAATTGCGGCCACCAGGCCACGGGTTTCGATCATTCCAAGTGCCATCTGGCCACTTACCGGTTTCGCCATTTCACTTCTTCCTTGTGCTGGACGTTACGTTACTGCCTGCGCTTTCACGCATGTCGATATGATCGACTATGGCGGCGACCGCCATGTCGACCGGAATGCCGGCCACTTTCGCGGGCAGCCTTGCCGCTGACCCCGAAACGAGAAGAACGATGTCACCGACACCTGCCGAACAGGTGTCCGCAGCAATGACAGATGCTTCGAGTACATTGCCCCGGCCGTCTTCAACATCAGCGACAAGGAGTGTGATCCCGGAGAGCCGGGCATCCTTTACCGTCGCAGTTACGGTGCCGATGATTCGACCGATCTTCATGTGACTGACCTAGAAGTTGGTGATGTAGCGCTGCGTTTCGACCGGCGTTACCTGGTTGGCGATGAAGCCAACCTCACGCTCGGACTGCTGGCAGTAGATTTCGTGCAGGTGTTCACCCAGCACATCCTTGAGGAAGTCCGAACCACGCATCAGCGCGATCGCCTCCGAGATATCCATCGGGATTGGCGAAGCATCGGCCTCTTCATAGGCGTTGCCGGTGCACATCTGCGTCGGCTGCATTTTCTGCTCGATGCCGTCGAGACCCGCCGCGATTTCCGCAGCAAGCAGGATGTAGGGATTTGCATCCGCGCCTGAATCGCGCTTCTCCGCGCGCACCGCAGTGTCGCTGCCCTCGATGATACGAATGCCAACCGTCCGATTGTCCGGACCCCAGCTGTTGTTGATCGGGCAGAAGGTATAGGGCCGCCTTGCGCCGGAAGCCGTTTGGTGTTGGTGAACCGCAAAGCGACATTTCCGCCATGCGCTTCTGCAGGCCGGCAACGAAATGGCGCCCGGTCTGATTGAGCTTGCCCTTGTCGGCGAACACGTTCTTGCCGTCCTTCCACAACGAATAATGCGTGTGGAAGCCGCTTCCCGACTGGTCGATGAAGGGCTTGGGCATGAAGGTAGCGACATAGCCGTGAATGTCTGCGAGCTGTTTGACGAGGGTACGGAACTTCACCACCCGGTCGGCTGACTCCAGCGCCTCGCCGTAGCGAATGTTCACCTCGACCTGACCCGGCGCATATTCCGGATTGGACTGTTCGATCGGGATGCCAGCTTCGTTGATCTGCTGGCGAATCGGTCCCAGCACATGCTCCATCTGGGCAGCGCGAACCAGCGAATAGACCTGGATATCCTTGTCCTTGGGCTGCAATGTTTCGGGATCAAGCAGGTAGAATTCCAGTTCGCATCCCACGCTCACGGAATATCCCATCGCCCTGGCCCTATCTAGCTGGCGAATGAGTGCATTGCGCGGGTCTAGCGGGATTGGTTTGTGATCCATCCCTTCGATACGACCGAGGCAGAAAGCAACGCCTGGTTCCCACGGGAGCGCAACAGGTTCCGAGGCGGGGAACATGTGCATGTCCGGGTAACCGTTCGAGAAGTTGACATAGGGCGTGTCCCACACGTCGCAGGTCATGTCGATTGCAAACAGCGCAATGGAGAGCGCATTGCCCCCTTCGCACATCGTGTCCCAGTGGCTCGCGGGAATGCGCTTGCCGCGCATGATCCCGTTGAGATCACCCACACCCATGGAAATGGTATGCGTGCCCGCTGGAAGCTTGAATTTCTTTCCCGCCATTTTCTTCCCTCCCGAAACGCCTTGCGAAGCGTGTGTATCCTGAATACAGTATGCAGAAAGCGGTCGGGAGTTCAAGGGGTATCCTATGAAAGGTGAAGCAATTGTCGTCGGCGCAGGCATCGCCGGAACCATGACAGCGCTTTCGCTGGCACGGCGCGGTGTGCGCACCAGATTGATCGACAGATGGGAGCCAGGCCATTCCCGCGCCTCCTCGTCGGACTACAACCGGGTGATCCGCTCCATCCATGGCCGCGATGAATTCTACACGAAATGGGCTCGCGAAGCCCGGCTGCGCTGGCTGGAACTGCAGGCGGAAACCGGACAGAGACTCTACTATGAATGCGGCGCGCTGATCCTGGCGACCAAGGAGCATTGCCACTGGGAAGACGCCACGGCAGAAACCTTCACGAAGCTCGGCGTCCCCTTTCACCGCTTCTCGCAGGACGAGATCGCCGTGCGCTTCCCGCAGTTCGATCCTTCCAGCATTTCCTATGCGCTCTACGAGCCTCAAGCTGGCATGGTCATGGCCCATCGCGCGGTCATTACCGGCATCGACCTGTTCCGCAAGGCCGGTGGCAAGGTCGAGCGTGGTCACGTCACGACGGATGCCAGCGAGCGCCTGATGCTCGACGGCAAACCGCTTGAATCCGACCTGGTCGTCGTTTCAACAGGCCCGTGGATGGGCGAAATGTACCCGCGCACCGTCAAGCCACTTTCAGTCGTTATCGGTGTCAACGTACTTTACACCTCGACACCAGACGGCAGCACGGCTTTCGACCAGGCCAACATGCCCTGCTGGATCGACCATGGCCAAGGCTCGTTCGGCCTGCCCTCCGTCGAGGGTTCAGGCGTCAAGGCGGCAGTGGTGATCCCTGACAAGATCGACCTTGATCAGGACGAACGCCTCATTCGGCGCGAAACGCTGAGCCGGACGCGAAGCTATATCCGCAAGCGTTTCCCCGGCCTTGTGGGCCAGCCGGTTGTCGACTCGAAGTTCAATCAGATTTCACTGACACCGGACACGCATTTCATCGTCGACTGGCACCCCCAGCACAAGAACGTGCTGCTAGCTGGCGGCTGTTCCGGCCACCTGTTCAAGCATGGTCCGGTGTTCGGTGATTTCGTGGCAGGTGTCGGCATGCGCGATCACTCGACGGCAGACCGCTTCAAGCTCGGACCACGCAGGAAACTGTCGCCGAAGGAAAGCCCATCCGGCAGGTAATGCCCGGCCTTCCGGGCCGCAATCGAAGAATGGGAAAGCCTAGTCGGCGAGTCGTCCGCCACGCAGCACGCGCGCGGCCTCCTCGGCAAACAGATCTTCGTCCACCACTCCGCCAGCCAGTGAATCGGTGATCGATTTCACCTGTTCCTGCGAGTAGTAATTGTCGGCCAGCCGGACGGTTGCGGCTTCGAAATAGGACTTGTCGATTTCGGGATGGAACTGCACCGAGGCTGCATTGAATTCATACTGGATGATGCCGTAGGGACAATAATCTGCCATGCCGACTGCTTGTCCCTGTGGTGGCAGGTGCGTGACCTGATCCCTGTGCCAGACATGGGCATCGAATTCGCGGCCCGAAAAAGCGAACCGTTCCACGCCAACACGTTCCCCAACTTCTGACAGTTGCGCCTTGCCGCCGAACGTATCGGCCATCAGCTGGTGGCCGAAACAGATGCCAAACAGGGGCTTGCCGCTATCGCGAACCTGTTCGAGGAAAGAACGCACGGCGAGCATCCATGGCACATCGTCATAAACGCCCTTTTCGGATCCACTCAGCACGAACGCATCGTGATCCCCGATCTGTGGCAGGGACTGGCCATGGGCAACACTGAAAACCTCAAGCCGGTCCTTGGGCATGGCCCGCGTGAGCCACACCTTGATCGTATCACCTGCCGTGGGGATATCCTCCAGCTCCGGTGCGACCGTCGTCACATCCAGAATCGCAACTTTCATCAAAGCAACCTGCCCTGCCCGATTACCACTCGAATGGGCGATCAATACCGGCCATTTTCACGCCGGTAAAGGCTGATGCTTCGAAGGACATCGCGCGCAGATCCTCGACTTCCAGATTGTGCACCGAAGATTTGCCACAAGCCTTGGCCAGCGCCGTGATCTCCATCGTCATCGCGGTCAGGTAACGGGCCACCCGTTCTGCACCGGCATGTGGATCCATGCGCTTTTCAAGTTCCGCAGTCTGTGTCGCAATGCCGACCGGGCAAAGACCGGTATGGCAGTGGTGGCAGGCGCCTGGCGACGTCCCGAGCTTCTTGTAGTCCTCAAGATAGCGCGGCGAATTGCAGCCAAGCGCCATCATCGCGGCGTTGCCGATCATTACCGCATCAGCACCAAGCGCAAGCGCCTTGGCCGCATCGACGCCGGAGCGGATGCCGCCCGCAGCAACAAGACTGACCTTGCCGGTCATGCCGGATTCATCGAGCGCTTCGCGCGCGGCGCGAATGGCTGAAATGGTCGGAATGCCGGTATGGTTGAGAAGGAGTTCGGGTGAAGCGCCCGTGCCGCCTTCCGCACCGTCCACAACCACCACGTCAGCGCCAGCCTTTGCGGCAATGGCCACGTCGTAGCGTGGACGCGTCGCGCCCATCTTGATGAAGATCGGCACCTGGTAATTGGTGGCGATACGCAATTCCTCGATCTTGACGGCAAGATCATCCGCACCGAGAAAATCGGGATGGCGGATCGTCGAACGCTGGTCGACGCCCTCTGGAAGCGTGCGCATCTTCGACACGCGAGGGCTGACCTTCATGCCCAGCAACAGACCGCCCGTTCCAGGCTTTGCGCCCTGCCCGACTACGATCTCAAGCGCATCGGCGCGCCGGATATGGTCGAGATCAACGCCATAGCGTGCTGGCGACATCTGATAGAGCAGGATGTTGGACGCTGCCCGTTCTTCCTCGAGCATGCCGCCTTCGCCGGTGCAGGTCATCGTGCCGACTTTCGAGGCACCGTATCCCAGCCCAGCCTTGGCACTCGCCGACAGTGCACCAAACGACATGGAGGCAATGTAGATCGGTATCTTGAGCTTGATCGGTTTTTCTACCAGACCGCGTCCGCCACCCAGAATGGTGGTGGAATCGCAGCTTTCACGATAGCCTTCCAGCGGCAGGCGGGTCATCGACGCGGGAACGAATGTCAGGTCGTCGAAGGTTGGCATCCGCTTGTTGAAAGTGTTGAAACCGCGAACCTGGTAGCGGCCCAGTTGCGCAAGCGCATGCACTTCCGAAATCGCTTCGGGCGTCCATCGGGTTGAACCGCCCTCGTCATAGGAGGAAGGCACACCCGCAGGACGACCTGCGATGGCACCATCGCGGAAGCGAACAGCCTCTTCGCTCGGCTGCTCGAAAGGATACTCGTAACGTTCGTTCAGATCATCAGCCATGCGCTTGCATCCCGGCTCTCGAAATACCAAAGGCGCTGTCCGGAAACCATCTTGCGCCAGTTCCTGGACGAATCGACAAGCCCGAGGGGCTCGAGGATCTTGTCCACATCCGCGACCTCTTCAGCCGTCGGTTCCACTACCTTGACATCGACGCCGAGGCTTTCGACCGGCCCAGCAACCCACACCTCACCCTGCCACAGGGCATCCGCGCAGGAATGGCCCGCGCCGCCAAGCGCGATGATCTTTCCCGAATGCGCCATGAAGCCGGACTGGTAGCCGATCTTGCCTTCAACGATGATGTTGCCGCCTTTCATGGCGACACCGCAACGCGGACCCGCATCGCCCTTGACATGAATGGTGCCGCTGATCATCGCCGCACCAACACTCATGCCGGCATAGCCGCCCACGGTGATGTGACTGTTGTGGATGCCCTCACCCACTGCCCAGCCGGCATTGCGTTCAACGGTAACCTTGGCACCCTTGCTCAGACCGCCGCAGTAGTAGCCGACGCTGCCTTCGAAATGCACATCCGCGCCATCAGGAAGGCCGACACCGAGATTGTGGCGTGAAAGCGTGTTGCGAACGATTACCTTTCGGCCGGCCGCACATGCCGCCTGTATATCGTTGTTGACATCGCGGATATGCCGCTTGCCGACTTCGACAACTACCTCACTCACGCCGCCATCCTCCGGTTTCCAACCCCCCAGATGCCGGTAAGCGAAGGTCCATCATGATTGATGATGTCACATTCGCCGGCAAAGAGCCGACGCACAGCCTGCTCTTCCGTCGCAGCTGCCATCTCGCCATCCTGTTCAATGACGACAAGCGGCTTCATGGCGAAACGATCCTTGGCAAATCCGATGCCGTCGCCATCCGCGATCATGTAGGTGAACACGCCGTCGATCGAAGTGATGGACTTCTTGAGCGCTTCCATCGGCGTCAGGCCGCTTGCGATCTGGTCCGAAACCCAAACCGCGATGAGTTCGCTGTCGTTCTGGGTCAGGAACTGATAGCCCTTTCGCATCAGCCGGTCGCGCCAGGTGTAGTAATCAGTGATCTGCCCGTTGTGCACGATTGCCACATCTGGGAACGGGCGCGCCCAGAATGGGTGGCTGGCATTCGGCACAACCGAGCTTTCTGTTGCCAGGCGCGCATGGCCTAGGCCGTGCGTGCCGATCATGTCGCGCACGCCATGCTTGTCGGCAACCGCCGTCGAACCGCCAATATCCTTGATGATTTCGAGCGAACGGCCGCAGGACTGCACCTCGAACCGCTTCACGATCCGGTCGGCATCCTTGATCCAGCGACCAAGGTCGGTGGGGTCCTTGATGACCAGTCGCGCGCAATAATGGCTATTGTCATCGACTGTGAAGGTCGGATCCTCGATGAAGTCCGAACCATGCGCCTTGAGAATGTAGCGGAAGTCCTCGATATCCTTGTCGAGGTTGTTCTTGTCGAAACCCATGGCGCGAAGGATATAGCCCTTGTCCAGCGGGGGACCGTAGATCGCAAAACCCGTGCTGTCGGCACCGCGATGCTCCTGGGCATCCATCAGTTCGACAAGATCATGCCCAACCCTTCCCGGAGAAGACAGGATTCGACCGGCAATTCCACACATACTGGTTCCTCCCAAAAGCCAACTGTGTATACTGTATTCAGTATCCATCGTGGACGCAAGCGTTGTATACGAAAAAACAGTGCTAATGGGATGCGAATTCGCTATATAGCACGCGACCGAGTCTACATCCTGAATACGGAGGCCCGAAATGGCCCTGAAGACAATCAAGTTCGAACGCCAGCGCCTGGCTGATATCGTCTATGACCAGCTTCTGGAAGCCATTCGTACCGGATCGATCACCGAAGATCAGCATCTGGTGCAGGAGAAACTTGCCGAACAGATGCGCATCAGCCGCACCCCCGTGCGTGAAGCCCTTCTCCGGCTGGAGCAGGAGGGCATTCTGGCCGTGTCTCCGCGCGGCGGCTTTTCGCTCTACAAGATGTCGAGGAAGGAAGTGCGCGAACTTTACCAGGCGCGCGCCGCCATCGAGGGCCAGGCAGCACGAATCCTGGCAACCTACGTGACACCGGAAATGGTCAAAACCCTGCGTGAGACCGTGCGGAAGGAGGAAGACATCGCCTCGTCATCGGTTGATGCCTACTTCAAGGCAAACCGCGCCATTCACCGCAAGATCGTTGAACTGGCCGGCAACCGCTACCTGATCGACATGTTCGACAACATCTGGAATCGGGCCGTTTCCTACAATCTGTTTGCCGCAATTGCCAATGTCGATCTGCGTGAATCCCTTGGTGATCACATGCGTATTGTTGACGCCATAGAAAGTGGAAATCCGACCCTTGCATTGGAGGCGGTTGTCGACCATATAACCCACGGTTTCGACCTGCAGATAAGGGGTCTCGAAACCACAAGTTGACGAGCCGGCCGGGTGGCAGTCCCGGTATCCGATTTTCAAAAAAAAGCCGCAACGCACTACCCCGGAGGTTCGCCCGAGGCATTACGTGTGCGCCAGGGTTACGGGAGTTGCCATGAAAATTGCAATCCTGCTGACCGACGTTGACGATTCGGAGTTCAGCCGTTCCTTCCCCAACGACGCGGAGAAATTCCGCCGTCTGCTCCAGCAATCAAGGCCTGACTGGCATTTCGTTACCTATCCGGTGAAGGACAATATCTTCCCCGCGCAGGTCGACGCCTATGACGGCTACCTGATCACGGGCAGCCCCGCTTCCGTCCATGACGACCTGCCATGGATCGCGCGTCTGTTCGATCTGATCCGCGAGGCCCATGCCCTCAGGCTGCCGATGGTCGGAGCCTGCTTTGGCCATCAGGCGATTGCAACTGCCCTTGGCGGTCGTGTCGCGCGCAACGACAAGGGTTGGGGGCTCGGCGCAACCACGACGACCTTCACCCATCACGCGCACTGGATGCGCCAGGCGCATGAATCGATTCGTCTTTACTGCGCCCACAATGAGCAGGTCGTGGAATTGCCAACGGGTGCCGTCGTCATCGGCCATGATCCGATTGCGCCGGTTTCAGCCTTCATTCTGGGCGACCATATCCTTGCAACGCAGCACCATCCGGAAATGACGCCCGACTATGTAGCCGGACTTCTCGACTACATGGCGCCTGATCTCGAGCCTGGAGTTCTGGAAGCAGCCCGCCGGGCCATTGCCGGTGGCGCGCAAGGGCACATGTTTGCCGGCTGGATCGTGGATTTCTACGAGGCAGCGTCGGCTTCACGCCAGGGCACGCGTGTTGTCGAACACGACAATCACGCGGCGAGCAATGATGCCATCGCGGGCAAGGGACGTCTCAGGGCAGCCTGAGCGTTTCGATCGGCCTGCCGATTTCGCGTTCGAGGCTTTCAGCCACATCGAGGCAGAAATCATCATCATGCTGAGGCCCGACCAGTTGCACACCGGTCGGGCTTCTTCCATTTTCACCGTCTGCAACATGGGTCGGCACCGCGACCGACGGCAATCCCAACATGTTGACGACGAAAAGGTAGCGCTGGGCCTTCAGCATTTCGGGTATTCGGTCCGGGTGCAGGAAGTCGAGATCGTTGATGAATGGCAGGCTGCCCGAAGTCGGCATCACAACCAGGTCATGGCGGTCGAAGAATTGGCTCCAGCTTGCCATCAGCCGCAACCGCTCCGTCATTGCCACCAGAAACCCTTCAAGGTCGGTCGTGCCAAAAAACGCCTTGTAGCCTTCAAACGCGCGATTGACCTCCGCTGAACCGATAGTCGCCATGTCCGCGCCGTTCAGAATCTCCGTCTCCGTGTTGAGCAACAGCCCCCAGGCCTCGGCGGCCTTCGTCATTTCGGGCGGCGTGCATTCCTCGACCAGATGACCGGCTGAACGCAGGCCGGCGCAGGCGATTTCCATAGCCCTGTTCACCTCCCTATGGTCCTCCTCACCAAACGCGTGAACCACATAGCCGATGCGTAGCTTTCTGCTGGAACGCTCCCTGCCGCTACTGGCAGCATTCGACCATAATCCGTCGCGTGAATCGCGCGAGCGCATGCTTGAAAGCGCCAACCGCAGATCCGCGACCGAGCGTGCAATGGGTCCTTGAACCGACATCTGTTGCGTCATCGGGGCACGCGCCTTCTTTCCTGACGGATTGAAGGAGGCAATCGTGCCAAGGCTGGGGCGGATAGAGGTGACACCACAGCAATAGGCTGGATAGCGAAGCGAACCGCCAAGATCGTTGCCATGGGCAATCACACCGATGCCTGCCGCGATCGTAGCCGAAGCGCCTCCGCTTGATCCGCCGGGCGTAAGCGCCTTGTTCCACGGATTGTGCGTCACGCCGTGAAGCGGGTTGGAGGTGAACCAGCGAAGCGAGAATTCCGGCGTGTTGGTTCGCCCGATGAACACCGCTCCGTCGCGGCGCATGTTGGCAACCACCGGGCTGTCCTCGCTTGCCACATTGTTGCGCATCGCAGGCAAGCCATTGGAATTGACCGTTCCCTTCTGATCGATGTTGCACTTGATCGTCACGGGAAGGCCGTGCAGCACGCCTTGGGGCTGGCCCTTGCGGTCGAGTTCATCCGCCTGAGCAAGCGCAGTTTCGCCCAGCAATTCAGTCAGCGCGTTCAGTTCACCGTTGAGGGCGTCTGCCCTGTCGAGATGGGCCTTCGTCACCTCGCGGACACTGACATCGCGCTTGCTGATCTTCTGCGCGGTTTCAATGGCCGTCCAGCGACAGATTTCTAGTTGCGACAATGGTCTTTCCCCCGACAGGCTGGCATTTCTTGAAACTGGTCGTGCAATTGTTAAACGCTGCGCTTGCCGATGAACAGGGCTGCAAGTTCCGCCCTGCTGCTGACGCCGGTTTTTTCATAGATGGACTGTGTCTGGTTCCTGACTGTATTGGGCGCAACACCGAGCAGGCGCGCCACATCCTTGTGGCTTTGCCCATTGGCAAGAAGCCTGCCGACTTCGCGTTCGCGCTCGGTCAGGAAATCGACCGGCGTCCATCGCCTGATGGTAAGACGACGCAGCCCCATGTTCTGATAGCCCGGCGCTTTTTCGCACGTCACCACAAGGCCGCTTTCCGGCAGGTAATGCCTGCCCGGTAGGGCAATCAGCGCCCGCAGCCGCTCTGGCAGCATGTCGCCCCGCCATTCATGGAAGAAATCACCGAGCTGTTCGCGCAGGTTTCCCAGCCCGAGAATTCCGATCCCGTTCTCGTTGACGAGGATCGAGATTGCACCGTCTTCCCGCGCCGTGTCCTGTGACAGCGAGGACAGCTTCATCGCATGGCCCAGTTGCTCGATTGCGCATTGCAGGTACTCCTGCTCCTGAAGATCGAACCCGCGTGAGCGCTTTCCCAACCTGTAACTGGAAAGATAGAAGGAAGCCCGCCGCCCTTCGCGATGGTTCATGACAGTGGCGATCTTGTCGAGACCATACCGGTCGGCGAGCGTAGTCATGCCATCATTCTGCTTGCCCGAGCGACGGTCATAGGTGGCAATTGCACCGGGATCGTTCAGAAGCCGTGCAGCCAACAGGTCCTGGTCAGCCATTGAAGTCCAGAACTGGTAATAGTCCGGCGGCAGGTTCAGACTGGCATTGGCATGGATCGTCACGCCGCTCTGGCCGATCTGCGCCCAGCCATACCAGGCGCATTCAAAACCGATCGTCTTCGCCAGCTCCGCGACGGTCCAGCTGGCCAGGCCCTGGGCGTCGGTCTCGTGCGCCATGGCGTTGATCTCGCAGACCAGCCTTGAGAACGCCCTTACCCCAAACACGTTTCCCATAGCCTGTGATAACCCGTTCACCGCCAGAGTTTCTCGTCTCCCGAATATGCTGTCCCCGGCAATTGCCCATCGCCGATGAATGCATCGAGCACGTTGCGCATGACGCGCGCAACACTATTCTCACCACCATGGCAAGGCAAGGCTTGCGACCAGGCGATGGAACCGGCGGCAAAAACCGCGCCATTGTTGGGCGTCGTGAAATAGATCATGTCGCCGCGCACCTGCGGGTCCTGCGTGCCACCACGACCAGGAAACGCATAGGTCACCTCTTCTGAGACGAGCGGATAATTGTCGGAATGCCCCCACGAGGATGCCAGCAGCATCGTATGCGGCGGCGTGCCGAGACCCAGTTCGTAGCGGTCAAGTTCAACGCCAGCAGCCCCACCTGCCGCAAGGCCGAAGTCGCCAATCTTTTCCTTTTCGTCCAGACCCTTGAAAATCCAGGCGACACGTTTGTGGTAGCTGTCGGGCATGCGCTCGAATGGCTGGCTTTCGTCCATGCCCTCGGCGGAGAAACCCAGACCAACGATCTTCTGCGGCGCGCGTCCACGTGAACGCCAAAGGCCGGAGCGCTCGCCAGTGCAGGCCAGATACCCTTCACCGGGCTCCGCCTGCCAGGCGCGTGAACCAGTGTCCAGCTTGCGCACCTCGATGCAGTGCGGCTCCCCATCGCGCAGTCCGGTAACCCAGTAATAGCCGTTGCCGCCAATGTAGAGGATGCGACCGCCGCCAGCCAGATACTGCTCGCTGGCATCCATCATTTCCTCGGAATAATATTCCGGATGCGTGCCGTTCAGCACTGTCTTGTAGGGTTCGAGCAGCGCCTTTCCCTCTGCGTGGAGATCGTGATCGGTAATCACGTCATAGGCATAGCCGGCATGTTCCAGCCACCATATCAGCGACAGGTCGGCAGGCAGCGCCCACGGAAAATTCATTGCTGGCATGCGGTAGCGCGGTCGCAGTGAAATGATCGGCCGCCGCCAGGAGGAATAGCAGCAGCCCGCCCCGTCCGTATGGTGGTCATAGGTGGATAGCCCGAACTCCTCCAGTTTCTTGTATTCCAGATCCTCCGGCACGATCACCGGCGTGTGCGCCGTGATCGCCTGGGCGATCGGCGCTTCATATGCCAGATGCTCATTGGCGTAAGCGAGATAGGTGAATGTCGGCAGCAGCACTGCAATCTTTGCCATTGGCTTGGCGGGGCGCACGATGAAGACAATATGATCGCTCACCGACTCCGTGCTCAGACGCAGCCCATAGACACCGCTCTTGAGATCAGTCGGCACGTCCCACGACAAGGTGGTTTCCCAGTGTGAATCCGTCAGCGCATCATCATGATAATGCACCCCGCCATACTCGCTTGGTGCCAGCCTGAAACTGTCAGCGCCGCGCCAGTTGAAACCGGTCATGCAACGCACTGGCCGATTGATGCCGTCGAGGTGGAGAGCGTGCGGGCCGATATCCTCTATGACATCGCCAATGCCCTTGTCGCTATAGCCTTGCGTCGGATCCCAATAGGCCAGCAGACCATCGCGTGAAGCGATTTCCCCCTTTGAAAGCTGCTCGACTTCGCCCTTCTTCAATTGCCGGCCATAGATGCCTGCGCGGTCGATCTTGCCGTTGAACAGGAGTGTCGAGTGGGGGCCGCGACTTGGGTTTGACTCGCTCGCAGCGGCCAGCATGAAGCGGACATGTCTTGCGGTACGCGCAGGAGCAGTGCGAAGCGTTTCCTTGAGCCAGCTGTCCAGTTCGAAGGGAACGACTGTCGAATAACGCGAGTTCCATGCGTTCACGCAATTGATCACCCGCAGCCATGCCTTTCCCGTTTTGCGGGAATAGCCAGCAGCCACGAAATACCAGCAGCGCGCCAGCACGGCAGTCTCCGCAACGATCTGGTCGATTGCCTTGCCATCACCAGTCCAGAAGGAAAAATGCCCGTCGGGGTCAAGGCCCAGGCCATAGCCCTTCTTTTCGTCCTCGCACCATTGCCCCATGATTTGCTGGCGCTCTGCTTTCAGCAATGTTGGATAGACATGGGCGAAAATGACGAAGTCATCCGGCGCATCGAGCCGTCGCTCGCTGTCTCGGGCAACAGCGAAGGAACCGATCTGTGTGAACTGGCGCTTTACTGCAAGACTGGCCGGTACGGATGTCTCCAGTTCTTCCTCGACAAAACCCGGACCAATCGGATTTTCGTCGCCATGTAGAATGCGCACGATCTTTGCCGACACCGTGCTTCGGCCTTCCACCGAGACCTTGAAGTCCACCTTCTCGCCCGCCTTCACGCAGAGCGGGTCGGTGTAGCCGAAAATCCTGGTGCTGGTCATGCTCAGCTCTCCATCAGGTCGTTGACGCGCAGCAGGAACACCGCGTGATAGGCTTCATCGACGGTTTCGTAGACCCGGTCGTCCACGATCCGTGGCGGCGTGCCACGTTCGCCCGACAGGGCCACGATCTTGTAGTGATTGAAATTCGTCGGCTGGCGCATGATGGCGTACTTGTCCGACATTTCCCCGCGGCGGAAATAATTGAGAACGCGGCTCAGCGCATCGGAATGCCTGCCGAGCGGTTTGCGGCGATGCTCCTCGATCAGTTCGGGCGTGATGTTGAGCTTGAGTTCATCGCGCAGCCGCTTGTTGAACCGTCGGTAATAGATGGCCTGCTTGTCGGCCGTTTCGCTGGCTTCCTCTGGCATGACCTCTCCTCCTTTCTCCGTACGTCGGGCACGGGCCTCTGATTTCTTCCTATTGCGGAAATTGCGGAACTGCTCGCGCGCACCCGCCAGACCATTATTGGTGAAGAGCGTGACGAGCATCATGATGACAGCGATCAGCAGGATGCGCGCTGGTCCCAGTTCCAGCAGACCCTTGTCGATCAGAATGACAATCGCCGTGCCCAGCACCGCGCCTTCTGCCTTGCCGATGCCCCCGATGACGATCATCGCGAAGAGCAGAAGTAGTTGATCAAGCGAGAAAACAGCCGGCGAAATGGAGCTGTAATACATGGCGTAGAAGGAGCCGATGACGCCAAGCCCGGCCGACGAAACCATGAAGACCTGCAGGCGCGCGAACCGGTAGTCGATACCGATTGCCTCCGCATAGGCTTCCTCGTCGCGCGCCGTCTGCAACAACAGACCGAGGCGTTCCGAATTGATCAGGCGAAACAGCAGCAAGGCGCCAAGCAGAAGGATGAACGACGCGCCGAAACCCAGCAACAACCCTTCGCGCTGCAGAAACCAGCCTGGGGGAATGAACGAGGCAACGCCGTTGATCGATCCGTTCGATGGCGCAAGCGGCTTCAACTGCTGGATGAAGACGCGGCAGATCTCCGCAATCCCAAGCGTGAGCAGCGCGTAGTAAAGCCCGTCCAGCCGCGTCGATGGCAATGCGAGAAAACCGCCGACAACCAGACCGCTGATGCCGCCGATCAGCAGCATGAACGGCCAGGGAACGCCGAGATAGACATTGGCTGCAGCCGCGCAATAGCCTGCGACCCCGACAACAGCCATCGTGGCGAGCGAAAAGATGCCCGCTGTGCCGATGATCAGCGTCCACAGCACATTGATCGCGGCATACATGCAGAAGATGGCAGCGACCGACAGGCCGGAATTGCTGAGGAACGGCGCAACCAGCACGAGGGAGACGAGCGCGATTGTCCACCATAGCGGTTTCTTGTCTGCGAGCCGCTTTTCCACCTGAAGCGTTTTGGGATTATGGCGCGAGCGCCACTTGAGCCAATGGCGCCGGGTGAAGGGAACGCGCAGCTTCGTCACCGGATCGCGCCCGGTTGGATGCAACATCAGTTCGCGGTGGCGGTTGCCGACCTTGTAGAGCCTGGTTTCCTGCTGCTCACTCATTCGCGGGTCTCGTCGAGCAAGCCGCCGATACCGCGTGGACGCAGGACCAGGAAGGCAATGATGAAAAGGAACTGGCTGAACAGGACGTAGCGTTGACCAAGGAAGGAAGTTGCCCCCACGATCGCCTCCAGAAAGCCGATGAGAACCGCGCCCGCAAGCGCACCGGGAATTGAACCAAGTCCACCGAGCAAGGCTATTGTCAGCCCCTTTATGAGCGGTGTCGCACCGGCGGTCGGGCTGACAAAGATCGTCTGGGAAAGCAGGATCGCTGCAAGGCCCGCAAGCGCGCCGGTCATCATGATCACCGGCAGTGCAGTCCAGCGAACCGAAATCCCGCTCAACTCCGCGCCTTCCGGATTCTGCATCATGGCGCGGATCTCAAGCCCCTTGCGCGACAGGCGCAGCCAGGCAAGCACAAGCAGCATCAGGATCGCTGTGGAAACAATGGTGCCAAGCTGGTCATAGCGCATCGACACGCCAAGCATCTCGACCTTTCCAGTCCCGAAGATTTTTGGCAGGCCGCGCTGGTTGGGACCAAAGAACTGCAGAAGCAGCTGAACGGTCGCCAGGTTGATCGCCAGGGTCATGATCAGGCTGCGGACGGCGAAATTCGCCTTGTCGTGGATTGGCAGATAGGCAAGCATGTAGATGAGCGCGCCAAACAGGGCACCGGCGACCATGCCGGTTGCAATCATCGCTGCTGCCATGGAAACCGATGCAAGTAGGCTTTTTCCAAACGCCGCCGCGATGAGCGGTTTCACGATTAGCGATACCTGCCATGCCGCATAGCCGGAGACGGCAAAGGTTGCGCCATGCGCCATGTTGATCATCCCCACGGACGACCAGAGGATCGAGATTCCGATCGCCATCAGCCCGTAGATGGCGGCAAGGTTCAATCCGTGTACCACAGTTATCATGGACATCGTCTTATCCCAGGCTCACATGGCCGATATCGCCGCGCAGCCGACCCGCATGCATGCCGATCATCCGGTCGACCCTGCCCGACAGGAGGGCGACATTCTGCTCTGCAATGACCATCGCCCTGCCAACGGTTGAAATGGAAAACAGCGCTTCGACGACTGCAGCCGAAACTTTCGGCGCGAGACCCAGCGAAGGTTCGTCGATCAGGTAGAGCGACGCGTCGGTCATCAGCGCCCGCCCGACCGAAACCATGCGCCGCTCACCACCGGACAAGTTGCCGACCAGTGCGCCTTCGAGGTTGCGCAGCGGCGGAAAGATGTCCATCACCATGTCGCGGCGGCGCGCACGTTCACGCCACGCTGTCCGTGAATAGGCACCGCAATCGAGATGCTGGGCCACGCTCAATCCCGGAAAGATCGCGTCTCCCTGTGGTGTCAGGGCAATACCGAGGCGAACGATGGAATGGGTCTTTCGTCCTGCGCCAGTGGAGCGGCTGCCACCGATTTCCCGGCCCTTGAAACGGATTGAGCCGTTCTGCCAGCCGACAAGGGACATGACCGAGCGCAGCAGTGTGCTCTTGCCGTGCCCATTGAGGCCGACAAGCCCGATCCGCTCGCCCTCGCGAAGGACGAAGTCGATCTCGTGCAGAACCCGCAACGGGCCGTAACCTGCATTGAGGCGCTGAATTGAAAGGACTTCATCCATGACCGGCATCCTCGAAATAGGCTGCCTTGACGCGCGGATCGTCAAACACCTCGTTCGGCTTGCCGCTCGCTATGACTTCGCCCAGATCGAGCACCACGACCCGGTCGGCAATTGCCGTCAGCAGTTCAAGGCGATGCTCGATCAGGATCACGCCAATGCCGAACTCGTCGGCCTGATGGCGGATGATGATATCAAGCGTATCGATCTCCGAATTGATCAGACCGGAAGCCGGTTCATCAAGCAGCAGCACTTCGGGTTTGCGCATGAACTGGCAGGCAAGCATCAGCTTGCGCCGGTCGAACGTATCAAGCGCTCCGGCTGGAACATCCCATGGAATGTGAAGATGGGCATGGCGCGCACCCCATTCCGCGTCGAAGCGGGTCAGATAGGGTTTATAGGCTTCCCGCGCAGCCCGGAACACGTCGCCAACCGTCATCGAGGAAGGGACAATCGGGCTCTGGTAGGTTCGCGCGAGACCGGCTCGGGCCCGATCGTGTATCGACATCGCCGTGATATCCCTGCCCATCAGGAACACTTGTCCATGGTCAGGCGCATATCGTCCGGTGAATATCTCGAACAGGGATGTCTTGCCGGCCCCATTGGGGCCGACAAGACCTAGTATTTCCCCCGGTTCCACATGAAGGGAAACTTGCGAGAGGATCGCCCTGCCGCCGAGCGACAGCCCGATCCCTTCGCAGGAGAACAAACCACCCTGCATCGTCTCCATCCCGCGTTCCCAGGTAATGCATTACATCCAGGGTGCCGGACGGAATGCGCTTTCGTTCATAGGCTTGGGAGCGATGATCCTGTGTTCCCCGTCCTGCACCTGGAAGAACAGGTGGGCCTGCCCTCCCTCCGGATCGGAAGTCATGTTCGGATAGCTGATCCCGGACTGTGTCTCGGGAAGGAACTTGTAGAACCCGTTGACGCCGCGATACTCGATGGCGCGGATTGCAGCACCCACCGCGTCGAAGTCCGAAGGATCGGCACCCTGCCAGGCCTGGGCCAGCAAATGTACCGCGTCATAGCCGCCGCCGGTGTAGACCATCCCCATCGTGCCGGGATAGGTATCCCGATACTTTGCGCGGAAAGCCGCTCCCTTGTCGTCGGCATAGACGCCATAGACCGTACCCCAGATGAAGCCTTCAGCGGCATCCTGGGCCAGATCGAGGAATTCGGGCTGCGATGGACCATACTGGAGGTAGACCAGCGCCCCTTCGACCGGATCGATGGAGAAGCTCTGGGCAAACGCAGCCAGTTCCGCGGCAACCCAGTGGTCGATCATGATCACACCTGCATCCGTTTCCTTCAGCGCAGCGATGATCGGGGACCAGTCCTGCACAGGGAACTGGATGTCGGTAACAGCACCAAGTTCCCACTCGCCGCTGGAAGCGGCAATGGCGTCCTGCGTGGCCTTCGAGATGACCTGCGTGTAGGCTATCTGTTCCTGAACGATGTGGACCTTGTTGTTTTTCGGGGTCCATTCGCCGGATGCCTTGAGGTCCGAGCAGAACTTGATAAGACCCGAACCGTACCAGGCTTCTGCGACATCGAGCTGGAAGATGTTGCGATACTTCCCGGGATCGCTCTTGTAGAGATCAAGCGATGCTTGCTGTGTGTTGCCGTGAATGTATGGCACGCCCGACGCAGCCGCAGTATCCATGGCTGGTTGCGGAATCAGCACGAAAGCCGACGCAATGGCCTGTACGCCCGATTCCGCCAGGTTCTGAAAGGCCGCGATCGTGCCTTCCGGTGACAGGATGTCGATGTCGACAGCCTTGGCTTCAAGCATGCGGCCGTTAACGCCGCCAGCAGCATTGATCTCGGCTATTGCCAGTTCAACACCATTTTGCCAGTCCTTGTGATCGGCGATACCGACGGGACCCGATTGCGCACTGGGCACGCCAATAACGATCGGATCGGCGGCCAGCGCGAAACGTGGCATCATTGCCGCCGTGCCAACGGCAGCGGTTGTCATCATGAATTTGCGGCGAGTCTGTTTCAACATGGTTACCCTCTCCCCAGAGTGAATACAGTATCCAAGTGGATCAGATTGTCGCACCGTTTTCCATGATGCAAATGCACTATGGCGCGTGATACGCGGCGTATGGATCGCCGCCAACCACGCAGGATCGGATTCTGGCAGCCTTTCGAGAAGGCTTCTGCGCGGCTTTAAAGAGGTGTGGATTGGCTTCTCGTCGATCTGTGATAGACAGGAAATCCGGCATGGGAGACGGAACATGAAGACTACCAACACACGCCACGGCGGCTATTTCCTCTTTCACTCGATTGGCATGTATCCCGGCAAGGAAGAAGACCTTGCCGCCGCCATGGCCGAGTTTGCCGATGTCTGGGCGGCACCAAATGACAAGCAGTGGGGCTATGTGCTTCGCAAGCGTCAGGACTTCATCGATTACTGGCGCCGCATCCTCAACGTTCCAAAGGGTTCTGCGACCACCTGCGAAAGCGTTACCGATGGCATGCACAAGCTGATGCGCTCGCTGCCGCAGGGGCAACTGGCGGGCAAGCGCGTGCTCGTTTCTGCAGACTGTTTTCCTTCCATCCACTTCCTGCTGACGGGCCTGGCGCCGCTGATGGGCTTCACGCTCCACACCGTGCCGATGAGCGCTGGCAAGTCATGGGTCGAGGCTGAAGATTTCATCGCCCATTGGGGTCGCGACGTAGGTCTCGCGCTCCTGACCTGGGTAACGTCCACCGCGTCTGCGCGTGTCGACCTCGCCCCGCTTGTCGCGCATGGCCGCGAAATGGGCTCCATGATCGGCGTCGACATCACGCAGGCTGCAGGCCTCCTGCCCTTTGACGCGCAGAACCCCAAGGTCGATTTCGTGCTTTCCACAAGTCTCAAATGGATGTGCGGAACGCCGGGCGCTGGCATTCTGCACATCGACAAGGACCTGGTTCAGGAACTCGCGCCAGAATCACGCGGCTGGTTTTCCCAGAACAATCCCTTCTCCTGGGACCTCGACAAATTCGAGTTCGCCCCCGACATTCGCCGTTTCGACAGCGGAACGCCCGGCTCCGTGGCGGCCGTCGCTTCCCTGCCTGCCCTCGCCTGGCATGCAACCCAGGACCATAACGTCATCGCTGCCTGGAACCGCAAACTGTGCGACCGCATCATTGCACGCGCTGATGCGCTTGATCTTCCGCTGCATTCGCCACGCAATGTCGAAGGACGCGGCGGATCTGTGATGCTGCGCTTTCCCGACAAGCCCGAGGCGGCAGCCGTCGTTGGTGCCCTGGGGGTGGAAGGCTATTCGGTCGACTTTCGCGGCCAGTTGGTGCGCCTGTCGCCCGGCAACGTCACCAATGAGGAGGCGATCGACACCGTCTTCGACATCACCCATTCCGTTCTCAACAAGCGCCGCCTGCGCCTGCAGGGCAAGGGGCTGGCCGCAAGCCAGCCCGCGAAAACACAAATGGACCCGTCCGAAGTGCTGGGGAGGATTGGCGCGGAACTGGCAAGGGGCTCCGTGCGTGTTGTCGACTGCACCGCGACGCTTGGACCCGATACCCCGATCCTGCGGCTTCCCGAGGATTTTGCGCGCAACACACCCAAGGTGGAAATCAACAAGATCAGCGAGTATGACGCCGATGGCCCCTTCTTTGCCTGGAACTGGCTCAAGCTGGGCGAACATTCCGGCACGCATTTTGATGCGCCGCACCACTGGATATCCGGTAAGGATTTCCGCGACGGCTACACTGACACGCTCGACATGCAGCGCATCGTGGCACCTGTCAATGTGATCGACTGTTCAAGGCAAGCGCGGGACAATCCCGACTACCTTCTGACCGCGGAAGACGTGAAACTCTGGGAATCGAGGCACGGCGATATTGGTCCCGGCGAATGGGTCGTGATGCGGACCGACTGGGACAAGCGCGCGGATGACGAGGAGCTTTTTCTCAATGAGGACCCGGATCCCTATGAGGACGGCTCGCACAGTCCCGGCCCCAGCACGGACTGCATCGACTATCTTCTTGCCAAGGGAATAGTTGGCTGGGGTACGCAGTGCATCGGAACCGACGCGGGCATGGCTGGCAAGTTTTCACCGCCCTACCCCGCGCACAACTTCCTGCATCGTGACAATTGCTTTGGCCTGGCGTCACTCACCAATCTCGACCAGCTCCCGCCACGCGGCGCAGTGCTCATCGCTGCACCGCTCAAGATCGCCAATGGCACCGGCTCGCCCATCCGGGCGCTGGCGCTCGTTCCCCAGGACTGAAAGCTGGGCCCCGCATGGCTTGAAGCCACACGGAGTCCGTGTAAACTATCGTGCATATAGTCCAGGGCAGCAGGTTGACGCTGAAACTTGCCCTCTTCAAACCGGCATCGAGTAGGCAATGGCGAGTATACTGATCTACAAGGCTGCCGAAGAAGACTATGACTGGGATTATCATCCCATCCTGCCAAGGGATGAAAACAGCTACGATTGCCAGTGGATCACGCGCAACCCGAAACTCTCCACGGGACGCTGGACCAGGGTCCATGTCGCAAGCGAACTGAACGGCAAGGATTTCAATCGCCGATTCAAGTTTTTCACTCCCCCGTCAGCGGATGCTGTCGACCTGTCGGTCTATATGGATGGCAATATCCGGCTTTTGCCCCACTTCTTTCAGGCGGTCGAACCTTTCCTTTTATCGGGCTGTGACTTTGCCATGTTCCGGCATCCCACCCGCAACAATGTGCTCGAAGAAATCCATGCTTGCGAGAAACACCGGAAATTCGAAAAGGGCGAAATGGAGCGTGCCCTTCAGCGCCATAGCGATTATCTGGCAACCGGCCTCGATTTCGCGGATCCCATTCACTGGTGCGGACTGATCATGCGCCGCAACACCAATCCCCGGCTGGAAGCCATGTCACACTGGTGGGATGAATATATGCAGCACGCAAAGCGTGACCAGATATCCTTCCCCTTTGTCGCCAAGCGCCATGACCTGAAAATTTTCGACTTGTCGGAATTCTTCGCCCAACGTGACATTCCCGAAGCCCATCTCTATCGTCGCTATCCCCACAGATGGCCCAGGAAATATGGCTGGTTCAGGAAGCGGCGCGAACAGGCTAAGGTTCGTCTGGATGAGTTTCGCCTGAGGAGGTCCATCAATGGGTATCGGTAAGAAAGCCCGCCGCTTCATCATGCGTTTCGATGGGAAGGCATTCTGCAATCTGATGAACCTGGCAAATGCCTATTCCCGCCAGGAAGCCCGCTTTTCATTCGATCAAGGGAAAGGCCTTTTTGCCTATTACGACAAGGCACGCCCCAATGATCGGCTGGCCTTTTCCCACAAGGACCGGGCTTTCGTCTATCAGCGCGGCCCACAGCGCCGCTTCAACACGCTATGGAGCGAATATCTGCTGGCCAGGGTCCCGTTCGAACCCGGCGATACCGTGATCGATGTCGGAGCGAATATCGGTGAAATCGGTGTTCTTCTGAACAAGAAATTTCCTGCACTGAACTATCTCGCATACGAACCGTCGCAGGCCGAGTTCCGTTGCCTTGAGGAAAATTGCCCGTTCGGCACGCTACGCAATGTCGGGCTGTGGGACAGCGACGGCGAACTGGAGTTCTTCGTTGCCGCTGAAACCGCCGATTCCAGCCTGATCAGGCCGTCAAACTTCTCGCAGACCGTCAAGGTGCCGGTTCGCCGCCTCGACAGTGAGGTGGATGGTCCCGTCAAGCTGCTGAAACTTGAGGCAGAAGGCGCAGAACCTGAGATCGCGCTTGGCATGGGCGAGAAAATCCGCAACGTGCACTACATTGCGGCCGATGTCGGGTTCGAGCGCGGCGTGAAGCAGGAAAGCACCTTCGCGCCGGTGGTCAATTACCTCACCGGCAAGGGCTTTGAAGTGGTCGATATCGGCTTTCCCCGCATGACCGTTCTGTTCAGGAACACGGCACTGAAATAAAAGCTGACAGCTGGCGTGGTGGTCCGGGCTTTCGCTGAAAACCCGGACCTCATGGATCAGATGATGGTTGCCTCGGTCGCCGCGATCATTTCTTCCCGCGTAATGCCTGGCGCCAGTTCGATGATGTGCAGGCCCTTGTGCTCGACCTGCAGCACTCCCAGGTTCGAAATGATCAGATCGACCACGCCTTTTCCGGTCAGCGGCAGGGTGCATTCCTTCAGCACCTTGCTTTCACCATGCTTGCTGGTGTGATCCATGACGACGATGACCCGGCCGACGCCCGCGACAAGATCCATCGCGCCACCCATGCCCTTCACCAGCTTGCCCGGTATCATCCAGTTGGCCAGGTCGCCTTTTTCGCTGACTTCCATGGCACCCAGAATGGCCATCGCGATCTTGCCACCCCGGATCATGCCGAAACTGGTGGCGCTGTCGAAATAGGCCGTGCGCGACAATTCAGTGATTGTCTGCTTGCCAGCGTTGATGAGGTCTGGATCTTCCTCCCCCTCGAACGGGAACGGCCCCATTCCCAGCATCCCGTTTTCGGATTGCAGGGTTATGTCCTTGTCGCCGACATAGTTCGCCACGAGCGTCGGAATGCCGATGCCCAGATTGACATACATGCCATCCTCAAGCTCCTGCGCTGCGCGCTCCGCCATCTGGTTGCGATCCCAACCCTTTGTCTGTGAAGGCATCAGGCGTCTCCCCTCTTGCGTGTCGTGCGCTGCTCTATCCGTTTCTCATGCTCGCCCTGAATGACGCGATGCACATAGATGCCCGGCAGGTGAATGTGGTCAGGATCGATCGAACCGCGCGGAACGATCTCTTCGACTTCCGCCACGCAGATCTTGCCACACATGGCAGCAGGCGGATTGAAGTTTCGCGCTGTCTTGCGGAAGATCAGGTTGCCCGTATCGTCCGCCTTCCAGGCCTTGACGATGGACAGGTCCGCAAAGATGCCGCGTTCCAGAATATAGGTCTCGCCGTTGAAGTCCTTGTGTTCCTTGCCCTCGGCAATCACCGTCCCGACCCCCGTCTTGGTGTAGAAGCCCGGTATGCCGCTGCCCCCTGCCCGCATCCGCTCGGCAAGCGTGCCCTGCGGATTGAACTCGAGCTCCAGTTCGCCACTCAGATACTGGCGCATGAACTCGGCATTCTCGCCGACATAGGAGGAAAGCATCTTGCGTATCTGGCGCGTGGCAAGGAGCTTGCCGAGCCCGAACCCATCCACACCGGCATTGTTGGAGGCTATGGTCAGGTTCTTCACGCCGCTGTCAACCAGTGCATCGATCAGCAGTTCCGGTATGCCGCAAAGGCCAAACCCGCCAGCGGCGATGAACATGCCGTCATGCAGCAGTCCATCCAGCGCCTGCGTGGCGTTGTCGTAGATTTTTTTCATGAACGCTATCCTCCAACATTCCGGCCATGGCCAACGCTGCCCCTATCCACAGCGCCCGCCGTCCCTCGGGTGGCGGCACATGGCACAGGACCAGACCTTTCCCGCAAATACCTTGCCCGCTGGCGCCATGACAATAGGGCACGCTCATTTTGCAGAAGCAATCCACTTCACCCACCCGCAGGTTTGCATTTGAAAAACGTCATTTGCGCCACCGCGAATTCCAGCTATGGACAGGAAACCGGCATGGGCGATGGCTGAAAGGTTTGGCAAGTGAGCACTGGAATCTCCTCGCAAATGCAGACATTCACCGGACCCGAACTGTGCCGTCTGGAGGCACATGAGGTTGTGGATCTGCTGAAGCGCAGGGAAGTCACACCAGCCGACCTGATCGATGCTGCCTTCATCCGCATTGCTGCCGTCGAACCGGCGGTCAACGCCATGCCAATCCTGTGCAGGGAACGCGCGCAGGCCGCAGCACTTGCGCTGGAAGGTGATGGTGGCGGACATGCGGGCTGGCTAGCCGGGCTTCCAGTGGCGATCAAGGATCTGACCCCGGTAAAGGACGTGCGCACAACATATGGCACGCCGCAACTGGCGATTTCCGTTGCCAAGACCAGCGATTTCTTTGTCGAGCTTCTCGAGTCTCGCGGCGCTATTATCATCGGCAAGACGAATACGCCGGAATTTGGCGCAGGCGGAAACACGTTCAATCCCGTCTTTGGAAAGACCCGCAATCCATGGGATACCCGCCTCAATGCTGGCGGGTCTTCGGGCGGCGCAGCCGTTTCGCTTGCCACCGGTGAAGTGTGGCTGTCGCAGGGATCGGATCATGGCGGCAGCCTGCGAACACCTGCCGCCTATAATGGCGTCGTTGGCCTGCGCCCATCGCCGGGCATGGTCGCGGGCGACAGCGGTTCCAGCTTCATCACGGAAGGACAGGATGGCCCGATGGCCCGCTCGGTGCGCGATTGCGCCCTTTTCTTCGATGCCCTGACCGGATTTGACGCTAGAGTTCCATCATCCTACCCGCCTGTTTCAGGTCCGTACCAGCAGGCTGTCCTGCGCGCCGATGGCAAGGTGCGTATTGCTTTTGCACCCGACCTTGGCGGACTGGCACCGATCGAAGCGGAGATCGACGCGAAAATGCGCGAGGCGCTACGTCTGGTGGAAGGCGGAGGAGCAATGGTCGAGGAAATCTGCCCTGAACTGCCCGCGCTCGAGCGTACCTATCATGTGCTGCGCGGCATGATGTGGGCAACGGCATTCCGCCGCGAACCGGAAGAACTGACCCGCCATTTCAAGCAGACGCTGGTGCAGAACATCGCGTTCGGCAATTCCCTGACCATTGGCGACGTTGCGGATGCCAACCTCGACAGGTCACGGATATATGCCAACATGGTCTCGTTGTTGCAGCATTTCGATGTGCTGGCCTGCCCGAGCGTGGGCAACATGCCGCGTTCGGTGGATGAGGAATGGGTGAGCGAAATCAATGGCATGCAGCTTTCCGGCTACATGGACTGGCTGCGCTTCGCCTTCCTCGCGACAACCACCGGACTGCCCGCAATTTCGGTTCCGATAGGCCTTTCGCACGATGGCTTACCGATCGGCCTGCAGCTGATCGGACAGCCGCGCGGCGAGGCAAGGCTCCTGGCCGTGGCACGCGCAATCGAAGTTGCCGTCGGCGGCCCATGCACCCCGATAGACCCAGTTGTCCGCCATATTGCGAACTGACTGGCCTTCCAGAATTATTTACGATTCATCAATCAATTGGGCGGGATTCGGGCAAGAGCTCATGCCTGCCCCATTTCGGCCATGCTGCATTGCACAATGCGCATTGCTGGCATGCAATATCAGCCCTTCCTAATGAATGAAATCGGCCTATATCTGTTTCATCACACGCTGATTGGCGTGAAACGGATTTTCGCCTGCCCAACCACGGCGCGGGCGCATCACAAGGA
>JBATLL010000125.1:0-1534 GCA_049289295.1 Rhizobiaceae bacterium
TTCCTGGAAGGCCTTCTTCAGCGCATCGCCTGGTCCCCATTTGCCGCGCATCACGCCGTTTGGGTCAACGAGCAGGAATTCGACTGCCTCGATGTCGGGGTGCTTCTCGACGAAAGCACGATACTCGGCTTCGTGTTCGGCAGAGATGAACGAGGAGACTGGGGATGGATTTGGGGGAGCTTCACTGCCGTCAGGGGCTTTCGCCGCGGCGTGAGTATGGGAATTCCTGGTTCCGGCATCGAGCGTGCCGGCGCTTTCGAGGGGCAAGATGAGCCTGTCTGGCTGTTGACGATGCCTTAAGCTGCCCGCTCGTTCACGAAATTGTCAATGGGGGTTCGGCATTCCGGTCAGACCGGGCCGTTGCGGCCGCGCCTGGCGCTGGAATTCGAGGCCGATATGGACGAGCAGCGCTGCAAAGACGACGCCGCCGCCGACGACCGTGCGCGCCGACGGTACCTCGTCGTGGATCAGCCACACCCAGATCGGCCCGAGGATCGTTTCGAATGTGCCCAGCAGCGCGGCAAAGGCTGCGGGAATGAGTCGCGCCCCGGTGGCGAACAATGCCAGGCCGAGTCCGAGGTTGAGCGCGCCGAAAGCGAAGAGCCAGGCCATGTCAACCGAACCGACAGCAAATCCTGAAGCCTGCGTGGCGGCGAAGGCCGCGGCGATCAGCGTCCCCGTGCAAGTTGCCGGCGTCATGCGTACATGGGCGAAACGCCTGGTAACGACGGTCGCTGTAGAAAACGCGAAGGCGATCAGCAAGGCTAGCCCATCGCCGATGGGCGAGACGCGGCCGCCGAACGAGTCCGAGACCATGATGGCGACGCCGGCTATCACAGCGGCGATCGCCGCCCAGGTAATGCCCGAGACGCGTTCGCGGAAGGCAATCCAGCCGATCAGCGCGGCGATCAGAGGTACGCCGGCCTGCATCAGGACGATATTCGCGACCGTCGTGTAGCCGAGTGCAACGACGAAGCAGGTGGAGGCGGTGGCGAAGCACAGTGCAACCACCAGGCCGGGCAGGCCCATTCCCCTGAACAGCGCGATCGTGCCGCGCGCACCGTCCCGCCACAGCATGAAGGCGAGCAGGAACGCCGCCGCCCAAACCGAGCGCCAGAAGACGGTCGTCCAGCTGTCGTCGATCTCGATGAAGCGGGCGATGGCGCCGCCGAAACTCCAGATCAGCGCCGACAGGAAGACCAGCAGGAATCCCAGCCGCTCCTCGCGGCGCGAATGCTGCGCTGCATGCGCTTGGCTTGCTTGGGATGGACTTTCGGTCATGGACAGGCGCCGGTCGGACAGGGGGGCAATCGGCAGCGGGCCGTTCGCTCCCCCGCCTATTTGAACGACACGAAGATGGCGTGGTCCACCGCGCCCAGAATCTTATGGCAACGCCCGCTGAGATTGCCCATGCGGGGTAATTCTGGTCTCCTAAGGCACGAATGGGAGGCTCCGACATGAAGGCAGCGTGGTACGAACGCAACGGCGCGGCGGGCGACGTCCTGACCCTCGGCGAGATGCCGACGCCCGAGCC
>JBATLL010000126.1:0-1832 GCA_049289295.1 Rhizobiaceae bacterium
TCTCTGTGCACCGTGCGGATTTTATCGCGGTAGGGACCGGAGTTGCCTCCGGCCCCCCGCACAGATCCGTACGTGCGCTACTAACGCATACGGCTCCTACCTCGGGTGTGCCGCTTCGTAGTTTGGAAAGAATGAATGAACAATGTGTGGGGTTGGCAGCCATTTCTTGATTAATCGGCTCATGCGCTCCCAGTTGGTTCTGTGGCGCTGGCTGCGACGGCGAAGTGTGTTGCACCACGCCAGACTCAGCTGATTCCGAAAATTGCTGATGGCCCTGGAGTTGTATGAAACCCCATAGTATTGGTAATGTCCTCGGAGCACAGCCCCGAGCCAGTTCCCTACTATAGGTATTTTCTCGTGCATGCGTTGTCGCAGCTCCAAGCGAAGAGCTTTTAGCTTCGCAATCATGCGCTTACGCTCCGTATGCCTCCAGATGGCGAACTTCCCATTCCGGGTTTTCCCACAAATGTGGGAGAAACCCAGGAAGTTAAAGGTCTCAGGCTTGCCTTGTCCACGCTTCTGCCGGTTCGCGACCGCGAAGGGTCCAAACTCCAACAGTCGTGTCTTCTCTGGGTGCAAATCCAGTTGGAATCTCGCCAGGCGTTCCTTGAGTTGCCTCAAGAATTGCTCAGCGTCTCCCCGCAACTGAAACCCCGTGATAAAGTCATCGGCGTACCTCACGACGACAACTTTACCGCGGCCAGGTTGCTTACGCCACCACTGTACCCAGAGGTCCAGGGCATAGTGTAAGTAGATGTTGGCCAGGAGAGGGGAAATACTCTCTCCTTGCGGTGTGCCTACTTCACTTTGTTGCCTTTTACCATCTTCCAACACGCCGGCCGAGAGCCATTTCTGGATCAGGCGGACGACCCGTCGGTCCCCAATACGGTGCTCGATAAACCGTATCAGCCATTCGTGGTTGATGGTGTCAAAGAAACCACGAATGTCCGCATCAAGCACCCAGTTCACTTTGTATATGAACCCAGCACCAAGCGCCTTGAGCGCCTGGTGCTGGTTACGGCGTGGTCTAAAGCCGTAGGAAAATCCAGCAAAATCCCGTTCATAGATGGCGTTCAGGACTTCCACCGAGGCTCTCTGAACGATTTTGTCTTCCAGAGAGGGCACCCCGAGGGGTCTCTTCTTTCCATCCGCTTTGGGTATGTAGACCCGCCGCACGGGTTTGGCTCGATATCCTCCTCTTTTCAGCCGCTGGCTGAGTTCCTGAAGGTTAGCCTCCAAGTTTTCAGCATAGTGGCCCCACGTCACACCGTCCGCCCCCGCCGATGCATCCCGCTTGAGGGCGAAGAATGCATCTCGCAGATGCTTCGGGTCGCAAATGTGGTGAAAGAGACTCGTGAACCGTCTCTTCTTGTCTTTCTTTGCTATTTCGCGGATGCGTTCCAGCGCACTGAGCACGCTTACCCGGCTCTGAGTCCGGTGCGTGTTTTGCTGGCCCGCATTTCCCTTGGTCAGACCGCTTCCCTCCACGCTCTCCGCTGCCTCATCGGCTTTGTTCGACCGCTTCTCCGGTACTATCAGTCTGTTAGGGCATTTCAGCCCATAACACATCGCCGGTTTTGCCGGCGCACGTAGTGTGAATTTGAGAAACTACACGACAAAAATCGCACGGTGCTCAGAGGTTTTAGAGAGTCCGGACTCTCTGGTCCAGGCTCAGCACCTGCAGTTCTGCGACCCATTCCCGAGCCAGGATGGCCGAAGCGACGTGGAGCGCATCCAGGGTTCGCAATGGTTCTATCGGAAAGGCTTCTCGGGCGATTTGCTGAGAGGCTGGAGTGATTTCCACCGAAATCCAGGAGGCAGAGGCCAAAGCC